>NZ_NCXM01000055.1 GCF_002104765.1 Mycolicibacterium vulneris
ACGCGCGCTACGCCGAGGATTCGCAGATCCTTGGTGGCCAGGGGCGGGATCGAACCGCCGACCTTCCGCTTTTCAGGTGGA
The DNA here is from genome assembly GCF_002104765.1 of Mycolicibacterium vulneris. Lineage (GTDB taxonomy): Bacteria > Actinomycetota > Actinomycetes > Mycobacteriales > Mycobacteriaceae > Mycobacterium > Mycobacterium vulneris. The sequence continues at coordinate 82 of NZ_NCXM01000055.1, forward strand.
TGGAACGGCCGCTGGCCTGCGGTTTAATGACTCCCATACGTCAAATACGCCGCGCTGAGCGCGTCTGACGCAGGCTGCTCGTCCGGCGATCGGACACAGACCGGACACGGTGACAGCACTCCCGACAAGGGACCCTTCATCGCCCGTCACTCAGTGATGCGCGCTGGGGGCTCCCGGGGAGCAGGTACCCGATGCCCGGCATCACGAGGTCGAGCGCGCATTCAACGAGCTCGATTGCGGAGCGACTCACCCTTCGGCCGGACACAACCCGAACGGCCAGCCGGAACACGGACGGAGCGGCGGACGCCGGTAGACCGCGAGTGCCCGAGGCCGGCAAGGCCGCAGGGCGCGAGAGCGGTAGCGGTCGGTCGGACGGCGGGAGCGGCGTAGACCGTGTTCCGGCTGGGACCAACGGGCTTGTTATATGCGCCAAAAGTGTCCGCGACACCGTCGACGGCATTGTTGATGCGGAACTGTCGGCCTCGGATGCCTTGGGGCTGCGGTTCCCGAGGCCCAACATGGTGGCCTCGGCAGCGGCGCTGTTCGAACCGGCCGAACCATGGGCGCATGGACGGGACCGGCTGGATGTCGAACCTGAGTGCGGGCGATTCCGGATCACGATCGGCCCGGGCGTCGTCCGTCTCGGCTGGACCAATCCCGTTCGCGCGGAGAAGGCATCTGAGCGGACCGTGGGCCAGCACATGCAGGACGTAGCGGGCGAGGTAGACCGCATAAAGGCCGGTCGTGATGTGCCTGACCCGTCGGGCCGTGCGATCACCGAATGGTCCCGCAAGTCGCGTGCGGCGATGTGCCGCACCTTCGCCGAGCTGGACTACACGCCGATGGTGGAAAGCGGACGGGTACCCGCGATGGTCACGCTGACCTACCCCGGCGACTGGGAATCGGTCGCACCCGATGGAGCCAGCGTAAAGCGACATATGATGCTGTGGCGCAAACGATTTCAGCGCGAATGGGGTGAACCAGCGCGCTACATCTGGAAGATGGAATTTCAACGCCGCGGCGCACCACACATTCACCTATGGATGGCTCCCCCGTATACCGTCGGTCGATCAGGCCGTAGGTTCAGCGAATGGTTGTCGCAGGAATGGGCGGAAGTCGTCGCCCATCCCGACCCTGAACAACGCACACGCCACTTGCGCGCCGGTACGGCTATCGACAGCCTCAACGGATTGCGTGCTTGCGACCCCAAACGCTTGGCGATCTACTTCACGAAGCACTCATCACCGAATAGATTGGGCGACAAGGAATACCAGCACATCGTTCCGGAGGCCTGGCGGCGGCCGGGCCGCGGACCGGGTCGCTTTTGGGGGGTCCACGGGTTGGAACGAGCAACCGCAGTCGTTGAGATCGCCCAGGACGCATACCTGACGGCCCGAAGGATCATCCGTCGGTGGTCTCGCTCACAGGCCATTCATAGCGATTGCACCCACTGCTTCCCCACCGCACTCGTTCCGCGAATGACCCGCGTCGCAGTTCAACGAACAAACTCCAAGACTGGCAAAGTACGCCACCGCAACGTCTGTCGGAGGCGACTTCTCTGCCGCCAAGGCGGCTTCGCGGGTGGCTACGCCCTTGTGAACGACGGACCAGCGTTCGCATCCCAGCTCGCGGCAGCGTTATCGGCGGATCGGGCGAAGGCGGTGCGCGACGAACAACTCGCGGGCCGTAAGTGATCTAACGCAATTCACCTCTGACCGTCGCATTGCAGCAACCGGCTACATACGCTTAGCACGTGACCATCGAACTGTCGCCGCGCCTGCCGGATGGTGAGCGGCCGAGGAATCATCAGGAATTGGCCGCTGAGCAGATGGACCTGGACAACGTGATCAACGAGCTACTCCTGCGGCTGGAGGATCATAAATATCGTTGGGAGCTTTATGAATTCGGACTTTCCGACACTGAAGAGCGACGTCAGGTGCACACAGTCATTGAGCAGCTGCGGCTGGCGGTGCATACGGGTGGGCCAGCCGTACTTCATCCGCTGCGTCACGCGCTGTCTGTAGCTCACTCCGACGACCCCGCGTCGCCTGGATGCTCCGGATAGTCCGAGTCGCGGGCCATGCTCAGCTGCGCACTACCGTCCACGCGGTGCGGGGGACGGCTAGCGCGGTCGTAAACCGACAAAAACGAGGTCGTGAATTGTTCTGGCAATTCGATCTTCGTCGAGCGCATCGTCAAGCACTAGGTAGGTCAGTGCGCTGGTCGTGACGGCACCGAATAGCGCGATCGCGGCAACTGCTGGGTTGTCGAGGGTCACGAGTGAGCCGTCGCCGGCGCCAGCGCGAAGTAACGTCTCGACGGGTGCGAAGTATGCGGCGCTGATCATGTCGGCGATGACGGGCATGCGGGCGGCGCGGCCCAGTTCCCCGATGAGAGCGCGGCAGACGGCGGGTCTCTGTGCCATCACGCGCAGCTGGGCACTGATGACTGCGTGCAGGCGCTGAGCGGCGGAGCCTTCTGCCTCCACGACTGCGGCGACCTCGTGCGCGACTTGCTGTAGGACGTCTTCGAGGAGGAAGGCGAGTATTTCCTCTTTGCCGGCGAAGTAGTAGTAAAGGGTGGCCTTGGCGATGCCGGTGGTGGCGGCGACGTCTTCGATCTTGGTGTCGTTGAGCCCGCGGTCTGCGAAAAGTGCCGCCGCCGGCGGCAGGCGGTCGGCAATTTTTCGCGGAACCTCGCGCATTGACGCTCCTCTCGGTTGGACTTACAGTCTAAACTACTGGATTAGACAGCCGTATAATTAGATTCACAGCGGTAGGAGCTCAGATGACGACGGTGCAACTTCGCTACGACCCGTTCGATGCGACGATTCAGGACGATCTCTACCCCATCTACCGGCAGCTGCGCGACAAAGCCCCGCTGTATCGCGCAGCCGATTCCAACACGTGGGTTTTCAGTCGCCACGAAGATGTCGTCAGCGCGCTGCTTGACCATCACACCTACTCATCCGTGGACGGCATATTTCCAACTCCACCGGGCTCAGATTTCCACGCATCGTTCTTGCCCATGATGATTTTGATGGATCCCCCGCGACACGATCAGCTGCGCGCGTTGGTAAGCAAGGCGTTCACCCCGCGGCGCATCGCGGCGTTAAGTAGTGGGATTGAGGACCTGGCGGAGGATTTATCAGATTGCCTTGACCGGGGCGCAGGGTCGGTTGACTTTGCCGCCGACTTTGCCGCCGTCCTGCCGGCCATGGTGATCGCTGATTTGCTCGGCATTCCTCGCGAGGACCGCGCACAGTTTCGGCAGTGGTCAACCACGATGGTCCAGTCCAATCCGGCGCGCGGTGAGATGGGCGAGGGGCTGGCCGCGGCTGCGGCCGTCTATGCCTACTTCACCGACTTCCTCGCCGAGCGTCGACGCGAACCGCGCGGCGACTTGATGTCGGCCTTGGTGTCCGCCGAGATCGACGGAAAGCGTCTTACTGACGAGGACCTCCTTGGCTTTTGCCTGTTGCTGCTCATCGCAGGCCATGAGACCACCTCGAACCTGCTCAGCAACGCCGCAGTAGTGCTTGCGAGCGATCCCGACATTCGCCGACGACTAGTCGCCGATGACAACTTGCTTGGTCCCGCAGTTGAGGAGCTCCTCCGGTATGACTCACCGGTGCAAGGACTTTCACGAACTCTGACCCGCGACGTCACGCTGCATGGCGTCACGATGTCCGTCGGTGATTCAGTGCTGCTGTTGTTCGGCTCGGCTAACCGTGACGAACGAGTGTTTGCTGATCCCGACGTGTTCGATATCGGGCGCAAACCCGAACATCAAGTGGCGTTCGGCCGAGGTATCCACTTCTGTCTCGGTGCGTCATTAGCGCGGATGGAGGCCCGGATAGCGTTGCGCGCCCTGCTGGCCCGAGTGCCCAACTGGGAAGTCGACCTAGAGAACGCGCAGCGCCTGCGGTCGGGCCTCATCCGGGGCTATATGTCTTTGCCTATCTCGTGGTCGGCAAATTAGCCGAACTGCGCGTCAGGCAGAGCGGCTGGGGCGGCGCCATTCCCGCGGAGCGGGATCACTACGATGCGGGCTCGTCGACCTTGCGGCGGTGCGCGGCGAGGAAGTCATCGACGATGCGCTCACAGTCTTGACGATCGATGGCACGCAGCCCGGTGAGGCGCGCGAAGGCGACCGGCCCCACGAGTTGGCACAGGATCAGCTCGGGGTCGAATTCATCGAGGTCGGCGCAGGCTTCGGGGCTTTGCAAAAGTAGATCGAACGGCTGGCGATACTGCTCGATGATCCGGGTCCGCAGCGCGTGCCGATCGTAGGTCTCCTGAGTGCTGTTTGATGTTGGGCCAAGCGCGACCCAAGCCAGTGTGGTGACGTGCAGCGGCGCCTCCTGGAACAGCGTGGCCTGTCGGCTCAACAGTTCGATGAGTTGGTCGCGCAACGATCCCGTCGCCGGCGGAAGGTGAACCTGCGGCAGCAGCCGTTCAAATGTGGCGGCCAGTAGTTGAGTGGAGCTGCTGAAGTGGCGATAGAGGGTCGTGCGCGCAACTTTAGAGGCCTTGGTGACCGCGTCTATGGTGACGGCTTCAATCCCGCCGGCGCTGAGGAGTTTGGTGGCTGCATCTAATAGCCGGGTCCGGGAGCGCACCAGGCGCGGATCGACATCGTCGTCGACCGGCATGTCAAAACCGTCGCGCTCCATATGGTCACCGTAAACCCTACGCATACCTGGCCCGCACCGAATCGCATCTGCATTGGCGATTGATCCAGCCACTACCCAACTAACGCTACTGTTGGTAGCATAGCGCTACCAATAGTACAGTTATTCGTAGGGGTTTGTGCGTAGTAGGGGGATTCGTGATCAGGCAACGGCTCGAACAACCCGTGGTCCAAAAGGCCACCAATGCACGGCTGGCATGTCGGTTCATGAGGCCATCCCACGAACCCTCCCAACTTGTGCGGCAGGGACTCGCACACGCCGAGGATGGCGTTCTGCGATGAATGCGCTGCTTGCGCTAACCAGGACCCAAGTGTGGATGAGTGCGGCTCGCGGTTTCAGGCTCAGCGGCCGCACCATTACCAGTGACATCCACCGAACGCCGCCGGACCAAGACCGCGTTCGTCCTCGGCATTACCCGCCTCGCTACTGCTCATACCTGGACGACAATTTGATGAACCGGGAAATGTACAACCACGTGCACGACGATCCCACCAGGCTAACTTCCCGGCTGGCTTTTCGTCTGCGGCGTTCATGAACCTTTCAGAATTTCGGCGACGGTGCGTCGTCACGGTCAATCAACCTGCGCGCCGAGGGGCACGTCGCGCCAGGCGCGAAATGCTGGTCCGTCGCCTGCGGGGTGCTCTCGGGCCAATCCAGGTGAGTAGTGCGGTAGCGGTCGACGGGTGCACGCCTGTCGCGGTTTCGGCGACGAAGCGAAAGGGTACTAGCGGTACTGTTCCGACACCGTTAGTTTCTTTTGGGATAACGGAGGTGGGGGATGGCGGACAACGGGTGGGTTTCCTCGGGGGTGGCGACGCTGAGTCGCCCAGTTCGGGAGCAACTTCGCAAGGTCGCGGCGGGCGAGGGCGCATACAGTGATCGACTAGCTCGCCTGGCGGGGTTCAGCATCCGACATAAGGTGCTGGTCATCGGGGCGTGGGTGGTGACCGCCGGCGTCCTGGCGATGCTGTTCCCCCAGCTGGAAACCGTTGTGAAACAGCAGTCGGTGAATCTGGTCCCCCCTGATGCTCCATCGCTGCAGACGGTTGACCGGATGGGCACGGCATTCGGCGAGCAGGGGTCCAAGACCACCGTCTTTGTTGCATTCGAGGACCCGACGGGCCTGACTGCGCCGGTGCGTCAGCGCTACAAAACGATGGTTTCGCGGTTGCGTGCCGACTCCCAGCACGTGCGACTGGTTCAGGATCTGTTAGCCGACCCCGTTACTGCGGGTCAGGCGATGAGCCAGGATGGCAAGGCGTGGTATGTGCCGGTCGGGGTAGCTGGCACGCTCGGCGATCCTAGAGCGGCGGAATCCGTTCGGGCGGTGCGCGCTATTGTCGCCGAGTCGTTTAGCGGTACGTCCACGATCGTTCGTGTAACCGGACCTCCCGCGACATTCAGCGATCTAATCGATTCGGCTGAGCAGGATTTGATTGGCATCTCCATCGTGACAGCCGGTCTGATCGCGGTGATTTTGCTGGTCATCTATCGGTCACTAGTTACCGCGTTGCTGCCATTGCTCGTGATCGGTGTGAGCCTGGCGGTCGGGCGCGGGGTGCTCTCGGCGCTGGGCGAATCAGGAATGCCGGTGTCGCAATTCACGATTGCGTTCATGACTGCCATCTTGTTGGGTGCCGGCACCGATTATTCCGTGTTTCTGATCAGCCGGTATCACGAGCAGCGCCGCCAGATGATTTCGGCTGACCTGGCTGTGATTAACGCAACCGCCACCATCGGGCGGGTGATCATGGCTTCCGCCGCGACTGTGGCGTTTGCGTTTCTATCCTTGGTCTTTGCGAAGCTGAGCGTATTTAGCGCATTAGGCCCGGCGTGCGCGATCGCTGTCTTTGTCGGAGTCGCAGCTACAGTAACGTTGTTTCCTCCGGTATTGGCGCTTGCCGCGAAACATGGCATTGGCGAACCCAAAGCTGACCGCACGCGCCGATACTGGAACTGGATCGCCGTGGCCGTGGTCCGCCGACCCGCCCCACTGCTGGCCGCCAGCCTGGCACTTGTATTAGGCCTCGCGGCTGTCGCGCTGACTATGCACATCAGCTACGACGATCGGCAAGGACAGCCGGCGACGACCACCAGCAATGAGGGCTATCGCTTGCTGGATAGGCATTTCCGCAAAGATATCGTCATCACACAGTTCATGGTCGTCGAATCACCCACAGATATGCGCACCAGTAAAGGCCTAGCCGACCTAGATGAAATGGCGTCTCGAGTGTCGCAATTGCCGGGCGTCACCAAGGTTTCCGGTGTCACTCGGCCCACCGGTGCACGCCTCGATCAGGCACAGCTCTCGTGGCAAAACGGCCAGATCGGCAACAAGATGGCCGGCGCGGTCGCCAAGGGAGACGCCCATAAGGACGACCTGGCCAAACTCACCAGTGGCGCCGACCAACTCGCCGGCGGCCTGGCGCAACTTGACACCACCCTGCGCACGGCATTGACACCGCTGACCGCGGTCCTTACCCAAGCCCAGTCCAGCGGATCGCAATTTCAACACTTTCGCCCTCTGCTGCAGCAACTTTCGGCTACCACACCAACCATCGATCAAGCGATCCGAACCGGGCCGGGACTGCGTCAAGAAGCTCAACAAGCCCAAAACGCGATCGCCACGATCGATCCGCTGGTTGGTGCGCTCAACACCTCCCCGTGGTGTGCCACCACACCCGAGTGTGCCCAGATCCGCGATCAGGTGCAGATTCTGGTGACCTTGCGCGATGGCGGCTTTTTCAGCCAGCTCGCCAACCTGGGCGACATGTACCAGCCGGGCAGCGACAATGCGGCGGGCACCGTAGCAGATCTGCAGAGCACGGTCACCTCGCTGAACAAGGCTTTCGGAGCACTCGGCGATCCCGCCGACATGGCCGGCAATATCCGCCGCCTCCAAAACGGCATCAGCCAGCTCGCGTCGGGTGCACAAGCCCTGGCCACCGGCGTGCACACCCTTGCCGACAGCAACATCGAAATGTTGTCCGGCATGAGTCAGGTCGCCACCCAATTACAAAATTCCGCGCGGTCCAGCGCCGGTTCGGACAACGCCAGCGGCTTTTACCTGCCCGCCAACACCTTCGAGAATCGCCAGTTCGCCGATGTGGCAAAACATTTTATGTCGGCCGATGGCAAGACCGCCCGCTTCGCGATCGAATCGAGCTACAACCCCTACAGCAGCCAAGCGATGGATCTCGCTCAGAAAATCACCGAAGTTGCCGGGGCCGCACGCCCGAACACCTCCCTGGCCAACGCCACGATATCGATGGCCGGTTTCCCCGCCGTCAACTCCGATATTCAGCGCCTGCTGTCGGCCGACTTTCATCTGCTGGCGATCGCCACGCTCGTCATCGTCGGAGTGATCCTTGTCCTTCTCCTGCGTGCCTTGCTGGCCCCGCTCTACCTCCTCGGTACGGTCGTACTCAACTATGGCGCGGCACTGGGCATTGGGACGCTCGTCTTCCAATACGGCCTGGGTAAGGAAATCGCCTGGCCCGTACCGCTTGTGGCGTTCATCATCCTGGTCGCCGTCGGCGCCGACTACAACATGCTGCTGATCTCGCGGTTACGCGAAGAATCCGCTCACAACATTCGCGTCGGCGTGCTACGCACGGTCGCAAACACCGGTTCAGTCATCACCTCAGCCGGGCTCATCTTCGCCGCGAGTATGTTCGGCCTGATGGTCGGCTCTGTCGGAATCATGATCCAAGTCGGATTCATCGTCGGCTGCGGCCTACTACTCGACACCTTCGTCGTTCGCACCCTCACGGTGCCCGCGATCGCTACGCTCCTGCGCGAGGCCAGCTGGTGGCCGCAACGGAAATCCTCGACTCACAACGGCCGACCACACCGGACCACATGACAATTGGCCGAGAGCGCATCCGCACCAGCGACGGGATCACTCTCGTGGCCGATTGCTACCGGCACGCCGCGACTCACCCCGTCGTGTTGCTGCTCCATGGCGGCGGCCAGAACCGTCACGCGTGGGCCACCACCGCCCGTCGACTCTATTCCCACGGCTACACCGTCGTCGCCTACGACACACGAGGTCACGGCGACAGCGACTGGGACCCGAGCGGACAATATGACATCGAACGGTTTGTGTCCGATCTGATCTCGGTACGAGGACACGTCAGCGCCGACAGTCCCCCCGCCGTCGTCGGCGCGTCGCTGGGTGGGCTGATCATCCTCGCTACCCATCTGCTGGCCCCACCCGACCTCTGGGCAGCCGTTGTCCTGGTCGACATCACCCCGCGAATGGAATTTCATGGGGCCCGTCGCATCCTGTCATTCATGGCCGGACACCCCGACGGATTCGGCACGCTCAATGATGCCGCCGATGTCATCGCCGAATACAACCCACGCCGCGCGCGACCCGAAAATCTCGACGGCCTGCACAAGGTTCTGCGCCAACGTAGCGATGGCCGATGGATCTGGCGCTGGGACCCGGCCTTCATCAGCTCCAACTTCGATGTCCTCCAAGGCAATCTCATGACGGGCAGCGAGGAGTTCGACGCCATCAGCGGATTCCTCGCCGAAGGAGCACGTCGAATCACGGCCCCAACGCTGTTGGTACGCGGGGCACTTTCAGACGTAGTCTCCCAGGAAACCGTCAGCGAATTCCGCCAGCTCGTCAGGCACGCCGAAACGACGGACGTCACCGGCACCGGTCACATGGTTGCCGGCGACAACAACGACGCGTTCACCGCCGCGGTTACCGACTTCCTCGACCGCGCCATGAGGACCCTGACATAAGCATCCAGCGAGTCTTCAGCCACCCGGGCTACTGATGTGCCATGGCTTTGGGTTGTGTTGCGTCTGAGTCATTCTCGTCGACAGGAAGGTCGTGCCGAATCGCTCGGACGCGACCTCGCGGCAGACACGCCACGTATCCGTGACACTTGCCATAGAGTTCCCACGAGGTCGCCGCTACATCCGGGTCGACGTCGATGCGGTGGCCGGGGGAGAAACAGAGATGTAAGGCCCCGTCGTCGTCGCACCAGGCGCGCGTGCAGATCGCTCCGGCAAGGTCCAACAGTGGCCGCTCCTCGGGCGAAAGGTTGATGGGGTCGATCAACACTTCATCCGACGGCCAGGCTCCTGCCGGCGGGAGGGTCAGTCGCAGCGGTCGGGAAATCACCAATTCGTTGTAACCGTCGAGGTCGAGTATGAGCCCTTCGTGCAGCGAGACTCGCTGAACGGTGCATTGCTCAATCCATTGCGTGTGCATAACCGCCCCCTTCGACGCGTCGGTGAGTCCCATCTATGCTACCGATAGTAGCGCAACGATACTATTAGTATTCCTATGCGCTATCGCGGGCGTTCCATGCATCAAGAATGCGCTGCAAACCTCGATCAATGCGCTCGCGCGCCTCCCCTGCCGTGCGGCTCTGGTGTGGCTGCGGTCGGTTGACCTGCCGTATGCATGCAGTCGTCGGAATGCGAACACTACGGACCGATCTGAGTTGTCATCCCCAAGTGCGACCATCCCAATATGGCGATCACCATCCCATCCGGCCGGCCCAACTGGCGCTTCATGCGCTACGTTCGGCCGCCGACGAGAGACTCGAAGTTGGAGCCTCTGTACCCATTGAGGCCGGCAACGCGCCCGGTGCGGCTGGGCATTGATGTCGGGACCATCGCGGAGCCGCCGGAGGAGGGCTACATCACCGGGTTCCTGACGCGCGACGAGATCGAGGTGCACCTATTGATCCCGGCGGCAACGGAAGCTCCGAGCGGGTGGACCGAGTTGCTCGATGAACCGCCTTGCCACACCGTCAATTTCACGAACGTAGCTGACGCAGGCAAGTTCTGCGACGCGGCCGAGTTCTCCGTCAGCACCGCTCGTGGCGAGAGCTACCGTGCCTGGTCCAAGGCTCGGTTCTTCGCCGCGTACCAGCAGCTCGATGAGCACGATGCGCCGGACGGCCTCCCCCCGTTGACGCTCGATCAGCGACATCGTGCAGCTGCCTATGCTGCCGCCGCCGGGGCTGTTGGCATCGATGCCATCGTCACCACCGCCCCCACTGCGGGACGAACAGATGTCGCCGACAACGATGTGGTCGTCAGCGTGACACCCGACGCGGCTGTACCACTCATCGGTCACTACTTGCGGGTGACTAGCAATCCGGTTGTGACGGTCGAGCGCGGCATGTTGGTGGGTGGCGGAAGCTGGGAGACGACGGAGTCGACTGCGACCATCGTCAATCTTTACGACTGGGGCACGGTCAGCGGATTGCCATACTTCGATGCCGCTTCAATGTTTGCGGCTGCCGCTAAAGGTGGACCTGAGGCCGCAGAGGCATTCACGTCGGTTCGCATCCGCCTGAGACGTGCAGCGCGCGCGTTCGACGATCTGCTGGCCGCGCTGTCGAACCCGCTGGACGGGAAGCGGAACGAAGATGTTGCCGAGGCTACCGCTGAAGCTTTTGACCGTGAATTACTCTATCTTGCAGCAGTTTTCGATATTTTCGGGCGTGCTTACCAAGCGATGGTCGACCCGTCAGTTGATCGGAAAAAGGCTCGGGGATCACTCGACTCGCGGACCTTCATCGACAAGGAAGTGCGAACGCAGTACGACCAGTCACTTTTGGGTGACGTGACGCGCCTGCGGGTGTATGCGTGGCTCTGCAAGCAGTTGAGGAATCACATCCACGATGGCGTTCTTGCCGTCGACACCCACCCTGGCCGCAGCTACGGCAACACGATGAACGTGGCGCTGAATCTCAGTGTGATTCCCGAGTTAGCCCTCGGTGCCGACAATGAGATGACTCAGCACCACTACGACGCGCTGGGAGTGTGGCAGACCGAACCTGTTTCGCCCTTTACCGGTTCGTCAATGGTGGCCGACCTTGCGACAACCGGTTTCACCCTCATCCGAGCGGCGCTCGAGTACATCGAAGCGTTCACGAAACTTATCGTCCGGAACAAACCGGCGAATGCGCCGTCGTCTAGTGCGTTCCTGGGATGCGTGCAGGCTCGTCCGGGCGAGGTCGAGCCAGCGCCCCCAAAGCGAGCAGTGTTCTATCAAGCACTGTTCGGATTACATCCGGACAGCGTGTAGTGGACCCCTAGCAGCCCGACACGAGGTTGACGCCGTCATGGACCCGCGAATGAGTTTCTTCGTCGAACGCGTCCAGTACACGCACCGCGAATGCAGGATTCATCGCTGACTGAACTTCCTCCCTTGTCATCCAACGAACCTCGCGGGCTTCCGCAGTGGGGTGAGTGTCCCCATCGGCCGGATGGCAGCGGTAGACCAGAGCGACAATCCCATGGGTCAGGTTCTTGTAAACGCCGGTGAGACGTTCTACCTTCACCGTCAATCCGGTTTCCTCAAGGACTTCGCGCCGAACACCGTCCTCAAAAGATTCGCCTAGTTCGAGTACACCACCAGGGGCTTCCCAGTGGCCGTTGTCGTCCCGCCTGATCACGAGAACGCGATCATCGTCACGCACTACGATGCCGGCGACACTGACCGAGTGCTTAGGCGAGGTTGCCATTTCTGGGGTCCTCCTTGTTCGATGCCGGCAGAAGAGACACGGGTTGACTGGCTTCCTAGACTAGTCGTCTAGACATGTGATGGAAGGCCAGCGGGTGCTGCAACTTGGACAAATCGACAGAGCCGATGACAAGCCGCCATATCGGCAGATCGCGGGCATGTTGCGAGAAGCGATCCGTTCCAACCGGCTAGCTCCCGGGGAACGACTGCCGTCTGAGACGGAACTTATCGAGCATTTCGGTGTGGCACGCATGACGGTAAGACAAGCTGTGCAGGAGCTTCGTTCCGAGGGACTGGTCGTCTCGCAGCATGGCCGCGGGGTGTTTATTCGCCCGACGCCCCCCATCCGCCGGCTCGCGTCGGATCGATTCGCGCGACAGCATCGCGCGGCAGGCAAGGCGGCGTTTACCGTCGAGGCCGAGAAATCGGGTTACTCGCCGCAAGTCGACAATATTGCGGTGAGCCGCGAGAAGCCGAATTCGTTTGTAGCGGAACGACTTCGATTATCACCGGACGATGACATCGTCGTGCGATCGCGCCGCTACCTGGCGAATGGCCGACCGGTTGAAACGGCGGTCTCCTTCATCCCGGCTGCTTTCGCCGAAGGCACGAGGATCGAGCAGGTGGACACTGGGCCCGGGGGCATCTACGCCCGACTGGAAGAGAATGGCCACGTACTCGGTCACTTCACCGAGGAGGTCGCAGCCCGAATGCCCACTCCCGAAGAACGGCGGCAACTGGAACTCGAACCAGGCGTTCCCGTATTGACAGTGCTGCGAACCGCATATGACGCGAATGACGTGGCGGTTGAGGTCTGCGACACGGTGAAAGTTGCTTCCGCCTACCTGCTCGAATACGAGTTCCCGGCCCGCTGAGCCCAAAGTCTTCGATCAACTGGGCGTCGACCGTTGCACTCCTCTAGACGACTATGTAACCTCAACTTGTCTAGAGCAGTTCTCATGAAAGGTCGACAAATGTCTGTGCCGAAATGGCTCAAGGTGTCACACCAGCAGGTTTTCCCACGCAAAGCGTTTGTGGTGTCCGACGTGACGGCGGTGATCGATTACGAGCGGTCGACGAAGGACAACAAGGTCCAGGCGACTGATCGAGAATCAGGCGCTCCGTTGTGGCAGGTCGAAGTCCTCGACGGCGACCCGACAGCTAGTAAGCGAGCGCGCACTCTCACCGTCAAGTTCGCAACGCCCAAGCAGCCTGTGTGCCCACCGAACACTGCCGGAATGCCCTTCACACCAGTGATTTTCGAGGAACTATACATATTGCCGTACGTAGACCGTTCGAGCGAATCCGGCCGCATCGCGTGGTCGTTTCGGGCCTCGGGTATGACTGCGGACACCGGCAAGGCGGGGTCCTCAGCGGGAGACCGGGTGTCAGCATGAGTCCGTACGACCCCGTAGTACCTAGCGATCCGTATTCGATTCCAGATCCCGACGCCGGCATCGACTTCTTTGACCTCACGCACCTGCTGGCGGTCGGCGCCATGTGGCTCATTGCGGTGATCGGCGTGGTCGCCGTTTCGCTCGTCGTTTGGAGAGTGCGTTCCCCCGCCACATTTGGGCGTTATGTTGCAACACCAGCATGTCGGGCCCGATGGCTGATCTGGGCATCGATCTCCTGGCCACGGGTTGCCAAGGCCTGCGGGTTGTCGACTCCCGAGCACGTCACACGCACGGACGCACAGGGCAAGAGCAGGACGAGGACAGTTTGGACTCATCCTCGCCTTCTCGGGGTGAGCATGTTCGGCGACTGCCTACGGATGACAGTCCGAACACGGACCGGCCAGACGGTGGACGACCTCGAAAACGCGGTCCCCGCAATTCGTGACGCTGTCGGGGCGCATTCCGCCCGCTCGACACTGATCGGCCCCGGCACGGTTCGCGTGGAATTCGTTATGAAACAATGCCTTTCAGAGGCAGAGACCGCTGCATTCCCAACCAGCGTCGAGCCGACGGGCGTCGAGGTCGGCCGGCGTGAGAATGGGTCGGCATGGACTCTGCGCGTCGCCGGCCTGCACACCCTCACTGTTGGGTGCTCGGGTGCGGGCAAGGGCTCCGTTTTTTGGGGCATTGCAGGCGGATTAGGCCCAGCCATCAAGGCGGGAACCGTGCGGCTGTTCGCCGTGGATCTCAAGTACGGGATCGAAGTGTCAGTCGGGTCTGCACTATTCAGCGGCATTGCGACGACCGAGGCCAACGCCGCGAGACTGCTGACCAACTTGGAGGAGCTACTAGACAGCCGCGGTCGCAGGATGGCCGGCCGAGCGCGTTCGCACACACCGAGCACCGCCGAACCGCTCGTCGTGCTGCTCATCGATGAATTCGCGGGCTTGACCGCATACATGACGGACGCGGCACTGAGGAAGCAAGTTGCGGGCTCACTCTCACGCATCCTGACAAAGGGTAGGGCTGTAGGCATCGTGGTCGCCGCATTCATGCAGGACCCTCGCAAGGAGATTCTGCCCATGCGCGGGTTGTTCACCCAAACCGTCGCACTGCGGCTGCGCTCACGCGACGAAGTCGCCATGGTCTTGGGTGACGGCCTCGCCGACGCCGCCCCCGCGCATCGGATCAACCCAAATGAGCCTGGTACCGGATACGTCATCGCCGAAGACGGGTCAACGATGCGAGTACGCGCCGACTTCTGGCCCGATTCGCTAATCCGTTCTGTCGCACAAGAATACGGGCCTACAAGCTCAAGTCGCGCTGGTTCAGCAGAGAACTGAGGACATCGGCATGACAACCCTCGGCATCAAAACCAGCGCCACCGCGACAGCGACCTTTCCAGAGCTTCTAACAGCGGAGCAGGTGGCCGAGCTGCTTGGCGTGTCCGCTGCGACGGTGAGTCGATGGGGCGCATTGCGCGAACACGGCGCAGACGTGGGACCGCCCTGCTACACGCTATCTGATCGCGTAAGACGTTGGGACGCAGCTGAAGTCCGCGCATGGCTTCGTAAGGTGCGTCGCTAAGTGGCCGGATCGGTCCCGCGCGGTATCCGAAAGCGGATCAATTCGGCCGGTCTGCCGCGCTATCAAGTGCGCTACCTGGTGCGTGATTCAGACTCCCCGTCGGGATGGGCTGAGACGTCGTCGACGTTCGCCACCTTGCGAGAAGCGCGGGCATTCAAGGCCGACCGGGATGGCGAAGCGGCGATCGGCGCCAGACGCTTCGACCCCCGACTTGGCCGGGCCAAACTCGCCGCTGTCTGGACGCAATACAGCGCGTTGAAACGCCCCGCAGTGTCGCCCAAGACCTGGAGCGGCTACACCCAGCATTGGGAACTACGCATCAGTCCGCGTTTCGGCCACGTCCCGGTTGATGAAATCAGCCGAAAGGATATACAGCAATTCATCGATTCCATGACCGTCGGTCCCTGGGCCAAACTCGCCACGCTGCGGCTGCTGCGGTCGATTCTCGACATGGCGCGCGAGGACGGTCGAATCCACAGCAACCCGGCTGACGGGGTGTCATCCGGGCGGATACCCACCCGAGAACGCCACCGCTATCTGACCGCCACCGAAGTCGCCGCCCTGGCAGCCGCATGCGGCGACCACGGCGACGTGGTGATCATCCTCGCCTTCACCGGCCTGCGCTGGTCCGAACTCGTCGGCCTGCGGGTCGGCGACATCGACCTAACTGCGCGTCGGCTCTATGTCCGCCAGGCCGCGCCAGAAGTGGAAGGCCGGATCATCGTCGGGCCGCCAAAAACTCGCGCCGCCGCCCGAACCGTCCCACTCCCCCAAATCGTCATCGACGCGCTCAAACCAAGGATCGATAATCGCGCGCCCACAGAACATGCAATCACCTCGCCAAATGGCGGGTTCCTCAGATCAAACAACTGGCGCCGGCATACCGACTGGAACGAAGCCCTAAAGAAAACCGGACTGGTGCCGCTGACGATTCACGACCTGCGCCACACCTACGCCAGCCTGGCCCGGGCCTCCGGCGCCGACCTCCGCTACGTCCAGAAGACGATGGGGCACTCGACGCCGACCGTCACCGCGAACATCTACAGCGACCTCTATTCAGACGAACTCGACCACGTAGCCACGAATCTCGACCGGCTTCAGGACGTCGCCAAAAACCGGGCGAACGGACAGGAACCGGACACACCGAACCATCCATAGAGTGCCATCACCGCGTCCGTGCAGCTCAAGACTGGTGGCCAGGGGCGGGATCGAACCGCCGACCTTCCGCTTTTCAGGCGGACGCTCGTACCGACTGAGCTA
>NZ_NCXM01000056.1 GCF_002104765.1 Mycolicibacterium vulneris
CCCCCACCGCGCGAGCCTGATCGCGAATCACCCCCGAGGCGGCCCGCCCCTGCACACCGACCGCACCCCCTGCATCGACGGTCTCCCCCGAGTTGGTATCAAACCCGGCCGCGGTCACGTGCGCGCGCTGGTAGGTGCCCCCGGCCGCTGTCGCGCCACCAGTCAAGCTGCTATCTCCGCCAGCTGGGGCGGCCGGCACCGGACCCCGGTCACCACCGGCGGCGAACACCTGGCCTCCCGCAGAGCCATGCCCGGCAGGAAACAACCCGTGCCCACGAGTCAGCAGCCGGTCCACCCCAGCCACAAACGCCGCAACACTCACCCACCAAAATTAACCCGGCCAAATCCCCCCGGCCACAGCCAAACACACCCAGTTCAGGGCATGCGCTGTCAGCGACCGCCCTGCGGATACGTCGGCGGCCCGAACGGCCCATAAGGCTTATACGGCTCAGGAATCAAATCGCCGTGCCACAGGAAAATCCCCGAGCCCGGCACATACTCATTCCACCCATACGGCGGCAGCTCACCACTGCCCGGCGGGTAAATCTTCGCGCCGGGGAACGCCGACTGCGGCACCCACACACCGGAATTGGGGCTTAACTCGATATAACGATCGGGATTGCCGTGTGAGTCCGACAACGTTGGTGGCCCCAACGCCCCCGGCGGAAGCGTCTTATAACCCGGGATCTCATCGGACCTGACGAAATAATGCGGAACCTGAGCCGGATCTTTCGTCCTGTCATAAACATCGACCCACGGCGGCGAATCCGGATAGTTCGGCGGACCCAGCCCGCCCACCCCGGCACCGTAGGGCATGTGCCGCTGATCGCCAGGCTTCCACCTATCCGAGGAATCCAACGGCACCGCCGGCGGCGAATCCTTCGCCCCATCAGAAAGCGTCTGATACCCCGCGGCTGTTTGCCGCAACGTCGCCGACACGCCCTGGTACTGGGTCTTCGTCGCCTGCAACTGGCCCTGCATCGCCGAGAGCTGCTGATCCATCGCGGCCATAATCAGATGCGCCCCCGCCGGCGTCCGACCCAACGTCGTACTGGATGCCCCGATCGCACGGGCCTGATCACGAATCACCCCCGAGGCCAGCCGGCCCTGCTGACCAATCGCCGTGCCCTGTTCGGCCGACTCCTGCAACTCCTGATCAAGACCCGCCGCTCCGGCGCGCGACTGCTGATAAGAGCCAGCGGCCCGAAACACCCCGGCACGCAACCCACTCCCACCATCAGGCGACGCCGGCACCGCACCGCCCTCACCAGCGGCCGGTAACTCCCCGCCCTCACCGCCGGTCGGATACAAGTCATGCGCACGCGTCAAAATGCGGTCGACACCCGCCACAAACGCCGCAATACTCACCCAACAAAATTAACCCGACGCCATCGGCCCAGGCCACATCCAGCGCAGGCGAAACCATCACAAAGCGAAGTACTACATACCTGGCGTTCGGTACCATGTACCTATGGCTTTCAATGTGAAAGACGAAGAGGTGATCCAATTCGCCGACGAGCTCGCCGCCCGCCTGCACCTCCCCAGCCGCATCGACGCAATCCGCTACGCACTGCGCGCCCAGATCGAGATCACCCAATCCCGCACGGGAAACCGCGCCGACGAACTGCTCGACGTCCTCAGAACCGAGATCTGGCCACTGCTGCACGACCGATCCCCCATCACTAAGACCGAACGCGAACAAGCGCTCGGATACAACGACGCCACGGGCGTGTGAGCGCCGTGATCATCGACTCGTCAGCCGTTATTGCCTTGATCCAAGGCGAAGCCCCTTACACCGAACAGATCGCGGCCGCGCTCGCCGGCGACCGTAGCCCGGTCATGTCCACGGCGAACGCCGCCGAATGCCTCATCGTGCTCACCAGCCGCCACGGCGCCACAGCCCGCACCGTCTTCGACCGGCTCCGGTCCGAAATCAACCTCGAATTCCAACCATTCACACTCGAGCACGCGTGGATCGCACATCGGGCCTACCTCCAGTACGGAAAGGGTCGCCACCCCGCCGCCCTCAACTACGGAGACACCATGGCATACGCCACCGCCAAACTCGCGCAGGAACCACTCATTGCGATCGGCAATGACTTCGCCCAAACGGACATTGAATTCGACGGCGTCACCGGCTACTGGCCGACACACTAATTTCGTTGCACCACAAGGCAATATGCATCAGTTAGCGACATCGCAGCAGTGTGCTCGTGTAACCCCAAGACCCGCAGCGTCTCGGCGTTGATCTGTTCACATGCCCGCTGCCGAGCTAGATCGTCGGGTCTGGTCACCGCGCTAGCTTGACTTTCCGCAGCCCGGCGCTCTCCACAACCACGTACGATTGTTCCGACGGCCTTGGTCACGACACCAAGCGCAGAACACACGGCCGCCATGCGCTGCACGCGAGCAAAACCGCTGAGGCGCAACGATTCCACTTCGTCGCGCAGTGCTTCCCGGCCCGCAGCGTTTACCACACCCGAACTTAAGAGAACGTCTAACTCTCTCAAACGAGCTTGTCGCTGCTCCCAATCATTAACAGCCTCAACATAATTTATCTCTGCCACCAAGTCCCTTGCCGCCCGGAACACCGTTATCGCGAGGCCGATTGGCCCACGAGTGGCGGTTTCCTTTTGCACCCCCCGCACGGGTCGTGGCGGCGGCTCTGCGAGCAGCTGGGCCACCTTGGCGGTCAGATCGTCGATCAACGCAGAACTAGGTCCTTCAAGGGCGCCCGTATCCCGGCGACCCAAGCCGCATACACGACGTTGAGCAGATCCCCGCCGTGCTGCTCCCAGCACAGCAAGGCCTCCAGCTGCCGGCAACGGACGAACTCCCTTGTGTAGCTGACCGTTTGGTCAGGGCTTTCCACCCCGTTCAACCCCGGCCGCTGGCAAGCCATCTGCACCAGCGCGTCCTCATGTTCCTCGCCGAGTAACGCCCACTCCTGGGCCGTCGGCCACCGTTCGGCCACCAACGCGTTCGCCACCGACTGAGCAAGTGGCGACAAATCCTCGCCCGGAATACCAAACGCCAACTGGCGAATCAGAGTTCGGCAGTAGTGCCGGACCGTCGACTCATCAGCCGCAACCAGATCGGTGTACAGCGCCGCATCCACCGTCTGCAGACGGTGCGCCCGCGACGGAGACAACTCCGCCGACATGTTGTCCGGCCCGAGATTCGGTTTCACGCCCGTCGCAACCTCCGGCGACGGGTGCTCGGCAAGATACTCAGACGGCATCGCCCACGACGTCGCCACCGCGCTCACGGTATCGCCAAGCTCCCGCGCCGCCCGCACCGCCTTATCGGCAGGGTTGACCCAGCCGAACCAGCGCGCGTCAAAATCTCCATCGTGCCCGCCAGCGATCGGCATTGTCTTGCGCAGAAACACCCCAGGCGGAATATAGGCGGCACCATCATTGGTGGCCACCCAGTACGTCGGCATGCCAGACGCGTTGCGGCCCACCGCCACAGCCCAATCCAAACCCGGGTCAGTCACGCTGGCGGCCCCAGCCAGCTCGGCGACCAACGCCTTGGCCTGATCCAGATCAGATTCAGCCATATCGCGGCGAACCGCTGCGCTCTCACGCCGACCGGCGACGGGCATCAGCCCGGTCCCCGCCCCCGCACCCGCCCCGGCACCACCAGCCTCAGCTGGAATCGACGGTGTAGCCGGCGCAGAACCCACCGGCGGAGCCGCCGACGTGGCCTGCGGAGGAAGCACCGAACCATACGACGTCATACCACCTGCCGGCATACCGGTCGCCGGCGCTGGAGCTGGAGCCGAAGCAGCAGCCGGCGGTGTAGCAGCCACAGGAGCCGCCGCCGGCGCCGCCGACGTCGGAGCAGACTCGATCGGCGCCGCCAACGGTGTCATCGGAGCCTGCGTCACCGGCGGCAGACCACCCGCTGCCGAAGCACCAGCGGCCAAACCACGGCCGAAATCCATTCCCAACGACGGCATCGGGGAACCCTGCAAACCGGGCGCGCTCAGGCCCGTAGGCGGTGACATACCTCCCGGCAACCCGCCGAAACCACCCATCAATCCTTGCAGAGGGCCCATTGGAAGGCCGCCGCCCGACCCGCCGCCAGGCAGACTGGGCATACTCGGCAGACCGCCATTTAGCAATGACGTCAATGGGTTATGCGTCGGGGGCGTTATCGTCTCGGGGCGAGTTCCGGGAGGCCCAGATGACAGCCCATGGTGCCCGCGCCCTAATCCCAGTCCGTTACCAGCGTCTTTCGGTACAGGTTGATCGGGGATCGGATTAGTCCCAGGCGGGGTTGCAACTGAAGGGTCAGTTGAAGATGGATCCGTTGAGCTATCCGTCCCGTGTCCGGCTTGTTTGAACTTGGGACCGGCTCCGGGGCCACCCTCCTTGAAGTGGTTGGTGAATTGGGTCGTGTATTGAGTGACGAAGCCTTGCAGTTCAGATGAATAACCTTGAATTGCCGTTCGATGTACTCCGAGGATCACCGCCACCTGCGCGAGTGAGTGACCCGAGCCGCTCCGCAGAAAAGCCTCGGCCTCTTGATGCGCCTGCTTGCTCTCGTTGAACATGTGCTTTTTGGCGCTCGCGACGTCGGCGGCGGCACGCTTGATGAAATCCGATGCAGCACCGCTGATGTCGGCCTGGTGGAATTTAATCGCGGCCGCTTGTTTGTAGGCCTCATAAGCTGCGTCTGCGCTCTTACCCACCCATGAGCCTCCGTTCAGCACGCCGTTGGCAGCCTGTTGGACGTCCATTGCGGCGTTATCGAACGATTTCGACGCATCCTTCAGCATGTCCGCGTCGCCGGTCAGAAGGGTTTCCGAGTCTGCGGGCCACACGAAAGGTTGAAACAGGATATGCACGAACGGGCCCTGCGGCTTTGGGTGATCACCGCCGCCGCCAATATGCGGGACGCCTGACGGCAGCTTGGAGAGCGCCTTCGCCGGAGTGAACAGATTCAGCAGCCGCTCTGCCTGCTTGTTATTACGCTCGGCCCACCAAGTAGGGACCTCGGCCGCACTTGGGCCTGGTATCGCAGCCATTCATAACCTACCGAGGTAGCCCGCAAACATCCACGAGCGCGTCAACCGCGCCGTTCGATACGGCTGTCAAACGGTTGATTTCATTTATTGAGGTATTGCCCATAGCCGCGGTAGCGACGTCAAGTGTCGTGGTGATGTATCTCCGTGCCGCCGATGCGACGTCAGCAGGCACAGCGGGAACAAGCGCATTCTGTACCGCCACCGCGCTAGTTACGGCTTGAAGAGTCACGGGCATATTCAAGTTACCTTCGACCCGGTACCCGCCCTGCCCTTTTTGGCCCGCAGAAACATCGAACACGTGGCATAGATTTTGCTTTGCTGCGGCGGATTCGGCGGGGCTGAACTGCGGCGTTGGCGAAGCGGAGTTAGGTGCTGCCGGCGCGACGGAGGGCTGCCCGCCTGGCTGTACACGCGAATCGCTTCGCATCGCTACAACGGTGATTGTCGCTGTGACGACGGCTGAGAGGACGATCGCAAGCAATAACCCCAGGGCTGTTCGCGCCGAAACGTGACGTCGAGGCCCGCTGCCTCGCGGAAAAGCGCTTGGGAACGGGGCTGCTGGCGGCGGTGTCGCTCCCGGCGTAGGAGAAGACGCGGGAGGTGGCAAGGTTACCGACGGGGACCCGGTTCTCGACCATGGTGATGACATTCTGCCGCCCTCTGTCGTTACGTCGTCAGCACGCTGGAGTTACCGGCTTCAGCGCTTTGAACTGTTGCAATGCTGAACTCTCTGCTTCCTGCGTTCGTAGCCGCGCGCCCGGCTGCATGGGCCTCCGCCACCGCGAGCGCCCCGATAGCAGCTCCTACTAGTGACGTTGTATAGCCACCAATCGTGAGGCTCTGAACACTCGAACCCGCCTGCTGAGCGGTCGCGGCATCCGCGGCGGACAAGCCGGCCTCGGTCTCCGCCACATCCATGGTGAACTTGCCTGCACTCATGCTCCGCATCTTACCGCCGGTGTTGGGGCTGCACATCGGCTAACCAGCGCCGATTGCGGGCGCTGGGAAGTCCGTTTTCCGTCCGCTACGTCTGCTTGCGCGGTTTGCGCAGTCCTTGAGGGACGGGCGGCACGCCCTTCGCCGGCTTGGGCCCTGCTGGATAGCCGCCCTTCTTTTCGATCCCATCGTCTCGAGGGACCGCCCGTTCGATGCGTTCTTGCTTTGCCATCGCGCTCAACCTCCCATACCGCTCAGATCAACAAATTCTATGTATTCAATCTCTGACCAGCGGATTAACAGCCCAACTCCGAGATAGATCGGGTCGCCGTTGGCGTCGGATGAAACCGCGCCATCCGCGGATACTGCGACCTGCTCGGCGATGTAAAGCTCCTGGTCTTCACCGTAGGCGCTCGCATACGCCGGCCGGTACCAGATTCCAGCCTTCCACTCCTGGCTGTCCTTGAGCTTGAGCGTGACGTATCCCGTGCGGTTCTTGGAGAACAGTCGATCCCAGGCCCGCGGCTCAGGATCAGTCCCGGAAATGAAGGCCAGCAGGTGTTTAAGCGTGTTCTTCGGCCAACCAAGGACCCGTCGAGAACTGGGCTTCCATTCGCGGGAATCCTCCATCCACACGCCCACCAGGTAGGGGACGATGACGTAGGCAGAGATCGCGACCCACCACGACCACGGCAGCACATTGGGCGCGGTCGCGCCGGTCACGATGACGTGGCGGTAGCCATAGTAGGTCGCTGGAGCCAGCAGCACGTGAAATGCCGCCGAGGTCGCCAAGAAACGGAAGATCAGCGTCGCCGCGTCTGTTTTCCGCCATGCCCAGCTGGCACCGTGGCTTTCCCGCGCGATTGTGTACACCGCGCCGGGAAGGACAGCGATGACCGCGACAAGCAGTGCCTGAAACGTCGTCACAATAAGGACTCGACTTAGCTCAGTAGGGCCAGGCGGGGGTCATCGGCCCACGCGTCACCCAGGATCCCGTAGGCGCTCCACAAGCTCAGTGCGGGCGCGGCCGGGCCGCTGAGCCGCACTGGATAGGTTGAGTCGAACCCGAGCGTCAGTGTCCATTGCTGCAAATCCGGGTAGAACTGTGTGCAAGCCCCGAACCAGAAACTGACCAGGCCGTGCGCGGCGGTCGTACAGATCAGCCGGTCGGTCGTCA
The DNA here is from genome assembly GCF_002104765.1 of Mycolicibacterium vulneris. Taxonomy (GTDB): domain Bacteria; phylum Actinomycetota; class Actinomycetes; order Mycobacteriales; family Mycobacteriaceae; genus Mycobacterium; species Mycobacterium vulneris. Next base: position 7,149 of record NZ_NCXM01000056.1, read on the forward strand.
TGATGACCGGGCATGTTTGGTGAAACCGCCATTGGGCGGCGGCGCGTTGGGCTGCGACCGTTTTGCGACGATGATTGACCACGCCTTGGACCGCCAGTGCGCCGAACATCACCGCTGGGCGGCCGGCAACAATCAACGGCAGCGGCGAATACGAGCCATCTCCCCCGCAGAAGCGGCTGTAGTCGATCTCTGCACTGAGCAGCGCCTGTTCGCCGGGTTCGAGGACCGGCCCATACACCGCGACCGGGGTCGGTACACGCCCGGCACGCAGCGCGGCCGCGCACCCAACGCTGTAGTGCCACCACTGCTCGGCGGGCGTGCGCGGCTGTGATGCCGCCTGCGGCCGGCACGTGCGTTGAGCGCCGCCCGGGTGGCCGTCGTCGACGACGCGGGCTGGTGTCGACGAAGCCCGGCGAACCGGAAGGTTATGCCGCTGTAGCGGTGGCATTCCTGGAATGTCGAACATGCCCGCACCGTACCTTTTCGATGTGACATAGCCCGCCGACTAGCGGGCTCCTCGTTTTCCGCGAAGCACATGTACTCGGGTTTTCGGGGCGATCAGCGGGGCGTCGGCCGGGCCCTTCAGGTAGTCGCCTATATAGCGTGGTTTTCGTTGCGAGAGCCCCGGCCCGCAAGCCTGCTGGCGCCAGTGTCCAGACACCGGGAACCGATGGCTATAGGTTCGGCCCGAGTCCGCCGCCCGCGACTGTCTTTGGGCGCGCAGTATGTCGACGACGGTTACCAGGGAAGGCCGCGGCGGCACCGGGGCGGGCATATCGGTGCCTTCGGTTGGGTCGGGCCGCGGGCGCGGCTCGGGAGTGGGGCCGATTGTTCGTGTTTCGGCGATGTTGGTTTGGGCCATGAGCAGCCAGGCCGCGCCCAGGGCGCTGATGAACGGGTACGCGCTTTCTCCACCGTTGGCTTCCTCGGTGCGCGGCACATCGGGCCGAATCATGATGGTGTGAGCGCCCCATAGCGGCGAGCTCGTGTTGGCCATGCGCAGCACGGCGGCGTTCTGCTCAGCGCGTGAGGCTGGCGTGAGCTGCAACAGCCCATCTGGCCTTCGCCACCACCAGATCGCGTCCCAGGGAATGTCGATGATCGTCGCGACCTCGCGGTCAAGGGGGCGCGCGGTGACTCCAGGCCTGTTGAGGTCCATTTCGACCGCCTCTTGGGTGGGCACACCACTTGAGACGGTGCCGGCGGATTTCGCCCAACATAAAAGGCCGGTCTCGGCTGGCATTGCCGCCTCAGGTGTCCACTCCGGCAACGACTTTGACGCTTCGAGCGCCACGTCGACTATGTCGCGCGAGACCCAGTACAGCTCGGCGATACGTAGCGCCGCCGCTTCGGTTCGTATCGTGTCGGCAGTGGCGGCGAACTTATCTATAAGCCGCTCGATCTTCCTCATTTGCGCGACGCGCTCAGGTGGAGCGCCGGGCGGCAGTGCGTTGCGGTACTCCTCAAATGTCAGATCCGCGGCGGCCTCCATGGCATAGCACCACTGCCGCCGGATGATAGGCATGCTGGTGGCCGCCCATGGTGCCGCTCCGCGTCGACGACTCACGGGCGGATCTCTCTGAGTTCGGCTAAAAGTCGGATCGCTTCGGTGCGCTCGGCATCGGCGAGCCAGGGCAGCATCCAGATCAGCGCCTCCTCGGTTTCGCGTGAGGCCGTGCTGAATTCGTCATCCATCGCGGCGCGGGCGGCCTCGGACATGTGGTCGCGATGCTCGAGGAACGCATGGCGCATTTTGACCAGTCGATGAGCGACAGCGAATCGTTCGGCGGCGGCCCTCGCGGTGTCCGCGCTGACAGCCGGTGGCACGGCGGTGGTGCCGGCGGTAGTGACCGCTCGAGGTGCGTTGCCGTCTAAGACGGCGTCGACGCTGCCGTCCTGCCATTCCAGCGCGCGTTCTAGGGCTCGGCGTAGCCGGCGGGTGAGTCGGCCTGAGCGGTTGGTTTCCACCGCGCGCACAGTGGCTACCGACATGCCGGCGCGTTCGGCGACGTCGGGCTGGGTCAGCTTCAATTGTTTGCGGCGAAGTCGAACTTCGTCGGCGAGCTGCTCCCAGGACATGACCCGTATCTTGCCCGACAAACCGCCAGATTTCCCCATCCGCGCCGCTAAAACAGGTGATTCAGCGGTTTTCGTCGCCGATGCGTTGAGCAGCGCCGGCTCAACCATGAAACACGGTCTGACATGCGGTGACACCGTGTGCTGGTGCTCGCTTCGAGCGCACGTGCGGGTACCCATCCCAGAATTTTAGCGGTCAAACCGCTAAAACCGCTAAAAACTCTGTTAGATTATCGGTAATTCACGGGCGTACCGCCTCAGTGAAGAAGCCCAGCACCTACCAAGGGAAGGACGCCTCCAATGACGATCAACCTCGCCCCCGCCGCCGACACCCGCGCCAACGCCAGACCGTTTGCGTCCTTCCAGATGCGCGCTGATGTGCGCCTCTTCCAGACCAGCCAGCACGTGGCCTGCCAAGAAGACCCCGAGCTCTTCTTTGACCCGCGCGCCAAACACCGCGCCATCAAGCGCTGCGCCGAATGCCCCTTCCGCGGCCGGTGCGGCTACAACGCCGTGGCCACCGGAGCCACTCACGGAATCTGGGGCGGCATCATGCTGCCCGGCGCCCAACCCAAGGAACTCAAGCCGGTCTATGCGCGGCTGGCCGCCCAGTTCGAGCAGCGCCGCCAAGCCGAACTCGGTGACCTGCGAGTCGCCCCGCTGCCAGACCTCGACGACACCGACGACACCGACGATGTCGACGACGAACCGCTGATCTTTCACGCCGGCGCGGCATAGGAGGTTGCCATGAGCTCCGTCGTTGCAGAGCACCCCGTAGTCACCAGCGTCGATGACAACGGCACCGAACGCATCACAGTGTTCGACCACGACACGTCGGTGATTTGCGGAGCCTTCAAACCCGCCGGCCATCTCTATTGGCGGCTGTACCTGACCACGGCGGTGGCCAGCTCCGGGTGCACCGCCACCCAACTGCCGCCCGCGCATGTACTGGCAGCACGCCGCGAGGACGCCTGTCGATGGGTCGAACTGATCGCCCACCTCTACACCCACCCCGCCGCGGTCGACGGATAAACCCCCGTAGCGACCGCGCCTGCGGCCCGCCGCTGCCCTTGCCCTAAGGACTGCTAACTATGACTATTCGCGAAATTGCCTGCGAGACAGATGCGTTCGACGCCGACGGCGCACCGCTATCCGGGCGCGTTGACAGACCACCTGAGAACACATTCGATTGCCTCGGCAGTGCCCCCATGATTCCAAGCTGTTTTCTCAGACGGCTGGCCGTAACCTAAGCCTGAAGACGTTGTGGCGTTGATACATCGGCTTTTTCGAATTGCCGGTATCGCCTGCTCGGCGCCCTCATTCACCAATTCTTCTGCGCGCCATGGTTTTTCCAACCGGAATCACCATTCGTCGCGCAGCACCTTGAGTTCATGCCAGGACGATTCCGGCCCCCAGTACCGGTCAATCGCGGCCTGAGCCACCTCACGCAGTCTTTGCGTGCCCTCGCTGAGCACTTCGGTGATCAAATCTTCCAGGCCCGTGTAGGTGTAATCGGCCAGCGCGGTCGGCGCGATGAACAGATCGCACAGATACCCGTCGCCGTCGAACGTCGGCATCACTACGTCGCTGATCGGGTCCTGTTCTCGCATGTTGTGCGCGGCGGCGTTGAGTTCGGCCACCAGCGCCCGCGTTACGCGCAGCCCCTGGTCGACGGCGGCGATTCGTTCCTGCGGTGTGCTCACGGGTTCTTCCGATCAGTGGGTTTAGCGCGGCCTTCTCGACGGTTCTTCACCGGCTCACTGTTGGCCGGCGCCACCACTTTCAACTTGCGTTCCTGGTAGAGCTGCTTGTTGTTCGGGCCGGCGCCCTCCCCGGTTCCCCGCATGGGCGGCATCATCGGACCCACTGCGCCCATCGCCGGTGCAGGCGCCTCCGCCGGTGTCGGCGCCGAGGGCGCAGAGGCGGGTGCGGCCGCCGGCGGTGCGGACGCCACCTCGGTAGGCGCGGCCAGTGGCATGTCCCCCCCACCCGCCGGCTCTGCGTCGCCTCCGCCGCCACCGGCGCCGAGATCCCCGGGAGAAGGTAGATCACCTGCCGGAGGCTCTGGGGATTGCGGCGACTGCTCCCCGCCGTGCTGCGGCTCACCGGCTTGCGGATGCTGACCCAGGCCACTCATCATCGGCCCGGCCGCCTGCTCCAAACCCTGCAGCGCCTTTTGCGGCGCTGCGGCCAGGCCACCGAGCAAGCCACCCAAGCCGCCGACCACGCCACCGATGATGCCGGGAACGACTTCCGAGGGCAGGCCCCCGGCCGTCTGCGGCAGCGCATCCGCCAGCGGATTAGCCGGGCCGCTGGGATCAACGGCCCCAGGCGGCCACGTCGGCCCGGCAGTCAGATTCTCACCGACACCTGGACCGCCCTGCACCGGCTGCAAGGGCGCGCCTTTGGGCGAGTGCTGCGGCTGCGGCGGCCCCACCGGGCCATCGCCGGGACCAGCAGGTGGAACAGCAGGGGGCACAGTCGAAGTGGGAGCATCCGGCGGCGGCACAGGCATCTTCGGGTTACTCGGTGCCGCTTCGGCGAAGGTATAGGTGCTAAACCCCGTCGTCGAAGCCTGATAGAGCTTGCTGACCTTGACCTGCGCCTTGACGACGGCCACCCGTTGGGCGCCACCGGTGCGCGCATTGGACTGCAGCGCCGCCTTGAGCTCGCGCTCCGCGTCAAGCACGTGGCGATACGGCGGGACATCGGTGAGCGCTTTGGAGAAGTTCTGCACATGAGCCTTGGCCTGATCAGCCAGGCCCTGCACATACTTGGCGTGACCCTGATACCAGGTTTGCAACGCGCGCATCCGGGTCGTGGCCGCATCGGCGGACTGGGCCTGCCAGCCGTTACCGGTGGTGCCGATCGCTTGGCCGAGTTTATCGGCGGCGTCGTCGAGCTGCTTAGCCTCCGAGCGCAGGCTGGTCTCCACGGCCTCCCACGTCTTTTTGCCCGTGCCGGCGCGACCGGTCTCGATCAAACGAGCGACGTCACGCGGGCTCGCCGGCACCTCACCTGCGGGCAGATCCGTGCCCAGCCCGCCCGCCACGAGATCCGCCGGCACCACATGACCCGGCGCGCCGGTGTACCCGGCCGGCACGGCCGCGGCCGCACCACCGCCGCGTCCCAGCGTCGCGGCCGAGCGCACTTCCTGCTCGTCGTAGGCCGAGGCGCTGGCATCCAGCTTCACCCCGAACTGGCGCGCCAACACATTGGCCATCGCCGTGTATTTGCGCGCCAAACTCACCTGGGCGGTGAAACGCGTGCTCGCGCCCACCGACACCATGTCGGCAGCGCTGGGCTGTACATGATTCGAGCCCGGCGTTGCGGCGCCGCCAGCGGCCTCGGCCTGCCGGCCTGCCGCCCGCACGACCTCGGTATCGACGCGTACTGAATCCGCCACCAAGTAGCCTTCGAGTTACGTCTTCAAAATTTGCTGGCTGGCCTCTTCGGTCTGCTGGTAAGAAGAAATGCTCGACCGAATATGGCCAGCCACACCCTCGCAATACTGCCCCAGCGACCGGCCCGCCGCTGACCGCGCCTGCAGCGTCTCGTTCAACGCCTCACGAACTTCCCACCCAATGTCGCCGAAGCGTTGACCCATGCTTTCGGCGGTGCCGGGATCGACGGTCAGGCGCTCGCGCACCCGCGGCGCCTCTTGATCCCACCACTGCGCGTGCTGGTCCCACTCATCGAAATCCAGCTTCACGTCGTCGCCGGCCACCGCACACCTCCCATAGAACTTGGCTATTTGCTAAGCCTAACAACGGCTCAACGGCCTGCGCATCGGTCACGAATTAAAAATCGATGGTTCGCCGATATTCTTCGACGTCGGTCAAACTCGGCCAGCCCGGCGTGGTCGGCAGGGCAGCACCGCTGTCCTCAATGATGCGCATGCGCTGTTCGGCGCGCGCTCGCATCAACGCCAGCCGGTGCAGCCGCACAATCCGATCCGCCAGCATGTCAGCGGTCCACGATCGCATCACCTCGGGCTCGAGCTGGACCCGCAACCCCTGACCCTGCCAATCCAGCTCGACCATCAACGCGCCATCGGCGGACCATTCAGCGACAGTGGGAAGTACTTCCTGCTGCTCGTCGGTCACCGCGACTCCCGCATCGTTGGCCCACATCTAGCTACCGCTGGTGTTCGTGATCCCCGGCTGACCGGCCGGTGCTGGCGCACCCGGCACGGTCGGGACCGGTGTCGTCCCGGTGAGCTGAGGCGGATCGACCCAGCCCAGAAAATCTCCCGTAGGCAGTGCGCTTTGCGGTTGCAGCTGCCCATCAAGCCAGATTTTGCCATTACCCATGTACATCACCGGGTCGCGACTCTTGAATTGGGCGATTTGACCGGGTACCAAATGGCTCGGATCTGCCGGCGCGGTCACCGGGGTCCCCGGCGGAGGCAACTCCACATGGGCCTGCTTCCACCCATCGGCGACCGTCGCCCCGTTCAACACCGCCCGCACTGCGGCGGCGTGCTGGACAGTGGAAGCCGTCACCGGGGAACCGTCGGGCATCTGGACTACCCGGCTCGGGTCACCACCGGCGCTGGCGGGCACCGCCGCGGGCGGGGCGGGCTGGCCGCTGGGCTGCGGCGCAGTCGTGCCCGCTGGCTGGGTCGTGCCGTTCTTCTCGCCCTTGTCGCTGGTGTCGTCCTTGCCCGACGTCGCGTCAGAGTTCTTGCCGCCGTCGCCGTCCCCTTTGCCATGCGAGGCGTCTTGGAAGTCGTCTGACTTGCCGTGGTCGTGGGCGTCAGTGTCTTTGAACCCGTCACCGCCGCCCTGGCCGGCCAACTGACTTGCCAGCGGGCCCATCGCGCCCAGCGCATCCATCGGCAACGACCCCGCGGCCCCGCCCAGCGCGCCAGGAATAC
>NZ_NCXM01000057.1 GCF_002104765.1 Mycolicibacterium vulneris
CACGGTTACCGTTTGCGGCGGCGGGGGTGGTGGTGGGGCCTCCGTGGTGGGCACCGTGTCGGGGTGACGGCTCTGGCGCGGCGGGGGAAGCGGTGTTTTGCCGTCGGCCGGTTGGGCGGCGATCAGCGACGCCACGATCGTGCCGTGGGCGTCACAATCGGCCAGGCCGTCCCCGCCGGCCACCACGTAGTCACCGCCGCCGACAAGGTCGGTCAGCCGCGGATGCGGGCTGACCCCGGTGTCGATGACGGCCACCTTCTGACCCGCACCGCGGCCAAACCGCCACGCCTCGCCCAAATCCAGCATGTCCATGTAATGCGGCTGCACCCGATAGTCCGTACCCGGCAGCGTGCCCACCTTGGGGCAAAACGCGCCCTGGCGCATCGGCTGATCCGGGCCCGGAGGCCCATCGGGCGGGGTTGCGCCCACATCAATTTGCGGGGGCTCCACCGCTGTAGCCGGCGGGGCAGCCCACAGCCCGGTCAACCCCACCACTGCAACAGCGGACACCGCCGCGCAGGCCTTTTGCGCACGACTCACCGAAGTCACCCCTGCTACCGGTACCGGATCGCGGCCAAGACACCCATCAGCCAAAACGCCAACGGGAAAATGCCGGTCAAACACACATACTCGATCCACTCCACGACTTTGCGGAACGTCGGCGTGTAGAAGCGGTTGGGCACCACCACCCCGGCCACCAGCCCGGCGACGGGCACCGCCACCATCACCGACACCCCCACCAGCAGTGCGGGCATCGTCCACAACCCCAGCACATAGCGCCCGGCCACCCCGATCACCAGCGCGACCGCGGCCAACGCCAGAATCGTCGCCTGCCAGCGGTCGGTGAACGAGCGGCCCCGCAGCAGCACCGCGACCGCCACCAGCCCCGCCAAGACCAGCGGCAGCCAGCGTCGCGGCACGTGCGGATCGCACAACCCGACGCTGCACGCCGCCGCCAAACCCGTTGTCGCAACCAGCAATCCGCTCAGGTAGGAGTGCGCCCGGTCGGTGGCCACCGCGACCTCACGCACCGACTCTGGGCCGGCGAACGTGGCGACTTGCCCGCTGGCCACCGCATGATCGGCCGGCAAATCAGGGCGCGCCTCAAAGATCCAGCGGCCCGAGGCCGAGGGGAACACCGGCAATCGAATCCCGGCCGCCCAGCGCGCCACCGTGGGGGATACATGCATCCCTATCACCGCCATCAGCAGCAGCACTGTCAGCAGGATCGGAGCTGAGGTCACCAGTGTCATGCGCACCAACCCGATCACCGCACCCGCGGCCGCGGTCACGATCACCGCGGTGCCCAACGCGATATGGCGGCCGGTGAACCGCACCACCAACAGCGCCGCTACCAATACGGTCGCCAAACCCAGCGCGGCGTGCGGGGCGCCCACCGGGCCGGGCACCGCGGCGGCGGCGGCCACGGCCGCCGGTACGCAGCCGGTCAACAGCAGCGTGTCACCAAGACCACGCACCAACACACTGGTCCCGCGGCGCGTCAAGATGATCACCGCCGCCGCGAGCAGCACCGCGGCCAGCCCGCCACCATAGGCGGCTGGCAGCCAGCCAAGGTGCCCGTAACGCCAGCGGGCCAGCAAGACCGTTGCGGCCAACACACCGGCGACCACCATGGCTGCCCCGACTCGGGCCGCCCACACCGGTGTGACTGCCGGCCAGCGCTTACTGAGCTCGGCGGCCACCGCCGAGGTGACATGCTCGACGACATTGATACGTGCCTCGGTGTCCGGGGCGAACCGCAGCCACAGCCGCGTGCCATCGCTGACGCCCTGGGCGGCCAGCGACAACCCCGGTTTGAGCGGGCTGCCATCGACCCAGCACAAGGTCCAACGGCCCCGCGCAGTGGCCGCCAACGGTGGTTCCCCCAGCTCAGCAAGGCGCGTGTTGACCAAGTCCACCAACGCCGTCAATTGCACCGACACCGCCGCGGTGGCGTCCAACACCACTCCGATCTTGGTGGCCCCAGCGATGACCGCCACCAAGACCCGGTCGGGCAGAGCCGGACCGGATGCCGCGGTTACAGGGTTGTCGCGTTGCCGTTCGATCGTCACGCGCTTCGCGCCCCCGCAGCGGTGGGGAACCCGTCGGCAAGCTCGGCGGCCAGCTCCAAAAACGCCAACCGGGTGGCTTTACGCAGAGCCAAAAAGTCCAGGGTGTCGGCGTCGCGCAGATGCGGGTCCCACGGGATGGTCTTGACCGAGCGCACCCGAGGCCCCACCGTCTCGGTGATATGGGAGATGAAGGCCTTCGTCGCGCAGTCATGGATGTCGTTGAGCACGATCACCGACCGCTTGAGCAGCTCGTGGCCGTTGCGCGCGGCCAGCCATTCGACTGTCGTCTCGATCGCCAGCCCGCCCTCAGCGTTGCAGGAGCCGATGATCATCAGCGCGTCGGTGTTGGACAGCACGGTTTTGAAGAACTCGGTTTCCACCTCGGCGCCGCAGTCGACCAGTGCCAATTGGTAAAACCGGCGCGTCAGCGCGACGGTGTCATGAAAGACCTTCTTGTTCAACTCCATTGGGTTGGCCACATTCTGGTTGCCCGGTAACACTTCGAGGCCCTGCTTGTTCTGTCCAGTGAAATGACGGGCTTTGGGATAGTCGACAACCATGTCTTGAGCGGCAAGAAGATCCCCCAGTGAGCTCAGCGCCTTGGGGTCAACGAAGCGGCCCAGCCCGCCGTAGGTGGTGTCGGCGTCGATCGCCAGGACCTGCTGGTTGCGCTCGGCGGCGAACACGGTTCCCACACCGGCGGTCACGCGCGTCTTGCCGACCCCGCCTTTCACCGACACCGCCGCGATCTGGTAGTTGCCGGGAATGTTGGAGGTGACTCGGGCCTTCCAGTCACGCAGCTGGCGCTCGTGAGGGCCAGCGCCCAGATTGATCAGTCCGCCCGTGCAGACGTAAACCGCTTTGCGCCAACCCATGTCAGCCGGATCGCGGCGCCGTTTGACGACTTCTTCGACCTGGACGTGTCTGGTGCGCGGCGCGCCGACACTTTGCAGGTCCGCACGCGGCGCCCACCGTTCGACCGGGTCGACGTTGGGGGGCGTCCACCGCTGCGGGGGCGGCTGACGTTGTTCGAACTGCGGGCGCGGCGGAATCGGGGGCGGCTGGTGTTTGATCGGGCCGCTGGGCGGGGCGAAGTCCGTGCCAGGAGCCCGGGACCAGGGCACCGCATTCGGGTGCCCTGCCGGCGGCGGCGCAGCGAATCCGGGCTGGCCTGGCGCTCCAAACGGGCCCGGCGGCGGGGGCGCCGCGTGCGCGCCTTCGGTGTCGCCGGCTGCTGGTGACGCCGTGTCCGGCGCTGGCGGCCACCCGGCCTGGGCCGGACCGCCCTCCGGAGACGGCGGTGCGAACTCGTATTTGCCCACCGGCGGCGGTGGCAGCTGCGGTGAGGGCACCTGAGGCGCAGGCGGTGCGGCCGGCTCAGGAAGCCGCAAATCCGACAACGACACCTCCTCGGTGACCTCGTCGGTGGGTGCGGCATGTTCGCGGTGCTGCTCGGGGTTTTCCGGCGGCAGGTAACGCGACATGAAGTCAGAATTGTCAGTCATTTGGTCCCCATCGCTGTGGCGCGTCTGGCGTTTACTACTTCTGATCCTAGGGGCGGAATTCTCGCTATACCACGCCCATACGGTATTTATCGAGAACACTTTGCTGGCACGCCGGTACCGCTTTTGTCAGGCCATTCGTTCGTGACTTGCCCAGGCCCGCACCCCGACGCTATCGAAGACCGTCGTGAGTGCGTGATGCAGTTGGGCCGGGGTGGCCGGGGCGATCGCCAGCCACTCCTGGTGGGTGCCCGGTGGCGGGTTGAGCCGATACAGCGCCACCCGCCCCGAGGCGGTGTCGCGCAGGTTCAGCACCGTTTCGCTCCATACCGTTTCGGTATCCACATGTGCGCGCGCATACGCCAGGGCCTCGGCCTGCGGATGTTCTAGCGCCGCGCCCAGCTCTGCCAGCGCGCCGCCGCGCAGCCCCAGTGAGCGCAGCGCGGCCATCTTGGCCGCGGCCGAGCCGGCGTGCGCATGCGCGCTGACCGCGCTACGCATGTCATCGAGGGGAACGTTGACCGCGCTGATTCGTGCCGGCTCGACCCGGTGCACCGAGTCCAGCGCTTCGACGATCAGGCGTTCTATCCACTCTTGATCAGTGCCGGGACAGTCGTCGATAGTGATCAAAGACCCGGCGCGCACCGCCGAGGCCCAGCGGCCGTCTCGGCGGGCCAACACGATGCGTAGCTGCTCATCTGGTATCGCCCGCCAGGTGCTCGGATCATCCATCACCACCGGGGTGACCACGTTCATCGGGCCGTGGGAGACCAACACCACGATTACGACGTCGGGGCTGGCAAGTACCGCCATGCGGTCGGCGATATCGGACCGCACCACGGCGCCCTCATCGGCGATTCCCTGGTCGACCAACACCGCCAGACCTGGGTGCGCGGTCAGCCATTGGGTGTCTTGAGCTTGGCCGTAGGGTCGCCCACGCAGCTCGGGGGCAAGTTGGGCGATGCCCAGCATGGCTTGCAACAGCCACAACCCCTCAAGGTTGACGGTGATATCGGAGCGGGAGGTGGCCGCGGTGGTGTCAGCGGTGGTCATCGACGGTCTCCAGGTCGTCTAACGCAAACGTGGCGGCACCGTTGTCGGTGCCGCCACGTGCTTGCCTGTGAATACTGCGGGCTAGGCCCATGAAGACCCGACGGCGCTGTCGGTGCTGTTCATGTTGGACCCGGCGGTCTGGACCTTTTGTCCGTGGGCGTTGGCCTGCTCGTAGATCACCTGAAAGTTGCGGCCCAACTGGGTGATGAACTCCTGGCAGGCCGTCGAGCCGGCGCCACCCCAGAAATCCCCGGCAGCCAGCACATCGCGCACGATCGCTTGGTGCTCGGATTCCAGGGAAGCGGCTTGGGCACGGATCAAAGCGCCGTGGGCATCGACATCACCGAACTGGTAGTTGATCGACATGGCTGAAGTCTCCTTGTGTGAAAGGTGGGTAGGGGCCTGGCAGTTAGCTGCTCAGGATCTGCTGGGAGGCCTGCTCTTGCTGCTCGTAGTTGTTGGCGTCGCGGATCAGCCCGTCGCGCACCCCGTGAAGCATGTTGACGATGTTGCGGAACGCCTGGTTCATCTGCCCCATCGTGTCGTAGGAGGTCGCCTGGGCCTGCCCACTCCAGCCGGCGCCTGCGATGTTCTGCGAGGAGGCCCACATCTTGCGGGCTTCGTCTTCCACGGTCTGGGCGTGCGTTTCGAACCGGCCGGCCATGTCACGCATCGCGTGCGGGTCGGTCATAAAACGGGTGGCCATAATAACGCTCTCCTTAAAGCCTGGGTGATTTAATTCAGTGTTGCTGTAGGGCCAGTCTATTGGCCTGATCTGACGCCCGGCAACGGTCGGCGAAAGCTATTTGTGCGAATTTTTCCTGGCATTGATGCTCTCTTATATGGGCTAGCTTCGGCGCACGACTTTGACCGGCTTTCCATACCGCGGGGCGCCGTCACTATCGTTACCGCGGCCGTGCAAACCTGCCGCCATCGGGGTCCCTCCATACATGCCCGATCCTCCCGTGGTCGCGGGCGCTGCTGCGGCCACCCCGCCACCACCCGAAGCGGCCACCGGGGCGACCGCGCGCGCCGCGCTCGCGGACTCGACCCCACTGCCAGCAGTCCAGGTCGCCGGCACCGATAATCCGCCCAACGAGCCAGCCCCTCCGGCCACGGCCTCGACTTCGGCGGCCGCCCCGCCCAGCCCGGCCAGCCCCGGCCCGCCGGCACCCGTTAAGGCCGCCGAGGTCCCGCCGGCTCCGAACATGCCCGGATTCATGAAACTCATGAACGGGCTCAGCAGCGACTGGAACTGGCCCAGGCCGCCGCCCCCCAGTCCTTGGCTCAGCGGTGAGGCAAGCCCCTGCAGCGCTTGAGGAATGGTGCTGACCAGCTGTGGGCCCATCGACAACATGGTTTCGCCGTCCAAACCGGCAGGCAAGCTACCCGCGCTGCTGGCGAAATTCATCGGCTGCTGCCCGGCGGCGGTACCACCCGATTGCCCCAGCGCGGCAGCTTGGGCTGCCAGCCCGATCGGGTCGGAGTTCGGCAGCGGCGGGGTGAACGGCACCAGCGTGCCGGTGATCCCGGCAGCTTGCCCGGCGAAGCTGTACATCGTCGCGGTGTCTTGTGCCCACATCTGCCCGTAATGGGCTTCGTTGGCCATGATCGCTGGGGTGTTAAAGCCCATGAAGTTGGTGTTGAGCAGCGCCACCAGCTGGGCCCGGTTCTGGGCGATCACCGGCGGGGGCACCACGCCGGCCCGCGCCGCCTCGAACGCATCGGCCGCCCCCGCGGCAGCCAGCGCCGCTGCCTGGCATTGTTCGGCGGTGGCGATCATCCACACCACGTAGGGGGCCGCGGCCAACGCCATCGTCATCGACGACGGACCCAGCCACGCGGTGCTGGTCAGAGCCTCGATCACCGCCTGAAACGCCGCTCCCGCCGACCCGAGCTGCGCCGCTAGCGCCTGCCAGGCCGCCGCCGACTCCATTAGAGACGCCGAACCCAGGCCGGCATACATCCGACCGGAGTTGATCTCGGGAGGAACCTCGTAATCCGGCATGGCTACGTGCTACGGACCCGCAGGTCAGACCATCGCGACGGTGTTCAGCGCCTCAGTTGCGGCATAGTCGGCCGAGCTGATGCCCATTGTCGAGACAAACATCGAGTGCACCACCGACCCGATCGCCTGCGTCACCTGATACACACCGCCGTGCACGCCGAACGCCGCCGCCAACAGCACCGAGGCCGGCTCCGGTGCCGGAGGCACCACACCCATGATGGGAGCTGCGGCCGCGGCGTTGCCCGCCGCTACCGTCGACCCGAGTCCAGACAGCCCGGAGGCGGCCTCATCAATCCCCGCAGGTAACGCTTCGACAAACATGGAACCCTCCCACAACCAACCCGGCCGGACCATTTACCTGGCCTGATGACAAAAGTGTATCGACGCTCGCCGACTTACGCGCGGCCCATCAGCGATCTATCCTCCCACCGCAGTCTCGGCTACTTGCACATAAATTCCCGATTCGCCCGAATCGCCGGTATTCATCAAGAATCCGCGGCCCCGTGGCATGGAATGTCCCTTCCATTTCGCCTTGACGAAACCTTGGTCGGGATCAGAGTCCATCACCAGCAGCGGCTCGGTCGCGTCACGAAGCAGCCTGACGAGCGGATCGCCCATCCCCGACATGAACGGCCCGAACAGCCGGGTATAGATGATGTGCAACCCCACATCAGAGCCCGCCTGGACAAACGGCGCGATCGGGACCAGTGGCGAGTCATATCCCGCGGGCAAGCGCTCCGAATCGTCGATGACCAAGAAAATCTCCGGGCCTTCCCAGTGCCGCTGGCCGATCTGAGCGACCGACACATCATCGCTGGGCATCCGCGGCGCCAAGACCTGCGCCAACTCCTCCATGCGCTGCTTGACCGCCTGCGGTGTGGTGGCGAACCGGTGCACATACTCAGGCCCGAGCACATTGAGCAGCTGGCGGCGCGGATCCACCAGCCACACCTGCGCGGCCGGGCGCCCGGCATCCTGTGCCGCCCCCTCCGCACCCGGGGCGTAGACCCGCCCAATCTCGCGCATCAACGTCGCACAGGTCGTGGTCCGACCACACTTGGCCTGCCCGGTGATCATCAGGTGCTGACCGTCGAAGAACGCCGGATGTTCTGTCTCATTGAGCGCCCACACCATCGTCGAGGCGCTGCGCGGATCCGAGGCCGCCAGCGCGGCCAGCTCGCCCGCCGCCACCCGCTGAGGCAGCCGGCGCACCTTGGGTGCCGCGGTGAACCCTCCGGCCACACGGTTGACCGCTGCGACCACGCTGCGCGAATCGAACACCTCAGCATCCGTGGACTCCAGGGCGGGGCGCGCCATCAGGGTGTGCAACCCCACCGGCTCCACGCCGGCGCGCTCATAGTTCTGCCCGATCATGCCGCGCCCTGGCCGCGAAGGAACCGCCGCGGCCAAGCGCGGCTTAGCGACCAGCGCCGCGTCGTTGACATCGGCCAGGCGCAGCTCTACCCGGGAGCCGAAGTTGCCGCGCACCATCACCTGCAGGTCGGTGGTCTTGGTGACCGCGACGACCACGTGAATGCCGAACGTCGGCCCTTCCTTGATCAACCGGTTCACCTGGTTTTCCACCAGCTCGGGATACTCGCTGGCCACCGCCGCATAGTTATCGATCACCACAAACACATCGCCGTGGCCGTCATCGGGCAGCGGACCCGATTCACGACCAGACTTGCGGCGGCGAAACACCTCCATCGACATCACACCGGTCGCCTCGAAACTGCGCTTGCGCGAGGCCAGCAACTCCGACATCTCGGCCACCGTGCGACGCACGCCGTCACCATCGAGCGACATCGCCACCCCACCCACATGCGGCAGGCCAGCCACGCTGCCCAGCGCCGCAGAGGAAAACGCCAAGCAATAGAACTGCACCTGCTCGGGGGTGTGGGTCATGGCGGCCGCGCAAATCAGATTCTGCAGCGCGGTGGTCTTGCCCGCGCCCTGCGCGCCGACGATCGCCACGTTGGCACCCGCGCCCGACACATCGACGGTCAATGGATGCTGGTCATGCTTGAACGGCCGGTCCACCAGCCCGATCGGAAACACCAAATTCGGGGTACTGGCATACTCACTGTCCCAGCGCCGCCCCAAATAGGTGTTCACCAGCTTCTCGATGCTCCACGGCTCATCCAGCGGCGGCTTCCACAACTGGTAGGGCTCAAAATCGATCCGGCGCAGCTGGTCGATGATGATGCGGCCCACCTGCGGGCGCATCAGCGCCGTCACACCGCCCTCGTCATCCTCGCCCTCGGATTGCTGCTCGCTTAGCCCGTCAACCTCCTCGACCACCTCATCGGGCGTCGCAGAGGTATCAGAGTCATCTGGCAGCGGCAGCGGAGTGAAATCGGTGGTAAACAGCTGCGGCGCAAAGTAACTGACCGCCGCACCGTCTGACTGCGGGCCGCCTGCGAGGTCCTCGGTACCCGGCTTGCGGTACTCGCGCCACAAGAACTCGCCCTGAAACTTCGTCAAGGTACCGTTTTGCGGGCTGCCCTCCAAGAAGTAACACTGCCCAGAGCCCTTGAGGTTCACCGCGTTCGGCACACCGATCGCCGAAGCCGCCTGCGCGGTCTTAGTCATCAACGCCAGCCGATACCCCATGTTCTCCAACAGCCGCTCAGCGCGAGTGTCGATCTGCTGGCTGGCCATGTGTAGATGCACCCAATACGCCCGGCCCTGCCGGCAGATCCGGTCCAGCGACTCCTCGATCTCACGACCCATCATCTTGAACAACTCGGCGAACTCGTCGATGACCACCATCAGCACCGGCAACGCCGGCAACACCTGCGCCGCCCCCGACGACAACTGATCCGCACGGATCTTGTTGTACTCGGTCGCATCATCAGCACCGGCCATGTCGCACAAGGCCTTACGCCGCGCGATCTCACCGTCGAGCGCGTCGACGAAGCGGCCCATCAGCCCCTGGTCCTCTTCAAGGTCGGTGATGATCTGCGCCACGTGAGGCACCCCGGCGAAAGGTCGAACACCTGAGCCGCCCTTGAGGTCGGCCAGCATGAACTGCAGATTCTGCGGCGGGTGCCCCAAGCACAGCGACTCGATCAACGCCCGCAACATCATCGTTTTACCCGAACCGGTAGTGCCGGCCATCACCCCGTGCGGACCCTGACCGCCGTGCGCGCCCTCTTTGAGGTCGATGAAAAACAGCTCGTTGTTATCGGCGCGGTTACCCAGCGGCACTTTCAACCGCTGCAACGAGTTGATGTCACTGCGCGAAGCCCACAACTTTTCAAAATCAATATGGGCGGCATCCTCAATGCCGTAGTAGGACAGGATGTCTCGGGCCATCACCCGCTGCCCGGTATCAATTTCGATCGCCTCATAGGCCTCAGCCAGCCGCCAGCGCGACATGCGCTCGGCGAACGTCTCAGCCGCATCGCGGCTGACCTGATCTGCATAGGCAAAAAACTGCGGCTCATTGCCCTGGGCATCCCAGGTCACCGGGTCGCGCGGCACCGCCGAAACCACCCCGTTGTCCCCGATATGCAGCACGCGGCGCGGATCACGGCACGCCGGAACCCGACTCGAGCCGCGCACGTCAAAAAACGTCAACCCGTTGACCCCTTCGGAACTCCCGAAACGATCCCAGCCCACCTCGGTGTCGCACACAATTACGGTGTGCGGCAACGGGTTAATCGGTTCCTTCGACGCCCCCAGGCGAGCCCTGAAGTCCCCGCGCGCCCGTAACCCCAGCGCCTCGGACTGCGCGGCCAAGAAATCGTTGACCGACCCATACACCATCCGCACCGGCCCCGCACCATCCTCGAGGAGGGCATCGCCGGCGTGCGGCAACCACTTGACCCAATCCCACTCAGCGGCATCCGCGGTGACCACCACCAGCCGCAAATGATCAGGCCCGTGGAAAAACACCAACTGGCACAAAATCGCGCGCATCAATCCCAGCACCCGCTCGCGTGGGCCGCGCAGCTCATAGCCAGGCTCAACCATCAGCGACACCAGTGCGGGCACCCCGTAGGCCACCGTCTGGTACTGCATGAACTCCTGCAGCACTTTTCCGGTCACTGGCTCGAGCTCGATATCGGTCGGCGCGTCTTGTGGTTCGGCGAACACCGCGGCGTGCGACTCCACCAAGTCAGTCATGCCCCGCCCCACCCGGGCCACCCCGAACCAGGCATCACCGCCATTGGGCTTGCGCTCCCACATCCGCACACTGCCCACGCTGGCTTCCAGCGTGTCCGGTGCCGGGTGATACCAGCGGTAGTTCTCATCGAGCCGGTCAGCCAACTCCGAGGTGGTTCCCCGCAGCTCGTCCATGATCATGCAAAACCGCGCCCGCAGCGCATCCAGTTTCGAGCGCGACATCTCCTGCGAGCCACCGCGTCCACCGAACAGCATCGCCATCAGACCGCCCACCATTATGACCGGGAACAATGAGCCTCCCCCGGTGAACGTGCGTGCCCCGCTGGCGAACGACACCCAGACCATCGCCCCCACCAGACCCATCAGCCCGACGATCAACACCACCGACCACAGCGGTTTGCTCTGCGGCGGCGGCACTTTCAGCGGCGTCGGCAACTCAATGGTCTCTGGCCGAAACGGCGGCGCCTCAGCAGTCTCTTTGCGGGCAAACCCATGTTTCATGACTTGGGGACCTCCAGTTCGGCCGGGTTGGCGTCGACGGGCAAGGTGTTGTGGCGGACCAGCGCATCAGCGCGCGACAGTGCCGGGCCAGCGGCCAGCAGCCGCAGCGCCAGCCACGGTGCCGGGTTGGGAGTGTGTTTCTTCAGGCCCAGCGCGTTCATGGTGTCCTCTTCGCGCGGAACCCCGAATCGCACACCGGATTCGGAAATCCACCACAACGACTCCAGCGTGCTCGCTGAGGGCGAATTGCCGGTGGACACCACATAATTGGCGTATTCCGGACCCAGATAGACGCGGTCGGCCTGCATCTGGGTGCCGGGTGTTTTCACCAAATCGACCACCTTGTCCGCCTGGTCCTCGGCCACCGGGATGGTCGGGCCAGCGATCACCGACGTGGTCGCCATCGACTCCCCGTCCACCTTCTCCCAATGCCAGCAGGCGGCCGCGTTGAGCTGGCTGTCCACCACGTGCGGGGGCGCGGCCGGAAACGCCGACAAGTCCAGCGTCTGCACCACCGGCAGCTTGGCCAACACCGGCCCGGCCACCACCGGCATCGCCGCCCCCGCGGGACCGGCGTTTTGCAGCACCTGAGCCACCACCGGCGAGACCGGCTGCACGCCGTCGGCGAGCACCACCGAGTAGGCGGTCTGACCACCCACCTGAGGAGTCGACACCACCGTCCCGATCGGGCCCGGCGCCCCGGCGAACCGCGCCGGTAACCCCGCACCCGCGATCACCGGTACCGACAACTCCGGGCCCACCGGAATAGCATCAAACAGCGCCCGGCTCATCGGGCGAGACCCCGACACCGCGTCCTCACCCAATCCCAACGCCAACAGCACCGCGCGGGCACCCTGGTTGATCAACGAGCGCCGGCCGTCGCGGATCAACCACACCGCGTCCCCATAGCGGCGCACCAGCGCATCATCAGCACTCAACACGTGGCGGCGCGGACCCAACTCCGGCTGGCCGTCAATGACGGTCACCGTCACCGGTTCTGGCGCTGCCGCCCCGAACGCCTTGGTGATCTCATCGCACACCAGCCACGACGAGCGGCCCGGCGAGGTCACCGCCATATCTTGCGGAGCGCCGGCAATACCGACCAGGGGGCCGCGCGGGTGTGCCTCGATCTCACTGCGCCGCACCCGAACCGGGGTCGACGCCTCCCCGACGATCAGCCGCGCCGAGGATAAATTCAGCGCCGGATACAGCTTGTCCCCGACGCGCACATACAGGGCACCGGAGTCCTGATCGGCCACAATCCGCGCCTGTCCCGCCGACCCGGCCGGGCGAATCAACGACCAGAACAAGGCCCCCAGGCACAGCACCGCGGTGATCGTTACGCCCGCCAACAACGACATCGACTGTCGCCGGCCCGGCTCGGCTTCCATCCGAACCCGTCGCCGCGTCATCGCCAACACCGCCCGGCGGGCAAAAAACATGTGCCCCGACACCTGCACCCGTGTCGACAACCCCAGGCCGCGCCCGCGCCACCGCGACTCGTCGCCCTTGCCCGCTCCCGGTTCAACCACCGTCACATACCTACCTGTCGTCGATTACGCCACCAGCTCGCGACCGCACAGAGCGTCCGAAAATCGTTACCCGACAATGCGTTTCACCACCACACGGCCATGTGGAAAGTTCGAATATTGGACATGTCCACCCGGGGTGGGCGCCTCGATCACTTTCGTCGAGGACACGGCGAGCTGGACATGCTCAGGCCCCCTGCTCGAGAAGTTGGAAAACACCAAGTCACCGGCGCGCACATCAGCGCGATCTACCAGTGTGCCGTGGTGAATCATGTCGTAGGTCATGCGCGGCAAGTGCACCCCGGCGTGAGCGTAGGAGTCCATGACCAGGCCCGAGCAGTCATAGGTGCGGGGCCCGACCGCACCCCACACGTAGGGGTCCCCCAATTTCGTCTCGGCGTACTGCACCGCGCGCAGCGCCGTCCCGCTACCGCGACCGTCACCGGCCAGCAGGGC
>NZ_NCXM01000058.1 GCF_002104765.1 Mycolicibacterium vulneris
GGGCTGTCGTGAGGTGCTTGGGTGGCTGTGCCGGTGGCGGTGGGCTGGGCGCTCCCGCCGGGGTTGTGGTCACGGCGCTGGTGGTGGACGACACGAGTGGCGACTGCGGCGCCGGCGACGACTTCGGGTGCCGCGACGGCGGCGCCGGCTTCTCCGGCCATCACCGCCCCGTCAACAGCAGCCGAGGAAGTTGCCGCAGCGGGTGTTTCGGACGTGGCCGTAGCACCCGGTGTCGAGGCGGGGGTCGGCGCTGTTGGTGTGTGATGGCGGGCGCGGCCGGGCGAGGGTGGTCGTCCGCCGGGTGGTCGACCGTTGACCGGGGTGCCAGTGAGGGGCTGGTCGGGCTCATCAAGGGCATCGGTGGGGTCGTCGCCGGCGGTTTTGGACCAGGGGGCGCGTGAGTTGAGCTCGCGGGCTCGGTCGTAGGCGTCTTGCCCGCGTTGGTAGCCCTCGCGGCTTCGGTGGCCGAGATCGCTGATGGCCTGGGTGAAGTCGTGGCGGGTGTGGTCGCCGAGTTCACGTTTGAGCCACCAGAACACGCCGATCGCGACCGCGGAGACGATGGCGATCATGAAGAGTCGGGCCAGCGGGTGGCTCATGCCGACCTGATCGGCGTAGCCGCCGCGGGCACCCATTTTCAGGACGATCATCGCGGCCATGGAGATGTAGGTGGTGTAGGCGAACACCAGGGCGGCGTGTTTGAAGAACATCTTGATACGCCGGGCGGCGCGCCGACGCGGGTGGCCATGAATCATGGCGGGCGCGGCGACCACGATGGACAACAGCGCGTTGACGAAGGCCGCGCAGCACACCATGACGTAGCTGTAGGTGACGTAGCAGACGAAGAAGGCGAAGACCGCCCCGAGCAGGCCATAGCAGCTGCCTAAGGCGAGGTTGGCGCCGCTGAGGTGTTGGGCGAACGACAGGGCCTGTGGTGCCCCGCAGGACGCCATGGCGTGGGCGGGACCGGCGAGGTCGCTGCCGTCGTGAGGGGTGAGCATGGCGGCGGTGTAGGCACCCCCGCAGGTGCCGATGTCATCGACGGTGGTGCCGAAGTTCATCAGCTGCAACGGCATCCGCACCGTCGCGTCGGCGATGAGGCCGGTCAGGTGTTGCAGCTGGGCTTGACCGCCCCCGGTGGTGATGGAGCCATTGTTGAACGCCGCCTGAGAGACGCTGAATCCGAGGTTTCGGCCTTGGGTGAGCAGCCCGTTTTCGTTGTAGAGGTCAGACAGCGGGTCATGCGTGAGCACGATGCCCAGGACGCCAACAGCGATAGTGGACAGCATGATTCCCGATCCGAAGCCTTTGCGGCCGTGCCACAGGATGTGGTATGCGCCGACGCCGAGGCCCAGCATCAGGCAGATGGGAAAGACCCACAGATCGGCCAGGATGACTCGGATGGTCTCGAAGATGGGACGAAACCAGGTGGCCAGCCACAATAGCCAGGTGTTGGACATGGCGAACCGCAGCAGCCACAGCGACATGGCGATCATGAAAATGTAGATGCCGGCCTGGGCTTGCAGCAGTTCCACGATCAGCTCATGGTCGAGCCCGACTGTGACGGCGTTGGCCAGCCAGCGAGCCCAGCTCGACGGGTCGACGCTCAGACCCGGACCAGCTTTGGTGATGGCCTCGCTGGTGCTGACCACCGACAGGTAGTAGCTGCCCACGGGCACACCGTGGCTGTCGGTCACACCAGTCCAGTTGAGCGCACCGGCCAGGGTGGACGCAGCCGCCGGTGGCGCGCCGGCGAGCGCGGCCGCTGCCAGGGTGTGGGTGAGGAGCCAGACCGTGGTGAAGCGGCGCAGCCGGGGTCGGATGGCCATCTGGTAGCCCAGGTATTCGGCGGCGCGTTGGCTGAATGTGGTTGGCGCGGTGGTCATGCCGCGCGCCCGGGGGTGGTGTCGTAGGCGTGGTGCACGGCGGTGTCGGGTTCGCTGGCGACCCAGATGGGGGATTTGCGGCGGAACTCGTCGACGAAGAATCCGTAGCCTTGCCGCCCACCCCGGTTCGGGCCGGTCTCGGCGGTGGGGCGGTCGTCGAGCTCGTCGAAGGAGGTGGGGTCGCGCATCTCTTCGGGGGAGGGCTGGGCGAGGAAGAATTCTTCGATGTCGGGGTAGTCGTCAAGGCGGATGCCGACTTTGGCGGCGACTTGGCGTGCCAGTTCTTCGTTTTCGAAGGGCATGATGAGCTGCTGGGTGATGAATTCATCACCCATGAGGGCTAGGTCTTTGATGGGGTTTTGGGTGATGATCAACAACCCCGTGTAGTGCTTGCGAGCGCGGCGACTGATCAGGTGTGCGTCGTCGGCGCCGGCGCGCGAGTTAAGTAGCCCGGCGGCCTCTTCGAGGACGATGAGGCCAAAGCGGGTGCTGTCGGCGAAGAATGTCACTCGAGCTAGCCGCACGAGCATGCCGTAGATGGCTACCGAGGCGCGCTTGCGGTCGGAGAGTCGCTCGTAGAGGTGGGGGGTGTTCATTTCGTCGGCGGTGGGAAGATCGAGGCTGCCGGTGAGCCAAATCGTGACGTCGAGTGTGGCCAGGTCGGGAACGGGCAGCGTGGGGTCGAAGATGGCTCTGGTGAAGTCGTGGGTGGCCCACGATTGCAGGGCGGCGCCGATGGGGGCGAGGTCGTCGGCGAGTCGGATGACCTGGGGGGCGCGGTCATCGGGCCCGGTGGTGGGGGCTTGGATGTGGCTGATGTATTTCATGAGCGCGGCGGTACTGGTGATGCCCAGGGCTGCCGCGACGTCGGCTTGCAAGATGGCGCGTAGGCGGCGAACCGCGACGCTGTGCGGGTCCAGGCTCATCATCGGAATCATGTAGTCGAGCCAGTAGCCGCCAGCGAGACCAGGGGGAAAGACACGCAGTGGGTCGCAGCTGAACTGGTTGCCGGCCATGTCGATCACCGCCTTGTTGGCGACGTCGGCGAGGGCTTTTTGCCATTCGGTACCGGGGTCGACGATGAATGCTTGTGCGCCGCGCTGGATTTCGCCACGGGTGATGCGTTTGGCGGCATAGGATTTTCCGTATCCCAGCGCCCCGCTGCACACCAGGCAGGGGTTGCGGTTGCGGCGTGCGGCGGCGGGCAGGTCGAGCAGCACCGCACTGTTGAGGGCGTTGTTTCTGTTGAATCCCAACAGGATTCCGGTGCTGTTGCCGACCATGGAGGAGGTGAACGGCACGAACCGTGACCACTTCTTGGTGGTGGTGGGTTGGGTGAATTGGTCGACGGTGGTTTTGTGCGTGGGTGCAGCGGGGTTGAAGGCCGCCCACAGTTGGGTTTGGGCGCCGCGATAGTGGCGGATGGCGATTTGGCCGGAGGCGGTGAGTTCTTCGCGTAGGCGCTTGATGCTGTAGTCCAGCGTTTCGTGGTCGGGCGCCCCGACGGCGATGAGAAAGGCGGCGTGCAGGGGGCGTTCGTCGATGTTGGCTTCGAGCTGGCGGCGGTATTCGGCGAGTTGGCGCAAGGTGGCGATGAGTTCGGCGTCGCCGTTGCGGACGTCGCGGCGCTGCGTGAATTGGTCGTCGATGTTGCCTTTGGCGCGGTCGTTGCGCACGAATTCCATTTCGCGGCTTAGCGTGACGAGGTTGACGGCGAAGTCGAAGGTGGCGCCGGTGTCGAGGTCGTCGAGAGCTTGGAGAAATTCCGAGCCGGGAAACACGATGCCGGCCTTGGGCATATCCACGACGGGCAGGATGGCTTGATAGCTGTCGGGATAGGTGCCTTCGGGGCTGGACACCCGCAGGGTTTTGCTCCACGAGGGGATACGGCGGATGCCGGCGCTCCAGGCCCCCATCGCCGCCGCGGCCAGGGCGACGATGGGGGCGGCCAGCGCGGGTCCGAGCGCGGTGCCGCCAGCGGCGCCCGCCAGGGCCAGGGCGGCGGCGATGAGGCGCAGCGGCAGTACGCGCCCACCGTGGTGGTGTTGGTCGCCGTCGTCGAACACTGCGGCCGGCAGCGCGGTGGTGTCGAGCTGGCTGGTGGTGTCGCGCCGTGGCAGGGGGCTGTTGAACACTCCCCGCCAGGCGTTGTGGCGCCAAAACCAGGCGATCATGTTCGCGCTGACGGGTTGTGGACCGAATTCTTCGGGCAGGGCGGTGATGATGTCGTGGGCGAGGCGTTGGTAGGCGGCCACCGAGTCGTCGGAGTCTTTGTCGCGGCCGATCACCCAGTCGCGCAGTTTGGTGGCTTGGCCAACAGGGCTGTGCCCGGCCCGGCCGGTGTCGACGGGCATGGCCAGCCAATAGATGCGGTTGCGGGGGGTTTGTTCGGCGATGACGGGCGCCATCTGCTGGCAGGCGTTGATCCAGGGGGGTTTGTCGAGGTGACCGTCGAGCATGGCGCGTAACAGTTGGCGCTGGTTTTGCGGCACCGAGAGCCCGAAGATCCAAGTGCCGGCGGGGATTTCACGGGCGAGGGTTTGGTGTCGGTCTGCCACCCCGATTCGGCGTTTGGTGGATTGCAGGTAGTAGGGCAATCCACTGATCAGGTAGTGGGCGTATACGCCGTGGCTGGTGAAGCTTAGGTTGCCGATGACGGTTCGTGGCGGCGCGAGCAGCGGATCGGTGGAGCTGCTGGCCAGGGCCGGGCGCAGGGCCCGCCAGGCGCTGGCCACCCGAAAGCGCAAGGTGGGCCGGCCGCGGGGCATGAGGGCTGCGGTGCCGCCGGCGGCGCCGGTCGCCAACAGCCCGCAGATCAAGATGGACCGAGCGTGCCCGGAATCCAGTGCCAGGATGGTGAATACGGCGGTCAGGGCGGTGCCCCCGTAGAGGCTGATCGCCACCCACAGCCGCAGCGGCTTCTTGAACAAGATGTCGGTGTAGACGGGGGTGTCGTGGACGCCTTTGAACAGCTGGGCTGATTCGGTCACGGGCTTTCCTCAAGCGTTGTGCCTGCCGACCGCAGAGCGGCTCGGCACTGAAAGGCAGCGTGGCGGTTCGGGTTACTGGCCGAATTGTCCGGTGGTGATGCCGGTGCGGTCGACGGTGTGCTTAGTCGAGACGTAGATGGCGTAGCCCGAGCCGACGATGACGGCGACGATGACCGCGGTCAGCGCCCAGCCCACGGTGGCGCCGATGCGCCCGCCGAAGAAGGAGCCGGCAGCGCGTGCGCCGCCGGCGAGCAGGATGAACACAACCAGCACACCCACACCGATGGTGTAGAGGGAGTGGCTGCCCGAAACCAAGTCGGTGGCTGCCAGAAACGTTGGGGCCGAAGCGATACTCATGTCAGATTTCCTTTCGTGGTTAGTGAGGTCACAAAGGCTTGCAGAAGGGGGCCGACGGTGATGGCGTGGCCGGGTCCGGCGGCCAGCATGAGTGCGCCGCCGGCGAGGGCGACAAGGAGCAGAGCGGTGCGGATCAGCGCGCGCAGCTCACGGCGCATGAGTCGAAGCAGCCGCAACAGCAGTGTGACGGAGACGATCGCGGTGGGAATGTGCTCAAGGCTCATGGGGTCCTCTAGCGCGGCGCGGCGGCGGTCGGGATGACGGGGGTCAGTTCGGCGCCATCGGCGAGCAGGGGCGCATAGTCGAGGCTTGAGACGCTCCAGCGGCCGCTGGTGACGGTCAACACGATGGGGTAGTCCAGCTGCAGCGGGGCGTATTGGCTGGTGACTGCGTTGACGGTCGCGAGCACGTGCACGGTGGTGCCCTCGGCGGGCACATCGTGGTCACCGAGGCTGTGGTTGGCGATGAGTTTGATGACTTGGGCGGATCGATAGTCGGCCGCGGGCAGCAGCCCGGAACTGGTGGTGACGTAGCGTTCCAGCCCACCAGCCCCGGTCAAGAAGCTGGTGATGAATCCGGTGACAGTGGCGAACGCTGGTGAGGTGTCAGCGACCGCGGTGGAGTATCCCAGCGGGGCGTCAGCACCAGCGCCGGGCCCGTTGACCCGGGCCGGTAGCGCGCTGGCCCGCAGGCCGTAGTTGCTGTAGACGACGGGCAGCCGATAGTAGGCGGTGCGGGGGGTGGCGGCTTCAAAGGCCCGCTCGGAGACAGTGATCACCACGCTCCACTGTTGGGTGGTGCCGGCGTCGCTGACCAAGGTGACCGCAGAGACCGCGGGGGAGGTCACGATGAGCGCGGGGGTGGTGGGCAGCTTGATCGGGTCGCGCAGTGACCAGCAGTCGTGCAGCACCTGTTGGTGGGATGCGGTGGCGGTGAGCCAACGGGTGACGCAGTCTTGGGCGTAGGAGCCGACCAGGGCGGTGCGGTTGACGGCGCTGCGCGCGGGCCCGGCGACGTCGATGGGGTTGTTGAAGATCCAGCCCCAGATGGTGGCGATGGCCACCACACTGCACGATCCGAGGCCGACGATGAGGCCGGCGCGGCGCAGCGCGTTGTGGGTGCCGTCGAGGCGTTTGCGCCAGGTGTTGGTGAGCATGGTGGGCGAGACCTTTACTGGGGCGGGTGGCCGAAGATTTTGATCGACGACACGGCGAAGGTGTTGTCGGCGGGGTCGGTGCGGCTGGGGTCAGCGGGCAGCCCGGGCAGTGCGGGAGTGCTGGTCGGCGTGGGGTCAGCGGGTGCCGCCGGGGGACCCAGCACCTCGCCGAGCACCCCGCCGCCGGGGGCGGGGCTGGTGGTGGTGTCGGCCGGTGCGCGCCCGGTTTCTTGGACGAGCATGATGATGCGCGATGCCAGCACGCCGCGGTTGGGCATGGGTTTGGTGGCTTCGCCGTGCACGCTGCCGGTCTCTTGGGGCACCGCGGTGGGTGGGGCGTCGTTGAAGCTCCATTGCACACGGGTGAGCACGCGGTGTTGGTGCCATTGGTCGGCGCCGGAGGCGTCGGCCCCGACCCAGCCGGGGGTCAGGGAGACGGCGGTGACGACCATGGTGCGGCCGAGATTGATGGTCAGGAATTGGCCGATGTTGCCGCCGGTGACACACACCCAGGCTTGGGTCGGGTCGGCGCCGGCCACGGATTGCGCGGCTGTCGAGCCGGGTAGGCATCCCACCGCTGTGGCGGTATAGGGGATGGTGGAGTCCTGGTTGTCGGGCGCCGCGGTGGTGCTCGACGGCGCGGCGAGAACACTGAGACGGGTGCTGGGCTGGGGTGGCTCACTGGTGTGTGGGTCGCTGCGCATGGCCAGCAGAGCGCCGCTGACAACCAGGGTGGCCGCTACGGTGGCGGCGCCGAAGCCGACAGCGATTCTCTTGTTGTAGCGCGGGCTGCGTGCGGATTCTTCAGCACTACCTGCGGCGTCGTCTGTGTCGCTGCTGGCGGTGAGCTGGTCGACCAATTCCGAACCTGGCAGCGGTGTTTCGTCGCCATCGGGTGCCGCGCTGGTGCCCAGATCATGGTTGTCAACGCCGTGGGGTGGCTGATCATCGCAGTCGCTGGGCCCGTCGAGATCAATGGGTGGGTCATCGCTGGGCCGCCGCACATCAACGTGGTCGGCACCGTCGTAGGTGGTGTCGTCGACGTCGATGGGGTCCTCGGCTGGTGCCGCATTGAGTGTGAGCGCTGGGTCGTGGTCGTCGCCGGGCGCGCAGCGCGGTTGACCCTCCAACTGCGCGGGCTGCTCACCCTTGATGGCGCTCAGGTCGTCTCCGTAGATGTCGGCGAGGAAACCTTCGGTCGCCGCGATCGTGTGATCGCGCTGGTGGTCGATCGGGGTTTTGCTCATGACACGCTCCGCGGCGCCAGGGCCGGCCGGTGGCGGCGGGCCGGGACAGCTGCTGAGGACATCTGCGCTGGCGTGCCCCGGACCGGGTGGGGTTGTGTCCGGGCCGAGACGGCCAGGTATCCCGGGGCAGGGTGCGAGCACCGGGCCTTGCGTCGCCGACGCGCGATGCTCACCAGGGCAGCAGCGGTCACGCCCGCGATCACCGCACTAGCAAACAGATGCTGGGTCACGAAGATCACCGCCGTCATCACGGTGAAAACGGCTCCCATGATGGCGATGAAAGCGACGCCGAAAACCACGCGCATCCACTGACCTCCTGTCCTTACGGGTCAGCCTAAGGGGTGCAGTAACGGATATTCCACGGCCGTAGCGAAATAACTTGATCGGTTGTTACCGTCTTTTGTGTGAACGCATTCCCAGCAGACGGAGTAAGGCGGCTGCTCTTTTTCGTCGAGGACCGTCTGGCGCAGCTGCGCTGGACGCGCGAGGACCTCGCCGCCGCGGGCGGCCCAGCCCCGTCAACGTTGTATAAGGCCGCCGAACGTGACGGTGGGCTGGCGCCCAAGACGCTGGCACGACTGGATGTGGCGCTGGGGTGGCAAGAAGGTTCCGCCCAGCGGGTGCTGGCCGGCGAGAGCCCCGCAGTTCGCATATCAGAGCAGGTCAACCTGTGTGCAGCGGCGATCAACGCGGCGCGTCGCGACGCCGAATGCGGCGGCGTCTCGCGCTGCGCGAGCGAGTTGAAAAACTTTTTGATGGACGTCGCGCAGCGCCTTGACGACTTTTACACTGAGCCTGTACGAGCCGTGGGGGATGCTGCTGATGCCAGTGCCTGCTGATCGGTTCGACGAGATCCGCCGCAAGTGGATCGCCCGTAACCAACGCACGTTTATATTCCAGAAAAGGCGCTCAGAAATTCTCGCGCGCCAAATACGAGACCGTGATACCGCAGCCACCGGTGCGCGGGTTGATCCCGCCGACGATGATGTTATTCACCCTTGGTATGCGCGCCCGATTAAAACGTCGTACGCAATGTTCGATGCGATCATTCTTATGTCGGCAGCGGTATTGGCGCCGCTGGGCTGGCCGGTGGGCAAGGCCATGTCGGTGCGTGTGGTCCAGCTAATTCCCGGTGAGCTACGCTCGTACCCGATCGCCGCGTTCATGTGGGCGGCGGTAGTGGTTGGTCTGCCGCTGCCGCTGCTCTATGAGCCCGGTGATTCCTTGGTGTCAGCGGCTGTGGCGCCGTGGCTGGTAGCCCAAATCCCGGCCGCGCTGCTCACGGCCGGCATCTACGGCATTTTGGAAGGCTGGTTGGCCGTGGACGGGGCCCGTGATTGGTGGCCGATGCGCCCAGCCGAGGAGGTCGACGACATCGATTTCGGCTTCCTACAGCCCGATGATCTCACCGGGCCAGGGGTGTTTCCCACCCGCCGCGATGCGCCACCCGGTGACCCGAGCCCGATCCGGAGATTCTAGCGATGTATCGCCCGCCGTCTTCGCCGTACTGCGGATTCAGCCGTGACAGCTCGACCCAGCAGCTTTCGGTTGCGGAGGGTGCCTGCCATCTGCTGGTCTCTGCCCCCACCGAAACCGGCAAGACCCGCGGAGTCTTAGCGCCGGCGGCGGTGTTGTGGGGCGGGCCTGCGGTATGCGTGTCACCTAAAGATGACCTGCTGTGGCTGGTATGCCAACGCCGTTGGGGCCCAAAACAAGTGATCGACTTGCGCCCGGACTACTCGCCGGTCTACCCGGCCGATGCGCAGGTGCGCTCGTTTGACCCGACCGCGCTGATCAGCACACCAGACCAGGCGGTGACTGCGGCCAACACCATGATGCAGATGTCGGCGGTCGGGCTGGGCTCGAGCATTGATCAGGT
Organism: Mycolicibacterium vulneris; assembly: GCF_002104765.1. Taxonomy (GTDB): domain Bacteria; phylum Actinomycetota; class Actinomycetes; order Mycobacteriales; family Mycobacteriaceae; genus Mycobacterium; species Mycobacterium vulneris. Next base: position 9,516 of record NZ_NCXM01000058.1, read on the forward strand.
CTCTGATGCTGGGATCTGGGAAGCCAACACCGAGGGCCCGCTGGCAGCGATGCTGTACGCGGCCTCCCCTCGTGGGCACGGCAAAGGCATCGAATGGGTGCTGCTGGCCGTGGACAACTTGGAAAAAGACGACAAGGACCCCGACGCGCCGGGCTGGCACAGCGCCGCGCGTCAGGTGGCCAGCCAGCCGCTGTTTCGCAACGCGCTGATGCGCACGCTGGCCATGGAGCCCAAGCAGCGCGACAGTATCGCGCTGACCATGCGCAAGGCGGTCACCCCGTGGATGCGGCTGGGGCTGCGCGGGGACACCGCACCGTGTTTCGACGATGCGTTTCTGTCCGACCCGGATGCGACGTTGTTCATCCTGGCCCCCGCCGAAGGGTCGATCGCCGGCGCGGCCGTCACACTGCTCGACCACCTGGTGCGCAGCTGGCGCGGCAAAACCGCGCGCAAGGAAATGCTGCACCGGCTGCTGATGGTGATCGACGAGGCCACCAACGTGGCCCCGATGCCCGCGCTGCGCCGCTATGTCTCAGAAGGGCGCGGGCTAGGCGTCAATCTGGTGCTCGCCGTGCAGGCGTCCTGCCAGTTCGACACCGTCTATGGCAGCGCTTATGCCCGCGAGCTGCGCGCCACCTTCCCGGCCGCGCTGATCATGTACGGCGCTGACGAGATGGAAATGTTGCAGCGCGGCGAACAGTGGTCACGTGAGACCACCCGCCGCCAGGAAAGCTTTGATCAGGCCACCGGCGGGAAAACGTTGTCCTCTCAGCTAGGTCCCAGCCTTGACTACCGGCGACTGCTCCCGCAAAACCGGGGGCAAGCCCGGCTGCTGCGCCGCGGAACGGCAGGCATCACCACCGAGCTGCCCGACTGGCCTGACTTCCTCACCAAATACGACCGCGCAGTGAAAACGCTGCTGCAGGCTGACCGTGCCGCCGTGGACAAGCCCAGCACCATGTGGGAATGGATTGTGGCACGCCACCGCCGCGCCGCCGAAGCGATCGCCCAGTGAACGCCGAGCAGTTACGCGAGCATCTCGTCGCGGTTTTGGCTGACGCGAATCAACCGATGTCGACCACCCAAGCCCGCCTGGCTGTTACCGAGGTGTGCCGCCGGCGTGGCCGCCCCGTGGTGGCCGAAGAGGTCTATCGCGCGCTGGTGATTTTGGCGCGGCGCGGTGTCGTGCGCCGCGTCGCAGACCAGCCTGGCCGTATCACCCACTGGGAACTGACCCCCCACCACCTACGGCGTCCTCGTCAGGTCGCGGCGGTGTTGTCATCGACTGAAAGCCGTGGCGAAAGTGAATGATTCGCGTAAGTTCCCGTGGCTTGGCGGCCTGCTGGCGGCCGTGCTGATCGCTGTGGCGCTAATCGCGGTGGTTGTCCAGGGCACATGGCAGGTGGTCAACGATTTCGCCACCCATGTCGCCGACACCACCTACCAGCCCTGAACCAGTCCGACAGTAGGGAGGCTGCGGTGATCACATCGCATGGCCGCGCAGCAGACAGTCGCGCGCGGCCCAACTGCGTTGCCCGGCAGTCGAAATGACGACGCCGCTGCCGTCGCCTTCGGATACGGCACCGCCACATTTCTGCCATGCCCGCGGCTGCGATGTCGACATCGAGCCGCGGCTATTCATGTGCGCACATCACTGGTCTCTTGTGCCGCCTGGGCTGCGTGAGTCGATCCGATCGACCTATCGGCCCGGGCAGGAAGTCGACAAACAGCCCAGTGCGCAATACCTGGCCTTTGCTGCCGCCGCGATCGCCGACGTCGCACACAAAGAGAGCCGTCAGCGCCGGCCAGGCCGTCGCACACCGTCAAAACCGGTGCAGCTGGCCCTGTTCGACATCGCAGCTGGTTCTTAAGCCCATGCTATCGAGAGCCTCACCCCTCGGGGGGAAGCAATATTCCAGAGCTATCAGCGTCGATGAGAACGCTTTTGAGTGCTGGGTGGCGCAATCTTCCTGTGAATTGGCGGTATTCGATGTCTACGACTACCGTCGGGCGTACCCAGCGGGCGCCGCGTAGCTCTGGTATCGGTGCGGCGAACGGTGTGAGGGGTTGCTGCAGGTCGCTGAGGCGCTCCATTAGGCTGGCCCGCGTGCGCTGCGTCATGCCGGTGCCCACGTGCCCGCAGTAGCGCAACTCGCCGTTGGTGTCGTAGGCCCCGACCAGCAGTGCGCCCAGACCGCCGCGGTGGGTACCGGCGCTCGGGATGAACCCGCCGACCACCATGGGACTTCGTTGGCGGACAACGTGTTTGATCCATGCAGCCGAGCGTCGGCCGGGCTGGTAGGTGGAGTGGGCGTGCTTGAGGACGTAGCCTTCCAAGCCCAGGCCCCGCATAATCTCGGCCATCGCGTCAGTGCCGATACCTGTCCAGTACGGAGAGATGACGATGGGTGGTTTGTGCAGGCGCAGGTCGTCGAGCATCCTGCGGCGCTGCAGGTAGGTGTGCCCAGTGAGGTCATGGCCGTCGAGGTAGATGATGTCGAAAACACAGAACGTCAGCGGCACGGAGGCGAGTAGGTGGGGGCCCGGGCGCGGGGCGCGTAGCCGGCGCTGAATCAGCTGAAAATTTGGTCGAGCGTGGTGATCGAAGGCGACGAGCTCACCATCGAGGATGGCAGGCCGCCCCTCAAGGCCCGCTGAGAGCGCGTCGACGATCTCCGGGAAGCAGGCGGTGAGGTTGGTGGCCTGGCGACTGAATAACTCGACCCGCTCGGCGCATCGCGCAAGCAGCCTACTAGTTGACTGAACTTCGGCGAGTCTTCAGCACGGCTCGCCAGGGACAGAACAGGATCTTGATGTGGTTGCAGTTGGTCGGGTGGAGTGCTCGGCAACGGGGCCAGCGTGGCGTGTGGTGTTCCCCGACGCGGAGCATGCCGCCGCATCGTCGTATCTTCGGGAGTTAGCAGCGAGTGACAACAGTCCGCTGACACTTCGAAGCTACGCCTTCGACCTGCTTCGGTGGTTCCGCTTTTTGCACGGCCGCATGATCAGTTGGGACAAGGCCGAGCGGGTGGATGTTCGGGCATTTGTGGAGTATTTGCGTGATACGCCCAACCCGCAAAGGTTGCGTCGGCGCCCGGGTCGCCCAATGCCAGGTTCGACGAATGCGGTGACCGGTAAGGACGAGCTATCTGACAGGTACTCACCACGGACGATCAATCATCAACTGTCTGTGCTATTCGGGTTCTATGAACATGCGTGCGCCGCAGACCTTGGCCCATTAGTCAATCCTGTTCCAGCACAACGGACCCGCGATGGCGGTCGCCCGAATGCTCACCACAACCCGATGGGACAGTTTCTTATCCGCAAGCGCGCGGCTTACCGACAGATGAATCGCCCTGGAAATCCTGGAGGCTCCTGACCTTGGAAAGGAGGATGCAGGGATGTCGAAGGAACAATCGCTGGGTAAGCCCACGTCGCGGCGCTACAGTCCCGAGGAGAAGGCTGC
>NZ_NCXM01000059.1 GCF_002104765.1 Mycolicibacterium vulneris
AGCAGCGCGCCCCAGATCTCCCAGACGGAGACGTCGAAGACGAGCGAGTGCCACTGCGACCAGACCTTCCCCGGCCCAGTCGACAGATCGGCGGGCAGCGTCCGCAAAAATTCGGTGACGTTGCGGTGCGTGACCGCAACGCCTTTGGGGACGCCGGTCGTGCCCGAGGTGTAGATGATGTGGGCGACGTTTTCGGCGGCCGGCGCCGGTGGGGCGATGCTGGGCCGCGCGTCGACCGGCACGTCGACATCGATGACCTGCAGGTCGTATCCGTCCAGCCGGCCGGCCAGCCCGGCGGTGGTGATTGCGGCGATTGGGCCGGCATCGTTGAGGAGGAAGCCGACCCGGGCATCGGGCAGCGCGGGATCGATGGGCAGGTACGCGGCCCCGGCTTTCAGGACGGCCAGGATGGCCATGATCGCCTCGGCCGAGCGCGAAAGCAGCAGCGCCACAGACTGACCCGGCCCTACACCCCGGCCGGCCAACAGGTGCGCCAAACGATCTGCGGCCTGGTCTAGCTCGCTGTAGGTCATTGAACGTCCGGCGCAGGTGATCGCCGTCGATTCGGGCGTGCGAATTACTTGTGCCGCAAACAGTTCCGGTATCGATACTCCAGCAGCGGGTCGGGACAAGACCGCGCGATTGCCCATCTCGTTCAGCCGCGCGTGTTCACGCTCGTCGAGCAGATCCACCGACGACAACCGCTGCGACGGATCGGCCGTCATCGCCAGCAGAATTCGCTCCAGCCGATCCGCCAGAGCCGCAACACTTTCCGTATCGAACACAGCGGAGTCGTACTCGATCCCCAGCGCCAGTTCGGGGCCCGGCGTGGCCTGCAGGGTCAGTGGGTAGTGAGTGGATTCGTGGCTGGTGAGCCCGGTGATGGCCAGCTCGCCGAGCTCCATCGAGGCGGCGGCGCCCAGGGGGTAGTTCTCGTAGACGAATAAGGTGTCGAACAGCTGGTCGTGACCGGTGACGCGGTGAATCTCGGTCAGCGCCAAGTGTTCGTGATCCAGCGTCTGCTGGTAGGCGTTGTGCAGTTGACCGAGCAGGTCGGCGACCGTGGTCGCCGCGGTCACCTGCGCCCGCACCGGCACCGTGTTGATCAACAGGCCGACCATCGATTCGACCCCGGGCAGGTCGGCCGAGCGGCCCGAGACCGCGGCGCCGAAGACCACGTCGCGCTGCCCGGTCAGCGACATCAGCAGCTGCGCCCAGCCGGCCCGCAGCACGGTGTTGACGGTGGTGCGGTGCGCCCGAGCCAGTTGCTGCAGCGCCTGGGTGGCCGCCTCGGAGAGCCCGCGCGACACCAAGCCCTGCCGTCCCAGCCTTTGCCGGTGCGGGGAGCCCACCAGCGTGGGTGTGTCGAAGCCGGCCAACACTTCTCGCCATGCCGCATGCGCGGAATCGTGGTCGCGGCCGGCCAGCCAGGTGACGAACCGGCGGTACGCCACCGGAGCGGGAAGTCGCTGGTCGTTGTAGGCGGCAAAGATTTCGTGCAGCAGGATCGGTAGCGATGAGCCGTCGAGCACGACGTGGTGGTTGGTGAGCACGAACCGGTGATGGTCCGGGGCGGTGCGGATCAGCGCCGCCCGAAAAACCGGCGGGTCCGCCAGATCGCACACCGCGACGCGTTCGGCGGCGCACATCCGGTGAACCCGCTCGTCGACGTCGACCTGATCGGTGCCGAGATCCACGTAGCGCCACGGCACCACGGGCTCGGCGGGGATGATCTGCACGGGTGGGTCGATGTCCGGGCAGAAGCGGGCGGCCAGGTTGGGGTGGCGGTTGACCACGGCACGCACCGCCTCGTGCAGCCGGTGCGGATCGATCGGGCCTGCGATGCCGATGGCCAGCTGAATGGCATACAGGTCGACGCCGTCGCCTTGCGCTGCCGTGGCGTGGAAGAGCAGCCCCTGCTGCAGCGGGGTCAGCGGCAATACGTCGGCGACGCGGTCGTGCTGTTCGAGGTCGTCGATCTGCTGCTGGGTGAGACGCGCGGGGGCCACATCCGACGGGCTCAGACCGCCCCCACCCCGGCGCACGTGCGTGCAGATACCGGTGAGTGCCTCAAACCACAACTCGTTCAACCGGTTTACCCGGGTGTGATCCAGCGCAGTGGTCGCCCATGTCCAGCCGGCGTGCAGCTGGGGGCCGGTCTCACCGTCGATGGTGCCGGCGTCGAGAGCCAGGGTGTGGGTCAGCGGCATCGGCACCGAGGTCGCGACCGCGGTCGCCGACAGACTGTCGAGGCTTGGTCGCCATACCTCATCGGAGAGCCCGGTCGCGCCGGCCAGCCGCCCCAGATAATTGAACATGACCGCCGGGTCGTGATCACCGAATTCGACAGCGGGATTCAGGTAGCGCAGCAGCCCATAGGTGATCCCGTCGGGCAGGGCGCGCAGCTGTTCTTTGGCGCGCTTGATCACTGCCCCCAGCGCGGCATCACCGGCCGCGACCTTCGCCCAGTCCAGGCCGGCGACGTCGAGTGCCACCGGGTATTTGGCGGTGAACCAACCCACCGTTCGCGACAGGTCAACGCCGGCGCTCAGCTCGTCTTGGCGCCCATGGCCTTCCACGTCGATGCCGATCGGCGTCTGGCCGCCGCCTGAAAGCTGCGCGATGGCCAGTCCGAAGGCGATCAACAAAATGTCTTGTACCCCGACGTGGAACGCCGCGGGCACGTCGGCGAGCAGCGTGCGGGTCGTCTCCACATCCAGCCGCGCCGAAAAGCGGCCCGCGTTGGCGTGGGTATCGACGCTTTGCACGACGGGCAACGCTGCGGGAGCAGCCGATACCCGTCGCCACGCGTCGGCCTGAGCCACCACCTCGGGACGGCGCGCGTACTCATCGAGCAGCGATGACCACCGGGCGAAAGACGTGCCGCCCGGGGGCAATGACACCGGCTGCCCGCCCCGATGCTGAGCCCACGCGATATTCAAGTCTTCCAACAGGATGCGCCACGACACCCCGTCGACGGCCAGATGATGAACGATCAACACCAATTGGCTCGTCGAGGCGATCCAGAGCGCACTGAGCATCGCCCCCGCACCCGGATTCAGCCGCGACCGCGCGGCGATGAGCGCCTCGTCGGACAACACCTCCACCGATCGCACACACCCGCCGGCGTCCACCGAGCCCGCGTCGGGCACCGAGAGCGACCATCCCGCCGCGCCGTCGTCGTCGACGCGCAGCCGCAACATGGCATGCCGATCCAGCAGGGCCTGCAGCACCGCCACCACATCGGCCTCGCACACCCCGGCGGGCGCCTGCACCAGCATGGTCTGGTTGAATTGATCGACCGGACCGTCAATGCTCTTCAGCCACCGCATGATCGGGGTCGCGACCACCTCACCGAGGCCCGCATCGGCCGCGTGGTCATCGCCGGTGGCGACCGTGACGACACGGGCCAGCCGAGCCACGGTCTGCTCGACGAAAATGTCACGCGGGCGGCACATTACGCCCGCGGCACGCGCGCGGGCGACCACCTGCATGGACATGATGCTGTCGCCGCCCATGTCGAAGAATGAGTCGTCGATCCCGACCCGCGGCAACCCCAGAACCTCGGCGTAGATATCTGCCAAGATCTTCTCGACCGCGTCGGCGGGGGCCCGGTAGGTCGCGGCAGAATATTTGGGGGCCGGGAGACCGCTGATGTCGAGCTTGCCATTGGGCGTCAGCGGCAGCGCGTCGATCGCCACGATCGTGGCCGGGACCAGGTAGGCGGGTAAACGCTCCCCGAGCCGGCTGCGGACCTGGGCCGGGTCGGCGCCGCCGGTGATGTACCCGACCAGACGCGCGGCGGCGGGTGGGTCCTCGCGGGCGATCACCACCGCCGCCGTCACGCCGTCCAGTGCGGCCAGCGCGGCCTGCACCTCGCCGAGTTCGATGCGGTGGCCGCGGATTTTGACCTGTCCGTCGGCGCGTCCGAGGTAGCGGAGCTGGCCGTCCGGGCCCCAGCACACCCTGTCGCCGGTGCGGTACATCCGCGTCCCGGCGCCGCCAAATGGGTTGGCGACGAAGCGTTCCGCGGTCAGGTCGGCGCGGCCCAGGTAGCCGTGCGCCAGCGCGGGTCCGCTCAGATAGAGCTCGCCGACCACCCCGACGGGGGCCGGGTTCAGCTGCGCGTCGAGCACCAGGGCCCGCACCCCTGGAATGGGGGCGCCGATGCCGAGCGGCCGCCCCGGTGCCAGCGGGGCGCTGCAGGTGGCCCAGATGGTGGCCTCGGTGGGGCCGTAGGCGTTGAACATCTGCCGGCCCGGCGCCCACGCGGTGGCCAGCTCCGCCGGGCAGGCCTCCCCGGTGGCGATCAGGGTGCGTACGCCGGTCAGCCGGGTGCGGTCCAGCGACGCGAGCACCGTCGGGGTGAGCACCGCCGCGCTGATCCGCTGTTCGTGCAGCAACGCGGCCAACGGTTCACCGGCCGACGCTTCTGGCGGTGCCACCACCAAAGTCGCCGTCGCCCCCACCGCCAGTAACAGTTCTCCGACGGACACATCGAAGGTCGGCGACGCGACCATCAGCAAGCGCTCGCCGGCGGTCAGGCCGAACACCTTGCGGTGCGCGGCCACCCCGAGCAGACCGGCGTGGCTGACCGCCACACCTTTTGGCGCGCCGGTGGATCCGGACGTGAAGATCACGTGGGCGGTGTTGGCGGCCCGCAACGGGGCCAATCGGTCGGCGCCGGCGATCGGTTCCGCGGACCGCCCGGACAAGTCGAGACCGTCGACGGGCAACACCGGGCGCCCCCCGGCCCCGGTCAGGGTGTCGGCGCCGCGGGTCAGCACACAGACCGCCGCGACCGTGTCCAGCACCGTGCTGATCCGCTCGGCCGGATGCGCCGGATCAAGCGGCACATACGCTCCGCCCGCCTTGAGCACCGCCCACCACGCCACGACCAGTTCCAGGCAGCGATCCATCGCCACGCCCACGGCGGACTCCGGGCCTACCCCGGCCTCGATCAGCGCACGGGCCAGCCGCGTCGAGGAGTCGTCGAGCTCGCGATACGACAGCCCTCGGGTACCGTCGACGACCGCCATCGCGTCGGGATCGGCCGCCACCGCCGCGGCCAACAACTCCGGCGCCACCCCCACGGGTGCGGTCGCAGCTGCGCCAGACCACGCCGAGGTGACCAGATCACGCTCACCGCGATCGAGGGCCGACACCTCGCGCAGGGCCGTCGACGGGTCAGCCACCAGAAGACAGTCGAAGAGCGACTCCAGACGAGTTATGTGCCTTGCGATTTCGTCGTCGCTGTAGCGCTCGGGATTCCATCCGAAGTGAACCTGCGGCGCGCCATCGTCCAGCTGCGGATAGATGTTGACGGCGATGTCTTGGATCGGGAAATTGGTCAAGATGTTGCACGTCGCCAGCGAGGGCCCGAAGTAAATGGGGGCCGCGAAGCCGAGGACGTTGATCACCGGACCGAATTCGACGTTGGTGTCCAGCCGAGCCCCGTCTCCGATGATGTCCGGGAAGCCCCGGAACTGCTGGTGGCGCAGCGCGCCGACCAGGGCCGTGCCGACGCGGCCGGTCAGGGCGCCGATCGTGTCGGTGTCCTCGACGCGAATGACCAGCGGCACCATGTTGGACACCATGCCCGCACAGCTCTTCAGGGCCGCGCTGGTGCGCGCCGACACCGGCAGTGACAACGAGATAGTCCGGCGTCCAGTAGTTTTCGCGATGAACACGGCCATGGTCGCGACCACCCTGGCAACGTCGAACCGGTGGTTCTCGGCCAACCGTTGTGTGCACTCCAGCTCGCGCACCAGCTGATGGCGTGGTGGCACCGACCGCTGGGTGCCGGCCAGGTCGACGATTTCCAGCGGCTCGTGAACGACGCGCTTCCAGTACTCGGCATCGGCTGCGCTGCGTGACGACTGCTGATATTTCAGGTCCGCATCGCGGATCACGCCAAAGCCCGAGAAATCGACCTCGCCGGTTGCACCGGCCGCGCCGGAATAGACGTCGGCGATGTGCCGGATGAAATTGTTGGTGCCGTACCCATCCAGCAAGACGTGGTGCGTGCGCAGGTAGAAGTAGCACAGGCCGTCGGAGATCCGGAGCAGCATGAAGTTGGTGAGCCGGTCGCGAACCAGATCGACCGGCCGTCGGTAATCTTCGTCCATCCACGCGCGGGCTGCGGCGACCGGGTCGGGCTCGGCACGCAGATCGAGAGTGTTCAGGGTCCGCGGAAGCGAGTGATCGAGCACGAAAACCGGCTCGCCCTCGACCAGCGCTACCCGCGCACACGGCGAGCCGAATCGGGTGGCCGCCGATTCGCATGCGGCCATGAGCTTTTCGGTGTCGACATCGTGATCGATCGCGAGGAACCCGGCAAAGTTGAACGGCACTTCCGGCCGGAGCTCTTGAGCGGCCCATAACGCGCGTTGCGCAACGGTCAACGGTCCCAGCAGGTCTGGTTGCGTACCGTAGTTGAGCATATGACGACGGACTTTCTCGTTAGGCGAGCGACTCTGCGCCCGCAACGTTGGCATCGTTGAGCCGGGCAGACCTCGTCGGCAGAAACGCCGCCGCGACGATCGCGCCCACCGCCAGTGCGGCGGCCGCACCGAAGACCACGGTGTAGGCGTGCACGAGGTGATGAGACGCGGCATTCGCAATGCCGCTTGTCTGCGGCGGGATTGCCGACGGATCAACGGGCACAGGGTTGTTCGTCGGCGCCACGTCTTCGTGGCGATTGAGCTGATTCGTCAACAGCACCGTCACCAACGCGGCTCCGAAGGCGCCGCCCAACTGATTGTTGACACTGCGCAGCGTCGTGCCCCGAGCGATTTGATGCGGCGCCAACGACAGCACGCACGCGGCAAAAAGTGGCGTCGCGGCACAGCCCACGCCCATCCCGACCAGCATCAGGCCGACCAACAGCGTCGGCGAATAACCCGTTTGCCGGGCGACGCCGATGGTGAAGACGACCAGGCCTGCCGCCATGAGCCGGAAGGCGAGCAGGACGATCTTGCTCGGTCCGTACCGGTCCATGAATGCGCCGGCGAACGGAGTGGTCAACACGATGCCGATCCCCATCGCGATCAAATGCATCCCCGATTGCATCGGCGTCTGGTGCAGCGCGACCTGGAAATAGCTCGAGACCAGTAATAAAACCCCGACATAGGTGGCCGCGAAGATCAGCAACGTCACGTTGGCCTGTCGGACCATTCGGTTCTTGAACAATCGCAGGTCGATGAGCGGGGCGTCGGCCCGACGCCAGGCGTGAACGACGAAGGCGACGATCAATGCCAGGCCGATCAGGGAGGGAATCAGCACATGGTGATCGGCTATCGCGCGACGTCCCGGGGTGGAGGACAGCCCGGCCAGCAGGATCGCCATGCCCGGTGACAGCAGCAACATGCCGGTCACGTCGGGTGTCTCCGACGGCGCGGGACGATCCTTCGGAAACATCACCGCCGCAACCGCGAAGGCGCTCAGCCCGATCGGCAGGTTGATCAGGAATATCCACTTCCATCCGTAACTGTCGATCAACCACCCGCCCAGGATCGGCCCGCCGACGGGGCCGAGCAGGAATGGAACTGCTCCAATCGCAACCAAGCGGCCGAGTCGCTTGGGGCCCGACTCGCGGGTCAAGATCACGAAGCACAGCGGGGTCGTGATGCCACCACCGCAGCCCTGTAGAACACGAAAAATGATGAGCGGAAACATATTCGGAGCTATCGTGCACAGCAGTGATGCCAGCGTGAACATCAAGACACCGCCGGTGAAGAGCCGCTTCGTGCCGAATCTGTCTGCCGCCCAACCGGTTACCGGGACAACGGCGGCAAACGCCAGCATGTAGCCGGCCATCGTCCACGAGACGACGGCCTGCGTGGATCCGAATTCGGCGGCAAAGGTCCGTTGAGCGACGGCGACCGCGGTACCGTCCAGGTGCCCCATCATGCCGGCCAGACCGCATACCGCGCCGATCCAGAGCAGCCTGGCGTCTATCTTGTCCGGGTAATCAGGCGCGCTAACAACCGATTGCCCGACGGAGACGGCGGGAACCACCGACGCTGAGGTCGCGGAAGATGCGTTGTCCATGGCGTTACCAAGAAGGCAACTTCTCATGGCCGACTGGTCAGGTAGCCCCCACGCCGGAAGAACTTCTCCCCGCCGCACTCCACGCCGTCCGCGGAACGCAGACGCGTGACCACCAGGCCGCGGTTGCGGCCCCGATACGCATCTGCTCCGCAGACCACGGCGCCGCCCTCCTCCTGGGCGACCACCCGGCCCGGCGTGCCGCCGTAGCCGGCGTCGGAGACACGCGCCTCGAGGACCTCGATCCGCTCGCCACGGTAGAACGTGAACGCGCGGGGATAGGGGTCGGACAATGCGCGCACAAAACGCTCGAGGTCCTCGGCCGACCAACTCCAGTCGATCAAACTGTCGCGCTCCGAACGTTTGTGGAAATACGTCCGCTCGGTCTTGTTCTGCGGCCGCCAGACCGCGGTGCCGGACTCCAGCGCATCCAGCGCTTCGGCCAGCACCCCCGGAATCAGATCCATGCCCCGCAACACCAATTCGGTGCCGGTGTCGGTGGGGCCGATCGGAACCGAACGCTGGACGAGGATGTCCCCGGTGTCCAGACCGTCATCCATGCGATGCACGGTCAAGCCGAACTCTGGCTCGCCGCTGATCAACGCCCACAGCACCGGGGAGAACCCGGTAAAGCGCGGCAACAGCGAATCGTGAAAGTTCAGCGTTCCGTGCGGCGGGAGATTATACAGTTCCGCCGGCATCCGGTAGTACCAGCTGTTGACGACGATGACGTCGGGTTCGGCGCGCTTCACCAGGTCGATGGTCTCGGCGTCCACCGTGTCGGTGAGATGCACGGGGATGCCGTGCTCACGTGCGAGGTCTTCGACCGGCGCCGACCAGATCGCCTTGTACGATTCCTCGCTCGAGGGGTGGCTGACGGCCAGGGTGACTTCGTGGTCCATCTCGGTGAGCGCTTTCAGGGTGGCGTAGCCCCAGGTCTGGAATCCGAAGAACACGATGCGCATGCGCGAAACCCTTCTCACTCGTTACCGACCGACCACTGGCTGCGCCCTCGATCGAGGCAACGGCGCCCACAAGTCCATCAGCTTATGTTAGCCTTACCTAAGTACTCCACTCGGGGCATATACCTGCCGAATAGGCGCCTCCGCGGAACGCGGTCCATCGATCAGCGAAATGCATGACGCAGAGCGTGGGGGTTTTGAAACGCGTTGTCCGGCTTATCAAGCGGGGTAGCGTAGTCAGGATCCACAGATAGAGTGGGCGGCGTAATCCGACGGAGTGGTAATTCCGTCAGTGCACCGCAAACACTGCACCGAAATAGGAATGCTGGCGCAAGCGCATTACGGCGTTCGCCGAACATTTGTGTGGCGAGCCGCTGGGGGCGGCGCATTCCGGCAAGAAGCCCTGGTTAGGGATTAATGGTGTTGTCGCCGACCTGGCGGCCCCAGACGTACTCGATCGCATACGGCGATCCGGTGTCCAGGTGGTTGTAGGGGGCGATGCTGTTGCCGGTGTCCATGATCAGCTCGGGTGCCGGCCACAGGTCGCGGGTGATCTTCTGCCAGCACCCCGGGGCGCCGCCGGGTCCGCCGCGCGCGTTCACCCGCGGCAGGTTCTCGGGATAGATGTAGGGGTTGGGCGCGCCGCCGACGACCCCGGCGATGCCGCCCACCAGCGACGCGATGACGGGCACCGCTGACACCGGGTTCGCGATCAGCCCCAGCCCGGAGAGCACCTCGGTGTCCATGTTCAACGAATAACCGTTGAACCCGCCCTCCGCCGCGCCGGTGGCGGGCAACGCGTCGTGTTCGCTGCGCATCAAGCAATAGATTTCCGGGCTGTAAGTGTCCAGCAGCTGCGCCGTCGGCACCAGGTCGGCGGCACCACGCGCCAAATACG
>NZ_NCXM01000005.1 GCF_002104765.1 Mycolicibacterium vulneris
CAATCACCACCGGCAACACTCAGCGATAGGCAAGGTCCCACCCATCACGCGATTGATCAACCTGCCTGGGCAGTACATCTAGCCCTCGTTCGAACGCGCCCGCTCGTCGGACCGGCTCGCGTGGGGATTGGCCGCATGGCTGGCCATCCAGTCGCGCAGGTCGTCCGGCGGCAGCGGCGGGCTGTGCACGAAGCCCTGGGTGATGTTGCAGCCATACCGCCGCAGGGCGCGCAGGGTGGCCTCGTTTTCGACCCCCTCGGCGACCAGATCGGCACCCAGGTTGGACGCCAGCGCCACCGTCGACCGCACGATGGCGACCGATCGCGCGTCGTGGGCCAGCCGCGACACGAAGATCCGGTCGAGTTTCAGCTCGTCGACCGAAACCTCTTGCAGGCGAGCCAATGACGACCAACCGGTGCCGTAATCGTCGAGCGAGATGCGGATTCCCAGGCCCTGCAGCGCGGCGACGGTGTTGCGGCTTCGCACGGAATCCACCAGCGCGCTCTCGGTGATCTCGAGGATGAGCGCCTCGGCGGGCAGATCGTAATTGGCCAGGAGTCGCTCTACGGTGCCGACGAGTTCGATGTCCAGCAGGTTGGTCGTCGACAGGTTCACCGCGACGGTCAGCGGGAGGCCTTCTTCGCGCCACGAGCGGACCTGCGCCAGAGCCATGGACAGCGTGCGGTTGGAGATTTTGCGCATCAGCCCGGCGCGTTCGGCGACGGACAGAAACTCCTCCGGCAGCAGTGTTCCGCGGGTGGGGTGTTGCCAGCGCAGCACCGCCTCGACACTGTGGACGCTGCCGTCGCGGCCGTCGATCTTGGGCTGGTAGTGCAGCGTCAGCTCGTCGGTATCGAACAACGCTGTCCGCAATTCCTCGATGAGGCTCGGGTCGTTGTCGCGATGAACGTCGAACGAAGAGTCATAGACCACGATCTTGCTGCGGGCGGATTTGGCGTGCGCCATAGTGGTTTCGGCGCGGCTCAGCAAGTCTTGCGGGGAGTCGCAGTGGTCGGGGCAGAGCGCGATGGCGATGCGGGCGTCCACCTGCACGGTGATCGGATCCAAAGCGATCGGCTCGCTCAAGGCTTCGAGCAGCCGGCCCGCCGAGGCGCTGGCCGCGGTGAGGTTGGCCCCATCCGACAGCAGCACGGCGAATTGGTCTTCGCCCACCCGTGCGAGCAGATCGTCACGACGGACGCAGCCGGCCAGTCGATTTGCGATATGGCATAGCAGCTCATCACCGAACTGCCTGCCGATCGAATCGGTGATCTCGTGAAAATCGCTGAGGCTCAACAACAACAGCGCGCGGCGCGCGTGAGCCCTGGTCGGAATCGACCTCGTTCGCGAGGGTGGCGAGACGGGCAAATCGGTCAGGGCCGTCGCCAGTGAGCGCCGGTTCGGCAGTGCCGTCAACTCGTCGATCATGGCGAGTCTGTCGTTCGGCTCCAGCAGGCTCGCGTTGCGGAAGGTCAGCGCGAACCGCGCGGTCGCCACGACCAGGCTCAACGCCGCCAGCGTCGCGGCGAGTCGTGAATGATGTGCCAGGACGATCACGCCCAGCGCCACGATGGCGGACACCACCGGAGTGATGTATTGCCCATATCGGCCTGGGGGTGGTGGCGTGATCGACGACGATCTGGCCCAGCTCGCCATCGCGATGAGCAACGACGACGCGGCCCAGCACGCATCCAGCAACGAGCCCGCCCGGTACAAGCCGGCGGACGCCTGAAAGAGATAGGCGGCGTCCGCCACCGCGAACAGGACCAATCCGGCGACCAGCAGCGCCCAGCGAATTTCGTTGCGCCAACCAAGGATTGGCAACATTCCGGCGGCCAGGGCCAACAGCACCAGATCGCTCCACGGATACGCCAGCCCAACCCATACGGTCGCCGGGCTGCGTATCGCGGCCGCCCGGATCGGGCCGGCCGTCAACGCCGCGGCCACCGCCGCCAACGTCAACGCGCAGATGAACGAGTCGAGCTGAATCGGGACCGGCAGCCGCTTGAGCCGTGCCCGCATGAGCAGCAACAGCCCGGCGTAGACGAAGGGGTAGTACGCCAGGTACTCCGGATCGGCTACCGACGGGGAGCGGCCGTTGGGCACCCATAAGGCATAGACGACGTCACCCACCGCCGAGGACGCCATGCCCGCGGCGATCAGCGCCCAGGCGGACCGGTCGGCCGAAACACGGTACGCGCGAAGGGCGATCAGTGCGGCCGCGACCACGCTCAGCGCCGTATACAGCGCGGCGGCCGACACGATGCCGTGCCCGGCATTCGGACGTACGACTGTGGACACTGTGAAGGCGGCCAATCCGATTGCCAGCAGCGCAATCACGGCCCGGACGTCCCGTGGCGGCCAGCGGACGGCGTCGGGGACGTCCTCGGGCGGGCTGGGTTCCGCCGTGGCGACCTCGGCGGCCGGCCGCGAATCGCGCGGCGTATCGCCGTTGCCACTGCTGATACCACGGGAGGCCACGGGCGATCTGTGCGAACCCGGCGCCGCCGGAAACGCATATGGCAGCGGCAAGTCGGGCATGAAGCTGCGGATGCACTGGCCGCCTTCGCGTTTGGCGGCATACATGGCCAAGTCGGCGTGTCGCAGCAACTGATCGACGGTGCATTTCGCCGAGCCGGTGGCCACCGTGAATCCGATGCTCGGCCGCACCGTGATCGGAATGCCGTCGATCAGAATGGCTCCGGTGAAGGCGTCGAGGATGCGGTGCGCGGCCGCCTGCGATTCCTCGACAGAGGTTTCGATGACCGCCGCGAATTCGTCGCCACCCAGCCGGGCGATGGTGCCCGTGTCGCCCAGCGCGGCGGTGAGCCGGCCGGCCACCCGCACCAGGAGTTCGTCGCCGGCCGGATGACCCAGGGCGTCGTTGACCGCTTTGAAGTTGTCGAGGTCCAGGCACAAGACCGCGATCGGTGTGCCGTCGAGGTGTCGACGCGCGACGGCCAGCTCCAACCGATGCAGGAAGAGCGCCCGATTGGCCAGGCCGGTCAGGTGGTCGCGGAAGGCCTCCTGCGCGACTTCGGTCAGCAAATTCTGGTTCTCCACCAGGGCCACGAATTGACGGGCCAGCACGGCGGCGACGAGTATTCCCAGCGCGCCCAGCAGGGGTTTGTGCAGCGTATTGCCGGCCGCGTGCGCCCAGCCCACCGCGGCGGCCATGGTCAGCGGCAGGTAAGGCAGCCACAGCCGGGTGCGCAGCTCCATCTCGTCCGGCGACATTTGCGATGCCGATGCGGGCTGCTCGTGCCGGCTGGCCGCTGCGGCCAGCGCCAACATCGCCAGCCCGGCGACCCGGGTCAGGTCGACGACGTAGCCGGTGTGATAGCTGCCGATGCCGGTGTCGAAAACCAGCACCAGGTCGGCAAGGTTGATCGTTCCGATGCCGCCGGCCAGCAGGGCTCGGCTCGGCTGATCGCCGGGACGCGCCCGCGACAGCATCAGGATTGCCGCCGTCAGCAGGACGATGTCGCTGAAGACCTCCGCCAGCGTCGCCAGCCGGGTGCCCGTGTGCTCCCGCAGCTGAGTTTCGACCACGAACACCCAAGAGATGACGAAGAGCGAGGTCGCCACAATCAGGCCGTCCAGCAGCAGACGCCGGAAGTTGTCGAGGCGAGAGAGCCGGGACAGCAACACCAACGAGGTCATGGCGCCGAGCGGGTACAACAACAGCACGATCTCGGTCGCCGCCGGGTTGGCGGCGTGGTCGAATTCCGGGCGCACGTCGTAGACCGCCCAGATGATCTCACCCGCCGCCCAGCCGACCAGGCCCATGACCAGCGCCGCCCAGCCGTATCGTTGTCGTCCGGCTTTACGGCGGGCCGCGGCGCCGGACCACGCCGCCGTGATGGCCAGACACACCGCGATGACGACCTCGTTGATCGGCCGCGTCCCGTAGGGGCCACGCGATCCCCAGAACTTCGACACCACGATCGCCAACTCGGCGGCACCGTACGCGCCGACGAGCAGCCAGCCCCTGCGCGCGGGCAGCCCAAACCGCGGCCACGGATTCACCGCCCAGCGTTTCATCGCCGCACCAGCCGCTCCCCTGCTGTGTGGTGAAGAAAATGAACAAACTCACCACGAGTTACAGGGCATTAAACCGCCGCTGACGTCCGCGAAGTGGGGCTTTTGCCAGGTTGGTGCGGGCGCGGGCCGTGATCGGACCGGCGGTTCAATCCGGCTGACTTGCATCGATGCGGGCCAGCGCGGTGCGCAGAATCTGGCCGGTGGCGTCCCGGTCGGGGTCGCGGCGCAGCAACAGCCCCTTGGCCACCGACAGCTTGTCGCCGTTGCGGCGGGGCAAAACGTGCAGGTGGATATGCAAGACGGTCTGGAAAGCGGCGCTGCCGTCATTGATCGCGATGTTGGTCGCGTCGGCCAATTCGGTGCTGCGCGCGGCCCGGGCGATGCGTTGCCCCAGGGTGACCATTCCGGCCAGCGTCTCCGGCGGGGTGTCGGTGAGATCGACGCTGTGTCGCTTGGGCAGCACCAACGAGTGGCCGCGGGTGAACGGCCGGATGTCGAGGATGGCCAGGTAGTCGTCGTCTTCGTAGATCCGGATGGCCGGAGCCTCGCCGGCGACGATCGCACAGAACACACAGGACATGTCGCCCACGGTACTGGCTGCTGCGGCGCGGCCATGCCGAGACCATTCGGGGCCTGCCACGATTATCGAGATACGCTGCCGCGGTGAACGATCTCGCGTTCGCCGGCGCGGCGGCACATGCGCGCATGCTGGCCAACGGTGAATTGACCGCACCGGAATTGCTCGAGCTCTATCTGGAGCGGATCGCGCGGCTGGACAGCCAGCTGCGTTGCTACCGCGTGGTGCTTGCCGATCAAGCCCGTTACGAGGCCGCCCTGGCGCAGGAGCGCCTGGACGCGGGCGAGCGGCTACCGCTGCTCGGCGTTCCGATCGCGATCAAGGACGATGTCGACGTCGCGGGCGAGGTGACGACTTTCGGCAGCGGTGGACACCGGCCCGCCGTCACCTCCGACGCGGAGGTGGTGCGGCGATTGCGGGCCGCGGGCGCCGTAATCATCGGCAAAACCAATGTGCCCGAGCTGATGATGCTGCCCTACACCGAGTCGATGACCTTCGGAGCCACCCGTAACCCCTGGAATCCCACCCGCACCCCGGGCGGCAGCAGCGGCGGGAGTGCCGCCGCGGTCGCCGCCGGGTTGGCGTCGCTGGCACTGGGATCCGACGGGGGCGGCTCGATCCGCATCCCGGCGACGTGGTGTGGCCTGTTCGGCCTGAAGCCGCAACGCGATCGCGTGTCGCTGGAACCGCACGACGACGCCTGGTACGGGCTGAGTGTCAACGGCCCGATCGCGCGGACGGTGATGGACGCGGCCGTGTTCCTGGACGCGACGTCGACGGTGCCCGGCCCCGAAGGGGAGTTCGCGATCGCGGCGGGGCGAAGTCCCGGCCGGCTGCGAATCGCGTTGAGCACCAAGGTCCCAACCCCACTCCCTGTCAGGGTCGGCAAGGCGGAGTTGGCGGCGGTCGACCAGGCGGGCGCGTTGCTTCGCGACCTCGGCCATGACGTCATCACGGCCGACCCCGAATATCCGGCCTCGGCGATACTCACGAACTTCCTGCCCCGCTATTTGCGCGGCATCTGTGACGATGCGGACGCCCTGGCCCATCCGGAACGCCTTGAAACGCGCACCCGCAACATGGCTCGCCTGGGGTCCTTCTTCTCCGACCGGCGGATGGAGGCTATCCGAGCCAACGAAGGCGCCGTGATTTCGCGGATCCAGGCGATCTTCGACGACGTCGACGTCGTCGTCACCCCCGGCACCGCGACGGGCCCGTCGCGTATCGGCGCGTATCAACGCCGCGGCGCGGTGTCCACGCTGCTGAGGGTCGGTCGATACGTTCCCTACCAACAGATCTGGAACCTGACCGGACAGCCCGCGGCGGTGGTTCCGTGGGACTTGGACCGGCATCGCTTGCCGATGTCGGTCCAGCTCGTCGGCAGGCCCTATGACGAAGCGGCCCTGCTGTCGCTCTCGGCGCAGATCGAAGCCGCCCGGCCGTGGGCGCTGCGGCGACCGCCGGTCTCCTAGGCGGGGTCCAGCAGCACAGCCCAGGCCGCGAGCTTGGCGCCCGGCCGCACCGCGTGGGCCGGGCTGGTCGACGGCAACCGCCGAGACCGGATCCGATCGGGCGCGGTCGCCAGCCGGCGGAACAGGTCGGCGGCCTTGGCGCCGTTGAAGCACACCGCCGTGATTGTGGGGTAGTGCTCGAGGAATTCTCCAAAATCGTTGACCAACACACTCTTTGGCTCGATCGCCGAGTCCGAGCTACCCGCCCGGCGGCACGCGTGTAGCACGTCCCAGAGGGCGACACCGTGGGCCCGCAGTGCCGCGAGCCGCCCGTCGTAGGGCGCGGCCGCATCAAAGCCGAACAGCTCACCGGTGATCGACCAGAACGCATTGCGTGGATTGGCGTAGTACTGGCCCGCCACCAGCGACTGTGCACTGGGAAACGAGCCGAGGATCAGCGTCCTGGCGCGCTCATCGACGACGGGCGGGAATCCCCGCAGCAGCGGTGTGCTCATCACCCCACATCATGGCTCGCCCGCGTTGTACGTTGGCGACGTGCAGGACGGGACCGACCACGACATCGACGATCTGCTCGAGGGGCTGGAGGGGAGCGCGCGCACGGAGCGCGCCGAGCTGGTGAAGTGGCTGTTCGAGCAGGGCGTCACCGCCGAGGAGATCCGCACCACCAATCCGCCCTTGCTGCTGGCCACCCGCCACCTCATCGGCGACGACGGCAGCTACGTGTCCACCCGCGAGATCAGCGAGGCCCATGGCATCGACCTGGGCCTGCTGCAGCAAGTGCAGCGCGCGATCGGTCTGGTCCGCGTGGACGACCCCGACGCGGTCGTGCATATGCGCGCCGACGGTGAAGCCGCCGCCTTCACCCAGCGATTCGTGGAGCTGGGACTGGATCCCGAACAGCTGGTCCTGGTGGTGCGGGTGCTCGCCGAGGGGTTGTCGCGTGCCGCCGAGGTCATGCGGTACACGGCCCTTTCGGCGATCATGCGCCCCGGCGCCACCGAACTCGAAATCGCCCAGGCGTCAAAGGCTTTGGTGACCGAGATCGCGCCCATGCTCGGCCCGATGATCGAGCACATGTTGTTCATGCAGCTGCGTCACATGATGGAGACGGAGGCGATCAATGCCGCGGAGCGCGCCGCCGGCAAGCCGCTCCCGGGAGCGCGCCAGATCACGGTTGCATTCGCGGACCTGGTCGGCTTCACCAAGATCGGCGAGGCCGTGTCACCAGAGGAGCTGGGGCACCTGGCCAACCGGCTGGCCATTCTCGCCCGGGACATGACCGTGCCACCGGTGCGATTCATCAAGACCATCGGCGATGCGGTGATGTTCGTCTGCCCCGATCCGCTGCCGTTGCTCGACGTCATCATCAAACTCGTCGAAGTCGTCGACACCGACAACGACTTTCCCCGGTTGCGAGCGGGGGTGGCGTCCGGCATGGCGGTGAGCCGGGCCGGTGATTGGTTCGGCAGCCCGGTCAACGTCGCAAGCCGCGTCACCAACGTGGCGCGCCCGGGCACGGTCCTGGTCGCGGATTCGGTCTGGGACGTCATCGGCAACCGCGGTGAGTTCGCCGGCTCGTTCGCCGGTGCCCGTCGGCTCAAGGGCATCAAAAGCGAGGTGAAGCTCTATCGCGTCCGGCGGGGCGACGGCGACTGACGGCCACGCAGCCACGGCGAAGAAAGAGTACTCGGCACATGGGCAGGCCCGGCGCGACTCCAGGGGGCGTCTGACTCCGTCTTATGCGTGTCCTACGCGGCCGGATTCCTACCCCGTGTTCCGGCACTTCGAATTGGTCGCTTCCGGGCCTGCTTCGCTAACCAAAATACGCCGACGAACTGCCCGGATCAACGGGTTTTCCGGGTTGGCCGGAGTGCCTCGATCACCCATGACCCGACGGCCGGGACTGCCGGGAGGTTGCCCCGCGTAAGTCTGTCGTTTCGCTGCCGGTGAAAGGCCGTTCCCTTACACATGCAACGGTGTAATTATGTAATCATGAAGGCGCACCACACACACGGGCGGCGTTACGGCCGCCCCGGGGGCTGGCAGCAAGCCCAGCAACCCGACGCCAGCGACGCCGCGGAATGGTTCGCGGGTCGTCTTCCGGAGGATTGGTTCGACGGCGACCCGACGGTGACCGTCGACCGTGAAGAGATCACCGTCATCGGTAAGCTCCCGGACGCGGCGAGCCCGGAAGGCGAAGCCAGCGAGGCCCGCGCGGCCGGGCGAGCTTCGCGATTCCGCGAAGACACCCGGTCGGAGCGGATGCACATCGCCGACGAAGCGCAGGAGCGCTACGGACGCAAGGTGTCCTGGGGCGTCGAGGTCGGCTCCACGGCGGGCATCGAGCGAATTCTGTTCACCCACATCGCCGTACCCGTCATGACGCGGCTGAAGCAACCCGAACGTCAGGTGCTGGACACGTTGGTCGATGCCGGGGTCGCCCGATCCCGCGCCGACGCGCTGGCGTGGTCGGTGAAGCTGGTCGGCGAACACGCCGAAGAGTGGCTGACCAAGTTGCGGGGCGCGATGTCGGCGGTCGACGACCTACGCGCGCAGGGGCCCGATCTTCAGTCGTGACAAGGCCTTAACGGTCCGGCCGATCAGCCTTCCGGCTTTTCGCTGTCGATTTTGGCGACGACCTTGTCGGCGATCTGGCCACCCTGATCGCTGATGTGGTAACCGCACGCGTTGATGTCGACGACCACGTTGTTGGCCACACTGAGCGCGCGCTGACACTCCCAGCCGTCGGCGCCTTCCTGGGTGTCCATCAGCGTCACTTTTGGCGGGCTGCCCTGAACCTGGGCGAACGTCCACCGATAGGTCTTGCTCTTGTTGGTGACGGTCACCGTCTTGCCGGCGCAGCCCTTCCACTTCTCCGCGGAGGTCTGCACGAAGCTCTTGGCCCTGTCGGCGGACGGGAAGAGCACGACGGCCTGGTTGACCCAGTGGTCGTAATTGTCGCCCGCCTCCGAGGCCACCAGTCCGCTGACCGCCGAGTAGCCGCTGCCCGCGTAGACCGGATCCTGGGTGGTGTACAGCGCGCCCTGGCAATCCGGCGCGGACACCGTCACCGAGGAGCTGTCCGTCGACGTGATCGGTTTGCCCGGCTGCATCGATGACGAGCCCATCACGCCGTTGATGTCGGCCGGACCGAGCAGCAGGCCGCTGAGGCGTTCGGGTCCCAGCGGAGCGGCCTGCGGTGGTTCCGGCTTGGGTCGGGCGACCAGCCAGATGCCCACCCCGCTCGCGATGACAACGAGCACGACGGCGACGGCGACGATGATGGGCCAGACATTGCGGTGCGGCTTGGGCGGGGG
Organism: Mycolicibacterium vulneris; assembly: GCF_002104765.1. GTDB lineage: Bacteria > Actinomycetota > Actinomycetes > Mycobacteriales > Mycobacteriaceae > Mycobacterium > Mycobacterium vulneris. Next base: position 9,411 of record NZ_NCXM01000005.1, read on the forward strand.
CTGGCCCCAGGGCGTTGCGCTGGTGAACTGGGGCGGGCCACCCCAGTTGGCGTTGCCGCCTTGGTAATACGACGGCGCGGGCTGGCCGGCCGTCGGGATCGGGCCGCTGGTGGGGGTCCACGCCTGAGCGCCCTGCGACTGGAGCGCCGTGGGCCTGAGCGCCTGGGTTGTTGACGGCGGGGACCGCGGCCTCCTGGCTGCGGCGCAAGATGGTAGCGGCGCGGTCCTGGTCGGGGTTGCTGAGCGCTTCCCTGGCAGCCAGCGCCAGATCGCCCGCGCTGGCGTAGCGGTCCTCGGGCTTTTTGGCCATGCCGCGGGCGATCACCGCGTCGAAGGCCCTGGGGACCCCCGGGCGCTGCTCGCTGGGCGCGGGGATGGGATCCATCATGTGGGCGGACACCAGCACGCCGGCGCTGTCGGCGCGATAGGGCGGGGATCCGGTCAAGCACTCGAACAGCACGCAGGCCAGTGCGTAGATGTCGGCGCGATAGGTGACCTCCGCGTCGGAAAACCGTTCTGGCGCCATGTATTTCCACGTCCCGACCGCGGTGCCGAGCTGGGTGAGCTTATCGTCGGTGCTGGCGCTGGCGCTGGCGCTGGCGCTGGCGCTGGCGATGCCGAAGTCGACCAGGTAGGCGAAGTCGTCACGGGTGACCAGAATGTTCTGCGGTTTGATGTCGCGGTGCATCACCCCGGCCGCATGGGCGGCGTCGAGCGCGGAAGCGATCTGGGTAATGATGGCGACCGCGCGGGGTGGGGTCAGCGGGCCGAAACGTTTGAGCACGCTGTCCAGGTCGGTGCCCTCGACCAAGCGCATCTCCAGAAACATCTGGCCGTCGATTTCGCCGTAGTCGTGCACCGGCACCACGTGCGGTTCCTGCAAACGACCGGCGGTGCGGGCTTCGCGTTTCAACCGCTCGCGAAACACCGGGTCTCGGCTGAAGCTTTCGGAGAGGAGTTTGACCGCGACCGTCCACTCCTTGACGGTGTGTTCGGCCTCGTAGACCTCACCCATCCCGCCGCGGCCCAGCAGCCGCTTCAGGTGGTAGGGGCCGAACATCGACCCCGCACGTGAGGACTGCTCGTCACTCATTCCTGATCCTTCCAACCCAACCCCTAGCCTGTCGGTCTCGTTCAAGACTTTGCGGACAGACACACGATTGCAACCCGTGCCTGAGCAATCATGACGGTAAGCGCGCAGGCGTCTGGTCGCCGTTGTCAGTAGCGATCTGGAAGGTGAATTCGTGATCGCAGATCCGGACGCGGTCGCCGTCCTGCAAGGTGGCGGCCGAGCGGATTCGTTGGTCCTGCACGTGCACGCCGTTCGAAGACCGTAGGTCGTCGATCATGTAGCCGGTTCCGGTGTCGACGATGACGGCATGGTGGCGGCTGACTTTGGGGGAGTCGAGGACGATGTCGTTGTCGCCGAGCCGCCCAATCGTTGTCGACCCTTGCAGCGGATAGCTGCGCCCGGTCACCTCGTGCAGGTAGGCGACCACCTTCTTGTCGGACGTGTAGTGCTCCAGCACGGTGATCGCGACCGCCGCGGTCGTCATGGCGTTCTTCTTGGCGTCCAGCGGTTCCTGGCGCAGGATCCGGTCATTGAGGGCGCGCAGGTTCTGGCCCGGGTCGATCCCGAGGTCATCGGCGAGCGACTTCTGCACGCGGCGGTAGGCCGCCAGCGCGTCGGACTGGCGGTCGGTGAGGTAGTAGGCGGTCATCAACTGAGCCCACAGCTGCTCGCGGTAAGGATGTTCGGCCGTCAGCGCTTCCAGCTCGGTGATCACGGTAAACGCACGTCCGCAGGCGATTTCGGCCTCGGCTTGCGCCGTGTGGGCCAGGATCTTCTCCTCGACGAGGGACGGGGTGAAGGTGTCGACGAACCGGAAGCCTTCCAGGTCCTCGAGCACCGGGCCGCGCCATTCGGCCAAAGCCGCGGACAGATGCTGGCTGGCCTGTTCGAAGCGCCCCGCCGCTGCCGCGTGCACGCCGGCGGTCTTTTCGGCGATGAAGCGGCCGAGATCGCACGTGTCATTGGGGATGTTGAGCCGATACCCGGGCGGCGCCGCGACCAGTACGGTGCGCGGGTCCACGCCGGCGCCGGTCAGCAGCTTGCGCAGGTTGGACACGTAGGAGTGAATGCTGGCCCGCGCCCCCGACGGCGGCGACTCGTCCCACAGTGCGGTGATAAGCCGGTCGACGCCGACCGGGCTGTTGCGGTTCATCAGCAGCAGCGCCAGCACCGCCCGCTGTTTGGGCGTGCCGAGCGGCACCAGGGCACCGTCAACGCTCATCTCCAACGGCCCGAGCAGACCGAATTCGAGACGATTGTCCGCCATCGCGCCTACCAGCCTTTCCGCGTCCGCGGCGTCGGATGCCATGAGGTCACAGTTGTGATTGTGACGCTAACCGGGCGGATTCGTTGACAATCCCGACAAACCGTCGAGCTCCGACGGCATGTCGTCGAATTCATCCGCACGCTGCATCACGGTCCAGCGCTACTGGCGGACTGAAATGTGTTCGTACCCAGCGCGATAGTAGCTGCCCCGCACGAATCCGATTGCTTACCCGGACTCCCCCATCGTGGGTCGTTGGTCGGCTAGGCCGGCTGCCCGGAGAACTGCGGGCAGTAGGCGTGGGTCGCCGCGATCACCACGCTGGCCGCCTGCGGGGGAGTCAGGTTGGTGTGGCGGAAGATCCCGACGGTGACGGCCGTCGGGGTCTGCCCGGCGGCCAGGTCAGTGCATACCTGGTGGCCCGCTCGCACGGCATCTTGCGTCGACGGGAAAGAGACGCCGAGGCTTTGCATCTGGCCCAGGAACGCCTGATCGGCGGTCTGCACGGAGCTCGCTGCCGCGGTGCCGGCCATGCCAATGGCGGCAAGCCCGATGGCGGTTGCGGCGACGGCGGCGGCGATTGTCGAGATGCGGCGTGTGAACATTGCTGCCACCCCTTTCAGGTGATCTGGCTGAGTAGGACAACGTCAGCGTCTCGCCTATTCCTACAAGCATTCTCAATGAGTTCTTGGTAACGACGCGGCCGTCAAGCCTGAATCATCGCGTAGTACGCGCCGCGGCGGGCCAGCAGCTCGGCGTGATTGCCCTGTTCGACGATCCGGCCGGCCTCGACCACCAAGATCCGGTCGGCATCGCGGATCGTTGAAAGTCGGTGCGCGATAATAAAACTCGTGCGGTCGCGGCGCAGTTCGCACATCGCGTGCTGAATGAGGGCCTCGGTGCGGGTATCGACCGAACTGGTTGCCTCGTCGAGGATCAACAACTGCGGGCGGGCAAGGAATGCGCGTGCAATGGTGATCAGCTGCTTTTCGCCGGCGCTGATGTTGCCTCCGTCACCGCTGATTCGGGTCTGGTAGCCGGCCGGCAACGTCCGCACGAAACGATCGACGTAGGCGGCCTCGGCAGCCTCGAGCACCTCGTCCGCACCGGCGTCGGGACGTCCGTAGGCGATGTTCTCCGCGATCGTCCCGTCGAAGAGCCAGGTGTCCTGTAGCACCATGCCGATTCGCGACCGCAGCGACCGGCGGTCCATCGTGGTGATGTCGACCCCGTCGAGCAGGATCTGGCCCGCGTCGACGTCATAGAACCGCATCAGCAGGTTCACCAGCGTGGTCTTGCCCGCTCCGGTCGGCCCGACGATCGCCACCGTGCTGCCCGGTTCGGCCACCATGGACAGGTCTTCGATCACCCGGGTGCCCTGGCGGTAGGCGAAGCTCACGTGGGCGAATTCGACGCGCCCGGCCGTCTGCGGGTTCGTGGCGGGCGGGGGATCCGGCGATTCCTCGGGCTCGTCGAGCAGCGTGAAGACGCGTTCGGCGCTGGCCGCCCCGGACTGCAGGGTGTTGTACATCCCAGCCAGCTGGCTCAATGGTGAGTTGAACTGCCGCACATACTGAATGAACGCCTGGATGTTGCCCAGGGTGATGTGGCCGGTGGCCACCTGCAGGCCGCCGACCACGGCGACGGCGACGTACCCGAGGTTGCCGATGAAGGTGGTCGCCGGCGCCACCAGTCCGGAGAAGAATTGCGCGCCGAAGCTGGCATGGTAGACGTCGTCGTTGAGGGTGCGGAATTGCTCGCGCGCCGCGGCCTGGTGGCCGAACGTCGTGACCACCGTGAAACCGCTGTAGGTCTCCTCGATATGGGCGTTGAGGCGTCCGATGCTGGTCCACTGGGCGACGAACAGCCGCTGGGAACGACGCGCTATCGCCCGGGTCGCCAGCAGGGACAACGGCACCGTCAGCACGGTGATCAGCACCAGCAGCGGCGAGATGGACAGCATCATCGCCAGCACCGCGACCACGGTCAGCACCGATGTCAGCAACTGGCTGATCGTCATCGACAGCGACGATTGAATGTTGTCGATGTCGTTGGTGACGCGGCTCAGCAGTTCACCACGCTGGCGGCCGTCGAAGTAGGACAGCGGCAGCCGGTGGATCTTGTCCTCGACATCGGAACGCAACGCCACCATGGTGCGCTGCACGGTGACGTTGAGCAGCCGGGCCTGCCCCCAAATCAGCAGCGCGGAAACGAGATACAGCACCAGTGCCAGCGCAAGTGTCCGTGCGACCGCCCCGAAGTCCACGCCTTGGCCCGGCACCACATTCATCCCGGACAGCAGGTCGGCGAAGGTGTTGGCTCCTCTGCTGCGTGCGGCGGCGACGGCCTGCGCCTTGGTGATTCCGGCGGGGAGCTGGCGCCCGATCACACCGTTGAACAGTAAATCGGTGGCATGCCCCAGGATCCGCGGGACGATCACCCCGATGGCCGTGCCGGTGATTCCCAAGGCGATCACCGCCGCGCACAGTCGTCGTTGCGGCGCAAGCTGTTTCACCAACCGGGCGGCCGGGCCCCAGAAGTCGCGGGGACGGGTGGCGGTGTCGGGCCTGCCGGCCGCCTTGGTAGTCGCACGGGTCACGGCGCGCCCCCGACTCGACCCGAGCGCACGGCATCGACCGACTGCGAGTCGGCGAATTCGGCGTAGGTGGTGCAATCGGCCAGCAGCGATTCGTGCGTGCCCGCGCCCACCAGTTTCCCGTTGTCGATCACGATCACCTGGTCGGCCTTCGCCGCGATCGAGATACGTTGCGTGACAACGATGACGGTGGCGTCGCCGGAGATCTCCTGCAGCGAGGCGCGGACCCGCGCGTCGGTACGGGCATCGAGCGCGCCGAACGAGTCGTCGAACAGATAGATGGCCGGGCGGCGGATGACCGCCCGCGCGATGGCGAGTCGCTGCCGCTGCCCGCCGGAGAAGTTGATACTGCCCTGGGCCACCCGCATGCGCAGCCCGTCGTCGTGGGCCCGCACGAAATCGTCGGCGGCCGCCACCCGCAACGCGTCCCACATCTGTTCGTCGGTGACCGCTTGGTGGGGGGCGGCGCCGTAGCGCAGGTTGTCGGCGACCGTCCCCGAGAACAGGTAACCGCGCTGGGGGACCAGCCCGATCGCCGACCACAACCGTTCGGTCTGGTAATCGCGGACGTCGATGCCGTCCACCGAGACCGCGCCGTCGGTCACGTCGTAGAGCCGGCAGATCAGCGAGACCAGCGTCGATTTGCCCGAACCGGTGCTGCCGACGATGGCCGTGGTGGTTCCGGGCAGCGCGGTCAGCGAAATGTTCTGCAGCACTGGGCGATCGGCGCCGGGGTAGGTGAACGTCGCGCCCTCCAGACGCACCGTCCCGGTGATCGCGCCGCGCGGGGCAAGCGGATTCGCGGGGTCGGTGACGGCGGGGTGGGTGGTGAGCACCTCGGTGATCCGTTCGGCGCAGACGGAGGCCCGCGGCAACACCACCAGCGTCATCGTCGCCATCAACACGGCCATCAGGATCTGGGTGAAGTAGGCCAGGAAGGCGGTCAACGAGCCGACCTGCATCTGGCCGCGGTCGATGCGCAACCCGCCGAAATAGATCAGCGCGACGCTGGACACGTTGATGGTCAGCGTGGTCACCGGCAGCATCAGCGCTTGCCAGTTACCCGCGGTCAGTGCGGTATTCGACAGCGCGGTGTTGGCGCGGGCGAAGCGGTCGCGCTCGAAATCTTCCCGGGCGAACGCACGGACAACCCGTACGCCGGACAGCTGGTCACGCATTACCCGGTTGATGCCGTCGATCAGGCTTTGAATCCGGCGGAACAGGGGCAGCATGTGCGACATCACCCAGTAGTTGGCGACCGCCATGATCGGCACGCTCACCAACAGCAGCCACGTCAGCGCGGCCTCCTGGCGGATGGCCATGAAGATCCCGCCCAGGCACATGATCGGGGCGGTCACCAGCACGGTGCCCGTTACCTGAACCAGGTACTGGATCTGCCGCACGTCGTTGGTGCTGCGCGTCAACAGCGTGGGCGCTCCGAATCGGGCGGCCTCGCGTTCGGAAAAGGTGGTGACGTGTTCGAACATCGCCGCGCGCAGGTCGCGACCGAAGCCCATCCCGGTGCGCGAGCCGAAATAGACCGCGCCGATCGAGCACAACACCTGCAATGCGGTGACCCCGAGCATCACCGTGCCGAGCCGGACGATCGTGGTGGTGTCGCCCTTGGCGACGCCCTCGTCGATGATGGCGGCGTTGACCGTCGGCAGATACAGCGACGCGAGGTTGCTGACCAGCTGCAGTGCCATCAGCACCGCCACCAGCCGTCGGTACGGCTGGATGTACTGGCGCAGCAGTGCCAGGAGCATTGGGTAACTGTCGCATACCGTCCGCCCGGCCGTCCCCGCCCACCGCCGGACGGTCAAGGTCCGCGGCGCACGGGTTGGCGGCCCCGAAATACCTGCTCAGGCGCGTCGGTGGTTGACCCGCTGGGCTGCCGCTACAGTGCATCGTGTGGACCAGCAGCGGGCGGAACGGAAGCAGGGTAGCGGTGCGGCGTGACACGAGGGCGCTGGCTCTTGTGGCGTCAGCATTGACGATCCTGATCCCCGCGGCCGCGGGCTGCTCCGATTCCGGCGGCAACAAGCCGGGAGCGACGGCGTCGTCGACGCCGCAGAACGGCCAGGGCAGCCACGGTGCGATGTTCCCGCAGTGCGGCGGCATCAGCGATCAGACCGTCGCCGAGCTCACCAAGGTCACGGGGCTGATCAACACCGCACGCAACTCCGTCGGCTGCCAGTGGCTGGCCGGCGGCGGCATCCTCGGGCCGCACTTCTCCTTCTCCTGGTATCGCGGCAGCCCCATCGGGCGTGAACGCAAGACCGAGGAGCTCTCGCGCGCCAGCGTCGACGACATCAACATCAACGGTCACGGCGGTTTCATCGCCATCGGCAACGAGCCCAACCTGGGTGACTCGCTGTGCGAGGTGGGCATTCAGTTCCAGGACGACTTTATTGAATGGTCAATCAGTTTCAGCCAGAAGCCGTTCCCGCCGCCGTGCGATATAGCGAAAGAACTGGCTCGCCAATCGATTGCGAACTCGAAATGATGGCCTCGATGCGTGCCGGGTCGCGCAGCAGAAGGACTGCCCGCATCGCCGCGACCGTTCTGATCGCCGCGCTGCTGGTGTTGACGGGCTGTTCCCGCTCGATCGGGGGCAACGCGGTCAAGGCGGGTGGCAATGTGCCCCGCAACAACAACGCCCAGCAGCAGTATCCGAACCTGCTCAAGGAATGTGAGGTCTTGACCAGCGACATCCTGGCCAAGACCGTGGGCGCCGATCCGCTCGACATTCAGAGCACCTTCGTCGGTGCGATCTGCCGCTGGCAGGCGGCCAACCCGGCCGGCCTGATCGACATCACCCGGTTCTGGTTCGAGCAGGGCAGCCTGTCCAACGAGCGCAAGGTCGCCGAATTCTTGAAGTACAAGATCGAGACGCGTTCGATCGCCGGCATCGACTCCATCGTGATGCGGCCCGACGACGCGAACGGCGCTTGCGGCGTGGCCAGCGATGCCGCCGGGGTGGTCGGATGGTGGATCAACCCGCAGGCCCCGGGCATCGACGCGTGCGGACAGGCCATCAAGTTGATGGAGCTGACGCTGGCCACCAACTCCTAGCGGCGATCGCAAGCGCGGCGAAGCCGGGCGCGGCGGGTCGCCGCCACCAAATCCTAGCGCGGCACCTCGAAGTCGATCAGCGTCGCCACCCCGAGCTCCAGTTGCTTCCACGCGCACGGCACGGTGAGCACCGCGATGGCCGACGTAGGAAACTTGACCGAAATCCGTTCGGCGGCAGAGGTATTCGCATCCCCGGCACCGCCGAGCCCCAGCGCGAGAGTCGACATCGTCGGCTCATGCCCGATGACGAGCAGCGCGCTGACGCCGTCGTCCACCGTGTTGATCTCGTCGATCACCGTGCCCGGGGTGCTGGCGTAGAGGCGCTCGCTGTATCGCACCGGCGCATCGATGCGGGTGTTCAGCAGCGTCTCGCGGGTGCGCGTCGCCGTGGAGCACAGCACCGCATCGATGGTGGGCGCGTTGGCGCGCAACCAGTCGCCGGCGAGCCCGGCCTGCTCGATGCCGCGGGGCGCCAACGGCCGATCATGGTCGGCGACACCGGGCGGGTAGTCGGACTTCGCGTGCCGCATCAACAGCAGGGTGCGCTGGTCAGTCACGAGAAACCAGGTTAATCAAAGCAGCCGCGAGTCGTCATCGCCATCGCCGCCGAGCAATTTTTCCGGGTGGTAGAAGGTGTTGGTCGGCAGACGATGTGGCCGAGCTCGGGTGTATCGGTAGGCGTAGCGAGTGCGGATGGTCGGCCGACAGCCAGCACAGTTTCGGCGACGCTGGCCAGAACCAACCTAATGGGACGAATCCTAAATCCTCTGCAAATTTGTCCCGGGCGTTGTAGAACTTGGAATAGCAGTCCCCCGCTCGAGGCACGCGCTGCCATTGCCGAAGCCAGAAGGCGTTACAGTGAAAGAGTCGTTGCGCACGGGAATTAGATTACTTGTGGCACTGGGGGTTGCCTTGTGGGTAATCCTCAATTCGCCGGTGGCCCGGGCTGGGCCGGGCGGCAACCTTCCAGGCCCCGGCGTGTGCGACTATCCCGGTGTTGGCGGAAGTACTTTCGAGGCAGGGGCCACGACGTACTACTGTGATTTTCCTGTCGAAGAGAACAGCACGCACTGGCACTGCGAATATGGCGGATGGAACCTGGGTGGTCCCGGTGGCAATGCCCCCATCGGTGGAAATTTTATGGGTTTTGGGTTGACGATTCCTGCAGGCGATTTCGGGGGTGCCTCGGGTAGCTGTTCATGGCGGTGGCCGGATAACACCATCGGCCCTGCACCGAATCCACCGGGCGCGTGGAAGAACTACTTGGTGCCCAAGCCGCCACCGCCCGAACATCGGGCACCCCCGGCTCCATCGGCTGAGCCAGAGGCCGGACCACCACCAGTAATGAACCCGAATCCCGGCGATGAGCCACAGACACCGGCCTACACTAACCCGGCGTTTCCGAATCCCGGCAGGCCTCAGAACCCGCCAAGTTAGCTTGTCGCAGCCACGGCACCCTCAAGCTCGTTGGGTTTCGTGAGACTGGATCGGAAGTGTTGTTTGCCAATGTGGTCCGAGTCGGGGCCGCGAATGTTGAGCTTGGCTGACTGCCGCGGCTTGTACACGCCTTCAAACAGATTCACACTCGCGCAACTCATTTGAAGCATGGGACGCGAGCAGTTCCTGAATGGTGCCTTGAGCCGGTGTGGCCGGATTCGCGCGCTGATCGGGAGCCGGCCTACATCGCCCAGATTTCTCACACCGAGACCTGCCGACCCAGGTCCCGCGTGTTGTCGGTGCACGGACCTAAACTCGCGTTGCCCAGGTAAACACGCACTTCGAAAGGGGGTCGCCGGCATGCGATTCCTGCACACCGCCGACTGGCAGCTGGGCATGACCCGGCACTTCCTCGCCGGTGACGCGCAGCCGCGCTATTCGGCGGCCCGCCGCGACGTGGTTTCTGGTCTGGGCGCGCTGGCGGCTGAAGTCGGCGCCGAGTTCGTCGTCGTGTCGGGCGACGTCTTCGAACACAACCAGCTTCCGCCCAAAGTTGTCGGGCAGTCCCTGGAAGCCATGCGCGCCATCGGAATTCCGGTGTACCTGCTGCCGGGCAACCACGACCCCCTGGACGCCTCGTCGGTGTACACCAGCGCGCTGTTCACCGCCGAACGTCCCGACAACGTCGTGGTGCTCGATCAGGCCGGCGTGCATCAGGTCCGTCCCGGGCTGGAGATCGTCGCCGCCCCGTGGCGGTCGAAGGTGCCGATCACCGACCTGGTCGCCGACGTCCTCGACGACCTGCCCGCGGCGGAGGGCACGCGGATCCTCGTCGCGCACGGCGGCGTCGACGTGCTGGATCCCGATCGGGACAAGCCCTCGCTGATCCGGCTCGCCACGGTTGACGAGGCGCTGACCCGCGGCGCGGTGCACTATGTGGCGCTGGGGGATAAGCACTCGCTCACCCAGGTCGGCGGCAGCGGACGGGTGTGGTACTCCGGCTCCCCGGAAGTCACCAACTTCGACGACGTCGAATCCGACCCCGGCCATGTCCTGATCGTCGACATCGACGAGGCCGACCCGCGGCGCGCCGTCGCTGTGACGCCGCGGCACCTCGGCAGCTGGCGGTTCGTCACGATGCACCGGCAGGTCGACACCAGCCGCGAGATCGCCGATCTGGACATGAACCTGGACCTGATGACCGAGAAGGACCGAACCGTGGTGCGCCTGGCGCTGACCGGGTCGCTGACGGTCACCGGCCGCGCCGCGCTGGACGCCTGCCTCGATAAATACGCACGGTTGTTCGCCTGGCTGGGCCTGTGGGAACGTCACACCGATCTGGCGGTGGTCCCGGCCGACGGCGAATTCAGCGACCTGGGCATCGGAGGTTTCGCTGCCGCGGCGGTCGAAGAATTGGTGGCGACGGCGCGCGAGGAGGACTGCGCGACCGCGGTCGACGCGCAGGCGGCGCTGGCGCTACTGCTGCGCCTCACCGACCGGGGCGCGGCGTGAAGCTGCACCGGCTGATCCTGACGAACTACCGCGGCATATCGCACCGCGAAATCGACTTCCCCGACCACGGCGTCGTCGTGGTGTGCGGCGCCAACGAGATCGGCAAGTCGTCGATGATCGAGGCCCTGGACCTGCTACTGGAAGCGCGGGACCGCTCGACCAAGAAGGAAGTCAAGCAGGTCAAACCCACCCACAGCGATGTGGGCTCCGAGGTGTCCGCCGAAATTAGTTGCGGCCCTTATCGTTTCGTCTATCGCAAGCGGTTTCACAAGAAGTGCGAGACGGAGCTGACCGTGGTCCGGCCGTACCGCGAACAGCTGACCGGCGACGAGGCCCACGAGCGGGTCCGGGCGATGCTGGCCGAGACGGTGGACAGCGACCTGTGGCACGCCCAGCGGGTGCTGCAGTCCGCGTCGACCGCCGCGGTGGATCTGTCCGGGTGCGACGCGCTCTCGCGCGCGCTTGATGTGGCCGCCGGTGACAGCGGGGGGCTGTGCGGCACCGAGCCCTTGCTCATCGAGCGCATCGACGCCGAATACGGGCGTTACTTCACCCCGACCGGACGTCCGACGGGCGAGTGGGCCGCCGCGATCGCCCGGCTGGCGGACGCCGAGGCCGCGGTCGCCGAGTGCGCCGCGGCGGTCGCCGAGGTCGACGACCGGGTGGCCCGTCATGCCGTGTTGACCCAGCAGGTGGCCGACTTCTCCCAGCGCCGCATCGCCGCTGGGCCGCGGGTCACCGCCGCGCAGGAGGCCGCCGACAAGATCGCGGCGCTGACCGCGCAGCGACGTGAGGCCCAGCTGGTCGCGGAGGCCGCTGCCGCCACCGCCGCCGCGGCTAACGGCGTCTACACCGCACGCCGGCAATTGCTCACCGAAATCGACAGCCGCGCGCGCGCCGTCGCCGAAACGCAAACGCAGGCCCAAGAAGCCGCGGCCGCCCAGGCGGCGGCGCATGCGGAGGCCGAGGCGGCTGACGCCGCGCTGCAGCAGACCACCGAGGCCCTTGCCGAGCTGCAACGCCGGACCGAATCCGCGCGGGATACGGTCGACCAACTCGCCGACCGTGAAGAGGCCGACCGGTTGACCGCCCGGCTGGCCAAGATCGATGCCATCGAGCGGGATCGCGAACGGATCGGCGTTGAGCTCGACACCATCGCCGTCTCCGAGGCGGTGCTGCGACGCATCGAGGACGCGGCGGCCGCCGTCGATCGCACCGGTGACCAGTTGGCGCTGACGTCGGCGGCGATCGAATTCACCGCCGCCGCAGACATTCAGATGGTCGTGGGCGGTGAGCAGATCTCCCTGTCGGCCGGACAGAGCTGGTCGACCACCGCCGCCGGACCCACCGCGGTGGAGGTCGCCGGTGTCTTGACCGCCCGGGTCACCCCGGGCGCGACCACGTTGGACATTCACGCCAAACACGCTGCGGCGCAAGAGGAGATGGCAGCAGCGCTGGTGACCGGCGAGGTGAGCGACCTCGCCGCGGCACGGTCCGCCGACCAGCGTCGCCGCGAGTTGCACGGCACCCGCGACCAGCTCACCGCAACTCTGGCCGGCCTGTGCGGTGACGAACAGGCCGACGAGCTGCGGTCGCGGCTGGCGCAATTGCGCGCCGCACATCCCGCTGGGGCCGAACTCGTCCTCAGCGATATCGGGGTCGCCCGCGCCGAACTCACTGCGGTCCTTCAGGCTCGCGCGGCCGCATCGAGCGAATGCGAGACACGCCGCCAGGCCGCCACCAACGCCGCCGCCGCGCTCGCCGAGTTGTCCACGCGGGCAACGGTTCTGCAGAATACCCTGGAGGCTCAGCGCGCCGAGCTGGACGCCGCGGCGGGCCGGCTGGCCGCCGAACGCGCGTCGGCAGGCGATGACGAACTCGCGGCCGCCGCGGCCACGGCCCTGGGCGCGGCGCAGGCCGCGCAAGAGCGGGCCGCCGAACTCACCGACGCGCTGGCCGCGGCCGCACCCGATGCGGTCGAGACCGAATTGGCCGATGCCACAAAGGAAGCCGACTGGCTGCGCGAGCGCTACGAGGAAGCCGCCCGCGCGTTGCGTGAGATCACGATCGAACTCTCGGTGTTCGGCAGTGAGGGACGACAAGGCAAGCTCGATGCCGCGGAAACCGAACGCGAGCACGCCGCCAGCGGACACAGCCAGGTGGGCGCCCGCGCCCGCGCCGCGCAACTGTTGCGGTCGGTCATGACGCGCCACCGGGACACCACCCGGCGGCGCTACGTCGAGCCCTATCGTTCGGAGCTGCAGCGGCTCGGCCGCCCGGTCTTCGGCCCGAGTTTCGAGGTCGACATCGACAGCGACCTGTGCATCCGTAGCCGCACGCTGAACGGCATCACCGTGCCCTACGAATCCCTATCGGGCGGCGCCAAGGAGCAACTCGGCATCCTGGCGCGGCTGGCCGGCGCGGCCCTGGTCGCCAAGGAGGACGCCGTCCCGGTGGTAGTCGACGACGCGCTCGGTTTCACCGACCCGGACCGGTTGACCAAGATGGGGGAGTTGTTCGACACCGTGGGAACCCACGGGCAGGTGATCGTCCTCACCTGTAGCCCCGACCGCTACGACGGTGTCAAGGGCGCCCATCGCATCGATCTCAGCGCTTAGCTCTGGCGGCTGACCTCCGCCGATATCGCTGATCAAAGCGATTCATCGCCGCACCGGCGCCTCGCCTGCAGAATGGGATCATGGGGGGCACGCCAGAATGACGATGAACGCGAAGCGCAGCCGGATGCAGGAGAAGCTGGCGGAACTGCCCGGCGTGCGGCTCGTCCGCCGGCCGATCTCACCGCACAACGCCGAAGAGTTCGATCTGTACTACGTGCGCGCGGGCCGCAAGTCCGCTCATCCGCTGGTCATCATCCCGGGCGGCCCGGGAGTGGCGTCGGTGCAGATGTACAAGGGGCTGCGGCGGCGCGCGGCCGCGGCGGGCCTCGACGTCATCATGATCGAGCACCGCGGGGTGGGGATGTCGCGCCACGACGATTCGGGTGCCGATCTGCCCCCGCAGTCGCTGACCGTGAACCAGGTGGTCGACGATGTGGCGGCGGTGCTCGATGACGTGCAAGCGGAGTCGGCCGTCATCTACGGCGCCTCGTACGGCACCTACATCGCGGCCGGCGTAGGGGTACGCCACCCGCACCGGGTGCGCGGCATGGTGCTCGATTCACCGCTGCTGTCGCGGCACGACATCGTCATCGTGCGCCGCGCGATCCGCCGGCTGCTGCTGAAGGGCGACAGCACCGAAACCGCCTCGGTGGCACCAAAAATGCGCGAACTCGTCGACGCCGGCGTGATGAACGCGACGGCAACACAGGTCGTCGCGACGATCTACGGCTATGGCGGCACCGACCTGCTCGAGCGGCAACTCGATCTGTTGCTCGATGGCCGAAAACTACTGTGGTGGGCACTATCCCGGTTCACCACCCTCAGTAACCTGCCGTTTCGGTACGAAGAAGATCTGGTGAGCCGCATCGCGTTCCGTGAACTGGACTATGCGGCCGAACCCGACGGCCTACCGCTCGATCCCGCGGTCGCCGAAAGGAGAGCCCGTACGCAGCGAGTGACTTTCGAAGACGAGCCCTATGACCTGACGGCCGAAATGCCGAAATTCGACTGGCCCACCGCGGTGGTTTCCGGAGGTCGTGACCTGATCACCCCGCCGGCCGTCGCGCAACGCGTGGCGTCGCTGCTGCCGAATGCGGTGCTGTTGAGTTTGCCGAACATGGCGCACAGCGCGCTGGATTTCCGTGAGCCGGTCGCGCTCGCCAGTGCCGACGCGGTCCGGCGCGGCGACCTGAATGGGCTTGTCGCACAGGCGCCGGCGCTGGACGCGCTCCCGCCGCGCCCGGAGGTGCGGCTGCTGTGGAAGGCGCTCGGGGCGGCGGCCGTCGCCGAGGGCGCCCTACCGATCCCGAATCGGCTACGACGGCGGCTCAACTCCGCGTAAACCCGATGGCGGTGTAGTCGAGGTCGGCGAGACCGGCCGCGCCGAAGTTGGCCAGCTTGCTGCGCACCGCGACATCGCCGGGCGACTGGGTCAGCGGAAGGCTGAATCCCTCCGCCCAGATCATCTTGTCGAGATCGTTGGCCAACGCCCGCGCCTTGGCCGGATCGAGTTCTTCCAGCGTGCCTTCGATGGCGGCGTCTATCTGCTCGCTGCCGATCTTGCCGAAATTGCTCTCCCCGTCGGATTTGTAGATCTGGGTCAGCGCCGACAGTGGGAAAGCGTCCCCGAGCCAACCGAATTGAGCCATATCGAAAGCGCCGACGTTGATGTAGTTGGTGAAGAAGCCGCTGCCCGACCGGGAGACGAGCTCGAGCTTGACGCCGATCTGGGCGAGGCTGTGCTGGGCGATCTGGGCGAACTGCCGGCTGCCCTGGGCGTCGTAGAACAAGTCGCGGATGACCAGCGGCCGGCCGTCCTTCTCTCGGAACTGCCCGGCCCGCTTCCAGCCCAGCGCGTCGAGCTCTCGGTCGGCCGCGGCCGGGTCGTAGGGCACGACCGCGCTGTTGTCCTGATAGCCCTGCTGCCCGGCGACATAGATGTGGTTGCCCAGTGCGACAGGGTCACTGGTCAGGCCGTACTGGACGACCTTGGCGATGGTCTGCCGATCGATCCCCTTGGCCACCGCGACACGCAGCGCCTTATCGGCCAGGATCGAGCCCGGGGCGCCGTTGAACGTGAAGTGCGACCAGGCCGGGGCGGGCGCGCGCCGGATCGAGATGCCCTTGGTGCGCTGCGCGATGGTCAGCTGGTCGATCGTGCCGACCCCGGTGGCGTCGATCGTGTTGTTCTGCAAGGCGGGGAGCCGCGCGGCATCGTCGAGCACCAGGTAGGTGATGCTGTCCAGGCGGGGCCGTGCGCCCCACCATTTCGGGTTGCGGCTCAACACGATCCGCTGGGTGGTCCGATCCAGCGACGAGACGACGAACGGGCCGGCCGACGGACCGGGCCCCTCCAGCTGGCCCTTGTTGAACGCCTCCGGGGAGGCCGTCATGCTCTTGGGCAGCAGCATTCCGTTGCCGGCGAACATGCCGCGCCATTCGGCGTAGGGCTTGGCGAACGTCATGACGGCCTGCCGGTCGTCGACGCCGCGGGTCACCGACGCGACGCGGTCGGCGCCGCTGGGCCCGGCGATCTCGAAGGTCATGTCGGCGCCGCTCAGGGCGTGGATCTGGCTGGCGATGTCCTCCCAGGTAATCGGCGTGCCGTCGGACCACACCGCCTTGGGGTTGATCGTGTACGTAACCACTTGCGGCGCAGTGCCGGTGAGTTCGATACTGGTGAAGTAGTCGGTGTCGACCGTCGTCGAGCCGTCGGGCCCGATGACGAACGCCCGCGGCAGGGTGGCCTTCATCATCGCGGAGACGTCGGCCGAGTTGCCGTCGATGTGCAAGATATTGAAGTTCGGCGGAAAGTCGGTCAGGGCCAGTCGCAGGTCGCCGCCGTCTTGCAGGGTCGCCGGATCGTGTGGGTTGATGTCGCTCGTCGAGCCGATCTGCGCGTTGTGGCCGGCTTCGGGAATCAGGTTGACGGCCGGTGAGCAGCCCGACAGCGCAAGGACAATCGCGAGGAAGGCCGCCGCGAACCGGGTGCCCGCACCCGCCTTGACCGCCGGCCTAGACACGCCGGCCCGGATCCGGTTGCGGCACCGCGTTCAGCAGCCGCCGAGTGTATTCGTGCTGCGGGTCGGCGAAGACGCGACGGCTGTCGCCCTGCTCCACGATCGCGCCGGCATACATCACGACGACGTGGTGCGCGAGGTGCTTGACTACCGAAAGATCGTGGGAGACAAACAGATAGGACAGGCCGAACCGCTCCTGCAGGTCGAGCAGCAGGTTGATGATCCCGGCCTGGATGGACACGTCGAGCGCGGACACCGGTTCGTCGAGCGCCAGGATCTTCGGTTGCAGAGCGAGCGCACGCGCTATGCCGATGCGCTGCTTCTGCCCGCCGGAGAACTCGGCGGGGTAACGGACCGCGTCGGCGCGGCGCAGCCCCACGATCTCAAGCAGCTCGGCGACGCGCGAGTTGGTGCGGCTCTTGTCGAACCCGTTGGCCCGCAGGGGCTCTGCGAGCAGCTCGAACACCGGTAGCCTTGGGTCAAGCGACGCGACCGGGTCTTGGAACACGACCTGGATGTCGCGCCGCAGCGCCTGCCTGCTCGCGGCGCTCAACGCGGCGACATCGGTGCCCAGCACCTCGATCGAACCCGATTCGGGCTGGGTGAGTTCCAAGATCTCGTGCAGGGTGGTCGACTTGCCCGAACCCGATTCGCCGACGATGCCCAGGGTGCGGCCCTGCCGCAATTCGAAACTGACGCCGTCGACGGCGCGCACCTCACCGGCGCTGCGGCGCAACACGCCCTTTGTCAGCCGGTAGGTCTTGGTCAGGTCGCGCACCCGAACGACCACCGACGTGTCGGCGGATTCCGCGTGGCGGGCGTCGGTGCTCACCCCGTAGATGTCGGCGGCGCTTCGGCCGTCGACCTGATCGGTGCGGATGCAGGCCGCCCGGTGATCGGCGCCGACGGAGAGCAATTCCGGCTCCGCGAGCCGACATTCGTCGATGGCCAGCGGGCAGCGTGGCGCGAAGGGGCACCCGGGATCCAGGCCCGCCAGCGACGGCGGCGCACCGGGGATCGGCACCAACCGGGTGCCCTGTGCGGCGTCGAGCCGCGGGACAGAGCCCAGCAGCCCGACGGTGTAGGGCATGCGGCGATCCCGGTAAAGGTCATGCACGGAAGCGGTTTCGACGACCCGCCCGGCGTACATCACCAGGGCGCGGTCGGCGAACTCGGCCACCACCCCGAGGTCGTGGGTGATGATGAGCACCCCGGCGCCGGTGATGTCGCGCGCCGTCTTGAGCACCTCGAGGATCTGCGCCTGCACCGTGACATCCAGCGCGGTGGTGGGCTCGTCGCAGATCAACAGGTCAGGGTCGTTGGCAATGGCGATCGCGATGACCACCCGTTGCCGTTCGCCACCGGACAGCTCATGCGGAAACGCGCGGGCGCGTCGCTCCGGCTGTGCGATGCCCACCAGCTCGAGCAATTCCACGGCACGCCGGCGTGCGGCCCTCCTGCCCACCCGCGGCTGATGGATCTCGATCGCCTCGGCGATCTGGTCGCCGACGGTGTAGACGGGCGTCAGCGCGGACATCGGATCCTGGAACACCATGCCGACCGTCTTGCCGCGGAACCGTGACATCGCGTCGTCGCCGAGGCCCAGCAGTTCGGTGTCGTGCAACCGCACCGAGCCGCGCACCTGGGCGTACTCGGGCAACAGGCCGATGGCCGCCATCGCCGAAACGGACTTCCCCGAACCGGATTCACCGACCATGGCGACGACTTCCCCCGGTTCGATGCGGTAGCTGATACCGCGCACCGCGGTCACCGGATCGCCACCCGCCGGGAACGTGACCGCCAAATCGGTCACCTCGAGCAGCGGGCTCATCGGCTCCCCCTGCTCAGGCCCGCGCTGCCGGGGTCGAGCGCATCGCGCAGGCCGTCACCGGTGAGGTTGGCGCACACCAGGATCAGTACCAGCACTCCCGCGGGGAAAAGAAACACCCAGGGAAAGGTGGTCGCGGATTGGGTGCCGTTGGCGATCAACGTTCCCAGCGACACGTCGGGTGGCTGAATGCCGAAACCCAGGAAGCTCAGCCCGGTTTCGGCCAGGATGGCCGACGCGACATTAAGCGCGGCGTCGATGATCAAGATGGACGCCACGTTGGGCACCACGTGGCCGACGATGATGCGGCGGCTGGAAACCCCCATATACCGTGCGGCACGGATGAATTCGCGTTCCCGAAGACTCATGGTCATGCCGCGCACCATGCGCGAGCTGACCATCCAGCCGAACCCGGCCAGCAGCAGGACCAGCATCAAGACATTGGCCGAGCTCTTGATTCGCGGCGTCACGATGGCGATGAGGATGAAGCTGGGCACCACCAACAACAGGTCGACCAGCCACATCAGCGCGCGGTCGCGCCAGCCACCGAAGTAGCCCGCGATCGACCCGACGGTGGCGGCGATGCCGGTGGAGATGACCGCGACACAGACGCCGATCAGCATCGACTTCTGCATCCCGCGCAGGATCTGCGCCAGCAGATCTTGACCCAGCGCGTTGGTGCCGAGCCAGTGGCGCGCGTTCGGTGGCTGCAGCAGCGCGGTGAAATCGAGGTCTTCGTAGGAATACGGCAGCACGGCGGGCAGCGCGTAACAGCCGACGAACAACAGCACCAACAACATCAGCGACGCCACCGCGAACCTGTTGCGGGCGAACCGCCGAAGGACCAGGGTGCGCCGCGAGGTGAAGTCCGCGACCTCGTGCCCCGAAAAACCATGGGCGCCATCGATGTTCGCTTGCGACGTCATGACACCCGGACCCGCGGATCGAGGGCCGCGTAGAACACGTCCGAGAGCAGGCCGGCCAGCAGCACCACCGCACCGGAGAACAGGGTGATCGCCGCGATGATGTTGGTGTCCTGAGTCGCGATGCCCTGCACCAGCCATTCGCCCATGCCGTGCCAGCCGAAGATCTTCTCCACGAACACCGCCCCGGTCACCAGACCGGCCACCCCGTAGGCGAACAGGGTGGCCAGCGGGATCAGCGCGGTGCGCAGCCCGTGCTTGACCAGCGCCCGCCGCCGGGTGAGCCCCTTGGCGCGCGCGGTGCGAATGAAGTCCTGGCCCAGGACGTCCAGCATCGCGTTGCGCTGATAACGGCTGTATCCCGCCGCGGCGGCCAGCGCCAGGGTCAGCGACGGCAAGACCAGATGCCGTAACCGGTCGAGCAGGTGCGCGCCCGTCCCGCCGGTCACGCCCGGTGAGGTTTCCCCGGTGTAGTCGAAGATTTGGATGCCCACGGCCCAGTTCACCCGCAGCGCACCGAGGATCAACAGGCTGGCGATCACGAACGTCGGGGTGCTCAGCACCAGC
Source organism: Mycolicibacterium vulneris (assembly GCF_002104765.1). Lineage (GTDB taxonomy): Bacteria > Actinomycetota > Actinomycetes > Mycobacteriales > Mycobacteriaceae > Mycobacterium > Mycobacterium vulneris. The sequence continues at coordinate 29,323 of NZ_NCXM01000005.1, forward strand.
AGCGCCACCATGGTGACCACACGATCGCTGAGGCGATACTGCCGAATGGCGCCCCACGCCCCGGCCGCGATGCCCAGCACGGTGCCCACCAGCGAACCAATGATCAGCAACCGCAGGGTCACTCCGACGCGGCGCCACAACGTCGTCCCGACGGGCTGCCCGGTGATGGTCTTGCCGAAGTCACCGCGCGCGGCGTGCGACGCCCAGTGCGCGTAGCGGATCGGTATCGGCTCATCCAGCCCGAGCGTGTGGGCCTTGGCGTCGATCACGGACTGAGGCGGGCGCGGGCTGCGCTGCAACAGGCTGTCCAGTGGCCTGAAGGCCAGCGACGTCAGGCAAAACGTCAGAAACGATGCCAGCGCCAGCAGCACAACGTAGTTGAGCAACCGGCGTGCCAGAAACCGAGTCATGCCGGTCCGCACACCCCACGTCGCATTGGGACAGGCTATCGACCCGCCGGCACAGCGTCGCGCGTTGCGGTCGCCCGGCGCGTTCGATCTCCTTCCGATCCGGTTGATTCTCATGCGTGAATCGCGTGTGATCGGTTGTTAGGATCCACCGCGGTACCGACCGCGCAGCAAACGCAGCACGGTTCAGGCCGCGACACTCCCGAGGAGGCTTGCGTGACGGTTACCGATGATTACCTGGCCAACAACGCCAAATATGCGAGCACCTTCGAGGGGCCGCTGCCGATGCCGCCAGGCAAACATGTGGCGGTCGTCGCGTGCATGGACGCCCGGCTCGACGTCTACCGCATCCTCGGGCTCAACGAGGGGGAGGCCCACGTCATCCGCAACGCCGGCGGAGTCATCACCGATGACGTCGTCCGGTCGCTGGCCATCAGCCAGCGATTGCTGGGCACGCGGGAGATCATCCTGATTCACCACACCGATTGCGGCATGCTCACCTTCACCGACGACGACTTCAAGCGCAGCATCCAGGAGGAGACCGGGATCAAACCGCCATGGGCGGCGGAGGCTTTCGCCGATCTCGCCGAGGACGTCCGGCAATCGCTGCGCCGGATCGAGGGCAGCCCGTTCGTCACCAAGCACGTCTCCGTGCGCGGATTCGTCTTCGACGTGGCCACCGGCAAGCTCGAGGAGATCAAGCCCTAATCGCCGTCGGCCGTGAGCGACCTCAACCGACCTTGTACGTCGCCAGCGCCTTGGCGACCAGCGTGCCCTGCGGGTCGACGATCTCGGTCCCAGGGCAGCCGCAGCCGTACCTCGTGCTCTTCGAGGCGGTCGGCGACCATGCCCAGCTTGACGACGACCGGAGATTGGGGAAGGAACTGCGCGATGACGTCGCGACCGCTCGGCGCGGATGGTCCGGCGGTTTCAGGGGTGGCAGTCATCCGTCCATGTTTTCGCACCCCGACCGGCCGCAAAAGTGCCGCCAGGACTCTTGACGTGATCTATCCGGTCACCGGTGTGCGGGCCAGGCCGATCCGCCGGCCGCAGGTCCTGCGGTTGACAGCGCCGGGCCGGGCTGGTGTTATTTATCGTTAAGATGCCAAATATGGTCAGTTCTGCCAGGTTTTAAATCGAAGGAAGCTATGACCAGTGACGTGACGGTGGCACCCGCCGCCGGACAGTACGAGTTGAGTCATCTGCGCTCGCTGGAGGCAGAGGCGATCCACATCATTCGTGAGGTGGCCGCGGAGTTCGAGCGGCCGGTGCTGCTGTTCTCCGGCGGCAAGGACTCCATCGTCATGCTGCACCTGGCGCTGCGGGCGTTCCGTCCCGGCCGGCTGCCGTTCCCGGTGATGCACGTCGACACCGGGCACAACTTCTCCGAGGTGATCGCGACCCGCGACGAGTTGGTGGCCGAGCACGGCGTGCGCCTGGTGGTCGCCTCGGTTCAGGAGGACATCGACGCCGGCCGGGTCGTCGAGCCGCGCCAAGGACGCAACCCGATCCAGACCGTCACTCTGCTGCGCGCCATCCGGGAGAACAAGTTTGACGCCGCGTTCGGGGGAGCGCGCCGCGACGAAGAGAAGGCGCGTGCGAAGGAACGGGTGTTCAGCTTCCGCGACGAATTCGGGCAGTGGGATCCCAAGGCGCAGCGGCCCGAGCTGTGGAACCTCTACAACGGCCGGCATCACAAGGGCGAGCACATCCGGGTGTTCCCGCTGTCCAACTGGACCGAGTTCGACATCTGGTCCTACATCGGCGCCGAGAACATCGCACTGCCGTCGATCTATTACGCCCACCAGCGCAAGGTGTTTCGCCGCGACGGCATGCTGCTGGCGGTCGACAAGAACATGCACCCGCGCGACGACGAGCCCGTATTCGAGGCGACCGTGCGGTTCCGCACCGTCGGGGACGTCACGTGCACCGGCTGCGTGGAATCGCAGGCCGCCACCGTGGACGAGGTTATCGCCGAGACCGCGGTGTCGCGGCTGACCGAACGCGGGGCGACCCGAGCTGACGACCGGATCTCCGAGGCCGGCATGGAAGACCGCAAACGGCAGGGGTACTTCTGATGACAACGCTATTGCGCTTGGCCACTGCGGGTTCCGTCGACGACGGCAAGTCCACCCTGATCGGTCGGCTGCTCTATGACTCCAAGGCCGTGATGGAAGACCAGTGGGCGGCGGTGGAGCAGACCTCCAAGGACCGCGGTCACGACTACACCGACCTGGCTCTGGTGACCGACGGCCTGCGGGCCGAGCGCGAACAGGGCATCACGATCGACGTCGCCTACCGCTACTTCGCCACTCCCAAGCGGAAATTCATCATCGCCGACACGCCCGGCCACATCCAGTACACCCGCAACATGGTGACCGGGGCGTCGACCGCCCAACTGGTGATCGTGCTGGTCGACGCGCGCCACGGCTTACTCGAACAGTCCCGCCGGCATGCCTTCCTGGCGTCCCTGCTGGGCATCCAGCACATCGTGCTCGCGGTCAACAAGATGGACCTGATCGGTTGGGACAGAGAGAAATTCGAGGCGATCCGGGACGAATTCCACGCCTTCGCCGCGCGGCTGGACGTGCACGACGTGGCCACCATCCCGCTTTCGGCATTGCACGGCGACAACGTGGTAACCAAGTCGGAGCAGACACCGTGGTACGAGGGTCCGGCGTTGCTGTCGCACCTCGAGGAGGTGTACATCGCGGGTGACCGCAACATGGTCGACGTCCGGTTCCCGGTCCAGTACGTCATCCGCCCGCACACCCGAGAGCATCAGGACCACCGCAGCTACGCCGGTACCGTCGCCAGCGGGGTCATGCGCCCCGGCGATGAAGTGGTGGTGCTGCCCGTCGGTAAGCAAACGCGGATCACCGCGATCGATGGGCCGAATGGTCCGGTGCAAGAAGCGTTCTCGCCGATGGCCGTATCGCTGACCCTGGCCGACGAGATCGACATCTCGCGCGGCGATTTGATCGCCCGCACCCACAATCAGCCCCGGGTCGCGCAGGAGTTCGACGCGACGGTGTGCTGGATGGCCGACGATGCGGCCCTCGAACCCGGTCGCGACTACGTCATCAAGCACACCACCCGCACCACGCATGCCAAGGTGACCGCGCTCGACTACCGGCTCGACGTCAACACGCTGCATCGCGACAAGACGGCAACGGCGTTGAAGCTCAACGAACTCGGCCGCATCTCGCTGCGCACCCAGGTGCCGCTGCTGCTCGACGAGTACACGCGCAACGCGAGCACCGGTTCGTTCATCCTCATCGACCCGCACACCAACGGAACGGTGGCGGCCGGCATGGTGCTGCGCGACGCCTCGGCGCAGGCGGCCAGCCCGAACACGGTACGACACAAGTCGTCCGCCATCGCCGCGGCCCGGCCTCGAGGCAGGACGGTGTGGTTCACCGGTCTGTCCGGTTCCGGCAAGTCGTCGGTGGCCATGCTGGTCGAGCAGAAGCTGCTCCAAAAGGGAACTCCGGCTTACGTTCTCGACGGCGACAATCTGCGGCATGGTCTGAACGCAGACCTGGGCTTCTCCATGGCCGACCGAGCCGAAAACCTGCGTAGGTTGGCGCATGTGGCGGCGCTGCTCGCCGACTGCGGCAACGTCGTGCTGGTGCCGGCGATCAGCCCGCTGGCCGGGCAACGCGAACTGGCCCGCAACGTGCACGCCGAGGCCGGCTTCGATTTCATCGAGGTGTTCTGTGACACCCCGATCGAGGAATGCGAAAGCCGTGATCCCAAGGGTTTGTACGCCAAGGCGCGTGCGGGTGAGATCAGCCAGTTCACCGGCATCGACAGCCCGTATCAGGCGCCGGTGAACCCCGACCTGCGGCTGACCCCGGACGCGACCGTCGAGGAGCAGGCACAGCGGATCATCGACCTGCTCGAATCACGGGGGTAGCCGCCGGATCAGCCAGGGTGCACCGAAATTGTGCCCTTGGATGGCACAATCCTGTGAGTGCGCATGTCGGCGAAAGCGGAGTATGCCGTGCGGGCGATGATCCAGCTCGCCACGGTGCCCGACGGAACGCTGGTGAAGACCGACGATTTGGCCCAGGCCCAGGGCATTCCGCCGCAATTTCTCGTCGACATCCTGACCAACCTGCGCACCGACCGGCTGGTGCGAAGCCACCGCGGTCGCGAGGGCGGCTACGAGTTGGCCCGGTCCGGGAAAGACATCAGCATCGCCGACGTGCTGCGCTGTATCGACGGCCCGCTGGCCAGCGTCCGTGACATCGGGCTCGGCGACTTGCCGTACTCGGGGCCGACGGCCGCGCTCACCGACGTCTGGCGCGCGCTGCGGGCCAGCATGCGGTCGGTGCTGGAAGAGACGACGCTGGCCGACGTCGCCACCGGCGGCCTGCCCAAGCATGTCGCGCAGCTGGCCGACGACTATCGCAAGCAGGAAAGCCAGCGGCACGGCACGGCGCGCACCGGCGACTAGGCGGACCACCGCCTACCGGCTCAGCCCGCTGATCCGTAGGGACGAGTCAGGATTTCCATGGCGTGCCCGGAGGGGTCGGGAAAGTACACCCCGCGTCCACCGTCGCGCTGGTTGATCTCGCCCGGGCGTTTGGCGCCCGGGTCGGCCCAGTGCTGCAGGCCGCGGGACTGGATCTTGCCGTAGATGGCGTCGAACTCCTGCTCGGACACCAAAAATGCGTAGTGCTGGCGCGGGATATCCGCGCCTTGCGGCGCATCCGCGTAGTCCAGGCTCGCGCCGTGGTCGAGTTCGACAACCATGAAGTGGCCGAACGGTTTTGGACTGGGCAGCCCGAACAGCTCGGCGAGAAATTCGGCGGATTCGCGTTTGTCGCGGGACGCGACGATGGTGTGGTTGAAACTGATGGTCATAGTTCTTCCCAGTCAACCACTCGGTGCCCGGCGCGACAACGCCGCGCTACTTGGGCGCGGTCAGCTCCAGGGCGATGTTGTCGGGGTCGCGGAACTCCAGGATGTAGGACGGCCCGATGTCTTTGATCGGCTCGTGGGCCACGCCGAGTTCGTCGAGATGCGCTGCTGCCGAATCCAATTCATCTTTGCTGGCGAGCCGGAAGGCAATGTGGTCGAGTCCGACGCGGTCCTCGTCGAAGCGGTCGGCGGCGACCGGCCGCAGCCCGAGAAGCGTCCCGCCGAGGTCGTAGATGACACCGCCGAACAGGAAGCTCAACTGGTTGCGGGTGGGTTCGTCGGCGTTCTCGGGAACTTCGATCAACACCGGCCAACCGAACACGCTCTCGTAGAACTGCCGCGACCGCTCGATATCGGTCACTGTCAGTCGGACATGCGCGATGGAACTACTCGTGAACGCCATTCGCCCCATGGTTCCACTGAAGGGCCGCAGATTAAACATGCCAGAATCGCCGTCGTGCGGATTGCGATGACGATGCCGGTGATGGAGCCGGATCTGGATGCGACGGTGCTCGAGACGTGGGCGCGCGCCATCGACGAGGGCCCGTTCTCGTCGCTCTGCTGGGGCGAGCGGATCGCCTTCGACAACCCGGACAACCTGACGTTGCTGGGCGCGCTGGCCGCCTGGACCAAAAGGGTGCGGCTGCTGACAACCGTCATCGTGCCGCAGCTGCACGACCCCGTCATGCTCGCCAAGGGCCTGGCGACCGGTGACCTGCTCAGCGGCGGCCGGTTGAGCGTGGGAATCGGGGTGGGCGGCCGGCACGAGGACTACCACGCCGTGAGCGCCGACCCGGCGACGCAGACGATGCGCGGCATGGCCGAACGCGTTGCCGTGATGAAGCGCGTCTGGGCGGGGGAGAAGACCACCGACTCGGTGCTGCCCGTCGGGCCGGCGCCCGTCCAGCCCGGCGGTCCGCCGCTGTTCGTCGGAAGTATCGGGCCGAAGACCATTCGCAGCGCGGCCGCGTGGGCCGACGGGTTGGCCGGCACCACCCTGGACCTCGACGTCGCCAAGCAGAACGAGCTGTTCGACGTGACCCGGGAGGCCTGGGCCCAGGCCGGCAAGCCCAAACCGCACCTGATCACGTCGTTCTGGTTCGCGTTCGGGTCCCCCGAGGAGTCTCGCGATCAGATCCACCGTCATCTGCGCCGCTACATGAACTGGATACCGGCCCACTACGTCGACGCGATGGCGCCGATGACGGGCTGGGCCGGCAGCGAAGACGATCTGCTGGACGTGTTGCGCCGGTTCGAGGAGATCGGCACCGACGAGGTTCAGCTCATCCCGACGAGCTCGGATGTCGATCAAGTACGCCGCGCGGCGGACGTGGCGGCGCGGCTGTAACCCGCCATCCTGGGGCATCGCCGCAGGTAGATCGGGGTGAATTGCCGCCTCGGCGCGGTGGCGATTTCATTAGCGAATGACTCAGCAGGAGCTGCCCGCCCCGCTGGCCGAACTGACCGGGCTGATGACGGAGTGCGCGAATCACGGCGATTACGCCGGGGCCGCTAGGCAGGCAAACGAGCTGGTCACTCTCTGCCGGGCGACGCTGGGCGAGCGTCATCCCACGGCCCTGGAACTCAAGGTGTCGCTGGCCACCCTGCAGCTGCGGGCGGGTGAGGAAGCCGTCGCCTACGACGAGTTCGCGCGGCTGATACCGGACCTCGTCGAGGTGCTCGGTCGTGACCACCTCAGCACCCTGGCCGCTCGCCACCTGTTGGCGGGCCGGCAACAGCCTTCGCTGTCATCGCTCGCCGAGTGGTCGCAGCTCTTCGCCGACGAACAGCGCATCCTGGGCGGCGAGCACGAGAGCGTGTTGGTGGCCCGCGAGAAGATCGCCGAGAAGCGTTGGGAGATAGGCGATGTCGTGGGTGCAATGGCCGAGGGTGAACAGGTGCTCGCCGCGCGCCGTCGCGTGCTCGGCGACGACCACGCCGACACCCTGGGGACCAGATTAATGCTGGCGATCTGGCGGGGCCGGGCTGGTGACGTGCCGACGGCCGTCGCCGAGCTCGAATCCTTGATCCGCGATCTGCGCGAAAAGCTGGGAGCCGACCACGTTCACCTCCTCATGGCCCGGCATATGTTCACGCTCTGGGCGCCGGACCGGGCCGGCGTCACCGACGAGGTCGCCGCGTGGGCGGCATTGGTCGACGAAGAGGCGCGGGTGCTCGGTGAAGGGCACCCGGTGACCGTCGCCGCCCGTCACGAGCTGGCCGAATCGTGCGCCCGGCATGTCGGCCGCGCCGACAGTTCCGGCGACCTGGGTTCCCTCGGCTGGTCAGCCTCCTGATCCGGATGTCGCGCTGAGCGTCCTCAGGCCGTCGCCTTATCCGCCGGGCGCTCTTCGTTGACGGCAGGCTCCTGCGGCGGCTGCCCCTTGCGCAGCGTCTCCAGCAGCTCGCGGTAGGGCCCCACCAGGTAGACGGTGTCGCCGCCACGCAGCCACGTATCCCGGCGAGGGTGCAACTCGACGGGCGTATCCTCGGGCGCATCCCGAGTTAAGCCGTCAGCCAACAGAATTGGCGAGGCGTCCGGCCGGTTTACAAGACCTGAACGTCGGCGGGCGACCAGAACGCGCGCATCGACGTGATCTTGGCGTCCCCGTCGAACGACATCGTCGAGATCGGCGAGATTCGGGTGCGGCTGTCACCGGCGTCGAGCGTTAGATGCCAGAAGAAGGCGGCTTCGCCGCCGCCGATCCGTATTTCGGCGAGCTCGGCGTCCTTCTTGGCGTCTTGGAAGCCCGCATAGAACGCGCGGATGGCGTCATGGCCGCGGCGGATGTCGGATCCGATCGGATCCTCGATCGTGGCGTCGGCCGCGTAGAGGCCAACGATGTCGTCGGCGGTGCCGGCTGCGACCAGCGCAAGGTAGCGAGTGACGGTCTCGGTGATGGCTTCGGGGGACGGCATAGCTTCGGACGCTACTCCTCGCCGTCACCACGGTATGAGTTTCGCTGTTCACGGCAATACTGGCGTCGTGACTTTCATCGAACGCCTCGCGACCCGTGAGATCTACCGGAACCCGTGGATGGTGCTGCGAGAGGACGACATCCGTCGCCCGGACGGCAGCAAGGGCATCTACAGCGTCGTCGACAAGCCGGCCTATGCGCTCGTAATGCCCTACGACGGGCACCGCTTCCGGTTGGTCGAGCAGTATCGCTATCCCCTAGGCGAGCGACGCTGGGAGTTTCCCCAAGGCACCGCTCCCGACCTGGTCGACGCCGAACCGGCCGAGCTGGCCGAGCGCGAATTACGGGAGGAAACCGGATTGAGCGCAACGTCATTCGAGGCACTCGGCCAGCTCGACGTCGCACCGGGAATGACCAGTCAGCGGGGCTGGGTATTTCTGGCCACCGGTATCGCTGAGGGAGAAGCCGACCTCGAGCACGAGGAACAGGACATGCGCAGTGCGTGGTTTGCGCGTGCGGAGGTCGAGCGGATGATTCGCGGGGGAATCATCGCCGACGCGCAGTCGATCGCCGCCTACGGGTTATTCCTACTGCGAGTGGGATGACAGCCGCGACGACATTGCGATCGTTTCCGCGCCGAGATCACCCCGCGTCATCGAACGCCCATCATTGACGCAATGCGGCCGAGGTTTCGGGTAGTTGCGGTGCTCGCTGCCGTCGCCGCATCGACCATCGGCGCACCCGGCATAGGTGCGCATGCGCTGGCACCGTCGTGGAACGGCAAATACTCACTGGTCAGGTATGCGGTCAGCAAAACCGGCACCAGCGTCGCCGCCACGCAAGCGGAACCGACCTTCAGCGCGGACTACGTCTTCACCACCGCGTGCTCCTCGGGCAGGTGCGTGGCCACCGCCACCAACGGCCCCGTGCCGAAGAACCCGACGCTGCCCCAGCCTTCGCGCTACACCTGGGACGGCGCCAACTGGGTTGAGCGCTTCGACTTCAAATGGGATTGCTATATGGGCGAAGGCGTTTCGAAGGTATGGGCCCCCGCGAGGTCGTGGGCCTTCTACACGCCGCAGCCCGATGGTTCGCTACGCGGGACCTGGCACACCGACATCAACAGCGGTCCCTGCCAGGGGAGCGTCGAAATGCCGGTGGCGGCGTTCGCCGCCGGGCCGGCATGACGGAGACGCCGTCACGACGACGCCTCAGGATTGGTTAGGGGCAGTAGTTCGATTCCGCCGCGCTCACGATGGCCGTGGCGTCCCCGTAGCTGAAGGAACTGTTCAACCCGGAATGAACATCGGTTGCAAGCTCGTCCGGGGTCTTGCCCGCGGCGCGATCCGAGCAGATGGCGTGCCCCAGCGAGATGAGCGTGCCCTCGCCACCCGGTTGCCACACCACGCCGATCTTCTTCAATTGGCCCAGGTACCCGTCATCGTCGGCGGCGGCGACCCCGCTACCTACCGTTAACGCGGCAGCAACGACAGCTGGAATACACAACATGCGCAGCCCGCAAACAGTCTTCACACTCGGCTCCTTCTCTCAGTGATAGTGACAACGGCCTCAGTATGCGGCTTGCGCTGCGGGATTGCGCGGCGAACAGCGAAAGCTGGCAAACCATCAGTGAGCAACTATGTCCGGCGTCAGCAATCGAAGATTATTTCTGTGGCAACCACACCGGAAGGCGGTACAGTGGGCTGATCGGATGCGTCGAGCCCCGGACCCCGCCCGTGGTGCGTGCTATGGAGGCACCCAATACTGTTGCCGGGTAATGGCTTAGCGGATCAATCCTGCGGCATGGGGGTCATCGAGGCGATGTAATAGGTTTCGTGCCCGGTCGGGTAGCCGCCTCCGCCGGTCGCGATATGAACATGGTCGTAATGGTCGGCGGTCTCTGAGCCCAGGTCCGCCATCCAGTTGCCGCCACCGACGCCCGGGTAGATCTTCTGCCGCCAGATGACGTGGTTGATGCCCCATCGCTTCGCGTTCGCCAAGGCGTAGCCGGCGATCTGATTGCCGAGCTCGATGCCTTCGGGGGAATGGTAGTTCGGGATCATCACGTCGATCGCCAGCCCGTTGGGATGCCACGGCAACGGATCCTCGCGGTATCCGTAGATGGTCTTGATCTGGGGGAAGAGCACGGTGATGACGCGCGCCGCCCAGATGGTCTTGACCTGCAACCGTTCTTCGGATCCCACGCTGTGCGGCAATGCGAGCTCGAATTGCTGGCCGGCGGACGGGGCGGGCGGTGCCAGGGCGGTCAGCGATTCCACCTCGGCCGGACTGGCGGTGCGCGGTGCGCTGGCGGACGGCCGCGCGGCGGCGGCGCTGGTGGTGGGAGTCGGCGCGGGCGTCTCGACGCAGCACCGTGTCTTGGTGCCCTGCGCGTGGATCATGGCGGCGGAGACGACGAGCGACGCCGCGATCGCCAGCCATCGCCCGCCGCCCTTGGCGAACACCTTCACGCCCACGACCAGCAGCTTAATGTCGTTTGTGACTCGTGGGGTGGGTTTTCCATTGCTTGTCCAGCTCGGGTGAGCGGGCCACAATGGCACGATGCCCGGGCGGTCGTTCAACGATGCGAATGCTTTTCACCGGATGATGCGCCGCTTCGCGTCTACGACCGTGGGTGTGGCGCTTCTTCGCCCGACGGCGCACCACCTCGACCGTCTCATCACCAAGGCCACTGGTGGCAGGAGCAGCTTCGCCGGGGTCGTGACGGGGATTCCCGTGGTCATGCTCACCACCACCGGCGCCAAATCCGGCGAACGCCGCACCGTCGCCGTGTACGGAATCCCGCGCCCGGACGGCGTGGGCCTGATCGCGTCCAACTTCGGCGGTACCAAGCATCCGGCGTGGTACCACAATCTGAAGGCCAACCCGGAAGCGACGGTCACCGTCGGCGGCGATACCTGGAGTGCCACCGCGCGGCTCGCGACCCCAGACGAGCGCGACGAGATCTGGGCCGAGGGCGTCGCGCTGTATCCCGGCTGGCGCAAGTACGAAGTGTGGGCCGGAGATCGACACATCGAGGCGTTCGTGCTGGCACGAACGTGAGGTGAGCAGTCCCTTCTCGGGCGCGCAGAGGTGCGGTGCGCTGTGAACATTCGGCTTGTAGCGAGCGCGCCGTGGCAGCCAGGGCCGTGAAGTGAAGCGCCGAGCCGGGTGTTGCTGGTGCCGGGTGTCGCCGCACCCTCCACAGACGAACTTCGAACGCTGCGTGGATGGTTAACCCAGTGAAAGCCGCTTGTACGCCTGCGCGGCAGACGGTTTCAGCTTTCCACCTACGCGCCGCAGCAGGATTCCCTTCACTGTCTGGTACTCCGTGCCAAGGATCGGCATCGACGACACGGAGTGGCGGGGGACTGTTCAGCGGCGGCCGGTGGCCGGGGCGAGGTGCGCCATCCCGCGGAGAACCCACGGTGCGCGCGTGGCAATCAGCTCCACGGCGCGGTCCGAGCGTCGCATCGCGGTCCGGCGGCCAGGGGTGGGAATTGAAACAAGTTCCGCCTCAGGCGATCCCGCCCGCGGGCCACGGCGATCGACCGCCAGCAATTGCCAACTGCCGGGCACACCACGCAGCTCGACGTTGCCACGGTCTTCGAAGCCAGTGCCCGACCCGACGACGAGGTCACGCACGGTCCGGGACACGAGAATGTCGCCCGCCCCTGCGTGCCCGAGGATGCGCGCCGCGATGTGTACCGCGATTCCCCCGATGTCGTTGTCCAGTAGTTCGCATTCGCCGGTGTGGATGCCGACGCGAATCTGGATGCCCAGGATCTCGGTGTCAGCGCGTAAAGCCTCGGCGCAGCGGATGGCCTGAGTCGGACCGTCGAACGTGGTGAGGTGGCCGTCGCCGGTGCTCTTGACCACCGTGCCGCCGAATCGCTGCGTGAGTTCGGCGGTGATCTCACCAAAGCGGTACAGCACCGCCCGCCACCGCTCATCGCCCGCCGCCGCGGCGTGTTGGGTCGAGGCGACCATGTCGGTGAACAACACGGTGCGCAGGGCGCGATGTGACTGTGCAGGCGCGGCATGGCCGCCGGTGAGGAACTCCTCGATGCCGGTCAGGATCTTGTCGGGCTCGGTCAAGAAGGGTGCGTGGTCCACACCCTCGACCTCGAGGTACCGCGCGCCGGGGATGTGGTCGGCGAGATACCGGCCGCCCTGCACCGGAACCGCGGGGTCCTCACGGGCATGGATGACCAGGGTTGGCGTGGTGATCGTTGGCAGGATCGGGCGTAGGTCAGTCAGAAAGGCCGCTTCGAATGACGCCCGCGCCATTCCCGGGCTCGCGCTCATGCGCTCCAACATTGCGAGCTGGCGTATAGACCGGACCGACGGCGCGCTGATGCTGGCTGCCACACCGCTGCCCCACCCGGAGCGCACCGCGCGGCTGCCTTCCAGCCAGCGAGCGAGCTGTTCAACCGACGGCGTGTAGTCCTCACCTAGCTCGGAGAGGAAGCGCGCCCGCAGCTCTCCCGGGTCGCGATTCATGTCGTCCCATCCGCAGGGGTGGAACGAGTATGTGGCGCATAGGATCAGCGCCCGCACTCGCTCCGGCCGTGCTGCCGCGAACATCATGGAGGCGGGTCCACCGTCACTCAGACCGGAGACGACGGCCCGTCCGAATCCGACGGCGTCCATGACGGCCTCGATCTCGGCCACCCGATCATCCAGGGTGCGAACTTTTGGCACCGGGTCCGACAGCCCGACACCGGCCTTGTCGAACAAGAGGACACGACAGAACGTGGCGAGCTGCTCCATGAACGCCTTGAACTGGGGGAGGGTCCAGGCCAGCTCGAGGTGGCTGACGAACGGCCCGACGACGACGAGCTCTACAGGCCCGTCGCCGAACACCTGATACGCCAGGCTGAGATCGCCGCACTTGGCGTACGACGTGTCCGCCATGGCCTGAGCGTACTGCTGATCCCACCGCTCGGCGGGGCGCCAGTGATAATCCCCCAGGCAGTTCCGCCTAGTGATCACTCAGGCAGTTGGTTGCGCCGTCGACCGTGAGATCGCACGGTTAGCTGAATCGCGTCCTGCTGCGGACATGAAAGTAACCGTCATAGCTTCTACCCAGTCCGACGAGGTGTTTTGATCATTTCTTAGGGGCCTGCCTAAGCGATGAATACTGACAGGCAAACCAAACCGTGGCTTCGCCTGTGCACTGGCGCGCTGGTGGCTGGAGGGCACGGCCTTGTCCACACTCGGTCTGACATCGAGCGTCGCCCAGGCCGCACCTCCGCCTGCACCCGCACACACTGGTGCCCGGGGGACCCATGGGATCAGGGCTGGGGTCCTTACCCGAACTGGAAAGCCTGCCGTGACTGGGAAGGCAACAATTGGAGTCGCGGCGGCTACCCACCGCCCGGGGGTTATGGACCCGGTTACGGACTGGGTTACTGAGCCTCGGCTGTCGAAATGCCACAAACTAGCGCCAAGTCGGCACCAGCTTCTCGACAGCTGGCCGCGATTGGCGTGAGGGAAGCTCAGAAGGCGCCTGAGTCGGTCCGTCGTACCGTCATTAGGCAAGGCCAAGAGCGTACCGAGGCAGCTGGTCATGCCGGGAGTGCCGGGAGCATATGAAGTTCGGACCGTGGAAACGAAAACGGCGTCTCACCTGCATAAACCTGGGTGCCCCCGGCAGGATTCGAACCTGCGGCCTTCTGCTCCGGAGGCAGACGCTCTATCCCCTGAGCTACGGGGGCGCACCGACATACCTGTTGCGCCATGGGGCTTTCGAACAAGCACGGACAGACTAACTCATCGCGGTGGCCGCCCCACCACCGCAATGGATTCGGGGCGCGGGCACCCCAGCCAATAGGATGGACGCTCGTGACCCCCGCTGACCTGGCTGAGCTGCTCAGAACCACCGCCGCCGCGGTGCTGGCCGAGCGCGGGCTGGATGTTGCCGCGCTGCCTCAGACGGTCACCGTGGAGCGCCCCCGCAATCCCGAGCACGGCGACTACGCCAGCAACCTGGCGCTGCAGCTGGGCAAGAAGGTCGGCGCCAACCCCCGTGAACTGGCCGGATGGCTCGCCGAGGCGCTCGCCCAGGCCGACGGCATCGCGTCGGCGGAGGTGGCCGGACCCGGATTCATCAACCTGCGCCTCGAGGCGTCTGCGCAAGCCGTCGTGGTCAACAACGTCATCGACGCCGGCGACCGCTTCGGTCACTCCGACGCGCTGGCCGGCCGCAACATCAACCTGGAGTTCGTGTCGGCCAATCCGACCGGACCGATCCACATCGGCGGCACCCGCTGGGCCGCCGTCGGCGACGCGCTGGGCCGGCTGCTGTCCACCCAGGGTGCCGACGTGGTGCGCGAATACTATTTCAACGACCACGGCGCCCAGATCGATCGGTTCGCTAGCTCACTGGTCGCCGCGGCCCAGGGCGAGCCCACCCCGGAAGACGGGTACGCCGGCGCCTACATCAACGACATCGCCACCCAGGTGTTGCAGAAGGCGCCCGACGCGCTGAGCCTGCCCGACGCCGAGATGCGCGAGACCTTCCGCGAAATCGGTGTCGACCTGATGTTCACCCACATCAAGGAGTCGTTGCACGAGTTCGGCACCGACTTCGACGTCTACACCCATGAAGACTCGATGCACACCAAGGGCCTGGTCGAGGAAGCCATCGGCAGGCTGCGCGAGACGGGCAACATCTACGAGAAGGACGGCGCAACGTGGTTGCGCACCAGCGCCTTTGGTGACGACAAGGACCGCGTCGTCATCAAGAGCGACGGCAAGCCGGCCTACATCGCCGGTGACATCGCCTACTACCTGGACAAGCGGCAGCGCGGCTTCGACCTGGCCATCTACATGCTGGGGGCCGACCACCACGGCTACATCGCCCGGCTCAAGGCCGTGGCGGCCGCGTTCGGCGACGATCCGGCCACCGTCGAGGTGCTCATCGGTCAGATGGTCAACCTGATCCGCGACGGCCAGCCGGTCCGGATGAGCAAGCGGGCCGGAACGGTGATCACGCTGGACGACCTCGTCGAGGCCATCGGCGTCGACGCCGCGCGCTACAGCCTGATCCGTTCCTCGGTGGACACCCCCATCGACATCGACCTCGCCCTGTGGTCCTCGGCGTCGAACGAAAACCCGGTCTATTACGTGCAATACGCGCATGCCCGGCTCTCGGCTCTGGCCCGCAACGCCGCCGAGCTCGCCCTGACCCCCGACACCGGGCACCTCGAGCTGCTCAGCCACGACAAGGAGGGGACGCTGCTGCGCACCCTCGGCGAATTCCCGCGGGTGCTCAACACCGCAGCGACGCTGCGCGAGCCCCACCGGGTATGCCGGTACCTGGAAGACCTCGCCGGCGACTACCACCGGTTCTACGACGCGTGCCGGGTCTTGCCGCAGGGCGACGAGCAACCGACCGATCTGCACACCGCGCGCCTGGCGCTGTGCCAGGCGACCCGCCAGGTGATCGCCAACGGCCTGGGGATACTGGGCGTCACCGCTCCGGAGCGAATGTGAACGTTCACCCCGCCGGTCCTCGGCACGCCGAAGAGACCCGCCACGCCGAAAGCCCGCTGCGGCCGCAATCCCCCGAGGAGCTGCTGCTGTTGGCGCCGAATGTGTGGCCGCGCAACGTCGCTCGCGACGAAGCCGGAGTCGCCAGCATCGCGGGCGTCACGGTGACCGACCTCGCCCAGGAGTACGGGACCCCGCTGTTCGTCATCGACGAGGACGACTTCCGGTCCCGCTGCTGCGAGATCGCGTCGGCCTTCGGCGGCGGCAAGAATGTGCACTATGCCGCGAAGGCGTTCCTGTGCAGCGAGATTGCGCGCTGGATCGACGAAGAAGGCCTGTCCCTCGACGTCTGCACCGGCGGCGAGCTGGCCGTCGCGCTGCACGCCGACTTCCCGCCCGAGCGGATCACCTTCCACGGCAACAATAAATCCGTCGCCGAGCTGACGGCCGCGGTCAAAGCCGGTGTCGGCCATGTCGTGTTGGACTCGATGGTCGAGATCGAGCGCCTCGACGCCATCGCTGGGGAGGCGGGCATCGTCCAGGATGTCTTCGTCCGCCTCACCGTCGGGGTCGAGGCGCACACCCACGAGTTCATCTCCACCGCGCACGAGGACCAGAAGTTCGGGTTGTCGTTGGCCAGCGGCGCGGCTCTGGACGCCGTCGGCAAGGTATTCGAGACCCGGCACCTGCGACTGGTGGGCCTGCACAGTCACATCGGTTCGCAGATCTTTGACGTCGCCGGCTTCGAACTCGCCGCACGCCGGGTCATCGGTCTGCTGCACCGGGCCGTCGAACAATTCGGTGTCGAGAAGACCGCGCAGATCTCCACCGTGGATCTGGGCGGCGGCCTGGGCATCTCCTACCTCGCCGCCGACGATCCGCCGCCGATGGGCGAACTGGCCGCCAAGCTGAGCGAGATCGTGCGCAACGAGTCGGCGGCCGTCGGGCTGCCCACCCCGCGGCTGGTGGTCGAGCCGGGACGGGCCATCGCCGGGCCAGGCACAATCACGCTCTACGAGGTGGGCACCGTCAAGGATGTCGACGTGAGCGCCACCGCGCACCGGCGCTACGTCAGCGTCGATGGCGGCATGAGTGACAACATCCGCACCGCGCTCTACGACGCGCAGTACGACGCCCGGCTGGTCTCGCGGCTCAGCGATGCGCCTGCCGAGCTGGCCCGTGTCGTCGGAAAGCATTGCGAGAGCGGCGATATCGTGGTGCGCGACACCTGGGTGCCGGGAGATCTGCGCCCGGGCGACCTGATCGGAGTCGCCGCCACCGGTGCCTACTGTTACTCATTGTCGAGTCGGTACAACATGATCTGCCGCCCCGCCGTCGTCGCGGTGCGCGACGGGCGCGCCCGTCTGGTCCTGCGTCGTGAAACGGTCGACGATCTATTGAGTCTGGAAGTGAGGTGAACTGTGCCCCGTGACGAAAAGCCGGTCGGTGTAGCGGTACTCGGATTGGGCAACGTCGGCAGCGAAGTTGTCCGAATCATCGAGGACAGCGCTGACGACCTCGCCGCTCGTGTCGGCGCACCCGTGGTGTTGCGCGGCGTCGGAGTGCGCCGCGTCGCCGAGGGCCGCGGTGTCCCCCTCGAGCTGCTCACCGACGACATCGAAGCCCTCGCCGCCCGCGACGACGTCGACATCGTCGTGGAACTGATGGGGCCGGTGGAGCCGTCCCGCAAGGCCATCCTGTGCGCCCTCGAGCACGGTAAATCGGTCGTCACGGCGAACAAGGCGCTGTTGGCGACCTCCACCGGCGAGCTGGCGCAGGCCGCCGAAAGTGCGCATGTCGACCTGTATTTCGAGGCGGCCGTCGCGGGCGCAATTCCGGTGATCCGTCCGCTGACGCAGTCGCTGGCCGGCGACACGGTGTTGCGGGTCGCCGGGATCGTCAACGGCACCACCAACTACATCTTGTCCGCGATGGACAGCACCGGCGCCGACTACGACACCGCGCTGGCCGAAGCCGGCGCGCTGGGTTACGCCGAGGCCGACCCCACCGCCGACGTCGAGGGCTACGACGCCGCAGCCAAGGCGGCGATCTTGGCCTCCATCGCCTTCCACACCCGGGTGACCGCCGACGACGTCTACCGCGAGGGCATCACCAAAGTCACCCCGGCCGACTTCGAATCTGCCCGGGCCCTGGGGTGCACCATCAAGCTGCTGTCCATCTGCGAGCGCATCACAACCGATGGCCAGGAGCGGGTTTCGGCGCGCGTCTATCCCGCACTCGTGCCGTTGTCACACCCGCTGGCCACGGTCAACGGCGCCTTCAACGCGGTGGTGGTGGAGGCCAAGGCCTCCGGCCGGCTGATGTTCTACGGTCAGGGCGCCGGCGGTGCGCCGACCGCGTCCGCGGTGGCCGGTGACATGGTGATGGCCGCGCGCAACCGGGTGCTGGGTAGCCGTGGGCCGAAGGAATCCAAGTACGCCCAACTTCCCATTGCCCCAATGGGTTTCATCTCGACCCGCTACTACGTCAGCATGAACGTCGCCGACAAGCCCGGCGTGCTGTCCTCGGTGGCGGCCGAATTCGCCACGCGTGAGGTCAGCATTGCCGAGGTTCGTCAGGAAGGCGTCGCGGACGAAGACGGGCGACGGGTCGGGGCCCGCATCGTCGTGGTCACCCACAGCGCCACCGATGCCGCGCTGTCCGAAACCGTGGACGCGCTGGCCGATTTGGACGTTGTGCAGAGCGTCACCAGCGTGTTGCGACTGGAAGGGACCACCCTATGACCGCCCCGCGCACCGCCGTCCACAAGCCGTGGCCCGGTCTCATCGAGGCGTATCGGGACCGGTTGCCGGTGGGCGACAACTGGACCCCGGTCACCCTGCTCGAGGGCGGCACCCCGCTGATCGCGGCGGGCCGGATCTCGGAAAAGACCGGCTGCAGCGTTCATCTCAAGGTCGAGGGCCTCAATCCCACCGGCTCGTTCAAAGACCGGGGCATGACGATGGCCGTCACCGATGCGCTGGCGCGCGGTCAGCAGGCGGTGCTGTGCGCGTCGACCGGAAACACCTCGGCGTCGGCGGCGGCCTACGCGGCGCGCGCCGGCATCACCTGTGCGGTGCTGATACCGCAGGGCAAGATCGCGATGGGCAAGCTGGCGCAGGCGGTCATGCACGGCGCCAAGATCATCCAGATCGACGGCAACTTCGACGAGTGCCTGGAGTTGGCCCGCAAGATGGCCGCCGACTTTCCGACCATCGCGCTGGTCAACTCGGTGAACCCGGTGCGCATCGAGGGCCAGAAGACCGCGGCGTTCGAGATCGTCGACGCCTTGGGTACCGCGCCCGACGTGCACGCCCTGCCGGTCGGCAACGCGGGAAACATCACCGCGTACTGGAAGGGATACACCGAGTATCACCACGAGGGCCTGATCGAGAAGTTGCCGCGCATGCTGGGCACCCAGGCGGCCGGTGCGGCCCCGCTGGTGCACGGCGCGCCGGTCAAGAACCCGGAGACCATCGCGACCGCGATCCGCATCGGCGCGCCCGCGTCGTGGACGGCGGCCGTTGACGCGCAGCAGCAATCGAACGGCCGCTTCCTGGCCGCGACGGACGAAGAGATCCTGGCCGCCTACCACCTGGTGGCCGAGTCCGAAGGCGTCTTCGTCGAACCCGCGTCGGCGGCCAGCATCGCGGGACTGCTCAAGGCCGTCGACGACGGCTGGGTGGCCCGCGGGTCGACGGTCGTGTGCACGGTGACCGGCAACGGACTCAAGGACCCCGACACCGCCTTGCGGGATATGCCGACCGTGACCCCGCTGCCGGTGGACCCGGTCCTCGTGGTCGAAAAGCTGGGGCTGGCCTAGTGGCGAGCGCAAGCGCGGCGAAGCCGGGTGCAGTGGGTCGCCACGTGATGGCTTGGGTGGCGATCGCAAACGCGGCGATCGCAAGCGCGAAAGGCTGTTGATGACCCCGATGCTGCCCGCCGGGCTGGTGGCCAGCGCCGTGGTTTCGGCATCCAGCGCCAATCTTGGCCCCGGCTTTGACAGCATCGGTCTGGCGCTGAGCCTGTACGACGAAATCATCGTCGAGACAACCGATTCCGGCCTGGTCGTGCTGGTCGAGGGCGAAGGTGCGGGCCAGCTGCCGGTGGGTCCCGAACACCTGGTGGTGCGCGCTCTCGAGTGCGGACTGCGGGCAGTCGGGGTCCGCGCCCCAGGCCTGGTGGTGCGCTGCCGCAACGTCATCCCGCATTCGCGCGGCCTCGGCTCGTCGGCAGCGGCGGTGGTCGGCGGCCTGGCGGCCGCAAACGGCCTTGTCGCACAGACGGATTGGACGCCGCTCACCGTAACCCAACTGATCCAGCTGTCCTCGGAGTTCGAGGGTCATCCCGACAACGCCGCGGCCGCCGTGTTGGGCGGCGCGGTCGTCTCGTGGGTCGATCGCACCGGCGATCGTCCCCAGTACGCGGCGGTGCCGCTGCGGCTACATCCCGATATCCACGTGTACTCCGCGATTCCCGAGGAACGCTCGCTCACCGCCGAGACGCGCGTGCTGCTGCCCGCGCAGGTCAGCCACGAGGACGCGCGCTTCAACGTCAGCCGCACCGCGTTGCTGGTGGTGGCGCTCACCGAACGCCCGGACCTGCTGATGGCGGCCACCGAAGATGTGCTGCACCAGCCGCAGCGCGCACCGGCCATGCCGGCCTCGGCGGAATATTTGCGCCTGCTGCGGCGTCATAACGTGGCAGCGACGCTTTCAGGGGCCGGACCCTCACTGATCGCGTTAACCACAGCGGCAGAGCTGCCCCCGGAACTCGCGGAGTACGGCGAGGCCAATGGATTTGCCATCACCAAGATGGCCGCTGGCGAACCAGTTCGCTGGAGTCCTGGAGTCACCGTCGTCGGTTGATCCACGGCGTGGCCGGAGGGTTTGCTTGCTTCCGGCAGGGATGGGGGCTATCCTCGGACGCGTCCAGCAATCGCAGCATCTGCATCTGCATCCATACTGCCTTGCCGCTAGGACACACCAATTCTTCTTGTGGACGAGGTTCGCCGTTTACTCCGCCAATCCAGGCGATCACCGTTGCAATGTCGATGATTGGGCGCACTCGGCAATTTGCCTGAATGCAACGAACCCTCCGTATGACCTGATCAGCGGGGGAAAGAAAGGAAATCCGTGACCGATACGGACCTGTTCACGGCTGGCGAAAACACTGACGCCAATCAACTCTCGAATGCCGTGACTACAGACACTCCAGACGCGAAACCCAAGGTCTCGGGTGGATCACTGTCCACGATGGTGCTGCCCGAGTTGCGCGCGCTGGCCAATCAAGTTGGCGTCAAAGGGACGTCGGGTATGCGTAAGAACGAACTGATCGCCGCGATCAAGGAAGTCCGGGGGCAGGCCAACGGCGCTCCCGCCAATGGCGCCAAGCCCGCTGAGGACAGCGGCAAGCCGGACAACAAAGACGACGACAAGAACGACAACGGCAGCGCCGACGCGCCGGCGGCCAAGGGCGACCAGAACGGTAATACCGAGGCGCCCCGCCGCGAACGACGCGGCGCTTCCCGCGAAGCGGGATCCTCCGCCCGCGGCAACGACGAGGCCGACCGCGAGAGCACAGGCAGCCGTGAGGGCGCCGCTCCCGGTGAGGGCGACCGCCGGGCGAAGGCCAAGCAAGACAACCAGAGTGACGACCGCGGCCAGGACCGCGGCAGCGACCAGGATCAAAACTCCGGCGGCCAGCAGGGCCGCGGCGGCTCGAACCAGCAGGACGACGAGGGCGACGGGCGTCAGGGACGGCGGGGACGCCGGTTCCGTGACCGCAGGCGCCGCGGCGAGCGCACCGGCGAGGGTGGCGATGCGGAACTGCGCGAAGACGACGTCGTTCAGCCGGTAGCCGGCATTCTTGACGTCCTCGACAATTACGCCTTCGTGCGGACCTCCGGCTACCTGGCCGGTCCGCACGACGTGTACGTGTCGATGAACATGGTGCGCAAGAACGGTCTCCGTCGTGGTGACGCCGTCACCGGAGCGGTCCGCGTGCCGAAGGAAGGCGAACAGCCCAACCAGCGGCAGAAGTTCAACCCGCTGGTGCGCCTGGACACCGTCAACGGCGGACCGGTCGAAGACCTCAAAAAGCGGCCCGATTTCACCAAGATGACGCCGTTGTACCCCAACCAGCGGCTTCGTCTGGAAACCACTCCTGACCGACTGACCACCCGGGTCATCGACTTGATCATGCCGATCGGTAAAGGCCAGCGCGCGCTGATCGTGTCGCCGCCCAAGGCCGGTAAGACGACGATCCTGCAGGACATCGCCAACGCGATCACCAAGAACAACCCCGAATGCCACCTCATGGTCGTGCTCGTCGACGAGCGGCCCGAGGAGGTCACCGACATGACCCGTTCGGTCAAGGGTGAGGTCATCGCCTCGACCTTCGACCGGCCGCCGTCGGACCACACCGCGGTCGCCGAGCTGGCGATCGAGCGGGCAAAGCGGCTGGTTGAGCAGGGTAAGGACGTTGTCGTGCTGCTCGACTCGATCACCCGCCTCGGGCGCGCCTACAACAACGCGTCGCCGGCGTCGGGCCGGATCCTGTCCGGTGGCGTCGACTCCACCGCGCTGTACCCGCCCAAGCGGTTCCTGGGTGCGGCCCGCAACATCGAGGAAGGCGGATCGCTGACCATCATCGCCACCGCGATGGTCGAGACGGGGTCCACCGGTGACACGGTCATCTTCGAGGAGTTCAAGGGCACCGGCAACGCCGAGCTCAAGCTGGACCGCAAGATCTCCGAGCGGCGGGTCTTCCCGGCGGTCGACGTGAACCCCTCGGGTACCCGCAAGGACGAGCTGCTGCTGTCGCCGGACGAGTTCGGCATCGTGCACAAGCTACGCCGCGTGCTGTCGGGGCTGGACTCGCATCAGGCCATCGACCTGCTGATGTCGCAGCTGCGCAAGACGAAGAACAACTACGAGTTCCTGGTCCAGGTGTCCAAGACGACACCCGGGGCGATGGACAACGACTAGCCCACTGGCGGCGACCCGAGACCCGAGCGGGTCACCGGGAATGTAGGGGCGCAGCTCGCTGTTTGGGATGATGGTGGTTGACCTGGCATAATCGGTGCTCGATTATCCGACAACTGCCTGAGGTTCGGAGTTCACGCCCGACCGTCGGAGTTTGGACGGGGGCGGGCGGCAAACGATCGAAGAGGACATCATGAAAGCTGACATTCACCCCGCCTACGGGGAGACCACGGTGCTCTGCGGGTGTGGCAACACCTTCCAGACGCGCAGCACCAAGGACGGCGGACACATCGTCGTCGAGGTCTGCTCGCAGTGCCACCCCTTCTACACCGGCAAGCAGAAGATCCTCGACAGCGGCGGCCGCGTGGCCCGCTTCGAGAAGCGGTACGGCAAGCGCAACTCCGGCGCTGCTGCCGACAAATAGCTCGGTTCCCGACGCCCGAACTGTGCGCACCGTCGCACAGGCCGGGCGTCGGTTTGCGTTCGGCGTAGTGACAGGCGAAGGTGGGCAGGAGGTGTGGCGGTGACCAAGCCGGTACAGACCATCGATGTGCTGCTGGCCGAGCACGCCGACCTCGAGCGCCGGCTGGCGGATCCGGAATTGCACAGCAATCCCGACGAGGCCCGAAAGGCCGGTCGGCGGTTCGCCCGGCTGGCCCCGATTGTGGGTACCTACCGCAAGCTGGTGGCCGCGCGCGACGATCTGGAAACGGCGCGAGAGCTGGCCGCCGACGACGCGTCCTTCGCCGCCGAGGTGACGGATCTGGAAACCCAGGTGGCCGAGTTGGACACCCAACTCACCGACATGCTGGCGCCGCGTGACCCGCACGACGCAGACGACATCGTGCTCGAAGTGAAATCCGGTGAGGGCGGCGAAGAATCGGCATTGTTCGCCGCCGACCTGGCGCGGATGTACATCCGCTACGCCGAGCGGCACGGCTGGACCGTCACCGTGCTGGGCGAAACCACCTCGGACCTCGGTGGCTACAAGGACGCGACGCTGGCCATCGCCAGTAAGGGCGACACCGCCGACGGGGTCTGGTCGCGGATGAAATTCGAGGGCGGAGTGCACCGGGTGCAACGCGTCCCGGTGACGGAATCCCAAGGCCGTGTTCATACTTCGGCGGCCGGCGTGCTGGTGTATCCCGAACCCGAGGAAGTCGGCGAGGTGCAGATCGACGAGTCGGACCTGCGTATCGATGTCTATCGCTCGTCGGGCAAGGGCGGTCAGGGCGTCAACACCACCGACTCCGCGGTGCGCATCACGCATCTGCCCACCGGCATCGTCGTCACCTGCCAGAACGAACGGTCGCAGCTGCAGAACAAGGCCCGCGCGCTGCAGGTCCTGGCCGCGCGTCTGCAGGCCCTGGCCGAGGAGCAGGCCCTGGCGGATGCCTCGGCGGACCGGGCCAGCCAGATTCGCACGGTGGACCGCAGCGAACGTATCCGCACCTATAACTTCCCGGAGAACCGGATCGCGGACCACCGCATCAACTTCAAGGCGCACAACCTCGATCAGGTCCTCGACGGCGACCTCGACGCCCTGTTCGACGCACTGGCCGCCGCCGACAAGCAGTCTCGGCTGCAACAGGCATGAACGGTCTGCGGCGCGCGATCGACGATGCTGCGGCCACCCTTGCCGAAGCGGGAATCGATTCCGCGCGTTGGGATGCCGAACAGCTGGCCGCCCACCTGGCAGGAACCGACCGTGGACGCCTGGCCCTGCTGGACCCGCCCGGTGAGGAATTTTTCGGGCGCTACCGTGACGTCGTGGCCGCGCGCTCGCAACGGGTGCCGCTGCAACATCTGCTCGGGACCGCGGCATTCGGTCCCGTGACGCTGCACGTCGGACCCGGGGTCTTCATACCCCGACCGGAGACCGAGGCCCTGCTGGAGTGGGCCGTTGCGCAACCACTTGCGCCGCGGCCCGTCATCGTCGACTTGTGTACCGGTTCGGGCGCTTTGGCGGTGGCGCTGGCATACCACCTGCCTGACGCGCGGATCATCGCCATCGATAACTCCGACGCTGCACTCGACTACGCGCGCCGTAACGCGCAGGGCACCGCGATCGAACTGCTGTGCGCCGACGTCACCGAGCTGGCTTCCCAAACCGCACTGCTCGCCGAACTGGACGGTCGGGTCGACATGGTGGTGGCCAACCCGCCTTATGTTCCCGACGACGCCGTGCTGGATCCCGAAGTGGCGCAACATGATCCGCATCAAGCGGTCTTCGGCGGCCCGGACGGATCGGCGGTGATCGCCCCCCTCGTCCGGCTCGCCCGCCGCTGGCTGCGCCCGGGCGGGCCGATCGGTGTCGAGCACGACGACACCACCTCGGCGCAGACGGTGGAATTATTCGATCGCACAGCAGCATTCGACGATGTCCAGGCCCG
This sequence comes from Mycolicibacterium vulneris, assembly GCF_002104765.1. Classification (GTDB taxonomy): domain Bacteria; phylum Actinomycetota; class Actinomycetes; order Mycobacteriales; family Mycobacteriaceae; genus Mycobacterium; species Mycobacterium vulneris. The sequence goes on from NZ_NCXM01000005.1 coordinate 54,453, forward strand.
GGCGGACCTGACCGGCCGGCCGCGTTTCGTGACGGCCCGCAGGAGGTCGACAGCCGGGGGAGGGGACGTCGCCCATGACTGAGGTCTTCGACTGTGCGGATCCCGGTCAGCGCTCACTGGGAGTCGCTGCGGCGACAGCAGCGCTCAAGGGCGGCCGGCTGGTCGTCATGCCCACCGACACCGTCTACGGCATCGCCGCCGACGCGTTCAACAGCGCCGCGGTCTCGGCGTTGCTGTCGGCTAAGGGCCGGGGGCGCGACATGCCGGTGGGGGTGCTGGTCGGCTCCTGGCACACCATCGAGGGACTCGTCTACACCATGCCGGACGGGGCCCGCGACCTGATCCGCGCCTTCTGGCCGGGCGCGTTGAGCCTCGTGGTCAGACAGGCGCCGTCGTTGCAATGGGATCTCGGCGACGCCCGCGGCACGGTGATGTTGCGCATGCCGCTGCATCCCGTTGCCATCGAACTGTTGCGTGAGGTCGGGCCCCTGGCGGTGTCCAGCGCCAACATCTCCGGCCGCCCGGCGGCCGTCGACGCCAACGAGGCGCGCAGTCAGCTCGGCGATCTGGTGGATGTCTACCTGGAGGCGGGCACGGCCGATCAGGGTGCTGCCTCGACCATCGTCGACCTGACCGGTGCGACGCCGCGGATTCTGCGGCCGGGCCCGGTGAGCGCGGAGCGGATCGCGGAAGTGCTCGCGGTCGATCCCGAAAGCCTGACCGCCCCGGCCTGACTGGAGCGGTTGTCGGGGTGCCAGGTTTGTCCAGTACGGTCTCGGTGATGTCCAGCGACGTAACCAACCTTGCCGGTGGGTTGCTCGCGCTGGCCGGCCGCGGCGCCGGCGTTCCGCTTCGTGAGCTGGCGCTGGTGGGGTTGACCGCAGCGATCATCACATACTTCGCGACCGGGCCGGTCCGGGTGCTGGCGACCCGCCTGGGGGCGGTCGCCTATCCGCGCGAGCGCGACGTCCACGTCACCCCGACCCCTCGGATGGGTGGGCTGGCGATGTTCCTCGGCGTCATCACGGCCGTCTTTCTGGCGTCCCAACTTCCGGCGCTCACCCGTGGGTTCGTCTACTCCACCGGCATGCCCGCCGTCCTGGTGGCCGGCGCGGTCATCATGGGCATCGGCCTCATCGACGACCGGTGGGGCCTCGACGCCTTGACCAAGTTCGCCGGACAGATCACCGCGGCCAGCGTGCTGGTCACCATGGGCGTGGCGTGGAGCGTCCTCTACATCCCGATCGGTGGCGTCGGCACCATCGTGCTCGACCAGGCCTCATCGATCCTGCTGACCCTCGCCCTGACCGTGTCCGTCGTCAACGCGATGAACTTCGTCGACGGGCTCGACGGCCTGGCCGCCGGGCTCGGACTGATCACCGCGCTGGCCATCTGCATGTTCTCGGTCGGGCTGCTGCGCGACCACGGCGGTGACGTCCTGTTCTATCCGCCGGCGGTGATCTCGGTGGTGCTCGCCGGGGCCTGCCTGGGCTTTCTGCCGCACAACTTCCACCGCGCCAAGATCTTCATGGGCGACTCCGGCTCGATGCTGATCGGGCTGATGCTGTCGGCCGCGGCGACGACGGCCGCGGGCCCGGTCTCGCAGAACGCCTACGGCGCGCGCGACGTGTTTGTCCTGCTGTCGCCGTTCCTGCTGGTGGCCGCGGTCATCTTCGTGCCGATGCTCGATTTGCTGCTGGCGATCGTGCGTCGCACCCGCGCGGGCCGCAGCGCGTTCAGCCCCGACAAGATGCATCTGCATCACCGGTTGCTGCAGATCGGTCACTCGCACCGGCGGGTGGTGTTGCTGATCTATCTATGGGTCGGGATCGTCGCGTTCGGCGCCGCGAGCACAATCTTTTTCCGTCCCCGCGATACCGCTGCGGTGATGCTGGGTGCGATCGTGGTGGCCGGCATCGCGACGGCGATCCCTCTCTTACGCCGCGGGGACGACTACTACGACGAGGAGTAGTAGTGGGGTCCGCGGTGTGGTACGGTGCTGGTAGAACCCCAAAAAGCCGCGCAGGCTACCGGTCCATCGGAGGCTAATCCGAGCGGGCTGGTTGAAGACCGGCCCCGGGAGATACCCGTTGGGTGATTCGACTGTGACGTGCGATACGCTCGGCGGACCACCGATCAGTCGGTCGGGGGGTTCCCGTTTTACCAACCTGGGATTGAGGTGCTGCAGTGACGACACCAGCGCAGGACGCGCCGTTGGTGTTTCCCTCTGTTGCTTTCCGTCCGGTTCGGCTCTTGGCGATCAGCATTGCCATCACTGCGGTGGCGGTGCTCGCCGCCGGACTGTCCGGCCACCTGATGGTCGGAGTCTTCTTCGGTGTCGGGCTTCTCCTGGGTTTGCTCAATGCGGTGTTGGTGCGTCGCTCGGTTGAAGCGATTACCGCCAAGGATCACCCGCTGAAAAGGTCGATGGCGGTCAACTCGGCGTCACGACTGGCCATCATCACCGTCGTCGGGCTGATCATCGCCTACGTCTTCCGGCCCGCCGGCCTGGGCGTCGTGTTCGGATTGGCGCTTTTCCAGGTCCTATTGGTCGCCGCGACAGCGCTTCCGGTGTGGAAGAAGCTGCGCGCCGGCGACTGGGCGGAGTCTTCGGACGGTGCCGAGGGCGGCGTGATCGAAGGATCGGAAGGAACGGAAGGAAGGAACCCCACCGATGCCTGAGACGACGTTCCTGGCCGCGGCGATCGAGGTTGGCGATCACACCCAAGCCAAGTGGCTCGGCATGACCGTCAACACCGACACGATTTTGTCGACCGGGATCGCTGCGGTGATCGTGTTGGCGCTGGCCTTCTTCCTACGCGCGAAGATCACCTCCAAGGGCGTGCCCAGTGGCGTTCAGTTGTTCTGGGAGGCGATCACCGAACAGATGCGCGGACAGATTGAGAGCGCCATCGGCATGCGGATCGCCCCGTTCGTGCTGCCACTGGCCGTGACCATTTTCGTGTTCATCCTGATCTCCAACTGGTTGTCAGTGCTTCCGCTGCAGTACACCGACAAGTCGGGACACACCACCGAACTGCTGAAGTCGGCGGCGGCGGACATCAATTACGTTCTGGCGCTGGCCCTTTTCGTCTTCGTCTGCTATCACGTGGCCGGCATCTGGCGCCGCGGCATAATCGGGCATCCGCTCGCCGTGCTCAAGGGCCATGTGGCGTTCTTGGCGCCGATCAACCTCGTCGAGGAGCTCGCGAAGCCGATCTCGTTGTCGCTCCGACTTTTCGGCAATATCTTCGCCGGCGGCATCCTGGTCGCGCTGATCGCGATGTTCCCGCCGTACATCATGTGGGCGCCGAACGCGATCTGGAAGGCCTTCGACCTGTTCGTCGGCGCGATCCAGGCGTTCATCTTCTCGATCCTGACCATCTTGTACTTCAGCCAAGCCATGGAGATCGAGGATCACCATGACTGAGACCGCCACGAAGTGTTCTGTCCCACGCACCATTACAAAGGCCTGGTAGACCCCTACCAGATATCAAGGAGGAAAAGAATGGCAGCCCTGGACCCTCAAATCGCTGCCGCCGCTCTCATCGGCGGTGGCCTGATCATGGGTGGCGGCGCGATCGGCGCCGGCATCGGTGACGGTATCGCCGGTAATGCGCTGGTTTCGGGTATCGCCCGGCAACCCGAGGCGCAGGGCCGGCTGTTCACGCCGTTCTTCATCACGGTCGGTCTGGTCGAGGCGGCCTACTTCATCAACCTCGCATTCATGGCGTTGTTCGTCTTCGCTACCCCGGTCAAGTAATTCGCTGCAATGGGTGACGCGAACCTGAGCATTCTGGCATCCAGCCAGGTCGTGGCCGAGGGAGGCAACAACTTCCTCGTGCCCAACGGCACCTTCTTCTTCGTGCTGGCCATCTTCCTGATCGTGCTAGCCGTCATCGGCACATTCGTTGTGCCGCCGATCATGAAAGTGTTGCATGAGCGCGACGCCATGGTCGCCAAGACGGCTGCCGACAACAAGAAGGCGGCCGAGCAGTTCGACGCGGCCAAGGCCGACTACGAAGAAGCGCTGACCGAGGCGCGGGTTCAGGCGTCATCGTTGCGTGACAACGCCCGCGCCGAAGGTCGTAAGGTGGTCGAAGACGCGCGCGCCCGTGCCGAACAACAGGTGATGTCGACGTTGCAAATGGCATCCGAGCAATTGAAGCGGGAGAGGGACGCCGTGGAACTGGATCTGCGTGCCAACGTGGCGTCCATGTCAGCGACGTTGGCCAGTCGAATCCTCGGCGTCGACGTCGCCCCCGCCGCCGCGACCTCATCCGCAACCAAGACATCCGGACGGTAATTACGTATGTCGACTTTCATCGGCCAGTTGGTGGGCTTTGCGGCCATCGTGTTCCTGGTGGTGCGTTATGTGGTGCCGCCAGTGCGTCGGCTGATGGCCGCGCGGCAAGACGCCGTGCGCCAGCTGCTGAAAGATGCTGCGACGGCGAGTGCTCGGCTGACCGAGTCGACCACGGCGCACAGCAAAGCCGTGGAAGCCGCGAAGACGGAGGGCGAACGGATCGTCGAGGAGGCTCAGACTGACGCGCGTCGCATCGTCGAGCAGATGCGGGCCCAGGCGGATGTCGAGTCCGAACGCATCAACGTACAGGGCAGCCGCCAGGTCGACCTCTTGCTTACCCAACTGAGTCGACAGCTGCGTCTGGAACTCGGCCACGAAGCGGTGCGTCAGGCGGGGGAGCTGGTGCGCAACTACGTCGCCGACTCCGCACAGCAGTCGGCCACCGTCGACCGGTTCCTCGACGAGCTCGACGAGATGGCGCCCGCGTCGGCCGACGTGCAGTACCCGTTGATGACCAAGATGCGCTCGTCGAGTCGCGTCGCACTGGGTAACCTTTTGGACAAGTTCAGTACGATAGCCAAAGACCTTGACAACAAGGGCCTTTTGGCTCTTTCCAGTGAGCTGGTAGATGTGGCCCAGATGCTGGATCGTGAGATCGTGGTCACGAGGTATCTGACCGTCCCGGCCGAGGACGCGGCGCCCCGGGTCCGGCTGATCGAGCGGCTGGTCTCCGGCAAGGTCGGTGACGCCACGCTCGAGGTGCTGCGCTCGGCGGTCTCGGAACGGTGGTCGGCCAACTCCGACCTGATCGACGCCATCGAACACGTGTCGCGGCAGGCGTTGCTCGAAGTCGCCGAACGCGAGGACAAAGTCGACGAGGTCGAAGAACAGCTGTTCCTGTTCTCCCGCATCCTCGACGCGCAGCCGCAGCTTTCCATCCTGCTAAGCGACTACGCCGTTCCGGTCGAAGGCCGAGTCGCGTTGTTGCGCAAGGTGCTTGACAGTGCAAGCGGCAAGGTCCACCCGATCGTGGCTGCGCTCCTGACCCAGACGGTCGAACTGCTCAGAGGTCAACCGGCCCAGGACGCCGTTCAGTTCCTGACGGAAGTCGCCGTGGCGCGCCGCGGCGAGATCGTCGCCGCGGTCAGTGCGGCGGCCGAACTCAGCGACGGCCAGCGGTCTCGTCTCACCGACGTGCTCGGCCGCATATACGGTCACGCGGTGGCGGTGCAGCTGCAGATCGATGCCGAACTACTGGGCGGCCTGCTCATCTCCGTGGCCGATGAAGTGATCGACGGGACACTCGCTTCTCGCCTTGCCGCGGCCGAGGCTCAATTGCCCGACTGACACCAACCATTCATCACAATCGCACGCGAACCAAGATCAAGTAGGAAGACGAAAAGCCATGGCCGAGTTGACAATCTCCGCTGATGACATCCAGAGCGCCATCGAGGAGTACGTAGGCTCTTTTACGTCCGACACCTCCCGGGAAGAGGTCGGTACCGTCGTCGACGCTGGGGACGGCATCGCGCACGTCGAAGGTCTGCCCTCGGTCATGACCCAGGAGCTGCTCGAGTTCCCCGGCGGGGTCCTCGGCGTCGCGCTCAACCTCGACGAGCACAGCGTCGGTGCGGTGATCCTGGGTGACTTCGAGAAGATCGAAGAGGGTCAGCAAGTCAAGCGCACCGGCGAAGTCCTGTCGGTCCCCGTCGGCGATGGGTTCCTGGGGCGCGTCGTCAATCCGCTCGGCCAGCCGATCGACGGCCGCGGCGACATCGACACCGATATTCGTCGCGCGCTGGAGATCCAGGCGCCGTCGGTGGTGCAGCGGCAGAGCGTGAGCGAGCCGCTGCAGACCGGTATCAAGGCCATCGACGCCATGACCCCGATCGGTCGTGGCCAGCGGCAGCTGATCATCGGCGACCGCAAGACAGGTAAGACCGCGGTGTGCGTGGACACCATCCTGAACCAGCGGGAGAACTGGGAGAGCGGCGACGAGCGCAAGCAGGTGCGCTGCGTGTACGTGGCGATCGGCCAGAAGGGCACCACGATCGCCTCCGTCCGGCGCGCGCTGGAAGAGGGCGGCGCGATGGATTACACCACCATCGTCGCGGCGCCGGCATCCGACTCCGCCGGCTTCAAATGGCTTGCGCCGTACACGGGTTCGGCGATCGCACAGCACTGGATGTACGACGGCAAGCACGTGCTGATCGTCTTCGACGACCTGAGCAAGCAGGCTGAGGCGTACCGGGCGATCTCTCTCCTGCTGCGCCGTCCGCCGGGTCGCGAGGCGTACCCGGGTGACGTGTTCTACCTGCACTCGCGGCTGTTGGAGCGCTGCGCGAAGCTGTCCGACGAACTCGGTGGTGGCTCGCTGACCGGCCTTCCGATCATCGAGACCAAGGCCAACGACATCTCCGCCTACATCCCGACCAACGTCATCTCCATCACCGACGGGCAGTGCTTCCTGGAGTCCGACCTGTTCAACCAGGGTGTGCGGCCCGCCATCAACGTCGGTGTGTCGGTCTCCCGCGTGGGTGGTGCGGCACAGATCAAGGCCATGAAGGAAGTCGCCGGCTCGCTGCGACTGGACCTGTCGCAGTACCGCGAACTGGAGTCGTTCGCCGCCTTCGCCTCGGACCTGGACGCGACGTCCAAGGCCCAGCTGGAGCGCGGTGAACGCCTGGTCGAACTGCTCAAGCAGCCGCAGTACCAGCCCATGCCGGTTGAGGAGCAGGTGGTTTCGATCTTCCTGGGCACCGGCGGTCATCTGGACTCGGTGCCCGTCGAGGACGTCCGGCGTTTCGAGACCGAGCTGCTGGACCACATGCGGGCCTCGGAAGAGAAGTTCCTGACCGGTGTGCGCGACAGCGGAAAGCTTTCGGAAGAGGGCGAGAACCAGCTCATCGAGATCATCAACAACTTCAAGAAGGGCTTCGCGGCCACCGGCGGTGGATCGGTCGTGCCCGACGAGCACGTCGAGGCCCTGGACGAAGGGGACTTGGAGAAGGAGTCCGTACAGGTCAAGAAGGACAAGCCGAAGGACAAGAAGGAATCCAAGGATTCCAAGGCCTCCGGCAAGGACAAGAAGTAGCGACGGATGGCTGCCACACTTCGCGAATTACGCGGCCGGATTCGTTCGGCCGGGTCGATCAAGAAGATCACCAAGGCTCAGGAGATGATCGCGACCTCGCGCATCGGCAAGGCGCAGGCCCGGTTGGAATCCGCACGACCATACGCGTTCCAGATCACCTCGATGCTGACCACGCTCTCCTCGGAAGCCGCGTTGGACCACCCCTTGCTGGTCGAACGAGACGAGCCGAAGCGGGCCGGCGTCCTGGTGGTGTCCTCGGACCGTGGTTTGTGCGGCGCGTACAACTCGAGCATCTTCCGTCGCTCCGAGGAGCTGTTCTCCCTGCTGAGGCAGGAAGGCAAGACGCCGGTTGTCTACACGGTAGGCCGAAAGGCGCTGAACTACTTCAAGTTCCGCAACTGGGACATCACGGAGTCGTGGACGGGCTTCTCCGAGCAACCCTCATACGAAAGCGCGGCGGAGATCGCGTCCACCTTGGTCGACACCTTCATGGCCGGCACGGGTGACGACGAGTCGCAGGACGGCCAGGGCGTCGACGAGCTGCACATCGTCTACTCGGAGTTCAAGTCGATGATGTCGCAGGCCGCGGTTGCCCACCGCATCGCGCCGCTGGTGGTGGAATACGTCGAGGACACCGACGAACTCCACACCTTGTACTCGTTCGAGCCCGACGCGACAACGCTTTTCGAGGCGCTACTGCCGCGGTACGTGACCACCCGGGTTTACGCGGCGCTACTCGAATCGGCGGCATCGGAGCTCGCGTCGCGGCAGCGAGCGATGAAGTCGGCGACCGACAACGCGGACGACCTGATCAAAGAGCTCACGCTGATGGCGAACCGCGAGCGGCAGGCTCAGATCACCCAAGAGATCAGCGAAATCGTCGGCGGCGCAAACGCGCTGGCCGACGCTAAGTAGCACACGAGGAAGAAGAAAATGACTGCTACTGACGAAAAGACCACCAACTCCGAGACCAGCGGCCGCGTGGTGCGAATCACTGGCCCGGTGGTCGACATCGAGTTCCCGCGCGGGTCCGTGCCGGAGTTGTTCAACGCGCTCAACGCCGAGATCACGTTCGAGGAACTCAAGAAGACCCTGACGCTGGAGGTCGCGCAACACCTCGGCGACAACCTCGTGCGCACCATCTCGATGCAGCCCACCGACGGTCTGGTGCGGGGGGTCGAGGTGACGGACAGTGGCAAGCCGATCTCGGTGCCGGTCGGCCAAGAGGTCAAGGGCCACGTCTTCAACGCGCTGGGTGACTGCCTGGACAAGCCCGGTTACGGAGAAGAGTTCGAGCACTGGTCGATTCACCGCAAGCCGCCGCCGTTCGAGGAGCTCGAGCCCCGCACCGAGATGCTCGAGACGGGTCTGAAGGTTGTCGACCTGCTCACTCCGTACGTGCGTGGTGGCAAGATCGCGCTGTTCGGCGGTGCCGGCGTCGGCAAGACGGTGCTGATCCAGGAGATGATCAACCGTATTGCCCGAAACTTCGGTGGCACTTCGGTTTTCGCTGGCGTCGGTGAGCGCACCCGCGAGGGCAACGACCTGTGGGTCGAGCTCAAGGAAGCCGACGTGCTCAAGGACACCGCGCTGGTCTTCGGTCAGATGGACGAGCCGCCCGGCACCCGTATGCGGGTGGCCCTGTCCGCACTGACCATGGCCGAGTGGTTCCGTGACGAGGCCGGCCAGGACGTGCTGCTGTTCATCGACAACATCTTCCGGTTCACCCAGGCCGGATCCGAAGTGTCGACCCTGCTCGGTCGTATGCCGTCGGCCGTCGGTTACCAGCCCACCCTGGCCGACGAGATGGGCGAGCTGCAGGAGCGCATCACCTCGACGCGAGGCAAATCAATTACCTCCATGCAGGCCGTGTACGTGCCCGCCGACGACTACACCGACCCGGCGCCGGCGACGACGTTCGCCCACCTCGACGCCACCACCGAGCTGTCGCGTTCGGTGTTCTCCAAGGGCATCTTCCCCGCGGTGGACCCGCTGGCATCAAGCTCGACCATCCTCGACCCGAGCGTCGTCGGTGACGAGCACTACCGGGTGGCGCAGGAAGTCATCCGAATCTTGCAGCGGTACAAGGACCTGCAGGACATCATCGCGATCCTCGGTATCGACGAGTTGTCCGAAGAGGACAAGCAGCTGGTTCAGCGCGCACGACGGATCGAGCGGTTCCTGTCGCAGAACATGATGGCGGCCGAGCAGTTCACCGGTCAGCCTGGGTCGACGGTGCCGCTGAAGGAGACCATCGAGGCGTTCGACCGCCTGACCAAGGGCGATTTCGACCACATCCCGGAGCAGGCGTTCTTCTTGATCGGTGGCCTCGACGACCTGGCGAAGAAGGCCGAAGGTTTTGGCGCCAAACTGGAATCCTGAGGCGTGAGCGAAAAGGCCCTGAAAGGCTCTTGGCATGGCTGAATTGAACGTTGAGATAGTCGCCGTCGACCGCAAGATCTGGTCGGGTGAAGCAACGTTTCTGTTCACCCGCACCACCGTCGGTGAGATCGGCATCATGCCGCGGCACATCCCGCTGGTGGGGCAGTTGGTCGACGACGCAATGGTGCGCGTCGAACGAGAGGGCGAAGACGATCTGCGGATCGCGGTCGACGGCGGATTCCTGTCCGTCACCGAGGAATCGGTGACGATCCTCGCCGAATCCGCCGAGTTCGAGTCGGAGATCGACGAGAGCGCCGCCAGAGAGGCTGCTGAGTCTGACGATCCGCGTATCGCCGCCAGAGGGCGCGCGAGATTGCGCGCCGTCGGCGCGATCGACTAACCGCCGATGAGCGCGCCCATGGTCGGCATGGTCGTGCTCGTCGTCGTGCTGGCGAGCGCCGTCATCGGGCTGAGTTATCGGCTGTGGAAGCTGCGTCAGGGCGGCACGGCCGGGATCATGCGAGACATTCCCGCGGTCGGAGGCCACGGCTGGCGGCACGGCGTAATCCGTTACCGCGGTGGTGAAGCCGCGTTCTACCGGCTCTCCAGCCTGCGACTGTGGCCGGACCGGCGGCTGAGCCGGCGCGGCGTGGAGATCGTGTCCCGGCGCGCGCCGCGCGGCGATGAGTTCGACATCATGACCGACGAGATCGTCGTCATCGAGCTGCGCGACACGACCCAGGACCGCAGGACTGGCTACGAGATCGCCTTCGACAAGGGCGCGTTGACCGCGTTCCTGTCCTGGCTGGAATCGCGTCCGTCACCCCGCTCCCGTCGCCGCAGCCTGTAGTCGAGCAGGACTGCCGGCTGACTACGTGCCGGCGTTCTCGCCGCCGGGTTTCCACAGCACGTCACCGTCGGGGTTGGCCACCCGCGACAGGATGAACAGCAGATCCGACAGGCGGTTCAGATATTTCGCCGGCAGGACGTTGACCTGTCCCGGCGCGGCGTCGATGGCAGCCCACGCCGACCGCTCGGCTCGACGTACCACGGTGCGTGCGACGTGCAGCAACGCCGAAAACGGCGAACCACCGGGCAGCACAAACGAATTCAGTTTCGGCAGCGGCTCGTTATATGTGTCACACCACTTTTCGAGCCGATCGATGTAGGGCTGGGTGACCCGCAGCGGCGGATATTCGGGGTTTTCGACCACGGGAGTCGACAGATCCGCGCCGGCATCGAACAAATCGTTCTGGATCTGCCGCAACACACCCGTGAGCGTCTCGTCCGGCTGACCCACGGCGACGGCGACGCCGATCGCCGAGTTGGCTTCGTCACAATCGGCATACGCCACCAGGCGAGGGTCGTTCTTGGAGACACGCGAGAAATCACTCAATCCCGTGGTGCCGTCATCGCCGGTTCGTGTGTAGATGCGAGTCAGGTGTACAGCCATGAGCAAACCGTACTCGGGTGTGGGTTGGCCGACTGACAAGCCGATACCGCTTCACTAGACTGACGCGGGTGGCTGAGCGATTCGTGGTGACCGGCGGCAACCGCTTGTCAGGCGAAGTCGCTGTAGGGGGCGCAAAGAACAGCGTGCTCAAGCTGATGGCCGCGACGCTGTTGGCCGAAGGCACCAGCACGATCACCAACTGCCCCGACATCCTGGACGTGCCGCTGATGGCGGAGGTGCTGCGCGGCCTGGGTGCGACCGTCGAACTGGACGGCGACGTCGCACGAATCACCTCTCCGGATGAGCCGAAGTACGACGCCGACTTCGCCGCGGTGCGACAGTTCCGCGCGTCGGTGTGTGTGCTGGGACCGCTGGTCGGGCGATGCAAGCGCGCCCGTGTCGCGCTGCCGGGCGGCGACGCGATCGGATCGCGCCCGCTCGATATGCATCAGGCCGGACTGCGCCAACTCGGTGCGCAGTGCAACATCGAGCACGGATGCGTGGTGGCCCAAGCCGATACGTTGCGCGGCGCGGAGATTCAGCTGGAGTTCCCCTCGGTGGGAGCCACCGAGAACATCCTGATGGCCGCGGTCGTGGCCGAGGGCGTGACCACCATCCACAACGCGGCGCGCGAGCCCGACGTCGTGGATCTGTGCACGATGCTGAACCAGATGGGCGCGCAGATCGAGGGCGCGGGTTCGCCGACGATGACCATCACCGGCGTCCCCAAGCTGCACCCGACCGAGCACCGAGTCATCGGGGATCGCATCGTCGCCGCCACCTGGGGGATCGCCGCTGCGATAACCCGCGGAGACATCACGGTGACGGGCATTGACCCGGCGCACCTGCAGGTGGTGCTGCACAAGCTGCACGACGCCGGCGCCACCGTCACCCAAACCGACGACAGCTTCCGGGTGGCGCAATACGAACGACCGAAGGCCGTGAACGTGGCGACCCTGCCGTTCCCCGGATTCCCGACGGACCTGCAGCCGATGGCGATCGCGCTGGCTTCGATCGCCGACGGCACGTCGATGATCACCGAGAACGTATTCGAGGCGCGCTTTCGATTCGTCGAAGAAATGATCCGCCTTGGCGCCGACGCCCGAACCGACGGGCATCACGCCGTCGTTCGGGGGTTGCCGCAATTGTCGAGCGCACCGGTGTGGTGTTCGGACATTCGGGCCGGCGCCGGCCTGGTGTTGGCCGGACTTGTCGCCGACGGAGACACCGAGGTCCACGACGTCTTCCACATCGATCGCGGCTACCCGTTGTTCGTGGAAAACCTGGCGATTTTGGGAGCGGAGATCGAGCGGGTACAGTAACCAAAGTCAGTGCCCCACAAGCGCGGTCACCAACGCGAAGGTGGACGAGAGCGGGGCCCTTGACTCCCTCGCTGGATTGGTACTAACCTGGCACGGCTGCTCCTGAGACGGTCTCTAGAAGATCAAAATTGGGAGTTGACTTACCTGCCGGATCTGTATTAAGCTGGCAGGGTTGCCCCAAAACGGGCGAAACAAGTGTTGTTTGAGAACTCAATAGTGTGTTTGGTCTTTTTATTTGTTGTTGTTTTTTGGCCATACCTAAACACTCCCCGTGTGTCGGTATGGCCGTATTTTGATGCCAGTTTTTGGTGTCTTTTTGTTAGGTCAGATTTTCTCTGATTTGAATTCACCTCGTCCTGCGAGGAGTTTTTGTTTGGAGAGTTTGATCCTGGCTCAGGACGAACGCTGGCGGCGTGCTTAACACATGCAAGTCGAACGGAAAGGCCTCTTCGGAGGTACTCGAGTGGCGAACGGGTGAGTAACACGTGGGCAATCTGCCCTGCACTTCGGGATAAGCCTGGGAAACTGGGTCTAATACCGGATAGGACCTTTAGACGCATGTCTTTTGGTGGAAAGCTTTTGCGGTGTGGGATGGGCCCGCGGCCTATCAGCTTGTTGGTGGGGTGACGGCCTACCAAGGCGACGACGGGTAGCCGGCCTGAGAGGGTGTCCGGCCACACTGGGACTGAGATACGGCCCAGACTCCTACGGGAGGCAGCAGTGGGGAATATTGCACAATGGGCGCAAGCCTGATGCAGCGACGCCGCGTGGGGGATGACGGCCTTCGGGTTGTAAACCTCTTTCACCATCGACGAAGGTTCGGGTTTTCTCGGATTGACGGTAGGTGGAGAAGAAGCACCGGCCAACTACGTGCCAGCAGCCGCGGTAATACGTAGGGTGCGAGCGTTGTCCGGAATTACTGGGCGTAAAGAGCTCGTAGGTGGTTTGTCGCGTTGTTCGTGAAATCTCACGGCTTAACTGTGAGCGTGCGGGCGATACGGGCAGACTAGAGTACTGCAGGGGAGACTGGAATTCCTGGTGTAGCGGTGGAATGCGCAGATATCAGGAGGAACACCGGTGGCGAAGGCGGGTCTCTGGGCAGTAACTGACGCTGAGGAGCGAAAGCGTGGGGAGCGAACAGGATTAGATACCCTGGTAGTCCACGCCGTAAACGGTGGGTACTAGGTGTGGGTTTCCTTCCTTGGGATCCGTGCCGTAGCTAACGCATTAAGTACCCCGCCTGGGGAGTACGGCCGCAAGGCTAAAACTCAAAGGAATTGACGGGGGCCCGCACAAGCGGCGGAGCATGTGGATTAATTCGATGCAACGCGAAGAACCTTACCTGGGTTTGACATGCACAGGACGCGTCTAGAGATAGGCGTTCCCTTGTGGCCTGTGTGCAGGTGGTGCATGGCTGTCGTCAGCTCGTGTCGTGAGATGTTGGGTTAAGTCCCGCAACGAGCGCAACCCTTGTCTCATGTTGCCAGCGGGTAATGCCGGGGACTCGTGAGAGACTGCCGGGGTCAACTCGGAGGAAGGTGGGGATGACGTCAAGTCATCATGCCCCTTATGTCCAGGGCTTCACACATGCTACAATGGCCGGTACAAAGGGCTGCGATGCCGCAAGGTTAAGCGAATCCTTTTAAAGCCGGTCTCAGTTCGGATTGGGGTCTGCAACTCGACCCCATGAAGTCGGAGTCGCTAGTAATCGCAGATCAGCAACGCTGCGGTGAATACGTTCCCGGGCCTTGTACACACCGCCCGTCACGTCATGAAAGTCGGTAACACCCGAAGCCAGTGGCCTAACCTTTTGGAGGGAGCTGTCGAAGGTGGGATCGGCGATTGGGACGAAGTCGTAACAAGGTAGCCGTACCGGAAGGTGCGGCTGGATCACCTCCTTTCTAAGGAGCACCACGAAAAGCACTTCAATTGGTGGAGTGCGAGCCGTGAGGGGTTCTCGTCTGTAGTGGACGAAAACCGGGTGCACAACAGCAAATAATTGCCAGACACACTATTGGGCCCTGAGACAACACTCGGTCGAACCGTGTGGAGTCCCTCCATCTTGGTGGTGGGGTGTGGTGTTTGAGTATTGGATAGTGGTTGCGAGCATCTAGATGAACGCGTGGTCCTTCGTGGCCGGCGTGTTCATCGAAATGTGTAATTTCTTCTTTGGTTTTTGTGTGTAAGTAAGTGTTTAAGGGCGCATGGTGGATGCCTTGGCATCGAGAGCCGATGAAGGACGTGGGAGGCTGCGATATGCCTCGGGGAGCTGTCAACCGAGCATTGATCCGAGGATTTCCGAATGGGGAAACCCAGCACGAGTGATGTCGTGTTACCCGTATCTGAATATATAGGGTGCGGGAGGTAACGCGGGGAAGTGAAACATCTCAGTACCCGTAGGAGAAGAAAACAATTGTGATTCCGTCAGTAGTGGCGAGCGAACGCGGAACAGGCTAAACCGCACGCATGTATAACCGGGTAGGGGTTGTGTGCGCGGTGTTGTGGGATTGATATGTCTCAGCTCTACCTGGCTGAGGGGTAGTCAGAAAGTGTCGTGGTTAGCAGAAATGGCCTGGGATGGCCTGCCGTAGACGGTGAGAGCCCGGTACGCGAAAACCCGTCACCTACCTTGTATCAACTCCCGAGTAGCAGCGGGCCCGTGGAATCTGCTGTGAATCTGCCGGGACCACCCGGTAAGCCTAAATACTTCTCGATGACCGATAGCGGATTAGTACCGTGAGGGAATGGTGAAAAGTACCCCGGGAGGGGAGTGAAATAGTACCTGAAACCGTGTGCCTACAATCCGTCAAAGCCTCTTCGTGGGGTGATGGCGTGCCTTTTGAAGAATGAGCCTGCGAGTCAGGGACACGTCGCGAGGTTAACCCGTGCGGGGTAGCCGCAGCGAAAGCGAGTCTGAATAGGGCGCATCCCCTTTGGGGTGTAGTGGCGTGTTCTGGACCCGAAGCGGAGTGATCTACCCATGGCCAGGGTGAAGCGCGGGTAAGACCGCGTGGAGGCCCGAACCCACTTAGGTTGAAGACTGAGGGGATGAGCTGTGGGTAGGGGTGAAAGGCCAATCAAACTCCGTGATAGCTGGTTCTCCCCGAAATGCATTTAGGTGCAGCGTTGCGTGGTTCACCACGGAGGTAGAGCTACTGGATGGCCGATGGGCCCTACTAGGTTACTGACGTCAGCCAAACTCCGAATGCCGTGGTGTAAAGCGTGGCAGTGAGACGGCGGGGGATAAGCTCCGTACGTCGAAAGGGAAACAGCCCAGATCGCCGGCTAAGGCCCCTAAGCGTGTGCTAAGTGGAAAAGGATGTGTAGTCGCAGAGACAACCAGGAGGTTGGCTTAGAAGCAGCCACCCTTGAAAGAGTGCGTAATAGCTCACTGGTCAAGTGATTATGCGCCGATAATGTAGCGGGGCTCAAGCACACCGCCGAAGCCGCGGCACATTCACCGTACGGTGAATGTGGGTAGGGGAGCGTCCCTCATTCAGCGAAGCCATCGGGTGACCGGTGGTGGAGGATGGGGGAGTGAGAATGCAGGCATGAGTAGCGATAAGGCAAGTGAGAACCTTGCCCGCCGTAAGACCAAGGGTTCCTGGGCCAGGCCAGTCCGCCCAGGGTGAGTCGGGACCTAAGGCGAGGCCGACAGGCGTAGTCGATGGACAACGGGTTGATATTCCCGTACCCGTGTATAGGCGTCCCTGATGAATCAGCGGTACTAACCACCCAAAACCGGATCGACCATTCCCCTTCGGGGGTATGGAGTTTCGGGGCTGCGTGGGACCTTCGCTGGTAGTAGTCAAGCGATGGGGTGACGCAGGAAGGTAGCCGTACCAGTCAGTGGTAATACTGGGGCAAGCCTGTAGGGAGAGCGATAGGTAAATCCGTCGCTCATTAATCCCGAGAGGTGATGCATAGCCGATTGAGGCGAATTCGGTGATCCTCTGCTGCCAAGAAAAGCCTCTAGCGAGCACATACACGGCCCGTACCCCAAACCAACACAGGTGGTCAGGTAGAGAATACCAAGGCGTACGAGATAACTATGGTTAAGGAACTCGGCAAAATGCCCCCGTAACTTCGGGAGAAGGGGGGCCGGAATACCGTGAACACCCTTGCGGTGGGAGCGGGATTCGGCCGCAGAAACCAGTGGGTAGCGACTGTTTACTAAAAACACAGGTCCGTGCGAAGTCGCAAGACGATGTATACGGACTGACGCCTGCCCGGTGCTGGAAGGTTAAGAGGACCCGTTAACCGTAAGGTGAAGCGGAGAATTTAAGCCCCAGTAAACGGCGGTGGTAACTATAACCATCCTAAGGTAGCGAAATTCCTTGTCGGGTAAGTTCCGACCTGCACGAATGGCGTAACGACTTCCCAACTGTCTCAACCATAGACTCGGCGAAATTGCACTACGAGTAAAGATGCTCGTTACGCGCGGCAGGACGAAAAGACCCCGGGACCTTCACTACAACTTGGTATTGGTGTTCGGTACGGTTTGTGTAGGATAGGTGGGAGACTGTGAAGTACAGACGCCAGTTTGTATGGAGTCGTTGTTGAAATACCACTCTGATCGTATTGGACACCTAACGTCGAACCCTTATCGGGTTCACGGACAGTGCCTGGCGGGTAGTTTAACTGGGGCGGTTGCCTCCTAAAATGTAACGGAGGCGCCCAAAGGTTCCCTCAACCTGGACGGCAATCAGGTGTTGAGTGTAAGTGCACAAGGGAGCTTGACTGCGAGACTTACAAGTCAAGCAGGGACGAAAGTCGGGACTAGTGATCCGGCACCTCTGAGTGGAAGGGGTGTCGCTCAACGGATAAAAGGTACCCCGGGGATAACAGGCTGATCTTCCCCAAGAGTCCATATCGACGGGATGGTTTGGCACCTCGATGTCGGCTCGTCGCATCCTGGGGCTGGAGCAGGTCCCAAGGGTTGGGCTGTTCGCCCATTAAAGCGGCACGCGAGCTGGGTTTAGAACGTCGTGAGACAGTTCGGTCTCTATCCGCCGCGCGCGTCAGAAACTTGAGGAAACCTGTCCCTAGTACGAGAGGACCGGGACGGACGAACCTCTGGTATACCAGTTGTCCCACCAGGGGCACGGCTGGATAGCCACGTTCGGACAGGATAACCGCTGAAAGCATCTAAGCGGGAAACCTTCTCCAAGATCAGGTTTCTCACCCTTTTAGAGGGATAAGGCCCCCCGCAGACTACGGGTTCGATAGGCCAGACCTGGAAGCCCAGTAATGGGTGCAGGGAACTGGCACTAACCGGCCGAAAACTTACCAACACACAATCGCAACCACAGTCCAATTCACGGCAGTAATGCCGCGGAATGCCACACCCCCCACCAAACAAATTTAAATAGAGTTACGGCGGCCACAGCGACAGGGAAACGCCCGGTCCCATTCCGAACCCGGAAGCTAAGCCTGTCAGCGCCGATGATACTGCCCATACGGGTGGAAAAGTAGGACACCGCCGAACATACACAAAAACACCCCCGGCAACGGGGGTGTTTTTGCATTTGCAATTAATCGAATAGTGTCAAATTCTCCCGTTGTTTTTCCAACTCGAGCAATGTGCGCTTTCGGCCGAGCCCACCGCCGAAGCCGGTGAGACTTCCATTGGCCCCGATGACGCGATGGCAGGGAACGACGATCGCGATCGGGTTGTGGCCGTTGGCCCACCCGACGGCGCGGGCGGCGCCCGGCGCTGCGATCTGCTCGGCGATTTCGCCGTACGAGCGGGTTTCGCCGTACGGAATGGTCAGCAGCGCCCGCCATACTCGGCGCTGAAATTCGGTGCCTCCCAGGTCGAGCTCGACATCGAAATCCGTCAGCTCGCCGGCGAAATACGCGCCGAGTTGTTCGACGGCTTCGCCGAACGCCCGCGGGTTCGGCGACCAACCGGTGCGGCTCGGTTCGTAGGTCTGGTCGACCATTCGGAGATTCGTCAGCACCGAGCCGTGACCGGCCAGGGTCAGCAGCCCGATCGGGCTGTCGATGGTGCGGTACTCGGTCATGCGACCTCCTGTGGCGGCCAATGGTTTACCGGATGCTCGAGGGTGGTCCAAAGGTATTGGGTGGCGTAGGAACGCCAAGGCCGCCACTGCGCACTGCGCGCGATGAGAGAGCGCTCGTCGGACGGGAAGCCCAGCTGTTCGGCGGCTAGGCGCAGGCCCAGATCGGTGGCGGGGAACGCGTCGGGATCGCCAAGGCCGCGCATTGCGATCACCTCCGCGGTCCAGGGGCCCACGCCGGGCAAGGCGAGTAATTGCATTCGGGCACTTTCCCAGTCGCAGCCGGCGCTCAGCACGACACTGCCGTCGGCGAGGCCGGCGACCAGAGCGCTCAGCGTCCGTTGCCGGGACTTGGGTACCGCCAAATGGATGGGGTCGATGACCGCGAGCTGCTCAACGGACGGGAAGGTGTGCGTCAGAGTTCCGTCGGGATCGTTGATCGGCTGCCCATAGGCGGCGACCAGGCGGCCGGCGTGGGTGCTCGCTGCCTTGGTGGACACCTGCTGGCCCAGCACCGCGCGCACCGCGAGTTCGGCTTCATCGACGGTGCGGGGAATTCGCTGCCCCGGCGCCTTGGCCACGACGGCGCAGAACTCCGCGTCCCCACCCAGCGCCTCGTCGACCGCTTCCGGATCGGCATCGAGGTCCAGCAGCCGACGGCAGCGCGCGATAGCCGTTGTCAGATCACGGAAGTCGTCGAGCACGAGCACACACCGGACGTGATCGACAGCGGGGGTCAGGCTGACGATCGCGTTGCCGAACGGGAGGCGCAGGCTGCGCCGGTACGCGCCGTCGCGGACCTCCTCGCAACCGGGCACCGTGCCCGCCGCCAGGTGACCGAACACGCCGGCATAGGCGAACGGCGTGCGCACCGGGAGTCGAAGACACACGGTGCCAGGTGAATTCGGGGCCGATGCGGAACGTGTCGCCGCGCATTGGCGCAGCGCGCTCGGCGTGTTCTCGAATACCGAGCGAACGGTGTCGTTGAACTGGCGGATGCTGGCAAAGCCGGCGGCGAATGCGACGTCGCCGAATGGCAGATCCGTGGTCTCAATCAACACCCGGGCGGTCTGTGCCCGTTGCGCGCGGGCCAGTGCGAGTGGGCCGGCGCCGACTTCGGCCTGTAACAGCCGCTCCAGCTGCCGGGTCGTGTAACCGAGGCGGGCGGCCAGGCCACCGACACCTTCACGATCCACGGTCCCGTCGGCGATCAGGCGCATCGTTCGCGCCACGACGTCGCCGCGCACATTCCATTCCGGGGATCCCGGGCTTGCGTCGGGGCGGCACCGCTTGCAGGCTCGAAAACCGGCCCGCTGAGCGGCGGCCGCGGTCGGGTAGAACCGCACGTTACGGGCGAACGGTGGCCGCACCGGACAGCTGGGCCGGCAGTAGATGCGGGTGGTCAGCACCGCGGTGACGAACCAGCCGTCAAACCGCGCGTCCTTGGACTGGACGGCGCGGTAGCAGCGTTCGAAGTCGTCGTGCACGGTTCCAGACTTACACCTGTCCACCGACAAAACTGGCGGAAAAGCGACATCGTCGTGGGAAGGGACTGAGGCGAGGAATCGGCCATGGCGGGGGCTCGCCATCCGGCGCGGATTTCTCGTCGATTCCAGATTTTTACCGCGCTCAATAGTATTAACTGTGATCCGGCTCGCAGACTCTGGTGGTGTGACTCGACGGGGTGAGCGAGTTCGGGGAAAGGCGAACGAACGACGTGGCTGGCGACGTGGTGGAGCCAAGACGACCATTTCGACTGGCTGACAGGCTATTTGCAGGCCCACGGGCTCAGCACCGCCAGCCGCAGGGTTCTGGCCGTGGTGGCGGCCTCCCTGGTGCTGGTGCCGGTCAACGTGTTGTACGGACCCGTCCCGATGTATCCGCTTGTGGCCCTGACGGTTTCGGTCGTCGCCGCAATCCTGGGCCTGGGCATGGCGGCGCTGTGGTTGAGCGGGTGGCCCACCCGGCGGCAGTCCGTTTTCTACATCATGACCGGCGCCGTATCCATCGGCGGCGGTTGCCTGTGGCAACCCCAGCCGCTCGTCGGGCTGATGGCGTGTTCGGCGATGGCGGTGACGGGTGGCTACATCGCGTTCTTCCACACGCCCAGGCTCATGGCAGGGACTTCTTCATGGCCTGCGCGATCGCGGCCTGGCAATCGGTGCGCCTGGCCGCTACCGGACAAGCGGTGCTGGCCTTCACCGGTTACTTCCTGGTGCTGGAACTCAACGTGGTCGTCCCGCTCGCCATCCAGGTCGTGGTGCGCGCACTGTGGCTCGACCTCCTACGCGCCAACCGCGACCCACTGACGGGGCTGCTGAATCGGAGGGCCTGCGACCGGGCGATCGTGGGCCGGATGCTCGCCGGCGCCCATCACATGCATCTGGCGGTGGCCATGGTTGATCTGGACCGCTTCAAAGAGCTCAACGACACCCGCGGGCACGCTGCCGGCGATGAGGCGCTCATCGCGGTGGCGGGCACCCTGACCACTGCATGCGGCGAGACCTCCGTCGTCGGACGCGTCGGCGGGGAGGAATTCCTGGTCGCTGACATCGTGACGACCGAACAGCTGCTGTCCTGGGGCCGACAGCTCTGTGACGCCGTGGCCGCGGTGAACGCGGCCGTGACCGCCAGCGTCGGAATCGCCACCCTGGCGCTGGGCAGCGTCGTCTCGGAATATGCCGAGCACGCGTTTCACCAGCTGGTCGCCCACGCCGACACCGCGATGTACGAAGCTAAGCGGTGTGGGGGTAACCGGACCCGCCACCACGAGATGGCCGTCTGAGCCGAAACGGCGCCGGTTCTGCTGGTCGCCGCGTTGCCGATCACCGTGACCGGCCTGCTGCTCACCGTCCCGCATGCACTGGTCGTGATCGTCATCGGTGTGGGCGTGTTCACCGGTGGATTCTTTGCCGCGCACACCGTTGCCAGTGGCTGGGTGGGCGCGGTGGCGTGCCGGGATCGCGCCGAGGCGTCCGCGCTGTACCTGATCAGTTGCTACCAGGGCGCGTCGGTGGCCGGCGCGCTCGGAGGTCTCGTCTTCGGCGTTGGCGGCTGGCCGGCGACGGCGTGGTTCGTCGGCGGGCTGCTTGTGGCCGGCTCGTTGCTCGTCGCACTATTGGTGCGGGAGAACGGATCCCGCACCAATAGCTTCGCCGGATCGATGCCACCGCTCAGTGACTCACCCGGTGCACTAGCCCCGGAATCAGCCGGGAGGCGTCCCCACGCACACGCCGCCGGCACATGCACCCGCGCCGCCCGGGCCGGCGGAAGCCCCAGCGCCCGGCACGCCCGCGCTGGCCCCACCGGGTCCGGCACCGGCGCCCGATCCGCCCGGGCCGGCGGTGGTGGCGCCACCCGGTCCGACATCGGGACCGCCACCCGGACCGCCGGGTGCCGGTGCCGCCGGCGCGGTGGTCGTGACGCTCGCCGGCGTCGTGACGGTGGTCGTGACGGTCGAAGTGCTGGGGCTCTTGTTGTTGTTGCTCGAGCATCCCGCGGACAACGAACTCAGGGCGATCGCCACGGCGATTCCCGCGGCGACCGAAACACGGCGGGCGGTCCCACTACCGGTCATGTCAAAGCCAATCTCTGAGGGGTCAAGTTCTTTGCAGCTGTACCCATTTCGACTCGAGATCAATCATTCAGCGGGTCGACCGGCGACGCCAGCCGGGTGGGACGCTCGTGCCCGCGCAGGGTCACGGTGTCGCCCAAAGACCAACGCGCCCGCTCGTTTTCACTTGCACGCTCGATGGCGTCGGCCGTCGCGAGCAGCCGGCTCGAGTGCGACTTGGCCAGCTCGCACAGTCGGGCCGCCTCGTTGACCGGTTCACCGATCACCGTGTACTCGAAACGCTCCCTGGCGCCGACGTTTCCGGCGACGGCTTGACCAGCCGCCACACCGATGCCGGCCGAGAGCTCGGACATTTCATTGGCCAGTCGGTCGGTAATGCAGCGGGCGGCGGCCAGCGCCTCGTCCTCCGGAGAATCTAGACGGTTCGGCGCGCCGAAGATGGCCAGCGACGCATCGCCTTCGAACTTGTTGACCAGTCCGTGATGTCGATCCACTTCCTCGACGACGATGGCGAAGAACTGGTTGAGCACACTGACGACTTCGGCCGGGGGTTTGTTGGTCACCAACTGCGTGGACCCGACGATGTCGATGAATACGACGGCCACATGGCGTTCCTCGCCACCCAGCTTCGGCATCTCGCGTTCGGCGGCCAGCGCCACCTCGCGGCCGACATGGCGGCCGAACAGATCCCGTACCCGTTCGCGCTCCCGCAGGCCGTCGACCATGGCGTTGAAACCGCGTTGCAGTTCACCGAGTTCGGTGCCGTCGAATACCACCAAGTCGCCGCGCAGGTCGCCCTTCTCGACTCGCTGAAGCGCCGCCCGGACCACTCGCACCGGTGTCGCCGTCAGCCAGGCCAGGATCCACATCAGGATGCACCCGAAAATCAGTGCGGCCGACGACACGATCAGCACACCGACGGCGAACTGGGTTTCGGTGAGATTGTTCAGCCATATCTCGAAAAACGCCAGGAGCGCGATGCCGATGACGGGAACACCCGAACCGAGAAACCACACCGTCATGGTTCGGCCCATGATCCCGGACGCCAGGCGCTTGGGCGGCGGGCCCGCCTCGAGCGCCTGGGCCGCCACCGGACGCAATGCGAACTCGGCGAGCAGATAACTGCCGGTGGCCACCAGAACACCGCAAAAGCTCACTCCGACCAGGAAACGTGGGATGAAGATCGTGTTGACCTGGCCGTAGAGCACCGTGAAAAACACCGCTCCGGTTCCCCACAAGACGAGGTCGACCAAGGCGATCCGCCACGGGGCGATGAACGTGTTGCGCTCGTCCTCCGGAGTCGGAGTGCGCTCCTCGATCGCCCAGCGCAACGCGAGGACAGTTCTGCGGGTGATCCAAAAGGTGCCCAGCGTCAGCGCCAGGACGATGTAGGCCGGAGCGGCCCCGAAGGTGATCCACGCCGGGGCGTCATCGAAAATGCTCGGTGCCGGGATGGCGACTGTCACCAACACCAGCCCCGCGCCGATCCCGAGCAGGTTCGCTCCCAGGACCAGAACGGTCATGATGATCTGGATGCGTACCCGGCGACGACCTTGGCTCTCCGATACCCGGCCGAGCAGCAGGGAGCCGTATGCGGGCGTCGCCGGCAGACGGCCGCTCTGACGGGTGACCCGCTCGAGCACCCGGCCTATTCGCTGTGCCACGGAACGGTCGGCCGACATGGTGGCGTCAGCCTATGTCGTCGGCCACGCTCTAAGGTGAATCGGGTGCGCCTAGTGATCGCTCAATGCACCGTTGACTATGTCGGCCGGCTCACCGCGCATCTGCCCTCCGCCCGCAGGTTGCTGCTGTTTAAGGCCGATGGATCGGTCAGTGTGCACGCCGACGACCGCGCCTACAAGCCGCTGAACTGGATGAGCCCACCGTGCTGGCTGACCGAGGAGGCCGGTGCTCAGGCCCCGGTGTGGGTGGTCGAGAACAAGGCCGGCGAACAGCTGCGCATCACCGTCGAGGAGATCGAACACGACTCCAGCCACGAGCTCGGCGTCGATCCCGGGCTGGTCAAGGACGGCGTCGAGGCGCACCTGCAGGCGCTGCTCGCCGAACACGTGCAGCTGCTCGGTGAGGGATACACGCTGGTTCGCCGCGAGTACATGACCGCCATCGGGCCCGTCGACCTGCTCTGCCGTGACGAACGAGGTGGCTCGGTGGCGGTGGAGATCAAGCGCCGCGGCGAGATCGACGGCGTCGAACAGCTCACCCGGTATCTGGAGCTGCTCAACCGCGACACCGTGCTCGCGCCGGTAAAAGGTGTGTTCGCCGCGCAACAGATCAAACCGCAGGCCCGCACGCTGGCCATCGATCGCGGGATCCGTTGTCTGACATTGGATTACGACAAGATGCGCGGGATGGACAGCGACGAATACCGGCTGTTCTGACGGTCCGCCACTAAGCTGATCGCATGGCTCCGCGCCGTATCCCGCCACGCCGGCCGCGGCCCTTGGCACCATCGCCGGCACTGCGCCGGGTGGAGCGCGGGCCCGATGGTCACGAGTACGAAGTCCGGGCGGTCCCGGCGGCCCGCGCGGTCAAGACCTATCGGTGCCCTGGCTGCGATCACGAAATACGTTCCGGCTCAGCACATCTGGTGGTGTGGCCGATCGATTCGACGCTCGCGGGAGGGCCCGGTCAGATCGAGGACCGCCGGCATTGGCATACGCCGTGCTGGACGCACCGCGCTACCCGCGGTCCGACCAGGAAGTGGTCGTGAATTACCGGTCTCAGGCGGCCGGTTCGACGAGTTCGATCAGAACTCCGCCGCCGTCCTTGGGGTGGATGAAGTTGATCCGGGAGTTTGCCGTGCCGCGACGGGGTGCGTCGTAGATCAGGCGCACACCCTGCTCGCGGAGTTGCTCGACCAAGCCGTCGAGGTCACTCACCCGAACGGCCATCTGCTGGATGCCCGGACCGCGCTTGTCGAGGAACTTCGCGATCGTCGAGGACTCGTCGATCGGGGCCATCAACTGGATCTGTGCGGTGCCCGCCGGGGCGCCGCGCACGGCCAGCATGGCTTCGCGGATTCCCTGCTCCTGGTTGACTTCCTCGTGCACCAGGATCATGCCGAGGGTGTCGTGGTACCAGGCGATGGCGGCGTCCAGGTCGGCGACTGCAATGCCGACGTGATCGATCGCCGTCACCAGTGAGGTGGCCAGGATCTGACGGGCGTCAACTTGATCGGTCGTCATCACATAACGGTAACCTGGCGGCAAAGATTGCGCTTCCCCGGGAGGCCGGACCGGCCGTCGGCGCAGGGTTAGGAGATAGTCATGACGACGTCGGTGATCGTTGCTGGAGCACGAACCCCCATCGGCAAGCTGATGGGTTCGCTGAAGGACTTTTCCGCCAGCGATCTGGGGGCCATCGCGATCGCGGGCGCGCTGGAGAAGGCCAACGTGCCGGCCGCCGCGGTCGACTACGTGATCATGGGCCAGGTGCTGACCGCCGGGGCCGGCCAGATGCCGGCGCGCCAGGCGGCCGTCGCGGCCGGCATCGGCTGGGACGTTCCGGCACTGACCATCAACAAGATGTGTCTGTCCGGCATTGACTCCATCGCGCTGGCTGACCAGCTCATTCGCGCCGGGGAGTTCGACGTGGTGGTGGCCGGCGGCCAGGAATCCATGACCAAGGCGCCGCACCTGCTGATGGACAGCCGCTCGGGCTACAAGTACGGGGACGTGACGGTGCTGGACCACATGGCCTACGACGGCCTGCACGACGTGTTCACCGACCAGCCGATGGGCGCGCTCACCGAGCAGCGCAACGACGTCGACAAATTCACCCGGCAAGAGCAGGACGAGTTCGCTGCGCGGTCCCACCAGAAGGCGGCCGCGGCCTGGAAGGACGGCGTCTTCACCGACGAAGTGGTGCCGGTCAACATCCCGCAGCGCAAAGGTGATCCGCTGCAGTTCGCCGAGGACGAGGGCATCCGGGCCAACACCACCGCCGAGTCGCTGGCCGGCCTCAAGCCGGCATTCCGCCGCGACGGCACCATCACCGCCGGTTCGGCCTCCCAGATCTCCGATGGCGCGGCCGCCGTCGTGGTGATGAGCAAGGCCAAGGCGCAGGAAATGGGGCTGACCTGGCTGGCCGAGATCGGCGCGCACGGCGTGGTGGCCGGGCCGGACTCCACCCTGCAGTCGCAGCCGGCGAACGCGATCAAGAAGGCGCTCGGCCGTGAGGGCATCTCCGTCGACCAGCTCGACGTCATCGAGATCAACGAGGCGTTTTCCGCGGTGGCGCTGGCGTCGACGCGCGAACTGGGCGTGAACCCCGACCTCGTCAACGTCAACGGCGGCGCGATCGCCGTCGGGCACCCCATCGGGATGTCGGGGGCGCGGATCACGCTGCATGCCGCCCTGGAGTTGTCGCGACGTGGCTCCGGGTACGCCGTGGCCGCGCTCTGCGGGGCCGGCGGGCAGGGCGACGCCCTGATTCTGCGCGCGGGTTAGGCCCGAGTTCGAGTCTGTCGCCGACGTTGCTGGCGCGGCGCGTCTATGACGAATTGTGATCTTCGTCATATTTGCCGATCATGACCCCTTTCCGTTGCGCTTTGTCGCCGGGCGGAGTCGCCGTCTGAGCGCCGCCGCGACCGGGTGGATGAGTAGCCCATCCGCATGACAAACTTGACGGCGTGACACGTCCGCGACCTTCTATCGGCCCCGCCCTGGCTGGTGCGGTCGACCTCTCCGCTCTCAAGCAGCGGCCCCAGCCCGCGGGCCCTCCCGGAGGGTCCGCGCCGTCGGCGGCCGAGGGTGACGCCGGAATCATCGCGGTCACCGAGGCCAACTTCGAGGCCGAGGTGCTGCTGCGGTCCGAGGAAGTGCCCGTCGTCGTGCTGCTGTGGTCGCCGCGCAGCGACGCGTGTGTCCAGCTGCTCGACACGTTCGCCGGCCTGGCCGCCCAGGACAACGGCAAGTGGTCGTTGACGACGGTCAACGTCGATGTCGCACCCAGGGTCGCGCAGATCTTCGGCGTCGACGCGGTCCCGACCGTGGTGGCGCTGGCCGCCGGTCAGCCGATATCGAGTTTCCAGGGAATGCAGCCGGCTGAGCAGCTGCGCGGCTGGCTGGATCAGATCCTCTCGGCGACCGCCGGAAAGCTCAGGGGCGCAACGGGTTCCGTTGAGCCCGAGGAGGTCGATCCTGAGCTGGCGGCGGCCCGTCAACAGCTGGAAGACGGCGACTTCGAGGCGGCCAAGGTGTCATACCAGTCGATCCTGGACGCCAACCCGGCCAACGCCGAAGCCAAGGGCGCGATTCGCCAGATCGAATTCCTCACGCGCGCAACCGGGCAACGCCCGGACGCCGTCGCCGTCGCCGACGCCGCGCCCGGTGATATCCAAGCCGCCCTGGCGGCGGCCGACGTGCAGATCCTCAATCAGGATGTCGGGGCCGCCTTCGATCGCCTGATTGCCTTGGTGCGCAACACATCCGGGGACGACCGCACTTTGGTGCGCACCCGGCTGGTCGACCTCTTCGAGCTGTTCGATCCGGCCGATCCCGAGGTTGTCGCCGGACGGCGCAACCTCGCCAACGCGCTGTACTGACCCGGCGTTACTCGGGCTCGAGCCACAGCGCCGACGTGGGCGGCAGCACCAGCAGCGCCGAGGCCGGCCGGCCGTGCCACGGGTCCTCGGTGGCGTCCACGCCGCCCATGTTGCCGATCCCCGAACCGTTGTAGGCGGTCGCGTCGGTGTTGAGCACCTCGCGCCAGCGACCGGCCGACGGCAGTCCCAGTCGGTATCCGTCGTGCTCGGCGCCGGCGAAGTTGAACACGCACGCCATCACCGAGCCGTCCTTGCCGTAGCGCAGGAAGCTCAACACGTTGTTGCCCGAGTCGTTGGCGTCGATCCAGGAGTATCCGTCGGGCACGGTGTCCTGGCTCCACAGCGCCGGGTGACTGCGATAGATGTCGTTGATGTCGCGGACCAGGCGCAGGACCCCGTTGGAGAACCCCTGCTCGTCGAGCTGCCACCAATCCAGTCCGCGTTCCTCGGACCACTCGGCACGCTGCCCGAATTCCTGTCCCATGAACAGCAATTGCTTGCCCGGGTGCGCCCACTGGTAGGCGAGCAGGCTGCGCAGACCGGCCGCCTTGACGTGATTGTTGCCCGGCATCCGGCCCCACAGCGTGCCCTTGCCGTGCACCACCTCGTCATGGCTGATCGGCAGCACGTAGTTCTCGCTGAACGCGTAGAGCATCGAGAACGTCATCTCGTGGTGGTGGTAACTGCGATGAATCGGATCGCGGCTGATGTAGTCGAGCGTGTCGTGCATCCAGCCCATGTTCCACTTCATCGAAAAGCCCAGGCCGCCAAGGTTGGTCGGCCGCGTCACCCCGGGCCACGAGGTCGACTCCTCGGCGATGGTGACGATGCCCGGTGCGGTCTTGTGCACCGTCGCGTTCATCTCTTGCAGGAACTGCACCGCCTCCAGGTTCTCCCGGCCGCCGTAGATGTTGGGGGTCCAGCCGCCTTCGGGGCGTGAGTAATCCAGGTAGAGCATCGAGGCGACCGCGTCGACCCGCAGGCCGTCGATGTGGAACTCTTCGAGCCAGAACAGCGCGTTGGCCACCAGGAAGTTACGGACCTCCCGGCGACCGAAGTCGAATACGTAGGTGCCCCAATCGAGTTGCTCTCCGCGCTTCGGGTCGGAGTGCTCGTAGAGCGGCGTGCCGTCGAACCGGCCCAGCGCCCATGCGTCCTTGGGGAAGTGCGCCGGCACCCAGTCCACCAGCACGCCGATGCCGGCCTGGTGCAAGGCGTCGACCAGGGCGCGGAACTCGTCCGGTGTACCGAACCGGGACGTCGGCGCGTAGTACGACGTCACCTGATAGCCCCACGATCCGGCGAACGGGTGCTCGGCGACCGGCAGCAGCTCGACGTGGGTGAAGCCGTGTTCCACCACGTAATCCGTCAGTTCACGGGCCAACTGCCGGTAGTTGAGCCCGGGGCGCCAGGAACCCAGGTGAACCTCGTAGGTGCTCATCGGCTCGAACACCGGGTTGCGCTGCGCGCGTTCGGTCATCCACGCGGCGTCTTCCCAGGTGTACCTGCTGTGCGTGACCCGCGAGGCGGTGTGCGGCGGCACCTCGGTGGCGAACGCCATCGGGTCGGCCCGCTCGGTCACCACGCCGTCGGCGCCGTGCACGCGGAACTTGTACAGCCCGTCAAGGGGGAATCCCGGCCAGAACAGCTCCCAGACACCCGATGACCCCAGGGCCCGCATCGGGGCTTCGCTGCCGGTCCAGCCGTTGAACTCACCGATCAGGTTGATGCCCTTGGCGTTTGGCGCCCACACCGCAAATGACACGCCGGTGACCACACCGTCGGCCGTGGTGAACGAGCGGGGATGTGCGCCAAGGACTTCCCAGAGCCGCTCGTGGCGTCCCTCCCCGAACAGGTGCAGGTCGACCTCGCCCAGCGTCGGCAGGAAGCGGTATGCGTCGGCGACGACGTACGGCTCGGCACCCTCGTAGGTGATCTGCAGCCGGTAGTCGATCAGATTGACGAACGGCAACACGACGCCGAAGAGGCCGGATTCGAGGTGCTGCATCGGAAATCGGTCCTCACCGACCAGCGCGACGACTTCGGCCGCATGCGGCCGGTACGCCCGAATCACCGTGTGACCGCCATATTCGTGGGCGCCCAGAATGCTGTGCGGGTTGTAGTGGGTGCCAGCGACCAGGCGCGACAGGTCGGCCGGATCGGGCGCCAAGTGCGTCCGAGCGAGTTGGTCGGCTTGGCTCATGTCCATTTCACCTCCGGTCCGTTTCATCGCCTGCGTAGCAGTGTCATTCGTGATTCGTGCGGTATGAGTGGCATGTTGATGATGTGTGCGACCGCCTGCCCGGGGTCGAGCCGGACGTAATTGGCCTGGCCCCATTGGAATTCCTGGCCGGTGATCTCGTCGCGCACCCAAAAACGCTCGTAGGGCTCCATACCCAAAGCCTCCATATCTAAAAACAGCGTCGCTTCCTCGACGCCGTACGCGTTGAGCGTCACCACCACCAACACGCAGTCGCCGGTCGCCGGGTCGAACTTGGAGTAGGCGATCAAGGCATCGTTGTCCACGTTGTGGAAATGGATCGTGCGCAGCTGCTCCAGCGCGGGGTGCAGTCGGCGAATTGCGTTGAGCTGGGTGATGAAAGGCTCGAGCGACCGGCCCTCGGCAAGCGCACCGACGAAGTCGCGGGGCCGCAACTCATACTTCTCGGAGTCCAGGTACTCCTCGCTGCCCTCCCGGATCGCGCGATGCTCGAACAATTCGTAGCCGGAATACACGCCCCACGCCGGCCCCATGGTCGCTGCCAGCACCGCGCGGATGGCGAACATCCCGGGCCCGTTGTGCTGCAAGATGGCGTGCAGGATGTCGGGGGTGTTGACGAACAGGTTGGGGCGGCGGAAGTCGGCGAGGTTGGCGATGTCATTGCCGAACTCGGTCAGCTCCCACTTCGCCGTCCGCCAGGTGAAGTAGCTGTAGGACTGGGTGAACCCCAGTTTGGCCAGGCCGTACTGCCGGACCGGCGGCGTGAACGCCTCGGACAGGAACAGCACGTCGGGATCGATGGCCTTGACCGTGGCGATCAGCCAGGCCCAGAAATCCGGCGGCTTGGTGTGCGGGTTGTCGACGCGAAAGAACTTGACGCCGTGGTCCATCCAGTGCCGGACCACCCGAAGCACCTCGTCGTAGAGGCCGGCCGGGTCCTTGTCGAAATTGATCGGATAGATGTCCTGGTATTTCTTCGGCGGGTTTTCCGCGTAAGCGATGGTGCCGTCGGGTAATTCGGTGAACCAGTTGCGATGGTCGCGCGCCCAGGGGTGATCGGGCGCGCACTGCAGCGCCAGGTCCAGCGCCACCTCCATGCCCAGCTCACGCGTCGCGGCGACGAAGGCGTCGAAGTCGTCGATGGTGCCCAGATCCGGGTGCACCGCGTCATGGCCGCCCTCGTCGCTGCCGATCGCCCAGGGGGATCCCACATCTCCGGGGGCGGCGGTCGGAGAGTTGTTGCGGCCCTTGCGATGTACCTTGCCGATCGGGTGGATTGGCGGCAGGTAGACGACGTCGAATCCCATGGCCGCGATGCGCGGAAGCTGTGCGGCGGCCGTGGCGAAGGTGCCGTGCACGGGGTTGCCCTCGGCGTCCCACCCGCCGGTCGAGCGGGGGAACATCTCGTACCAGGAGCCGAACCGGGCCAGTGGCCGGTCCACCCAGACGCCGTACTGCTCGCCGCGGGTGACCAGGTCACGCAATGGGTAGTCCGCCAGGGTTTCCTCGATCCCCGGATCGAGCGCCAGCGCGGTCCGGGTCACCGGGTCGCCGGGCTTGCGCAATGCGGTGGCGGCGGCCAGCAGCGGTTCGCGCAGTGCGCGCGGCACGCCCGTCGCCGCGCGCTCGAACAGCCCCGCACCGACCAGAAGATCGTTGGACAGTTCGGTCTCGCCCTGACCGGCGTCCAATTTGGCGACCACCCCGTGGCGCCACGAGTGAATCGGGTCGCCCCACCCGTCGACCCGAAATGTCCACAACCCGACCTGATCGGGGGTGAACTGACCGTGGAAAACGTAGGGCTCCAGGCCCATGGTCATCGGCAACAGCAGCGGTTTGATCCGTTGCTGGTCCACCTTGCCGTCGCGTTCGGCCACCGGTTTTTCCGGGGCCTGAACCGCCTTGACCCGACGGGTCTCGGCTACCTGCGGATAGCCGGGCCCGAGGTAGCGCACGACCAGGGTCGCCGCGACGGCCTCGTGGCCTTCCCGCCATACCGCGGCGCTGACCGGCACGACCTCGCCAACCACGGCTTTGGCGGGATACTTGCCACAGGAAACGACTGGCTGGACGTTATCGATCTCGACACGACCGGGCACCACCACTCCGTTCCGATTGTGTGCGGCCGATCCCGCGGTGTGCTGCGTGCGGAATGCCGCTCGTCGGGAAACTTCCTGTCGTGGGGAAATTTTCTGTGCGGGGAGGCATCGTTGCGCCCCCGGTAACTACCCGATACCCACCCTAGTCTTCGGTCACACGCCGACGCGGAAAAGCGACCCTTCCCGCCGCAGTGCGCGGGCCGGGAACCTCAGTAAGGTAGGAACGCGTGAAAGCCCTCCGCCGGTTTACCGTCCGTGCTCACCTTCCGGAGCGCCTGACCGCGCTGGACCAGCTGTCGACCAACCTGCGTTGGTCGTGGGACAAACCCACCCAGGAGCTCTTCGCGACCATCGACCCCGAGCTCTGGGAGCGGTGCGCGAGCGATCCGGTGGCGTTGCTGGGCGCGGTGAACCCCGCGCGGCTCGACGAGCTGGCGATCGATGAGGCGTTCCTGGGCCGGCTCGACGCGCTGACCGCCGATCTGAACGATTACCTGACCCGCCCGCTCTGGTACCAGCGGCGGCAGGAGCAGGGCGCCGAAATGCCGGCCGCGATCGCTTACTTCTCGATGGAGTTCGGCATCGCCGAAGTGTTGCCC
The DNA here is from genome assembly GCF_002104765.1 of Mycolicibacterium vulneris. Taxonomy (GTDB): domain Bacteria; phylum Actinomycetota; class Actinomycetes; order Mycobacteriales; family Mycobacteriaceae; genus Mycobacterium; species Mycobacterium vulneris. The sequence continues at coordinate 87,092 of NZ_NCXM01000005.1, forward strand.
AACTACTCCGGTGGCTTGGGAATCCTTGCCGGTGACCACCTGAAGTCCGCGTCGGATCTGGGCGTGCCGCTGGTGGCGGTGGGGCTCTACTACCGATCCGGCTACTTCCGTCAGTCGCTGACCGCCGACGGCTGGCAGAACGAGACCTACCCGTCGCTGGACCCGCAGGGTCTGCCGTTGCGCCTGTTGACCGATGCGACGGGCGAGCCGGCCCTGGTCGAGCTGATGCTGCCCGACTCCGCGCAGCTGCGCGCCCGGATCTGGGTCGCCCAGGTGGGCCGGGTTCCGCTGTTGTTGCTGGATTCCGACGTCCCGGAGAACGAGCACGACCTGCGCAGCGTCACCGACCGCCTGTACGGGGGTGACCAGGAACACCGGATGAGGCAGGAAATCCTGGCCGGCATCGGCGGGGTGCGAGCGATCCGTGCCTTCACCGACATTCACGGCCTGCCCGCACCCGAGGTGTTCCACATGAACGAGGGCCACGCGGGTTTCCTCGGAGCGGAACGCATCCGCGAGCTGATGACCGGTCCGGGATTGGACTTCGACACCGCGCTGACCGTGGTGCGCTCCAGCACCGTGTTCACCACCCACACCCCGGTGCCGGCCGGCATCGACCGGTTCCCCATCGAGATGGTGCGGCTTTACTTCGACGACCACGCCGGCGACGAGGGGGAACCCCGCGAGAAGGCTGCGACATTCGATGGCGCGCCCGTGTTGCTGCCCGGGGTGCCGACGGCGCGCATCCTGGCGCTCGGCGCCGAAGAAGACCCCACCAAGTTCAACATGGCGCATATGGGTCTGCGGCTGGCCCAGCGCGCCAACGGTGTGTCGTCGCTGCACGGCCGGGTGAGTCGGTCGATGTTCAACGAACTGTGGCGCGGCTTCGACGCGAGCGAGGTGCCGATCGGCTCGATTACCAACGGAGTTCACGCGCGCACGTGGGCGGCGCCGCAGTGGCTGCAGCTGGGTCATGAGCTGGCCGGGTCGGATTCGTTCAGCGATCCGGGGGTTTGGCTGCGCCTCAAGCAGGTTGACGCGGGCCACCTGTGGTGGATCCGCTCGCAGCTGAGGTCCCTGCTCGTGGACGACGTCCGGCGGCGGCTACGTCGCTCCTGGCTGGAACGGGGTGCATCGGACGCCGAATTGGGTTGGATCGCAACGGCATTCGACCCAGAGGTGCTGACCATCGGGTTCGCTCGGCGGGTGCCGACCTACAAGCGGCTGACGCTGATGTTGCGTGATCCGGATCGGCTGGAACAGCTGCTACTCGACTCGGAACGGCCGATCCAGTTGATCGTGGCGGGCAAGTCGCACCCGGCAGACGACGGCGGCAAGGCGCTGATCCAGCAGGTGGTGCGCTTCGCCGACCGGCCCGAGGTGCGCCACCGCATCGCGTTTCTGCCCGACTACGACATGTCCATGGCGCGGCTGCTGTATTGGGGCTGCGACGTCTGGCTGAACAATCCGCTGCGGCCGTTGGAGGCTTGTGGCACTTCGGGAATGAAGAGCGCACTCAACGGTGGGCTGAACCTGTCCATCCGCGATGGCTGGTGGGACGAATGGTACGACGGCGAAAACGGTTGGGAGATACCGTCTGCCGACGGCGTGGCCGACGAGGACCGGCGCGACGACCTGGAGTCCAGCGGGCTCTACACGTTGCTGGAAGAGGCTGTGGCGCCGAAATTCTACGAACGCGACGAACACGGCGTGCCGCCCCGCTGGATCGAAATGGTGCGCCACACGGTGCAGACGCTCGGTCCGAAAGTATTGGCGTCGCGCATGGTGCGCGATTACGTCGAGCAGTACTACACGCCCGCCGCGCAGTCGCTGCGCAAGACAATCGCGCCTGCCGACGACGCGGCGGGCGGCGGCGAGTTCGGCGCGGCCCGTGAGCTGGCCGCCTACCGTCGGCGCGCCCAGCAGGCCTGGCCGAAGATCGTCATCACCGACGTGGACAGCACCGGCCTACCGGACAGCCCTGTGCTCGGCTCCAAGCTGACCTTGACCGCCACCGTGCAGCTCGCCGGCCTGGCGCCTGACGAGGTCACCGTCCAGGCGGTGGTGGGCCGCGTCGACTCCAGCGACGCGCTGCTGGAGCCGATCACCGTCGAGATGTCCTACACCGGCACCGCCGAGGGCGGTAACCAGGTCTTCTCGACGACGACCCCGTTGCCGCTGGCGGGATCGGTCGGCTACACCGTGCGCGTGCTGCCACATAACCCGATGCTGGCGGCCAGCAACGAGCTCGGCCTGGTCACGCTGGCCTAGGTGCTCGACAACGAGCCAAAACGGGTGAAGCGCTGTCAACGTAATGTATTGAACTCGCGCGCAATGGTTTTCGCGGCCAGCCCGCGGCCCGCGCTGTTCGGCGGCTTGGAAGCGACGTGAGGTAGCCAGTGGTGCCGGCCGGACCGTTGCCGTGCTCAGCCACGGATCGGGAGCCGCTCGCTAATTTTCACAACAGTAATTAGTAGGTTTTTGAACCCAGCACGGGCGGTTGAGCGACAATTGCGACGCGGTCAGAGTCGCAACAGCCCCACAGCGGAGGTGCGCCATGACGCACAGAATAGCTGTCACAGCCCGGACTACCCCGAGGCGCGCAGCCGAGCGCGCGACGACGAACGGGCATGGCCGGGCCAGCAGGGTCGTCGACGGAGACACGGGCTTGAGCGGCAGACGCCTCCGGACGGGCCGGCCCCCCGCCCCGCTTACGCGACGCCGACAGCCCTCCCCGACGGCGGTGTTGCTGGTCGCGGCTTTCGGCGCCTTTCTCGCATTCCTCGACTCCACGATCGTCAACATCGCCTTCCCGGCCATCCAGCGGTACTTCCACAGCAGCGACATCAGCAGCCTGTCGTGGGTGCTCAACGCGTACAACATCGCCTTCGCTGCGTTCCTGGTGGCCGGCGGCAGGATTGCTGACCTGCTTGGCCGCAAGCGGATGTTTATCTGCGGCGTGGTGTTGTTCACCGTCGCGTCAGCCTTGTGCGCGGCCGCCGACACCGTCGGCCAGCTCGTCGCATTCCGGGTACTGCAAGGCATCGGCGCGGCGGTCCTGGTTCCGGCGTCCCTGGCGCTCGTAGTCGAAAGCTTCGACGAAGCGCGCCGCGCACATGGCGTCGGCCTCTGGGGCGCGGCGGCGGCCATCGCATCGGGTCTCGGGCCGCCAATCGGTGGTGCTCTCGTGGAGGCGTCGAGTTGGCGCTGGGTTTTCTTGGTCAATCTGCCGCTCGGCGTTGTGGCCGTCGTGGTGGCTCGACGAGGACTGGTCGAGAGCCGTGCCTCGGGACGACGGCGCGTGCCCGACCTACGCGGCGCGGCGTTGCTGGCTATCGGGCTCGGGTGCTTGACTCTCGGCTTGGTCAAGGGGCCGGACTGGAGCTGGGTCAGCCCGGCGACCATCGGGTCATTCCTGGCCGCAGTGGTGGCGATGCTCGGATTCGCGATGAGTTCGCGGAGGCATCCGACCCCGTTGATAGAGCCTGCGTTTCTGCGCATCCGGTCGTTCACGGCGGGCAATACCCTGACGCTGATCGCCAGCGCCGGGTTCTACGCCTACCTGCTGACCCACGTTCTGTTCCTCAACTACGTGTGGGGTTACAACTTGTTGCGCGCGGGCCTGGCGGTGGCACCCGCAGCATTCGTCGCGGCTGTCGTCGCCGCAGTACTGGGCCGCGTCGCCGACCGGCATGGTTATCGCCTCATCATCATCGCCGGCGCGCTGATCTGGACAGGCAGCCTGGTGTGGTACATCGAGCGTGTCGGGTCCAAACCTGATTTCCTCGGGCAGTGGCTGCCCGGGCAAATTCTGCAGGGCATCGGGGTCGGGGCAACGCTGCCCATGCTCGGCAGCGCCGCGCTGGCCGGGCTGGCCGCAGGTGGCAGTTATGCCACCGCATCGGCGGTGGTCAGCAGCACCCGCCAGCTCGGTGCCGTAATCGGCATCGCGTTGCTTGTGATTGTGGTCGGAACGCCGGCGCACGGCGCCACCGAAGGGTCGCTGCGGCGGGGTTGGGTCCTGGCAGCGGTCTGCTTTGCGTTGGTGGCTATCGCCGGAGTGTTGCTCGGCCGCACTCGTCACATTGCTGCGACGGCAGGGGAGTCAGAACTGCCCCCGCCACTGGACTTGCCGGGATCGCGGTCGGCGCCGGGGCTTGTGTCACTGTCCGCCGAGTCCCGGCCGGCCTCGGACGGCGAGATCGATCCGCTCGGTGGTCTGCCGCTGTTTGCCGGGCTGGATTCTGTAACCCGGGCAGAGCTGCGAGATCATGCCGAGCAGGTTGACCTGGAGGCGGGGTCGTATCTTTTTCACGCGGGCGATGCGCCGGATTCTTTGTACGTCGTGCGAAACGGCCGCCTGCAGGTGCTCCAGAATGACGTCGTAATAACGGAATTGGGCCGCGGCGAGGTCGTCGGCGAGCTCGGACTGCTGATCGATGCGCCCCGTTCCGCGTCGATTCGCGCGGTGCGGGACTCGACGCTGGTGCGGCTCACCAAAACCCAATTTCAAAGCATTGCCGATTCAGGCGTCCTGGGAGCGATGGTCCGGGTGCTGGCCACGCGGCTACACCAGGCTCCGCCGCCCGCGGTGCCGCGGGCGGCGACGCCGGAGGCGGTCATTGCGATCGTCGGCGTCGACGCCGGTGCGCCCGTGTCGCTGGTGGCCGCCGAATTGGTCACCGCACTATCGGGCCGGCTACAGGTGGCGAACCCGGGCCGTGTGGACCGCGACGGATTGGACCGCGCTGAGCGGGTGGCGGACAAGGTGGTGTTGCACGCGGCAGCCAATGATGCGGACTGGCGCGACTTCTGCTTGCGGTCGGCCGATCGCGTCGTGCTGGTGGTGTCGCATCCGGCACCGCCGGTGGCACCGCTGCCGGCGCGTGCGGTGGGAGCCGACCTAGTCCTCGCAGGAGCACCCGCGGCCCGGGAACACCGGCACCTGTGGGAGGAATTGATCACGCCGCGCTCGGTACACACGGTCCGCGCCGGGCACGCGACCGCCGATCTGCGACCGCTTGCCGCGCGGATCGCGGGACGCTCCGTCGGGCTGGTCCTCAGCGGCGGGGCCGCGCGAGCTTTTGCGCACCTTGGGGTGCTGGACGAGCTGGAAGCGGCCGGGGTGGCCGTCGACCGTTATGCCGGAACCAGCATGGGGGCGATCATTGCGGCACTCGCAGCAACCGGTAAGGATGCGGCTGCCGTCGACGCGAACATCTATGAGTACTTCATCCGCAGCAACCCGACAAGCGATTACACCCTGCCGAGCAAGGGACTTATCCGGGGGCGGCGCACCTTAGGCGCCCTGGACAGCGTCTTCGGGGGACAGCTAGTCGAGGAATTGCCGAAGGAATTCCGCTGTGTCAGCGTCGATCTGCTGGCACGCCGAGCCGTCGTGCACCGAAGAGGTCCGCTCGCCGACGTCGTCGGTTGTTCCCTACGGGTCCCGGGTTTGTATGCACCGATCGTCTACGACGGTGCGCTACACGTCGACGGCGGTGTGCTCGACAACCTGCCGGTAACGACGCTGGCGCGCCACGAGGGCCCACTGATCGCAGTGAGCATCGGCACCGGTCAGCAAGCAACCCCCGCCTCCGCTACGAGACTGCCGCACTCGCCCCGGGTGCCCAACGTCGTCGACACGCTCATGCGCACGATGACGATCGGTAGCGCCATGGCATCAACGGCGGTTCTGGAGCGGGCCGATCTGGCGATCCACCCCGACACCAGCAGTATCGGTTTCCTCGAGTGGCATCAGATCGACCGCGCCCGCGAGGCGGGCCGGATCGCGACGCGCGAAGCCTTGCCGCGGATCATGGAGGTGGTTTGTGGCTGACGTCGCGGTGGTTACCGACAGCACCGCCTGCCTGCCGCGGGCGCTCGCAGCCACTTTGGACATCACCGTCGTTTCGCTCTACTACGACCTGGGTGGCGGCTGGCTGCGCGAGTCGGAATTCGATGGGGATTTCGGGACGTTCTTCGCGGAACTCGACGCGTCGAAAAGCGTCGCGAAAACGTCGCCGCCGCGCGTCGAGGATTTCGTCGCGGTCTTTGAGCGGCTGCTGCAGCAGCACAGCGCTATTGTCGCCGTCCTGATCTCGTCGGGCCTTTCCGAGACCTGCTCGATGACTCGGCAGGCGGCCGCACGGCTGGAATCCGAAGGCCGCGGTGGCGAGCGGGTGATGGTGATCGACTCCGCCGGTGCGGCCGGCCAGTTGGGTCTTCAGGCGCTCGCAGCCGCGCGGGCGGCCGCCGCCGGGGAAAACGCCACGGGGGTCACCGCGGTGACGCGCCGGGCGCGCCAGGAGGTCAGGCAGTGGGTGGTTCTGGACACGCTCGAGTATCTGCGCCGCGGCGGCCGGATCGGCGGCGGCGCCGCATGGCTCGGATCGGCGCTCGACCTCAAGCCGATCTTGGTGCTCGAATCACAATTCAGGGCTGTCGAACGCGTGCGCACGCGCAAACGCGCTGTCGAACGGTTGGTCGAGTTGATGCGACAGCGGCGCGGGGTGGGCGCCGATCGATGGTTCGTCCAGCACGCGGACGCGCGTGAAGATGCCGAGCGGTTGGCCGAGCGACTCGCCGAAATGTTCGGCACCGAGCCGGAGTTCATCTCGGAGCTCAGCCCGGTGCTCGCAACTCACACAGGTCCAGGGACGTTGGTGGCCGGAGGTCTTTCCAGTGCGGCGTTGGAGGGCGCATATGGCTGATGTTGCGGTGGTCACGGACAGCACCTGCGCGTTGCCGCGGGCGCTCGTCGAGAGCCTGGACATCACGGTGGTGTCGCTGTATTACGACATCACCGGCGCCGCGTCGCCCACCGGCGGTCACGAGCTGCCTGGCCGGGGGGAGCGCGAGTCGGACTTCGACGGCGATTGGGCACGGTTCTTTGCCGAGCTGGACGCGTCGAAGACCGTCGCGACCACCGGGCCGCCCAAGATCGAAGATTTCGTCGAAGCCTATGAACGCCTGCTGCAGCAACACAGCGCCGTGGTCGCCGTCATGCTTGGCTCAAACCTCTCCCCGACGTGCGAGTTCGCACGGGAAGCCGCGGCGCGGGTGGACCGCGAGCGGATTGTGGTCTTCGATTCGGCCGGCGTGGCCGGCCACCTGGGTTGTCAGGCGCTGGCGGCGGCGCGTGCCGCGGCGGGAGGAGCCGACCTACAGGGCGTGACCGAGCAGGCGCGCCGGGCGCGCCAGGAGATCAGGCAATGGGTCCTTGTCGACACGCTCGAGTATCTGAGGCGCGGCGGCCGCGTCGGCACCGCGGCCGCATGGATCGGCTCGGCCCTCGACCTCAAGCCGATCTTGATGATCGAATCCGAGATGAAGGCCGTCGAACGCGTGCGCACGTTCAAGCGCGGGGTCGAGCGGTTGATTGAGCTGATGCGACAGCGCCGCGCGGTGGGCGCCGATCGATGGTTCGTCCAACACGCCTATGCGCACGAGGACGCGCAGCGACTGGCCGAGCGTCTCACCGGGCTGTTCGGCACCCAACCGGAGTTCATCTCCGAGGTCGGGCCGGTACTGGCAACTCATACCGGTCCGGGGATGGTGACGGTCGGTGGTCTTCCCGGCGCGGCGTTGGAGGGTGCGTATGGCTAATGTCGCGGTGGTCACCGACAGCACCGGCTACCTGCCGCGTGCGCTCGTCGACCAGTTCGAAATTACGGTTGTCTCACAGTATTACGACGTCGGTAGCGGCCTGCTGCGCGAGTTGGACTTCGATGGTGATTTCGCACGGTTCTACGCCGCACTGGACGCGTCGAAGACCGTCGCGACGACTTCGCCGCCCACCGTCGAGGATTTCGCGGTGGTCTTTGAACGGCTGCTGGAGCAGCACAGTGCAGTCGTTGCGGTGCTGATCTCGTCGGGCGTTTCCGACACCTGCTCGGTGGCGCGGCAGGCGGCCGCGCAGTTGGAGTCGGGGGGCGATTGTGCGGCGCGGGTCACGGTGATCGACTCGGCCGGTTTCGGCGGCCACCTTGGGTTCCAGGCCCTGGTGGCAGCGCGTGCCGCCGCCGGGGGAGCCGACCCGGAGGGTGTTATCGAGCGGGTGCGCCAGGCCCGTAAGGAAGTCAAGGGCTGGGCGCTGGTGGATTCGCTCGAGTACCTCCGCCGAAGCAACAGGGTGGGCGCTGTGGCCGCATGGGTCGGATCGGCGCTCGACCTCAAACCGATCCTGACGATCGAATCAGAGCTCAAGGCCGTCGAGCGCGTGCGCACGCGTAGGCGCGGGACCGAGCGGCTGATCGAACTGATGCGCCAGCACCGCGCGGCGGGTGCCGACCGGTGGTTCCTGCAACAGGCGTATGCGCACGATGACGCGAAACAGCTGGCTGAGCGTCTCGCCGAACTGCTCGGCACCGAGCCCGAATTCGTCTCCGAGGTCGGGCCGGTGGTCGCAACGCACGTCGGACCGGGCACGCTGGTGGTCGGCGGACTTCCAGGGGCGGCGTTGAGGTAACCGAGATGAGCACCGCCGCGAGTGTCGAATGCAGCAAATGCGGGGCCGGGAACCGGCCTCGGGCCAAGTTTTGCAACAGCTGTGGTGCCCCGATCGTGGTCGAGGTCGCGTGTCCCGGCTGCGGCGCGCGCCAACCGGGCTCGCAGCGCTTCTGCGACGAGTGCGGCACCATGCTGGGTGCCCAGTCCGTGCCGGCGCAGCCGGCGGCACCGCCCGTCCCCAAGACACTTGCGGACGGGCGTTACACGCTGGGCCGCCTGCTCGGCGAAGGGGCCGGCAAGCGGGTGTACCTGGCCACCGATACCCGCCTGCAGCGCGAGGTGGCCGCAGCAGTGTTCAAGGCCGGCGGCACGGACGCGGCCGCCATGCGCCGCGCGCGCCGGGAAGCGGAGGCGATGGCGAAACTCGGGGAGCACCCGAACATCGTCAACGTGTACGACTTCGGCGAGGAGGCGGGGCAGTTATACCTGATCAGCCAGTACATGGCGGGCGGGGACCTTTACAGCCTGTTGTCAGACGCAGTCGATCACCGACTCGCCGTCGAAGAGGTCGTCCGGATCGGGCAGGACATCGCCAGTGGGCTGGCGCACGCGCACGGTCAGGGCGTGGTGCATCGCGACGTCAAACCCCAGAATGTGTGGCTGGCGCCCGACGGCACCGCGAAGATCGGAGATTTCGGACTCGCGGTCGCGGAAGGCTCAACGCGCGTGACGGCCGTGGGGACGGTGATCGGAACGGTCGCCTATATGCCGCCCGAACAGGCTCTCGGTCGCGGCTCCGACGCCCGTTCGGACATCTATTCCCTTGGCGCTTTGCTGTACGAATTACTCTGCGGGATAACGCCTTTCGCAGGCGAGTCGCCGGCTGCCATTGTCTCCCAGCATGTTTCGACCGCTCCAGTCGCGCCAAGCGGGCATCGTTCCGGCATTCCAGCACCGCTCGACCACTTGCTGCTGAGGATGCTGGCGAAGTCGCCGGAGGCGCGTCCCCAACAAGCAACCGAGGTTCGCGACGTGCTTGGAACGATCGCCGCCGCGGTCACGAGTGGCGATGGCGCGACTCGGGATATGGCGGCGCTCGACCGGATCACCGACAGCACGTTCCTCGGGCGAGAACGAGAAACGCACGAGCTCCGCGCCGCGATCGATGACGCCATGGGCCGCCGCGGCCGCACCGTGCTGATAAGTGGAGAGTCGGGAATCGGCAAGACACGCCTTGCGTCGGAGGCAGCGGCATACGCTGCCCTTCGGGGCGCGCAGGTTCTGTGGGGCCGCTGCTATGCGGGCGCGGGTGCTCCTGCCTATTGGCCGTGGGTGCAGGTGATCCGCGACTATGCGCGTAGTCGCGATGCCGAGACGGTGGCTTCTGACCTGGGCTCAGGCGCGTTTGAGATCGCTCAGATCGTCTCTGAGATACGCGAGCGTATGCCGGAGATCCCCGAATCGCCGCCGCTGGACGCCGAGCAGGCGCGCTTTCGGTTGTTCGACTCGGTGTCGCGGTTTCTGATCGGCGCCTCCGACCGCCAGCCACTCGCGATCTTCCTCGAAGACCTGCAACAGGCCGACCACCCGTCATTGATGCTGTTGGAGTTCGTCGTGCGCGAGTTGGCCCACTCGCGCGTGTTCGTGCTGGGCACATATCGAGACGACGAGCTTCCCGACGACCATTACTTGAAACAGGTACTCACCGGGCTCAGCAAGGAACGTGGATACGCACGCATCAAGCTGCGGGGGCTCTCCGATCAACATGTCAAGGCGATGCTCGAAGCGGTACTGCAGCAACCGCTGGAGCGACGAAGTGAACTCGCACTTGCCGACGCCGTGTGCCGCGAGTCTGAGGGCAACCCGTACTTCACCGAAGAGATCGTCCGCCATCTGATCGACTCTGAAGTGCTCGACTGGCGTGACGATCGGTGGGTCACCAACATCCGGGACGGCGAGGAGCTCGGCATCCCCCGGGGTGTCCACGAAGTGGTCTCCCGTCGGTTGGAGAAGCTGCCGGCTGAAACACTCGAGCTGCTGTCGACCGCGGCGGTGATCGGCCGCGAGTTCGATCTGTCGATCCTGACGCACGTCAGCGGGCTGGAGGCAGACGTCGCGTTTGCGCGGATTCAGCCGGCTCTGGACGGGGCGATCGTGCGGCAGGCTGCCGGCGAGCCGGGCCGGTACGGCTTCGCGCACGGCGCGACTCGCGACGCGCTGTATGACGACCTGCCCGCGCTACGGCGCTCCCAGCTGCACATCGCCGCCGGCGAGGCGATCGAGGAGCTCTACGAGGACCGGATCGAGTCTCATCTGTCCGCAATCGCATTCCACTTCGCGAAGGCGGCTCCATACGGTGACGCCGCGAAGGCAGCCGACTATGCCTGGTGGGCGGGGGAACGCGCGGCGGCGACGTATGCCTACGAAGACGCGGTCAGCCTTTACGCGACGGCGCTGCGGCTCTTCGACACGATCTCGGAGGTGGTACCGCAGCGCCGGTGCGATCTGCTGCTGGCGTTGGGGGATGCGCGGTGGCGGGCCGGCGAAGCCGAGGGCGCTCGGAACACATTCGGCGAGGCTGCGACCATTGCGCGCGAGCTGGCGCTCAACGACCACTTTGCCCGCGCCGCGCTCGGATACGGCGGCGGCCCGGGCGGCTTCTCGATCACCGATCGTGCCGATGAACAACTGGTGGCGTTGTTGGATGAGGCGCTCGAGGTACTGCCGGCACGTGACAGCGCGCTGAGGGTGACGGTGCTTGCCCGGCTGGCCCTCGAGCTTCGCCGCAAGGGCGCGCTGGCGGAAGCCGACCGGACCAGCGCGCAGGCCATCGAGATGGCCGAACGAGTCGGCGACACGAAGATCTTGTTGCTGGCCATGCATAGCCGGCAGTGGTCAACCTTGGGCCCCGACCGCATCGACGAGGCCATCGCGTCCGGCGAGGAGATGGCGCGACTCGCCCGGATCGTCGGTGACCGGGACATGGAGTTCGAGGGCCATCAGCTGCGCCTGATCGCGCTTGCCCAGCTCGGCGACTTCCGGGCGGTAGATCAAGAGATCGCCGCGTGTGACCGGCTGGCCGGCGAGCTACACCAGCCGCGCTACCTGTGGCAGACGGCGGTGTTCCGCACGATGCGGGCGTTGATGCAGGGTCGCTACAAGGAGTCGGAGCGTCTTGCGCAGACGGCGCTGTCGATCGGGCAGCGTGCCGAGCCGGAGGTAGCGGCAGTGGTCTACGGCGCGCACTCGTTTCTGACCCGGCTCGCGGATGGCACTCTGGAACAGCTGCGCGACGTCGGCCGCGAAGCCGCCGCGCGCTACGGGCAGGCGTGGCCGGCATCGTACGTGTGGCTGCTGACCGAGATCGGCCAGCTCGATGAGGCTCGCGCCAGGTTCGCGGAGCTCACGGCCGACGGCTTCGAGACGCTCCGGCGCGGCAGTGACTGGTTGACTTCGGTCTGCGTTCTCTCGATGGCGTCGATCCCGATCGGTGATCGAGAAGCCGCAAGCGCACTCTACGAGCTGCTGGTGCCCTACGAAGACCGCTGCACGCTGTTTCTGGCCGGCGCCGGGTGCCTCGGCTCCAACCACACGTTCCTCGCCTTCGCCGCCGTGGCGGCGGAACGCCATGAGGACGCCGTGCATCACTTCGACCTGGCCCTCGCGCGCAATGCGGAGATCGGCAGCGATTACGTGACGCCTCGGGTCTGCTACGAGTACGCGCGCATGCTGCTCGGCAATTCTGAGCCGGCGGATCGGGACAAGGCGATGGGCCTGATCGACCGGGGACTTGATTTCGCGCAGCGCAACAGCATGCGCGTCGAGGTCGAGCGACTCGTGCAGCTGCGCAGAGGGAGCGAGCAGAGCCGGGAACAGCAGCTCGGGTGGTCGGTGATGGACGACGTCGCCGAGTCCGTCGGGGCGGACCGGCCCGACCTCAGCAGGGTGGCCGCCCCCGACGGAACGGTCACGATCATGTTCTCCGACATCGAAGGCTCGACGGTGCTCGCCGAGCAGCTCGGCGACGAGCGCTGGTTGAAGCTTCTGCATCGCCACAACGCGGTCATCCGTCGCCAGCTGGCCGCGCACAGCGGCTTCGAGGTCAAATCACAGGGCGACGGATTCATGGTCGCGTTCGCCAGTGCCCGTAACGCGCTGCGCTGCGCGATCGCTATCCAGCGTGACTTGGCGGCGTATCGCGACCAGTCGGGTAGCCAGGTGCTGCGCGTCCGGATCGGACTGCACACCGGAGAGGTGATCCGCGAGCAGGAGGACTTCTTCGGGCACACCGTGATCCTCGCGGCGCGGATCGGCGCCAAAGCGGACGGGAACGGAATCCTCGTCTCGGCGGTACTGCGCGGGCTGGTTGCCGGCAGTCACGAGTTTCGATTCGGCGGAACCCGGGAGGAACAACTCAAGGGGCTGCAGGATCCCCAGCGCGTCTATGAGGTCTGCTGGGAATAGCGCTCAGGCCGACAGGCCCTCCTGCGAATCCGACGCGGTGCGCAATCGCTGCAGCGCCTGGCGCACCTGCTCCCCGTTGGTGGTCTGCCAGAACGGCGGCAACGACGCCCGCAGGTAGCCGCCGTAGCCGGCGGTGACCATGCGCGAGTCGAGCACTGCGACCACTCCGCGATCGGTGACGCGGCGCAACAGCCGCCCGGATCCCTGCGCCAGCAGCAGCGCCGCGTGGTTGGCCGCGACGGCCATGAAGCCGTTGCCGCCGCGCGCGGCGACTGCCCGCTGCCGCGCACCTAGCAGTGGATCGTCGGGCCGGGGGAACGGGATCCGGTCGATCAGCACCAACGACAGCGACGGCCCGGGCACATCGACGCCCTGCCACAGCGACAGCGTGCCGAACAGCGACGTCTGCGGGTCGGCGCTGAACTGCTCGACGAGCGCCGATGTGCTGTCGTCGCCCTGGCACAGCACCGGCGTCGAGAGGCGTTCGCGCATCGCCTCGGCGGCCGCCCGGGCCGCCCGCATCGACGAGAACAAGCCCAGGGTGCGCCCGTCGGCGGCGGCGATGAGTTCGGCGATCTCGCTCAGCTGCTCGGCCGAGCCGGTGCCGTCGCGGCCGGGTGGCGGCAGGTGCGCGGCCACATACAGGATCCCGGCTTTGGCGTGCTGGAACGGCGAACCGACGTCCAGGCCGCGCCACCGGGCGTCGTCGTCCTCGGCGGTCAGTCCCCACGCCGCGGCCATGGCGTCGAACGAGCCGCCGATGGTCAGCGTCGCCGACGTCAGCACCACCGTCGAACGCGAGAACACCCGCGACCGCAGCAGCCCCGCGACCGACAGCGGCGCCACCCGCAGCACCGGACGCGACGAACCCCTGATCTCCTCGTGCTCCAGCCACACCACGTCGGTGCGGTCGGGGATGGCCGGGCCGAACGATTCCAGCACCCGCGACGCAGTGTCCGAGATCTCGCTCAGTGCCGCAACGGCTTCGGCGCGCGCCGACGCCGCCTTGGGGTCGTTGGTGGTGTCGATCGCCGAGCGCGCCGCGGTCGACACGTCGCGCAGCGCGGTCAGGTAGGTCGCCAGCTCGTCGTCGAGGCGGTCGATGCGGCCCGGCGCGCCGTCGTGGATGACCGAGGCGAAGTTCGCCGTCGTCGCCTCCAGACGCTGGACCAGTTCCGGGTCCACCACTCGGGCGATCCGCCGGGCGGCCACCCCGAGGGAGGCCGACGTCAGCTCCGCGGTGGCCACCGACGTCACCCGGTCCACCAGCTCGTGTGCTTCGTCGACGACCAGCAGCGCATGCTCGGGCAGCACCGCCGATTCGGCGACCGCGTCGATGGCCAGCAGCGCATGGTTGGTGACCACGACGTCGGCGCGGCCGGCCTGCGCCCTGGCGCGTTCGGAGAAACACTCGCTGCCGAACGGGCAACGCGCCACGCCGAGGCATTCCCGCGCGGAAACGCTGACCTGCGACCAGGATCGGTCCGGGACGCCGGGCTTCAGGTCGTCGCGGTCGCCCGATTCGGTGCTCGACGCCCATTCGGTGAGCCGCTGCACGTCGCGGCCCAGGGCGCTGACCGCCATCGGGTTGAAGAGTTCCTCCTGCGGCCGGTCGTCGCCGTCATCGCCGTCGGCGGCAGCACCGTTGTGAACCTTGTTCAAGCACAGATAGTTTCGCCGCCCCTTGAGCAACGCGAACTGCGGGCGGCGCGGCAGGGCATCGGCCAGCGCATCGACCAGGCGGGGCAGATCGCGATCGACGAGCTGGCGCTGCAGAGCGATCGTGGCCGTGGACACGACGACGGGGGAGTCGTCGTCAAGTGCGTGGACGATCGCGGGCACCAGGTATGCGAGCGATTTGCCGGTGCCGGTGCCGGCCTGCACCACCAGGTGCTCCTCGGTCGCGAAGGCCCGCGCCACCGCGGCGGCCATCTCCTGCTGGCCGCCGCGTTCACTACCGCCGAGTGCGGCCACCGCGATGGCCAGCAGCTCGGACACGGAAACGTCGGACGTGGCTACCCTCTTCGCTGTTCAGGGCGGCGCTGGCGCCGCGGCATCTTTCGCGCGCTGCTAGCGCCGGCCCGCGGGAATCTGCGTCGTCGTGACCGCAGGATCGCCGTGCGACAAGTTCAATCCCTCCCACGGCAGACTGCGCAGCCCGGAAGTTACCAGCTCGCGCGCCGCGGCGAGGTTCGGTTTGGACACCAGTTCTCCACCGCGGACCAGCGGGACGGTCAACACCCGGGACGGATCGGAGACGGCGGGCTGTTGGCCGGCGGGATACACGACCTCCTCGGTGATGGTTCCCGATCCGCGCGACAGGCGCAGCGCCTCCTTGCGCCCGCCGTGAGATTCCTTGTGGCTGCTGCGCTTCTGCACCGGCCGGCCGTCCACCTCGACGAGTTTGTACACCATGTTCGCCGTCGGGGCGCCCGAGCCCGTCACCAGCGACGTGCCCACGCCGTAACTGTCCACCGGCTCGGCGGCCAGGGCCGCGATGGAGAACTCGTCCAGGTCACCCGAGACCACGATGCGGGTCCCGCCGGCTCCCAGCCTGTCGAGCTGTTCACGCACCTGGCGGGCCAGCACGCCCAGCTCGCCGGAGTCGATGCGCACCGCACCGAGCCCGGTGCCGGCGGCGGCCACCGCATTGGCCACACCGGTCGTCACGTCATAGGTGTCCACCAGCAGAGTGGTGTCCACGCCGAGCGTGTCGACTTGTGCCCGGAAAGCCGCCAATTCGGTCGATTCCGTGGGGGAGTCGGCGCGGGCAAACAGCATGGTGAACGCGTGCGCGGAGGTGCCCTCGGTGGGTATTCCGTAGCAGCGCTGCGCCTCCAGATTGGACGTCGCCGCGAAGCCGGCGAGGTAGGCGGCGCGCGCCGCGGCGACGGCCGCCTGCTCGTGCGTGCGCCGCGACCCCATCTCGATCAACGGCCGCCCCCGGGCCGCGCTGACCATGCGCGCCGCGGCGGACGCGACCGCGGTGTCGTGATTGAAAATCGACAGCGCCAGCGTCTCGAGCACCACGCATTCGGCGAACGTCCCGCTCACCGACAGCACCGGGGAACCGGGGAAGTACAGCTCGCCCTCGGCGTAGCCGTCGATGTCCCCGCCGAACCGGAATTCGCGCAAGTAGCGCAACGTGTCCGCGTCGAGGAATTGCCCCAGCGATTGGCACGCCTGGTCATCGAAGCTGAACTGCGGCAGCGCTTCGAGCAGCCGGCCAGTCCCGGCGACCACGCCGTAGCGGCGGCCTTCGGGAAGACGTCGGGCGAAAAGCTCGAAAGTTGTCCGCCGATCTGCGCTGCCGTCTCGCAGTGCCGCCGCCAGCATCGTCAGTTCGTACTTGTCGGTCAGCAGCCCAGTAACGACCGGGTCGTTCATTCCATAACGGTATCGGCTGTGATCGGGGCTCGGAAACGACGTCCAACCCTCGGTATCGTGTAGGCCATGGTTGTTATGTCAGCGCCCACTAAGCCGGGCACTACAGGACAACGAGAGTCCGCTCCGGTAGAGGCCACGTCGAGTCCGTGGGTCACGATCGTCTGGGACGACCCGGTCAATCTGATGACCTACGTGACGTATGTGTTCCAGAAGTTGTTCGGCTACAGCGAGCCGCACGCCACCAAGCTGATGCTGCAGGTGCACAACGAAGGAAAGGCCGTGGTGTCCGCCGGCAGCCGCGAGTCCATGGAAGTCGATGTGTCCAAGCTGCACGCCGCCGGTTTGTGGGCGACCATGCAGCAGGACCGCTGAAACTCGAGGCGCTGGCGATTCCCTGTGCGCAAATGGAAGCGGGTCGAGACCGCGAGCGGTCCCTGTTTTCGCTCGTCCCTGGCTCCGCATGAGGCCACGCTGCTCAAGAACCTGGCCACCGCGATGATCGGCCTGCTCGACGAGCGTGAATCTTCCTCGCCCGCAGACGAACTCGAGGAGATCACCGGGATCAAGACCGGCAACGCCGACCCGCCGAAAGATCCCACGTTGCGTCGGCTGCTTCCCGACTTCTACCGGCACGAAGACGAGGACACCGCGCCGCCCGACGACGCGGACAGCCTCAACGCCGCGCTGCGCAGCCTGCACGAGCCGGACATTGTCAACGCCAAACGCGTTGCCGCACAGCGGGTACTGAGCACGATCCCCGAGGACGGCGGTCGCTTCGAGCTGACCGAGGACGACGCGAACTCCTGGGTCGCGGCGGTCAACGACATCCGGCTGACTCTGGGAGTCATGCTCGAGGTCGGGCCCGAAGGCCCGGAGCGCCTACCGGCCGACCATCCGCTGGCCGTGCACTTCGACGTGTACCAGTGGCTGACGGTGTTGCAGGAGTACCTGGTCCTGGTGCTGATGGGGCACCGATGATCGGCGACAGATGAACGCCATCACCGACGTCGGCGGCATCCGCGTCGGCCACTACCAACGACTGGATCCCGACGCATCCCTGGGCGCCGGCTGGGCCTGTGGCGTCACCGTCGTGCTCACCCCGCCGGGCACCGTCGGCGCCGTCGATTGCCGCGGCGGTGCGCCCGGTACCCGCGAGACCGACCTGCTGGACCCGGCCAACACCGTGCGGTTCGTGGACGCGGTGTTGCTCGCGGGAGGCAGCGCCTACGGTCTGGCCGCCGCGGACGGTGTCATGCGCTGGCTGGAGGAACGCGAACGTGGCGTGGCGATGGACGGCGGGGTGGTGCCCATCGTGCCGGGGGCGGTGATCTTCGATCTGCCGGTCGGCGGCTGGGAGTGCCGGCCGACTTCCGAGTTCGGCTACGCCGCCTGCGCCGCCGCCGAGGACGGCGCGGCGATGGGTGTCGGGAACGTCGGCGCGGGGGTGGGGGCGCGCGCCGGCGCGCTCAAGGGCGGCGTCGGGACCGCGTCGAGGATGCTGCCGTCCGGGGTGACCGTCGGGGTGGTGGCCGTGGTGAACTCGGCGGGCGAGGTCGTCGACCGGGGCACCGGCTTGCCGTGGATGGCGGACCTGACCCGGGAGTTCGGCCTGCGGCCGCCGCCGGCCGAGCAGGTCGACGCCTTCGCCCGGTTGCCGTCCCCGTCGAATCCGGTGGACAACCCGCTCAACACCGTCATCGCGGTGGTGGCCACCGACGCCGCCCTGAGCTCGGCGGCGTGCCGGCGGGTGGCGATCGCCGCTCACGACGGCCTGGCGCGCAGCATCCGGCCGGCGCACACGCCGGTCGACGGTGACACGGTGTTCGTGCTGGCCACCGGCGCGGTCGAGGTGGACGCGGGGGCCAGTTCCAAACCACCGCCCGCCGCCTTCTCCCCGGAGACCCCGTTGGCCACCGAGGTGGGCATCGCCGCCGCCGATTGCCTGGCGGACGCGGTCTTGGGCGGTGTGCTGGCCGCGGAGTCGATCGCAGGCATACCGAGCTACCGCGACGTGCTGCCCGGGGCCTTCGGTCGATGAGATCGACCGGCCGGCGCCGGTAGCCTTGACATGCTGGAAACACGCTGGAAGGGCAGCCATGGGTAAGACCACCACCGCGCCGCGACGATGCAGAGCGGAGCGATGAGGAGGAGTGGCGCTCGTGGCTCCACGGGACGCCCCGACGCGCGCGCCGACCAGCGGACGAAGCGGTCCACCGCGGCGGTGGGCGCCGTAACG
Organism: Mycolicibacterium vulneris; assembly: GCF_002104765.1. Taxonomy (GTDB): domain Bacteria; phylum Actinomycetota; class Actinomycetes; order Mycobacteriales; family Mycobacteriaceae; genus Mycobacterium; species Mycobacterium vulneris. Next base: position 105,630 of record NZ_NCXM01000005.1, read on the forward strand.
ATCCTCACCTTCGTGGCGTTGCTCTATCTCGTCGAGCTGATCGACCAGCTGTCCCGGCATTCGCTGGACGCCAACGGCATCAGGCCGCTGCAGGCCGATGGTTTGTGGGGCATCGTTTTCGCGCCAGTGTTGCACGAGAGCTGGCAGCACCTGGCAGCCAATACCGTTCCGCTGCTGGTCCTGGGATTCCTGATGACCCTGGCCGGCCTGTCCCGGTTCGTCTGGGCGACCGCCATCGTGTGGATCCTGGGCGGCTTCGGCACCTGGCTCATCGGCGACGTCGGCAGCAGCTGCCGCCCCACCGACCACCTCGGCGCCTCCGGCCTGATCTTCGGCTGGCTGGCCTTTTTGCTGGTGTTCGGGATCTTCGTGCGCCGGATGCGCGACATCATCATCGGGCTGATCGTGATGTTCGCCTACGGCGGCGTCCTGCTCGGAGCCATGCCCGTGCTCGGCAGATGTGGTGGGGTGTCATGGCAGGCCCACCTGTGTGGGGCGATCGCCGGCGTCGTGGCCGCCTACATGCTGTCGGCGCCGGAACGTAAGGGCCGGACGTCGAGGAACGCCGGCACCGTTTCGCGGCCCAAGACATGAGCTCGCCATTGGCACCCATCGGGGTCTTCGACTCCGGTGTCGGGGGACTCACCGTCGCGCGGGCGATCATCGACCAGCTGCCCGACGAGGACATCATCTATGTCGGCGATACCGGCCACGGTCCGTACGGCCCGCTGTCCATCCCCGAGGTCCGCGCGCACGCGCTGGCCATCGGTGACGACCTCGTCGGCCGCGGCGTCAAGGTGTTGGTCATCGCCTGCAACACGGCGTCCGCGGCGTGCCTGCGGGACGCGCGCGAACGCTACGACGTGCCCGTCGTCGAGGTGATCCTGCCTGCGGTGCGTCGCGCCGTCGCCACCACGCGCAACGGCCGCATCGGCGTCATCGGCACCCAGGCGACCATCAACTCGCACGCCTATCAGGACGCGTTCGCCGCCGCCCGCGACACCGAGATCACCGCGGTGGCCTGCCCGCGCTTCGTCGACTTCGTGGAGCGCGGCGTGACGAGTGGCCGTCAGGTGCTCGGGCTGGCCGAGGGTTATCTGGAGCCGCTGCAGCGCGCGCAGGTGGACACGCTGGTGCTCGGCTGCACGCACTACCCGTTGCTGTCCGGGCTCATCCAGTTGGCGATGGGTGACAACGTGACGTTGGTCTCCAGCGCCGAGGAAACCGCCAAGGAAGTGCTCCGGGTGCTGACCGAACGGGACCTGCTCCGGCCCCACGACGCACCCCCCGCGACACGGGTTTTCGAAGCCACCGGCGACCCCGCGGCATTCACCGCGTTGGCGGCGCGCTTCCTGGGTCCGGCGGTCACCGGCGTCCAGCCCGTTCATCAGGTGCACATTGATTGACCTGCGGACGAGATTCTCGTCACACCAATGCGGCGATGTTTTCGGCACGGTCCTATCGGGCATGGCACAGTAGTGTCCGTGCGAATAACCGTGCTCGGCTGCTCGGGCAGCGTGGTGGGTCCGGACTCGCCCGCGTCGGGTTATCTGCTCCGGGCACCGGACACTCCGCCGTTGGTCATCGACTTCGGCGGGGGCGTTCTGGGCGCACTACAGCGCTATGCCGATCCCGGTTCCGTGCACGTGCTGCTGTCCCATTTGCACGCCGACCACTGTCTGGATTTGCCCGGACTTTTCGTGTGGCGTCGCTACCACCCGACGCGTCCGCTGGGGAAGGCGTTGCTCTACGGCCCGGGGGACACCTGGTCGCGGTTGGGTGCGGCGTCGTCGCCTTACGGCGGTGAGATCGACGACTGTTCGGACATTTTCGACGTTCGGCATTGGGTCGAAGGGGAGCCGGTGACGATCGGCGCGCTGACGGTGACGCCGCGAGTGGTGGCTCATCCGACCGAGTCCTACGGCTTGAAGATCACCGACCCCTCCGGCGCCTCGTTCGTCTACAGCGGTGACACCGGCTTCTGCGATCAGCTCGTCGAGTTGGCTCGCGGCGCCGACGTCTTTCTCTGCGAGGCCTCATGGACGCACTCGCCGGACCGCCCGCCCGCGTTGCACCTGTCGGGCACCGAGGCAGGCCGGGCCGCGGCCGAGGCGGGCGTGCACGAACTCCTGCTCACCCACATCCCGCCATGGACCTCGCGCGAGGACGTCATCAGCGAGGCCAAGGCCGAGTTCGATGGACCCGTGCATGCGGTGGTGTGCGGCGAGACGTTCGATATCCGCCGCTCCGAGCGGGTCTGAGCCACCCGCGGCGCCGCCGAATTGCCCGCTAGTGTTGGCGGCGTGACGAGACGAGAAGACGGCCGCCTTGACGACGAGCTCCGGCCCGTGGTCATCACCCGCGGTTTCACTGACCACCCCGCCGGTTCGGTATTGATCGAATTCGGCCACACCAAGGTCATGTGCACCGCCAGCGTGACCGACGGGGTGCCGCGCTGGCGCAAGGGATCGGGCCTGGGGTGGTTGACCGCCGAGTACGCGATGTTGCCGTCGGCGACCCACACCCGCTCGGACCGCGAGTCGGTGAAGGGCCGCCTGTCCGGGCGCACCCAGGAGATCAGCCGGCTGATCGGGCGGTCGCTGCGGGCGTGCATCGACCTGGCGGCGCTGGGGGAGAACACTATCGCCGTCGACTGCGATGTCTTGCAGGCCGACGGCGGCACCCGCACCGCGGCCATCACGGGCGCCTTCGTGGCGTTGTCCGACGCGGTGACCTATCTCGCGGCGGCGGGCAAGCTGTCGGATCCGCGGCCGTTGTCGTGTGCGATCGCGGCGGTCAGCGTCGGCGTGGTCGACGGGCGGATCCGGGTCGACCTGCCCTACGAGGAGGACTCCCGCGCCGAGGTCGACATGAACGTCGTCGCCACCGACACCGGGACCCTCGTCGAGGTTCAGGGGACCGGCGAGGGGGCGACGTTCCCGCGCTCGACGCTGGACAAGCTGCTCGATGTGGCGCTGGCCGCCTGCGACAAGCTGTTCACCGCGCAGCGCGAGGCGCTGCAGCAGCCATACCCCGGTGTGCTCCCCGAGGGCGCCCCGGCGCCGAAGGCGTTCGGCAGCTGACCCGGCTGCTGGTCGCCAGCCGCAACCCGAAGAAGCTGGCGGAGTTGCGTCGGGTGCTCGACGCGGCCGGCCTGACGGGATTGGCCTTGGTGTCGCTTGACGACGTGGCGCCCTTCGAGGAGGCGCCCGAGACCGGCGCGATTTTCGAGGACAACGCGTTGGCCAAGGCGCGAGATGCCTTCGCCGCGAGCGGGCTGGCAAGTGTGGCCGACGATTCCGGGCTGGAGGTCGCCGCGCTCAACGGCATGCCCGGTGTGCTGTCGGCTCGCTGGTCGGGTCGGCACGGCGATGACGCGGGCAATACCGCGTTGCTGCTGGCGCAGCTGCGCGACGTGCCCGACGCACGGCGCGGTGCGGCGTTCGTGTCCGCCTGTGCGCTCGTCTCGGCCGCCGGCGAGGTCGTCGTCCGCGGCGAGTGGCCCGGCAGCATTGCCCGCGAACCGCGTGGCGACGGCGGCTTCGGCTACGACCCGGTCTTCGTTCCCCACGGGCATGACCGCACGGCAGCACAGCTGAGCGCCGCGGAGAAGGACGCCGTCTCGCATCGCGGTCGCGCGCTGCGGCTACTATTGCCGGCGCTGGAAACGCTGGCCCGATCCGGGGGCTAGGGCGCCCGGCGCCAGGCGGGAGCTGCTCGGGCTCACAACCCGAAACGCGCCTTGACGTCCTTGCTTTGGAAGTGCTCGACGATGATGCCGAGCAGCGGGATGGTCCCGGACAGCAGCACGCCGACCGTCTTGCCGAGCGGCCAGCGCACCTTGACCGCCAGATTGAAGGCGGTCAGCACGTAGATGAAGTACACCCAGCCGTGGACCACTTCGATCCACCGGATCTCGTGGCCGAAGGCGAGGTGCGAGACGATCTCGTAGCACAGTGCGATGAGCCACAGACCCGTCGTCCACGCCATGATCCGGTAGCCGAGCAGCGCGGTGCGGATCTTGTCGACGGGCACTGCGGGCACAGATGTTCCGGGCGTCTCCGGTGTGGTCATGCGGTTGTCCTCTTCTGCTTTTCGGCGTCTTGCGCCGCGAGCTCGGCCAGGTAGGTGTTGTACTCGCGCAGCGCGGGGTCGTCGGGTGCCTGTGACGTGGGCTTGGGTCGCTCGGGCAGCAGCCCGGCGGGTATCTCCGTCATCGCGTCTGTGCTCCGTGGCTGTGGTGGTTCCTCTTCATAGCGAACGAATTTGCGGTAGGCGTACACGCAGAATCCGGCGAACAGCGGCCACTGCAACGCATAGCCGAGGTTCTGAAAGGAGCCGGAGACGGAATTGAACCTGGTCCACTGCCACCAGCCCAGGGCCAGGCAGCCGCACGCCGCGACGATCACCAGCGCGATGAGCGCGGGCCTGCGACGATGCGTAGTGGACACCCCTTGACCGTACCGCTCACGATCTGGGCCCGGCGAATTCGTCGGGCCGCTCACCGACGATCTCTGAAGCCTTCAAGGCTGTACGATCGGCACGCCGCGGGCGTGATGGAATTGGCAGACATGCCGGCTTTAGGTGCCGGTGCTCGAGAGAGCGTGAGGGTTCGAGTCCCTCCGCCCGCACTGGAATGTGAGCAGCTCAGATGGTGTTTTGGGTGCCTAATTCAGTCCCCGTGAACACATTTTGAGCACACTTCAATGTGAGCCTTGCAGCCACCAATATGAGCGACATACGGTGCCAGGCGTGTTCTACACACCAGGTTGGCAGGCCATCCTCAGCGCCACCGGCGTCGGCACACTCGCAGGCGTGATTGTGACGCAGGTGTTTAACGTATGGACGAGGCACATCGATGCGAAAATCCGGGACGCGGATCGACAGCAGGAACGGGAAATCCGGGACGCGGATCGGCAGCATGAACGAGCAGTGGCCTACCAGCAGCGGATATGGCAGGCAAAGCATGATGCGCTCACACGCCTGATATCCGCGTGCCGGTTCGTCAAATGGCAGGCGCAGCTCACCGGTGCCGAGAACACCGACGAAAAGCGCAGGCGCGCAATGACAATCAGAGCGCTGGACCTATTTAGGGACAAGATCGGCAACGAGGACGGCATCAGCGAGATCACGGCATACGCGTCGGAGCCGGTTCGCAAGGCGCTTGACGAAGTGCTGGAAGAAATAAATGAGCAACGGCGCAAACATTTGCCCGCACTATTGAAACTCCGAAGCATCGGCATGCAATGGGACGCGGTGGGCAAGGAGCCACTGACAGACACTTCCGGTGCCCCGGTGGCGCAAGCGCAGCAGCTCCTGCAGCAGCGCTCCTACCTCTTCAGCCAGCGGGAGCAGGCGCATAGTGATATCGGCGGCGCGTCCGACCTCGACGTCGACTGGGTCATCGACTTGTGCGACCGGGTGATCGATGTTGCACGCCAAGACCTAGAAGGCCGTTATTCCGAGTAAGTGTTCCGTCGCGTTACTTCGCGTGCATACCGGCTGTGCAACGTCGCGGCCACCGCATCGAGGTCGGTGTCGAACAGGTCGGCGTACACGCGCAGCGTCACCGATGGATCTTTGTGCCCGAGCATCCGCGCCAGCGCCAGCACGTTGACGCCCGCTGAGACGGCCAGTGAGGCACAGGTGTGCCGCAGGTCATGCGGCGTCACCGATTGCACGCCGGCGGCCCGCACAGCCCGCGTAAACCAGCCATTGCTGCTCTTGGGCCGGGGCAGATACCGACCGTCCGGTGTCGAGAACACGAGATCATTCAGACCCTTGCCGGCGCAGGCCACCGACAACTCGTTGAGCACGAATTGCGGCACCGGTACCGACCGCGCTTCGCGGCCCTTTGTGGGTCCGACCTCATGCCTGACCCCGATCTGCACCGCGTTCGACGAGACCGAGATCCGCCGACGCAGGAATTGCACGTCACGCACCCGCAGGCCAATTGCTTCACCCCATCGCAGACCGCAGTAGGCCAGCACCAGCACCAGGGCGCGGTGCTCACCGGCTTTGTCGGCAAGTAGCGCCACGTCATCAGCGGAGAGGTAAACACGGCGCTTGCCAAGCTTTTTCGGCAGGTTATCGACACCCTTGGCTGGATTAGCTTGCAGGCGTCTGCCTTTCACAGCGTCGGTCAGGATACCGCTCAGCACACCATAGGCGCGTAGCACCACCGTGGGCGACTTGTCGGATAGATCAGTGATCCAATCTTCGACGCCGATCAGATCAACGTCGGCTAGTGGCACATTGCCCCAAGTCGATTCGACGTGGACGCGCCATGCGGTCTCTAGCGTTCGATAGTGACTCGGTGCGCTTGACTTCTTTTTGCGAGCCAGCCAGGCCGGTGCCAGTGAACCGACCGTGACGCGACCCATAGAGGGCGCGACGTAAGTCCCTGACAACTTTTTGACTTCAACGTCATTGGCGAACGTCTGAGCATCACGCTTGCGTGTAAAACCGCGCTTGGTGGTTTGCTTTCCGTTAGGCTGACGGAACCGCACCGCGTAACGTGTTGTACCACTAATGGTTTCGTAGCTCTCGATAGTGGCCATGGTTTTACTTTCCTTTGTTGATAATTCTATGCACGGTGCCGACTGAGCAGCCGACCTCGTTGGCGATGGACCGCATGGACTGCCCGTCGCGGTGCAGTCGGCGGATTTCTTTGTCTCGGTCGGTGGTGTCGACCTGGCGGTTGGGTCGGAGCTTGCCGTCGATTCCTTTGGTCATGTCGACGGTGACCATGCCGTCGCTGTCGGGTTGATAATCGTCGCTGCTCTGGCGACGCCTATGCACTGTCGACTTACTCAGACCCTTCTCGGCAGCGATAGCTCGAATACTTCTGCTCATAAGCGTTCAACTGTACCGCTGGGACGATTGAACACCAAACGGGCAGGCCCAAGCCTTAGTAATAAGTCAAATGACTCAGTGATATTGCACGAGTTCTGAGCCAATGCATCCCAATTTGACAACATGAAATCGCTGGTTATCGTCGGTTTCAAGGCGGTGACGACCACCCGCCACAGATTGGAACTCACAATGCCCACAACAAAACTCAAGACCGACTTGTCAAAGCTTCTCGCTGACAACGGCCTTGACCTCACTGTGCTGCCGCCCGTCATGACACCACCGGAGACCGCGCAGGTTCTACGGACCACCGTCACCTCACTTGCTCAGGATCGGTTTCGGGGCGTCGGTGTCCCATATGTTAAGTACGGCAGCAGGATTCGCTATCTGCGCGCCGACGTGGGCAAGTACCTGCTCGACAATCATGTGACACCAAGCGCATGAGTACTACACCGTTAACGCCAAAGGGCACGCTGGCGAATCGACAAAGCAAGTATCCCAACGAAATTAAGGACACCTGACATGGCCGGAATTGACAACACGACATAGAGAAAGACGAAAGGCTAGGGACGTAACTCCCTAGCCAATCGCTTGAGGTCTCGGACATGACCACCAACAACACCAATAACGATACCAGCGCCAGCGACTCCACGCCAACCGATTGGCAGCCATACAAACCCAGCACCACCATTACACCGTGGCACCCAGATCCGGTGTTACCAGGCTGCGAAGACTGGGACGACGAATATCAATGGGGCCTGGCAATCCAAGATGGCATCTCACTCTACGTGGCACCGGACATTCCCAAGGTTCGTGAGCACAACATAGCTGCACGCAAGCGATGGGATGCCGCCCAAGAGGATAGGCGGCGCGAGAGCGCAAAGCGTCGAGCCAGCATGTCTGACGACGACCGCCACGAACGTGCGCTCAGACTACTTGACTGGCGGTGTTTCACTGGCCAGCGCTGCGGTAAACAAGGCTTCCCGGCGCTGGCGCTGCTAACCGGTGGGGACCATAGTCCGCGAGACGCGGAGACAAATAAGGCTCTTAGGTACCTCGCACCATTGGTCAACGACCAAGATCTCACCCGTGAAGACCTGCGCGATGCGATCATTCGCGCCAACGAACTCAACGGCAGCCTGTCGGACCCCAAAAATAAGAATCGTGCACAAGTCGAGGCTGACATAGACCGCGCCATAAGTAAATTCACTGAACCGTTCGACTGGACAAGGATGGATAGCGAGCGCGGCATACCCGCCGAGATACGAAAGACCAACGGTGCCAGCGTGAACAGAAGCGCTGGGACTGGTGCGGCACTGAGTCAAAAGACTCAAACCAACAGTGCCGCGACGGAGTCAGCGATATCCATGCCGAAACTGTGGAACGCCAGCGACCTGAAACCCGGCAAGCCAGTGGAATGGCTTGCACGGCAACGTATACCACGCAGCGCAGTAAGCCTGTTAGTTGGTGAGGAGGGTATCGGCAAAAGCCTGTTCTGGATCTGGATTGTCGCAGCCATCACGACTGGGGCCGCGCTGCCAGCCTTTGGGATCGAACAAGGTCAGCCCCAGCCCGTCGTTTTGGCTGTGACCGAGGATGATTGGCAAGACACGGTTCGCCCACGCTTGGAGGTGGCCGGGGCCAATCTCGATATGGTGCGGCTTATTTGCATTGACGACGACGGTAGCGGCGCTCCTGTGTTTCCGCGTGATGGACAACTCATCATCGACGCCGATCCGGCCCCGGTTCTGGTGGTTATCGACCCATGGTTAGATACCGTCTCGCCAGACCTCAAGGTGCGCAACACCCAAGACGCTCGACTAGCGCTGCACCCGTTCAAAGAGATTGCGACCAAAACCAAGGCAGCGATACTACTGGTGACCCACACGAATCGACTCGACTCGTCCAACCCGCGTGACCTATACGGGGTCTCGGCAACGCTGCGCCAGAAGGCGCGAATGTCGTTGTTCTGCATAGAGAATGACGAGGGCAATCTAGTTGTCGGACCCGAGAAGGCCAACATGACTCAACTCGTCAATGCGACGATACTGACCAAGCAATCGGTGTGGCACTTCCAAGACAGATTTGAAGATGAGGGCAGCGTTCCCAGGCTTCAATACATCGGACAATCCGATAAAACGATTCGTCAACACGTCGCCGAGATGAGCACACTCAAGCGCGCTGGCGATGATGAAACCGTGAGCGCGCAAGTGTGGCTGGCCGGGTTCCTGCGAGATGGACCCCAGTGGTCCAACACTGTCGTTGAGGCGGCGAAGGAACGCGGTATTAGTAAGGATCGTGTTGACCGGGCCAAGCTCAAAATTCATGCGATATCCAAACGTGTCGACGGCAATGGGGGCTGGTTTATGTGTTTGCCAGAGCATGAGGGAAGGCAACCAGAGACCCCGAGATGACGCCACCAGATCGGGGTGTGGTGTTATCCGTGCGATCTGGGGCCTTGGCTGGTCAGAGCACCCTTCTGGCCAGATCGCATCCCAGATAGCGCGATCTGGTCCAGATAGGTGTGTTAAGTGCGAAGACCCCAGATAGCACTAGTAAGAACATGCGATCTGGGGCAATCTTCGGGGTAGGTCGGTAAAACAACGGAAGGCTTTGCTGGGAAGCTTTGTTTTTGCAGCACCGGTGAACATGCAGCAATGGGTAGCACCGACGTAATCTGGCGACCGTGCAACTGAGATCCACCGACACGATTCGCGGTCAACGGCTATGGTCCGCCCGGGACACGGGGTTGCCGGAGCTCGTTTCGGCATTGAAGGCCACGCCACCACTACCTGACACCCGCTGTGTTGGTCAGCATGAAGCTTTTCGATACCGCCATGGCTGGCACCAGTGCCGAGGTGCGCCAGGCACAAACGCGCTGCATTGAAATCTACTCGTCGTGTCCAGCGCTGGCCGAGTGTCGTCGGTGGGCTGACGGGCTGCCAGCCCGCCAGGGGTACCGGTTGCATGGTCGGCGGCAACCTGAGGCCCCAGTGGGAACAAATTGAGCGGTTACGGGCTGAGCGACGGGCGACCAGTTCGGCAGCCACGAGGCCGGCGTCGTGAGCCGCAGACCTGGTGACCGCCTACCGACGAGACCGCCTGCCAGGTGAACTGCGGAATATGTTGTGCACCAGTGCGTTTCGGATGTCGCAATGAGGGGTCTACGAGCAAACTAGGTGTGCTGCTGACTAGGGTGGCTGTCAATATAGAACTTCCGCTCGGTTGAGCCGAAAAGGCTCTGACCTGCGGGGAATCTGGAGTTTGCTGGATCTGCCGTCCGCGCTGGTAGAACCGTATTGGGCCCCGTTTATTTTCGCTGTCATGTCTTCGCCTGCAAGGCATCTCAGATTAGGTCACCCAAGCGGTAGTCGTGGTGCGCAACGGGGCGCCCTGGGGCCGGGGTTTGTCGATTATCCAGCAAACCCCGCTACCAGCGACCGCGAATCGGCCAATTGAGGATCGTGGGCGCTAAATATAAATTGGGCGCTGATTTTCGATACACGTTGAGCTCCAGAGCATCTCAACTGGCAGCGCTACACCGCCAACGCGTAACCTGCAATTATGACGCCGGATCACACTCCTAGTCTTTCCCGGTACCGGGGCGGGTGCCGGTGTGATGGCTGCCGGAAAGTCGTTGCAGCACAACGTCGCAAGGAACGTGCCGAAAAGCCCGACAAGCCGCGCAACCCGTCGCCCGCCAATGTCGTCAGCTTGCCGACCGCTTCGCAGACACCGACCGAACAGGTCGGCCCGGTGGAGCGGGCCGTGATCGAAGAGTTGGAAACGTTGCCAAAAACGGTTGAGTTCGCGGGTATTGCCGCTGCCGCCCGAGCTGTCGCCGCTGCGATTGACGACCCGGCTCAGCGGTCGTACATCTCTCGGAACGGCAACACGTTGCAGCATTTGCTTGAACAACTCCGTGGGCGGCGCAAGAAGATCAACCGGCAACTTGCTGTCGTTCAGGCCCAGGCGGGCCGTAGGAGGGCAGCACAATGAAGGCCAGATCAATGCATTTCACTGGCCGGATGATCCCGCTCAATTTCTATGTACCGACAGCCGTTACGCGGGAAACCAATTGCCTGCTGCAAGCGATTGACCAGCAACGGTATAGGGAAGCACCCTACTGGGTGTTGCGGGCGCGCCAGTGTGCTGCCGGGTGCGACGATCAGACGTTGCCGATGGATGCGCGACTTTCGCTGCGTGAGGAGCTGAATCGAATTATGAGCGAACGCCTGAACACCAGGCACCACGAGCCAGAGTCACCACAATCGCTAGAGGATGACGTTCGGTTCTGGACTGAGAAGTGGGAGTCGATCAAGCAGGAATCGCCGAATAACACACTCTTTCAAGCGGTACGCTCGATGACCTTATTGGCGAGGTTATGGGTGACTACGAATCAGACGACGAACATATCGTAAGGAGTAACAACAAGCGACTACACGTCCACGCCCACCGCCGAGGGTAGCTACGCGGACGGCTCGTTCAATCCAGGCCAGGCCAAGCAGACCACCGGAAGGGCGAGCGGCGCAACGATTGCTGGATCAGGAAGAGGATTCCCTGGCAGCGAACCAACCTAGGCTAACTGAGTCAAAAGACGCAATACCGTTGGGAAGCAACTGGAAAGGACAACACCAACTATGAAGATCCGTATGCTAGGCACTATTTGGGGACAGTTCCATGGCAGGAACGGAGTCAAGCGTGGCGACATCGTAGAAGACCTGCCCGACTTCGATTGCAAGCGTTACATCGCAGGCCAACTCGCAACCGCAGAGTTGAAGGGTGAACTGCCAACGCCGTATGTCGAGACCGAAGAGTCGAAGGCCGCGTCGCGGGAGATCGCACCCAAGCTGCGCGACATGGTGCCCGAGGAAGCTCGTCCGCTGCCCGAAAGAGCGGTTGGTCGCCACCCTGCATTTCCCCGAGGGGCCGGCGAAGGGTGGAGCGTGTGACATGCGCTATCACGATGTGCCGCAACATGAACGCGAAGATGATGAGTATTCGCTGATCGTAGACCCGCGTACTGCGCGGAACTTTCTCATCGATCTAAAGAACCTCCTACCGCGTTACAGCGGAATGATTTTGGCCGTCCACCCCGAGCTTCGTGCGGAGTTCTGGGACCGAACGGGCGGCGAAATCCAGTTCTGGGCCGTCGTTTTCGATGAGGCTGGCGGTGTCGATCACGTCAACATCAAAGCGCTGGTCCACGAGGAATGTGAGAAGGTCTACGCCTACGAGCGGGAGCGAGGCATCGCATGATGAAAAACCATGTTTGCGCTGACAATTGGTCCGATAATCGGGTACGCTCCTGCCGAATGATCCTCGCGCTGGCCGAGCATGACGAGGACGCATATAACCTCGTCATCGCTGAAATTCAAGACTGCCCGCGCTGTTTGGTCAACGTGCTGCACCACGCGATGCGCGGCTGGTCGGCTTACTTCATGCTGGGGGCTGGTAGCCACGCGGAAGCCGCCGACCTCGCTGCGCAGGAGATAGAAAGGTACCTGTAAATGTCATGAGTAACAACGTAGAGATGGAACGCCTCAGCACGGCATGGTGGTCAGGCGTCCCCAAGCTAGAAGTCCGCAGCCTGCCAAATAAGCCGCACCGCATGGTAATTGGCGGTATTGCAGCCCTGTTCGGTGCGCCGTCCAATCCACGTCTGGGTTTCACCGAGATTGTGGAGCGGTCGTGCTTCAACAAGAGCCAAGGCGACGGCTACCCGCTGGTGCGTGCGCTCTACGAGCACCAGCCCGATATCGTCCTGGGCGCCGTGCATTCGGGAACCATGCGTATCTTTCAGGATGGCAAGGCAATGACTTACGAGGTCGACATGCCCGCGACCCGTTCTGCTGAGTACGAATCCATCGCACGCGGAGATGTCCACAGTTCCAGCATCGCATTTCAGGCTTACCAGGATGAATGGCGACGCGGCACGAACGGTTATCCCGAAAGGCATTTACTGTCAGCACGCCTAGACCACATCGCGCCGACCTCGATGCCTGCGTATCCCGATGCGACGGTATCTCTGCGGTCTCTGGCCGCAGAGATGGAAGCCGACCTTGATGAGGTCGTGCGAGATGCGGTGAATAACAACTTGAATCGCTACTTCGTCCGGTCGGACCAGATGGTCTCTGCCCCAACGACAGTCGAACCGGGAACGTCGCCGGCACCGGCGCTTGTCGAGACGCGGAATGCACAATCTGATCCGGCACTGGTAGCGGCAATGCAAGCCAACCGGGCGCGCCGATACCCCTCGGACAACCGTCACCGCGGCGAATTGGGCCGACTGGTGGCCCGCAACCGCGCCAAGCGTTACCCCCCCAGCATCAGTGCCGACGATGGGCGGGAGTATTACGCCCGCCGTGCGCTGCTTCTCAGTGACTAAGTATTACGCGGGCTATACGCCCGCCGCCCGAACAACTACACAGAACGAACCTGGGTCAATCCGACGGCCTGCGAGGATGCGGGTCGTCCGCCTCGGGGTCATCCCAGTAAGCCCATTCGGGAAGTGGTGTATTCGGCATAGCGCCAAAAGCTGATGCCTCGTACCCAGGTTGGCCGACTTGCCCGTTCCACCGTGGGTCCAATCTATTCGCTCGTGAGCGCCTAACCGCCCGGGTAACCAGAGCGATCACACCTCCGACGATGAAGGCGACCAACGCAATCTTTAGGGCGAGCAGCAACAGTGCCATTTCTTTTCAGGCTCCCAAAAGTTGTGGCCGAGAGATGCCGCCGAAACGAGGCCGTCGCACTAACGCCAGGTTCATTGAGCTGGTGGCAGATGTGGCATGTTGGGGCAGGCCTGAAGTAGAGCTGCCGTGGCGTCGTGTGTCATGACAGCCCCGTGGTAGTAGTTGGCATCCTCGCTTGACGGGTTTGGTTGCGCCGGGCGATTAGCAGAGTCCCGTTGACTGTTGGCTAGCAACGCCGTGCCCTGTGCCCATTTTCCCAATTGATCCTTCAACGCTGGACTGGACACCGAACCTGCTGCTGCCCGAATGTTGTCGCTCATGGCCGATTCCTTGTCGGAAATCGCGACCAAGTCCGGGCGCTCTCCACTCCCGTTCTCCAAAGCAGTCACCGATTGCGACATCGCGATCCACTGATGGCCAAGCTGTTCAACCGCAGTGCAATCGTTGTGCGTGTTCCTCTGTGGCAGCACCAAGACGACTACCACGCCGCAGACCACGAGCAGCACGCCGATTGACGCCCACAGCAGCTTATTTCGCGACCAACCCGCCAGACTGTTCACGCACTCACGCTCACTTTCCAGCGATCATGATTGGAGGCGACGGCGGCGGTTGGATTCCACCGACGGGGACACCGCCGCTGAACGTGAACTGACCACCACAGCCATTCGGAATGTAGTAAGTAACATCTGGATTCGCTGCCGACAGCGACCCGATCTGATTTAAGGTGATCGGCTGCCAAGGGCTGATTTTCGGTGGTGGATTTATGCCAGCTAGGCCACCGCTGATCACACCGCCAGGCTCCTTGGTAACTGGATTTGCACCCTTAGGTGCCCACGCATCACCGCCGAACGAGACCTGCGTGTATCGCTGAGCCTCATAGGAGTACTGCACCCATTGCTGCTGCTGACCGTTGACCATGCGGGTGTAGCTGGTGTAGTCCTCTCCGGTAATGCGGAAGCGGTATTGCTCTTGTATGTAGGCGAACGGTGGAGCGTTGTCGTCGGCCCACGGCTTACCGCCGGGCACGTAGAAGCCTGATGGCCCTGCTGGACCCTTGCCCGGAAAGCCTTCCAACGAACGGTGACCCGTCGCCGGCGGCGGCGGATCTTTCCCAACGTATGGCGGCGGGACCACGTTCACCCAATGACCGAACCGCTCGTCGCCAATCAGGGGGTTCCTCGGATCTATTGGCCCCTGTGGGTTCGGGTCCGTCTGCGTGGAGCCGTCTTGACGAGTGAAGTCGGCCAACTGAGCTTTATGCTCGTTTCCTCCCGACGCAAAACCGGCCTTCCCCAGACCAGCGGTGGCGGCGGTGAGCTGGCCCGCAACCTTTTGGTCCGCGCCCTCTAATTGCGCTGCCCGAGACCAAATTTCACTGGCCATCTTTTCGGCTTGCGCTTGCTTTGCGGCCTGCTGCGCCGCTGTGCCGCCATGGTCGGGGTAGCTGACCGAGAGGTCTTCTCCGACATCAAATCCGGCGTTCTGCGCGTCCTCGACGGCATGCAAGGCCCGTTGTTTGGCGGCGCTGATGTCACTCGCGCCACTCCGTGCGATACCGGCTGCCTGCCGAAGCTCGTCGGCTTTGCCGCTGACAAGCGTGTAGTCGGCTCCGGTGCGTTGCCGCAGAGTGTCCCCGCCCGCGCCGTGCCAGGTGATCGAGTGCGATTGATTTCGCATCGTGAGGAATGTGTCTTCCCACCGGTCGGCTGTCTGGGTCCAGTAACTGGCCGCGTTGGTCAGGTGCTCGGTACTCCACGTCCGGATCTGCGACAGCGTGACGGCCATCTACACCACCGTCATGCCAGTCACGTTGGCCATGTCAGCAGCGTTGGTCGCCTCTTGCTTGCTGTAGGTCGCGCTGGCTGTGCTCACACCGGTCGCGGTCTCCTGGGTGCGTGTCGCGAACGCAGCCGAAGCCGCGCCGATGGCCGCGTTGACACCGTTCACCGCCGCCGTGGTGGGTTGAAACGACGCCCCCGGCGACGGTGGCGTGGTCACAGTGAGCTGGGAGCTAAGCGCCTGCCACTGACCGGCGGTAGCTTGTAGCTCGCCGGGGACGACCTGCAAACCATCCGATGCCATGTGCGGGATTTTAGGGCGGTAGCCGAGCCGATGCTATTCAGTTCCAACAAATGGGCCGCGCCGCAATAGGTCGGACGCGAGTCGCGCCACCTCGGTGCGCACCCGGTCCAGTGCGGCAACCACGGCGGAATCATCGGGGTCATAGCCTTCGTCGCGGATCGCGCCGCCTTCAATCTCATCCATAATGAGCTTGGACGCTGGAAGGTGGCATTCAGTTCCGCCCCTTTAAGCATTCAGTTCCGCCCCTTTAAGGGAGCCGGTGAACGCGGCTCAACTCCCTCTTGTCAGCCACAGCCATCGCCAGCGCGATCACCCACCCGACGTAGGTAAACCCGAGGAATAAGGTGATGACAATTATTGAGCCGGTGTGCTGTACCTGCCGACGTGTCGCGATGAGGATTGGGAGTAGGTAGACCACGACTGACGCAACGGCCCCCGCAATGCCCGCCAGCACGAACCCGATTGTCCGAAACACCCCGCCGATGCCACTAAAGTCGAAGAACCCACGGATCGCGGCCACAATGACAATGGCTCCGACGGCAAGGGCCAGGGCGATAATCCCGATGTACCCCGCGATTTGTTTTGGTGTCCAATCAGCCTGTTGGGAAACAGGTTTGGTGTCACTCACTTTGCAGCCTCCCCGTGTGTTCGTGCTTAGGTGAAGCGTAAGCCAGCGCAATCGCTGGCTCGTAGATAATCACGGAATAGGTTGCGAAGGAGCGTATTTCGACCAGACCAGTCCTTCCACAGCCACACGCGGACAAACTGCTTGCCCGTGACGTGTCGTCGGGGTCAAGCCTTCGGAAGAGTTTGATTGATGTAGCCACCGTCTAAACCGTCACGCGGCAAGCTCGGACTACCGCTTCGGTCTTGGTCGATGTCGATACGGGCTTGAACTCGTCGGCCCTAAAGCGGAAATCCGGCTTCGGCCAGGTACGCATGGACACTGCCAGTGAACTGGCCTTTTTCTGCATCCTCAAGGATTCCGATGGCGAACGCTTCACGAAGCGACTCGTCAGTTTGTTGTTTCCAACGCTCAACCATCAAATAGATCGCGTTCAAGCGTTCTGTTCTTGCTCGAACTAGTTCTGCGATTGAGCTTGAGTTCCTCAACGGTGGCTGCGCCACGCGCTGAGGCGGGGTGAGGGCTGATGAACTCACCGCGATGCCGCAAATGTTCGGCAATGTTGTCCGTATAGGGATCGAGTATGGCAGCCTGAGGAACGTTGTAATCGAGTTTCTGGATGTTGCACATCTGGCAAGCCCATGCCAAGTTTGCCCATATGTGAGCAAGCTGCGGAAATGCAGATTTTGGCTTAATGTGATCCACATGCGGGTAGCATATATGCCCCATTGTTGATTCGCAGTATACGCACTTTCCGGCAGAATCCTCGTTAAGCTGAGCTTTAATGCTGGGGTGGCGCCACTTCTCGTGCTTCTTTTCGTCGGGCGTACCCTGAGCCTTAACGTAATTGTTGGTCCACTCAAGTTCATTCTTGACTAGTATCTGCGGCTTGGCACCCTTCTGCTGTGCGCGCATTCTACTGGTTTTCGTCGGTCAGCTTCAAAAATGCTTTCGGAAATTCAGTGTCGAGACCGTTCGCCTGGAGCTTGCTGCGTAATTGCTTAAGGCTTTCGCCGCTGATCAGAGCCGAAGAATACTCAGCTAGAATCTCATCGTATTTTTGTTCTGCCCAGATCGGCAATGTACTCGGCACGCCAAGAATCTCGCGGAGGGCTGCATCGGCGCTTGCCGCCTTATTTGTGTAGTCCAACTCGTGGCATTCAACCCGGTGTTCACTGTTGTACTCAAGTGCGTAAACCGTTGACTCAGGTGATGAAGTGGCGACGAAGGGGCTGTGTGTGGCGACGATGAACTGGGCACCAGGAAATGCGCTTAAAAGATTCGGCATTATTTCCCGTTGCAAGCTCGGATGTAGGTGGTTCTCCGGTTCATCTATAAGCACGGTGAAGCTTTGTTCAGCGAGTGATTTGAGGAATATGATCCAAGCCATTTCTAGTATTGCGCTCACGCCACCAGATGATTCGTCGATGACAAAGTCTCCCGTGTCAGTCTCCATCACTAAGTGCGGACCACGCACCATGAGTTGACGGAAGCCTAGGGAGGCGGGCATCACCCGCCGTAAGATGTGCAAGAAGCCTTTCCAGATTGCGGCGGCATTCGCATTTGCTTCCACATAGGTGTTCCCTTCGGAGAATAGCGCTGAAGCGATAAGTACTTGCTTGAACGAATAGCGCGGGCCTCTGTAAGACCCAGTTTTCGCGTAGTCTGCTCTAAGCACCGCCATGTACGTCTCGTACAAAAACTCTGGATTCGGAAACTCGTTAGGAATGTCAGGCACTGACACATAGGGTTGAGGCACTAAGCGGTGTGACTTTATGTAGGTTCCTGGGATTTTCTGAAGTTCACTCTGAATGGTGTAGTCGAATCTGTCATGATGCAGTTGAGTATCCTGCGATAGAATAATCTCTGCAGATTGGCCGTTGGTATATTGGATTTCACCTATCGATATGCTATGAACGATCATTTGAGCTTTAGGCGATACGGGAGAATCGCTCACGCTCCATCCGAAGTCATCACCCATTTGACGCGGCCCCGCTGAGTACGAAACCGGCCATGCAAAGTGCAGGCCTAGAATGTCAAGAATTGTACTTTTCCCCGTCGCATTGGCACCGGTGAGAACCGTAAGTCGAGGATGGAAATTCAGGTCTATGGATTCGAATTGACGCCATCTGCCAATTGATAGCCGTGAAAAGCCGGGGCCTGGGGTGGTGTCAGCCGCATCTTCAGTGTCGGTCACACTGACAAGTATGTCGCTTCCGCCGCGCCGCAATCTACGGTGCTGGGCAGACTGGCCTGGACCCCAATCCAGCCATGAGAACAGCCACCGCCTGAGCGCGCCTCGGTGAATACCGCCAGCGATGATCCAGATTGAACAACCCTGGGTGTTTGTCATGTCCGCGCCCTCCTTTCACTGCAACCTTTCGAGGCCGTGCAGCATCCAGATGGCTTCTAAGCACCATGATGATCGGCCGCCGACTTGAGGTGATTGGGCTACCAGTTCGATCTCAACCATCCCTGATGGATGTCAACGCCACCTGACGGTTTTCGCTGGACGGATACGCCAGGACACGCCCGCCGGCGAATCTTGGCCGACACGCCGAAGTATTTCGCGTCCACACTATTACGACCAACGTTCAAGCCCTTTTAGCTGCGTGTTTGCGGCCCGCCCGCGCCTGACCGGGCGTGTTTTCCACCAAGTTATGCACACCGTTGCCCACAGGGCAGTTTGCCTTATCCCCAGCTTGCCACCCGGCTTTATCCACAGGATCGGTTTGTGCCGTGTGTAGTCGGATGTAACTTTCGGATGTGACCACTTCGGCAGACCAGGGCGCGCATGCCATGCGTGTGCCGTGTCCAAGGTGTGGCTGCCAAGATGGCACCATCACCACGCGCAACGGTCAGGACACGGTGAGATGCGCTCAATGCCAAAGGTATTGCTACAACGCGCCACGGTCCGAGACGGGACGGGAACGTCGATCATTAAGCACAAGACCAGATATCCGGCCCCAGCAGCGCAGCCGGATCTTTCAGCGCGACAACGCCGCTTGCGTAATGTGCCACCACAGCGACGTTCCACTCGAGATCGGTCATCTGGTTTCTGTCCACGACGCCCAACAGGTGGGCCTATCGGAGGACGACCTAACGAGCGACGAGAACTTGGCGGTCATGTGCGCTGAGTGCAACTCAGGCCTGTCCAAACGGTCGCTGCCGCCTCGCCTGATCGCAGCAGCGATCTGGGCGCACCAATTAAACGAGAGCAAAGGTGGCCAACGCACCGCTTAATGTCTCGCTTACGTTTCTGGTGTGTCGACCCACGTGGGCGTAGCGTGAATCATGGGCTTGCGTTGGGGGATGAGGTCGAACCGAATCCGTATTTAACACACACCAAATATGGCGCGATCGGAGAAATCATGTGTGCCCCCATTCTTATGGGATTTGGGACGATCCTGGTTGCGGCTGGCGTTGTGTTGACTCCCAGCGCCAGTGCCGCGCCACCTGACGTCGAGAACCGGTTTGTCCAACTAGTGCAAGAGAAGACCGGCACCATGGCAGACCGACAGACCATCCTCGCTGCTGCATACGACGATGTGTGTGGGCCGTCCCGCCCCGGAACGGTTGCTGACCTCGCCGCTCGACTTGGGATCAATCCATATACCCAAGTGGGTTGGGTGCGCGAGGCGGCAACCTACACAGGTCTGTGCTTCACATAACAGCGAAGGGAACCGGCGACTCGGACGGGAAGCCGGGCGAGCACCCCACGGGACTGTGGGTGTCAGTCCTGGGCGTTACGGTTCGGCCATGTCAACGCAACAGCGGCAATCGTGGTGGGACAACCCGAGGCTGCGCTTCGTCCTAATCAAGGTTCTCGCCCCGACCGCAATGGTGTACGTGGCGACCTCATCCTGGCGAGGTCTCGGCGGACCAGCACCGAGGCTGGGAATCTACCATTGGGCCAACGTTGGTTTCGCGGCGCTGCTCGGGATCGGGTATATCTGGGCGCTTCTGCGGCACAAGCGTTTTCGGTCAATGCCTACCGGCTTCGCCGCGTTCCTTGTCATTTATTTCGTAGTCGACATTGAAGGCCTCTTCGCCCAGACCTATTACGCGATGTCCGTGCAGATGCCGCACTCGTTTGAGCCACCGCTTACCGGGGTTGATGCCGCCTATTTCACAATCAGCACCGCCACCACGACCGGAATGGGCGACATTCACCCCGTCAGCAGCCTGGCGCGCAAGGTCGTCTCAGCGCAGATGGTGGCCAGCCTGTACCTGGTGGTCATCGCATTGGTCACCGCGGTGCAGCGTGTGTTGGCGACACCGGCAAAATACGACCGCGTGTGAACCGACTCCCGGTTGGCCCACCTCATCTACTCGGCGGGTACGAACTTCTCGTTGCTGCCTACGCACAGGTTCGGGTCGGTGTCGTCGGCTGCAAAATAATCCCGAACCGGGCGGACCCGGCAATGAAAGCTGCCCCCACCAACAAACGGATTGTGGAAAAAGATGCCCAATCCGGCAGCTTCCCCCCTGGTCTCGAAGTTGCCGACGCGGACCAACTTGGTTCCGTCGTCCATTACGACCTCAAGCGCGTAGCGCAACGGTTTAATGCCGCCGCGTTGCAGGCGCATGAACTCGATCCCGCCCGCGCCTCCGCTAGGTACCAGGAACGGCTCGGGCGTGCCTGCCCAGTCGCACATCATGCAGACGAAGCCTTTCATGGTCCGGACGCTACGCCGCCCCACCGACAAGGTTTGGCGACCGAAACGCTGCGAGACCCGTCGGGACCGCCGTGAGCACGAAATGAGCACAATTTCAGAAGAGTTACAGGTAACTCATCTGAACTCATCCAACCTGAAAGCGCAGCTCAGCGTTGGTTTCGTCCCCTGACCAGCATAGCTGTTGAGGGTTCGAGTCCCTCCGCCCGCACTCAACACCCGGGCCGAATTTTCAGCGGTGTAAGCGTCAAACCCTTCCCGGCGGGTATCTGGAATTCACGGGACACAAGGGAGACGCCATGCCCGCCGGAAACGAGCCCTCAACACGGGGCGAAAAGGCCTTCACCGCAGAAGATGTCGAACTCGCCGAACACAACGCCGCCGCGGCCCGCCAACGCGCCGCCCGCGCGGGACTATCCGCGGCCCACAGCTTCGAAGAATCGGCGGCCCAGCATGAACGGGTCGCGATGATTCAGGACCAGACTGTCCAGCAAGGCGTTTCGCACACGGACATGCACCGCAGGTCTGCGCTCAAGCATCGCCAGGCGGCCGAAGAGGACCGCAAGCTCGCCGAGCTGAAGCGGAAGGAATCCGAAGCCGACCTCGCCTCGGCGCCGGGCATCGACTGACGCCGTCAGTCCGCCACGAAGCGGGCACGGACCTCCGGGGCCGGCAGCGGACAACTGTCGTACTTGCCGCCGACGCGATAGCGGATCGCGGCGAACCTGTCGTAGAGCCAATCGCGCAGCGGAGCCGGGATGACGCGCGCGACCACGAACATTCGCCAGGGTCCGCCGAGATAAGCCGCCACCCGCAGCACGGCCTCGGATCGGACGGCCACCCGTTCCGAGGACCCGCCCGGGTCATCCACAAACACCACCGAGTCGACGCCGCCGATGTCGGGGTGCCGCTCGATGATCGCTTTGGCGAAGACACTCTCCAACGCCGCGAACCGCAGCGGACCGGTGGGATCGAACCGAAGGATCGTGCGCACCGACCGGTTGCACACCCCGCAGACCCCGTCGTACAGCAGCACGGGCGTCGCCGACTCACCGCTCATGCCTCCCAGGTTACCGAGCGGGGCCCAGGTTGACCTATGGTAAGGCAACCCTTAGTTTGTGGGGGGTAACGTACCAAGTCGTGACCGGCTGGCCGGTGCTCGCGGCGCGCACGTGGGGTCGTGGCAGGTGTCGAATTCAGGGTGTGCGCGGCCTATGCGGGCCGCATCGTTCCATGGCCTCGGGGCGGTGAACCCGCCGGGTCGTCAGATCGGCGAGGCCATCGCGGCGCGGAGCGCCGCGAGAAAGGACCGCTAATGGCACGCGGATTCTCGGGTGTGATGCTGCGCAGCTTCGGCGCGCGCGACCACACCGCGACGGTGATCGAAACCGTCCGCATCGCCCCGCATTTCGTGCGGGTGCGCATGACGTCGCCAACGCTGTTCGAAGACGTCGATGCTGAACCGGCTGCGTGGCTGCGGTTCTGGTTCCCGGACCCGGACGGATCGAAAACGGAATTCCAGCGCGCCTACACGATCTCGGAGGCGGACGTCCCCGCCGGACGTTTCGCGGTCGACATCGTGCTGCACGATCCCGCCGGCCCGGCGTCGTCATGGGCGCGCACCGTGCAGCCCGGGGCGACCATCGCGGTTATGGCCCTGATGGGCTCGTCGCGATTCGACGCGCCCGACGAGCAGCCGGCTGGTTATCTGCTGATCGGCGACTCGGCGTCCATCCCGGGGATGAACGGGATCATCGGGGTCGTCCCCGACGACGTCCCGATCGAGATGTACCTCGAACAGCACGACGACAACGACACCTTGATCCCGGTCGCGCAGCATCCCCGGCTGCGGCTGCACTGGGTCGTCCGCCACGACGAGAAGTCGCTCGCCGCGGCGATCGAGAGCCGGGATTGGTCGAACTGGTACGCGTGGGCGACGCCGGAGGCCACGACGCTCAAGCAGGTGCGAGCACGGCTGCGCGACGAGTTCGGCTTTCCCAAATCCGAAGTACACGCCCAGGCCTACTGGAGCGCCGGGCGCGCGATGGGCACCCGCCGCGGCGACGAGCCGGAGGCATCCGGCAGCACCACGCCCAGCGTTTCCACGGAAGACATTGCCGCGCAACTGGAGTCGGCTCCGCAGGTATCCGACGCGGCCCCCGCCCCGGTAGCACGCGGGAGTTGGCGTGCGCAGGGCGCCGGCCGGTTGCTTTCGCCGCTGCGGTCGGCGCTGATCGTCTCGGGCGTGCTGCAGGCGGTGATCACGTTGGTGCAACTGGCGCCGTTTGTGTTGCTGGTCGAGCTGGCGCGGCTGCTCGTTTCCGGGGCGCCGGCGTCCCGGCTGTGGGATATCGGCATCGCTGCGGTGTCGCTGCTGGGGCTGGGTGCGTTGCTCGGTGCCGCGCTCACTCTCTGGCTCCACGTCGTCGACGCCCGATTCGCACGGGATCTGCGATCGCGGCTGTTACACAAGCTGTCTCGGCTTCCGCTGGGCTGGTTCACTGCGCGCGGCTCGGGGTCGATCAAGCAACTGCTGCAGGACGATACGCTGTCGTTGCACTACTTGGTCACCCACGCCATCCCGGACGCGGTGGCGGCGGCCGTCGCGCCGGTCGCGGTGCTGGTCTACCTGTTCGCCGTCGACTGGCGGGTGGCGCTGGTGTTGTTCGTGCCCGTCCTCGTTTACCTGGTGCTGACGTCGTCGCTGACGATTCAGTCGGGCCCGCGCATCCCGCAGTCGCAGCGCTGGGCGGAGACGATGAGCGGCGAGGCCGGCGCATACCTGGAAGGCCAGCCGGTGATTCGCGTCTTCGGTGGTGCGGCCGCGTCCAGCTTCCGGCGCCGCCTGGACGGATACGTCGGCTTCCTGGTCGCCTGGCAGCGCCCGCTGGCTGGCAAGAAGACCTTCATGGACCTGGTCACCCGTCCCGCCACGTTCCTCTGGCTCATAGCTATGACCGGCACCCTGCTGGTGGTCACCGGCCGGATGAATCCGGTGGATCTGCTCCCGTTCTTGTTGCTGGGCACCACCTTCGGCGCACGGCTGCTCGGCATCGCGTACGGCCTCGGCGGCATCCGCGCCGGCATGTTGGCCGCGCGGCGCCTGCAGAACACGTTCGACGAGGCCGACCTCGCGGTGCGAGACCACGACGAAGCCCACCAAGAGGTGGCGGCGACGGTGGTGTTTGACAACGTCGGCTTCGGCTACC
This sequence comes from Mycolicibacterium vulneris, assembly GCF_002104765.1. Taxonomy (GTDB): domain Bacteria; phylum Actinomycetota; class Actinomycetes; order Mycobacteriales; family Mycobacteriaceae; genus Mycobacterium; species Mycobacterium vulneris. Next base: position 129,769 of record NZ_NCXM01000005.1, read on the forward strand.
GCCCGGACGTTCCCGTCATTCACGACGTGTCGCTGACCTTGCGGCCCGGCACGGTCACCGCGCTGGTCGGCCCCTCCGGGTCCGGCAAGTCGACGTTGGCCGCCTTGCTGGCCCGATTCCACGACGTCGGGCAGGGTGCGATACGCGTTGGGGGACAGGATATTCGGTCGATGACCGCCGACCAGCTCTATGCTCAGGTCGGATTCGTGCTGCAGGAGACGCAATTGGTGCATGGCACCGTGGCGGAAAACATCGCGCTGGCCGTCCCGGATGCCACCGCGGCGCAAATCCAACAGGCGGCGCATGAGGCGCAAATCCACGACCGCATCATGCGACTGCCGCAAGGCTACGACACCATGCTCGGCGCCGGAAGCGGGCTCAGCGGCGGTGAGCGCCAACGACTCACCATCGCCCGCGCGATCCTGGCCGACACCCCGGTGCTCATCCTCGATGAGGCCACCGCCTTCGCCGACCCCGAATCGGAATACCTTGTGCAGCAAGCGCTCAACCGCCTGACTCGGGACCGCACCGTGCTGCTGATCGCGCATCGATTGCACACCATCACCCGGGCCCACCAGATCGTCGTGCTCGACCGCGGCCGCATCGTCGAACGCGGTACTCACGACGAGTTGCTGGCCGCCGACGGCCGGTATCGGCGGTTGTGGGAGGGCGGCCGCCGTGACCAGGTGGCCGCCGGCGCGACGGGCGAGGGGGCGCGATGATCCGCACGTGGTTGAGTTTGGTTCCGGCGGATCGCCGCAATCGGGTCATCACCTACACGGTGCTGGCATTGATCTCCGTGGTGGTGCGCGCGGTGGCCACCGTGCTGTTGGTCCCCCTGGTCGGGGCCTTGTTCAGCGACGACCCGCAGCGCGCCCTGGTCTGGCTGGGCTGGCTGACCGCGGCGACCATGACCGGCTGGGTGATCGACACCGCAACCGCGCGTATCGGTTTCAACCTGGGCTTCGCGGTCCTGGATCACAGCCAGCACGATGTGGCGGATCGGCTGCCCGGCGTGCGGCTGGATTGGTTCACGGCCGAGCACACCGCGACGGCGCGGCAGGCGATCGCGGCCACCGGGCCGGAACTCGTCGGCCTGGTCGTCAACCTGCTCACGCCGCTGATCTCCGCCATCCTGCTGCCTGCGGCCATCGCGGTGGTCCTGCTGCCGGTCTCCTGGCAGCTGGGGGCCGCCGCGCTGGGTGGTCTGCCGCTGCTGTTGGGCGCGCTGTGGGCGTCGGCCCGCTTGGCGCGCCGCGCCGATGCCGCGGCGGCCCACGCCAATAGCGCGCTCACCGAGCGGATCATCGAGTTCGCCCGCACCCAGCAGGCGCTGCGGGCCGCGCGGCGCGTCGAGCCGGCGCGAAGCCTGGTCGGCGACGCGCTGGCCGCACAGCACGGCGCTACCATGCGCTTGCTTTCCATGCAGGTCCCCGGACAGCTGCTGTTCAGCCTCGCCAGCCAGCTTGCGCTGATCCTGCTGGCCGGGGCGACCACCGCGCTGACCGTGAACGGAAGGCTCACGGTGGCCGAGGCCATCGCGTTGATCGTCGTCATCGTGCGCTACCTGGAACCGTTCACCACCATCAGCGAGCTGGCGCCGGCGCTGGAGAGCACCCGCGCCACGCTCGACAACATCCGTTCGGTGCTCACCGCGCCACTGATGAATGCCGGTTCCGGCACGCTGACGGGCGCCGCGGCGCCCCGTATCGAGTTCGACGATGTCGTGTTCCGCTACGACGGCGCGGGTGCGCCGGTGCTTGACGGGGTGAGCTTCACGTTGGAGCCGGGCAGCACGACGGCGATCGTCGGACCGTCCGGCTCGGGTAAGAGCACCATCCTGGCGCTGATCGCCGGGCTGCATGAGCCCACCGGCGGCCGGGTGCTGATCGACGGGGTCGACGCGGCGACGTTGGACGGCGACGCCCGGCGCGCGGCGAGCAGCGTGGTGTTCCAGCACCCCTACCTGTTCCACGGGTCGATCCGCGACAACGTGTTCGCCGGGGATGCCGGCGCCGGAGACGAGCGGTTCGCGCGGGCGGTGGCCCTCGCGCGTGTCGACGAGCTCGTCGCGCGGCTGCCCGACGGCGCCGAAACCGTGGTCGGAGAGGCCGGCTCGGCACTGTCCGGTGGTGAGCGGCAACGGGTCAGCATCGCCCGCGCGTTGCTCAAGCCCGCACCGATACTGCTGGTAGACGAGGCGACCAGCGCGCTGGACACCGAGAACGAGGCCGCGGTGGTCGACGCCCTCACCGCCGACCCGCAATCGCGTACCCAGGTGATCGTCGCGCATCGGCTGGCCAGCATCAGTCACGCCGACCGCGTCCTGTTCCTCGACAACGGCCGCGTTGTCGAGGATGGAACGGTTGACGAATTGCTCGCTGCGGGCGGCCGTTTCGACGAATTCTGGCGGCAACAGCACGAAGCCGCCGAATGGCGCATTCTGGCCGACTAGCGCATCGCGGTTGACCGCAACTCTTGCGGTATGCCTTACAGTTTGTCAGTCGGACCGAGCTGTCCGCTTACAGGAGGCGTGCTGCTTATGAGTGCTGTGCTGTCGATACCGCGTTACCCCGGCGACGTGACCCCGCAGTGGTTGTCGGCCGCGCTCAGTGGCAGCGGCACACCCGTCGAGGTCGCCGACGTGGACGTGGTCGCGATCGGCACCGGGCAGACCGGGGCGACCTACCGGGTCACCGCCCGCTACGCGACGGATCCCGGTGACCTGCCGCGGACCTTTGTGGTCAAATTGCCCGCGCAGGACGACACGGTCCGCGACCGGGTGGTCATCGGCTACCGCAGCGAATGCGCGTTCTACTCCTCGGTGGTGGATCGGGTCCAGGTGCCCACGCCGCGGTGCTTCTACTCCGAGATCACCGAGGATGCAATGGATTTCGCCCTGCTGCTCGCCGATCAGGCGCCGGCGGTGCAGGGCGATCAGCTCATCGGTTGCGGCGAAACCGAAGCGCGCCTTGCGGTTACCGCGCTGGCCGGCCTGCACGCGCCCAGTTGGTGCGATCCCGTCTGGCTCGATTTCCCGGGCATCGCGTTCGGCCGTCCGGATGAGGCCGGTGCCAACGGCATGGGCGAAGTGGCGAAGATGAGCGCCGATATCACGCTGGAGAAGCTGGGCGATCGGTTGAGCGCGGAGGACCGCGACACCTTCGGCGCGGCAATGGGTTCGATCGCGCCGTGGCTGCTGTCCGAATACGACCGGTTCGCCTTGCTGCACGGCGACTACCGGCTGGACAATCTGCTGTTCGACCCCGAGCGAACCAGGGTCAGCGTGGTTGACTGGCAGACGCTCGGCGTGGGGTTGCCGGCCCGGGATCTCGCCTACTTCACCGCGACCAGCCTCACTTCGCAACTGCGCGCGGGCATCGAGGAAGAGCTCGTCGCCGACTATCACCGCGCGCTGACGGCCGGCGGGGTCAGCGACTATGACCGCGAAACATGTTGGCGCGACTACCGGCTCGGCGTGTTGCAGGTGCCGCTGATCTCGGCCCTGGGTTTCGCGTTCGCCGCGGCCACCGAGCGCGGCGACGACATGGTGCTGACCATGCTCAGCCGCGGCTGCCAGGCGATCCGCGAGCTGGGGACGCTCGAATTAATCGGCTGAAGGCCTCAGAAGTCGCCGGTGAAGTCGGCGCTCAACCAGCGGTCAGGCCGGATGGTGAACAGCACCTCCTCGACGCCTTCCATGCTGCGCACGAACGCACGCCCGCCCTCCTCGCCGAGGTAACGGATGGCGATCGACTCCTGCAGGTCGGCCGGAGCCGGGTTGGTGGTCTCGACGACGGTGCCTTCCACCACCACGTACTGATACGGCGGCTCCTCGCGCTGAACCACGAGCGTCACCGCGCCCGCCTGCTTGATCAGCCGGGCCTTGCGGCTGGACGCCCCGGTCATGATCCGGACGTCTCCGCCGGGGGTGTAGTCGTACCAGATCGGGACGCTGGCCGGCGGGCGGCCTTCGGTGGCGGCGACGGACAGCACCGCCACATGCTTGTCGGCGAGGAACTCCTGGCGCTCGGTTTCGCTGAAGGCTTTCATGACGAGTGCAAACGCCGGGACTGGGTGGCTATTCCCGCGCGACCGAGGATCAGTACTGCGTCGAGCCCTGGTCGACCGGGATTTGTGCGGCGGTGACCTTGCGGGACTCGTCGCTGGCCAGCCAGCACACGGTATCGGCGATCTCCTCCGGCTCGGCGACCCAGTCGGGCAGGAACGGGGTGAGGACGTGCGACAGCTGCGGGTTGGTCTCCATGGTCTTGCCCACCGCGTTGACCATGTCGCCGGAGCCCATCGGGGTGTTCACCGGACCCGGGTGAACGCTGTTGACCCGGATCGAATGCTTGCCCAGCTCCGCGGCGAAGGCCCGCGCCAGCCCGGTGACGGCGTGCTTGCTGGCGGTGTAGTGGATCATGAACGGCTGCATCTTCATTCCGGCGGCGGAGCTGATCAGGATGATGGAGCCGCCGCGGCCGCCCGCGATGATCTTGTCCGCGCCGGCCATCACGGTGTTCCAGGTGCCGGTCACGTTGATGTCCATGACGTCGCGGAAGTTCTCCGGCGTGATGTCGTCCCAGGCCTGCGGAGCCGCCACCCCGGCATTGGCCACGATGATGTCCAGCCGGCCCAGCTCGGCGACGCCGTCCGCGACGACCTTTCGCAGACCGTCGAAGTCGCGGGTGTCCACCACCGACGAGATGATCCGGCGGTTCGCGGCTTCGACCAGGCGCACGGTCTCGCTCAGATCGTCGGGTGTCGCCGGGTCGTAGGGTACGCAGGACGGCAGCTTGCCGGCGATGTCGACCGCGATGATGTCGGCGCCTTCCTGGGCCATGCGCACCGCGTGCGCCCGGCCCTGGCCGCGGGCCGCGCCGGTGATGAATGCCACTCTTCCGGCAAGCTTGCCGCTCATAGTTGTTCCTCCATTGGGTTCGGCCACTCTTATCGCTGCGCGGCCTTGACGAGATTCGCCCCGATGATCAACCGCTGAATTTCACTGGTGCCCTCGTACAGTCGCAGCAGGCGCACATCGCGATAGATGCGTTCGACGGCAACGCCTCGCATGTAACCGGTGCCGCCGTGAATCTGCACCGCGAGATCCGCGACATTGCCGGCCATTTCGGTGCAGAAGACCTTGGCGGCCGACGGCGCAATCCTGCGGTCCTCGTCGGCGACCCACAGCCGGGCGGCTTCGCGCACCAGCGCACGGCCGGCCATCACCCCGGTCTGCTGGTCGGCGAGCATGCCCTGCACCAACTGGAAGCGTCCGATCGGCGTCCCGCCCTGCGTCGCGGTGGCGGCGTACGACACCGATTCGTCGAGCGCGCGTTGGGCGGCGCCCACCGCCAGGGCGGCGATGTGCACCCGCCCGCGGGCCAGCGAGGTCATGGCCGCCCGGTATCCGTGGTCCTCACTGCCGCCGACGAGGGCATCGGGGCCGACGCGGACGTCGGTGAAGTTGACGTCGGCCGTCCAGGCGCCCTCCTGGCCCATCTTGGCGTCCTTGGCGCCCACCTCGACGCCGGCGGCGTCGGCCGGGACCAGGAAGACGGCGATCCCCGGACCTTGGTCGTCTGCGGGCCGGGTACGCGCGAACACCACGAAGAGATTGGCGACGGGCGCGTTGGTGATGAAGCGCTTCTGCCCGGAGATGACCCAAGCCGCGTCTTTTCCGGAGCCGTCGCGAACGGCTTTGGTGCGCAAGCCGGCCGGGTTCGATCCGGCGCCCGGTTCGGTCAGCGCGAAGGAGGCGACGACGTCTCCGGACGCGATCGATTCCAGCCAGCGGGATTTCTGTTCGTCGGTGCCGAACCCCACCAGCACCTGGCCGGCGATGCCGTTGTTGGTGCCGAACATCGACCGCAGCGCCAGCGACGTGTAGCCCAGCTCCATCGCCAGCTCGACGTCCTGCATCAGGTTGAGGCCAAGGCCGCCCCACTCCTGGGGAATTGCGTAGCCGAACAGACCCATCTTCTTGGCCTCGTCGCGCAGGTCGTCGGGGACGCGGTCGGTGTCAAGGATCTCCTGCTCCCGGGGGACAACGGCGCTGCGGACGAATTGCCTTGTCTGAGCGAGGATCTCGCGGAAGTCCTCGTCGGAGACTTCCGCGACTTCGGCGGTGGCCATGGGCTCCACACTCCTCTCTCGGTCCGGGGCACCCCGGTTCAGGGCAGGATCCTATATCAAATATGATATTTGCCTTACGGGTGCCCGGTGGAGGCGATAACAGTGAAGGGTGTGTGATCGACAGTGGCGTTGTTGACAGGTCAGACCGCGGTAATCACGGGCGGAGCGCAAGGGCTGGGTCTGGCCATCGCGGAGCGCTTCGTCGCGGAGGGTGCGCGAGTCGTCCTCGGCGACGTCAACCTTGAGGAAACCCAGGTCGTGGCCAAGCAGTTGGGCGGCGACGACGTCGCGGTCGCGGTTCGGTGCGACGTCACCAAGTCGTCCGACGTCGAAGCCCTGATCCAGACCGCGGTCGAGCGTTTCGGCGGTCTGGACATCATGGTTAACAACGCCGGGATCACCCGGGACGCGACGATGCGCAAGATGACCGAGGAGCAATTCGATCAGGTGATCAACGTGCACCTGAAGGGGACCTGGAACGGCACCCGGCTGGCCGCCGCCGTCATGCGTGAAAACAAGCGCGGCGCCATCATCAACATGTCCTCGGTGTCGGGCAAGGTCGGCATGATCGGCCAGACCAACTACTCGGCGGCCAAGGCCGGCATCGTCGGCATGACCAAGGCAGCCGCCAAAGAGCTGGCCTACCTGGGCGTCCGGGTGAACGCGATCGCACCCGGACTGATCCGCTCTGCCATGACAGAGGCCATGCCGCAACGCATTTGGGATTCCAAGGTCGCCGAGGTGCCGCTGGGCCGGGCCGGTGAGCCCAGCGAGGTCGCCAGCGTGGCGCTGTTCCTGGCTTCGGATCTGTCGTCGTACATGACCGGCACCGTTATGGAAATCACCGGCGGCCGCCACCTATGAGTGCCGAGGCCGTCATCTGTGAACCCGTTCGGACCCCGATCGGCCGCTATGGCGGAATGTTCAAGGCGTGCAGCGCTGTCGACCTCGGCGTCACCGCTCTCAAAGGGCTGCTCGAGCGGACCGGGCTGGCGCCCGACGCCGTGCAGGACGTGATCCTGGGCCACTGCTATCCCAACAGCGACGCTCCGGCGATCGGTCGCGTGGTGGCGTTGGATTCCGGTCTGCCGGTGACGGTTCCGGGCATGCAGGTCGACCGGCGTTGCGGCTCGGGCCTGCAGGCGATCATCCAGGCGTGCCTGCAGGTGGGCGCCGGGGACAACGACCTTGTCGTCGCCGGCGGCTGCGAGAGCATGAGCAACGTCGCCTTCTACTCCACCGACATGCGTTGGGGCGGTGCCCGCAACGGCGTACAGGTGCACGACGGGCTGGCCCGGGGACGCACCACCGCCGGCGGCCGGAACTACCCGGTGCCGGGCGGAATGTTGGAGACGGCCGAGAATCTGCGCCGCCAGTACGGCATTTCACGCCAGGAGCAGGACGAGCTCGCGGTGCGATCCCACCAGCGCGCCGTCGCCGCGCAGAAAGACGGCGTCCTGGCCGAGGAGATCATCGGAGTCGCGGTCCGCACCCGCAGCGGCGAGGAACTCATCGACACCGACGAACACCCGCGCGCCGACACATCGGTCGAGTCGCTGGGCAAGCTCAAACCCGTTCTGTTGAAGGACGATCCGGAGGCGACGGTCACCGCCGGCAACGCCAGCGGGCAGAACGATGCGGCATCGATGTGCGTGGTCACCACACCGGAGAAGGCCGACGAATACGGCCTGAAGCCGTTGGTGCGCCTGGTGTCGTGGGGCGTGGCGGGGGTAGCACCTGACGTGATGGGCATCGGGCCGGTGCCCGCGACCGAGGTCGCGCTGGCCAAGGCGGGCCTGCGGCTGTCCGACATCGACCTCATCGAACTCAACGAAGCCTTTGCCGCGCAAGCGCTTGCGGTGATGCGGGAATGGAACTTCGGCGCCGCCGATCACGAGCGGACCAACGTGCACGGTTCGGGGATCTCGCTGGGCCATCCGGTGGGCGCGACGGGCGGCCGGATGCTGGCCACCCTGGCGCGCGAACTGCATCGCCGTGAGGCACGCTACGGCCTGGAGACCATGTGCATCGGCGGCGGCCAGGGCCTGGCGGCCGTCTTTGAACGGGTCGCATCGCGATGACTAGTTCGGCGTTGCCACTGGACGGCCTCACCGTCGTGGAGGTGTCGAGTTTCGTCGCCGCTCCGCTGTGCGGCATGACGCTGAGTCAGCTTGGCGCGGAAGTCATCCGAGTCGACCCGATCGGCGGCGCATCCGATGTGCAACGGTGGCCACTGGCGGCGGACGGCACCTCGATCTATTGGACCGGCCTGAACAAAGGAAAGCGTTCGGCCACCATCGATCTGCGGTCCCCGGAGGGCCACGAACTGGTCCAGCGGCTGATCGTCGAGGGCGACGGCATCGTGGTGACCAACGCCGCCGGACTGTCCTGGCTCAGCCACGAAGTGCTGGCGGCCAGGCGCCCGGACGTGATTCACGTTCAATTACTCGGGCGCGGCGACGGTTCCACCGGAGTGGACTATACGGTCAACGCGGGTCTCGGCTATCCGCTCGTCACCGGTCCGGCCGATCATGGCGGAGCGATCAATCACGTGCTCCCGGCCTGGGACGTGTGCTGCGGGCTGTACGCCGCGCTGGCGGTCGTCACCGCCGTGCGCCACCGCGAGCATTCCGGGACCGGAGCGCGGATCAGCCTGGCGTTGGAGGACGTCGCCCTGGCCACCGCGGCCAACCTGGGACTGCTGACGGAACCGCAAGTCAATGGGACGCAACGCGAACGGCTGGGTAACGCCATCTACGGCCAGTACGGGCAGGACTTCGTCAGCAGCGACGGCGCCAGGTTCATGGTGGTCACCTTGACGGGCAGGCACTTTCGCGACCTGCTCGCGGTGACGGGTACCGGCGCCGCCGTGTCGGCGCTCGCCGAGGCGCTGGGCGCGGATTTCGGGTCCGAGGGCGACCGCTACCGCTACCGTGACGTGCTGTCGAGTCTGTTCGCCACCTGGTTCAGCGACCACACCGCCGACGAGATCACCACCGCGCTGTCAGCCACCACCGTGCTGTTCGAGCGGTACCGCACCTTCGCCGAGGTCGCGGCGGGACCGAAGGTCACCGACAATCCGATGTTTTCGCGGCTGCGGCAACCCGGTCTCGGCGAGTACTTCGCTCCCGGCCTGCCGGCCGCATTCGACGGCACACACCCGGGCAGCGCGCCCGCGCCGGCCCTGGGGCAGGACACCGCCGACGTCCTTGCGCGTCTCGGGTTGAGCGCCGCCGACATCGAGCGCCTGACCAACGCCAAGACCATTGTCTGCTGAGCCGCCGGAAGGGAAACACAGCACATGACCAAACTCGCCCAGACACTCGGATTGACCGAGATGCAGATCGAGATCATCGCCACCGTAAGGAAATTTGTCGAGAAGGAAGTCATTCCTCACGCGGCCGAGCTGGAACGCAGTGACACCTACCCGCAGGCGATTGTCGACCAGATGCGCGAGATGGGCCTGTTCGGCCTGATGATTCCGCAGGAGTACGGCGGGCTGGGTGAGTCGCTGCTGACGTACGCCCTGTGCGTCGAAGAGCTGGCACGCGGCTGGATGAGCGTATCCGGCGTGCTCAATACGCATTTCATCGTCGCGTACATGCTGCGCCAGCACGGCACCGACGAGCAGAAGCAGCGGTTCCTGCCGCGGATGGCAGCCGGTGAGACCCGCGGCGCCTTCTCGATGTCGGAGCCGGAGCTGGGTTCCGACGTGGCCGCGATCCGCACCCGGGCGCGGCGGAACCCCGACGGCACCTACACCATCGACGGTCAGAAGATGTGGCTGACCAACGGCGCCACCTCCACGCTGGTGGCAGTGCTGGTGCGCACCGACGAAGGGTCGGGCAAACCGCACCGCAACCTCACCGCGTTCCTGGTCGAGAAGCCGGTCGGTTTCGGCGAAGTCGTTCCCGGCCTGCGCATTCCGGGCAAGATCGAGAAGCTGGGTTACAAAGGCATCGAAACGACGGAGATGATTTTCGACGGCTACCAGGCCGGCGCCGACGACGTACTCGGCGGCACCACCGGCCAGGGCTTCTTCCAGATGATGGACGGGATCGAGGTCGGCCGCGTCAACGTGTCGGCGCGCGCGTGTGGTCTCGGGATTCGTGCCTTCGAGCTCGCGGTGCGCTACGCGCAACAACGCGAGACCTTCGGTAAGCCGATCGCCGAGCATCAGGCCATCGCCTTTCAGCTCGCCGAGATGGCGACCAAAGTCGAAGCGGCACATCTGATGATGGTCAACGCGGCGCGGCTGAAGGACTCGGGGGAGCGCAATGACGTCGCCGCCGGGATGGCCAAATACCTGTGCAGCGAGTACTGCACCGAGGTAACCCAGCAGAGCTTCCGGATCCACGGCGGCTACGGCTATTCCAAGGAATACGAAATCGAGCGGCTGATGCGCGACGCCCCGTTCCTGCTGATCGGTGAGGGCACCAGCGAGATCCAGAAGAACATCATCAGCAAGCGACTGCTCGCCGAGTATCAGGTGTAAGCGATGAGCGTTCCGGAATTCGCTGCGCGGCCTCAACTTTCCGAGGACGTCGCGCGGATCATCCGCGGGCGGATATTCGATGGGGCGTACGCCGCCGGATCGTACGTCCGGTTGGACCAATTGGCCGCGGAGTTGGGAATCAGTGTCACACCGGTGCGTGAGGCGCTGTTCGCGCTGTGCGCCGAAGGCCTGATCAACCAGCAGCCGCGTCGGGGTTTCGTGGTGCTGCCGGTCACCGGACGTGACGTCACCGATGTGGCGAACGTGCAGGCGCACGTGGGCGGTGAGTTGGCCGCGCGGGCGGCGCTCAACATCACCGATGACCAACTGCACGAGCTCAAGGAGATCCAGGCGCAGCTGGAGGACGCCTATGCCGACGATGAACACGAACGCACCGTGCGGCTGAATCACGAATTTCACCGCGCCATCAATGTCGCGGCGGATTCGCCCAAGCTCGCTCAGCTGATGTCGCAGATCACCCGTTACGCCCCCGAATCGGTGTTTCCCGCCATCGAGGGCTGGCCCGAGCAATCGATGCACGACCACCGGCGGATCCTGTCCGCGCTGAAAAAACACGACGACCAGCTCGCCCGCGCGGCGATGTCGGAACACCTTGCCGCAGGCGCGGTGCCGCTTATCGATCACCTCGTCGCCCGCGGGGTGGTGGCCGACGGGGGCGGCCAAACGTCCGCGTGAAGCCGCCCCGGGAGGAACTCTTGTCGCTCATGCGCACCTAGGCATACGCTGCAACGCAAGGGGGCAACCGAGCACAGCGAGGAAGAATGTCCCCACCGCTTCGCGCATCGGCAGTTTTCGTAGCCTGCGTTTCGGCAATCGCGTTCGCGCCACCGGCTCACGCCGACCTGCTCGACCCCATACCCGGCAACGGTTTCTTCGTCGTCGGGCCCGACATCGCGCCGGGCCTCTACCACACGAGCGGGTCGGGGTCGGCGTTCGGAGTGTGGATCAACAACGTGCCGACCCAGGGCTCGATGTGCTCGTGGTTCACCTACAGCACACCGGACGCGAACAAGGACCACGTACTGCAGACGAATACCTCGATCGGCCCGATGTTCGCGAACATCAACTCAGCGGTGAAGGCCTTCGAGTCGCAGAACTGTCAGCCCTGGACGCGGGTCCCCTGAGCCCGGTCTGACAACATCTCGCGCAATCGACGGATGTCGACCTTTCCGGTGCCGCCGCGCGGCACGTCGTCGTCGGCGTCCAGCAGCAGCCACACCGTCGGGACCTTGAAGGGGCTCAGCAGGGTTCGGGCGGAGCCGCGCAGCTGCTCGGCACTCAGCGTACGGCACACCACCGCCGCGCCCACCCGATCGCCCGCAGCGCCAGGAACATTGGTGACGAAGGCGTTGTCGACGCCGTCGATCGCGCGCAGGGCGCTCTCGACCTCACCGGGGTAGACGGTCGCGCCGCTGACTTTGAACATGTTGTCGGATCGCCCGTGGTAGAACAGGAATCCCTCGTCGTCGAGGTGGCCGAGGTCACCGGTGGGGTAGAAGCCGTCGGCGGTGAACAGGTCCTCGCGGGTGCGCCCGCAGATGCCGCGCAGCGTGTGCGGTCCGCGGAGCTGGATCATCCCCGTGGCGCCCGCCGCCACGGGCGCGCCGCTGTCGGTATCGACGATGCGAAGCTCCATGCCGCGGAACGGTTTTCCGCAGCTGCCCCACGCCGACGCGGGCATGTCGGTATCGGCGGGGTAGCCGCAGTACGGGCCGAAGGCCTCGGTCATGCCGAACAACGTGGCGCGCGCGCCGGGTCGGGCGCGCTGCTCGGGCGGCAGCAGGGCCTGCAGGCTTCCCGCCTGTAGGGCCGACAGGTCCGCGCCGACCTCGCCGGCGTGCCGCGCCAAGGTCTCGGCCTGGTCCGGCCAGCCCCGGAACAGCGTGACCCGTTCGTCTTCCAGCAGTTTCAGGGTCGTTTCTGGCCGGGGGATTTCTTCGGTCACCAGCGTGGCGCCGGCCAGCAGGGCCGAGAGTATTCCGCTGCCCAAGCCGCCCACCCAGAAAAACGGCATCGGCAGATACAGGCGGGTCTCGGCGTTGATGCACCGCGCCGCGAGGCCCGACCGCACGGCGCCCAACGCGTTGCCGTGCGAATGGATGACTCCCTTGGGTGATCCGCTGCTGCCCGAGGTGAACATGATCACCAACGGGTCGGCGGGCGTGACCGTCGCCGTCATGGGGTCGACGATGTTGCGGGCCTGTTCGCTCGCGACGGCGGTATCGAGCCGGTCGGCCGGCCAAACCTGCCGTAAAGCGGGAAGTTCGGTTCTCTGCATCGTCGCGAGGTCGTCGAGGTAGCGGTGGCCGCGGAACTCCTCGACGCTGACCACGAACTGCACCGCGGCCACCCGCAGCTGCGCGCCCAGCTCTGCGGCCGTCAGCAGGGTGCTCAGTGGTACCAGCACCGCGCCGATACGGGTCAGCGCGATGGAGACCCGCACCCAGCGGGTGCTGTTGGGCATGATGAGTCCCACCCGGGTGCCCTTGCACACGCCCGCCTCGATGAAGACCGCGGCCAGATCCTTTGTGGTGGAGTCGAGTTCGCGGTAACTGGTCCGGGAGGTGGGATCGATCACCATCGGCGTGTCACCGTCGTGGTCGGCCCGCAGTCGCACCAGCTGGTCGATGGTGCTAGACATCGAAGAGCTCTTCGAGTCGCCGCATGTCGACCTTGCCACTGGACAGCAGGGGAACCTCGGCACCGCGCAGGGCGATGAACCGCTTGGGAATCTTGTACGCGGACAGTTCCGTTTCGAGCCGCGCGACTAGTGCGGCTTCGTCGAAATCCGCGGCACCGTAGGGCTGTACGACCACCGCGGCGACGGCCTGCCCGCGTCGGGCGTCGGGAATGCCGATCACATAAGCCGGCGCCCCGTCGGTGACCCTGCTGATGGTCTTTTCCACTTCGGCCGCCGAGACATTGGCGCCCGCCGTTTTGATCATCGCGCTGCGCCGGCCGACGAAATAGACGAATCCGTCGGCATCGATGCGCACCAAATCGCCGCTGTGGAACCAGCCGTCGGCATCGAAACACTCTTCCCGGCTGCGTTTGTAGTAGCGCTGCATCAGGTACGGCCCGCGAAGGCACAGTTCGCCGACCTCGCCGATCGGCACGACGGTCGCGGTGTCGGGATCGATGACTTTGGTCTCGAATCCCGGTGCCGGCTTGCCGAACGAGCCGCGCCGGTGCTCGGGTTGGTCGGATTCGTCATCACCGATCAGCACCACGCTGCCGGCCTCGGTCATGCCCAGCATGTTGTGCCGCAGTTCCGGGTCGGCCGGGCGGGCGTCGGGAGCCATGATCGGGTACAGGTTGCCGCGCCGCATCGATGACAGGTCGCGTCGGGGGAAGGTCGGGTGGTCGGCCAGGTGGGCGATTGCGGCCGCGAATCCGTTTGTAATAGTTGGTTTTTCGGCTTCCAACAGGTCGAGTATCGCCTCCGCATCGGTGGCGTTGGAACACACCAAGGTCGATCCGGCCATCAAAGTCGCGAGCAGGCCGAACGCGAGCCCGCCGATCCAGAAGAACGGCGAATTGCAGAACAGCCTGTCGTTGGCCGCCAAGCCGCGGATTCGGTTGAGGTTGCGCTGATGCGCGAGGAGGCTGCCGTGCGTGTGCACCACTCCCTTGGGGGCGCTGGTGGAGCCCGACGTGTACACGATCGCCAGCGGATCACCTTCCGCGACGTCATCTTCCAGTGCCGTCGAGAGTGCGGGTTCGACGGTGTCGGCCAGCCGGTACACCGGCTGGTGAGTGATCGCGACGTGGCGCAGCTGCGGTACTGCGGCACAGAACAATCGGGAACCGAGATCGGCGCCGGTGCAGATTTCGGACAGTCGTTGCACGTAATCGTGAGAGCGAAACGATGGGGCAGTCAATAGGATTTCCACATCGCCGTCGACCAGTTGCTCGCGTAGCTCGCGGGCGGTGACGAAGGTGGAAAACGGGATCACCACGGCACCGATTCGCGCCGCGGCCAGCATCCCGACGACGAACTCGGGCCCGTTCGGATAGAGCAGCCCCACATGGGTTCCCTTGCCGGCGCCGAGGCCAATCAGACCGCGCGCGAGTCCCGCCGACCGGACATCGGCCTCGGCGTAGCTGATCCGATCGGCATCGCAGACCAGAAGCGGGTGATCGCCGCGTAAACGGGCTTGCCGCCGCAGAAGCTCGGCGATCGTCAACGGATCAACGGGCATGGTCGCGCTGCACCGCGGGCTCGCGGAAGAAGCCCCGAATCGCATCGAGATCGGCCTTCCCCGATGGTGTTCGGGGGATGGTGTCGACGATCGCGATTTCGGTGGGTATCTCGTAGCGGGCCAGCCGCTCGCGCAGATACTCCACCAGCGCTTCGGCATCGGCGTCGGCCCGTTCGCGTAGCTCAACCATGGCGATCGGTGTTTCCCCGAGCCGCTCGTCGGGTCGGGCGATCACGGCCGCGCCGGCCACCGCGGGGTGGCTCTCCAGTGCCGTGCGAACGTCGTCGGGCATCACCTTGAAACCGCCGCGGATGATCGCCTGGTCGGCGCGGCCGACGATCCAGAGGAAGCCGTCGGCGTCGATCCGCGCCATATCCGTGGTCCGCATCCATTGCGCGGCAGGCCCCAGCTGGCCCGGCTTGGCCTCGAGCAGGCCGACTTCACCTGGGCCCAAGGGGGTTCCGTCCTCGGCGACCACCCTGAGCTGGGCGCCCGGATTGGCCCGACCGACGCTGCCTCGTTTGGTCTGCCAGTACCGCTGGTAATCGGCAAGGGTCCAGCCCGCCACCCCACCGCCGAATTCGGTTGCCGCATAGGAGGTCAACACCGGAACGCCGTACTTCTCGGTGAAGGCGTCGGCATCCTCGGCCGACAGCGGCGCCGTCCCGCAGGTGACGGCCCGCAGGCTTTCCAGGTCGGCGCGCGGAACGTCGGAGTGCAACACGGTGCGCAGGGCGGCCGGCACCAGCGACGCCGCGCGGGGCCGATGCCTGCGCACCGCCGCGGCCCAAGCGTTGAGCTCGAATCGTTCCAGCAGCACGAATGGTCGCGCCTCGGCGATGCATTGCAGCACCCGGAACACGCCGCCGATATGCACCAGCGGCGAGTTCACGATCGCGATGCCGCGGCGCAGCTCTTGAGGCGGCGCAGCCTGTTCGGGATCCGGCCCCATCACGCTGCGCGCCAGCATGTCGTAGCCCAGATCGATTCGCTTGGGCGGGCCCGTCGTACCGCTGGTCAGCATGCGCACCGCGACGCCGGACGGCGAAGCGGCGTCGCCGGCGGGGGGCGGTGACATCTCGGCGTCGTCCAGCAGTCCCGAAATCGCGACCGTCGGCGCCCCTGCGGCGACCAGCGTCGTCAAATCGTCTGGCTCGCCGACGACCACGGGAAGCCGCAGTCTCGTGATGTCGGCCTTGGTGCGCTCGTCGCCGCGAGAGGGGTTGATGACCACGACCGTTCCGCCGCCCAGCAGCACGCCCAGGAACGCGGCCACGTGTCCCGGCCGGTTGCGCAACAGCATCCCAACCTCGGCTCCGGCGGTCACAGCGCCGATGCGTTGTGCCGATGCGGTGAGCTGAGCCCACGAGATCCATTGGCCGCCATACTCGATGGCGTGCGCGTCGGGCTCTAGGTCGAGTACGTCGGCAATGCGTTGAACCAGCGGGTGACGCGACATCAGCGAATCTTCGGTGTGCGCGCGGAGCCCCGGGCTTGGGAATCGCTCTGAGCGCCCAGCTCGGCGCTGCCCAGCGGGTTGCCCAGCCGGGTGTAGATCAGGTTCTGCTCCATCGCGGCGCGGTACGGCTTGTCTAGCGACTCCCAAATCGCTTTGACGGTACCCGCTGTCGCGGTCGGCGGCTTGGCGGCGATGGTCGCGGCGATCTCGTGGGCGCGGTTCCACAGCTGGTCGGCGGCGACGACCTCGGAGACCAGCCCGATCCGCAGCGCTGTGTCGGCGCTGACCCGTTCGTCGTTGCCCATCAGGGCGATGCGCAGAGTCTCGCCCAGTCCGATCCGCCGCATCAGGCCGATCGGTTCCAATGCGCAGACCAGGCCCGCCGACACGTGAGAGTCGAAGAACGTGGCGTCTTCTGCGCAGATGACCACGTCGGACTCGTTGACGAAGTAGAACGCGCCCGCGGTGCACATTCCCTGGACCGCGCAGACTACGGGCTTCCACATCTTTTGCCACTTGGGGCTCAGCAGCTCACCGGGATCCTCGTGGTTCCAGATGTTTTCGGGCTGGCCGTACGGTGTCTTGATGTCAAGCCCGGCGCTGAACGCCCGGTCGCCGGCAGCGCGCAGCACCACCGCATGCACCGACTCGTCGAGTTTGACCGTGCGCCAGGCGCGGGCCATCTCCTCGCACATGGTGCGGTTGAACGCGTTCAGCTGATCGGGGCGATTCAGCGTGATGGTGGCGACGTGGTCGGTCGCGTCGACCTCGAGCAGGATGGTTTCAAAACTCATCGGCATTGCCAATTCGGTTCGCGCTTTTCCGCAAAGGCTTTCGGGCCTTCGGCGGCGTCCTCGGTGCGCAGCACCCGCTCCCGGAAGGTCTCGGCCATGATCTCGGCCTCGTGCAGCGGCACGTTCAGGCCCTTGAGGATTGCCAGTCGGGTACCCCGAACAGCCAGCGGCGCATTGGAATTGACGATGTCGGCGATCTCGTGCGCCCGTTCCAGCAGGTTGTCGTGTTCGACGATCTCGCTGATCAGCCCGAGCTCGTAGGCGCGTTGTGCGCTCATCCGCTCGTGCTTGCCCATCAAAGCCATTCGCAGCGCGATCGAGCGGGGCAACACCCGAGACACCCGCACCAGTTCCCGGCCGGCCACCAGCCCGATGCTGACGTGTGGATCGAAGAAGGTCGCCTGCTCGGAAGCGATGACGATGTCGGTCGTGGTGACCCAGTCCATCCCGGCGCCACAGCAGATGCCGTTCACGGCGGTCAGCACGG
Source organism: Mycolicibacterium vulneris (assembly GCF_002104765.1). Lineage (GTDB taxonomy): Bacteria > Actinomycetota > Actinomycetes > Mycobacteriales > Mycobacteriaceae > Mycobacterium > Mycobacterium vulneris. The sequence continues at coordinate 147,365 of NZ_NCXM01000005.1, forward strand.
GCTTGGCCATGGTGCGGAACGGCGGCGTGCCCTCCTGTGGCGCCTCCCATTGGTCGTGCGTCGACAGGTACGGCCGCTCGTAGACCACCTTGCCGTCTTCGGGAATCTCTTTGACATCGGCGCCGGTGCAGAACGCGCGGCCGGTGCCGGTCACGATGGTCAGCCATACGCTGTCGTCGTTCTCGGCCTCGTCATAAGCGGCTCGCAGCTCGGTGATCATGTGCGGGCTGAGCGCATTGAGGGCATCCGGGCGGTTCAGGGTGAGGGTCGCGGTGTGCCCGTCGACTTCGTACTTGATCGTGTCGAACGAATCAGTGGGCATTGATCATCCCTTCGATCATCGGCCATCGAACTTCGGTGGGCGTCGCTGCCGGAAGGCACCCAAGCCCTCCTTGAAATCGCTTGTTCGGCAGGATAATTCCAGGTTGAACAGCTCCTGGGTCAGCGATTGGCTCAGCGTTGCGTGCTGGCCGAAGTTCAGGGCCTGTTTGGCCAGGCCGAGTGCCGCCGTCGGACCGGAGGCCAGTCGGCGCACCAGCTTCTCGGCGGCGTGGTCGAGGTCGGGGCCATTTACCGCCTGGTGGATCAAGCCCCAATCGGCCGCGTCCGCCGCGCTCACCTTCTCGCCGAGCAGCAGCATGCGCCTGGCCCGTGCCAGGCCGACGAGCCGGGGCAGCAGCCAGGTGGATCCGGAGTCCGGGCTGAACCCGCGGTCGATGAAGGGCTCCCAGAACACCGCATCGTCGGCGGCCACGGTGAAGTCGGCGGCCAGCGCGAGGTTGCAGCCGAAGCCCACGGCCCAGCCCCGCACGCTGCACACCACTGGCAACTGGATGGTCGCGACGAGCTCGATCACCCGGTGAGCGACGTGGGGGATCCGTCGCACCAGGTCACCGGTGCGGGGACGCCGCCCGCCCGGATTGTTGGCGGCCACCCAGTCGGCGCCGGCACAGAAGTCGTCGCCCGCGCCGCGGATGTGGACGGCTCGCAGCGAATCGTCGGCGGCGGCATCGGTGAGCGTCTCGACCAGGGACCCGATCATCAACTGCGTCAACGAATTACGCTGGGATGGGCGGTCGATCGTCATCAGTAACACCGCACCGTCGCGGTGCACTGTTACCGAACCCTCGGCACCGGCCGTGCCGGCCCCTTGACTCACCGTCGAATCCGGCCTTTCCTCGCCGATACGGTTACCCATACAGTAGGCAATACGATTGATACGCTGTATAAGTTAGCAAGGATACGCTGCCTGCGAAACAACCCGGGTGAAAGAGAGAACCATGGCCGCGCCGGTGACGATGCAGAGCGCAGCGATGAGGAGGAGGGGCGCTGATGACATTGTCGGAGGGGCATGCCGCGCCCGCGTCGACGAGCAACGGCGGCGCCAGGTTCGGCGAGGCGCCGCTTGCCCAGACCGTCGCCGCGGCTGCCGCCATGCGGCGCCTGAGCTCGCTGCTGGTCTCCCTCGAGCACCCGCACCGCGCGGTCGACGCCATGTTGCAGAAGTTCGCCGAGTGGGAGGCCGAGCTGTCGGCCGCGGCGCCGACGGACAACGCGCCGCGCATCGGCGAACTGCCCGACGATCCCCGCCGCGTCTACCTCAACCACGCAACCGACATCGGTGCGTACAACCCGTGCTTTCCCGAATACCGCTTCGACCGACTCGATGGCGAGACCGCAACGGGCAGTGTCGAGTTCCCGCTGGTGTACGAGGGGCCGCCGGGGTTGGTGCACGGCGGATTCCTGGGCGTCTTCTTCGACTGCGTCATCCAGCACCACAACTGTGTCACCGGCCTGTCCGGCAAAACCCGATCCCTGGTGGTGACCTTCCGGCGGCCGACGCCGGTGCTGACCGAGCTGCGATTCGACATCACCCGCTCCGAGGGTGAACGCGGCATCACGTCGACCGGGCGGCTGTTGCTCGACGACGAAGTCCTGTGTACCGGCGAGGTCGACACGTTGGCGTCACGGCCGGAGAAGCTTGCCGGATCGCGATTCGGCAGGCGCCGAAAGGAGTCCGATACATGACCCCCTCGAGCAGCTCAGACGATCGGGTGCTCTTCGATGTCGATCCCGATCGGCACATCGCGACCATCACGCTGAACAATCCCAAGCAACGGAACTCGTATGACGCGTCGATGCGTGAGGCCCTCGCCCGGTGTCTGGACCGGGCGGCCGAGGACGACGACCTGACGGTGGTGTTACTGCGCGGTGCCGAGGGGGTCTTTTCCACCGGCGCCGACATGAACAATGCCTACGGCTGGTACGGCGCCTCCGCGCCGCAGAACCAGCCGGCCGGCGATGACCGGGCGGCCAAGCGTCGCCCCAGCCAGCGCCGGCGACTTACCGTGGACCGCAAATCTTTTGGCTTCTATCACAATTTCATGGGCTTCCCGAAGGTGACGGTGGGGGAGATCGCCGGCTACGCCCTCGGCGGCGGCTTCGAGATGGCGTTGATGGCCGACATCTCGGTCATCGCGCGCGACACCAAGATCGGCATGCCGGCAACCCGTTTCCTCGGGCCCGCGCTCGGCAGCCTGCACATGTTCTTCCACCGACTCGGGCCGGTGCTGGCCCGGCGCCTGCTGCTGACCGGCGACATCATCGAGGCCGCCGAGATCGAACACCTCGGAATCTTCACCGACACCTGTGCGCCCGGCGCGGTGACGGCCCGGGCGCGATATTGGGCCGAAAAGGCGGCGAAGATGCCCGCCGACGGGGTCGTGATCGCCAAGGAGGCATTCCGCCTGGTCGAACAGAGCCAGGCGTACCAGGGCGAAGAGGTCGCCAGCTATCTGTTCCACGCCTTCGGCACCAACCTGCAATTCGGGCCGGACGAATTCAACTTCGTCAAAACCCGTGCGCAGCACGGCGCCAGGGAGGCTTTTCGGTTACGCGACGAGCACTTCCACGTACCGGAACCCGAAGGCTGACAATTGATTTCGGGTCAGGTCAGCGGGCCGCTGCCGCCTTGGTCCGGCTCCGGGCAGTAGCCGACTTAGCCGGCTTGCGCTGTCGTGACGACGCCGCTTTGCTGCCCTTTGACCCCTTGCTCTCGTCGATGAGCCGGCCGGCGTGGTCGAGAATGCAGGTCAGGCCGTACTCGAAATTGGTCTCATCGGGCGCGCCGATGCGGTGACCTATCTGGGTCACCTGGGCGAGGAGCGGGGTCTTTTCCGGGTCGATCGACACGGCGTCTTCGATGGCCCGGGGGCCGACGTCCGACGACTGGTTCTTCTCGTAGAGCCGTTGCAGCACCACCGACCCGCGCACGTGAACCGAAACCGCCGAGTAGGTGTCGAACGCGTCCTCTGGAGACAGGCCCGCCTGCACCAGATTGGAGACCGCTTTTTCCATTTCCTGAGCACCCAGCCGCGCCGCCTTCGGGGAAAGCGCCGCCCGAATCAGAATCAGGTCGCACAGAATTGGGTTGCCCATGAACGTCTTACGCATCAACCGCGCGTGGTTGGCTAACGTCTCGCGCCAGTCGCTGGCCTCGACATAGGGAGTGGCGAAAACGTACTTGCTCAGGGCGCGGTCGGTCATCGCGTTGAGGAGGTCGTCCTTCTTGCGGAAGTACCAGTAGATGCTCGTCACCCCGACACCGAGATGTTTGCCAAGCAGCGGCATGCTCAGGTTGTCGATCGACACCTGCTCCGCGAGTTCAAATGCGCCACTGATGATGTCATCGGGGTTGATGGACCCGCGTTCGCGTCGCTGGCGCTTATCGGCGGTTGCCTGCTTTGCCACTACGGGCACCTCCATCAAAATCTGTTTCGTGCATGCGGTCTGCCAGCCGTGCTGCCGGTAATATCGAATTTACCGGCACTTCTGATCTGACCTGCGTATACGCCTTCGTGTCGCATTCTTCCTCTGCTACTGTAATACCTATCGTAGGCTTTTTGGTAAACCGGCTGGACAGCCGAAAATGACTGGACTAGAGCTACGGCTTAAGTCATGGATCTAGGGCTGGCGAATGCCGCTGCGGTGGTAGTCGGCGGTAGCCGCGGGATGGGATTGGCGACGGCACGCTGCTTCGCCGACGAAGGCGCTCGGGTGGCGGTCGTCGCGCGTAGCCGGAATGCCCTCGATGCGGCGGTGACCGATCTCACGCAACGCGGTAGCCCGGATGCGGTCGGACTGACCGCCGACATCGGGGACGACGATGCGGTCGGCGCGGTGTTCGGCGAGCTCGCGCAGCGATGGGACGGCGAACTCAACGCTCTGGTTGTCACGGTGGGGCCGGGCGCAGCGGGCACGTTCGAAGACCTGACCGACGACCAGTGGCGCGAGTCCGTCGAAGACGGCGTGCTGGGGATGGTGCGCTGCGTGCGTGCCGCGCTGCCGCTGCTGCGCAAGGCGCAATGGGCCCGGATCGTCACCTTCTCGGCGCACTCGACTCAGCGGCAAAGCGTCATGCTGCCGGCCTACACGGCGGCGAAGGCGATGCTGACCAGCGTGTCGAAGAACCTGTCCCTGTTGCTGGCCAAGGACGAGATCCTGGTCAACGTGGTATCGCCCGGCAGCATCGCGTCGGAATCCCTGGTCGGCTGGGCGAAGTCGGTGGGGGTCGACGGCAACGACCCCTACGCCCTGATGGAGGCCATCGCCAAGCATTTCGGCCATCCCGCGCACATGCCGCGTGCGGGCCTGCCGGACGAAATCGGCCCGGTCGCCGCGTTCCTCGCCTCGCGACGCAACTCCTACATGACCGGAGCCAACATCAACGTCGACGGCGGCTCAGACTTCACCTGATCGCGGATTCAAGAAATCGATTGGCAGACAAAAGGAGTCGACCATGGCTACGGCAGCAGAGGCACGAGCGTGGGCGCCCGGCGCATTGCGGGGGATCGGTGACTCCCTCTACACCCCGTTCTGCGGCACCGACGGCGATGACATCGACTGGGACGCCTACCGGACGCTGGTGCGCTACTGCGTGGGTGATCTCGGGCATCCGATGTTGTGGTGCACCAGCGGAATCGCCGAGTTCTGGTCGCTGACCCTGGACGAGCGCAAACGGCTACTGGAGGTGGCCGTCGAGGAGGCGCGCGGCATCAATCCCGGCGTGGTGGTGCAGGCCTGCACGGCGGCCATGTCGGCCAAGGACTGTGTGGACTTGACGCTGCACGCCCAGCAGGCGGGCGCCGACATCGCCTACATCCAAACGCCGATGATGGAGGCGCACGGCGGCGACGGCGTACTGCGCTTCTTCAAATACGTTGCCGCGCGCACGGATATCGCACTAGGCATGTTCAATTCTCCGTCGTCGGGTTACGTGCTGACGCCGGCCGAAAGCGCCCGGATATACCACGAGGTTCCCGCGGTGTGTGCCACGAAGGAGGGCGCTTTCCGGCCGGCGGGCAGCCGGATGCTGCACGAACTGGCGCCCGGTCTGGCGGTGTGGGAATGCGACAAGACGGTGTACCGGGCGGGTTGGCTGCGCGACGGGATCGTATGTCCGGCGCAATTGGGAACCGCCGGCTACCTTTTCGAAACCCCCACGCGGCGATTGTTCTCCGAATACTGGGATTTGGTGCGCAACGACAAACTCGTCGAGGCCATGGACTACGGCCGCGAGTCCGGCTTGGACCAGTTCGATCTCGACATCGGATCCTGGTGGACGTGTTACCCGGGGCGAGCGGATTACTTCACCCACTGGGGCGGCGCATTCAAGCACGCGGCGTCGCTGCTTGGCCTGCCCATCGGTGCGTACCCGCACTCCCGGCCCCCGCAGGCCGAGCTGCCCGCCGAGGCGAGAGCCCAGATCGAAAGCGCTTACCAGCGCCTGGGCCTGCTCGAAACTGTCTTGCAATAGAGGTTACCCAGCGAAGCGGGCCCGGTCGGTGACCGGGCCCGTCTCGTTTGGCTGGACGTTTACTTCTGCTCGGCCCGCTCACGCTCCTCGTAGGCCTTGGCCTTGCCGCGGGCCTTCTCAGCGGCGGCTTCCTTTTTCCCAGCGTTACGCTGCGCTTCCGCCTTGTCCTGCTGAGCCTTACCCTCTTTCACCAGGCCGTCGTTGCCGATGATGATCCCGATGACCTGCTTGGTCTTACCCAGGGCATCTTCGACGATGCCTCGAACGAGTTCGATCGGGCCGCTCTTGACGTCAACCATTACATCTACCTCCCATTGTCGGCTGGCTTGTTCTGGGTTTCCCGATCGCGTGGCCGAAGCAAACGTGGCTGCGACGTGTCCCACACCACAAGATTTAAGTCTTGCCACGTCGATGGCGGTTGGCGCGGCAAAAAAGAGTTGCAGGCGTTCGGTTACGGCGCCGTCAAATTCATCGTCCGCAGGGCAGTCGATTCATGGGTGGCTGGAGCGACGCTTCGGCACCTGAAAATCGCAGTTTAGTCGGGGTTTCACACCCGGATGGCGCCGGTTGTAGAATGCAGTACCGATAGGTATACAGTATGGGTACTAACTTGCCTGTTGGTCAGCTATGAGGGGACGGTCCGATGAGCGCCGCCGACCATGTGGTCACCGATGAGGCGGTGCTTTATGAGACCACTGAAACCGGTGTTGTAATTCTGACGTTCAACCGCCCCGATCGCCTCAACGCCTGGGGCCCCGACATCGCCGCCGGGTTCTACACGGCGATCGACCGCGCCGAACGGGACCCGGCCGTCCGGGCCATCGTGTTGACCGGCAGCGGCCGGGGTTTTTGTGCCGGCGCGTATTTGGGCGCGCCGAGTTCGGCACCCAGCTACGGCGAGACGATGGAGAAGGCGGGTCAGACGAACCTGGCCGACCTGGTCGGGGAGCGCCCGCCCCACTTCGTCACGACGCTGCGCAAGCCCGTCATCGCGGCCATCAACGGTGCGTGCGTCGGCATCGGGCTGACCCAGGCGCTGATGTGCGATGTGCGGTTCGCGGCCGCCGGCGCGAAGTTCGGCGCCGTGTTCGCGCGCCGCGGTCTGATCGCGGAGTTCGGGATTTCCTGGATACTGCCGCGGCTGACCAACTGGGGCGTGGCTCTCGATCTGTTGCTGAGCGGGCGGACCTTCCTCGCCGAGGAGGCGGCCGAGCTGGGCCTCGTGAAAGAGGTTGTCGCGCCGGACAGTCTGATGAAGCGCGCCCTGGCCTATGCCGAGGACATCGCCGCGAATTGCTCCCCGGCGTCGATGGCGGTGATCAAGAGGCAGGTCTACGGCGACTCGACCCGCGACGTCGAACAGGCCAATTCGCTCGCCGAAGTTCTGTTGCACGAGGCCATGCCGCGCCCAGACGTGATCGAGGGCATCACGAGTTTTCTCGAGAAGCGGCCGCCGCAATTCCCATCGCTCGATTCGACCGACGCTTAGTGTTCGCCGGTATGGCGGAAAGGATGATCATGGCTGACTTGGGTTACCAGGCGATCGACGTTGACAATCACTACTACGAGCCGCTGGACTCGTTCACCCGCCACCTGGACAAGAAGTTCAAACGGCGCGGCGTCCAGATGGTCAATGAGGGCAAGCGGACCTTGGCCGTGATCGGGGATCGCGTGAACCATTTCATTCCCAACCCCACCTTCGACCCGATCATCGTGCCCGGCTGCCTAGACCTGTTGTTCCGCGGCGAGATTCCTGAAGGCGTCGACCCGGCCTCGCTGATGAAGGTCGAACGGTTGGCTGACCATCCCGAGTATCAGAACCGCGACGCCCGGATCACGGTGATGGACATCCAGGACATCGAGACGGTGTTCATGCTGCCGACCTTTGGATGCGGGGTCGAGGAGGCGCTCAAACATGACATCGAGGCAACGATGGCGTCAGTGCATGCGTTCAATCTGTGGCTCGACGAGGACTGGGGCTTCGACCGGCCCGATCGCCGAATCATTGCCGCGCCGATCATTTCGCTGGCCGACCCGGCCAAGGCAGTCGAAGAGGTCGAGTTCGTGTTGGCGCGCGGCGCCAAGCTGGTGCTGGTGCGGCCCGCGCCGGTGCCCGGCCTGGTCAAGCCGCGGTCGCTGGGCGATCCCAGCCACGACCCGGTGTGGGCCCGGCTGGCCGAGGCAGGGGTGCCCGTGGGATTCCACCTGTCCGACAGCGGCTATCTGCACATCGCGGCGGCGTGGGGCGGCAAGGCGACGTTCGAGGGCTTCGGGGGCAAGGATCCGCTGGATCAGGTTCTTCTCGACGACCGGGCCATCCACGACACGATGGCCTCGATGATCGTGCACGGGGTGTTCACCCGTCATCCGAAACTCAAGGCGGTCAGCATCGAGAACGGCTCCTACTTCGTGCACCGGCTGATCAAGCGTTTGAAGAAGGCGGCGAACACCCAACCCCAGTTCTTCCCCGAAGACCCGGTGCAGCAGTTGCGCAACAACGTGTGGATCGCCCCCTACTACGAGGACGACCTGCCGGAGCTGGCCGCGGCCGTCGGCGTCGACAAGATTCTGTTCGGTTCCGACTGGCCGCACGGAGAGGGCCTCGAATCGCCGGTGTCGTTTGCCGAGGAGCTGAAAGGCTTCAGCGAGTCCGACGTGCGAAAGATCATGCGCGACAACGCGTTAGACCTGCTTGGCGTCCAAGTCGGCTCGGCTGCCTGATCGACTTGATCACCCAAGGCCGGCTACGCCCGTGAGCGAATGGACCATAGGGGCGGTTCTCGACGAAATCGCCGACGTCATCGGAGACCGGACGATGACGGTCTGCGGCAGCCGCCGCAGCACCTTCCGCGAGTCGGCGGAGCGCACCCGCCGGCTGGCGAACTTCCTGGCGGGCAACGGGTTAGGAGCGCATCGCGAACGTGCGTCCCTGCAGAACTGGGAATGCGGGCAGGACCGGGTCGCGCTGGTCATGCACAACGATCTGTACCCGGACATGGTGATCGGCTGCCTCAAGGCCCGCACCGTCCCGGTGAACATCAACTACTACTACACGCCGCCCGAGGTCGGCGAGCTGCTCGACTACGTGAAACCCCGGGCGGTCATCTACCACCGCGCCCTGGGCGCTAAATTCGCCGACGTCCTGACAGGCGCCGGCGTCGACGTGCTGGTGTCGCTCGACGACGGCAGCGGCGCCCCAGAGTTACCCGGCGCGGTGCCGTTGGAAGACGCACTAGCACAGGGGGGTACCGACCACGGCGTAACGGCATCCCCGGACGATCTGCTGATGATCTGCACCGGCGGCACGACCGGCCGGCCCAAGGGCGTGCTGTGGCGACAGTCCGACATCTACGTGTCCTCGATGGTGGGGGCGGACCACGCCTGCGCCCAGGAGATCCACGACAAGGTGCGGGGTGACGCCGGCGCCCCGTGGTTCGCCGTCTCGCCGCTGATGCACGCGGCCGGCATGTGGACGGCGTTCGCAGCGATCATGGCGGGCACGCCCGTGGTGCTCTACGACACCTCGAAAAAACTTGACCCGCATATAGTCTGGGAGACGGCCGAGCGGGAGAAGGTCGGCATGATGACCATGGTCGGGGATGCCTACGCCGCACCGCTGGTGGCGCAGTTGCAGGGTGGCTCCTACGAGCTGTCGTCGCTGTACGCCATCGGCACCGGCGGTGCCGCGACGAATCCGAAATATCAGCAGGCCCTGCTGGAACTGCTGCCCCATATCACCCTCATCAACGGTTACGGCTCATCGGAGACCGGGAACATGGGCTTCGGCCACAGCCGGCGCGGCACCCAGGCCGACACCTTCACGCTGCGCGAGGGCGGATTGGTGCTGTCCGAGGATTACAGCCATTTCCTTTCCCCCGGTGAGTCGGAGGTGGGCTGGGTCGCCAGGGAAGGACGAATACCGTTGGGATACTTCAACGATCCTGACGGCACCCGCAAGACCTTCCCCGAGATCGATGGCAAGCGGGTGGTGATATCCGGTGACCGGGCCGGGCTGGAACCCGACGGGGCGTTGCGGTTGTACGGCCGCGACTCGCTGGTGGTCAACACCGGCGGCGAAAAGGTTTTCGTCGAGGAGGTCGAAGAGGTGCTGCGCGCCCATCCGGCGATCGCCGACGCGCTGGTGGTCGGCCGGCCCAGCGAACGCTGGGGCGAAGAACTCGTCGCCCTCGTCGAACTCCGTGATGGAGCCGCCGCGGCCGCCGAGGAGCTGCACACACTCTGCACGGCGCGACTGGCGCGGTTCAAGGCGCCCAAGGAGTTCCTCGTCGTCGAGCAGGTCCAGCGGTTGGGCAACGGCAAGGCCGATTACCGTTGGGCGAAACGTCATGTAACAGCAAAGGCGCCGATGTCGACATGAATGCTATCGATTGCCTGGTCAACGTGCACTTCGGCGAGACCGAGCAGCAGCCGAGCTGGATGCTCAAGGTGCGCGACGACTACTTCAAGGGCCCGGAGTCCATGTTCGCCCCGGTCGAGTTGTCGAAGCTGCTCGAGGAGATGGACGCTCAGGGCGTGCGCAAGGCGATCCTGATGGACAACCTGGCCAAGCCGTCGGTGACCGCGCGCAAATTCGTCGAGGAGAAGCCGGATCGTTTCGCCCTGGCGATGGGTGGGGTGAACCTGCTGCGCCCGATGCCCTCCCTGCGCGAACTCTCGGCCATCGTCAAAGATCTGCCCGTCGCCTATGCCGCTGTGGGACCAAGCTTTTGGGGCGACGGGCAGTATCCGCCCAGCGACGCCGTCTATTACCCGCTTTACACCAAGTGCGCCGAGCTCGAGTTGCCGCTGTGTATCAACACCGGCATTCCCGGGCCCCCCATCCCCGGCGAGGTGCAGAATCCGATCCATCTGGACCGGGTCTGCGTGCGATTCCCGGAATTGAAGCTGTGCATGATTCACGGCGCGGACCCGTGGTGGGACGTCGCGATCAGGCTGATGATCAAATACGCCAACCTGCGGTTGATGACCTCAGCGTGGTCACCAAAGCGGTTGCCGGACAGCCTGTTGCACTACATGCGGACCCGCGGGCCGAACAAAGTCATCTTCGCTTCCGACTGGCCGGTGCTGAAAATGCACCGCGTCGTTCCCGAAGCTGCCGCGCTGGACCTGCCCGCCGACGTGCTCGACAACTATCTCTACAACAATGCCCAAGAATTCTTCTTCGGTGGCCAGGAGGAAGGCTGAGGATGGACCGCTATGAACTACGCAGGCTCGACTACAGCCTGACGTCGGATCACGAGGCGCTGCAGGCCGCCTACCGCGATTTCTTCAAGACGCATTGTTCGATCGAAACCGTGCGCGCCGCCGAGGAAACCGGCTTCGACAAAAACCTGTGGGAGCGGTTGTGCGCCATGGGCGCAACGACCATGGCCGTCCCGGAATCCGCGGGCGGAGACGGTGCCACGATCGTCGACCTGACCCTGGTGGCCGAGGAGATCGGCCGGTCGCTGGCACCGGTTCCGTGGATCGACCAGGTCTGCACCGCCCGGCTGCTCGCGCGGCTCGGCGCGGCCGAGCCCGACGTCGTCCACGGCAAGCGACTCGCCGCATTCGATCCGCAGCACGACAGCGCGTCGGGTGCCCGGCTCCTGCCCACCGGGTCGATTGCCGACCAGATCATTGTTCGCGACGGCGACGACGTCGTCGCGCTGACCTTCGGAACGCGCCCGACCAAGGTGGACAACATCGGCCGGTTGCCGATGGCCTGGGTGGATCCGGCGACCGCCGACACCCGCACCGTGCTGGCCAGCGGATCCGGCGCGTTGGCGGAATATCAACGGGCCCTGGATGAGTGGCGCGTGCTCAGCGCCTCGGCGCTGGTGGGCCTGGTGGAGGAGACCATGACCATCGCGGCTGAGTTCGCCAAGACTCGTTACACGCTGGGTGTGCCGATCTCGACGCTGCAGGGTATCTCTCACCCGCTGGCCAACATCGCGATCACCGTGCAGGGCGGTCGCAACCTGGCACGGCGCGCGGCCTGGTTCCTGGACAACGAGCCGCAGGAGCGGCCGGAGCTGGCGCCCTCGGCGTTCGTGTTCATGGCGGAGGAGGCGCCGAAGGCCGCGACCATGGCGGTGCATATCCAAGGTGGACTTGGTGTTTCGGCGGAGGCCGCCGCGACCGCGTATCTGGTGCGCGCCCGCGGCTGGGCGCTGGCCGGCGGCGATCCCGGCGCCAGCGCCAAGTACATCGGCGAGCTGGTCGCCGCACGCGAAAGTGGAAAGGGCGCCTGAGTGGATTTCTCACGGGTCACGCTGTCCGAAGACGATCAGCGCTTCCAATCCGAAGCGCGCGATTTCCTACGCACGCATGTGACGGAAGACGTCAAGCGCCGGGACCGGGAAACGGGTGACAACTTCGACGAAGGGGTGCACCTGGCGTTGGGCGCCGCCGGTTACCTTGAGCGCGAATGGAAGCCGGAGGCCGACGGCGGCTTCAGCCGGCTGCGTCGCCGCATCTGGGAGCTGGAGAAGCGGCGCGCGCACGTGCCCTGGGTGACCTGGGGTACCACCGCCATGGTGGCCCGTTCGGTCGCTAGATTCGGTTCTGCCGAGTTGCGGGACGAGGTGTTGCCGGGTGTGTTCAGCGGGCACGTCCGGCTGTGCCTGGGCTACACCGAACCCGAGGGCGGATCCGACATCGCCACCTGCAAGACCCGCGCGGTGCGGGAAGCGGATGGATCGAGCTGGATTATCAACGGCTCCAAGATGTTCACCACCGGAGCGCACAACTGCCAGTACGTCTTCCTGATCACCAACACCGATCCGGACGCGCAGAAGCACAAGAGCCTGACCATGCTCCTGGTCCCGCTGAACTCCCCGGGCATCGAGATTCAGGGCATCCGCACCGTCGACGGCGACCGCACCAACATCGTCTACTACAGCGACGTGCGCGTCGACGACAAGTACCGCCTGGGCGACGTGAACGCGGGCTGGACGGTACTGCGTGAGCCCCTCAACACCGAGCACGGCGCGGTGGCGGCCGCCTCGGATGGGCTGCAGGACGTGTCGATCATGATGCACCAGGCCGGTTTCATGGCCGATGCCCTGGACAAGGCCGCCGCCAGAGTCGCGGAGCGGGATCCGAATGGGCGCAGGCTCATTGACGACTCCGCGGTGTCATATCGGTTGGGGCGCAGCGCCGCGCGGATGGAAGCGTCGCTGAGCGCGCCCACCATCTTCGGGCGCGTCGCCCTGGCGCAGACGATGCGTGACATCTCCCCGGACCTGATGGACATCCTCGGCACCGCGGCCGCGCTGCCCCTGGGCACCGACGGCGCCGCCGACAATGGGGCCGCGGAGTACGTGTACCGGTTCGCCCCGCTGGTCGGGATTTACGGCGGCACGCTCGAGGTGTTCCGCAACATGATCGCGCAATACGTGCTGGGCCTGGGCAAGCCGGCGTACGCGCCGGTCGCGCAGAAAGCGTCCTAGCGCCCGCGGGTTCGCCCCGCTGTGCGTCAGGTCGTGAGGATGGTCGCCGCGGCGGTGCCCGGCGCGCCGTACAGCTGGGCGAATCCCACCTTCGGGTTGCCCGGCACCTGTCGTTCGCCCGCCTCGCCGCGGAGTTGGCGCACGATCTCGTGGATCTGCCGCAGGCCGGAGGCGCCGATGGGCTCGCCGTTGGCGATCAGCCCGCCGTCGGTGTTGACCGGCATCGCGCCGTTGATCTCGGTGGCGCCGTCGGCCAGGAGCTTCTCCTGATCGCCGTGTTCGCAGAACCCGCACTCGGCCATGTGGATGATCTCTGCGCCGGCGTCGGTGTCCTGTAACTGGATCACGTCGACATCGTCGGGCGCGATGCCGGCCTTCTCGAACGCGGTGCGGGCGGCGTAAACCGTTGGGGCCCGGTCTTCTTCGATCGGCGCGCAGGTGGTGTTCACCTCGTACGCCCCGTAGCGACGGGTGCGCACCTCCACAGCCCGCAGATAGACGGGCTTGGAGGTATATCGGTGCGCGATGTCCGCTCGGCACATGACCACGGCGGCGGCGCCTTCATCGGGCGCGCAGAACATGTATTGGGTCAGCGGATAATTCAGCATCGCAGAGTTCAGGATGTCTTGTTCGGAGATCGGTTTGCGGCGAAACGCGTTGGGGTTGATGGCCCCGTTGCGGAAGTTTTTGGCGGCGACCTTGGCCAGGGTCTGCTGGGAGATGCCGTGATCGTGCAGGTAGCGGTTGGCTTTCATGCCGAAGAACTGGGTGGTCAGATACTGTCCGTTCTCGGCATACCAGCGCGGCATTCCGACCAGGGCGGGGTCCTCGGTGAACGCGCCGCGCGGATGTTTGTCCAGGCCGACGGCGATCCCGATGTCGTAGTCGCCCAATCGGATGCCGTCGGCGCACGCCTTGGCGGCGCTGGCGGCGGTCGCGCACGCGTTGAACACATTGGTGAACGGGATGCCGGTCAGGCCGACCATGCCGACGATCGCGTCCGGGTTGGCCACCGTCCAGCTCCCGCCGGTGGCGAACTGGACGTCCCGCCACGCGATACCGGCGTCGGCCACCGCGGCGAGAATGGCGTCGACGCCCATCTGCATCGCCGACTTGCCCTCGAAGCGCCCGAACGGGTGCAAACCCACGCCGATGATGGCGATATCGTTGTTATTGGAGGTCACGCAATGGCTCCTGCATTCTTGAGTTCCTCGATGCGGTCCCAGTCCATGCCGAGCTCCATCAGGACCAGCTCGGTGTGCTCGCTGGCCTGCGGCGCCCGTGTCGTCGTCAACGGCTCGTGGTTGAACTGAACGGGGCCGCGGACCACGCGGAACGGCTTGCCGCCGCCGGCGAGCTCGACCTCCGCGATCATGTCGTTGGCGATCGCCTGCTCGTCCTGGACCAGGTCGATGAGGCTCTGGAACGGCGCCCACTGACCCTTCATGGTCTTGAGGTGCTGACGCCAATAGTCAAAAGGCTTGCCGGAAAAGGCCTTTGAAATCAGTTCGGCGGCCGCGTCGGCGTTCTGTATCAACGGGAGCGCCTCGGAGAAGCGGGGATCGTCGGCCGCCTCGGGAATGCCCAGGTGTTCGAAGGTGTCGCGGATCAGCCCGGTCGGGCTGATGATGCACAGGTTGATGGTGCCGCCGTCGGAGGTTTCATAGTTACCCATGAAGGGATTCACCGAGGCCGCGCCCGAACCCGGCATGGGCGTGCGCATGACCTCGCCGGTCTCCATGCCCTGCGTCACACTGGCGCCCGCCGCCCACCACGCCGTGCTCAGCAGCGACACGTCCAGTTCGACGGCCTCGCCGGTGCGCTCGCGATGCAGCAGCGCGGCCGAGATGCCGCCGGCGATGAACATGCCGCCGATCGAATCGCCGAATGCGGGAATGCCTTGTCCCAGTGCGCCGCCCAGCTCCTCGGGGGTCAGGGCGTACCCGATGCCGCTGCGCGTCCAGAACGCCGTGCCGTCATAGCCGCCGGTGTCACGCTCGGCGCCTTTGTCGCCGTAGGCCGAGCCGCGGGCGTATACGATGTTCGGGTTCACCGCGCGAATATGCTCCACGTCGAACTTGTGCTTCTGGCGCTGCGCGGGCATGTAGTTGGTCAGAAACACATCCGCGGTCTTGGCCAGCTCGTAGATCACTTCCTGACCGCCCGGTGTGGAGACGTCGATCCCGACGCTGCGTTTACCGCGGTTGGGATGTTCCATCAGCGGGTGCCGTTCCGGATCGACTTGAATGCCACCCATATTCAAAAAGCCGCGCTGGGTGTCGCCGCGCGCCGGGTGTTCGACTTTGATGACGTCCGCTCCCCAGTCGGCCAGGATGGCTCCGGCCGCCGGAACGAAGGTGAACTGCGCAAGCTCCAGGACCCGTAAGCCCGTCATGACTTTGACCATTTCGCCGACCCTACTTCGCGTCGAACGTCACCGGAAGCGCATTCGGCGACCGGAACGGCTGACCGTGGATGTGCGGGTCATCGTCGGCCAGCAAGGCAACGTTGGTCAGCCGGTCCAGCAGGCACTCCATCGCGACGCGCGTTTCCAACCGCGCCAGATGCAGACCCAAGCAGGTGTGCTCACCGGCGGCGAACGAGATGTGTGGCACGTGCTTGCGGAAGATGTCGAAGTCTTCGGAGCGTTCCCAACGCCGTTCGTCGCGGTTGGCCGAACCGATGCACACGCCGATCACCGAACGAGCCGGAATCTTCACACCTTCCACCTCGGTGTCTTCGGTCGTGAAGCGTTGCACGACGGTCAGCGGCGTCTCGTAGCGCAGCCCTTCCTCGATGGCCGGCGCCAGCAACTCGCGGTCGGCTTGCACCGCGGCGAACTGCTCCGGATGGGTCAGCAACAGATACAGCAGGTTTCCCGACGAGCGATAGGTGGTCTCCAGGCCGGCGGGCAGCAGCAGCCGCAGGAACGAGTAAATGGCTTCGTCGGTGAGCTTTTCGCCGTCGATCTCCGCGGTGACCAGGTCGCCGATGATGTCCTCGGTGGGCTTGGACTTGCGCTGTTCGATCTGTTCGACGAAGTAGTCCTTGAGCGCCGCCGACGCCTCGAAGGCGCCCTCGTAGTTGACGTGGTAGCTGATCAATTGGACGGCGCGCTTGCGGAACATCGGCAGGTCGTTGGCCGGCAGTCCCAGCAGCTTGGCGATGACGCGGGTGGGGAATTCGAAGGTGAAGTTCCGGATCAGGTCGGCGCGACCGGTCTCGATGAACTCGTCGATCAGGCCATTGCAGATCGGCCGCACGATGGTGGGCTCCCAGCGGGCCAGCGCCTTGGACTTGAACGCCGCGGAGACCAGGTTGCGGTGTTCACGGTGCCTCTTGCCCTCCATCGCCAGAATCGTCGGCCCCATGAACAGGCCGATGGTCTTGTCGTATGGCTTGGAACTGAACACCCGTCCGTCCCGGAACACCGTGTTGACCGCGTCGAACGACATCGCCGAGTACTCCTGCTTGGGCATCAGGGACTCGGGCGTCTTGGAGTAGTCCATCACCGTGCCGGCGAACACGCCGGCCTCCCGCCGCTTGCGGGCGAAGAACGGGTAGGGGTCACGCAGGCTGACGGTTTCGTCGCCGGCACCGGCGGCGGTGTGAACGTTGGTCGTCACCTGATCTCCCGGATCTCAGCACGATCGAACACTTACTTCGTAAGATCGTACTGTAATTATTACAGTAGGCAATATGGGCATGACCACGCGAGTTCGCTCGCCGGTCCGGACACCGAAGGTGATTCATGAGCACACTCGACGAACGCGCTCACGGCACTGTCGAACAGCGGGCCGCTGAGCTGGATGCGGTCTTGCAGCGGCAACGGCGTGCCTTCATGAACGAGGAGCCGCCCAGCCCCGACTATGTGTTCGTGCCCGACGGGCGGCTGGACGCCTTCGTCGATGTCGCCCGGAATACCTTGCACGACATGTTCGGAAGCATCGTGTCGAACAAGGACTACTGCTCGAGTGTTTCGACCGCGTCGTCGGGCTGATCGAGGATGCCCGAGACAAGGGGGCCGGCGTGGAAATCATTGCGCCGGTGGGGGAGTCGCTACCGGACCGGGCCTCGCGCAAGATCGCACCCACTATCGTCCGAAACGTCGACGAGCGCATGAAGATCGCGAGCGGGGAGATCTTCGGTCCGGTCCTCGTGGTCAAGGCGTACTCGGGGCTGACGGAGGCCATCGACTACATCAACGATCGGCCGGCGCCGTTGGTGGCGTACTGGTATGGACCCGACGATGCGGACTTCCGCACCTTCGTTCGCAGCACCCGTAGCGGCGGTGTCGCCCGCAATGACTTTGCAGCACAGATGATTCCGTCTGCGGCGCCGTTCGGGGGCGTGGGCCGCAGCGGTATGGGCGCCTACCACGGCAAGGCCGGTTTCGACACCTTCAGCCATCACCGCACCGTGGTGGGCAACGATCTGCCGTTCAGCATCACCGGAAACGCGGCGCCGCCATTCGGCCGGTCGTTGCGGCTGGGCGCCGACGTGATGATGCGAATAACGAAGGCCCGCAACCGCCGCCGGCTAGGCGCGAGTCGGTAAGTTTCCCGGCCCTGGCCAACAGGCCCGCGTACCGGTCAGCCGCTCACCGCCTGCTCGCGCGCCCACCGGTAGTCGGCCTTACCCGACGGGCTGCGCTCGATGACCGAACGGAACACGATCGCTTTGGGCAGTTTGTAGCGCGCCAGCGTCTGCGCGGCGTGCGCCACCAGTTCTTCGGACTCGGCGCTGGCTCCCGGTGCGAGCGCCACCACGGCGACGACCTCCTGGCCCCACCGCTCGCTCGGCCGACCGGCGACCACCACGTCGGCCACCGCGGGATGCGACGCGATGGCCGTCTCGACTTCCTCGACGAAGATCTTCTCGCCGCCGGAATTTATGGTCACCGAATCCCGGCCCAGCAATTCGATGGAGCCGTCGGTGCCGTGCCGCGCGCGGTCACCGGGGACGGCGTACCGGACGCCGTCGATCACCGGAAATGTCTTGGCCGTCTTGGCCGCATCGCCCTTGTAACCGAGCGGAACATAGCCCCGCTGCGCCAGCCAGCCCATCCCGTCGTGGCCCGGCTCCAGGATTGCCGTCAGGTCCTCTGCCGCCACGAAAGTGTCCGGCCCGGCGTTGAACGTGCCGGTGGCCACCGCTCCCGACGTCGACATGTGGTGCATCTGCGCCCCGGTCTCCGACGAGCCGACACCATCGACCACAACCGCGTTCGGCAGCGTTTCGATCAAGCGCTGCTTGACGTACGGCGTCAGCAGCGCACCACCGTTGGCGACGACCGCAAGCGACGACACGTCGGCTATCCCCTTCTCGATGGCGGCCACCAAGGGGCGCGCCATCGCATCGCCCACCACGGTGACCACCATGACTTGTTCCCGCTCGATGGTGCGCACCACGTCGTCGGCGTCCAGGTGATCGACCACCGTCGGAAAGACGACGGACTGCCCCGTCGTGATCGCGGTCATCACACTCCACTGGGCGGCGCCATGGATCAGTGGCGGCAGAATCATCAGCTTGGTGCCCGGGCCCGACGCGGCGCGTTCGACGATCTCCTCGAGGGAGCTGGACGGCTCACCCGTCATCAGATTCCGGCCGCCGAAGGACGTCATGAAAATGTCGTGCTGGCGCCACAACACGCCCTTCGGCATGCCCGTCGTGCCACCGGTGTACAGAACGTACAGGTCGTCGGCGGAGTGCTGAACCGGCGGCGGTTCCGGGGACACCGACGCCAGGGCGGCCTCGTAATCGACTGCGCCCTCGAGTAAGTCGTTGCCCGAGTCGTCGGCGATCTGGATGAGCACGCGCAGCTGTGGTAGATCCGGCAGGATCTCGGCCACCTGCGGCGCGAACGCGGCGTGGTAGAGCAGCGCGGTCGCCCCGGAATCCGCCAGCAGGTATTGCAGCTCGCTCTTCACGTAGCGGAAGTTGACGTTGAACGGAGCAACCCGTGCCTCGAAGCTGCCCAGCAATGCCTCGACGAATTCGTTCCCGTTGTAGGCGTAAAGGCCCAGCAAGTCCTGGCCCACCTCGTGGCCGCCCAGCGCCGAGCGCTCGGTGTGGCAACCCAATCCCTGCGCGTGCAGATACGCGGCCAGCCGGTTGGAGCGCTCGATCACCTGCCGGTAGGTGTAGCGCCGGTCTCCCTGGATGATCAGCTCCCGATCGGGAATCGCGGCGGCGACGGCCTTCGCGACGGCCGGAACCGTGAATGTTGTTGTGGTGTCGGACATCGTGCCTCTCACGGCGGGTGGGGTAGCAAACGAACCATCAGGCCGTCGGCTTCGCTGAGCAAGGTTCCATCGGCGGCTATCATAGTAGCGTCAATGAAAACCTTCCTGCGGTCGACGTTTGTGATGCGGCCATGGGCGGTCAGTGGCTGGTCGATGGGGGTGATGCTGCGGAAGTCGACGTGCAGGTAGGCGGTGCGCGTCGGCCGGATGTCCGCGGCCGTCACGACCATGCCGAACAGCCTGCAGCCGGCGCAGCGCGGCGACGAACGGGCCCAGTGCCGCGGGCGCGTCCTCGACGGGTCTGACGTCGGGGAATCCGCCTCGAACTTCCGGCGCAGTTTCGGTCATCGCGTTCCTTGGTCCCAGGCCCGAAGCAGATCGTCGGTGCTGGTGATCGTGGCCAGCAGCGACAGGGTGTTGGCGATCATCGCTGCACCATAGTCGGCGGGCACGCCGGCAACAGCGTCGCGGGGGACGACCACCCGGTAGGCGGCATTGACGGCATCCATGACGAGGTTGGGAATCGCGATGTTCAGCGAAACACCCACCACGACAATGGTCGACACCCCGAGATTGCGCAGCACCACGTCCAGGTCCGTGCCGCCCATCGGGCCCACGCCGTGCCACCGGCGCAACACCAAATCCGAAGGCTCCGGCCCTAATTCGGGCAGCAGTTCCGCACCCGGCGTGCCGGGCGTGATGTCCACCTTGTTGCCGCCGCCCATCGCGAAGATCTTCGCGTTGTGGTTGGAGCCCAGCCCGTCGGGCCGCCGCTGCACCAGGCAGTGCACGACCCGCACCCCGGCCGCCCGGGCCGCGGGCAGCAGACGCGCGATGTTGGGCAGCGTCTCGCGGCGGGCCTCCTCGGCGAGCATCGCCAGTCCCGCGTCGGGACCCATCACCGCGCCCTGGCACTCCTGGGTGATGATCGCGGTGTGCTCGGGTGCGGCCAGTCCGGCCAGTCGGTCCGTCATGCGGGGGCGTCCACCGGGGCGACGTCATAGAACTGCGTCGCCCACTTCCGCAGCGCCATATAGCCTTTCGCGTCGACTTTCGACAACGCGGGGTGTTCCACGTACTTCTGGTAGCGCCAGATCTGCAGATCGTCGAACACGGTGGACAGGAATTGTTTCTCGATGACGTCGCGCAGTTTGCCTTCGGGAACATCCGCGGTATCGCCCGGGAGCCGCGGCCACCAGATCGAGTAGAAAAGGTCCGAGCATTCGTCGTCGACCGGTGTGCAGGTGAAGATCAGCCGATGGTTCTGCGCGCCCTCGAAGACGCTGATCGCTCCGCCGAGACCGAACAGGTGGCTGTGGAACCGCAGCGCCAGGTCCTCGGGGTTGTCACTGCCCGCGTCCGGCCAGCCGGCGACGAACTGCCATTCCTGATCGACGATCTTCCAGTCCAGCACCCTGGGCGTCACGGTGGCGTGGTGCACGTATTCGAAATGCGCGCTGTCGGGGGCATTCTCGGCGACGATCTGCGGATGCACCGGTTCGCGCTCCGCGCGCCGGGAGAACTCCGGGTACGCCCGGTAATAGGCCGCCGGGTCCGTCTCGAACTGCGGGAACTTGTGAAAGATGTCCGGCATCTCCCATTGCCGCTCCTTGCCGTCCGGGTGGTGCCAGACGAACACGCAGTCGTACTGCTCCTGCACGGGAAACACCTTGAGACGGAGCCCGCGGTTGGGCCGGTCCGGCTGGTAGGGGATGTATCGGTTGGTGCCGTCCGGACCCCAGCGCCAGCCGTGGAAGGGGCACTCGACGCAGTCGCCGACCACCTTGCCGCCGTGACCGATGTGCGCGCCCAGGTGTTTGCAATGTGCTTCCAAGACGTGCAGCTCGCCCTGCTCATCCCGGTAGGCCACCAGATCCTCACCGAAATAGTGCAGCGGCCGAACCTCGCCGACGGGAAACTCTGGAGACCAGCCGACCATGAACCAGCCGGTGACTTTCCAGGTGAATGGGACTTTCACGCGAAGCCTCTCGATTCCTGATAGATACTAAGTCCGTTACAGTATAGATTTCAGCAGTCAGGTCCGTAAGCGGCAAGGGAGTGCGACGACTGAGGCGCTGACGAGTTGGTAGCGCAACTCCTGGTACAACGGCGGAAACGTGCCCGGTAAGAAACGGATGTACATGGGTAATACCGGCGGAATACCCGAATACCGGCGCCGCTGCGACGAAATCGCGGCCGGCGGATACACCGGTTTCAAACTGGCATAGCTGGCGAAGGTGAGCGACATGGCGACGGCGATGAGCGGGCTGGGCCTGGCTAGAGATGTGGTCCGTGAATTGCAGGTCGACGCTGTCGCTCTCTACACGCCGATCCTTGGGCTCAACGCGATGATCGCGCGCCACCTAAAGCGGTGGGGCACATCGCGCGAGGGGTTCCGCCAGTTGCTGGAATCCCCTGTCGTTACCCAGCTGACCTCGGTGATCGACCCGTTGGCGGCCACTCCGTCTCCGCCGCCGGATCGCCGGCTCATCGTCGGGGCGTGGCACGACCGGATGGCGATGCGCGAGCCCGCCAACGCGTTGCAGGAACGTTGGGGCGGCCAACTGTACTGGTGCGACGGCAGCCACGTCGGGCACATCTTCTCCCGGCGTGTGCAGCGCGTCACCGATCGATTTCTGCGCGACGTGGCCGCGCGAAAAGCCGTGGTGCCCGACTGATGGCAGCCACGTGGACTGCTCGAACGGTGGTCGAGCTCTACAACCTCGTCGTGTGGAACGAGCGCAACATCGAGTTGGCCGACGACTTGTTGGCCGACACCGTCATTCGGCACGACGTCGGTGGGGCGCGCACGCCAGCATCGAGGTGTTCCGCGTCGTCGGCGGCAAAATTACCGAAATTTGGAACTGTGGTTATCAGCAAGGGGTTTGGAATTGAGTGACCGTGTCCTTGACGAGTTGGGCTTCTACCTGCTGGCCGGGGCGGGCGGTGAGGGACCGGCGACACTGATGGACGAGGCCCGCCGGGGCGAGGAACTCGGCTTCGGCACCGGATTCATCTCCGAGCGGTGGAATGTCAAAGAGGCGTCGTCTCTGGTCGGGGCGGCCTGCGCGGTGACCAACCGGATGCAAATCGCCACCGCCGCAACCAATCACAACACCCGTCATCCCCTGATCACCGGGTCGTGGGCGACCACGATGCATCGCCTGTCGGGCGGCCGGTTCACGTTGGGCGTCGGCCGCGGCATCGCCGCGATCTACGGGGCCTTCGGCATCCCGGCGGTGACGACGGCACAGATGGAGGACTGGGCCCAGGTCATGCGCCGGCTGTGGCACGGCGAGCTGATCTTCAACCACGACGGCCCGATGGGCAAGTACCCCATCCTGTTCCTCGACCCCGACTTCAACGAGGACATTCGGCTGGCCCTGGTGGCCTTCGGGCCCAATACGCTCGCGCTCGGCGGGCGCGTGTTCGACGATGTCATCCTGCACACCTATTTCAGGCCGGAGACCTTGCAGCGCAGCGTCAACACTGTGAAGTCGGCGGCGGAGAAGGCCGGCCGCGACCCGGACAGCGTGCGGGTGTGGTCGTGCTTCGCCACCGTCGGCGACCACCTACCAGAAGAGCTGCGGCTGAAGAAGACCGTGGCGCGTCTGGCCACCTATCTGCAGGGTTACGGCGATCTGCTGGTCAGCACCAACAACTGGGATCCCGCTGTGCTGCAACGGTTCCGAGAGGACCCGGTGGTCACCTCGATCGCGGGCGGCATCGATCACAAGGGCACGGCCGAGCAAATCGAGCACATCGCGACGCTGATTCCCGACGAATGGCTGGAGCCCTCGGCCACCGGGTCGGCGCAGCAGTGCGTGGATCGCATCCGCAAGGAATTCGACTACGGGGCCGACGCGGTCATCATGCACGGCGCCACACCCGACGAGCTCGAGCCGATCGTCGCGGCCTACCGCGCCGCGGATTAGCTTCAGCCGGCAGCCGCGCCAATCACGGCATGATGACGGTCCGGGTGACCGGTTCGGCTGCGGCCTGCCTGCTGGACAGGCCACGCTTCAGCGAGGCGAGCAGGGCGTCGCGCGTCTCACGAGGATCGATGAGTTCGTCGAACCCCATGTGTTCGGCAGAACGATAGGACGCCTGCAACTCGGCCTCACGCAACTTCGCGGTGACGTCCTCGCCCGCGTGCGTCGCACGGCCCAGCGCGGCCGCGCTCATGGCGCCCATCGTCGCGCCGGGGTAGGCGAAGGTCGCGGACTGGCTGTCGAAACCCAGCAGGGACATGACCATGGAGCCGAACCCGTATGCCTTGCGCAGCGTCACGTGCAGCTTCACCGTGGTGGCCGTGGTTTGGGCGGCGAACATTCGTGCGCCGGCGCGCAGCACACCGCTGCGCTCGGACCGGCTGCCGGGCAGCATGCCGGGATTGTCGGCGAGGAAGATGAGGGGCAGGTGGAACGAGTCGGCCACCATGATGAAGTGCGCCGCCTTGTCAGCGGCCGCGGCGTCGATGGAGCCGGCGAGCACCAGCGGCTGGTTGGCCACCACCGCGACCGGGTGACCACCGAGATGGGCCAGCGCGCAGATGATCGCCTTGCCGTACTGCGGCTGCACCTCGAACCAGTCGGGCCGGTCGAAGACCACGTCGAGCACGGCGCGCATGTCGTACACGCGGCGGTTGTCGCGGGACACGATGTCGAGCAGCTCCGGCGTCGCACGTGGCTCGGTTTCCTCGTCCTGCGGCAACGATGCGGGGTACGACCACGCGCTTGGCGGAAAGTAGGATAGGTAGCGCCGGACATCGTCGAGGACCGCCTCGTCGTCGTCGGCGACATTGTGGATCACCCCGCTGGGCAACGCGACATCCGGCCCGCCGAGGTCCTCCTTCGAAATGTCTTCTCCGGTGGACTCTTTGACGACGGGTGGCCCGGCGGTGAAGATCGCGCCCTGCCTGCTCATGATCCGGAAGTCGCAGACCGGGGCCACCAGCGCGCCGTGTCCGGCCGACGGCCCGAATACGGCACCGACGGTCGGCACGCGGCCCGAGCACCGCGCCTGGGCCAGTAGGTCGGTGGGGGTGCGGCCGTAGTGCGCGCCGCCGGGACGAAAACCGGCGCCTTCGAGCAGCATCACCAGCGGGATCTTGTCGCGCAGCGCCAGTTCGGCGATGCGGTATCGCTTGGAGTTGCCGCCGGGCCCGATGCTGCCCGCCATGGTGGTGAAGTCCTCAGCGCCCAGCATCACCGGTGAACCGTTGATCTCACCGGAGCCGACGATCAGGCCGTCGGCCGCGATCTCACCACCGACCAGGGTGCCGAGCTCGCGGAATGTGCCCGGGTCGAGGAGGTACTCGATTCGCGCGCGGGCGTCGATCTTGCCCTTGTTGCGGTGCTTGTCGAGTCGCTCCGGCCCGCCCATGTCCCGCGCGTGCTGACGGCGCCGCTCGAGATCCTCGAGCGTTTCTCCCCAATCCTGGGCTTTCGGCATGCCTCTGTCCTACCTCATGGAGATGCGTGGCGCGACCAGATTTGTAGGGTCACATACTGGATTGCTTACTGTAAAGTTACCCGCATGTCTGACGCCGGTCGTCGAGAGGTCGACGAGGCGTCCCAAATCGAGGAGTCTCACCAGTGAGCGCAACGACGATGGACGAGGCCGCCAAGCTATTGGCGGACCCGTTGGCGTATACCGACGAACGGCGCCTGCACGCGGCTTTGACCCACCTGCGTGCCAACGCTCCGGTGTCGTGGGTGGAGGTTCCGAACTATCGGCCGTTCTGGGCGATCACCAAACACGCCGACGTCATGGATATCGAACGCGACAACATGCTCTTCACCAACTGGCCGCGACCCGTGCTGACGACGGCGGAGGGCGACCAGATGCAGGCCGCTGCCGGCGTGCGCACGCTGATCCATCTCGACGATCCGCAACACCGGGTGGTGCGCGCGATCGGCTCAGACTGGTTCCGCCCAAAGGCGATGCGCGCGTTGAAGATGCGCGTCGACGAGCTGGCGAAGATCTACGTCGACAAGATGATGGCGACCGGCCCCGAATGTGATTTCGTCCAAGAAGTCGCCGTCAATTACCCGCTCTACGTGATCATGTCGCTGCTGGGCCTGCCCGAGGCCGATTTCCCGCGCATGCTCAAGCTGACCCAGGAGTTGTTCGGCAGCGACGACTCCGAGTTCAAGCGCGGCAGCACCAACGAGGATCAGCTGCCCGCGCTGCTCGACATGTTCCAGTACTTCAACGGGGTGACCGCGGCACGCCGCGAGCATCCGACCGAGGATCTCGCTTCGGCGATCGCGAACGCCCGCGTGGACGGCGAACCGCTGTCGGATATCGACACGGTGTCGTACTACCTGATCGTGGCCACCGCCGGTCACGACACCACCAGCGCGACCATCTCCGGCGGCCTGCAGGCGCTCATCGAAAACCCGGACCAGCTCGATCGCCTGCGCGACAACCTCGACCTGATGCCGTTGGCCACCGAGGAGATGATCCGCTGGGTCACCCCGGTCAAGGAGTTCATGCGGACCGCCAACGAGGACACCACCGTGCGTGGCGTGCCCATCGCCGCCGGGGATTCGGTTCTGCTGTCCTATGTTTCGGCCAACCGTGACGAGGATGTCTTCAACGATCCGTTCCGCTTCGACGTCGGTCGCGACCCGAACAAGCACGTCGCCTTCGGTTACGGTGTGCACTTCTGCATGGGTGCGGCGCTCGCGCGCATGGAGGTCAGTAGCTTCTTCTCCGAGCTGCTGCCCCGGCTCAAATCCGTTGATTTGACCGGTGATCCGGAGCTCGTTGCGACGACTTTCGTCGGCGGCCTCAAGCACCTGCCGGTACGCTACTCGTTGGCGTGACAGTTCGGTCATCGGGTGGGGTCGTCGGTCAAAGCTCACGTCGCGGGCGTGCACCGGCTCGTGGCACTCCCCGCAGCGCAATTCGCCGTGGATCCAATCGGCACACCCGCGGAGGATGCCCGCACAAGGTGATCGACACGCTTCTCAACTCCCGCGCGACGGTCGTGAACACCTCGAGTTCGTCGCAGAAATTACTTCCTCGAGTCGGGATCACCGACTTCGACACCACGGTTCAACGCCGACCCGGCATCGCCTACGCGCTCTCCAAAAGTTTTCGGGGTTCCCAAGCGGTGTTGTTACTGGGTTGGCCTCTTTCACAGTTATTCGAATCTGTCCGCGCGAACCAACGTTCAGCGGATTTTTGTGGTTCAAGGACGGATCTTTGCATGCGGCCGGGACTTAGCATGCGTGTGTGGCTGGCTCGTATATCTACACGTTCGATGACATCCGGAACCGCCCGGTCGCAGTGATCGGGGCGGGGACCCTGGGTCGGCGCATCGCGCTGATGTTCGCCAGCCGCGGCGGAAGCGTGCGAATCTATGCCCGGCGCGCCGAACAGCTCGCCGACGCGAAACAGTACGTCGCCGAGTCGCTACCGCAGCTGGTGTCCGACCGAGGCTTTGGCGAAGTTGGCATCGCGACTGGCACGAGTTCGCTCGACGAGGCAATGGACGACGCCTGGCTTGCCGTGGAGTCTGCACCGGAGAAGCTCGAGATCAAGATTCCGCTGTGGGGCCAGATCGACCAGGCCGCACCGGTGGGCACGATCTTCGCGACGAACTCTTCGTCCTACCCGTCGCGGCTAATGGCCGAAGACGTGCGCGACAAAACGCGTTTGTGCAACATGCATTTCTACATGCCGCCTCAGGTCAACGCGGTCGACCTGATGTCCGACGGTGAGACCGACCGCGGCCTGCTCGACACCTTGCTGACCGTCCTGCCCGAATTCGGCGTGCATCCCTTCGAGGCGCGCAAGGAGTCCACCGGGTTCATATTCAATCGCATCTGGGCCGCCATCAAGCGTGAGTCGCTGGCCGTCGTCGCCGAGGGCGTGGCCCGTCCGGAGGACGTCGACGGCATGTTCAGAGTCAATTGGGGCGTGCCGGCCGGGCCGTTTCAAATGATGGACCTGGTCGGCCTGGACGTCGTGCTCGACATCGAGAACCACTACGCGCAAGAGTTTCCGCACCTACCCGAGAACGTGCGGGAGTTATTGCAGGCCTACATCGATGCGGGCAAGCTCGGCATCAAGACCGGCGAGGGCTTCTACCCGTACAGTTCCGGCCCGCGAGCGTAACGCCACTGCGAAATGTGGCGCAATTTTTCGAAGTGGCGTTACGCTCGGCGAAGCGCGTTGGTGGCGAGCGACTTTCAGTTGCTCAAGACCAAGCGCCACTGCCACGCGGCTGTCCGGTCGTGGCCTTCAGGCCCGGACCGGCGTCCTGACCGGCCTCGCGACCCGGTAGCTGCCCTCGCTCTGAATCGCGTCCGCCTTGCTGATGCCCACGCCGGTGGTCATCAACCACCCGAAAGCCGGTGCGCCGGGGGCGACAATCGTCCCGCCGGCCTTGCCCGCCGATTTCAAGAATCGCTTGATGTCGATCCAACCCTCGGGTGGTGCTGCATGGAGCAGCGTAACGCGCGTGTAGTCGGTTGACTGCAATTGCACGAGGCGTCACGTCCGTCGGGCCAGGTAGGCGAGTGCGAGCTGGGCGGCGTTGGCGCCGCACATGCCATGCGCCCCGGGGCCCGGTGGGGTGGCCGCCGAGCAGATGTACATGCCCGGCACCCCAATGGTATAGGGCGACAGCGTGATTCGCGGCCCGAAGGTCAGCTGGCGGATGTCCTTGGCGCCAGTCATGATGTCGCCGCCGTCATAGTTGGCGTTGCAAGTGGCCATCTGGGTGGTCGAGCGAACGGTGTGGCCGACAACTCGTTCCCGGAAACCGGGGGCGAATCGCTCGATCTGGGCGACGATCGCCTCGGTCGCGTCGCCGGCGTAGCCGTTGGGGACGTGCGCGTAGCTCCACACCGGATGCGTATTGCCCACCGAGCGTTGCGGATCGGCGAGATACTGCTGACCGACCAGCACGAACGGCCGCTCAGGCATGCGGCCGGCGTGGATCTCCCGCTCGGTCGCGGCCAGTTCGGAATAGGTCCCGGCCAGATGCACCGTGCCGGCCCGGCGGGCGTCGGGGTTCGTCCAGGGCACGCCGCCGTCGACAGCGAAGTCGACCTTGAAAGCGCCGGGGCCGCGGCGAAACCTCCTGAACGCGCGGGAAACCCGGCGCGGCAGGCGATCTCCCAGGATCCCGGCGACCGAGCCCGGCGCCAGGTCGAACATCGTGACGTCCGCGGGCGGCAGCTGCGACGCCGCCTTGACCTGCACGCCGGTCTCGATCTTGCCGCCCAGGTCGGTCAGCAGCGCGACCATCGCGTCGGTGATCGATTGCGATCCCCCTTCGGCCACCGCCCAGCCGTGCCGGTGACCCGCCGCGATGATGCCCATCCCGATGGCGGAGGTCATCGGGTAGTGCAGCGGCCGGAAGGCATGGGCCGCAACGCCTCCGAACAACGCGCGCCCCTCTTCCGTGCGGAACAGCCGGGCGAAGGTCGATCCCGGAAGGACGGTGGGTGCGCCGAACCGGGCCAGCGTCAGCGGATGATGCGGGAATCGCAGCAGGGGCCGCATGATGTCCTCGCTCAGGGCGTCGAACCGGCCGGCCGCGTAGCCGAATGCGAGCCGCCAGCGCGACCCGTCGCGACCGAGGCCGGCCGCGGTCTCCTCCACCGAGCGGTGCAGCACACCGGCGCCGACACCGTGGAGTGGGTGCACACAATCGATCTCCGGCCAACGCCACGTCAAGCCGTACCGCTGCAGGTCGAAGCGGCCCAGGAACTGCGAGCCGACGGCCATCGGGTGGATCGCGGAGCAGTGGTCGTGCAGCAGGCCGGGGACGATCGCCTCGGCGCTGCGGGCGCCACCGCCCACCTCGTCGGCGGCCTCGAGCACGGTGACCTGCACGCCCTCGGCGGCCAGGCAGATGGCGGCGGCCAGACCGTTGGGTCCGCCGCCCACCACCAACGCGGTGCTCATGCCAACGCTCCGCGCAGCGACCAGCTGACCTGCGTCGGGATGGGGCCGTTGGGCAGCCAGGGTTGTTCGGCGACCGCGTCGGCCACCTTCCAGGTCCCGCGCTCGATGACCCCGAGCGCGGCGTCGATCAGCTGATAGTGCTGAACGCCGCTGCCGTAGGCCTCCGACTCCACCCACGCGATGACGCACTCGCCCGGCTCGAACGCGGCTTCGCTCTGCATGGCCTTGATCAAGTCTTCATTGTGCAGGTGACCGTCGCCGAAGTTGAAGCCGATGAGCGAGTTGCACACGAACTCACCCTCGCGCACGGTGCGCGTGTCGACGTCGGGCAGGTATGTCAGCAGCAGCGAGAACAGGCCGCGTGCCTGGCTGTGCATGGTTCGCCACGCGATCGTCTTCTGCAGGGTGATCTCGGCCCACTGCGGCTCGTAGCCCGCCGCGATGAACTGGTCGATCTGGTTGGACGCCGTGCGGGTGACCCGGTTCAGCTTCCGCTCGGTGCCGGGCGCGAAGGTCCACACCGCCGACGCCCAGTTGCCCGCGTACTGCCGCATCGCGGGCAGGAAGGACACTTTGTCCGGCCGCAGGTTGCCCAGGATCGGGTAGAACAGCAGCCCCGCGGCGATGACGAGCGCCAGCCACGGCGGCGACATGTTCCAGGGGGCGTATCCGTCGCGGTTGGGAAAGCCGAGGAACAGAAAGACCGTGCTGTAGGCGAAGACGACGTTCCATTCCAGCGGCACAGCCAGCGGGAAGGTCGAGATGATGAACAGGTGGAAGCCCACCATCAATAGCGCAGCACCCAGCGTCACCCACTTGTCGGTGGAGAAGAACAGGACGAGCGGAGCGATGATCTCGACCGTGGTGCCGTTGACGTGGGCCATGAAGTCCGCAAGACGTGACGGCCGCATGTCGCGCCCGAAGTCGCGGTAGTGGGCCCGTCGCACCCATTTGGGCGCGAATATCGTGTTGCTCACCATCGGAGGAATGACGTTGGAGAAGTGCTTACCGAACTTCGAGAAGCCGGCGCCGACCCACACCACCACGATCAGCATCTTCAGCGCGATGATCATGTTGGCGAACGGCAACACGGCGAAGAAGAACAACGCGGACAGGTACTGCTCGCCGCGGGCGCCCAGGAAGATGGTCTTGTCCCGCAAGCCGACGAGCACCAGCAGCGCGATCGGCGCGACGAGCAGTGCGGGGTTTACAAGCCCGGAATTGTTGTGCGGCAACGCCTTTGAGAGCGAGTCGCTATGTACGCCCGGGGCGATCAGGGCAACGGCGAGGCTCGCCAGCAGCGCCAGGTAGACCCCGATGTCGAACCAGGTGCGCCGATCGCCGCCGGTGAACGGCACCCACTTCCACGGTCGCAGCCGGATGGTCCCGGGGCGGGCCCAGAACAGGATGCCGCCGGTCATCGGCTTGACCTTGCCGGCCAGCGGCCCCCACGAGCCGGCCACGCCGATCGCCTCGAGCAGCACGGTCCACAGGATCACCTTCTGGTAGACGATGGGCTGGTTCCACCACTCGGACACGTGCCAGAAGGCGGGCAGCCCCGACGTCAACGTCGCGACGGTGATGCCGCCGATCCCGAAGAACGCGATCAGCTTCACGATGTAGATGGTGTGGATCATCTTCGGTGAGCCGAAGCCCTTTTCGCCCCAATCGATGGCGAGGATCCGCATCCGCTCCATCAGTGGTTTCTGCAAGAAAGTGTCGGGGTCGACCGCGGCCAGCACCGGTTGTGTGAATCCCATTTCAGTCGCTCCTTCGGGCGTCGCGGGTAATCGTGGCTACAACGCTAGGCGCGGTGTCGGGTGTCACACAGTCGCCAACCTACAAAGCCGCAGGCGGGAGTTATCGCCAGAAGACAACCTCGCCGTCTAACGTCATTGAGGTGAAGAAATCCCACGTCGACCTCGATGTCGGGGTGAACAGCTACGTGGCCGAGGTCGCGGGCCGATTGCTCGATCGGATGGCCGACGCGTCTTCGGTCATTCATCGCGCCCTCGAGGAGCAGGTCCCCGAGCTGCGCGGTGACGCGGCGTTGGTTGAGTTGCTGGGCACCAGCGTCGAGGGCAACGTGGACACGCTCTTGCACGCGTTGCGCTACGACATTGCGGTCGAGCGCGTCGAGGCGCCCACCGCGGCGCTGGAGTACGCGCGCAGATTGGCGCAGCACGGGGTGCCAGTCAACGCCCTGGTTCGCGCCTATCGGCTCGGTCAACGCCGGATGAACGAACTGGTTTTCGCCGAACTGCGGGAAATGGACATCCCGGAAGCGCTGAGAGTGGCGGTAATCGAGGCCATCACCGGCACGATGTTCGAGTACATCGACTGGATGTCACAGCAAGTCGTCGCCGTCTATGAAGACGAACGCGAACGATGGCTGGAGAACCAGAACAGTCTTCGCAACCTGCGGGTGCGAGAGATTCTGTCCGCAGACAAGGCCGTCGATGTCGATGCCGCAACCACGTCGATCCGCTATCCGCTGCGGTGGCATCACCTGGCACTGGTCATCTGGTACCCGGACGCTGAGGGCGACGAACTCGCCCGGCTGCAGCGGTTCGCTCGAGATCTGGACGAAACCGCCGGTGCCGCCGCCGGCCCGTTGTTTGTTGCCGCCGACCAAAGCTGCGCGTGGGTGTGGCTGCCGTATCGTGCCGCGGTCGCCGATGTCATCGCCAAGGTCCGCCGGTTCGTGCAGACACGACCCGACCCACCGAGCGTGGCAATCGGGACGATGGCCGCGGGGGCCGAAGGTTTTCGGCGCTCACACCGCGAGGCGGAGGAGGCACGCGGCGTAGCGATCCTGCGGAGGCGCCCCGATTCGCCGGCGCTGACGGTGATCGCCGCCGATGATCCAGGATTGTCCGTTGTGGCGCGCCTGGGCAGCGACGTCGCAGGCACCCGCGAGTGGGTGGCCACCGTGCTGGGCAATCTTGCCCGCGACAACGAGAACGACGCCCGGCTCCGGGAGACGTTGCGGGTCTTTCTGGGGTGCGGTTCCAGCTACAAGCTGGCCGCCGAGGAGCTGAACCTGCACTTCAACTCGGTGAAGTACCGCGTGGGCCGCGCCGTCGCCCGGCGCGGCCGCGGGATCGGCAGCGACAGGCTCGACGTCGAGCTCGCGTTGCTCGCCTGTCACTGGTACGGCACGGCGGTACTGCAGTCGAATTAAGCGGGATTACGCGGCGGCGGGTCGCAGGCGGGCCAGCGGCGCGGCCGGCCGGTTGGTCCCAAGAAGGACGTGGACAGCGGTGATGGCGGCGGGCAGAAGCACGGGGAACAGGACAATCAGCATTATCAGGGCGGGCAATAACATGGTTTCACCTACGTTTCTCCGCGTCGCGGAATGATCGGATGGGTTGTGGTACTTGATACTTCAGCTGGTTTGGTGACAACGTAGCGTTGCGTTCGACAAGAAACCTAACGGCCGCCACCCCGCCGCGGCGATGTCGCCGGAAAACCAACCTGCGGTGCGCCTTTGTCTTCCGGCGACAAATTGGCCGAGGGACCTTGTTACCGCGCCCCATACATCGGCGGTTTCGGCGCGACATTGTTCGCGACACCTGTGCGCGATGCCGAATTGTGTCGTCGCGGACATTTTTTGACGTCGATTCCGGCCGATGCTATTTGGATGACAAATACTGGTCAGACCGTGTTTGAAGGTCCACTACGGCAGCTTGCTCGCAGCGCGTGGCGGATGCTCCTGCTCATCGGCCTCGCCGCCGTGGCGCTGGGTGTCATAGTGCTGGTCTGGCCAGGCAAGACTCGCAGCCGGGCGAAAAGCGTGACCGGCTAGGGCAGTCGCCGCTCGACCTCCAACGCCAGACACAGCTCGGCGAGATCTTTTGGCCGCGAGAGTGATCGGCCGGTCAAGTCCTCGATGCGGCGCAGCCGGTGTCGCACCGTATTGGGGTGGCAGAAGATCTTCGCCGCGGTGTCATTGGCGGAGCCGCCCGCGTCGACCCAGGCCTGGAACGTGTCGAGCAGGATCACGCGCTCTTCTGCGGGCAGTTCGTCTATGCGCGACAGCACCAGCAACTTGATCTTCGCCATGACGTCGGGTGCGCTGACCGCGGCGACGGCCAGAGGGGTGTCGTCGAAGACGGAGACCAGCGACGTACCGGAGGATTTACCGGTGACCGTTACCCTGGCCAGGCGCAACGCGTCGCTGGTTTCGGCCAGTTCGCGAAACGACGGGCTGATGCCGACCCGCGCGGTCGCGGCTTGGCGGAGCACCTCGACGAGGGTGTCCATGCCGTCCTTCGTCTCCGGACCCCGAAGGTGGACGATGCCCACCTGCAAGTCGGGCAACAGCCGCCACGCCGACCGGATGTCGCGGGCGGACAGCTTGTTTTCGATCGTGGGCAGTCCCAGCTTTCCGATCGCGGGCAACTCGGCCGCCACCACGACGTAGGGCCCCGAAGTGGGCAGCCGGAGCAAATCCGCTGCTTCCCAAAGGCTTTGCATGTCGGTGATCCGGTGAGCCAGCAGCGCTTCCACCAACGCCGACCGTTCTTCCTCCCGCTCCAAGATCTTCGTGGTCAGCTGCTGGCGGTAGGCGGTGGCCATCGCCTGGGTAAAGGTGTCTTGCGCAAAGAAGACCCGCGCGGTGGCGTCAAGGATCGAGTCCGTGGGGATCGTCGCGGCGCGCGCGGTGGCGAGGGTCTCCTCCCACATGAAGCGGAAACCGATCCGGTAGGCGGTCATCACGGCCGGCAGCGGCACGCCGGCCAGCGCGCGGGCGGTGCCGGTGTGCTCCGCCGGCGCGACATCGACGTCGGCGTTCCCGGCGAGCGAGTCAAAGATGAACGTCACGTTCGCCACGCAACTTTCGGCCACTTCCTCCTTGGTGACGACGCTGCCGTCCCGGTAGGCGTCGATCTCGCGGCAGAGCAGATCCGCCATCGCCAATCCCAGCCTCCTGGCGCGGGCCAGCATGAGCTTCCCCAGCTCGACGACGTGTGGATCAGCCGCCGCGCCCCGCCGGGCGCCACGGGTTTTCGATGCCGTTCCCATACCCAGAAACCCTATGCCCGGGCATCGGCGGATGTGCACGATAACAGCGAACCGGTGTTGGTGTTGTTTGTGCAGACATTGTGGTGGCGCCTCGCCGAGAAGACCCTGGAGGTAAGCGCGTCACGCACTTCGGAGGAGGCTAGTCATGACCGCTCTGAGCGCCAATCTCGTTGCTTCGAGGGATCGTAACCCCAACCGCGTCGCCCTGCGCTGCGACGATTTGCAACTCACCTTCGCCGAATTCGACGCAGCAGCCGCCCGCGTCGCGACGCTGCTGCAG
Organism: Mycolicibacterium vulneris; assembly: GCF_002104765.1. Taxonomy (GTDB): domain Bacteria; phylum Actinomycetota; class Actinomycetes; order Mycobacteriales; family Mycobacteriaceae; genus Mycobacterium; species Mycobacterium vulneris. Next base: position 182,117 of record NZ_NCXM01000005.1, read on the forward strand.
CAGGCCGGAATCGAGCCGGGCGACCGGGTGGGCCTGATGCTGCCTAACACTCCCGCATTCGCGATCGCGTTCTACGGCATCATGTATCGCGGCGCGGTCGCAGTTCCAATGAACCCGTTGCTCAAGGCCGGCGAAGTGTTCTACTACCTGTCCAACAGCGGCTCCAAGGCGCTGTTCGCGGCGCCCGCTTTCGCCGACGAAGCCATCGTCGGCGCCGGCGAGGTGGGCGCCCAGTGCTGGATCGTCGATGACGCCGGACTGGGCGAGCTGACCGCGGATCTACCGCGCCAGGACGCACCGGTGGAACGTGGCCACGACGACGTCGCGGTCATCCTGCACACATCGGGCACCACCGGCAAGCCCAAGGGCGCCATGCTCACCCACGGCAATCTGGGGCGCAATGCCGAGGTCGCCGTCCGCACCCTGGTCGAGACCGGGCCGGACGACGTCGTGATGGGTTGCTTGCCGCTATTCCACGTCTTCGGTCTGACCTGCGGGCTCAACGGCTCCGTGCTGGCCGGTGCCATGTTGACGCTCATCCCGCGGTTCGACCCGCGCAAGGCGCTCGAGGTGGTCGAGCGGGACAAGGTCACGGTGTTCGAGGGGGTGCCGACGATGTATTCGGCACTGCTCAGCGTGGCAGACCAGGCCGCGCCGGAGGCGGCGCGCAGTCTGCGTACCTGCGTCTCCGGTGGCGCGGCGCTGCCCGTCCAGGTCCTCGCAGACTTCGAAAAGGCTTTCGGCTGCACCGTTCTCGAGGGCTACGGGCTCTCGGAGAGCTCTCCGGCCGCCGCCTTCAATCACCCGCACCGGGAGCGCAAGGCGGGCTCGATCGGGACCCCGATCGAAGGTGTCCAGATGCGGATAGTTGATCTGGACGGAGTTGAGGTGCCCCAAGGGCAGACGGGCGAGATCCAGATCCGCGGGCACAACGTGATGAAGGGCTATTGGAACCTGCCCGACGCAACCAAGGCCACCATCACCACCGACGGATGGCTGAACACCGGGGACGTAGGACGCGTGGACGAGGACGGCTACTTCTACATCGTTGACCGAACCAAGGACATGATCATCCGCGGCGGCTACAACGTCTACCCGCGCGAGATCGAAGAGGTGCTCTACGAGCACCCGGAGGTGGCCGAGGCCGCCGTCGTCGGCATCCCGCACGACTCCCTTGGAGAAGAGGTCGGCGCCGCGGTCGCTCTCAAGGCAGGCGCCACAGCGACCGTCGACGAGTTGCGCGACTACGTCAAGGCCCGGGTGGCCGCCTACAAGTACCCGCGGACGGTATGGCTGGTCGAGGAGCTGCCAAAGGGGCCCACCGGCAAGGTCCAGAAACGCGACATCACCATTCCGACAACGGAAAGCACACGGTAATCATGGCCACCCCCAAGGATCCCACGACCAAACCCGACGAACTGGCCGCACCGCTCGACCTGCTCTTGACCAGCGCCACCAAGCCATTCGCCAGCCGGATGATGCCGAACGCCACCTGGGCCCGCCTTGCCGGCAACCTTGCTCAGCACCCCGGTGCGGTGGCCGACCGGGTCGGCGCCCTGACGCGTGAACTCGGTGGCATCGCGATCGGCAAGTCGCACCGCGCTCCGGCCCGCGCCGACAAACGCTTCGCTGACCCCGCGTGGCAAGAGAATCCGTTGCTGCACAGAATCATGCAGGCCTATCTCGCGGGTTCCGAGACCGCCGAGGAGTTGATTGCCGATGCCAACCTGGAATGGCGTGATAACGAGAAGATGCGGTTCGTCATGGACAACTTTGTGGAGGGCCTGGCGCCCAGCAACAACCCGCTGCTCAGTCCACTGGGTTGGAAGGCGCTGATCGACACCGGCGGCTTGAGCGCGATCCGAGGCGCGAGAGCCTTTGCCCGCGACATGCTTTCGAAGCCGCGGGTCCCGGCAATGGTCGAACCCGATGCCTTCGCGGTCGGGGAGACCCTGGCTATCACCAAAGGCGCGGTGGTGCTGCAAACCTCGGTGTTCGAGTTGATTCAATACGCCCCGCAGACAACGAAGGTGCGCGCCATTCCATTGCTGATGGTGCCGCCGGTGATCAACAAGTACTACGTGATGGATATCGCGCCCGGCCGCAGCATGATCGAGTACTTCGTCCAGCAGGGTCAGCAGGTGTTCACCATTTCATGGCGCAATCCGCACGCACGCCATAGGGATTGGGGTTTCGATAGCTACGGCGCGGCGATCATCGAGGCGATGGACGCGGCGGAGAAAATCACCGGGGCCGACAGGACCCACCTGCTGGCCACTTGCTCGGGCGGGATCCTGGCGGCGATGACGGCGGCGCACCTCGCCGAGATCGGTGAGGGCGATCGGGTCGCGGGCCTCAACCTGGCGGTCACCGTGCTCGATGAGACCCGCGCCGGCTTCGCGGCCGCAGCCATGAGCGACCGTGCGGCGCAGGCGGCGGTTCGGGTTTCGGCCAGGAAGGGCTACCTCGACGGCCGCGATATGGCGGAGTTGTTCGCCTGGCTGCGACCCACCGACCTGGTGTGGCGGTATGTGGTGAACAACTATGTGCAGGGCCGCAAGCCGGCGCCGTTCGATGTGTTGTTCTGGAACGCCGACACCACCCGGATGGCCGCCGCGCTGCACCGCGACCTGGTGCTGATGGGGCTGCGCAACGCGCTGGTCATACCGGGCGGGGTCAGCATGCTAGGCAGCGCAGTCGACCTGACGAAGATCACCGCAGACGCCTATGTCGTTGGTGGCGTCGCCGACCACATCTCACCGTGGCAGGCCACCTACCGCAGCGCGCGGCGGCTCGGCAGCAAGGACAACCGCTATGTCCTGTCCACGAGCGGTCACATCGCGGCGCTGGTCAACCCGCCCGGCAATCCGAAAGCATCGTTCCGCACGGGTCCGGTCGAGGCCGAGGACCCCGAACAATGGCTGGACTCCGCTGAAAAGTTCGCCGGCTCCTGGTGGCCGGACTACGTCAGCTGGCTCGCCGAGCGCAGTGGCCAAGAGGTCGAATCCCCTAAAGTCCTTGGTGGTGAGGACCTTCCACCTCTTGGCCCGGCGCCGGGCAGTTACGTCATGGAGAAGTGAGCGATGCGCGGCGCAACCCAAAGGAGACTTCGAGTGGTAACGCCAAGCACCGTTGGCGAGGAGCGTTACGTGAACGCCGGCGGACAGCGGATCCGGGTCAACGTACGCCACGGCAGCGGCGTTCCGTTGGTGCTGTGCAACGGGATCGGCGCCAGCTTGGAGGTGCTTGATCCGCTCGTCGAGCGGTTGCGTTGCACGGTCGTCAGATTCGACGTTCCCGGGACCGGGGGCTCACCCACCTCCCTTGCGCCCTACGGGTTTCCCTACCTCGCCTGGGTACTGGGCCGGGTGCTGTCCAAGTTGGGATTCGGCGTGGTCGATGTGCTCGGGCTTTCCTGGGGCGGAGCCCTTGCACAGCAGTTTGCCTTCCAGAACCCACGCCGATGCCGGCGCCTGGTGCTGGTAGCGACCGGCACCGGAGCGGTGATGGTGCCCGCGCATCCACGCGTGTTGGCGAAAATGGTTACCCCGCGTAGGTTCTCGGACCCCGACTACGCCGCAGCCATCGCGGGTGAGCTGTATGGCGGCACCGTTCGCGCCCATGGTGAGGACGTGGCACGGCTGTTCGTGCGGCAGCTGCACGCCGGATCGAAGGTCGGCTACCTGCACCAGCTGCTTGCGGGCGCGGTCTGGACAAGTGTGTTCGCACTCCCGGCGGTACGACAGGAGACCTTGATCGTGGCGGGTACCGACGACCCGATCATCTCGGTGATCAACGCCCACGTGATGAACGCGTTGCTACCCCATTCGCGGCTGCACCTGCATGCCGGCGGGCATATCGACCTGGTGCACAATGCGGAGGAGCTCGCACCCGTCGTCGAGAGGTTTTTGAGCGACCCCGGGGAAAGAGCGTGAGCGGCAACGACCTTCCGGGCTTCGATACGTCGGACTTCTACTCCTACGAGTGCCTGCTCACCGACCCGGAGCGCGAACTCCTGCACGCCGTGCGCACGTTCACCACCACCGAGGTGGCGCCCGTCCTGCTCGAACACTGGTCGCGTGCGACGTTTCCGTTCCAGATCGTGCCCGAGATGAGCAAGCTGGGTATCGCGGGTCTGCCGTATCGCGGCTTCGGCTGCGGGGGACACCGCTTTCTGCTCGACGGGATGATCGCGATGGAACTCGCGCGCACCGACTGCTCGGTGGCCACCTTCAACGGCGTGCACGGCGGACTGGCCATGGGGTCGATCTACCTGTGCGGTTCTGACGAGCAACGCGAACGCTTCCTACCGGCGATGGCGCGCTACGACAAGATCGGCTCGTTCGGGCTGACCGAACCGGACGTCGGTTCGGGCGCCTCGGGCGGGCTGCAGACCACGGCCCGTCGCGACGGTGACAGCTGGATCCTCAACGGGCAGAAGAAGTGGATCGGCAACGCCACATTCGGCGACCTGACGGTGATCTGGGCCAAGGACGTCGCAGACGGTCAGGTGAAGGGCTTCGTGGTGGAAAACAATTCGCCGGGGTTCACCGCCGACAAGCAGATGCACAAAATCGCCTTGCGCATCGTGCAGAACGGGCTGATCACCCTCGACAACGTGCGCGTCGCGGAATCCGACAGGCTGCAGCGGGCCACCTCCTTCAAGGACACCGCGGCCGTGCTGCGCATGACCCGCGCCGGGGTGGCATGGATGGCGGTCGGGTGCGCGCTCGGCGCGTACGAGAATGCTTTGGCCTACGCGCGTACCCGAGAACAATTCGGCCGGCCGATCGCCGCCTTCCAGTTGGTGCAGGACCTGCTCGTCCGGATGCTCGGCAACGTCACGGCGGCATACGGGCTGTGTGTGCGTCTGTCGCAATTGCAGGACGAGGGAATCGCCGAGGACCGGCATTCCTCGCTGGCCAAGGCTTTTTGCACAGTCCGGATGAGGGAGACCGTGGGTTGGGCGCGGGAGCTGCTCGGCGGCAACGGGATCTTGTTGGAGCACAACGTGGGCCGCTTCGTCGCGGACGCCGAGGCGATCTACTCCTACGAAGGCACTCGGGAGATGAACACCCTTATCGTGGGGCGAGCGATCACCGGGCTGAGCGCCTTCGCCTGAGTCGTTGTTCCGGAGTACATCGGCGGCCGGTCGTCATTGGTGCCGACGCCATCGACATTGAGCACGAACTGATTCGATGATCGGGGCAGGACATGGCTATCAGCCCGAGAGACTGCGATGACCAACCTGAGCCTGTATATAAGTGCCGGCGATGGACTTTCTGACAACAGGCGTCGCCGGCAACTGGGCCGGGCCACAACGTTGTGGTCGGGCACATCAACCCGCGGGCACATTTGTCACCGGGAACATGGACACCATGAGCAGATCGTCCGATTCTGATGTTGGAGACCAAGGGCCTGAATTGAAGGCTGACACGTTCGGAAGGAGCGGTAGGTCGATGGCGCACGCTAGAACAGTTCACGAGGTGACCTACGACTTGCTGCGTGAGCTGGGGCTCACGACGGTATTCGGCAATCCGGGCTCCACCGAGGAGACGTTTTTGAAGAACTTCCCCGACGACTTCACCTATGTCTTGGGATTGCAAGAGGCGTCGGTGATGGCAATGGCCGATGGGTTCGCCCAGTCCACGGGCAAGCCCGCTTTGGTCAATGTGCACACGGCCGCGGGGATGGGAAACGCGATGGGCAACCTGGTGGCGGCGGCTAAGGGCAACACCCCGCTGATCGTCACAGCCGGTCAGCAGACCCGCGAAATGGTTTTGTGCGAGCCGTATCTGACCAACAAGGACGAAACTGTGTTTCCGCAGCCGTGGGTGAAGTGGGCGTATGAGCCCAAGCGCGCCGAGGACGTGCCGGGGGCGATCATGCGCGCCTACGCGGTGGCGTTACAGCCACCGGCCGGCCCGGTGTTTGTGTCGATCCCGCTTGATGACTGGGAGAAGCCGGCGCTGGGCCCCGCCGTGATTCGCACAGTGAGTCACCGGGTCAGCCCGGATGCCGACCGGCTGCGTGGATTCGCCGAGCGCATCAACAGTGCGCAGCGGCCACTGCTGGTCTTCGGGCCGGAGGTCGATCGCAGCGGTGCCTGGGAGGCCGGTGTGGCGTTCGCCGAACAGGTTGGCGCACCGGTATACAGCGGCCCGCTGCCCGACCGGGCATCATTCCCCGAGGATCACCGGTTGTTCCAGGGGCAGCTGCCGATGACCATCGCCGGTGTCACCGAGGTGCTGCGTGGTCATGACCTGGTTGTGGTGATCGGGGCGCAGGTCTTCCGGTACTACCCGTACGTGGCCGGTGAATACCTGCCCGAGGGCACCGAACTGCTGCAGATCACCGCCGATCCGGGACTGGCCGGTGCGGCGCCGGTCGGCGACAGTGTGCTGGGGGACACGCTGCTCGCGTTGGAGCAACTCGTGGGCATGGTCGATGATCACAGCGACCGGGAGGTACCAGCTAGGCAGGTGCCCACCTCCGCAGTCGACGTGACCGGGTCGGCGCCGCTGGAGCCGGATGCGGTATGGGAGACGTTGAGAACCGTCACGCCCGCCGATTCGCCGTTGGTCACCGAATCGACGTCGACGATGGCCCAGCAACTGCGATTCTTGCCCAGCACCCGACCGGGGTCGTTTTTCGCCACTGCCAGCGGCGGCATCGGCTGGGGGTTGCCCGCGGCGGTGGGCGTCGCTCTGGGAGACCGCGCCCGTGGCGTCAAGCGCCACGTGCTTGCCACCATCGGCGACGGGTCGTTTCAATACTCGGTGCAGGCCCTCTACACGGCCGCCCAGCACCGGCTACCGATCGTGTTCGTCGCGATGCGCAACGGCGAATACTCGATCCTGAAATCGTTCGCGGTGTTGGAAGAGACACCCGGCGTGCCCGCACTGGACCTGCCGGGCCTTGACATTGCCTCCCTAGCAACGGGTTACGGGTGCCGCGCGGTCAATGTGGACAGCTGCGAAAAGCTCGCCCACGAATTCAACGCTGCGCTGAAGGCCGATGGGCCCACGGTGATCGTCGTGCCGACCAAAGCGCAAACTGCGCACCTGGGCTGAGCGCATTCCAGGAGCCGACGTGCCTAGGGCGCGTTTTGCCCGACCCCGGCGAAAAAGCAGCCTGGATCGCCGGTAGCTGACCGCCATCGCTCTGCATGCAAGTTCGTAGGCGCCGAGGTCGGGGGGTTTGTCGCTGCTCCCTGATGTGGGGCATGCCGGTTAAGCTGGCACGACGGGTCACTACGAGCAGCCCGAACGGCCCCTTTCTTGAGCATGGTGGTGGCATTGGATCTTGGACTTACACAACGCACCGCTCTCGTCTGCGCCTCAACGTCGGGGCTGGGCCTAGCGACCGCCCGGGCACTATGCGAGGACGGCGCGAGAGTGGTGGTGACCAGCCGTTCGGGCGAACGCGCCGAGGAAGTGGCAACCACACTTCCCAACGCTATCGGGATCGGCTGCGATCTCGTGGCCGCCGACGGCGCGGCGCGACTGTTTGGCGAATCGACTAAACGGGTCGGCAAGATTGACATCCTGGTCCTCAACGGGCCCGGCCCGGCGCCCGGACGTGCCGAAGATGTTGATGTCGCGGGTGTCGATTCCGCAGTGGCCACGTTGGTCAAGCCCCAAGTGCAACTGGTGCGATCAGTGCTGCCCGCCATGCAGGCGCAGCGCTGGGGCCGCATCTTGAGCATCAGCTCGACCAGCGTAGTGGCCCCGATTAGCAGTCTTGCGTTGTCCAACCTCGGCCGTGCCGCGCTGGCAGGTTATTTGAAGACTCTCGCGAGTGAGGTTGCCCCGCACGGTATTACGGTGAATTCTCTACTGCCTGGCCGAATCGCAACACCGCGTGCACGCCAGATCAATGAAGCGGCTGCGGCCCGATCCGGCGTCCCGGTCGCCGACGTCGAACAATCCTCAGTCGGTGAGATTCCAGCAGGCCGGTATGGAGAGCCCGACGAGTTCGGCGCCGTGGCCGCCTTCTTGTGCAGCGGCCGAGCGTCCTACGTGACTGGAGTAGCGCTGCGCTGCGATGGCGGGCTAGTGCCGACACTGTAAGCGTCGGCCGGTAGCGAGTACGCCGATACAGCCGTTACGCGCCGTCGGGGTCTGCAAAGGTGACAACGAGGCCCTTTCGTGGGTCGACTTCTCCGCCTTGGAGCCGGGTCCAATGGTCTTGCAAGGCTTTTGGGCCCGCGTCGGTAACGACGTCCAGGTTGTCGCGAAGCAATGTTCGGAAGTCTTCCCACGCACTGTGATACCGCCGCGTGATTTCCTGCTGCATGGCGGGCGTAAGCAGGTAGTCGAATGCGCCGAAGACCGTTGGCTTCGGGCCGACGAGTTCCTCGGTTGGCAGTGAGGTCGGGCTTGAGATGTGGGAGATGCCAAGCACCGCATCGTGAGTCAGGTTGTCGGCAAGGTGGCGGTGGAGCCGCCTGCGTAGGTCGGTGTCGCCGGCGAGATCGGCGTATAAGGTCGGCACCTTGGAAAGCGATTCAACGTCGTCGTAGGTGATCACGGTGTCGTAGCACCCGAGCTGTTGGCTGAATGCGACGTTGGCCGGGCTCGTGATGCCCACAATCTCAATGCCGCCACGGCTACGCGCGAGGCTTGCGATGCCGTAACCGGTTTTGCTTGACGCGGAGGAGATGAGGAGTCGGCGTGCCCCGAACCACTCGTTGGCGGCGCCGAATGCTTCGAACGCAAAGCTTGTCATGAACAGCGGCCTGTACAGCGCTGTAAGGTTTTCGCGTTCCGGCGAGCGAGGAGCTCCGGTCACAACGGTGTACTCGTTGTAGATCGGCATCAGCTCGCCGCGATGAGGTGCGGCATCGCGGAACCGATCGGTGCCCAGCGGCGACGGAGTGACGAGCAGATGGCTGGCACTGGGCAAGTAGCCAAATACGCGGTCACCGGTTTTCAATGCATCGGTTTCGCTCGCAGCCACTTGCGCGTAACCCCACAGGGGAATGTGTGCCATACCGGGGACCTGAGTGGGGAAGTAGCCCCAGTAGCCCAGTGCGTCGCCTAGCGCGCAGTAGGTCAAATTGTTTATTGTCAGGCCGACACGCTCCACGCGCAGAAGCGCTTGCCCGGTGGTGGGCCGGATACTGGCAGCCTCGACCAGTGTCGTTGAGGACAGATCCGACCGGTCGACGATGACGGACCAAGTGTTCATGAAAGTAGTTTCACAGCATCGCGGCCGTCGCGGTACTGGGCTGTGCTCACTGCCGCCGGCGGTGTGTGCCGGCAGGGCTGAAACCCCCGTGGCGGGGGGACCGCCGTCAGTCCGGCGCAGCTAGGGAGTCCGGACAACCAAAGTTATTGGAGCAAAGTAGTTTTCAGTTCGCCATCGGGCGGGTGCACGACGGAGATGATGCAGGCCGAGATGTGGGATCCGTTCTGGACGGGGCGTTGGCGAATAATGAACTGCCACCGAGGCTGACGCGTTTGGACATCCATCTATGGCGAGGGCGACGTCAGGCGCTACCGGTCCATATCGCGTCGCTTCGTCGTCCCTGCCCTCGCCAGCGCAAATGCTTTGGCAGGGATGTGACCACCCGTGTGTGTGCCATAGCCGCTCGCTGGCCGATAGCGTGGCATGGACGGCCGGAAGTGAAAGATCTTGGCTACAAAGGGTTTACGGGGCGCCGCACGATCTTGCCGCTGTGGTGAGACGTAGCCCGCACATTGGGCCAAAGCCGCGATGTTGAGTCGGTGGTGTTACCCGCCGACCGACGGCTTGGATCGGTGCAAAAAGTGCAGGGGCAACGTCACAGATCAAGAATCTGGCTGCGGTTGTACTGCAAGCGCGGTAAACATCGCGTCCAAGGAGCGCAGCAGACGATCTTGGGGGAACTCTTTCGGGGCTACTAGCAGCAGCCGGCCCGATTCCCACATCGTAGCCAGCAGGTGATGGGCCAGCAGCTCGGAATCGAAGTGCGGTTGGGCAGTGCACGACTTACTCAGCGCCACTTCGAATTCGCGTACGATTCGGGCACGAAGACGTGCGACGTGTTTGTGAAATGTCGGGGTGCCGCTGTCGGCGATCATGAAAATCGCTCGCCACCGGTGGGGCGCCTCGGCGACCCCGCGCAGGTAGGCATCGAACAGATGGTGGAGCGAGGTGGCAGAGTCTTTGTCGTCCTCGCCGGGGATAGCGTCGATGATCTGAGCGAGTGCTAGCTGTTCTTCACGCTTGAGTGAACCGCGCAGCATGTCATTGGCGTCGGTGAACTGGCTATAGACCACGGGACGGGTGACGCCGATGCGTCGGGCGACGGCATCGATGCTGACCGCACCGACGCCCTCTGTACTGATGATCTCGAGCACGACATCCAGGATTTGTTCGCGCCGCTGCTCGGGCGACCGGCGCGGCGCGTAGGGACGGTTGCGCCGCACGGTGGCCTCGGTCATGCGGGTCCTCCTGTCGGCCGCTATCACCCTTCTTGACAAGGGCAATAGCCGTGAAGCTACAGTAGCGTAGCTTTAAGCTACAGCAGTGTAGCTATTTGGGGAAGCCGAGGACGTCATGACCGATACCGAAACAACCTCGCCGGCAGCGGGCCAGGAGGACATCGTGGCGCGCGCCCGGCTGATAGGCGATATGGCACGCGGTATGGCAGATCAGATCGATGCCGATCGCAGACTTCCCGCCGAACTGGTTGCGGCGCTGCGGGATTCGGGCCTGCTGCGCGCGGGAGCGCCGACCGAGGTCGAAGCTCTGGAGCTGGCTCCTGGCACGGCGTTGCGCTGCGCCGAAGCGGTGGCACGCGGGGATGCGTCGGCCGGCTGGTGCGTGTCGATCGCGATCACCAGCAGCCTGCTGGTCGCCTATCTGCCGCAGGTCGGCCGTGATGAGCTGTTCGGTGACGGTCGCGCCGTGGCCTCCGGTGTGTGGGCGCCGCACGGCACGGCCCGTCGGGCTCCCGGCGGTGTCGTGGTGTCGGGGCGGTGGGCGTTCTGCAGCGGCATCACCCACGCCGACGTCCTGTTCGCCGGGTGCGTCCTCGACGACCGGCCGGCCGTGGTCGCGTTGCCCGCCGAAGAACTACAGATCCTCGACACCTGGCACACCCTCGGCCTGCGCGGCACCGGCAGCCACGACACGGTGGCCGACGAGGTCTTCGTGCCGGCTTCGCGGGTGGTCTCAATATTTGACGGGCCGTCGATCAACCGGCCGTTGTATCGCTTCCCGCCGTTCGGTTTCTTCGCTGCTTGCATCACCGCCGCAGCAATGGGCAACGCCCGCGCCGCCATTGAGGATTTCATCGAGATTGCCGGCGCAAAGAAGGGTGTCGCGTCATCTCGTACGCTTGCCCAGCGGCCCACTGTCCAGGCCGCGGTCGCCGCGGCCGAATCGGCGCTGGAGAGCGCGCGGGCACTGTATTACCAGGCGATCGAAACCGTCTGGCAAGCAAATCAAGCCGAGACTCCGGTGCCCGTGGAAGCGCGCACCCGGTTGCGGCTTGCCGCCACGCACGGGGTCCGTATCGCCGCGGATGTGGTGCGCACGATGTATGACCTTGCCGGGGGAAGCGCCATCTATGACGGCGCGCCGCTGCAGCGCCGCTTCCGCGACGCGTTCACCGCCACCGCGCATTTTCAAGTGAACGAGGCATCGCGAGAGTTGCCGGGCCGCATCCTGCTGGGCCAGCCCGCCGAGGTGGCAATGCTGTGACCGGGCGGATTGAGGCGACGTTGCCGTTCTGGCTCGATCGGCCCGACATGGAGGCGGTGCAGATTGCCGAGGCGGTCAGTGAAGTGGGGCTGACTGGGCTGTGGATCGGCGAGATGACTACCTTCGACGCCTTCGCGTTGGCCACCGCCATTGGCATGCGCGCGCCGGGGTTGCGGCTCAAACTGGGGCCGCTGCCCATCAGCGTGCGAACCCCGGTCGCTATCGCGTTGGGCACCAGCTCGGTGGCATCGCTCACCGGCTGCGAGATCGACGTCGCGCTCGGTGCCTCGAGCCCCATGATCGTGAGCGGCTGGCACGACCGCGACTGGCTGCATAGCGCACCCCGCATGCGCGAAACAATCCAGTGCCTGCGTGCGATCTTGCGCGGCGAGCGCGCAGATTACGACGGCCGCTATATCCGCAGTCACGGATTTCGGCTGCGCGGCTCGCTGCCGGGCACCCGCATCGGAGTCGGGGCGTTCGGTCCGACGATGACGCGGCTGGCCGCTGAAATCGCCGACGAGGTGGTGCTCAACCTTTCCTCGCCCCAACGGGTCGCCCAGGTGCGAAGACAAATAGACGACTACGCCGCCGCCGTCGACCGAACGGCGCCCCACTTGACGGTCTGGGTACCGGCGGCCCTGCGACCCGGCGATGCCGCCCTACGACAAACAGCAAACCAGCTGGCGATATATCTCGCGCCGCCCGGCTACGGAGAAATGTTCTGTGACCTCGGGTTCCCCGACCTCGTCGAGAAAGCCCGCAGCGGCGCGAGGCGTTCGGAGTTGGCGGCCGCCATTCCCGTTGAGCTGACCGAGCAACTCGGCGCGGTGGGCAGCCCCGAACAAATCGCTGCCCGGCTACAGGCCTACTTGGACGCCGGCGCAGACACCGTTGCGGTCGTACCGGTCACCGCCGAAGACCCTGCCGGGCGGGGGGTCCTTGAAGCTGTCGCCGATACGTATCGACTCATTTCATCCAAGTCGCTCGGGAGTAACCCGCCAGCAGGTTGAGCGCGGGATGAAGCTCTTCACCGACACCGAACGTCAGGAGTTCCTCGAGGCAAAGCATGTTGTAGGCGAACGCGAAGTCCGCATGCTGGTCACCGTGACCGACCAACTCGCGCAGACTCAGGGGACGAAGGCCGTACTTGGCAACGACGCGGTCCCAGATGTCGCTGTGGTCGGCTAGCTAGTCGGCCAAACTGCTGGGCGTGTCAGGTCCAGTCTCGACACCGAGGGTTTTGGCCAAAGCAGGCCACGCATTCCGCCATTCAAAAACGTCACCGTTGGTGATGTTGAACGCCTCATTGGCTGCTCGAGGTGATCGCGCAGCCCAGACCATCACGTCAGCGACAAGGTCGGCGTCGGCTGCTTCCCAGACGAACGAATTGCCACCGGTAGAACTGAACGGTTCGCCCTGCTCGCGTCGAATAGCGGCGTACACGCCGATCGCGGGAAGAACATTCAGTGCACCACGTGAGGGGTCGGTGACGAGTTCCGGACGCAGTGCCGTGTAAGCGAAGCCGTGCTTTGCGCCCATCTCCCGGACGTAGTCTTCTTGATCCAAGAAGAAGTTGTCATGGGGGTCACGCGGATCGCTTTCCCGCGCGGGGATGGGGCCGGGTGCAGATGCACGCCATAGACTTTCGTTCCCTGCAGGATGCTGATGTGCTGAAAATCGTTGGTGCTAGCCAAGATCGGTTCGACGACGTTGCGTAGCATCGTGTTGTTGGTCTCGATCTGATCTTGGCTCGACCAGCCCGCGACGAGTTCGGGCTTCTCATGCAGCGCCGTGTAGGCAATGTGCGTGATATCGGCCTCTCGGCCATCCATCAGATACTCGCTGGTATCCAATCGATACTGCCGAGTATGCTACTGACCATGTCGCCCGTCAAGCCGCACCGAACCCGCCCCACTCGAGGCGAGGTTCGCGACCGGATTCTGGATGCGGCCGCGACGGTATTCGCCGCCGAAGGGTTCGCCGGTGCCACCATCGACGCGATCGGTCAGGCCGCGGGCTTCACGAAGGGCGCGGTCTACTCGAACTTCGAATCCAAGGATGAACTGTTCCTAGCCCTGCTCGACCGCGAGTTCGAGCGTCGCGGCGGGCAGATCGCGACAGCGCTGAACAGCAGCGGCGGTGACACCCACGCGGCCGCGCGCGAGTTGAGCCAATCAGTGCTGGACTCAGTGCGCGACCATTCCGACTACTACGTCCTGCTCGTCGAGTACTGGTTGCGGGCCCAGCGCGATCCGCAGCTTCGCGAGCGCCTGATCGGACGCCGCCGCGCCGCCGCCGCCGACCAAGCGCGGCACATCGTCAAACCGACCGCCACCGTGCCATCCGACGGGCAGCTGGCCGATCTCGCCCAGCTCGTCGTCACCATCAACCTAGGCATCGCGATGGAAGAGGTCCTGCGCCCCGGGACCATCAACCCCGACCTGCTCGCGCAGCTGATCGCCGCAGTGCTGGAATCGGTTCGGGCGTCCGGCGACTAAGGAGAGCTTCAGCATGGATACAAAAGACGAGCCGGACGCTCCTGCGCCGTTGATCACCGCCAACGGTCTAGGGGTTGACGGTGAGCACGGGCCTTTGTTCTCGGGAGTCGACCTCGCGCTCCCACCGGGTTTTCACGCGATTCGGATGCCCGGCGGGCCAGGTCAGACCACGCTGCTGCTGACCCTCGCGGGACGTTTCAAGCCGAGCCACGGCACCCTGACCGTCCACGGTCAAACAACCCCGCGCGCGATCCGCCGGCACTGCTCGATCGCGGCCTTCGAAGACATCGACGAGCTGGAGGAATCGGTGACCGTGGAGACCGTGCTCGCCGAGCAATGCCGGTGGCTGGCACCGTGGTACTCACCTGTGCCGCTGCAAGCCGGCGAGGCCGAGCTGACCGAGGTTTTCGGCGAGATGACCCCGCCGTCCCACCACACGTACATCGTCGAATTGTCAGACCTGGAACTGTTTTTGCTGCGAATCACGCTGGCGTTGCTGTCGAATCGTCCGATCCTGGTGATCGGCGACCTCGAGCAGGTTCGTGACAATTCCCGACGGGCGATCGCGGCCGACCGGCTGGGCGTGATCGCGAAGCAGCGCACCGTCGTCGTCGGGGTGACCAACCCGCTCGGCGCGGACGCGCCCGACCATGAACTTCACGATCACCGCATCCTGACCGGAGAGGACTGACGATGCTGGCTGGACTCGCCTTTGGCTCGGAGATCAAACGTTTCGGCCGCAGCCGTTTGACGCGCGTGGCCATCGTCGTACTGATGCTGCTGCCCCTGGTGTATGGGGCGCTGTACCTGTGGGCGTTCTGGGATCCCTTCGGCCACACCAACAAGATGCCGGTGGCGCTGGTCAACTCCGATCGTGGGGCCGTCGTGTCCGGGCAGCAGTTCAACGCCGGCGCGGAGATCGCCAAGAGCCTGACCGCGGACGGAGGACTGGACTGGCACGTCGTGGACTTAACGGAGGCACGCAACGGAGTCGACCACGGCAAGTATTACTTCATGGTCGAGTTGCCGCCGGACTTCAGCGCGGCGATCGCTTCGCCGGTAACCGGGCAACCCAAGAAGGCCAACCTGATCGCCGTCTACAACGACGCCAACAACTACATCTCCACGAGTATCGGTCGTACCGCCATCGGCCAGGTACTCAACGCCGTGTCCAGCCGGATCTCGGGACAGGCCGTCAATCAGATGCTATCGGTGGTGGTTTCGTCGGGATCGGGTATCAAGCAGGCCGCAGACGGGGCCGCTCGACTCGATGACGGCGCCGGTCAGCTGGTGTCCGGTCTGGACACCGCGCGGTCCGGCTCGGCATCGCTTGCCACCGGTGCCAAGCAACTGTCAGACGGGATCAACCAGGCCACCGACCCGCTGCTCGCGGTGACCAAGGCGGTATCGCAAATCGGCGGCAGCACGCAGCAACTGCAACAGGGCGCAACCGCGCTTCAGCAGGCCAACGACCAGATCGGTGCCATCGCCACCGCGCAGGATGCCGCCGCAAACTCGCTTTCATCGGTGATCGATCAGCTCTCGGCACGACAGGATCCGCTGGCGAACAACCTCCGCGGCATCCAGGATCAGCTCCGGGGTCACCAGTTCACACCCCAGATCCGCCAGCAGATCACCGACGCGCAGAACGCGGCGATCTCCATGACATCGGGGTTGCGGAACCCAGGCAGTCCGCTCGGGTCGGCGCTCGACCAGGTCGGCAGCAAGGGGCAGGACCTGACGAACAAGCTCACCCAACTGCGCGACGGAGCACAGCAGGTCGCCACCGGTAACGCCGAATTGGCCGGCGGCATAGCCAAACTCGACGACGGCGCACGACAACTCAAGGCGGGATCGGCCGAGCTGGCGACCAAACTCGCCGACGGGGCCAAGCAGGTACCCAACTGGACGACCCAGCAGAAGGATGCGGTCGCCGACACCATCGGTGGTCCGGTGCAACTCGAGGCTTCACACGAGAACGCCGCGCCCAACTTCGGCACCGGGATGGCTCCGTTCTTTCTCACGCTCGCTCTATTCTTCGGCGCCCTGGTGCTGTGGATGGTGCTGCGGCCCCTGCAGGCTCGCGCGATCGCCGCGGAGGTGCTCGCGCTCCGCGTGGTGCTCGCCAGCTACCTACCTGCCGCCGCGATCGCGGTGTTCCAAGCCGTCATTCTCTATTGCGTGGTCCGGTTCGCCCTCGGTATGCACGCCGTGCACCCCGCGGCGATGCTGGGGTTCATGGTGCTGATTTCCGGTGCGTTCGTAGCCGCGACGCAGGCGATCAATGCGCTCGTCGGTCCAGCGGTG
This sequence comes from Mycolicibacterium vulneris, assembly GCF_002104765.1. GTDB lineage: Bacteria > Actinomycetota > Actinomycetes > Mycobacteriales > Mycobacteriaceae > Mycobacterium > Mycobacterium vulneris. The sequence goes on from NZ_NCXM01000005.1 coordinate 198,619, forward strand.
GGCCGGGTGCTGATCATGGCCCTGCTCATGTTGCAGCTCGTCAGTGCAGGCGGCATGTATCCCGTGGAAACCACGTCACGGCCCTTCCAGGTCCTGCACCGCTTCGACCCGATGACCTATGGCGTCAACGGACTCCGGCAGCTGATACTCGGCGGCATCGACGCCCGGCTATGGCAGGCGATCATCGTGCTGGTTGGGATAACGGCTGTCGCACTGGCGATCTCCTGCCTGTCGGCGCGAAGAGACCGGCTCTGGAATCTCAGCAGGCTTATCCCCGCGATCAAGATGTAGGCAGAGCTTTCAGGCGATCCCGAAATCGATGATGCCCCGGACGATTTTGCCGTTGAGCAGGTCGTCGTAGGCGTCGTTGACCTCGTCGAGACGATAACGCTTGGTGATCATCTCGTCGAGCTGAAGCTGGCCCGTCTCATAAAGCCTGGCCAGCCGGGAGATGTCCGCCTTCGGATTGCACGAGCCGAATATGGTGCCCGCCAACGTCTTGTTCATCAGGATGAAATCCTGCAGGTCGATCTTGACCGACCGGGTCAACTGCGACGTCATGCCGGTGAGCACGCAGGTGCCGCCCTTGCGGGTGAGCTTCACGGCGTCGCGGACGTCCTCCTGCGTGATCAACGAGGGCGAGACCACCACCGCGTCGGCCATCACTCCGTAGGTCAGGCCGCGCACCAGATCCAGCGCCTCGTCAATCGTCGCCGCGCTGTGTGTCGCGCCGAACTGCAGTGCCGACTTCTGTTTGAAGTCAACCGGATCCACCGCGACGATCTGCGCGGCGCCGTTGATGCGGGCTCCCTGGATCGCGCCCGTGCCGATCCCGCCGACGCCGATCACCACGACCGTGTCGCCGGCGCGCATGTTGGACCGGTTGGCGACGGAACCGTAACCGGTCGGGATGGCGCAGGACAGCAGGGCGCTCGATGTCAGTGGCAGGTGTTGCTCGATCTTCACCAGTGAATTCGTCGATACCACAGTGTGTTCGGCGAATGCGCCGATCTTGGCGATGTGGCCGAGGCTGTGGCCGTCGGCGGTGTGGTGGCGGAACGTGCCATCCGTCGGCATCCCCGGGATCATGGTGCCGATGCCGACGTCGCACAGGTACTCGACTCCGCTGGCACACCAACGGCATTGGCCGCACACGGCCACGAACGACATCACCACGTGGTCACCCGGCTCGAAGTCGGTGACGTCCGGGCCGACCTCGCGCACGATGCCGGAGCCCTCGTGGCCACCGATCGTCGGGAACATGGTCGGCAGCCCCATCGATCGCATCACCTCGTTGGGCGCCGACATGTCACCTTTGAGGATGTGGTCGTCGGAGTGGCACAAGCCGGCCGCCGCCATCTGCACCAGCACCTCGCCGGCCTTGGGGGGATCGAGCTCGAATTCCTCGACGGACCACGGCCCGCCGACGTCGTGCAGGATCGCTGCGCGGCTTCTCATGCGGCGGGGGCGAACGTCACCGGAAGCTTGTTCGGCGACCGGAAGGTGAGCCCGACGATCTTGGATTCCTCGCCGGTTCCGTCGTCGGGCACGAACGCCAGATTCTCGACGCGGTCTAACAGGCTGTTCAACATGACCCGGGTCTCCAGCCGGGCCAGGTGCATGCCGAGGCACATGTGGATTCCACCGGCGAAGGCGATGTGGGATTGCCGCGGCCGGCGGATGTCGAATGTATTGGGATCGGTCCAGCGGGTCTCGTCACGGTTGGCCGAGCCTATGCACATGTCGATCTGGGCCTCGGCAGGGATTGCCTTACCACCGATTTCGACCTCTTCGGTTGTGGTCCGCATGACCATGGTCAGTGGCGTTTCGAACCGCAGGCCCTCCTCGATCGCCATCGGTATCAGTGACCGGTCCTGGTTGACCATCGCGAGCTGTTCGGGGTGGGTCAGCAGCAGGTACAGCAGATTGCCCGATGAGCGATAGGTGGTCTCCAGGCCGGCCGGGAGCAGCAGCCGCAAGAAGGCGATGATGGCCTCGTCGGTGAGTTTCTCGCCGTCGATCTCGGCGGCGACCAGGTCGCCGATGATGTCATCGGTGAGCTTGCGCCTGCGCTGCTCGACCTGTTTGAGGAAATAATCGTAGAGTTCTGTCGCGGCGTTCAATCCCGCCTCGATGTCGGTCGGGATCGAGATCAGGTCGAGGGACAACCGCCGGAAGAGGTCCAGGTCCTCGGCCGGCAGGCCGAGCAGCGTCGAGATGATCCGGGTGGGAAATTCGAAAGTCACCGCCTTGACCAGATCGGCTTGACCGTCGTTCTTGATCTCGTCGACCAGTCGATCGCAGACCGGCCCGATGACCGACGGTTCCCAGCGTTGCAGCGCGGTCGCACGGAACGCCTTGGCCACCAGGTTGCGGTGATCGTGATGTTCCCGGCCGCCCATCGCCAGGATGGTGTGTCCCATCACCAACCCGATCGTCTTGTCGTAGGCGGCCGACGTGAAGATCCGGTCGTCGCGAAAGGCTTGGGATACACCGTTGTAATCGAACAGGACCCACTCGTCACTGGGTCGCAGCTCCTCCGGCAACTGGGTGTTATCGCTCAGGGACCCGTGCCACACCGGGTCGGTATGACGCATGTGTTGAAAAAACGGGTAGGGGCTGGTTTCACCGGTGAAATCGAGTGAAGGTACGACGGGCTGACCGTTCGGGCCGGTGCTGAGCGGCATCAGCGCTCCTCCTGAAACAACGGATAAGGCGGTTCACGCGGACCGGATGACGAGTGCCCGCGAAATCCACGGCGGGTGTACCGAGCGGAAAATAGCTATCATAGTATAGATAGCAACGAAGCCCAATGGCTCGTGCTCGCCGGGGCCGACGGCGACCGATTCGCGGCGTGCCGAAGGCCGACTCGATATGGCTCCATTTCTACCGCGGCACCGGCCCGCCGGGCTCGTTCGCGGCGCCGAGCACCTGGTGTGTCACCCGCTAAAAGCGCAGGTCTACCTTGAAGTTGGTTTACGGTAAGGCTGACCTTCCGGGACCGCCGATGAGCCCGAACGACGAGCCCGAACAATGAGTTGATATGACACAGACGAACCTGGCCCGGCCGCACGGCCTCGGCCGCATCGATCCGGTGCTGCGCGATGCCGCCGTGGAGTTGGGCGCCTTCGAATTCCGCGCCGAGACACTGCCGGCCGAGCGCGAACACGCCAACCTGCTGGCCGCGCAGCGCGCCGCAGCGGCCGATACCACTGGTGTCTACATCGATTGGCGCTCCATTGCCGGTCCGGACGGTCAGCAGCTGGGTCTGCGTTTGTACCGCGGCCGCACCGAATCCTCCGCGCCGCTGGTGGTGTACGCGCATGGCGGCGGGTTCGTCACCGGGAATCTGGAGACCGACCACGCGCACTGCGTGGAGCTGGCCCGTGACGGCGATTGTCTGGTGGTGTCGGTGGACTACCGACTGGCCCCTGAATATCGGTGTCCGGCGGCGCTCGACGATGTCGAGGCGGCCTTCCGTTACGCCGTCGAGAACAGCGCGGAGCTGGACGCCGACGCAAGCCGCATCGCGGTGATGGGCCGCGATGCGGGCGCGGCGCTGGTCGCGGGTCTGACTCAGCGCATGTTCGACCAGGAAGGTCCGGCGATACTGATGCCGATCCTGCACCAGCCGATGCTCGATTCCGATGCCACGCCGTCGCGTCGGGAATTCCAGCGCACCCCAGGTCTCAACGGTCCGGCCGTGAGCCGGGCGTGGAACCACTATCTCGGTGACGCCCGCGCCAACGGTCAGCACGTTCCCGCGCACCGGGCCAATCTCGAGGGCCTGCCGCCCACCTTCGTCAGTTGTTCCGAGATCGATCCGTGCCGGGACGAGGCCATCGACTACGCCAACCGGCTGTTGCACGCGCACGTCCACACCGAATTGCACGTGATCGCCGCGACCTTCAACGGGTTCGACTCGATGGTCCCCGATTGGGTTGTTTCCCAGGAGAATCGGGCGCTGCACGCGCAGGCGATGCGCCGCGTGTTCGCGATGTAGCGCAATTGTGTGCGCGCGACTCCGCCAACCGTCTTGACTTACCTTTACCGACTGAACTCCGGTATCTCTTACCGTATCGAGCGTTGCTAACATCGGAATCGGCAGCCAACCGAGGACCGATCGGGCGGATGATCAAATACTCAAACCGATTCCGTTGCAGCCGCAGCGATCGAATGTCAAGAAGGATCCCCTCGGCACTATGACCACCCTCGACTCTCCCGAAAAGATCCTTTTCACCTCGACCACCCAGGCTTTCCTGGAAAAGGAAGCGCCGCTGCGCCGGGTGCGGGAGCTGCACACCGCGGGCACATCATTCGATCCCGCGTGGTGGCAGCGCGCCGCGGAGCTCGGCTGGACAGGCCTGCTCGTGCCGGAGGAGTTGGGCGGCGGAAGCGTCTCGGAGAACGGCTTCGCCGACCTCGCGATGGTCGCCGAGCAACTCGGCAAGACGGTGGCGCCCGGGCCGCTGTACCCGGTCAGCACCGTGCTGGCCGGGCTTGTCGAGTGCACGAACTCCGGCGAGCACGCCGACGCCATCGAAGCGCTGATAGCGGGTGAAGCCGTGGCGTCGTGGGCGGTCTGTGAGCCGGGCCGGGGCTGGGCACCGCTGGATCCGTCGGTCACGGCCACAGAAACCGATTCCGGTTACCGCATCGACGGCGTCAAGGACCGTGTCGAGGCGGCCGCCCAGAGTGCGCTGCTGCTGGTGGTGGCGCGGTGCGGCGCGGAGATTCGTCAGTTCCTGGTCCCGGCGGACGCGCCAGGAGTCCGGATCGAGCCCCAGCAGTCGGTCGATCTGGTCAAGCAATACGGCCGGGTGCACTTCGACGGCGTGGTGGTGCCGCGGTCGGCGGCCGTCGGCACCGCCGGCGAGACGGCTGCGCTCGTCGATCGACAAAGCCAGATCGCCCAGGTGCTGCAATGCGCCGAGGTGGTCGGTTCCCTGCAGACGGTGTTCGACCTCACCGTGCGGTGGGCGCTGGACCGGCACACATTCGGTCGCCCGCTGGCGTCGTATCAGGCGCTCAAGCACAAGTTCGCCGACATGAAGCTCTGGCTGGAAGCCTGCCGCGCCACCACCTCGGCGGCGGTCGCCGACGTGGCCTCCCGCGCGCCGGAAGCGAATGTGTCGGCCAGCATCGCCAAGTCCTACGTGGGCGAGATGGCGGGGCAGATCGTCCAGGCGTGTGTGCAGATGCACGGGGGCATCGGCGTCACCTGGGAGCACGACCTGCACCTGTACCTTCGCCGGATCACGCTGTACCGCGGCATGTTTGGGACGCCGGAGGAGCATAATCTGCGCGTGTACGAGTTTGAGAAGGCGGGTCGTTCGGCAAAATGAGGAAGATCCGATGACGTCGACCGAGTCGGTTGCGGAGTTCGCCGCCCGGGCCAGGGCGTGGCTGGCGGACAACATGCCCGCCATCGACAGTGAGGCCCCGCCGGCCGCGCCACGTGACGAGGAACGGTCCTGGCTGAGGGCCAGAGAGCTGCAAAAGCGTTTGTACGACGGCGGATTCGCCGGCATCTGCTTCCCCCGCGAGTACGGCGGCCTCGGGCTGGACTACGAATACCAGAAGGCCTTCGATGTCGAATCCCTCGACTACGAGATGCCGTTGATTCTCAACACACCGACGTTCACCATCTGCTGCGCCACCCTGCTCGACACCGGCAGCGAAGACCAGAAGAAGCAGCACATCGCCGCGGCGCTGCGCGGTGAGGAAGTGCTGGTGCAGTTGTTGAGCGAGCCCAGCGGCGGATCGGACCTGGCCGGTGTCCTCACCCGGGCCGAGCGGCGGGGTGACCGTTGGATCATCAACGGCGCCAAGACCTGGAGCACGAGCGCGTTCGCCGCCGATTACGGCCTGTGTCTGGCCCGCACCGACTGGGACGTGCCAAAGCACGAGGGCCTGACGATGTTCCTGGTGCCTATCGCGCATCCGGGAATCACGTTGCGGCACATCACAATGCTGAGCGGTTCCACCGAATTCTGCGAGGAGTTCCTAGACGGTGTCGACGTCGCAGATGACGCCGTCGTCGGCGAGGTCAACGGCGGCTGGGCGGTGGCATCCCGGCAGCTGTACCACGAACGACGAGCGGTGGGGCAGGGGTCCGAGTTCGCCAGCGGCAGCGGCAGCGAGGGCGGCAACGCGATTCCGGTCGACTACGTGGCGCTTGCGGAGAAGACCGGCCAGGCCGACAACGAGCGCGTGCGCGAGATGGCCGGTCGCGCCCTGGTGCACCGCGCGGTGGCCGAGCAATTGATCGGTCACGTGTACCGCAGCGTCAGAGACGGCGCGCTGCCGGCGGCAGCCGGAACGCTAATTAGGCTGTTCCACTCCGAGACCACGACCACCGACGTCGACACGGCGCTGGCGATCGCCGGAAGCGCGGGCGTGGTGGGGGAGCGGGGCGCAGGACTCGAAACGGGCCTGCGGTATCTATCCCGGCAGACGGTCGCCATAGGCGGCGGCACAACGGAGATGGCCCGCAACGTGATCGGCGAGCGGGTGCTGGGCTTCCCGCGGGAGTACGCCGCCGATCGTGGGGTTCCGTTCAATCAGGTGCGGCACGGCGAGCGAGCCGACCGGGCCTAACCCTCGGCGACGACGTTCTCGGCGAGGCCGCTGACCACCGGGATCTGCACCAGCGACAGCACGTGGTGCGCCGGGCTTCCCGGCGGGGCCACCAGCACGTACTCGCTGCCCTGTCGGAGCGCCCGCTCGCGGGCGGCGGCCAGCGCGCTGACGCCCGCCGATCCCAGGTGGGTGACGGCGGTGAGATCGACCGTCAACGGCGCTACGCCGGAACGGCTTTCGACCGCGATCTGACGGTCCAGGGTGGAGGCGGTGTTGGAGTCGACGTCGCCACTGACCACGATGCGGCCCGGTTCGCTGACTTCCGAGACGAATTCTGCATTGGCCGTCCGCCGATCGGCCGCCCAGCTGACCACCGAATCGGTGACGAAATTCGCCGGCCGCGAAAGTTGGTGCGTCACACTGGCGGTCGTCCCTTCGGCGCCGTGACTGACGTGCGCCTCCGACACCAGGGCCTCGGCCATGGCAAGGCCGCGGCCGCGGCCCGTCTCGCCCTCGCGGTGGTCCTTCCACCGTCCGTGGTCGGTCACCGAGGCGTGCAGGTTGCCGTCGCCGGACAGTGCCGCCTCGACGACAACGCCGTCGGGGACCTCGGCGGCATACCCGTGCTCGACCGCGTTCTCGACGAACTCCGAGATCGCGTGCACCACATCGGAGATATCCTCGGTGTCGGCGCCGAGCTCCGACAGCCACTGCCGCAGGCGGGTGCGCACCGTCCGTGCGGTCCGGATGGTCGCGTCCAGTGTCAAGTGCAGGGGTGCGGGCGGCGTCCGGCGTTGCGCCGCAAGGAGTGTCACGTCGTCGCTGTAGCCCGTGGAGCGCAGCAGTAATTCCAGTGTCTCCGAGCAGATTCGGTCGATCGGGCGCACCGATGATTCGATGACGAACCCGCGCTGGCCGCCGACGATGTTTGCGGCCAGCTCGGCGAATTCAGCGGTGCTGGCGCCCAGCGGCCGGCCGGGTCGTTCGATCAGACCGTCGGTGTACAACAGGATCGAGTCACCCACGTCGAGGAATTCGGTGCGCACCGGAAAGCCGGTGCCGCTGCCGAGCGGGCCGCCGCCGGAGGGCTCGAGATAGCGTGCGGTGGCATCCGCCGTCACCAGAAGCGGCGGCGGGTGTCCGGCGGTGCAGTACCGGAATTCGCCGGTGCCGAAGTCGAGCGAGCCGACGCAGATGGTGGCCGTGTTCGAGCCGGGAACGTGCTTGCGGAAACGGTCGACCGCCTCGAGCGCCTCGGCGATCGGATATCCCGCGACGACCTGCATCCGCAGCGCGGTGCGCAGCTGCGACATCACCGCGGCCGCTTCGACGCCGTGACCGACGACGTCCCCGACGACGAGCACCAGCCGGTCCCCGAGGGGTATCGCGTCGAACCAGTCACCACCGGCCGCGGTGTCCTCCGCGGCGACGAGGTACTGCGCGGTCACGTCCGCGCCCGGGATGATGGGCACCGACGGTGCCAGTAGCGCCTGCTGCATCACGGTGGCGGAATCGCGGACGTTGCGGTACCGCTCGGACATCTCCTCGAGGCGTGCCTCGGCGGCCATCCGCGTCTGCACCCGGCTGGTGACGTCGACGAAGGCCAGCTGGACGCCCTCGATCGAGCCGTCCTCTGCGCGGCGCGCCGTGACGATGAAGTCGAAGTAGTGTTCCTGCGCTCGTCCCTCGCCCTGGAAGTCGGCCTGCACCCGCCATTCCGTGCCCGACTGCGGCTCGCCGGTTTGATATACCCGGTCGAACATGTGCAGGATTTCCTGGCTCTCCAGCTCGGGATAGATGTCGCGCACAAATAGCCCGATGGAGTCAATTGGCGGACTGAGGGTGCGGTAAGCCGCATTGACCGCGACAAATCGGTGGTCGGGCCCCTCGAGCCCGACCAACAGCGCTGGGACGTTCTCGAAGACGCGGCGTACGTCGTCTGCCGCGCCGACGGTTCTGTCCCAGTCCTTTTCGGCCACCATCTGGCCGTTCCTCCTAGCAGCCGCCGGGCGGCCCGAAAGGGGGCCGACTCGAAAAACCGGGTCAAATGGGCTGACCTTTGCACACGTAGTTGTTCAGACTAGCAATCGTTCTTGCAATGCGTATTGCTACAGGCTGATGCCGGTCTCGTCGGTGTCGGCAATTGGCTGACACGTGCGACTGATGACTGCGAAAATCGCGGCCCGCCAAACCGCCGAGCTGCCCGTTTGCGGACGTGCGGGGCGGGTACGTGGCCGATCTCGTGGCGCGACGCGCGATTGCGCTCTGGCGGCGTCTCCTGTCGTCCCCTGCGCTGACGTTGAACGGTTGGGTGGTGTTCAACCTGCCGCGCACGGTAACCGCTCTGGGCGGGGGGCTTTTGACCGGGCTGGTGGGGGTGCACGTCTACATGCTGGCCGCCGAACCGGACCTGCCCCGCTATTTCGTCGCCTATGTGCTGGTGTTGGCCGGCGCGTGCCTGACCGCGGCGAGCGCCATGGTGGTCGGCGTCAAACCTGCTGTGCCCCAGGCGGGTTGGTACCTCGGCAGTTTGGTCTGCTCGGCATTTCTCGCCCTGTATCTGGTCACTCGGTGGGTCAGCCTGCCCGGGCTAGTCACGATGACCGCGCGATGGGACTTCGCACCCGGAACATTGGGGATGGCTTGCGCGGCGGCGTTTATCGTCGTGCATACGACGGTGCTGTCGGGCATCAACGTGGCCTATCCGCGACGCCAGCAGTGGTACGACTGACGGGGCGCCGGCATGACAGTGTTGGACTATCCGGTATGGCTGCGCATCGACCATTGGCTGAACGTCTTGTTCGTGACTAGCGCGACGACGTCGACGAGCCCACGCCGAGCTGCGCGCGGCCGGGCAACGAAATGAACGGGCTGTAATCCTCTTCCTCACCCAGGGTGTCGTAGATCCTGCTCCACGGCATCACCTTTCGGGTGAAGCGCGCCCACTCGGTGCCCGGCTTGCTGTCGTCGTGCCAATACAACTTCGGGTGGGTGGCCAGGATCTCGATTCCGCTCCGCAAAATGTCCGAGTCGTTGCAGCGCCTCGATCTGATCGGTGAGGAACGCGACGTCATCATCGATGTTGACCGGCGCCCGTTGTTCGGTGCCGCGCTCATCTGCCCTGCTCACTCCGACGCACCGCTTGGTGACCGCGGAATCGCGCACCATGGTGGCGTATACCCCGATTCGGGCGGACGGACGCCGGCATCGCCCAGCGGGTCGCCGCGAAGTGCGGCAATGGGTCTGCGGCGTCCCCGCTCTCGCGGCTGCTCCCGTTTACGCCCGGCGCCGGAGGGTACTTGGAAGGAATCATCGAGCAATTGCGCGACATCCTCAACGGCGCGCGGCCGCAGGACTCGCAGAAGTTCCGGGAGGTCGGGATGGCGCATGTTCCCTCGGTCATGCTGACCTCGGTCGAGGGCCCACACATGGCCAAAGGCGAAAAGTTCGGCTTCTTCCAATTTGGCGGCTCCGACATCATCGTGCTCGTCCAAGAGGGCGTGGATCTTCGGTTGCCGCGTGGGAGATGGCGATGAGTGACCTACCAGCGCAGTTCTTCGACGGATGGCAGCCGGCGATCTACGCGGCGCTCAAGGCGCTTGCCTTATTCACCACAGCGGTAACGGCTTTCCGGCTCGTGCTGCGCCGGACCATCGCCGAGTTCACGCCGTTCGACTGGGTAACCGCGGTCGCGGTCGGCGCCATCGTGGGACGTACCGCTACTGCCGCCGACACCTCGTGGTTCACCGGGACCGCGGCGCTGCTCACTCTGATCGCCGCCCACGACCTCGTCGCCCGGCTGCGCCTGATCCCGCGGGTTCGCCGACTCGTTGACCCGCCGGTGCGCGTCCTGATCAGCGACGGCCAAGTGGACGATGCAAACTTAAAGGGCTGCAGGCTGACTCGAGGAGATTTGGACGCCATCTTGCGTCAACACGGTCACCAAACGCCCGCCGACGTCCGCCTCGCGTTGTTCGAGACCAAGGGCGTCGTCTCGGTGCTCGGTGATGTCGAACCGCCGAGCACCGGGCAGCGATCAGGCTGAGACCGGTTTCTTCGCCGGCGCGGACACCTTCATGAGCTTCATCAGGTTGCCGCCCATGATCTTGGCGATATCGGATTCGGAGAAGTCGGTGAGCTCGTCAACGAAACTGATGGGGTCTTTCAGGCCCTCGGGGTGCGGCCAGTCGGAGCCGAACATCACCCGGTCGGTGCCGACCATGTTGACGATCTCGGTGAACCGGTCCTCCCAGAACGGGGTGATGTAGACGCAGCGCTTGAACGCCTCGATCGGGTCCTCGCTGAACGATTGCGGCATCTTCTTGTAGACGCCCTTGAGGCCCTTGAACAGGTCCGGTACCCAGTCGGCGCCGTTCTCGATCGACAGGATTCGCAGCTCGGGGTTGCGGGACAACGCGCCGTGGCACACCAGGGCACCCATTGCGTCCAGGATCGGCCGATGGCCCATCGCGAAGCTGCGGAACGCGGTCGGCTTGAACGGCAGGAACTCGTCGCCGGGCTCCCACACGTTCGCGAACTCGGAGTAACCGCTGTCCGAAGCGTGCATTGAGACCGGGATCTCGGCCTTGATGCAGGCCTGCCAGAACGGGTCGAATTCCTCGAGCCCAAAGGATCGGCTGCCCTTGTAGCCGGGCACCGGCGCCGGGCGGACCAGCACGGTGCGGGCGCCGCGCTCCAGGCACCACTGCAGCTCTTCCAGCGCGCGGTCGACGATCGGCAGCGTGATCACCGGGGTGGCGAAGATGCGGTCCTGGTAGTTGAACGTCCACTGCTCGTGCATCCACTCGTTAAGCGCGTGGATGACGTCGTGGGTCATCTCCGGGTCGTCCTTCATGCGCTCCTCGACCAGGCTGGCCAGCGTCGGGAACATCAGCGCGTAGTCGATGCCGAGCTCGTCCATCACCTCGAGGCGCGCGCCCGGCTCCCGGAAGGCGGGGATGGCCTTCATCGGCTCGCCGAGGATCTCGCGGTAGGTCTTGCCCTGCGCACCGTTGCGGAAGTAGTCCTCCTGGGCGCCTGGCCTGGCGACCTTTTCGAAGGTCGGGTTAGGGATGTACTCGCTGATGTGGCCGCGCACAACGATTTTGGTGCGACCGCGAACTTGCACGTAGTCGATGACGTTCTTGCGCTTGTCCGGAAGGTACTTGGTCAGCGCTTCCTGCGGCTCGTACATGTGGTTGTCTGCGTCGAACACCGGGAAGGAAAGTTCGCGAGAGGGCATGGCGATCTCCTTGGAAAAATCTTAGATTCTCACGGCCTGGTAATGACGTTACCACTTCTGCCTAATTAGGTATACTGGTCCGCGGCCGCTCCGGCCGGCTCACGCGTCCGGCCAGCTGGGGAGCTGTGGTGTTTTCCCCTCGATCACGGCGAAATTCACCGTCGCCGTAGCGCGCAGTTCATCGTCGCCGTCGCCGTAGATGTCCACCTGCATCACCATCGCGCGGCGTCCGGATCGCAGCATCGTGGGTACCGCGAAGGCCGAGCCCTGGCGGACCGGCCGCAGGTATCGGATGAAGAGGTCCGCGGTGGTCATGGTGGTGCCCGGTTGCAGATAGTCCAGCCCGAATTGTCCGCCCGCCACGTCGACGAGCGTGGCGATCAGGCCGCCCTGCAGCGCGCCGGATGTGTTGACGACCGCGGGGCTGACCGGCATGGTCATGGCGAATTCGCCGTTGCGGGTGCCGGGGCGCATGCCGATCTGGGCGAACAGCTCGGCCAGCGACGGGGCGGCCGATTCTTCGTCGGTGTCGCGGGTGCCCAGGGCACGGCTGCAGAAGTCATAGAGCTGGCCGGCGTCCACCGGTGATCCGTTCAATTCCGAACCGAGCCAATGCAATCGCTGCGCACCCATCATCGTCTGCATGACGATGGCGGCCGCCGCGCCAACATCCAGGCCAGGGTTGAAGACTCCCTCGGTGATGCCCTGCCCGACGATGTCGCGAATCAGGCCGTGCAGGGGAGAGAGCACCCGGGCGTATTCGCGGGGCCGGGTCTCGGCCAGGTGCTGGTTGTAGAGGGTCAAAGCCCGGTTGAGGCTGTCCTGGGTGCTCGACTCGGGCTGCTGGCTGAGCCGGTCGATCAGTAACTTCAGCGCCGAGGTGCTGTCCATCCCCGTGGTTTCGGCGCGCCACGCCTGCACCGATTGGGCGATGGTTCGGTCGAACAGCGCCAGCAGCAGTGCGTCCTTGCTGCTGAAGTGTTGGTAGAAGGCGCGCAGCGACGTCTTGGAGCGCGCCACCACCTCTTGCACGGTGAAGTCCGTGCGGCCCGTCTCGCCCAGTATCGCCACGGCGGTCTTGATGAAGCGGTCGCCACGGGTGATCTCCGCGTCGTCGCTGGGGTCGGCCATGAGCGATTCGTCCCCTTCCGTAGCGCGCTGGTCGTGCTATGAGAATGAGGTTACCGCGACTGGCGGCCCGAGGTGGCGCTTACGCCTTGGGGCAACGACGCATCCTTTCGCTGCTGCCGGCCGTAGTTGTTGCAACGAGTGGCAAAAGTCTTGCGCTTGATTTCGCTACCGATCCCAAATTGCGGGAACTAGAAGGGCGGCGGTTCCGGGTCGGGCGGATGACCCTGAGTGGTGAGCGGTGGTGCCGCCCGACTCGTTTCGCAGGCGATGCGGGCTTGAAGTACTGCGCGGTTATGCCGGCGTTCGCCGGCGATGTACTGCGCGCGGTTGTCCGCGCGGGTTCGCCGCCGTTGCGGCATCATGGCGGCACGATCGGTGAGGCGGTCGGGCTGCCAAGGCCGGGATATCTCACCGGTTGGCGCGCACAAGGACGGAAACAGCAGTGCGCTGCCCGGGGTGGTCACGTAAGTGTGCCCCGACGGAGAGCACCAGATCACGGTGCCGTCAGGCAGCTGCTGGTCCTGCCATCCCCAGAAGGTTTTGATCAGATGATGTTGTCGGCAAAGGCATTTCAGGTTAGATGCGTGCGTCGCGCCGGCCTGAGAGTGCGGGATTGTATGGTCGAGATCGGCTTCGGTTGCGGGGCGGTCGCACCCGGGGAAGCGGCACGTCAAATCCCGGCAGCGCACGAAGTCGGCAAGCGCCTGTGAAGCGACGTACCCGCGCTCCGGCGGTGCGTCCACGGGATGCACCAGGGGTCGCTGTTTCGACGATTCGGCAAGGTGCGCAACCAACTCCGCAGGGACGGGAACGTCGGCGCCGATGATCGAACCGGGGTCTGGTGAGGCACCGTCAACGGTGGATTGGTTGGCCACCACGTGGATAACGACCGGGCTGGGCACCGAGCGCGCGCCGGCGGAACACGTCGGCTGGCCGCAGCGACACTGCAGCCGTTCGGCTCCGGCCGCCAATGCCCCCATCGCATCGGCGCGACGCTGCTGCAGAGTTCGCGGATCACCTTCACAAACCGTGCCGGCCAAGGCATTCAGCCGAGCGTCCACGGCGTGGGCATCGGTGGTGAACAGTGTTGCCTGAACCTCTGACAGGCCGTCGCCGCCATCCCAGATCGAGAATTCGCGACCCGCTTGGTGTTCGCGGCGTCGCCGGACTGCGTCGCGATCTGCCCGGGCCACCACCCGATCCACCGCAGCGGCCAGTCGCCCGCGCGTCATCGTCGGCCACCGCTGCACTCTTAGCGCGAGCGCGGTGTCGACCGCGGCCATCACCTCGGCATCGTCGATCAAGTCGGTGCGGAACACAATCGTCTGGAACGTCAAATAACTGATGTCACCGGAGACCAGCGCGGAGCCGACTCTTGGTAGCCGATTCCGCATGGCGCGCGAATAGTTCAAGAAACTTGACGCAAGCGCCTGGCTGATTCCCAGCGCGGCGGCGATCTCTGCGGATATGGAATCCCACGTGTCGGAAACCCAGGTCTCGCGTTCCCCGTATTGGCGCAGCCGCAGCATGTCGAGTTCGCCAATTGCCACCAGGCGCTCACCGGCAGCTCGGTTCTCCGCGCGGGCCGACGAACGGATCCGTTCCAGCAAGGCCGCGGACTCCGGCGTAGCGGCCGGACATAGACGCGCGAACATGGCGTCAAACCGGGCGATCACCTCTGGTGGCGATCCACGGCCCGTGGTGGTTTCGAACATACATTCGACTATAGGGCGCGGCTCTGACAAGCCTTCGCGCGTCAGCCGCCCCGGGCCTCGATCATCGCCGAGCGGTTGACCTTGGTCGCCGCGGTGCGCGGAATCGCGTCGACGAACTCGACGGTCTTGGGCGCCTTGTAAGGGGCGAGGCGATTCTTCGCGTACTCGATCACCTGCTGCTCGGACAGCGGCGCGGCGCCGTCGGTTTCGGCGCGCTGGATAACCGCGTGCACCCGGCGTCCCCATTGCTTGTCGGCCAGCCCGATCACGACGACGTCGGCGATGCCGGGGTGGCCGGCGAGCGCGGACTCGACTTCGGCCGGAAAGACGTTGGCGCCGCCGGTGACGATCATGTCGACGCGGCGGTCGACGATGTAGAGGAAGCCGTCCTCGTCGAGGTGGCCGATGTCGCCGGCCGAGCGGAAGCCGTCCTCGGTCGACGGCAGCGGGGGCGCCCCGCCCAGGTAGCGGTACCCCGCGCTCATCGGCGCGCGCAGGTAGATGTCCCCGTCCTCGCCGGGCCCCAGCGGCCGTTTGTCGGCGTCCAGGATCCGGATCTCGGTGTCGCGGAAGCCGCGGCCCACACTGCCCGGGTGGGCGAGCCACTCGTCGCCGCGCAACGCGGTGAGCCCGAGGTTTTCGGTCATGCCGTATGCCGTCACCATCTGCTCGGGGCTGAGCAGTTCGAACCAGGTGTGCAGCAGCGACGGCGGCATCACGGCGGCGCCCTGCAGGACGAAGACGATGCTGGACAGGTCCCGCTGCCGCACATCGGGCCGGGCCGCGATGCGCGCCAGCATGGTGGGCGTGGCGGTGAAGTTGGTAATCCGGAAACGTTCGATGACATCGAGAACCAGTGCTGCGTCGAACTTTTCGAGGATTACCAAGTGGTCGCCGGCCAGCATCATCAGGAAGGTGGCGAAGCCGTTGGTGTGATACATCGGCGCGGGCACCATGATGGTCTGCGGCTGGGCCACCGGCGTCCAGTTCGACAGGAACGGTTCGCCCTGCTGCGGGATCCACAGCGACGGCGCCAGGTTGAGGATCACCTTGGGCACACCGGTGGACCCGCTGCTGCAGATCCCGTTGGCGGTGGGGGAGACGGCGACCGGTAGGGCGTCGGCGGACTCGGCGGCCGCGCGGGCGTCGAGCTCCCAGCGGCTCTGTTCGTCGACGACGACGGCGGGGTCGATCACCGCCCGCACCCGATCGCGCTCCCACTCGGGCAGGTCCCAGTGCATGGGGACCGGAACCGCGCCGATCTTCCAGCACCCCAGCGTGGCGAGCACAAGATGCCGAGAATTCGGGATAGCAAGTGCGACAAATGAACCCGTTTGGACGCCGCTGGCGGCCAACGCCCGCCCCCACTGGTTGGCGCGGGCATCGAGTTCGCCGAAAGTCAGCGGCTCCGCGGTGCCGTCAAGCGCGACAATGGTGACGCCCGGATCGTCGCGCCGCTCTTCGGCCAGCTGCTGCAGTTTGATCCCGAATGGGACTCCCTCGTCGAACGGATTCGGCGTCACCGCGGCCGCGGGGGATTCGGTCATGCCGATACCGGCTCACTGAACAGTGTCTCGAACGACCCGTCCGTCACGCAGGGCATCAGGCGCAAGGCGAGCTCTTCGGTGCCCAGCGGCAGCCGCATCAGCGGTTGGGTGTGCCGATCGAGCACGCTGACGTCGGACTCGTCGCAGAAGCCCAGCGCTCCGAGCAGCTGGTGGGACGAGCGCATCACCTGTCGTGCCGTGTCGGCGGCCTTGAGCCGCAGAATCAGGGCGTCGGCCGAATGAATCTGCGTTGGAAGCGAATCCGGGCGGCAGATGGTGTACTTCGCGAGTTCGTGCAGCCCGCGGACCGCGACGGCCGCGTCGGCGACGGCGAATCTGACCGCCTGGAAGTCCGCGAGCGGCTTGCCGAACTGAATCCGGGCACGCACATGCTCGGTGACAATCCGCAACGACTGCTGCACCGCTCCCAGAATCCGCCATGATCCCAGCACGAGATGCAGGTTAACGTCGGCGGCGGGCACGGTTCCCTCGGGTGCGCTCAAGGTGGCCGGGACCAGGAACGGCCCCAGCTTGGCGCCGGTCCGCGCCCCCGGCTGCGGCCGGTACCGATTGCCGTCCAGGTCCGCGGCCACCCAGTCGCCGGCCAGGTCGCCGTGGTCGATGCGCGGGGCAGTCGGATTGACCAGAGCCAGGCGCGCGCCGTCGATCGCCAACAGCTCCTCCACCAACGGGTACGGGAGCACGGTGGCGCCGGCGGCCTGACAGAGCACCGCCGCGGCCAGTAGGTCATCCGCCGCAGAGCGGACGTCGAGGTCGAACGCGCCGACATCGTTCAGCGCGGCACGCGCGGCATCCCGGATAGCGTCGTCGGTCTCGGCGCGCAGCGCGGCCGGCGGTCCGCCCAAGCGGGTCAGTCGCTTGCCGGCGACGGCGGCGAAGTCGCTGATGTCTTGTGGTAGATCGGTTTTCACCTGTGTTCTCCCAATACGTCTCGTGCCACCAGCATGCGCTGCACCTCGATGGTGCCCGATGCGACGGTGGCCGCTTGCGCGTAGCGCCAATGGTCTTCGATGGCCCCGTGCAGTGCAGCGGAGGTTCCGCTGTCCAGCGCCGTCGGGCCCAGCACGTCGAACAGCAACTCCGCGACGAGTTGATCGCACGTCGTGGTGATGATCCGCGCCGCACTGGCGGCCGCCCCCGCAGCCGGGTCGTCCTGCAGTGAGACCGCGCGATAGGCGAGCAGCCGGGCGACCCGTAGGTCGACGAGCGCGCGCACCCACCGGGTGCGGATCGTTTCGGGCAGTTGATCCCAGTCGTCGCCGAGCTGGGCGCGCATGCGTTCGAGCAGCGATTCACAGCGCGCGTAGCGGGCGATGCCCACCCGCTCGAACGCCAGGGCTTCACGCATCACCCGCCATCCGTCGCCGACCTCGCCGAGCACGTCACCGGGGAACGCCTGCACGTCGTCCAGGAACATCTCGTTCAGGTGGTGGGGTCCCAGCATCGACGGGATCGGCCGGACGGTGAAGCCGGCCCGGTCCATCGGGATCAGAAACAGGGTGAGCCGCTTATGTTTTGGAGCCTCGGGGTCGGTGCACGCCGCCAGGACGCACCAGGATGCCATCAGCGCGTACGACGTCCACACCTTCTGGCCGGTGATGCGCCATCCGTCGCCGTCGGCGACGGCGCGGGTACGCAGCGACACCAGGTCGGTGCCGGCCTCCGGCTCGGAAAAGCCCTGGCACCAGATCACGTCTCCGGAGGCGATGGCCGCCAGGTGCTTGGTCTTCTGTTCGGCCGTCCCGTACCGCATCAGCGCGGGCCCGACCCAGTTGATCCCCATGTACTGCGGACCGCGCGGCTCGTGTTGGGCCCACATCTCCTCGCGCAGCACCGTCTGCTGCCAGACCGAACCACCGCCGCCGCCATGCTCTTTCGGCCACGCCAGCGCCAGCAGCCCCTCGGCGGCCAGCAGTTTGCAGAACGTCTCGGTGGTGGCGAGGTCCTGCGGGTTCTCGGTGCAGGCACCCAAAAAGTCGGCGGGGATGTGGTTGGCAACCAGCTCGCGCAGATGTCCGCGAAGTCGTCCGGCGTCGTCGCCGAGGTCGTAATCCATGGTCGTCATCCCTTCGGCAGCCCGAGCAGCCGCTCGGCGATGATGTTGCGCTGAACCTCCGACGTCCCGCCGTAGATCGTTGCGGCCAGCGCGTCCTGACGTTCGAACAGCAGATCCGGATCGGTGGCCGAATCGGGGCCCGCGGCGGCCGCACTCAGTTCCCAAACGCGCTGTAAGGTAAGCGATCCGAGCAGCTTCATGGTGTCGGCTTCCGGGCTGGGCCGTCCCGCGAGTTCGTTGCCCAGCGCGCGATATCCGGTGGCCCGCAACGCTTCCGCATCGGCCAGCAGCGAACCGAGTTCGGCGTACACGTCCTGGCTCGAGTCCGCGGCGCCGGCCTCGCGCACCGAGGCCAGCCCCCGTTTGATCTCGACCCAGTTCATGATCCAGATCATCTGGCGCTCATGGTGTAGCGACGACAGGGCGACGTTCCAGCCGCCGTTGAGTGGCCCCAGCAGGTTTTCGGCCGGCACCGCGACGTCGTCGAGGAAGACTTCGCAGAACGTTTCGTCGGAGATCGACGCCATCCGGATGGGCTCGACCCTGACCCCGGGGGAATGCAGATCGAGGATGAGGCAGGAGATGCCGCGGTGTTTGGGGGCTTCCGGATCGGTGCGGGCGTACAGGGTGCACCATCGCGACAGGTGCGCCTGGGTGGTCCAGATCTTGTGGCCGTCGACCCGGAATACGTCGCCGTCGAGCACCGCGCGGGTGCGTAGGCCGGCAAAATCCGACCCGGCCTCGGGTTCGGACATGCCCAGCGCCCACCACTCGTCGCCGCGCAGCAGCGGGACGAGCAGACGCTCGATCTGGGCGGGCGTGCCGAACTGGCGGATGCCGGGCGCGGCCACGCCGGGGCCCTGAATGTTGGGGAGTTTGGGTGCGGACCGCAGCGCCGCCTCGATCCGGACTTCCATGGCGTCGCGCAAGCCCAGCGAGCGGCCGCCGTGCTCGCGCGGCCAGGTCGGTTGTAACCACCCGGCCTCGAACGAGGCGCGCTGGTAATCGCGCCGCAACCCGAGATCCCAGCGGTATTGCCGATAGTTCGCGTAGTAGTCGTCGGGCAGAAACTCCGCCAACCACGCGCTGAATTCCTCCACCACCGGGCTCAAGCGGCACCCCCGCAGAATCGGCGGCCCACCTCGTAATACAGAGAGCGGCTGTCGCCCAGCATGGCGGCGCCCTGCCAGGCGCGGCGCACATAGAGGTGGGCGTCGTGCTCCCAGGTCTGCCCGAGGGCGCCGTGCACCTGGACCGCGGTGCGCGCACAGCCGGTCGCCGCGTCATTGGCCGCCGCCTTGGCCAGCGCCGCGGCGGTCCACAGCTCTGCGGGGGGCGTGGTCGGGTCGGCGAGCCGGGCCGCCGCCGCATAGGTCAGGCTGCGGGCACGCTCGACGCTGACGTAGTTGTCGGCCAGTGCGTGCTTGACGCCCTGGAACGCGCCGATCGGCTGGCCGAACTGGCGCCGTGATTTCGCGTACTCGACCGAGCGGTACAACGCCGAGCTCGCCACGCCGAGGAGGTCGGCGGCCGAGGCCACCCAGGGCGCCACGAATGCCGATCCGAGGTCGACCGGTGCAACCGCGATGGGCTCCGCGTCGATCTCGACGCCTGCCAACGGCTGGGCGGGATCGGTGGATTCGGCCGCCGGCACCGCGGTGACCCCGTCGCCGCACCGGGCGACGGCCGCCACGGTGTCACCGCCGTCGGAGCGCGCCAGAGTGACGACGAGCTCGGCGCGCGACACGTTGGGGACGGCAACCGCCGTGCCGCGCAGGCGTCCCTGGCGCAGTGTCATGGGCGCCCCGGGCAGTCGGGATCCCTCGGCGTGGACGGCCAGGGTGGCCACCACGCCGCCGGCGATGTCGGTCAGCACGGAGTCGAGTCCGGTGTTGCGCAGCAGGCCCGCGGCCAGACCGACGCTGCCCAGCAACGGAATCGGCGCGACGGCCGCACCGCATTCCTCGAGAACCACGGCCAGCTCGACCGGTCCGTAGTCGCCGGCCCCTTCCTCTGAGGGGGCGGCGAGTTCGGTCCAGCCGAGATCGACCACCGTCTTCCACAGGGTGCGCCAGCGCTCGGGATCGGTGATCGCTTGACGTGCGGCGTCGGGCGGGCACTCCGTACGTAATATGTCGCGTACGGTGTCGCGCAGCGACAGTTGCTCCGAGTTCAGTCCGACATCCATAAGACCTCTAACATAGTAAAGATAATAAACTAGCCGTGCCGTCGCAATCGCACGGAACCCGACGTTGAGGTGGCGCATGGCCGAGTGGTATCTGTTCCTGCCGCAGGTGCGATTGGCGGCGGCCGAGATCGCGGACCGGGCATGTCACGCCGAGGCCAGCGGCTTCGACGGGATCGCCTTCATCGATCACCTCGAGGCGCCCGGGCTGCCCGACGAAAGCATCTGGGAGGCAATGGGCGTTGCGACCTGGGTAGCCGCCAAGACCGAGCGGCTGCGGGTCGGTCACCTGGTGCTGTGTGACGCGTTTCGGCATCCTGCCGTGCTCGCTAAACAGGCCGTCACGTTGTCGGAGGCATCCGGGGGCAGGTTCGAGTTAGGCCTCGGGGCGGGGTCGTGGCCATCGGAGTTCGCGAGATTCGATGTCGGGCAACAAGATCCGCGCGCACGGGTCGAACAACTCGGCCGCCACCTGGAATTGATCAGGCGGTACTGGGGCGACGACGACGACCAATCCGGGACGGCCCCGCAGGCTCCGCGCCGGTCCTACCCGATACCGCTGGTCCTGGGTGGAAGCGGCCCCAAGATGATGGAACTCGTTCGCAGATACGCGGATTGGTGGAATTTGCCGGCGAACCAGCTTGACAGGCTGCCGAAGCTCGCCCCGGCCGCGGGAACGGCCCGGATGTCGATTCAGCAGATGGTCGGCTTCGTGCGGTCGGGGGACGACCCCGACACCGTGCGCGAGGTGAGCACCCGTCGATTCGGCAACCTCGGGTCCGGGCTGGTCTGCGGCGACGCCGACGAGCTGATCGGGCACTTCCGCCGGCTGGCCGCCCAACGGGTCGAGCGGTTCTACGTGTGGTTCGCCGACTTCGCGGCTCCAGACTCCCTGCACGAGTTCGGCGAATCGGTGATCAAGGCCTTCCCGGCGGCGTAAGCCTCACCCTCGTCGCTTGCGGCGCCGCGCCTCGGTCGGCACCACCGGCGGCCGCGCGAAGGGACCGCGCTGCACGGCGGACAACCGGATCTCCGGCAGATCGACCGACGGGTCGACGGTGTCCAGCCAGGCAACCGCCTCGGCGACGTCGGACACCGCGATCGCGTACATCTCGAACGGGACGTCCTGCAGCATTTCGGTGGCCACGGGTCCGGGCGTGACGATGTGCACGCTGATGCCGTCGCGGTCGACTTCGAGCGCCAGGGCGCGCGCGAACGCGTTCATGCCGGCCTTGGACGCGGAGTAGGCGGTGCGGGACGGCATCGGCTCGTGCGCGGCCGACGACGAGATGAACACCAGCCGCGAGCCCGCCGTCATCTTCGGCAGCACCGCGGACGTCACCACGAAGCACGAATCCAGGTTGGCCGACATGATGGCCTGCCACTGCTCGAAGGTCTGCTTGCGCGCGTAGGTTCCCCCGAGCGCACCGGCCGCGTGAACCACCAGGTCGATCGTCTCCAATGTGCTTATCGCAGCGGGGAATCCGCCGGGGTCGGATGCGTCGGCCACGACGTGACGGGCGCCCATCTCCTCGGCGGCGGCGCGTAACGGGGCCTCGCGGCGCGCCGAGAGCACCACGTCGTAGCCACGCTCAACCAGCTTGCGCGCGCACCCTTTTCCGATCCCGCCGCTGCCGCCGGTGACCAATGCGGTTCGCATGACCGTTGCAGGCCGCTCGTCAGGAGTGCCGGATATCCCGCGGCCGCGACAACGCCTGCGGGGAGAGCGCATAGATGCGTTGATCGTGCTGGCCGGAGAGGACATAGGTCTGCGTGTCGGCCAGATGGCGACCCGCGATGCGGCGGGCCCGGTCGACGTTACCCTCGGCGATGGTCTCGGTCAGCTTGACGTGCGTGTTGAGCACCGCGCGGCGCTGAGTGAGCGACGGGTAGGTGCCACGGGACGCACTCTCGTCGGCCCACTGCCGTTCGTGACTGGTCCACAGCGTCTCCAGGCTGCCGACGACCGCGATGATCGTGTGATTGCCGCAGCCGCGGACGACCTGATCGTGGAATTCGCGCCCGATTTCGGTGAAAAGCCGTCCGTCGTCCAGGTTTTCGGCCATCGACTCGTTGATTCGGGTGAGCTCGGGTATTAGAGTCTCCGCCCGGTCCGGCCGGCGGGCGGCCAATGCGGCGCAGGCGGGCTCGAGTTCCTGCAAAGCCATGCCGAGGTCGGCGACCTCGACGGACTCGCTCTGCAGCAACAACCCGAGCATGTAAGCGGCGCTGGTCTTCGCCGGGGCGTGGACGACGGCACCACCACGGTTGCCGCGCCGCACCGAAACCAGCCCCTCGGTCTCCAGGATCCGCAGGGCTTCGCGCAGCGACACCAAACTCACGTTGAACTGTTCGACGAGCACCTCTTGGCGTGGCAAGAGATCACCGTCCGCGAGCTCGCCGTCGATGATCTGACGGCGCAACTCGTCGGCTACGATTTCGGCGATCCGCGGCGCCGACAACCGGCGCCGGGCGTCGGGGCCAATTCCCAAGGCGGTCATCCGATCCTCGAACACATGCAACTCGCTGGCTTAGCTATTTTAGCAGTAATGATATAAATAGCTTCCCTGGTCGCATGTCGATCGGAAGGGCGGGTGCAGTTGAGCGAGCGGTCCGAAAGCCGACCGACACCGCTACACGATTTGCGTGTCGTCGAGATCAGTGACCGGATAGCGGGCAGCTACTGCGGGAAGCTGTTGCGCGACGCCGGCGCGCAGGTGCATAAGATCGAACCGCCGCAAGGGGATTGGTTGCGGCGCTACTCCGCCAGCGCTTCCTCGATTCCCCAGGAACGCAGCGGGCCGTTTTTCAGTTACCTCAACGCGGGCAAGCGCAGCATGACTTTTCCCCCCGGCTCGCAGCGCTATCGCGACGAACTGGCCGGCGCCGACGTCATCGTTGTGACGGCGGGCCGGGGGCGCGCCGCGGCGCTGGGCATCGACCCACAACAGCTGCTGGAAGACTCGCCGCGGGCGATCATCGTCAGCATCTCCGACTTCGGCTGGACCGGACCCTACGCGGACCGGGCCGCCACCGAGTTCACCCTGCAGGCGTGGGCGGGTTCGCCCGGCTTCCGCGGCGATCCGGCCGGGCCGCCGATCTCTATCGGCGGCGATCTGGGCGAGTACATGGGCGGCGTGTTCGCCGCGTTCGGCGCCCTGGCGGTGCGCCGTCGCGTCGAGCACGGCGGGCCTGGCGAACACCTGGACCTGTCCATGCTGGAAGCGTTGACCACGATGCAGAGCAGCGAATGGCTGCACTCGCAGCTGCTGCGCGTCCCACCGATCCGGCGCACCACCGAGGTCCCGTCGATCGAACCCGCCAAGGACGGCTACGTCGGCATCACCATGGTCACCGGCCAGCAGTGGCTCGACTTCGCCGCGATGGTCGAACGCCCGCAGTTGGAGGAGATCGAACAGCTGCGGTTTCAGATCGGCCGGTGGCAATATCGCGACCTGATCCGCGAGCAGATCCGCCCGTGGCTGGCCGAACGCACCGTCGCCGAAATCGTCGAACTCGGACAACTGTTCCGGCTGCCGATCGCCGCGCTGGGCAACGGCTCCACCATCCGGGAGCTGGAGTATGTGCGCGAGCGAGAGGTCTTCACCCGCAACCCCGCCGGGTTCGATCAGCCCCGGCCGCCCTGGCTGATGTCGGTGTGTGCGCCCGCACCCGTGGGTGACACACCCGTGTGCGGTGAGGCCGACGACGAGTCCCCTTGGCGCCGTGCGGAATCCGATGCCGAGCCCGAACTGGACGGGCTGCCGTTGGCCGGTGTCCGCATCGTCGACCTCACCGCGTTCTGGGCCGGGCCGGCCGCGACCCATCTGCTGGCCGCTTTCGGCGCCGACGTCGTCAAGGTCGAGTCGATCCAGCGTCCCGACGGCATCCGATACTCCGGCGGGATGCGCACCGACGTGGACGACTGGTGGGAGTACGGCTGGGTGTTCCACGCGATGAACACCAACAAGCGTTCGGTCACACTGGATTTGGGCTCCGGGCAGGGCCGCCGTCTGTTCACCGAGTTGGTCGCGGGCGCCGACGTCGTGATCGAGAACTTCTCGCCCCGGGTGATGGAGCAATTCGGGCTCACCGACGATGTGCTGCGCGAGGTCAACCCGAAGTTGGTGTTCGCCCGGATGCCCGCGTTCGGTATCGAGGGGCCATGGCGGGAACGCGTCGGGTTCGCCCCCACCATGGAACAGATCGCCGGCCTGGCCTGGGTGACCGGCCTGCCCGACGCGCCACCGGTGACGCCGCGCGGGGCGTGCGATCCGCTGGCCGGTGTGCACGCCGCGTTCGCCGTGCTGGCCGCGCTGAACTTCGCCGAACGCACCGGGACGGGCCAACTGCTCGAACTGCCGATGCTCGAAACCGTGCTCAACGCCACCGCGATTCAGGCGATCGAGTCCGAGGTCTTCGGGGCGACGCTGAGCCGTCGCGGCAACCGCGGTCACAGCGCGGCGATCCAGAACATCTACCGCTGCGCCGGATCCGACGACTGGATCGCGATCACCGTTCGCGACGACGCGCAGTGGAGTGCGCTGGTGGACGTGATGGATCGACCGGCGTGGTGCGGCGACGACGAGTTGTCCACCGTCGCCGGGCGGCACGGTCGAGCCGACGACATCGATGGAAGGCTGGCGGACTGGTTCGCCCGGCAGCCGCTTGATCCGACGGTGGAGCGGTTGGCCGGCGCGGGCGTACCCGCGGCCCCGGTGGTGTCGCCGTCGCTGGTCACCGACAACCCGCAACTGCGCGAGCGTGGCTTTTTCGAGTCGTTGCATCATGCGAGTACCGGCCTCGGGTTGTACCCCTGCCCGCCGTTCGCTCGGCTCGCCGGGCAGGATCAGTGGCTGCTGCGGCCGCCGCCCAGGTTGGGCGAGCACAATGAAGAGATCCTGCGCGATCGGTGCGGGCTGACCGACGAAGAGCTGACACGCCTCGCGACCGGCGGGGTGATCGGGACCCGACCCAAGGGCCTCTAGAGAAGTGGAGGGCGTCTGATGCGCGTAACGGTCGACGAAAACTTGTGTGAGGCCAACGGCTTCTGCGAATCGCTTGCGGCGGAAGTGTTTGAGCTGGGCGACGAAGACGTGGTGCAGATCGCGGACGGCCCCGTGCCGCCGCGCCTGGAAATCGACGTGCGCGCCGCGGTGGACCAATGTCCCAAGGCCGCGCTGCGCCTGCAGGACTGACCGCCGCTTGAGCGCGCCGACTCAGCGTCGCTCGGTCAGCGAGATGGCCATCTCGTCGTAGATCGACATGTTGGTGGTCAGGTTCGGATGGGTTACCTTCGCCGGGCCGATCTCGATGTCATCGCAGCGCAGGAACAGGTCGTCGAGCACCGCGCGGAGCTCCGCGCGGGCCAGCATCGCACCCAGGCAGTGATGCGGTCCGCCGCCCCCGAACGCCACGTGGGGGTTGGGCTGCCGGCCGATGTCGAAGGTGAACGGGGACTCGAAGACCTCCTCGTCGCGGTTGGCCGAACGCAACGTCGACACCACGCGATCGCCCTTGGCGATGTGCTGGCCGTCCATCTCGACGTCGACCTTCGCGGTGCGCGTCCAATAGGCCACCGGCGACGCCCAGCGCAGCACCTCCTCGACCGCACCGGGCCGCAGCGCTTCGTCCGCGCGATAGCGGTCGATCTGCTCAGGGTTGGCGACGAACGCCTGCAGCCCGATGGCCAGTGCGTTCTTGGTGGTATCGCTGCCGGCGAATGCCAGCACGAAAAAGAAGAACTCGAGTTCGTTCTCGGGCAGGCTGAACTGTTCGCCGTCGTCGCCGGTGATCACCGCGGTGGCCAGCGTGCTCCAGATGTCGTCTGTCGGGTTGCGCCGCTTCTCGGCGGTGAGCTCCATCGCGTAGCTGAAGACCGAGCCGAACAGCTCGAGTTCCACCTGGCCGCTCGGGCTCGCCTCGGGCGCAAGCGCCTTGAGGATGCGGTCGAAGATGTCGAATATTCGCGGCCGGTCCTCGTCCGGGATGCCGATGATGTCGCCGATCACCGTCATCGGTAGCGCGTCGGCCACGTCCTCGATCCAGTCCCCGCCGCCGTTGGCAAGCAGGTTGTCGATCATCCGCGCCGCGCGCTCCCGGATGCCGTTCTCCAGCTTGGCGATCGCACGCGGGTTGAAGGCGTTGGAGATCAGTTTGCGGCGCTTGTTCAGGTCCGGCGGGTCCAGGGTGATGATCGTCGGGGACGCCGAGAACATGGCGACCGGCTGGATGAGCGGGCCGTCGGCCGCGGTGAACGACTCGGTGTCGCGGTGCAGTCGGACCGCGTGCCGGTGTTTGGTGGCCACCCAGAACCGGCGCCGGACGGTGTCGGCGACACCCGGTGTCAGGTCGTGCTTGAAAAGTGGCTTGGTGCGCCGCAGGTCGGCGAACAACTCGTCGGGAAAACCGTTACGCCACAAGGCGAAGTCGGAAAGGTCCACCGCAGCGGCCGTCATGCGAACCCCCATTGGCTCAGGCACCACGCGACCACCGGCCGGCGTCGCGTTGACGTTCAATGTCTAAAATAGTAAAAATAGACTTTAGTCGTCGAAACGCGGTGAGGTAAGAGCGGCCCAAAGTGCGCCCGGCCGCGTGGGAAACGGAGTTCTCGTGACGAATACGATTCCAGATTCAGACCCTTCGGAACGGGAGTTCGGTCCGGGCGGCATAGCCCTGTCGACCTACCGTTTCCCGACGGGCTGGTTCATCGTCGCCTTCGGAACCGATTTGGCTCCCGGCCAGGTCAGGCGCGCGCACTACTTCGGTGAGGAGTTGGTGCTGTTCCGCACCGCGTCGGGCCAGGTTCACGTGATGGAGGCCTACTGCCAGCACCTCGGCGCCAACCTCGGGGTTGGCGGCACCGTGGAAGGCGAAAACATCGTCTGCCCCTGGCACGGCTGGCAGTGGCGCGGCGACGGTACCAACGCGCTGATTCCCTACAGCAAGATCGGCTGCAAGAACAACGTCCGCATCCGGACCTATCCGAGCATGGAGTGGTACGGCTTCATCCTGGCCTGGCACGAGCGCCACGGCCGGGCGCCGTACTGGCAGCCGCCGGTGCTGCCGGAACTGGAAACCAACGAGTACTACCCGCTGCACCCGCACACCCAGATGCTCAACCGCGTCAAGGTCCATCCGCAGATGATCATCGAAAACGCCGCCGACCCCTACCACGTTCAGTACGTGCACAAGGCCGCCAATCCGGCCACCACGGCGTCGTTCGAGGTGGCCGGTTATCACCTGCACGCCACCGTCAACGCCCATTTCGGCGGCGGCCGGGCGCAGACGTGGCTGACCCCCAACGGTCCGGTCGACGCCAAGATCGTCTACGACAACTATTCGCTGGGCCTGGGCGTGGTGCGCTTTCCCAGCGAGCTGGTGGCCACCGTGCAGGTCACCGGCCAGACGCCGGTCGACGAGGACTACACCGACTACTTCTACACCCAGGCGTCCGTACGTGAACCGGGCGACAGCGGTGACGTGCCCACCGGGCGTGCCGCCCGGTTCCTCGCCCTGCAGCAGGAGGTCATCAAACAGGACTTCTTCACCTGGGAGAACATGAAATATCTGGAGAAGCCCAACCTGGCTCCGGAAGAGGCGCACGACTACGCGGCCCTTCGCCGGTGGGCGCACCGCTTCTACCCGGGGGAGGAGCCGTCGCCCTCCGACTTCGGTTACAGCGCCGACGGCGAGCCCGACCCGGCGGCCGCCAAAGTTTGATCAGAGCCAACCAGCCTGATGTGCGCTGACCGCAGCGGGCCCGCGCGGCCCTCCGATTATGGCGTCGAGCGTTTCACCGTGCCGGCCGTGCTCGATCGCCGCGCGCAGCAGTACCCCGATCGGGTGATGATGTCGATCGCCGGAGTCGATGTGACGTTCGAGCAGATGCGCCAGCGGTCCTGCGCGGCGGCAAACCTGTTGACCGACTTGGGTGTCGGACCCGGGGATCGCGTCGCGTTGTTCACCGGCACCTGTCCGGAATGGGTGTACTTCTGGCTGGGCGCCGCGCGGATCGGGGCGGTGAGCGCGGCGATCAACGCCGCGAACAAGGGCGACTTCCTGCTGCACGCCCTGCGGCTGTCGCAGGCCAAGGTGATGCTGACCGACGCCGAACGCCGGCCCCGCGCCGCCGAGGTCGCCGACGCAGCGGACTCCCTGACGAGCATTGTGGTGCAGGATGATTCACTGACTGCGACGCTGAGTCAGGACACGGACCGCGCGCCGGTCGACGGCGCCGGGGGGCCGGGCGACCTCGGCTGCTTGTTCTACACGTCTGGCACCACCGGCCCGTCCAAAGCGGTCGCCACGACGTGGCACTATCTGTTTTCGGTGGCCGCGACCGTCTCATCGGCCTGGGAATTTCGCGAGGGCGAGGTGCTGTGGACGGCGATGCCGCTGTTTCACCTCAGCGCGGCGCCCAGCATCTTGGCGCCTATGCTGGTCGGCGCAACGACGGTGCTGGCCGGGGCTTTTCATCCCGGCGAGGTGTGGGGCGACATACGTGCCCGCGGTGCGATCGGATTCGCCGGCGCCGGGGCGATGGTGTCGATGCTGCGGAATCTGCCCGCGGATCCGGGCGACGCACGGCTGCCGTTGCGGTTCATCTCCGCCGCGCCGATCGATGCGGACTCCTACCGCGACATCGAAAAGCGTTACGGCTGCCGCATCGTCACGATGTACGGGCTCACCGAGGCGTTTCCCGTCGCGGTCAAGGCGCTGGCCGACGACGGAGTTCCCGGAACCTCGGGGCGGCCGAATCCCGATTTCGAGGTGCGCATCCTCGACGAATCGGGAAACCCACTGCCCGCCGACACCGTGGGCGAGATCGCCTGTCGGCCCAGGCATTCGCACGTGATGAGCGAAGGTTACGTCGGCGCGGATTCGCAGATTAAGCCGCATCCGGAATGGTTTCGCACCGGCGACCTCGGGCGCCTCGATCGCGATCAGAATCTGACGTATGTGGATCGAATCAAGGATGCGTTGCGCCGCCGCGGTGAAAACATCTCCTCGGTCGAAGTGGAGAGCGTCGTCATGCGCCATCCCGCCGTGGCGGAGGCGGCCGCGGTCGGCGTGCCCAGCGAGCTGGGAGAGGACGACGTCCTGGTGGTCATCACGTTGCAGCCCGGCGCCACAATGGATTTCGCGGAACTCCTCGACTTCTGTGCGGCGCGCATGCCCTACTTCTGCGTGCCACGATTCGTGGAGGCGGTGAGCGAGCTCCCCAAGAATGTGATCGGCCGGATTCGTAAAGACCTATTGCGCGAACGGGGCATCAATCCGGGAGCGTGGGATCGTGAAAGTAAGGGGTATATCGTTAGCCGTTAGGTTCCATTAATGTCGCGTAATAGTCGTTGAGTTGCCTTAGTGTTCCATCAGCCGATTGCCGCAGTCATTTCCGAGAGAGGCTGGAAAGCGATGACCATGACTTATCAGGAACAGCAAATGCTCCAAGCCGTCACCGGGCGCGCTGCCATCCTGGATCTGAATGCTCGGCACAATCGGGCCTATTCCGACGGCAACCGCAAGGACTGGGTCGCGAGCTTCCGCCATTCCGGCGCCAGCTACACCCGCGATGGCGAGGTGTTCGATGATCTGAGCGCCGCCTTCGACGGCGGTGACGGACAGCGCATGATCACCGTCGACCACGAGATCAAAGTCGACGGGGTCGACGCGGTCCAGCGTTGTGTCGTCATGCTCTTCGCCAGCATGTTCGGCGACATCACGCTGCGGGCCACCGGCACCTTCAAGGACAAGCTGATCTACGAGCGCGGTGGCTGGTATTTCACTTCCCGTGTGCTGGAATGGGATTCGGTCCCGAGTCGGCACCCACTCGTCATGTGAGCGACACCGATACGTGGATCAGGATTTCGGTCAGCGGCTGGCCTTCGGCACCTACGAAGATGCGCTGCGGATGGTCGGCGCGAAAAGCGAGCCCCGCACCGCGGCGACCGCCGTCAGCGCCGCACGCATCCAGTTGTTCGCCGCGATGGTCCGGGACGGCAATCGCTCGTATTGGGATTCAGAGTTCGCCAGGCAGCACTGGGGAGGCCTGCTGGCGCCGCCGGCGCTGTTGATGGGCTGGCTGATCACACCGCCGTGGCAACCCGGGGGTCGTGGAACGGCTTCGTTGATCGCCCTGCGGGTGCCGCTGCCCGGAACCACATTCGTCAACGCGGCCAACGAAGTCGAGTTTCCACAGCCCATCGTTGAGGGCGACGTGTTGACCGTTGTCGACGAGCTTGTCTCGGTGTCACCGGAAAAGCGGACGCGGCTCGGCGTCGGTCATTTCGTCGAGACGCTGGAGACCTTTCGCCGCCAGGACGGGACCGTGGTGGCCACCTGCCGCAACACCTTGTTCCGCTTCACTCCGGGAGCCTCCTCGTGAGCGGCGACGGCCTGGACTGGAGCCAGATCGCCGTTCCGGTGGAGCTGCCGGAAGCCGTCGACCACATCAGCTACCAGCGGGTGGTGGAGAACGCCGGAGCGACGTGGGATTATTTCCCCGGCCACTTCGATCCGGATTACGCTGCGGCTCAGGGGAATCCGACGATCTATGTCAACACGATGCACTTGGCCGGGTTCGCCGACCGCGTCGCGACGGACTGGGCGGGTCCGCGGTCGCGGGTGGTGCGCCGGTTCATGCGGCTGGCCGGGTCGGTGTATGCCGGCGACACGATGATCGGCCGGGGCCGGGCCGTGGCGAAACGCCGGGACATCTCGGTGGACCCGCCGCGCTGCCTGGTCGACGTCGAAATCCAGGTGACCAATCAGCATGGCGTGCTCTGCTGCCCGGTCGAGCTGACCTTGCAGGTGCCCGAATCAGGTGACGATGGATGACGTCGGCGAACTGCACTTGGCGGTGTGCCGTCGATTCGGTGCGGCGGTCGCCTCGGCGGATGGCCACTGGGACCGTCAGTCACCGTGCGACGCCTGGGACGCCCGAGGCGTGCTCGAGCACGTGATCGGGTTTCATGACGTTCTTCTGTTGCGTCCCTTGGAATGTAAGCCCGATCGGCCACGCGACGACCCTCGGGCACGGTGGCAACTGACGTATGACTCGCTGGCCCAGGCTCTCGGATCAGGTAGAGCGGCACAGCTGGATGAGTACCGGCTGATGCCGAGCCTGAGCCGTGACGTTCTGGTGCATACCTGGGACCTCGCCCGCGCGGTGGGCGCCGACGATCGATTGGACCCCGATTGGTGTGAAGCGCTTTCCGCCGGCCTCCCCGCGGACCCCCAGGCCTTGGCCGCGTCCGGGATGTTCGGTGCGCCCGTCCCGGTCGGCGACGAGACCGATGCGCAGGCAAGACTTCTGGCGCGGCTTGGCCGCGACCCGTCGTGGAGACCGGAATCCATATAGCGGCGGCAGCTGACCCTTGCATATCAGCGTCTGAAGCTCGATCTGCGCACACCACCTTTAGGCCGGGGATCGAGGGAGGCCGGTTTTGTCGGTGGTGGCTGCGATGATGACGTCATGCTTTCGACCGCATCCGCTGACGCCGTGGTGGTGACTGCGAGCGACCGTCTTGAGGTGTTGTTCGAGGAGCTGGCGGAGTTGACCGGTCAGCGCAACGCGATTGATGGGCGCATCGTGGAGATCGTGGCCGAGATCGATCGCGACGAGCTCTGCGGTGTCACCGGCGCGCGGTCGGTGCCGGCGTTGGTGGCCTGGAAGACCGGCTGCTCGCCGGCGAACGCCCACACGATCGCCACCATCGCGAGCCGGCTCGAGGAGTTCCCACGCTGCGCCCAGGGCATGCGGGAGGGCCGGCTGTCGCTGGACCAGGTTGGGGTGATTGCGGCGCGGGCTGGGGAGGGTTCTGATGAGCACTACGCGCAGCTGGCCGGGGTGGCCACGGTCACTCAGCTGCGTACCGCGGTGAAGCTGGAACCGCGACCCGAACCCGAGTCCCGGCCCGAGCCGGAGCGCTCGATCACCATGACCACCAGCGAGCAGGGCTGCTGCTACCGGATCACGCTTCCCCTCCATGACGCCGCGAAGTTCGACGCCGCCTTGGCGTCTCATCGTGATGCGCTGATCAGCGAGTGGAAGCGCGATCGCGGCAATGGCGCGCGCACTGCAGATCAGCTGCCGCCGTTGCCGGGCACTGTCGAGGCGTTCATGCGCTTGGTGGAGGCCGGGTGGGACGCCGAGGCGGCCCGCCGCCCACACGGCCAGCACACCACCGTTGTGGTGCACGTCGACGTTGAAAAGCGCGTCGCAGCACTACATCTGGGTTCGCTGCTATCCGATGCCGAACGCCGATACCTGACCTGTGATGCCACCTGTGAAGTCTGGTTCGAACGCCATGGCGAGGTCATTGGTGCCGGGCGGGCGACCCGGCTGATCAATCGGCGGCTTCGCCGCGCGCTGGAGTATCGCGACCGCATGTGCGCGGTGCCGGGCTGTGGTGCCACCCGTGGTCTACACGCCCATCACATCCGGCATTGGGAAGACGGCGGCGCCACCGAGTTGGCCAACCTGGTGCTGCTATGTCCCTACCATCACCGGTCGCATCATCGTGGTGTCATCACCATCAGCGGTGCCGCAGGTTCTCTCATCGTCAGCGACAACGCCGGCCGATTACTGGGCCCGGGATCGCTGGCGCGCCCACCCACTCAGCCCCCGCCCGCGGTGTCGCCCTGCCTGGGACCTACCGGTGAGCGTGCCGACTGGTGGTGGTACGAACCCTTCCAACCCCAGCCACCACCGACGACCAACTGATATGTAGAGAATTTTGTCAAGTGGCACGGGGAGGCGCCGTCGGGGGCTACCCCGACGGCGCCTCTTTGCTTTCTCGCGAGTGCGTGTGGTGAGCGTGTCGGTTGGCGACGCGCGGTCAGACTGATATTCGCGGGTTGGTTACCGCAGGACGGGGTTTCGGCTGGATCGCATCCGCGTGTCTAGGGTCGAGCGTCGACCTGATCGGGTCTGCTCATAGTTGTGTCGCGGGTCGATCCACGCGCTGCCACCGCCGCGCTCGCGAGAAAGCTGTCAGGTGGCGCTCAGTCGTCCATGACCGCCAGCGACCAGCACCAGCCGGCCAGCTCGCGGGCGATCGCGACGTTGGCCACGGTGGACCGCTTACGTCGCGCCAGGAATCCCAACCATCGGTTGTGGAGACGACGGTTGCCCTCGTGACCACGAGCGCGGGCCGCCGCCGGGGCCAGTTCCCACCGCGAACGCATCACCGCCCTCACCTGATATTTGGACCGGTGATGCCAGGCCGCCTCGACCAACAGCCGCCGCGCGTGGGTGCTTCCGGTCTTGGTGATCGGCCCCTGCGCCCGCGTAGAACCCGACGAGAACTCCGAGGGCACCAATCCGACGAACGAACCAATCGTGTTGCCGGTGAACCGATCCCAGTCGCCAATTTCCACCGCCAACGCGAACGCGGTCAACGTGCCCACCCCGCGAAGGCACGACAGCCTGCGCACCACCGCAGTGAACTCACTGTCGGCGGCGATCTCCTCGATCGCCGTATCCAGACCTCGGCGTCTGGCCTGCAGCATCAATACATGCTCATAGTCGGAATCGAAGGCCATGCGCGTGGCCGGCGTCAGCAACTGGGGCACCGCCTGCGCGCGCAGCCAGCGA
>NZ_NCXM01000060.1 GCF_002104765.1 Mycolicibacterium vulneris
CACCCTCACCCGATTGACCGCTCCCCCAGCGCTGACCGGCGCACCACTCACCGCACGAAACGGAGAACACCTCATGGACCACGAATTCGAGCTCGCCTTCAACCTCGTCGACGAGGCCGCAGGACGCATCCAGCACCAGCAGTACGGCATCACCCGGATCCTGTTCCACAACCACGGCGACATCGGGCTCACCACCGTGCACGACTACACCAGCGAGGCCGGCCACCGCCTAGTCCTGATCGCTACCGACACCCACGGGCAGATGGCCGCCATCGAAGGGACCGCACCCGACCTCAACACCGAACCGCATACGCGCATTCTCAAAGTCCGCGCCGGCGACCTCACCTTCCACGCCATTCCCGGCTGCGACTGGTCCTACCGCGCCACTCACGCCGGCCACGCCTACACCCTGACTGCCGGGATCGGCGAACAGCCGATGTGGACCGTCACCCTCGACGCCAATCCGCCCTTGGCGCACCAGGACCTCGAAGCCGCCCTCGCCGACATCGCCGCCGCCCACCTAGTGGCGGCCTAACCCCTCACCCTTCGCGGCACCCCCATTTTCCAGAAAGGACTCACCCGCATGACCGAGATCGACTACGCCCTCGCGTGGGACTTCATCGACCCCGCCGACGGCAAACCCCGCCAGCTGCGGTTCCGGCGAAACTTCGCCCCCCGCAACGATCCACGCATCTTCGACGGAACCGGACAGCTCGTCGCCGTCGTCGCAGACGCACACCGAGCCGACAACGGAGACGAAATCGCCATCACCCGCCCCGGCGTGTTGTTCGACGAGGTCGAAACCGCCCTCGATGGATGGCAAGACTGGGCCACCCTCTACGTCGACGACTATGACATCGACCGCACCATAAACCTCGGAGCCATCCGCGACCGCCTCCGCGCGGCAGGCCTGACCTAACCGCGACACCCACTCCGGGCCCGGCCAGCACCTGCACGACCGCGGGGCTGGCCGGGCC
This sequence comes from Mycolicibacterium vulneris, assembly GCF_002104765.1. Taxonomy (GTDB): domain Bacteria; phylum Actinomycetota; class Actinomycetes; order Mycobacteriales; family Mycobacteriaceae; genus Mycobacterium; species Mycobacterium vulneris. The sequence goes on from NZ_NCXM01000060.1 coordinate 978, forward strand.
CCCCTTTTTTGTTCCGGCCCACACCGTGCCGGCGCGCCCCGCGCGACCGGACTGGCCACCTGGCGGCGCCCACCAAACCCGTAGCCCCTCACCTTCTTTAGCCGTCAGCAGGGTGCACACCGTAAGCGGGCGGGGACCCCGACCGCTCAACCCACGCCCACACCGAACTACGCAGGCCGAGTGACCTTTTCGGCCCAATGCCAGCCCGCCAAGGCGCTACGCGCCGGCGAGCGCGGGCCGAAAACCCTGCTCCGTTCGGCGCGGACTCTTCGGGGTTGACCGCCCACCCTCACCCGCTTGCCCGCACCCCAGCGCCAACCGGCGCACTCCATCACCATCGGAAACGGAGAACAACATCATGAGCGCATACGTCGTCGAAGCCGAACACATCAACGTCCTGCTGTGGGCCGGCCGCTACGGATTTCGCCGGCCCTGCGGCAACCTCACCTGGGTCTACGACAACCCAACCCGTGTCAACCAGCTCACCGACGACAACCTCGACCAGGTTGGGCAGATGCTCGTCGACGCCAACACCGCCTCAGTCAACTACTGCTACTTCAACAACCCGATCCACGAGCCCTACGAGTACCGCTTCACCCGGCCCCTGCACACCTGGTCGGTCGTCGAAGTACTCAAGGCGTTGCAGTGCTACGAATATCAGTCCGGCGAACCCAAGGACTGGCAGCACACCGAGGCCTACATGTTCTGCCGCGAGCTGCAGAACATGTTGGTCCAGGCACTCCCCGGCTACGACCCCGCCCCGTGGGGCATTACCCGCATCAGCCTGCCGGCCGCTCACCGGCGCAGCGCCTAACCGTGTACGCAGCGTGAGAGGAGCCGTCCAATGATCATCGAAGGCACAGTGAACCGCAGGATCGCCAACCGCGAGGTTGCGATCCCGTTCCTCGTCGACACCGTCAGCGGCAATTGGTTCCAGTGGGGACACGACACCATGACACTCGGCGAGAACGTCGAACTCCTCGAGGCACTACGCGACACCGCCTGCGAGATCATCTAAGCACCAGCCGATTCCGGGGCCCGGCCAGCACCTGCACCCGCGGGGTTGGCCGGGTCCCCCTTTTTTCTTCCGGTCCCGGTGGGTACCGGCGCGCCCCGCGCGACCGGACTGGCCGCCTGGCGGCGGCCACCAGATCCGTAGCCCCTCACCTTAAAGCCGTCAGCAGGGGTCGCAGCCTAATCGGGTGGGGGCCCGACCGCTCAACCCACGCCCGCGCCGAACTGCGCAGGCCGAGTGACCTTTTCGGCCCTATGCCAGCTCGCCAGGGCGCTATCGCGCCGGCGAGCGCGGGCCGAAAACCCTGCTCCGTTCGGCGCGGACTCTTCGGGGTTGACCGCCCACCCTCACCCGATTGACCGCTCCCCCAGCGCTGACCGGCGCACCACTCACCGCACGAAACGGAGAACACCTCATGCCCACTACCACCTTGCGCACCGAAGCAGACATCGTTGCCGCCGCGGCCGCCCTCTTGGGCTTCGCCCCCACCAACAGCGTCGTGGCCTACATGCTGCACCGCGACCCCAACGGCGGTGACCTGGCCGTGCGCACCGCGATCCGCTTCGACGTCACGATCTCGGTCGAACAGGCCGCACGCTTCCCGGTCACCGTCAACCTGCGACCCGAAACCAACCACGCTGCGATCCTGCTGGCGGTCTGCGACGAGCCACGTCAATGGCACGCCCTGACTATCCTCGACGCACTGCGGGAGGCGCTGCGCGACGCCGGTATCCCCGTGCTCCGTCGCATCATGACCCCCGACGTCAGCACCCAAGGTCACTGGTATGACCCCGACAGCGGCGCCACCGGTCCCACCTACCCCTACACCGACTCACTGCTGACCGCTCACCGCGTCCTCGGCGGTGAGGCCGTCAGCACCGGCCGCAGTGAGCTCGAAGCCGAATTCTCCTACCTACCTCCCGCCCCGCCGCTGGCGCTCGGCGATCACGGCGAACTCGTTATCCAGGTGGCGCAAGAGGTCGCCGACGCCCTAGAAGGCCACCCCATCAACCGCACCCTGCCCACCCGCGCCGGCATCGCCATCACCGCCGACGTCGCCGTGCGCGACGCCATGATCGCCGCTGCCTCCAAACACACCGACACCGCCGCCTACCTGTGGACCCACATCGCCCGGCGGTTGCGCGGCCAGCCCCGCGCCGAAGCACTCACCATCGCCGCCGCCTGCTACTGCTTCCTGGCCGACACGGTTCGCGCAGGCATCGCTGCGCAAGCCGCCGTCGACGAGGCCCACACAAGCCAGAGCACGCCGCCGCGGCTGGCTCTCATGCTGCTGGCCGCGCTGCGCTCCGGCATCCGCCCCGAGCAGATCCGGCGCGCCATCGTCGACGCCACCAACAGCGACTAACCGTCATCCTTGGCCGGGCCCGGCAAGCACCTGCACCACTGCGGGGTTGGCCGGGCCCCCTTTTTTCTTCGGGCCCACAAGGTGCCGGCGCGCCCCGCGCGACCGGACTGGCCGCCTGGCGGCGCCCACGGAATCCGTAGCCCCTCACCTTCTTCTAGCCGTCAGCGGGTGAGCAAGTTTGACCGACAGGGACCCCGTCGCTGTCAACCCACGCCCGGCGGGCTCGCCCGTTCTCCTGCTCCCGCCGCCCTGCCGGCCGGCTCCCGCTCCGCCCGGGCGGCACCGGCGGCATTTGTCGGCCCTACGCGAGCTCGCCCAGGCGCTGCGCGCCGGGCTCGCCGGGCCGAAAATCCGCCTCCTGCTGATTCGCCGGCCTCTTCGGGGTTGACACCGCCACCCCGCCGGTCCCCGTACACCCAGCGCTGAACGGCGCGAACCAACACCGTTTCTCAGAAAGGAACAATTCTCATGGCACACGAACTCGACACCACCGATGGCCGGGTCTCCTTCGCCAACTCCCGCTCCGATGCCTGGCACCGGCTCGGCCAATCGGTAGGCCACGCCATGACCTCGCGTGAAGCCCTGAAGGCCGCGCACCTGGCCGGCTGGAACGTCCGCAAGATGCCGCTGCAAGTACCCCAAGAACCCGTCATCCACGACACCGGCGTCACCAACCCAGCCCCGCTGGCGGTGCCGGACTTTTACGCCACGGTGCGCACAAACCCGGTCAACGGGCGCCTGGATGTTCTCGGGGTCGTCGGCAGCAAGTACGAGCCCGTCCAAAACGAGGCCTCCTGCGACCTGCTCGACGCCCTGGTGGACCAAAGCGGCGGCGCGCACTTCGAAACCGCCGGCGCCCTGCGAGGCGGGCGTGAAACGTTCGTCACCATGAAGCTACCCAGCAGCATGGTGTTCGACGGCAAAGACGGCAGCAAGGACCGCACCGACTTCTACCTCGCGGCGTTGAACTCTCACGACGGCAGCTCGGCCTTCAGATTCATCGTGTCCCCGGTACGCATCGTGTGCGCCAACACACAAGCCGCGGCGATCGCGCGGGCCAAGGCCAGCTTCTCCATCCGCCACACCGGCGGTGCGCGGGCCTCGATCGCCGAAGCCCGCAACGCCCTCAAGATCAGCTGGCGCTACATCGAGGCGTTCGAAGCCGAGGCCGCCGCCCTCTACGCTGCTCCCATGGATACCGAGGAAATGCGCAGCTTCACTCACTCCTTGCTCGAGGTCGACTCCGCCGGCAACGTCGCCACCAAGCGACACCGCCGCGAACGCGCCAGCGCGATCGTCAAGCTGTGGACGTCCTCGCCCACCATCGCACCTATCGCGGGGACCCGGTGGGCGGCCTACAACGCGGTCACCGAATACCTTGACCACGTGGTGCCAGTCCGCGGCGCCAAAACCGCCAGTGACGCCAGCGCGGCCCGCGCACTGCGGACCGTCACCGCGGCCGCGGGCAGCGGATCTCTCAAGACGCAGGCGTTCCGCCTCCTGCAGACCCTGTAACCGGCGATCGGTCAATCGGGGCCCGGCCAGCACCTGCACCCGCGGGGTTGGCCGGGCCCCCCTTTTTCTTCCGGTGTTCCGCTGCTGCCGGTTGCGTCCGCCACCGCGTGCCAGCCTGTCGCCGGCGTGGCGCTGCGCGCTCGCCCGGCTCCCTGCGCTCGACGACAAGTAGCCGCGCGTGACCTTGCCGCCCCGGCGGCGCCGGTCGCGCGCACCGCCACCGGCCCGCCGACCCGTGATCGCTGCAATCCATCAGCTCTCTCGCGCAGACGCATTGCACGCGCTTACTTTCCGTCACGAGCGTCCTCGGATGACAGGCGCCGCCACCGGGTCGCCGTGCGCCACGGTGTTGCCGCCGCGCGGTTTACCACAGGGTCGGGTCCGTAGACCCCAATAACGCTGCTTCGACGGCTTCGGCGTCCCATCCGTGGCGCACCGCTTCGCGTAGTGCCACGGCCCGGGCGCGGCGCGCTTTGACTCCGTGATCGCCGCGGCGCACGACCACCCGGCCGCCGCCGCGGCGAGCCCGGGCCATCATCTGCATATTGTCGCGCTGAGAGCCGCCGATGATATGCAGCAGACCCTTCTGGCCAGGCAGACTCGTTCGTACGCAGACCGGGTTATCGCATCCGTGCAGCGCCCGCACCCACGGCTCTAACGGCTTACCGTCCAGAGCCGCGGCAAGCGCATAACGGTTGGCCCGCACCATGATCCGGGAGCCGCCGCGGCGCACCCAAAATCGGCCATAACCGTCCGCGCCGATCGCCGAACACCAGATGGCGCAGTCGTCCGCGCCCGGGCCGCGAACGACATTGCTTTCGAACCGCAGCATCTCCTCACAGTGCACCCTCGAATCCACCACGAGACGTAGCGGTTGCGAAACCCCCATGGCTCCCACTTGTTTTCGACTTCAGCGGCCCCAAGACCGCCTCTCGCCGTCATCATTTCAGCGCACGCCGACAGTTCCCGGGCCGTGCTAGGTCCGCGCCGACATCGGCTCCGGTATGAGCCCACCGGCATGCTCCGCGTGCGTGCCTATCTCGCCGGCCCCACGGCCCTGCGGCGCCACCGCCGCTGGCGCCGCCTCGGCTTCGCCGGGCGAGCCCGCCGGCGCGGACGCCGCCTCCGACGACTCGGCTTCCCGAATCAACTCCCGCACCGTTTTCTCGCTGATGCCGGCCATGCGCGCGATCTCACGCAGTGTCTCGCCCCGGTCGCGCATTGACCGCAGCGCCGCGCCGCACTGGCGCCGCTGGCCCACGCGCCGCTGCGCGGCCTGCTCGGCCAACGCCTGCTGCCGCTCGGCCAGCCACACATCGACCGCCTCGGCCCGATCGCGCGCGTCGAAGAACGCCGCGAGATCCTCCACATTGGCTTTCGTGCGCCGGATCACTTCTTCCTGCGCCGCGGCCGCGGCTTCACGCGCCGCCCGCCGGGCTTGCTTACTGACCACCTTGTTTCCCATGCACCACACGCTAAAGCCCCCAAAACCCTTACGCCGCACCCGAACACAAAAATCTCGCCGCCACCCCCACTCCCCATGCCCGGACCCGACCACTCACCACACCAGCCCACGGTCACTTAGGAGACCCTAACTACAACCACTCACCGAACATCACACCTCTTGCACTCAGGTCACAACTCGGTAACGGCCGCCGGAAGGGGACGCGATTTCGTTGGTCGCGGCCGTCGCGTAACGCCGGAGCTGATGTGAAAGTTGATATGTGGTGATGTCGCGGTGATGGGCTTGCATAAGCTGACCGCCGGCGACGGCTACATGTATCTGATACGGCAAGTCGCCGCATCAGATGCCACCGAGCGCGGGCGCCCCAGCCTCAGCGACTACTACAGCACCAAAGGTGAATCCCCAGGCGTGTGGATGGGCCAAGGTCTCACCGCCCTCGGCCAACCCATCGCACGTAACCCCGCGGACCCCAGCGTCGCCGAGCTGTGGGAGGTCGTGGAGGGATCGCAGGTCAATGAAGACCAAATGAAAGCCCTCTTCGGGGAAGGCTTGCATCCCAACGCCGATCGAATCACCAAGCACTTGACCGGATTTGGCCTCGGCCAAACAGGCGCACTCGCGGCGGCACGCCTGGGTCGCCCGTTTGCCATCAATAACACCGAAAACCAGTTCGTCACCCGGTTGCGCCAGGCCTACCGCGACTACAACATCACCGTCGGCAACAGTGAACACGACAGCATCGCCGCCGACGTGCGGGCCCGCATCCGCACCGCACTAGGGCGCGACATGTTCACCGAAAAACACGCTCGCCCGCCCGCCGATGACCGGGAACTGTCGGGATTCATCGCGCGCAATTCACGGGCAGCCACCACCGCCGTGGCCGGCTACGACCTCACCTTCACCCCGGTCAAATCCGTCTCAGCATTATGGGCGATCGCGCCGACCCCGATCGCGCGCGCGATCGAGGAATGCCACCGCCAGGCCGTGGCCGAAACACTCGAATTCCTCGAAGAACACGCCGCATTTTCGCGCTTGGGCGCCCACGGTGTTGCTCAGGTCAACACCACCGGATTGATCGCCGCCGCCTTCGATCACCGCGACAGCCGCGCCGGTGATCCCAACCTGCACACCCACCTGGTGATCAGCAACAAAGTGCAAGCCTTCGGCGCCGATGGCATCCCGCGCTGGCTAGCCTTAGACGGCACCCCCCTACATCACGCCACGGTCGCGGCCTCCGAGCTGTACAACACCCGCATCGAGGCCCTGCTCGTGGCCAACCTCGGCGTGCGCTTCGCCGAAACCACCGCCAAACCCGGCAAACGGCCGGTGCGTGAACTCGTGGGCATGCTCACTGAGCTGATCGAAAAATACTCCTCACGCAGCTCGGCTATCGACCACCGCGTGGGCCAGCTGGCCAAGCACTTCCACACCACCCACGGCCGTGAACCCACCGTGGTCGAGATGCTTGCATTGTCCCAACAAGCCACCTTGGAAACACGCCAAGCCAAGCACGAACCACGCTCGCTGGGCGAGCAGCGCCACCTGTGGCGTGTCCAAGCCGTCGAGGTCCTCGGTAGCCAGCGCGCGCTGACGGCCATGATCGCCGACGTCACCAATCAGGGCCTGTCCCACCAGGTCGAGATCACCGAGGACTGGGTCGACGAGCAGGCCGCCGCCGTTATCGCCACCGTCGCCGAAAACCGGGCCACCTGGACGGTCAACCATGTTCGAGCTCAAGCCCAACGCGCCCTGCGTTACGCCAACCACCCCGGCGGACCCGAGTTGGTCAACCGCATCGTCGCCAGTGCGCTTGGCGCGCACAGCATCACCTTGAGCAGCCACGCTGACACCGAAAAACAGGAACCAGTGCCGCTGCGGCGGCGCGACGGTTCCAGCGTCTACACCCGCCATGACACCACCGTCTACACCAGTGCGGCCATCATGGCCGCCGAACGGCGCATCCTGGCCGCAGCCACCCTGCGCAACGGGCGCACCGTCGATGACACCAGCATCGGTTTAGCGCTGGCCGAAACACATGCCAACCACGGCCTAGAACTCAACCACGGGCAAGCCGCCATGGTGCGCGACATGGCCGCCTCCGGTGCCCGCCTGCAACTCGCGCTCGCCCCCGCGGGCACCGGCAAAACCACCGCCATGACCGCCCTGGCGGCCGCCTGGCGCAACAGCGGCGGCACCGTCATCGGGCTGGCGCCCACCGCCGGCGCCGCCGAAGTCCTAGCCCAAGACCTCGCCTCCCCCACCGACACCATCGCCAAACTCATCCAGCTCGCCGACACCGGCCACCACCCCCCCGCCGACGCCGACGACCCCGCCCGACAATGGTTCGACCGCATCGGTTCAGACACCCTGCTCATCGTCGACGAAGCCGGCATGGCCTCCACCGCAGACCTCGACACCCTCATCGCCCACGCCCTGGCGCGCGGGGCCAGCGTGCGCCTCATCGGCGACGACCAACAACTCGCCTCGGTCTCAGCCGGAGGTGTCCTACGCGACCTCGCCGAGCGCCACGACACCGTCACCTTGAGCACCGTCGTGCGCTTCACCCACCCCGAAACCGGCAAAGCCGAAGCCGCCGCCAGCCTGGCCATCCGTTCTGGAGATCCCGCCGGAATTGGCTTCTACATCGACCACCACCGCGTCCACGTCGGCGCCGATGCCACCGCCGCCGACCTGGCCTACACCGCGTGGGCCGCCGACCGCGCCGCCGGCCGCGACTCCATCCTGTTAGCCCCCACCAACGACCTGGTCGCCACGCTCAACGAACGCGCCCGCCTCGACCGGCTCACCCACGCCACCACCACCGCGGCCAACTCCTCAGGCGATGACCAATCGGCGGCTACCGTCACGCTGGCCGACGGACTGACCGCCTCTGCCGGCGACTGGGTCGCCACCCGCAAAAACGCCCGCTGGCTACGCACCACCACGCACGGCGCCTGGGTCAAAAACGGTCACCGCTGGATCATCCGCACCGTGCACGACGACGGCTCGATCACCGTCGTGCCGCTGCGCGGCCCGGCCACCCCGGTACGCCTGCCCGCCCGCTACGTCACCACCTACACCACCCTGGGCTACGCCAGCACCATCAACGCCGCCCAAGGCATGACCGCCGGCGGCCGCGACACCGAAGGCACCTGCCACATCGTCGGCTCCGACCGCCTCTCGCGCCAACAGCTCTACGTCGCGCTCACCCGCGGGCGCACCGAAAACCACCTCTACGTCTCCACCGCCGAAGCCGACCCGCACCGCATCCTGACCCCCAAAGCCACCCACCCC
>NZ_NCXM01000061.1 GCF_002104765.1 Mycolicibacterium vulneris
CCCTACATGATCCCCGCCGCGATCGTGGCCCTCGACCACCTCCCACTCACCCCCAACGGCAAACTCGACACCCACGCCCTGCCCACACCCGAGTCCCAGGACGTTGATGGTTACCGAGCCCCGGGCAGTGCGGTCGAGGAGATTGTGGCCGGCATCTATGCCGACGTTCTGGCCCTCGACCGGGTCGGGGTCGACGAGTCCTTCTTCGACCTGGGCGGGGATTCGCTGCTGGCGATGCGCTTGTCCGCGTCGATCAACACCGCACTGGATGCCGATCTCGCGGTACCCGCGGTGTTCGAGGCACCGACCGTCGCCCAATTGGTGCTCCGCATCGGTGTGGGTTCGCGCCGGCTTCAGCCGTTGGTGCCGATGGAGCGGCCCGAAGTGGTGCCGTTGTCGTTCGCCCAGCAACGGTTGTGGTTCGTCGACCAGCTGCAGGGGCCCTCCCCGGTTTACAACATGGCGGCGGCGTTGCGGTTGAACGGACTCCTCGAGACCGAGGAGTTGCGCACGGCGCTAGCCGACGTGGTGGGACGTCATGAGAGCCTGCGCACGCTGTTCGTGGCGCCGGAGGGCGTCCCCCAGCAGCTGGTCGTTGCCGCCGAGCAGGCCGACTTCGGTTGGGACGTTGTCGACGCCGGCGGCTGGCCGGCCGCCCGGGTGGATGAAGCCATCGGGGCGGTGGCGCGCCGCGGTTTCGACCTGGCCGTTGAGATCCCTTTGCGGGCAACACTTTTCCGCCTCGCCGCCGACGAACATGTGTTGGTGGCCGTGCTGCACCATATCGCCGCCGACGGTTGGTCGATCGCCGCGCTGATCCGCGATCTGGGGGTGGCCTATGCCCGCCGGTCTGCCCGGCTCGCACCCGACTGGCCGGCCTTGGCGGTGCAGTATGTCGATTACACGCTGTGGCAGCGCGCCCAGCTGGGTGATCTCGAGGACAGCAGCAGCCCCATCGCTGCGCAACTGGACTACTGGCAGCGGGCGCTGGCCGGCCTGCCCGAGCGCCTGCAACTGCCCACCGATCGGCCGTACCCGCCGGTGGCCGATCAGCGCGGAGCCAGCGTGGTGTTGGAGTGGCCGCCCGAGGTGCAGCAGCAGGTAGCGCGGGCAGCTCGGGAGCACAAGGCGACCAGCTTCATGATGATGCAGGCAGCAGTGGCGGTGCTGTTGTCGAAGATCAGTGCCAGTTCCGATGTGGCGGTGGGGTTCCCGATCGCCGGGCGACGCGACCCCGCACTGAACGAATTGGTGGGTTTTTTCGTCAACACCCTGGTGCTACGAGTCGATGTGTCCGGGGATCCCACCGTCGCCGAGTTTTTGGACCAGGTGCGACAACGCAGCCTGGCCGCCTACGAACACCAGGATGTGCCCTTTGAAGTGCTCGTCGAGCGTCTCAACCCGTCCCGGTCGTTGGCTCATCATCCGCTGATTCAGGTGATGGTGGGATGGCAGTTCGCCGGCAACAGCGATCCCGCGGCGCAACTGGTGTTGGAGGACCTCCGGGTCACGTCGCTGCCGGTAGATACCCGCACCGCCCGTATGGATTTGGCGTTCTCTTTGGCTGAACGATTCACGGAGGACGGTGAGCCCGCCGGGATCGGCGGAACGGTGGAGTTTCGCACCGATGTGTTTGACCCCGACAGCATCCAGGCGTTGATCGGGCGGTTGGAGCGGGTGTTGGTGGCCATGACGGTCGACCCCGACCGCCGGCTGTCCTCGATCGATGTTCTCGATCAAGCGGAGCATGCGCGTCTGGATGCGATCGGTAACCGCGTGGCCTTGACTCAACCCGTTACGCCCCTGTCGATTCCGGAGGTGTTCGCCGAGCAGGTGGCCAAGGCCCCGCAGGCGGTGGCGGTGACTTTCGATGGCCGGTCGATGACCTACCTCGAGTTGGAGCGGGCCGGGAATCGGTTGGCGCATCTGCTGGCCGGCCAGGGTGTGGGGCCGGGACAGTCTGTCGCACTGCTGTTTTCACGTTCGGCCGAGGCGATCGTCGCGATCCTGGGGGTGCTGAAGTCCGGGGCGGCGTATCTCCCGATTGATGCGGCGCTGCCCGACGCACGGATCGAGTTCATGATCACGGATGCCGCGCCGATCGCTGCGCTCACCACGGCCGATCTCCGCTCGCGCGTGGCGGGATATGAGCTGGCGGTCATCGACATCAATGACCCTCGCATCGACGCCCAACCCGATACCGCGATGTCGGTTCCGGCTCCCGATGATTTGGCGCACATCATCTACACCTCAGGCACCACCGGGGTGCCGAAGGGGGTGACCGTCACCCACCACAACGTCACCCAGATGTTCGACGCGCTGGACATCGGCATCGAGTTGGCGCCCCACCAGGTGTGGACGCAATTTCATTCCTACGCATTCGATTTCTCGGTATGGGAGATCTGGGGTGCGCTGCTGTTCGGGGGGCGGCTGGTGGTGGTGCCCGATTCGGTGGCCCGCTCACCGGAGGACTTTCACGCGTTGTTGGTCGACGAACGGGTCACCGTTCTGACCCAGACGCCGTCGGCGGTGGCGATGCTGCCACCGCAGAGCTTGGAGTCGGCGGCGTTGGTGATCGGTGCCGAGCCCTGCCCGGTCGAGCTGGTGGAGCGGTGGGCGCCCCGGCGGGTGATGGTGAACGTCTACGGTCCGACCGAGACGACGATGTGGGCGTCCAAGAGTGCGCCGATTGCGGCTGAGTCGGGGGCACCGCCGATCGGCTCGCCGATCGCGTGGGCGGCGTTCTTCGTGCTGGATGCGTGGTTGCGCCCGGTGCCGGCCGGGGTGGTCGGTGAGTTGTACATCGCCGGTCGCGGGGTGGGCGTGGGCTACGTGCGTCGGCCGGGGTTGACCGCGTCGCGGTTCATGGCGTGCCCGTTTGGCGGGCCGGGGGCACGGATGTATCGCACCGGGGATCTGGTGCGGTGGCGTCCTGATGGCCAACTGCACTACCTCGGCCGCGCCGACGAGCAGGTCAAGATCCGCGGGTACCGCATCGAACTCGGCGAAATCCAGACCGCCTTGGCCACACTGGACGGGGTCGAGCAGGCGGCGGTGATCACCCGCGAGGACCGGCCCGGCGACAAGCGCCTGGTCGGCTACATCACCGGCACCGCCGACCCGACCGGCCTCCGCACCCAGCTGGGCGAACGGCTCCCGCCGTACATGGTGCCCGCCGCGATCGTGGCCCTCGAGGCGCTGCCGCTCACCCCCAACGGCAAACTCGACACCCGCGCACTCCCGGCACCCGAATATGCCACCGGCCAGTACCGCTCCCCGGACACCCAGGTCGAAGAACTCCTGGCCGGCATCTACGCCCAGGTACTCGGCTTGGACCGGGTCGGGGTCGACGACTCGTTCTTCGACCTGGGCGGGGACAGCATCTCGTCGATGCAGGTGGTCGCCCGCGCCCGCGCCGCGGGGCTGATCTGTCGACCGCGCGACATCTTCGTCGAGCAGACCGTGGCCCGGCTGGCCCGGGTGGCCACGGTGGCCACGGTGGCCGACGATTCGGACAGACCCGTTGATGAGGGCATCGGGCCGGTGACAGCGACCCCCATCATGCGCTGGCTGGCCGGCGTGGATGGGCCGGTGGAACAGTTCAACCAGACCGTCGTCGTGCAGGCACCGGTGGGAGTCACCGAGGCCGACGTGGTGATCGTGTTGCAGGCGTTGCTGGATCGGCATGGCATGTTGCGGCTACGCGTCGACGACGACGCCGGCGGGTGGGCGTTGACCGTGCCCGCGGCCGGTGCAGTCAATGCGCGCGAATGCCTGCAAGCGGTGGACGCGCTGTCTGACGAGGCCGTGGTGGCGGCGCGGGCCCGGCTGAACCCGGCCACCGGCAACGTGCTGCGTGCGGTCTGGGCGGCCGCCACCGGGCAGTTGGCGGTGATCATTCACCACCTGGCCATCGACGGGGTGTCCTGGCGAATCCTGTTGGAAGACCTCAACATCGCCTGGGCCCAATACCGCGGCGGCCAGCCCGTTGCCCTGCCGGCGGGCGGTACCTCGTTCGCCCGGTGGTCGGCGCTGCTGGCCGAACACGCCCACACCACCACCGTGATCAACACGGCACAGGCCTGGCGACAAATCGCCAACGCCCCGCTGGGGCTGCCCGAAGTACAACCCGAGGTCGACACCTACGCCAATGCCGGACAGCTGAGCGTGCAGCTGGACACCGAGACCACCCAAACCCTGCTCGCCGAAGTCCCCGCGGCGTTTCACGCCGGGATCCACGACATCCTGCTCATCGCATTCGGGTTGGCCTGGGCACAATACCTGGGCACTGGCGACACACCGATCGGCATCGACGTGGAAGGCCACGGCCGCGCCGAAGAACTGGCCGCCGAACTGGACCTGTCACGCACCGTGGGATGGTTCACCACCAAATACCCCGTCGCACTGACCGTCGGCGGGCTGCCCTGGGCCCAGGTGATCACCGGCGCACCCGCCCTGGGCACCGTCATCAAAAACGCCAAAGAACAACTGCGCGCCCTACCCGAGCCCCTGACCTACGGCCTGCTGCGCTACCTCAACCCCGACGCCGACCTGCCCGAGTCCGACCCACCGATCGGCTTCAACTACCTGGGACGGCTAGGTGCCGCGGCGGCCGAACTCTCCGACGATATGTGGCGGATCGGCCCGGACGGCGTCACGCTCACCGGCGCCGCCGCCGCGGTGCCCATTCCACTGGCCCACACCGTCGAACTCAATGCGGGCACGGTGGAAACCGAGGCCGGCGCGAGCGTGCATGCCACGTGGACCTGGGCGCCCTCGGCACTGGACCACTCCCAGGTGAGCGTCCTGGCCCAGCTCTGGTTCGACGCCCTGACGGGCATCTGTGCCCATGTGCGCGACGGTGGCGGTGGGCTCACGCCGTCGGATATCGCGCCGGCGCGACTGGCGCAACACCAAATCGATGAGCTCCAAAGGCAGCAACCGACCGCCGACGTGCTGCCCTTGACCCCCTTGCAGCAAGGACTGCTCTTCCACGCCAGAACCGCGCAGTCGACCGACGACGTGTATGCGGTGCAGCTGGACACCACGTTCAGCGGTGCCCTCGACGTCCGCCGGCTGCGCGCAGCGGTACACACGGTGATCAACCGTCATCCGCATCTGGCGGCCCGCTTCCACGTGAAGTTCGGCGAGCCGGTGCAGGTCATCCCGGCCGATCCCGCGCCAGGGTGGCGGCACTTGGAATTCGACTCCGGCGATGCCGATGAGCAAGTCCAACGCGTCTGCGCCGAGGAACGCGCCGCCGTGTGCGAGCTGGCCGACGGGCCGGCGTTCCGGGCCGCGTTGGTCCGTACCGGCGACGACCGGCACCGGTTCATCCTGACCTTCCACCACATAGTGATGGACGGTTGGTCGCTGCCGATCCTGCTCAGCGAAATATTCGCCAGCTACCACTCTCAGCACCTGCCCGCCCCCGCGCCGTATCGCAGCTTTGTCACCTGGCTGGCCGGTCGAGATCTCGACGCCGCCGAGGTGGCCTGGCGCAAGGTGCTGGCCGGCTTCGAGGCCCCCACCCTGGTCGGCCCGCCGGACCGGCTAGACCTTGGCGGCCGAAGTGTCGAGTCGTTCCGGGTGTCGGCCCAGACCTCCCGGGCCGTCAGCGAGCTGGCGCGCTCCAGTCACACCACCGTCAACACGGTGCTCCAAGCCGCCTGGGCGCAGCTGCTGATGTGGCTGACCGGCCAGCACGACGTTGCCTTCGGCGCCGTGGTCTCGGGCAGACCGACCGAAGTGGTGGGCGCGGACTCGATGGTGGGCCTGTTGATCAACACCGTGCCGGTCCGCGCGACCGTCGTCGCCACCACCACCCACGCCGACCTGCTCGACCAACTGCAATCCGCCCACAACGAGACACTGGACCATCAACATCTGGCACTCAGCGAGATCCACCGCATCACCGGCCATGACCAGCTGTTCGACACCCTGTTCGTCTACGAGAACTACCCCGTCGACACCAGCACGTTGTCCGGCATCAACAGGTTGGCCATCACCGAGGTCCACGGTCGCGAATCCACCCACTATCCACTGACGATGGCAATCCGCCCGGGCAACGAACTCGAGCTTCGTGTCGAGTACGCCACCGGTGTGTTGCCGCCGGACAGCGTCCAGGCGCTCATGGACCGGTTACTGCGACTGTTGGTGGCGATGACCGCCGATCCGGGCCGGTCGTTGTCGTCGGTGGATCTGGTTGACGAGGATGAGCACGCCCAGCTGGACCAGTTCGGCAACCGCGGCGTGCTGACCTGGTCAGGGCCGCCACCGATGTCGGTTCCGGCGCTGTTCGCCGACCAGGTGGCCTGCGTTCCCGAGGCGGTGGCGGTGACGTTCGAGGGCAACTCGATGACCTACCGCGAGCTTGATGAGGCCGCTAACCGGTTGGCGCATCTGCTCGCCGACCATGGGGCTGGGCCCGGTGAGTATGTGGCGCTGCTGGTGGAGCGTTCGGCTCAGGCGGTCGTGGCGATGCTGGCCGTCCTCAAAACTGGGGCGGCTTACCTGCCGATCGAACCCGCGCTGCCGGCGGCGCGGATCGGATTCATGATTGCCGATGCCGCGCCGACGGCTGCGATCACCACAGACGGGCTGCGAGCGCGGCTTGACGGGTACGGCGTGACGGTCATCGATATCGCCGATCCACGGGTGGACGCTCAACCCAGCACGGCGTTGCCGGGGCCGGCTCCCGACGATATCGCCTACCTGATCTACACCTCGGGCACCACCGGCACGCCCAAAGGGGTAGCCATCACCCACCACAACCTGACCCAGCTGCTGGCATCGCTCTATGTCGGACTGCCGGCGGCGGGAGTTTGGGCACAGTGGCATTCCTTGGCCTTCGACGCCTCAGCCGAGGAGGTCTGGGGCGCATTGCTCACCGGTGGCCGCCTGGTGGTGGTGCCCGACTCGGTGACGAGTTCACCGAAGGACTTCCACGCCTTGCTGGTTGCTGAGCAGGTCAGCTTCTGGAGTCAGACTCCGTCGGCGGTGCGGGCACTGTCACCGGAGGGGCTGGATTCGACGGCGTTGCTGCTGGCGGGTGAGGCGTGCCCGGCCGAGGTGGCGGATCGGTGGGCTCCCGGACGGGTGGTGGTCAACGCCTACGGCCCGACGGAGACCACGGTGTGTGCGTCCAGGACTCCGCCGCTGAAATCGGGGGCAGGGGCGCCGCCGATCGGTGCACCCGTACCGGGCGCGGCGTTGTTTGTACTGGATGGGTGGTTGCGTCCGGTGCCGACCGGGGTGGTCGGCGAGTTGTATGTCGCCGGTGCCGGCGTCGGGGTCGGCTACCTCGGTAGGGCCGCGTTGACGGCATCGCGGTTCGTGGCAAGCCCGTTCGGCGGACCGGGGGCACGGATGTATCGCACCGGGGATCTGGTGCACTGGCGCGCCGATGGGCAACTGCGATTCATCGGGCGCGCCGACGAACAGGTCAAGATCCGCGGCTACCGCATCGAACTCGGCGAAATCCAGGCCGCCCTGACCAGCCTGGACGGCGTCGACCAAGCGGTCGTCGTCGCCCGCGAAAACCGCCCCGGTGACAAGCGCATCTTCGCCTACATCACCGGCACCGCCGACCCCACCGACCTCCGCGCTCAGCTGGCCGAGCGGTTACCGGCCTACATGGTGCCGGCCGCGGTCATGGCCATCGAGACACTGCCGCTGACCCCCAACGGCAAACTCGACACCCGCGCGCTTCCCGCGCCCGAATACACCGCGAGTCGATACCGGCCCCCGGCCAACCCGGTTGAAGAGATCCTGGCCGGCATCTACGCGCACGTGCTCGGGGCCCAGCGGGTCGGAACGGACGACTCGTTTTTCGATTTGGGCGGGGACTCGCTGTCGGCGATGCGCCTGATCGCCGCGATCAACACCGGCCTGGACGCCGACCTGTCGGTGCGCACGGTGTTCGAGGCGCCCACGGTGGCCCAGCTGGCGCTGCGCGTCGGTGAGGGTGCCGGTGCGCGGGCGCGATTGGTGCCGATGCAGCGTCCGTCTGTGGTGCCATTGTCGTACGCCCAGCAGCGGTTGTGGTTCCTTGACCAGTTGCAGGGCCCCTCCCCCGTCTACAACATGGCGGCGGCGTTGCGGCTGGGCGGATACCTGGATGCCGAGGCGTTGGGTGCGGCGCTGGCCGACGTGGTGAGCCGCCAAGAGAGCCTGCGCACCCGGTTTGTGGCGCCCGAGGGGATCCCCCAGCAGACCGTCGTCGCTGCCGAGCGGGCCAACTGGCATTGGGTTGTTGTCGACGCCGGCGGCTGGTCTGCAGATCAGCTGGACGAGGCCATCGGGGCGGTGGCGCGGCACAGCTTCGATCTGGCCACTGAGATCCCCTTGCGGGCAACACTTTTCCGTCTCGCCGATGACGAGCATGTGCTGGTGGCCGTGGTGCACCACATCGCCGCCGACGGCTGGTCGATGACGCCGCTGATCCAGGATTTGGGGCAGGCCTATGCGGCCCGGCGCGGCGGGCACGCACCGGAGTGGTCGCCGTTGGCGGTGCAGTACATCGATTACACGCTGTGGCAGCGCGCCCAGCTGGGTGATCTGGCCGACGCGCAAAGCCGCATCGGCGCGCAGCTGACCTATTGGGAACAGGCACTGGCCGGCCTGCCCGAGCGCCTGCAGCTGCCCACCGACCGGCCCTACCCGCCGGTGGCCGATCAGCACGGCGCCACCGTGACGGTGGACTGGCCGGCGCAGCTGCAGCAGCAGATTGCCCGAGTGGCCCGCGCACACAACGCGACCAGCTTCATGGTGGTGCAGGCCGCGCTGGCCGTGCTGCTGTCGAAGATCAGCGCCAATTCCGACGTGGCGGTGGGCTTCCCGATCGCCGGACGGGGTGACCCGGCGCTAGATCAATTGGTGGGCTTCTTCGTCAACACTCTGGTGCTACGCGTCAACGTGTCGGGGGACCCCACCGTCACCGAGTTTTTGGACCAGGTGCGCGAGCGCAGCCTGGCCGCCTACGAACACCACGACGTGCCCTTCGAAGTGCTCGTGGAGCGCCTCAACCCGTCGCGGTCGCTGGCACATCATCCGCTGATCCAAGTGGCGTTGGCCTGGCAGCAAGAGCCCGCGATGCCGGCCCTCGCAGGCTTGCGGGTCACGTCGCTGCCGGTGGATACCCGCACCGCCCGAATGGATTTGGCTTTTTCGTTGGCCGAGCGCTTCACCGAAGCCGGTGAGCCCGCCGGGATCGGCGGAGCAGTGGAGTTTCGCACCGACGTGTTCGACCCCGACACCATCGAGGCACTGACCGCACGATTGGCACGGGTGTTGATGGCCATGACGGCCGACCCCAACCGCCGGCTGTCCTCCATCGATGTTCTCGATGAGGCGGAGCGTGCCCGGTTGGATGCGTTGGGTAATCGGGCGGGGTTGGCGAAACCCGCTGCGTTCACGTCGAT
>NZ_NCXM01000062.1 GCF_002104765.1 Mycolicibacterium vulneris
CCGCACAACGCCGCGCCGCTGGCGCACATGCCGGCCGTCTCGGCCAGCCCGCACACCCGGATGGCCCCCACCTCCGCCAAGCCGCCCGAGGTGGCAAACCTGGCAACGAAGATGTTCCAGGCGCTGCTGCCGTCGCGGTCCGGCGCGATCCAGAAGCCGGCCGGGTCACAGACCATCGGCCGGGCCACCGACAACGACATCGTCATTCAGGACGTCCTGGCCTCGCGTCACCACGCCTTCTTGATCCAGACGCCGCTGGGCACCGAGATCCGCGACGCGCACAGCGTGAACGGGACCTTCGTCAATGGTGTCCGGGTCGGCTCGGCTGTGCTGACCGAGGGCGACGTGGTCACCATCGGCAACGTCGACCTGGTGTTCACCGGCGACAGCCTGGTCCGGCGCACCGAGGCGGCGACGCGCACCGGCGGCCTGGAAGTCAACTCCGTCTGCTACACCGTCGACCACGGCAAGCAGTTGCTCGACCACATCTCGCTGACCGCCCGGCCCGGAACCCTAACCGCCATCATTGGTGGGTCGGGCGCCGGCAAGACCACCCTGTCGCGGCTGATCGTCGGCTACACCAGTCCGACCTCGGGCAACGTGACCTTCGAGGGCCACAACATCCACACCGAGTACGCCTCCATGCGCAGCAGGATCGGCATGGTCCCGCAGGACGACGTGGTGCACCGCCAGCTCACGGTCAACCAGGCCCTGAACTACGCCGCCGAGCTGCGCCTGCCGCCGGACACCAGCAAAGACGAACGGGCCCGCGTCGTCGCGCAGGTGCTCGAGGAACTCGACATGACCCAGCACGCCGACACGCGGGTCGACAAGCTCTCCGGCGGCCAGCGCAAGCGCGCCTCGGTCGCCCTCGAGCTGCTCACCCAGCCGTCGCTGCTGCTGCTCGACGAGCCGACGTCGGGTCTGGACCCGGCGCTGGACCGTCAGGTCATGCTGATGCTCCGCCAGCTGGCCGACGCGGGCCGCGTGGTGCTGGTGGTGACCCACTCGGTGTCGTACCTGGACGTGTGCGATCAGATCCTGCTCGTCGCGCCCGGCGGGAAGACCGCGTTCTGCGGGCCGCCCGACCAGGTCGAGTCCGCCATGGGGACGCGCAACTGGGCCGACATCTTCGCCAAGGTAGGCGCCGACCCGGACGAGGCCAACCGCCGCTTCAAGGAGCGCAACCAGCAGTCGTCGCAGCCACCGACCCCGGAGAGCCCGGCGGATCTGGGCGAACCACCCCAGACCGACCTGTTGCGGCAGTTGTCCACGATCGCCCGGCGCCAGGTCCGCCTGGTCGTGTCCGACCGCGGCTACACCATCTTCCTGGCGATCCTGCCGTTCCTCATCGGCGCGTTGTCGCTGACGGTGAAGGGCCCGCACCCAGGCCTGGGTCCGGCCGATCCGATGGGTCCCGCGCCGACGCAGCCGCAGTACATCATGGTGCTGCTGAACATCGGTGCCGTCTTCATGGGCACCGCGCTGACCATCCGCGACCTGATCGGCGAGCGCGCCATCTTCAAGCGAGAACAGGCGGTGGGGCTGTCCACCACCGCCTATCTGCTGGCCAAGATCGCGGTGTTCTGCGTCTTCGCCACGGGCCAGGCGGCGATCGCGACCATCATCGTGCGGCTGGGTAAGGGCGCGCCGACGGCGCATCCGCAGTTCTTCGGCAACTCCACCTTCTCGCTGTTCGTCACCGTCGCGGGCACCTGTGTGGCGTCGGCCATGCTCGGCCTGCTGCTGTCGGCGCTGGCGCAGTCCAACGAGCAGATCATGCCGCTGCTGGTGGTGTCGATCATGTCCCAGCTGGTGTTCTCCAGCGGAATGATCCCGGTGTATCAGCGCTTCGGCCTCGAGGAGATGGCGTGGCTGACGCCCGCCCGGTGGGGCTACGCGGCGGGCGCGTCCTCGATCGACTTCCCGTCGCTGGTGAAGGTCAAGCAGATCCCGACCAACGACCCGATCTGGCAACACTCCAAGCACATTTTCGTGTTCGACATGTTCATGCTCGCCGCGCTGTCGATCGGCTACACCGCGATCGTCCGCTGGCATATCCGGCTGAAACGCTAGGCCGGCGCCCCAAACCTCGACCCCCTGGATGCGATGACTCGACCTGCGCAGCCCGTGCTGACGGCTCGATCTGACCGCTCCGAAGGTAGTTTCGCCGCCGGCCGTGACGTGGTCGTGGGCAGCGACCTGCGCGCCGACCTGCGCGTGGCGCATCCACTGATCGCCCGCGCGCACGTGCTGCTGCGCTTCGATCAGGGGCGGTGGCTGGCCGTCGACAACAACTCGCTCAACGGCATCTACCTGGACGGCCAGCGGGTGCCGGTCGTCGACATCCACGACGGCCAAACGATCAACATCGGCAAGCCCGACGGCCCGCGGATCACGTTCGAAGTGGGCCAACACACGGGCAGCGTCGGACTGCTGCCGCCGACCACGAAGTCGATCCCGATCATCACCGCGCGTCCCGCCGCGCCGGCGACTGGCCCGCGCCCGGCGCCGGCCCCGTCCCGACCGGTTGCGCCTCCGCCACGACCGCCCGCGCCGCCGTCGTCGCGCCCCTTCCCCCGGCGTGAGGCCCAGCGCAGGTCGGCCGCTCCGATCGTCCCGCCGGACAGCGCGACCCGCGCCGTACCGCAGTCCGGGCCGCACCCCGTCGCGCTGAACCCGCCCACCCAGGCCGCCCGCGCCGCAGACGCCGGCGAGTTCCCGACCACATGGGTCGGCGTCCCGGGATCCGACTCCGAGGTCCGGCCGCAGGCCGGCCGCGCCGCCTGGATCGGGCGCGCGCTCAACAACGACATCGTCGTGCCCGACGTGCTGGCCTCACGCCATCACGCCTTCCTGAACCCGACCCCGAGCGGCGCCGAGATCCGCGACGCGAACAGCAGCAACGGCACCTTCGTCAACGGTGTCAGGGTCGGGTCCGCGGTGCTGTCCGACGGCGACGTGGTGACGATCGGCAACGTCGACCTGGTGTTCCACAACGGGATGCTGGTTCGCCGCCAGGAGGCGGCGACCCGGGCCGGCGGCCTGGAGGTGCGCGAGGTCAACTTCGGCGTCGACGGCAAGAACCTGCTGGAGCGGATCTCGTTCGTCGCCCGGCCCGGCACGCTGACCGCGCTGATCGGTGGGTCGGGCGCGGGCAAGACCACGCTGTCGCGGCTGATCGCCGGGTACGCCACCCCGTCGTCGGGCTCGGTCACCTTCGAGGGCCACAACATCCACACCGAGTACGCCTCGCTGCGCACCAGGATCGGGATGGTCCCGCAGGACGACGTCGTGCACCGGCAGCTGACGGTCAGCCAGGCGCTCGGCTACGCCGCCGAGCTGCGCCTGCCGCCCGACACCAGCAAGTCCGACCGCAAGCAGGTGGTCGCCCAGGTCCTCGACGAGCTGGGCCTGACCGAGCACGCGAACACCCGGGTCGACAACCTGTCCGGCGGTCAGCGCAAGCGCGCGTCGGTGGCCCTGGAACTGCTGACGGGGCCGTCGCTGCTGATCCTCGACGAACCGACGTCCGGCCTGGACCCGGCGCTGGATCTACAGGTCATGACCATGCTGCGGCAGCTCGCCGACGCCGGCCGCGTCGTGCTGGTGGTCACGCACTCGCTGACCTACCTCGACGTTTGCGACCAGGTGCTGCTGATGGCGCCGGGCGGCAAGACGGCGTACCTCGGCCCGCCCGGCCAGATCGGCGGGGCCATGGGCACCACCAACTGGGCGCACATCTTCGCCAAGGTGGGCGCGAATCCGGACGAGGCCAATCGCCGCTTCCTCGCGCAGAACAGACCGCCGCCGCCCACGCTGACCGAGGCGCCGGCCGAGCTGGGCGTCCCGGCGCGCACCAGCAAGCGCCGCCAGTTCTCCACGATCGCCCGCCGCCAGGTCCGGCTGGTGATCTCCGACCGCGCCTACTTCCTGTTCCTGGCGGTGCTGCCGTTCGTGATGGGCGCGCTGTCGCTGACCGTGCCCGGCAGCGTCGGTTTCGGCTACGCCGATCCGATGAGCGAGTCGGCCGGCGAGGCCGGAATGATCCTGACCCTGCTCACCATGGCGGCCGCGTTCATGGGTACCGCGCTGACCATCCGCGACCTGATCGGCGAGCGGCCGATCTTCCGGCGCGAACAGGCGGTCGGCCTGTCGAGCACGGCCTATCTGCTGGCCAAGGTGGCGGTGTTCTGCACGTTCGCCGTCATCCAGGCGGCCATCGCCACGGCCATCGTGGTGGTGGGCAAGGGGCCGCCGACGCGGCCGGCGGTGCTGCTCGGTAACGCCACCCTCGAGCTGTTCGCGGGGGTCGCCGCGACGTGCGTCGCGGCGGCGATGCTGGGCCTGCTGCTCTCGGCGCTGGCGCGCTCCAACGAGCAGATCATGCCGCTGCTGGTGGTGTCGCTGATGATGCAGATGGTGCTCTCCGGCGGCATGGTGCCTGTCACCCACCGGATCTTTCTCGACCAGCTGTCCTGGCTGGTGCCCTCGCGGTGGGGCTACGCGGCACAGGGGTCGACGGTCGATCTGTGGGCGGTGTCGCCCGGCCCGCAGAGCCCGCGGGACAGCCACTTCGAGCACACGCCGGTGGCCTGGCTGTTCGACATGGGCATGCTCGCGGTACTCACCGTCACCTACGCGGCGCTGGTGCGGTGGCGCATCCGGCTGAGGCGCTGAGCGATCAGCCGCTGATCGCTCATCCGGCCGAAGCCCCATCCAGCCGCAGCCCGTGGGCGAGTGCGAAGGCGACGGCCTGGTCGACGTCGACGCGGGCGCCCGCCAGCGAGGCCGTGGTCCACAGCGCCGGATCCACGGTGCTGCCGCGCAGGTCGGCGTCGTCCAGGCGGGTGCCGGCGGTCCGCGCGCCGCGCAGGTCCGCGCCCCGCAGCACTGCCTTGCGCAGGTCGGCCTCGACCAGGCTGGTTTCCCGCAGCCGGCAGCCGCTCAGGTCGACGCCGCGCAGGTCGATGCCGCCGAGCACGGCGAGCGTGAAGTCGACCTCGTCGAACGTGATCGGCCGCAGCCGGCACTGCACGAACACCGAGCCGAGCATGCTGCACTGGGAAAACGTGCTGCGCCACAACGACGTCCGCCGGAACGTGCAGTTACGGAAGGCCGATCCACGGTGCTGCGACTCGGCGAGGTTGGCGCCGCCGAAGTTGCATTCGGTGAACACGACCCGCTCGGTCTGCAGCCGGCTGAGGTCGTCGTCGGTAAAGTCGTGGCCCTCGAATTCCTGGTCGACCCACCGCGTGGTCAATTGGCCGACAGGCTGGCCAGGGCGTATTCGCTGACCGCGATCAGGGCGTCGGTCGCCGACCGGCGATCCCTGGCGTCGATGCTGATCACGGGGATGTGCGGCGGCAGGGTCAGCGCCTGGCGCACCTCGGCGACCGGATAGCGGGGCGCGCCGTCGAACTCGTTGACCGCGACGAGAAACGGCAGGTTGCGGTGCTCGAAGAAGTCGACCGCGGCGAAGCTGTCCTGCAGGCGCCGGCAGTCGACCAGCACGACCGCGCCGATCGCGCCGCGCACCAGGTCGTCCCACATGAACCAGAAGCGGCGCTGCCCGGGCGTGCCGAACAGGTAGAGCACCAGGTCCTCGGCCAGGGTGATCCGGCCGAAATCCATTGCGACGGTGGTGGTCCGCTTGTCCGGGGTGGCCTCGAGCGCGTCGACGCCGGTCGAGGCGTCGGTCAGCATCGCCTCGGTGCGCAGCGGCATGATCTCCGACACCGCCCCGACGAAGGTGGTCTTGCCGGCCCCGAATCCGCCGGCGATCACGATCTTGGTCGACGCATGGGTGCCGGAATCGGGCTGCACGTCAGAGTGCGCGTAAGCCACGCAGTGTCCTTCCTATGAGTTCGTGGCGCTCGTCTCTGGTGGAACGCTCAGACAACGTCTTATGCACTCGAAGGTAGCCGGACAGCACCAAATCTCCGACCAGGACGCGCGCGACACCGAGCGGAAGGTCCAACCGGGCCGAGATTTCGGCGACCGACGGGCTGTCGACGCACAGCCGGATGATTCTGCCTCGCGCGTCGTTGGGCGGCCACCGGTGCGTCAGGCCGGCCTGCAGCGTCTGAATCGGCGCCTCGAGGGGAAGGTCGACGTTGGTGTCGGTCCGCCCGGACGTCAGGGTGTACGGACGGACCAGGTTCCCCTTACGGTGCGCCGGCCAGTTCTGGGGGGTGTCCATCGCGGCTCACGAGTGCTGCTGCACGGCCGACCGGCGGGTCGACTGCACCACGCCGCCCACCCGTTCGACGAGGACGGCCATCTCGTAGCCGATCTGACCGATGTCGCACGACGTCGCGGCCAGCGTCGCCAGGTGCGAGCCGTCCCCGACCCGCATCAACAACAGGTAGCCGTTCTGCATCTCGACCACCGACTGCAGCACCTGGCCGCCCTCGAACAGCTGCGCGGCGCCTGTGGCCAGGCTGGCCAGTCCGGAGGCCACGGCGGCCAGTTGGTCGGCGCGTTCGCGCGGGAGATGCTCGCTGGCGGCGATGGGCAGCCCGTCGACTGATACCAGCAGTGCGTGCGCGACGCCGGGGACCTCGCGGGCGAACCTGGTCACCAACCAGTCCAGGGAGTTGTCGGGGGAGGTCATCGCTCGTCGGATCCTTGATCGGTTTCACGGGCGTGGGAGCGTCCGCTGCGCACGCCACCGAAATGGCTACTGAACGAGGCGCGAACCGCCTCGGGGTCCCGGGCCAACGGGCCGGTGGCCGCGTGCTGCGGCTCCCGGTGCGACGGGGATCGGCCGTTCAGCCCCTGGTCCGGCTCGGCCGGCTCGTCCTGTTCGGCGCCGTTGGCGCCGCCGGGCACCAGCCGCGCACCTGGCGTGCGCACCGGCAGGCCGTGGTCGGTGGTGTGGGCCTCGACGGGCTTTTCCTCGGCCGCGGCCGCCAGCGTCCAGCCACGGTCCCAGACCGACTGCCAATCCAGGTCCGGGCTGTTGACCAGGTCGTGCGGGTCGCCGAGCATCTCCGACAGCATCCGCCGGTAGATGACGTCGTCGTCGGCCGGACCCGCCGGGGCCTTCGGGGCCGACGGGATGGACGCCACCGGGGCCGGCTCGTCCTGCCCGGGTTCCGTGCGGCTGTCGGCCTCCCGCGAGCGCGCGGAGAAGAAGGCCGAGGTGTCCGACGCCGCCCGGGCCGGCTGGGCGGGCGGGGCCGCCGGCTTCGGTTCGGGCGGCGTCGGACCTGGCCCTTATACACAT
>NZ_NCXM01000063.1 GCF_002104765.1 Mycolicibacterium vulneris
CCCGACCACCGGGCACGCAACATCGCCATCGGATTCCTGGGGATCGTGGCCGCCGGTGTGCTCGTGGCCGCGATCGCGGCGCGATTGCGGAGGGCTCGATGAGGCCCGACCTGACCGGGTTCACCCCCGGCAGCAACCGTCGGGTGGTCGGCGTCTGGGTCGTGTTCCTCCTCGCGCTCGTCAGCTGGCTGGTGGGCGGCTACATCGGCGCGGCCGTCGCCGTTGTGGTGGGTATAGCGCTGGTCTTCGTGCGCTGGTGGGGCCAGCCGGCGTGGTCGTGGGCAGTGTTGTGGCGACGCGGCCGGCGTCCGATCGACTGGGCCGCCCCGATCACCGTGGCCAACAACCGGTCCGGGGGCGGTGTCCGCGTGCAAGACGGCATCGCCGTGGTCGCGGTGCAGCTGCTCGGCCGGGGGCACCGCGCGACCATGGTGACCGGATCGGTGACCGTCGAGACCGAAAACGTGCTCGACATTGTCGAATTGGTGCCGATGCTGCATCAGGCCCTGGGCCTGCAGCTCGATTCGATCAGCGTGGTCACGATCGGATCACGGCACGGGACCATCGGGGACTTTCCGCGGGTGTACGACTCGGAGATCGGAACGCCGCCCTACGCGGGCCGCCGTGAGACGTGGCTGATCATGCGGCTGGCGGTGATCGACAACGCCCAGGCCCTGTTCTGGCGCACGACCGTTGGCGCAGCGGCCATTTCGGTCGCACAACGCATCGCGGGGCTGTTGCGCTGCCAAGGGCTGCGGGCAAAGGTGGCCACCGCAACCGACCTGGTCGAGCTCGATCGCCGGCTCGGGTGGGACGCGGTGTCGGGCAGTACGCAGAGATGGAAAGCCATACGCGGAGAGGCGGGTTGGATGACCACCTACGCGTACCCGGCCGAGGCGATCACGTCGCGCAACCTCTCGCAGGCGTGGACGCTGCGCGCCGACGAAGTCATCCAGAACGTGACGGTCTACCCGGACGCCGAATGCACCGCGACCATCACCGTGCGCACGCCGACGCCGGCGCCCACCCCTCCCAGCGTGATCCTGCGCCGGCTCAACGGCGAGCAAGCGGCCGCGGCGGCCGCGAACATGTGCGGACCGCTCCCGCACCTGCGGGGCATTCGGCGCAGCCCGCTACCACCACAACTGATCATCGAGATCGGGCCGTCGGGTGTGCTGATCGGCAAACTCAGCACCGGCGACCGGCTGCTGATGCCGGTCACCGATGCCGGTGAGTTGTCGCGCGTATTCGTCGCGGCGGACGACCCGATCGCCAAGCGGCTCGTGATCCGCACCGCGGGTGCCGGTGAGCGGGTCTGCGTGCACACCCGCGACATGTCACGCTGGGCGAGCGTCCGGATGCCGGAGATCAGCGTCGTAAGCAGCTCGCGTCCCGCACCACGAACCACCGTGAGCGTGGTCGAGTATGTTGCGCGACGGGGCAACAGCTTTGGCGCCGCCGAAAGCATCGAGGCCGCGATCTCACCCACTCCGCGTCCGGCCACCGTGATCACGGTCGCACCCGCGGGCACCGGGCTCTCCGAGGGACAACGACACGGCTTCGAGGTGATCATCGAGCAGATCGGCCCGTCGGTGGTGAACGTCAGTGCAGCAGGAGAGAATTGGCTTGTCGAGATGGACATGTTCCGCGCCGAGAACCGTTACGTCAGTCTTGAGCCGGTAAGCATGTCGGTCGGCACGTAGCGGGTCGGTAAAAATCGAGTTTGAGGCACAGTGTGATGAGCGCACGTAGTGGTTGCGGCGACAGCTCGAATCGGCCTAAGGCGGCCGCCCGCAACTCCGGCGACCATATCCACGGCGCTCGGGAGGGGGGACGTGATGGGTGATTTACAAACTGCCCGAAGGCATTTCGACCGTGCCATGGCGATCAAGAGCAGGCAGGGCCGGGCGGCCGCGTTGCCCGAGTTCGCTGCCGCCACCGACGCCGACCAGTCGATGGCCGACGCGTGGTTGGGGCGCATCGCGTGCGGTGACAATGACCTGGCCTCGTTGCGACAGCTCTACGCCACCAGCGAATGGCTGCACCGCGAGACCACGCGCATCGGGCAGACGCTGGCCGCAGAGATCCAGCTGGGCCCCTACATCGGCATCACCGTCACCGACGCCTCACAGGTCGGGCTGGCGTTGGCCTCCGCGCTGACGATCGCCGGGGAGTACGCCGAGGCCGACAAGCTGCTGGCCAACCGTGACCTACTGGACTCGTGGACCAACTACCAGTGGCACCAGTTGGCCCGGACGTTTTTGATGTACCGCACGCAGCGCTGGACCGACGTGCTGTTGGCCGCGGCCGAGGAGCTGCCCGCGCATGCCATCGTCATGTCGGCTGTGACAGCGTCGATTTGCGCGCTGGCCGCGCACGCTGCCGCCCACCTCGGCCAGGGCCGGGTCGCCCTGGACTGGCTGGACCGCGTCGACGTGATCGGGCACACCCAGTCGTCGTCGCGCTTCGACGCCGACGTGCTGACGGCATCGATCGGGCCCGCCGACATTCCGCTCCTGGTCGCCGATCTGGCCTATGTGCGGGGGATGGTGCACCGGCAGCTGCGCGAGGAGGACAAGGCCCAGGTCTGGCTCTCCAAGGCCACCATCAACGGGGTCCTGACCGAGGCGGCCAAGGAAGCCTTGGCCGACCCGAACCTGCACCTGGTCGTGACGGACGAGGAAACCATCGAGAGCCGCACCGACCGGTGGGACGCTTCGTCGGCCAAGAGCCGCGACGAACTGGACGACGACGCCGCCGCTGATCGGCGCGCCGAGCTGTTGGCCGAGGGGCGCAAGCTGTTGGCCAAGCAGGTGGGACTGGCCGCCGTCAAGGAAGCGGTCGCGGCCCTGGAAGACCAGCTCGAAGTGCGGACGATGCGGCTCGAGCATGGTCTGCCGGTGGAGGGCCAGACCAACCACATGCTGCTGGTCGGCCCGCCCGGGACCGGTAAGACGACCACCGCCGAAGCCCTGGGCAAGATCTATGCCGGCATGGGAATCGTGCGGCACCCCGAGATCCGGGAGGTGCGCCGTTCGGATTTCTGCGGCCACTTCATCGGAGAGTCGGGGCCCAAGACCAACGAGCTGATCGAAAAGTCGCTGGGGCGAATCATTTTCATGGATGAGTTCTATTCCCTGATCGAGCGCCACCAGGACGGCACGCCCGACATGATCGGCATGGAGGCCGTCAACCAGCTCCTGGTTGCGTTGGAAGCCCACCGATTCGACTTCTGTTTCATCGGGGCGGGCTACGAAGACCAGGTGGATGCGTTCCTCACCGTGAACCCGGGTTTGGCCGGCCGGTTCAACCGCAAGCTGCGCTTCGAGTCCTATTCGCCGGCCGAGATCGTCGAGATCGCGCACCGCTACGCGACGCCGCGCGCCAGCCTGCTCGACGATGGCGCCCGCGAAACGTTCCTGGACGCGGCGACGACCATCCGCAACTACACCACTCCCGGCGGGCGCCACGGCATCGACGCCATGCAGAACGGCCGGTTCGCCCGCAACGTCGTCGAACGTGCCGAGGGCTTTCGTGACACCCGGGTGGTCGCACAGAAGCGCGCGGGCCGGCCGGTGACCGTCGAGGATCTGCAGATCATCACCGCAGCCGACCTCGAGGCCGCCGTGCGCAGCGTGTGTTCGGACAACCGAGACATGGCGGCCATCGTCTGGTAGCCGCTACGCCGGATCGAAGCGGAAGACGGCGAGCCGCCCCGCCAATGCTTCGAATTCGTCAGCCGTTCCGTCGTGCACCATCCCCGACCGCTTCGCGAACGCCACCCCGACCGGAACTTCGGTGGGGAACGCCCGCAGCACCGGCCGGGCCTCATTGGCGGAGAGTTCGACGATCCGGACGCGGCGTGACCGTCGTCCCCGGCTGAGGGTGCCGGTGCCGGCCGCCCGGGCATTGGCCGCCCAGTCGGCACCGGGGTAGCCCGCCACCACATAGAGGCCGTCCCGGAACCTGAACGGCGTCATCGGGGTGCTGCGTCGTTGACCCGACTTGCGGCCGGGCACGGTGAGCACCATCGCAGGGCCGGTCGGAATGCCGAGTCGTTGGACCGCCATCATGAACTTGTTCATCGGCTTGAGGTAGCGCGGGGGACGTGGATCGGTCATCTCAGATTCCTACTTTCTCGTCGAACTCGTTGTCGAACATGCTGCGGTGTTCGGAAACCCAGTGCGCGAACGAAACCGGCGGACGGCCGAGGATCTTCTCCACGTCGTGGGTCACCAGGGCGGGGGTGTCGAGCGTCTCGGCGAGCATGGCGATGTAGGCGTCGGCGAAGCCACCGCCGAAACCCAAACCGATGAATCGTTGTCGCACGGCATCGGCGGGAATCTCGCGATACTGGAGCGCCCGGCCCAGGACGCCGCCGATGACCTCGACCAGCTCCGAGTTGGTGAAGGCCCGGGGACCCGTCAGCGGGATCCGCTGTCCGACAAGGTCATCGGTGAGCAACGCGTGGGCCGCGACACCCGAGATGTCAGCGTCGACGATGGGCGCCGTCGATGCGGCGGCGTATGGCCCGGCGACCACGTTGCCGGCGCGGATCTGCGCGGACCACATGCCGGCGAAGTTCGTCGCGAACACCGTGGGCCGCAGGCTCACCCAGGCCAGACCGGAGGCGATGGCGAGGCGTTCGACCTCCCTGTTGCGGTCCCCGCGAAACCGGGACGGTTGCCGGGTGACGTCGTCATCGGCATTGATCGCCGACAGCGCGACCAGTTTGGTCACTCCGCCCCGCGCGCATTGCGCCACCACGTCTTCCAATTGCCCAGCCAGCGCCCGCGAGTTCAGGAACACCGCGGCGGCGCCGGGCAGCGCGGCGGTGGCCGAACCGAACACCTCGACCTGCGGGGGAAAGCCGGTCGGCGCCGGTTGCCGGGTGACCGCCCGCACGTGGGCTCCCGCGGCGAGCAGTTCGGAGACGAGTGGACGCCCGACGTTGCCGGTCGCGCCCGTGACGACGATGGTCATGATGGGGTTCCTTCCGTGAACTTCCTGCACTGCTGAAACGACGGAGCAAAAGGTGGGAAAGTTACATCGCAGAACGTGTAACTTTTTGCCCCAGCGGATCGTCGAAGAATCATGAATCAGCCGCCGTCAGCCAGTGATCAGGTCAGCGAGGCCTGGCGTCGGCACCGCCCATACCTGGTCAACCTCGCCTACCAGATGCTGGGCGACATCGGCGAGGCGGAAGACATTGCGCAAGAAGCCTTTCTGCGACTCGCGCGCGCCGATGTCAGCGAGATCGAGGACACCCGCGGCTGGCTGACGGTGGTGGCGAGCCGCCTCTGCCTCGACCAGGTGCGCTCGGCCCGCGCCCGATACGAGCGCCCGGGGGACATCGAAGACGAACCCGCGCCGCGCCGCATCGACCCGGCCGACCGGGTCACCCTCGACGACGAGATCCGCACCGCGCTGCTCGAGGTGTTGCGCAGGCTCAGTCCCGGTGAACGGGTCGCCTTCGTGCTGCACGACGTGTTCGGCGTCCCCTTCGAGTCGATCTCGCAGACCGTGGGCCGCCCGGTCGGCACCTGCCGTCAGCTGGCGCGGCGCGCACGGTCCAAATTCGAAGCGGCGCAGCCGAAGTTGGCCGACGTCGCGCCCGCCGAGCATCAGTTGGTGACCGAAAAGTTCGTCGCCGCCTGCGCCAACGGTGACCTTCAGGCGTTGGCCGCCGTCCTGGATCCGACGGTGTGGGGTGTGGGCACGATCCTCGCGGATCCGGCCCCGCCACCGCAGATCAACCACGGGCCAGATGCGGTGGCCACCAACCTGTTGCGCTACCTGTGGCCGGACGTGACCCTGGTCAGCGGTCCGGTCGGGGGACCGGTACTGCTGGCCTTCAGCGAGCGCCGGCTGTTCGCCGTGATCGTGCTGACGATCCGCGAATCCCGGGTGATGAAGATCGAGGCGATCGCCGACCCCTCGGCGCGCGCCTAGTTCTCACTTGTCCGTCGGCCGCTGGTCTTTCGCGCCGTCGGGACGCGCCGCGAAGTAGCCGGCGATGGTCGCGGTGGCTTCGAGGAATTTGCGGCGCGTGGCCGGGGCCATCTCGTGGCTCACGTCGATGACGCCGCCGGGCCGCAGGTGGGGGTCGTAGGGCACTTCGATGACCGGCCGGCCGTGATCCGTGAACTCGCGGGCCAGCAACGCCCGGGTCCGTTTGTCGGCATGCCCGTCCGAATCGTTGAGCACCACGATGGTGTGCCGCAGCAGCTCGTCCAAGCCCTGGTCGGCCAGCCACTCCATGGTGCGCGCGGCGGCGGACGCGCCGTCGGCCCAGGGCGAGGACACCACGATCAGCGCGTCCAGGTCGCGCAGCACTTCCCGGGTGAGCGGCGCATCCATCGACGAGCCACAGTCGATGACCGAGATCGTGAAATGGCGGTCCAGCCGCAGCGCGGCCTCCCGGTATATCGCCGGATCGAGCACCCGACGCGGGCCCGACGCCGGTTCGCCGGCGAGCACGTGAAGCCCTGCACCATTACGCCCGAGCCGCGCCACCACGTCGTCGAACGACCGCAGGTTCTTGTCGGCGGTGAGCTCCCAGAACGAGCCCGTCGAGGCCGGATCGATGCGGCTGCTGAGCCGCCCGAAGGCGGTATCGGCGTCGATCGCCACGACGTGGTCCTGCTTGCGTAATCCGGCGAACAACGAGCCCACGCTCGCGGCCACCGACGTCTTTCCGACGCCGCCCTTGCCCAGCACGCCGACCTTGCGGTTGCCGTACAGGCGGGTCCGGATGGCCGCCTCGAACTGGGCCTCCTGCTGCTGGGCGGGCGACGGGCCCAGGTTGATCAGGCCGAAGGTGACCAGCCGCACGGCGCGTCGCCAGCCGCGGTCGGGTAGCTCATCCCCCGTAGGAAGACCGCTGTGAGCGCCGGTGTGGGGCGCCTGCGGCGCCGTAGGCGGGGCGGGTTGGGCGCGCGGC
>NZ_NCXM01000064.1 GCF_002104765.1 Mycolicibacterium vulneris
AAAGCTGCCGTTGTCGTCGTCGAACGGATTGGTACTCACCAGTCCTCCAAATTTCGCTTTGGCATGGGTCGAACAGTTCGCTGCACTAGCTATTTCGACCAGTTAGGGCTTGGCCCGGCAGACGGTCCCGGCCCGTTGCATGATCCAGAGCGTTATGCGTTTCAAACCCGCTGTCTGGCTTATTAAGCCGGGTAGCGTAGTCACTACGTGCACATAGAGTGGTAAACGCAAATCGACAGAGTGGCTTGCGTGATGACAGGCGGACGCTCACCGAAGATGCGCGTGCTAGCGCGTATTCCATTCTGCAACAGCGTGTTTCGTCGAGAGTGCCGGCTTTGGCCGTTACGCAGGGACTCAGGCCACGGCCGCGACGACCATGCGGGCCGTTGTTGGACACCCGTAAAAGCGGGCGGAACCCGTCAGTTGCCCTGGGCCTGTTTCAGATTGGTTAAGTGGATGCGCCGATCGCGCCTGCTCTGTGGCGCCGAGCATCATCCGGTAGAGACGTCCGCCACCGTCGGGACTGCGACAAGCAGTCTCGTCGGCGGTCAGTGGACACGTGGCCGACTGCTAGCTACAGCTCCCCGGCGTCGATGGCTTTCTTGACTTCCTGCGCGTGGGCCACCTGCGCGGCGGTGTACCCGATCAGCAGCGCCACCACGTTGAGCAGCACGACTACCCCAGCCAGCCACAGCATTCCGTAGGTGTAGCCGCGGTCGAGCGCATGCAGCTGGGCGGCGTTCATGGACTTCACCGGACCGAGAGTGCCGCCCAGGGATAGCGTGCGCGACGTGACGGCGGCCTGGACGATGACCAGAACCAGCGGTCCGCCCAAGGTCTGCATCATCACTGAAATCGCCGATGTGGGCCCGATGCGGTCGAAGCCGACGCTGGCGATCACCGATAGCGTGAGCGGGACGAAGATCGCGCCGATACCGATAGCGCCAATGAGGAGCGGCAAAACAAGATTCGGGAAGTACGGGATCCTGGCGTTGAGTGTCGCGCCGTACAGCGTCGCGACCAGAATCAGGCTGCCGCTGGCGATCACCACCACCCGCGGCGGGAACGACATCACCAGCTTCGACGCCACACCCACCCCGATGGCCACCCCGATGCCGAACGGGATGAAGGCGATGCCAGCGCGCAGCGGGCTGTAGCCCATGATGGTCTGCACGTAGAGGCCGACCAGCACGGTCAGGGTGAAAAACACTCCACCGGCAAGGAACGTAGCCGCGAACGCGGCCAGCCGGTTGCGGTCGTAGAACAGGTTGAACGGCACGATGGGGTTCTCGGCGGTGCGCTCCACCACGACGAACGCCACGAAAGCGGCCAGAGCCACCAAGCCTGAACCGGTCGTGGTGGCCGACCGCCATCCCACCTCCGGGCCCGTAGAGAGACCGAAGACGGCGGCGGTACACGCCAATGTCGCCAGTACAGCCCCGGTGGCGTCGAGCTTCATCCGCTCCTTTTGTGTTTCCTGCCGCGTGATGACGGCCAGGTAGATAACCGCCAGCCCGATCGGCACGTTCACCAAAAACGCCAGCCGCCATGACACGTCGGTGAGCGCCCCGCCCACCACCAGGCCCAGCACCCCGCCGAGACCGGTCATCGCGCCGAGCACCGCTGTCGCCGCATTGCGTGTCGACCCCTTCGGGAACGTCGTCGCGATCAGCGCCAAATTGGTGGGTGCGATGATTGCGGCGGCCGCGCCGTGCAGCAGCCGCGCCGATATCAGCGTGCTTCCGTTCCAGGCGATGCCGCACAAGGTCGAGGCGAACGTGAACAGCGCGACCCCGATGATGAAAGCCCGCTTGCGGCCGACAGTGTCTCCCAACCGGCCACCCAGCAGCATCAGGCCACCAAAGGTCAGCATGTAGGCGGTAATCACCCAGCTTCGCCCGGCATCCGACAGGCCCAGCTCGTTCTGAATCCTGGGCAGCGCAAAGATCGCGACGGGGCCGTCCATCGCCACCATCAGCTGCATGCCGCCGATCGCGACGATTACGGCGAACCGGCGAGACCGCAGGAAAGCCGGAACGTGTCTCTTCGTATGGTGGAGCGTGGTCGGTTCGGTAGACATCTTCGAACCGCTACTTCGCCGGGGCGCCTTGATTGACGAGGGCCTCGAAACGCTTTTCCCAGCGAAGATAGTTACCGGCGAGGCCGGTGAGAGGCACGAAGGGCATCGCGATCACCGACGTGAACACCGAGTTTATGACATTCGCCGGGAAGCGCATCGGCCGCATGATGTCGACGAAAAGGATCACGCGTACCCCCTCGGTCCGGTTCCACGCCTCGTGCTCGAAGGTGTCATCGAAGATCATCACCTTGCCCTCCTGCCAATGACGGGTCTGCGACCCGACTCGGATGGCACACATCTCGGCCGGCTCGGGAATGAGCAGCGCGAGATGCAAGCGGAGCACGCCCTTCCAGGGACCACGATGTGGCGGCAGGTGCTTGCCGGGCGCGAGGATGGAAAAGAACGCTGTCTTCATGCCCGGTATCTGCTTGAGGAGCTTGGTTGTTTCCGGACAGCGGCGGCAATTCCCCCGCGCCTTGAGACCGTAGGCGTAGAAGAAGAATGTTTTCCAGCCGTCGTCTTGAGTGAGCGCCTTCTGGGCCGGCTGGAGTTCCTGGAAAGCTGGGATGTTCGCCGCATAGGGTAGAAGCGCATCGAGCTCGGCACGGACCTTGCGCCAATCAGCCTCGACCGCACCAACCCAGGGAAAGTCCTTGGGATCGAAAAACTCGTGGTCGCCATACGTCGAGGCGCGACCAATGAAGTTTTCAAACTTGAAGAACATGTTTTGTATGAATTGGTAGAGCCAGATGCGCGTTCGCAACAAGAGTCCTTGCTGCTGTTGCGTCTCGCTCTCCACAACGCGACCGAACAAATCCTTTTCGATTTTTTGCATGGAGCCTAGCCCCTTTCTGAGTGTGATGTCGATCTTGCCCAAATTCGGGAAAGCACGTTCGCTGCAATCATTCGATGCACGCACCTTCGGTTTCTAATAGAAGTTTGAGTTGTTGGCCATACAGGCTGAGCGATTCGGCACTCATCATTTCTTGATGCACACAGTCAATCGGATAGCTGTTGAGGTTGCCTGCAACATAAGGTCGCCAATCTTGCATACTCTGATCGCCCTCATCAGGCAGAGCAGAGAAGATGTTTACATCACCATCGAAGACACCGGGTTCGTGGGCTTGCGCCAACGCGATATTCTTATCGTCGTTTCGAACGATCAGATCGAGCAGCGGCTTGTATCGAGGAAAGTCGACAATCCCTCGTTCGCGAAGCAGTTCTTCTACCCGCTCATAGGTAAGCGGCGCATCCCGATCTGGAATCTCTACACGACAGAACCGCAAAACTTCTTCGAGTGCCATCTCGACTAAAATAGCGCTATTCGGGACATCGCTGCTTTCGCTGACGAGTAAAGCATCCAGCAGGATGAGGCGTGCGATTGCGCAGCCGCGTCGCTGGAGCTCGATGGCGATTTCATGGGCGACGACGCCTCCAAAAGACCAGCCGAGAAGGTTGTAGGGCCCGTGAGGATCAATCGTTTGGATCCGGTCGGCATAGGTTTTCGCCATATCCAGGATCGATGCCGGTTCGGCCTCGCCATTTTGCGGGGTTTGTTGAATTCCAATGATCGGGCAGTCCAAGTAATTACCCAGAGCGTGATACGGCCAGACCAGCCCACTCGCGGGATGAATGCAGAACAGCGGGACGCCGGCGCCCTGCTTGAGGAACTCAACAGGGACTACTTCCACCTCACTGGCAGCTTGGCCCAACTGCTGGCTCAAGCCACTCACCGACGGCGCCTGGAATAAGGTGCGGACGGCGAGGCTGGTATCCAGCGATTTGTTGATCGCGGCGATCACGCGCATCGCCAACAGCGAATCCCCGCCCAGGTCGAAGAAGGAGTCGTCAACCCCGACCCGCTCCAGCCCGAGTACCTGGGCGTAGATGCCGGCCAGGATCTCCTCGGTGGGGGTACTCGGGGCGCGGTAGTGATCGGCCTCGGTGTATTCGGGTGCGGGCAGGGCGCGGGTGTCAAGTTTGCCGTTGACCGTCAACGGCAGCGTGTCGATCACCACCACCGCCGCGGGGACCATATAGACCGGCAGCCGCTCAGCCAGCACGGCACGGATCTCGACCGGGTCTGCGGTGCCCGTGATATAGCCCACCAGGCGTTTGTCGCCGGGGCGGTCCTCGCGGGCGATCACCGCCGCCTGGTCCACCCCGTCGAGGGCGGCCAGCGCGGCGCGGATTTCGCCGAGTTCGATGCGATAGCCGCGGATCTTGACCTGTTCATCGGCGCGGCCGAGGTACTGCAGCTGTCCATCGGGGCCCCAATGCACCAAATCCCCGGTGCGATACATCCGTTGGCCGGACTCCGCGAATGGGCAGGCCACAAACCGCGACGCGGTCAACCCGGCCCGCCGCACATAGCCACACGCCAGCTGAGGACCGGCTACATACAACTCGCCGATCACCCCGGCCGGTACCGGTTGCAGCCACTGGTCGAGCACGAAGAACGCCGCACCCGGCACCGGCGCACCGATCGGCACCGCATCCGAGCCCGCCGTGAGCGGCGCGCTCAAGGCCACCCACATGGTGGTCTCGGTCGGGCCGTATTCGTTGATCATCACCCGCCCGGGTGCCCACCGCTGCACCAGCTCGGCCGGGCAGGGCTCACCCCCGACCAGCAGGGTCACCGACTCCAAACCCTGCGGCGACAACGTCCCCACCGCCGAGGGGGTTTGACATAAGACGCTGACATTTTCATCGATCAGCAGCGCATGGAAGTTGTCCGGGGATGCCGCCACCGACTCGGGCACCACCACCAGCCGCCCCCCGTGCAGCAGGGCGCCATAGATCTCCCAACCCGAGATGTCGAAGCTATAGGAGTGCCACTGCGACCACACCTGCCCCGGCGCGGCCAAACTCGGATCCAGAGACCCCATCAGCTCGGTGACGTTGTGGTGGGTGATGGCCACCCCTTTGGGCACCCCGGTAGTACCCGAGGTGTAAATCACATAAGCAATGTCCTCGGGTGCCGGCGCCGGTAGTGGGGTGTTGGGCTCGGCGTCAACAGCGGGATCGTTGACATCGATGACCGGCACCTCATGCCCGCCCAGCCGCCCGGCCAACTCGGAAGTAGTGAGCGCGGCGATCGGCGCGGCATCGGCAACCATGAACCCGATCCGGGCCGCTGGATGCGCAGGGTCGATCGGCAGATAGGCCGCCCCGGTCTTGAGCACCGCCAGAATCGCCACGATGGCCTCGGCGCAACGGTTGAACAGCAGCGCCACACACTGTCCCGGGCCCGCCCCCTGGCCGGCCAGCAGATGCGCCAACCGATTCGACGTCTCATCGAGCTCGCGATAGGTCATCGAGCGACCGCCGCACACCAGCGCTACGGCGTCCGGGGTGCAGGTCACGTGGGTGGCGAACGCCTCCGGCACCGATACCGGCACGTTTGACGGGTTGGTCAAAACCGCTTTATTGCCAAGCACTTCCAGGCGGGCATGCTCGGTTTCGTCGAGCACGTCCACCGCCGAGAGCCGCCGGGACGGGTCGTCGGTGAGTGCCATCAACACTCGCTGCAACCGTGTGATCAGCGTTTGGATGCTGTCGCTGTCGAACACGTCGGTGCGGAATTCCACCGAGCCGCCGATCCCGGCGGGCTCCCCTGCTGGGTTCCAGCGTTCGCCCAACGTAAACGTCAGGTCCATGCGGGCGACCTGGGTGTCCGCCGACAGCGGCGTGACCTGCAGATCACCCAAACCCACCCCAGCGGTGGGGTCCCCGGCGAAGTTCTGCCAGGCCAACACCACCTGCACCAGCGGGTGATGCGCCAGGCTTCGGGTCGGATTGAGCCGCTCCACCAACACCTCAAAGGGCACATCCTGGTGCTCATAGGCGGCCAGACTGCGCGCTCGCACCTGATCCAGCGATTCGGTGAAGCTGGGATCCCCGGCCAAATCGACCCGCAGCACCAAGGTGTTGACGAAGAAACCCACCAACTCGTCGAGAGCGGGATCATCACGACCGGCGATCGCGAACCCCACCGCCACATCGCTGCTGGCGCTGAGCTTGGCCAACAACACCGCCAGCGCGGCCTGGATCACCATGAAACTCGTCGCATTGTGCTCGCGGGCCACCCGACGAATCTGCTGGTGCAGCTCGGCCGGCCAGTCCACGATCACACTGGCGCCGCGGTAATCGGCCACCGGCGGATAAGGCCGATCAGTGGGCAACGCCAACCGCTCGGGCATCCCGGCCAACGCCTGCTCCCAATACGCCAACTGCGCCGCGATCGGGCTGTCACTGTCGGCCACGTCGCCCAGCTGGGCGCGCTGCCACAATGTGTAATCGACATACTGCACCGCCAACGGCGCCCACCCCGGGGCGTGTCCCGCGCACCGGCTGGCATAGGCCACCCCCAGATCGGTCACCAGCGGGGCCATCGACACGCCGTCGGCGGCGATATGGTGCGCCACGGCCACCAGCACATGCTCGTCCTCGGCGACGCGGAAAAGCCTTGCCCGCAACGGAATCTCGGTGGCCAAATCAAACGAGTGACGCACTGTGGGATCGATGGCCTCCTGCAGCCGGGCCGGCGACCAGCCGGTGGCATCGACGACCTGCCAGCCCAAGTCGGCTTGCTCGGCCGGGATCACCAGCTGCTGGGGGATGCCCTCGACCGCGGGGAACAGGGTGCGCAGGCTTTCCTGGCGGGCCACCACATCGGCCAGCGCCG
>NZ_NCXM01000065.1 GCF_002104765.1 Mycolicibacterium vulneris
GTGGTGTTGCACCGGGTGGGGGCCGGCGAGGACGTCGTGATGGGCGCGCCGATCGCCGGGCGGATGGATGCGGCGCTCGATGAGCTGGTCGGGTTTTTCGTCAACACCTGGGTATTGCGGGTGGGGGTCAACCCCGCACAGCGGTTCAGCGAGGTGCTCGAGCAGGTGCGCCAAAAGGCGCTGGATGCCTACAGCAACCAGGATGTTCCGTTCGAGTTGCTGGTCGAGCAGCTCAACCCGGTGCGCTCCGCGTCGCATCATCCACTGTTTCAGGTGGCCATCGCCCTCCAGAACAATGCGCGCCCCGACATCGCGCTGGAGGGGGTCAGCGTCGAGCCGCTGATGGTGGGCACCCGCACCGCCAAATTCGACATCGATATTCAACTCAGCGAAGTGCCCAGCGAAGATGCGGGAGCGCCGATGGCCGCCGGCGTGCTGACATACGCCACGGATCTGTACGACCGGGCCAGCATCGAGCGGATTGTCGGCTGGTTTGGCCGGGTGATTGACGCGGTGGTGGCCGACCCCTCGGTGACGGTGAGCGACGTGTCGCTGCTGGATCGCGGTGAGCGTGATCTGGTGCTGTCGGGGTGGTCGGGTGCTGGGGTGACCGTGCCGGTGGGGCTCGGGCCGGAGATGTTGGCTGCGGCGGTGGCCGCAGACCCGGACGCGGTGGCGCTCATCGACGGTGGCCGGGAGGTGTCGTATGGCGAGCTTGATCAATGGTCGACGCGGTTGGCGCGGGTGTTGATTGAGGCCGGGGTGGGTCCCGAGCGCGCGGTGGGCGTGGCGATGGGCCGGTGTGTGGAGTTGGTCGTTGCCTGGTGGGCGGTGCTCAAGGCCGGCGGGGTGTATGTGCCGGTGGATCCGACCCACCCGGTGGACCGCATCGCGGCGGTGCTCGACGCAGTGGGCGCGGTGTGTGTATTGACCTGCAGCGCCGATACTTTGGCCGGGACGGGGGCCCGTCGGGTGCTGCGCATCGATGGTCTGGACCTGACCGGGTACCCGGTGGATCCGATCACCGACGCCGACCGGCTGGCTCCGTTGGGGGTGGATAACAGCGCTTATGTGATCTTCACGTCGGGGTCCACCGGTGTGCCCAAGGGGGTGGCGGTGAGCCACGCCGGTTTGTTGGGCGTGGCGGCGGCGCAACGCGCGATGTTCGGGTTGGGTGCGGATGCGCGGGTATTGATGGTGGCCGCGCCCACATTCGATGCCTCGCTCCTTGAATGGTTGTTGGCGGTGGCGTCGGGTGCGGCGTTGGTAGTGGCCCCGGCGGGGGTGTATGCCGGGGAGGCGTTGACCGCGCTGATGCAGGAGCAGCGGGTCGGTGCCGCCATTCTGACCCCGACGGTGTTGTCGTCGCTGGATCGGGCCCGGCTGGACGCGCTGGACACGCTGATCGCTGGGGGGGAGGCCTGCCGCGACGAGGTGGTGGCGGCCTGGGCGCCGGGTCGGCGCATGTACAACGGCTACGGCCCGAGCGAGACCACCATCTGGGTTACCTGTGCGCCGCTGGTGGCGGGGCAGCCGGTGCACATCGGCGCCCCGATCCCGGGGGTGTGTGCGCTGGTGCTCGATGCGCGGCTGCAACCGGCCCCGCCTGGGGTGGTGGGCGAACTGTATCTGGGCGGGCCGGCGGTGGCGCACGGTTATGTCGGCCGGGCCGGGTTGACCGCGGAACGGTTCGTGGCCAATCCTTTTGGGCGGCCCGGCGCGCGGATGTATCGCACCGGCGATCTGGTCCGCTGGACCGCGGAGGGCGCCCTGGATTATCTCGGCCGGGCCGACACCCAGGTGAAACTGCGCGGGCAGCGCATGGAGCTGGGCGAGATCGAAAACACCCTGCTGGCCTGCCCGCAGGTCACCCAGGCCGCGGCCGTTATGCACCACGGCGACACCGCCTCTCATCTGGTCGCGTATGTGACCCTTGAGCACACCGCCGCCGCCGCAGATGACGACGCCGAAATCGTCGAAGGGTGGCAACACATCTATGACGACGTGTACGACGCTGAAATCGATGCCCCGGACTTCGGTAGCAATTTCCGGGGCTGGAACAGCAGCCTGACCGGTGAGCCGATTCCGCTTGAGGAGATGGAAGAGTGGCGTTCGGCCACCGTGAACCGGATCAACGCCCTGCGGCCGCGGCGGGTGCTGGAGCTCGGCGTGGGTTCGGGGCTGCTGTTGTCCCAGATCGCCCCGAACTGTGGCGAGTATTGGGGAACGGACTTTTCGGCGCCGGCGATCCACAAGTTGCAGGCGGCGGTGGCCGCGCAGCCGTGGGGTGATCGGGTGCGGTTGCGGGTGCAGCCGGCCGATGTGGTCGAGGGGTTGCCGGAGGGCCATTTCGATGTGGTGGTGCTCAACTCGGTGGTCCAGTACTTCCCGAGTGCGGGGTATCTGCGTGATGTGATGGCCGCGACGATGCGGTTGCTGGCACCGGGCGGGGCACTGTTTATCGGCGACGTGCGCAACCACAGTCTGCAGGGCGCGTTTCAGACCGGCGTCGCGCTGGCCCGCACCGACGCCACTGATGCCGCCGAGATTCGTCAACGAGTTCAGCGCGCCATGTTCGGCGAAGCCGAATTGCTTTTGGCCCCAGAGTTTTTCACCACCTGGGCCGCTGATCAGCCGTCGGCGGTCGGGCTGGACATTGAAGTCAAGCGCGGGATGGCCGACAACGAACTCAACCGGTACCGCTACGACGTCAGCATCCACAAAACCCCGGCACCGGTGCGCTCACTGGCCGGCACGGACAGCTGGGCGTGGTCCCAGTGCGCGGGCCTGGGTGGGCTGCGCGACCGGTTGATATCCCAACGTCCCACCACTGTCCGTGTCACCGAGATCCCGCGCGCCGGACTGATCAGCGACGTCGACATCGAACTCGGCCTGGCCGCCGGGCTGCCCCTAGCCGACGCATTGGCCCGCGCCGACGGCGCCGATGCCGTTGTCCCCGAACAATTGCACGGCCTGGCTGAGACCGCCGGATATCGCGTCGCGGTCACCTGGGGCGCTCAACCGGGCACCGTGGACGCGGTGTTCATCGCTGCGGCTGACGCTGACGCGACCTCGGCGCTGACCGATCTGTATCTGCCATCCGACGGGGCTCACCAACGCGGCACCCACGCCAACGACCCGCAGACCAACACCAAAGTCGCCGCGGTGCGTCAGCAGTTGAGCGCGTGGTTGCCCGAATACATGGTGCCAACCCACATTGTGGTGCTCGACGAGTTCCCGATGACCTCCTCGGGCAAGCTCGACCGTAAAGCCTTGCCGGCACCGGTGTTTGCCGCCACCGCCTTCCGGGCGCCCCAAACCGAGACCGAAAAAATCATCGCCGGCGTGTACGCCGAGGTGCTGGGGCTGGACCGGGTCGGGGTCGACGACTCGTTCTTTGATTTGGGTGGGGATTCGCTGTCGGCGATGCGTCTGATCGCTGCCGTCAATACCGGTCTGGATGCCGATCTTTCGGTGCGGGCGGTGTTCGAGGCGCCCACGGTTGCCCAGTTGGCGCCCCGTATCGGTAAGGGCGGGGGCCTCGAGCCGCTGGTGCCGGTCGAGCGGCCGGCGGTGGTGCCGTTGTCGTTTGCCCAGGGCCGGTTGTGGTTTATCGACCAGTTGCAGGGGCCGTCACCGCTTTACAACGTGGTGGTGCCGTTGCGGCTGAGTGGCCACCTGGATGCGGACGCGCTGTTTGCGGCGCTGGTCGATGTGGTGGGTCGCCACGAGAGCCTGCGCACCCTGTTCCGGGCGGTCGAGGGGATACCGCGGCAGGTGGTGGTGCCCGCCGAGCAGGCCGATTTCGGCTGGGACGTCATTGATGCCACCGACTGGCCGGCGGACCGGCTGAATGAAGCCATCGTGGCCGCGGTGGGCTACCGGTTTGACCTGGCCATCGAGATCCCCTTGCGGGCGGGGCTTTTCCGCGTCGCCGACGACGAACACGTGCTGGTGGCCGTAGTGCACGAAATCGCCGCTGACGGATGGTCGACGACCCGGCTGGTGCGTGACATGAGCGTGGCCTATGCCAGCCGGTGTGTGGGGCGGGCCCCCGACTGGGCGCCATTGCCGGTGCAGTATGTCGATTACACGCTGTGGCAGCGCGCGCAGTTCGGTGATCTCGAGGACAGCGAAAGCCGCATCGGCGTGCAGCTGGCGTATTGGGAGCAGGCGTTGGCCGGGATGCCCGAGCGGCTGCAGCTGCCCACCGACCGGCCCTACCCGCCGGTGGCCGATCAGCGCGGCGCGAGGGTGTTGGTGGAGTGGCCGGCGCTGGTGCAGCAGCAAATTGCTCGCGTGGCCCATGAGCACAACGCGACCGGTTTCATGGTGATGCAGGCCGCGCTGGCGGTGTTGCTGGCCAAGCTCAGCGCCAGTTCTGATGTGGCGGTGGGGTTCGCGATCGCCGGGCGGCGCGATCCGGCACTCGATGAACTGGTGGGGTTTTTCGTCAACACCTTGGTGCTGCGCGTCGATGTGGCCGGTGATCCCACCGTGGCCGAGCTGTTGGCCCAGGTGCGAGCACGCGGCCTGGCCGCCTACGAGCACCAGGATGTGCCCTTCGAGGTGGTGGTGGAGCGGCTCAATCCCACCCGGTCGTTGGCCCATCACCCGCTGGTGCAGGTGATGTTGGGCTGGAACAACTTCCCCGGACAGGTCAATGTCCCCTCGACCGGGCTGGCTTTGGGCGATCTTCAGGTGACTCCGCTGCTCGGGGATACCCAGACCGCGAAAATGGATCTGGTCTTTTTCCTCAAGGAGAACTGGACCGAGGCCGGTGCGCCCGCCGGGATTTCCGGGCATGTGGAGTTTCGCACCGACGTGTTCGACGCGGCCAGTATCAAGGCGTTGAT
This sequence comes from Mycolicibacterium vulneris, assembly GCF_002104765.1. Classification (GTDB taxonomy): domain Bacteria; phylum Actinomycetota; class Actinomycetes; order Mycobacteriales; family Mycobacteriaceae; genus Mycobacterium; species Mycobacterium vulneris. Next base: position 4,857 of record NZ_NCXM01000065.1, read on the forward strand.
CGCGCGGTTGCAGCGGGTGTTGATGGCGCTCACCGCCGACCCGACCCGGCGGCTCTCGTCGGTGGATCTGCTCGGCGAGGGTGAACATGCCCGGCTCGATGAGATCGGCAACCGGGCGGTGCTGACCGAGTCGGTGAGCACGCCGGTGTCGATTCCGGAGCTGTTCGCTGAGTGGGTGTCCCGTACACCGGACGCGGTGGCGCTGACTTGCGAAGCGCGTTCAATGACTTACCGCGAGGTCGAACAGGCCGCTGATCGGCTGGCGCACCTACTGGCCGCTGCGGGCGCGGGTCCGGGACGGACTGTGGCGCTGCTGTTTTCGCGGTCGGCCGAGGCGGTCGTGTCGATCCTGGCGGTGCTCAAGACGGGGGCGGCGTATCTGCCGATTGACCCCTCGTCGCCGGATAGTCGGATCGATTTCATGCTCGGCGATGCCAAGCCGGTCGTCGGCGTCACCACCGCCGATCTGGCTGAGCGGCTCGAACGCCATGACGTGACCGTTATCGATGTCAATGATCCTGCTGTTGACGCCCAGCCCAGCACGGGCTTGCCGGGCCCGGCCCCCGACGATGTCGCCTACCTGATCTACACCTCGGGCACCACCGGGGTGCCCAAAGGTGTTGCGGTCACTCACCGCAACGTGACTCAGTTGTTGGGGTCGTTGGATGCCGGTCTGCCGGACGCGGGGGCGTGGGCGCTGTGTCATTCGTTGGCGTTTGACGTCTCGGTGTGGGAGATCTTTGGTGCATTGTTGCGCGGTGGGCGCTTGGTGGTGGTGTCGGAGTCGGTGACGGGTTCGCCGCAGGACTTGCACCGGGTGCTGGTTGCTGAGCAGGTCAGTGTGTTGACGCAGACTCCATCGGCGGTGGCAGCGCTGCCGGATGAGGGGTTGGAGTCGGTGGCGCTGGCGGTGGTCGGTGAGGCCTGCCCGGCTGAGGTGGTGGATCGGTGGGCCCCGGGCCGGGTGATGGTCAATGCCTATGGCCCGACCGAGACCACGATGTGTGTGGCAATCAGCGCACCGCTGACCGCGAACTCGGGTGTGCCGCCGATCGGCTCGCCGGTTTCGGGGGCGGCGTTGTTCGTCCTCGACGAGTGGCTACGGCCGGTGCCGGCCGGGGTGGTCGGCGAGTTGTATGTGGCCGGTCGCGGCGTGGCATGTGGGTATGTGGGCCGGGCTTCGTTGACCGGGTCGCGATTTGTGTCATGTCCGTTCGGGGAGTCCGGCCAACGGATGTATCGCACCGGGGATTTGGTGCGGTGGGGTGCCGATGGGCAGCTGCGGTATGTGGGCCGTGCCGATGAGCA
>NZ_NCXM01000066.1 GCF_002104765.1 Mycolicibacterium vulneris
GCCCAACCCCCCACAACGCCCGTCGCGGGCCGCGCCGGCGCCACCAGCCCCAAGCCGCCGCCCACCAACAGTCCCGCCGGTCCTGGGTCCGGCGCGACCGGTCAGCCGCGTGCAGGTCGCCCTCAACCTGACCAAGCCGACCTCGCCGAAGACAGCAGCCCGGCCAAGGGACGCTCAACGCGTTCCCGTTAAAGCCGGCCCAACTCCCAATGCCCCAGCACCAAACCGGTGCGGCCCTTGGCAAGCGGCTCCGGCGTGGCCGCGAATCCCTTCATTTGCAGCGTCCAGTAGTGGGAATGTTCAGGGGCCAAATCCGCAGATTGATCGGCCCTGACCAAGGCGGGCAGGGTATACAACACGCGGTCCTGGAAAAGCCGTCCGCCGGGCTCATTCGGTACAAATTCCACGGCGCCCAGCACGGCAGGACGCAACCGCATGACCGCGTCGCGTTGACTGTGTTCGTAGCGTGCCGGCACCAATTCGCCAGAGTCGACCCACGATTCCCACAGCCGCACAACCTCATTGATGTGCTGATCGAGGAACGCCAGCAAAAACGGCATTCCGGTGGCTATCACGATGGTGTCCATACTCAGTCATCGTCGCAGAGACGACCGACAAGTTATCTGTAGCCAGCCAGCCCGGCCGTGACGCCGCCCGGGGCAAGGGCTCAACGATGACGTCGGCGTCGCCGCGTGTCGTGTTCAATGCGGATATGCATGAGCCATCCCGCGAGCCACGCCGGTTCGTGTTCGTTGCGCAGAGCCTTGATCTGAGCCGAACTCAGCCCCGCGGGGTGACCGGCGCACATACCCGTGATCAGCACGGCGCCGCGCAGCAGTGGGACGGTCCTGATTGAAAAGTTCGACACTGCATGCAAGTTGAGCGTGGCCATCCGGTTGATCGGCAACGAGCCTGTGGCCGCATCGAACCAGAAGACGAGATCATGCTGGGCGGTCAGGGATTCCGCGGACGGGCCGACGTGCCCATCGACGACCCTGGCGTCGATGGGCACCAGCTTCATCATCTCGTCGGGCGACACCAGGATGCCCACCGGAACCAGCGCCTCGAGTAACGCACTGTCGTTCGCACTAAGACGCCTGCGCGGCTTCACGGGCTTACTCGGAGCGCTTTTCAGAGACCGCGGCGCGCAGGCCTTCGGCTAAATCCTCGCGGGTCAGTTCGCGCAGCCGCAGCAGCTGCTCGTCGGTGACTTCGACGTCGTCGCTGGCCAGCAGGTCATCGAGCTCGGCAGTATCGAGGCGATCGTTGCGGTGATCGCGGGCTTTTTCGACCACGTTACGCACGAACCCGGCATTGCCCAGCACGTCGATGCCGCGGATCAAATCGCCTTCGGCAGTGAGGGTTTCTTCGGCATAGAACCTCTCGAAGTCTGGGCGCAGCACCTCAACGGCTTCATCGGTAGTCACGTCTTCGTCTTCACCCACCATCAGTTTGGTCAGCTCGATCAGCTCTGGCGGGGTGTAGCTGTGGAACTCGATCACGGTCGAAAACCGCCGGCGCAGACCTTGATTGACTTCCAACATCCGTTCGGTGGCTTTGGCGTAGCCCGCCCCGAACACTACGAGCTCGTCGCGGTGATTCTCCATGTACAGCAGCAGCGTGTTGATGATGGCGTTGCCGTAGGGGTCGCCGGTGGAGTAGCCACGTTCATGCAGGGTGTGCATCTCGTCGAAAAACACCGCCCCACCCAGGGCGCCCTCGAGCATTTCTTCGGTGTTCTTTTCCGCATCAGCCATGTAGCGGCCCAACAGTTTGGCGCGGCTGGTCTCCACCACCAGCGGCTTGCGCAACACCTTCAGCCCGCACAGTTGTTTGGTGAAAGACCGTGCCACCGAGGTCTTTCCGGTCCCAGGTGGGCCCAGCAGAAGGGTGTGCCGCGAGGTCACAGGCACCCGCAGCCCCACCTTAGAGCGGGCCAGATTGACCTTCGTGGTGGAGCGGATGCGTTTGATTTCGCGCTTGGCCGTCTCCATGCCCAGCATGGCATCGAGCTCGGCTTGCCCCTCAGCCAAATATTCCGACGCCTTCTCAGCATCACGGGCCGTCTCAGTCTCTAGCCGACTCGGGGCGCTGTCGGGATCCCACGGGTCGGTGCGAGCCTCAATGGTTTCGGGGTCGGTGAGCACCAGGCGCCGGCTGGGGTCATCCATCGCTTCGCGGGCCGGGGTGAACTTCGGATCGCGTGAATACACGCGGCGCAGCAGCTGGGCCGCCTCGTCCTCGCGGCCCAGATGGCGAAGACACATCGCCTGGGTGTAGAGCGTCACGGTGGCTGCCTGCGGCACGCGGTCATCGCCGGCGGCCCTCTCGCCGCGGCGAAACGCATCTTCAAACACCCCAAGTGATGCCAGCGCTGTGGTGGCCATCGCTGTGGCCGCGCACTCGTATTCGGCCCGATACCAACGCTTGTCGATCGGGAACAGGCGCAGCACATCGGTCCAGCGTTGCGTGCGGAAATGCAGCAGCCCGCACACATAGGTATGCATGTCCGCGTCGAAAGGATCGGTCGGCTTGGCCGCCGAAGTCACCAACGCGTCGGCTTGGCTGTAGCTGGCTTCACGGATCAGCACCGTGGCGTACGCGGCGCGCAGCGCATCCACCGACCCGATCGGTAGCTGCAAAAATAGGCCATCGAAGACCAGTGGGCGGAAATCGGCGCCCAGCACGCCGAGACGGCGGATCTCCCAGCCGAAGGTTTCTGCGGCCGCCCACGCCCCCGCCAGCACCTCCACCGTGTCCTCACCGGCCAGCACTCGGCCCATCCAGCCATCGCACACGCCTGGCTCGGCACGGGTGACTGTGCGGAACATCTCGGCGGCCACCTGTCGGTTATGGCTGGGCACTAAGCCGCCCACACCAATACCCGATGCCAGCAGCCCTCGCCGAAATGCGCTGCGGGCCGGAGTTTCTGCCTCGATACCTGTCATGGTGATGTCGAATCTAACCGTTTAGGCCGCCCGGCGGGGACCGGCATCAATCAAGCGGCGCTCGTAATCGAGGTTGATCCGCAACCGATACTGAAATGCCCACGTGCGGATCACCGCGGCGCCGCGACCATCCTGCTCGATGTGAATATCGGCGCCACTGGCCGAGCGCGCACCCACGGTGCGTATGGTGACCGCCGCGCCCGCCGGTGTTGGGCCCCCGACACGGTCATAGACCACCACGTACGGGTACTGCGACGGAGGTAGCTGCTCAGCGAGGCCTGCCGCCCCCACCATCTGCAGCCCGACCCCGGTGACCTGTTGCCAGCGTTGCGGCTGCTTGGTGCAAATCAGCACCTGGTATCCGGTCGCGGCTGCCCGCAACGCCACCTGCACCAGCAGCGCGAACTCCCCGGCGATCGTCACCGTCGCCAGTTCGGTGGGGTCGTGCAGATCCACCAGCAGCGGATGCCCGCTGGCGGTCGTTCCCACGATGATGCCCGTTGCCCCGATCGGGACCGCCACCTTCTCCCCGGCGGCCAACTCGCGGGCCGGCAGGTTCAGCCCGCCGGTGGCCGCGGTCAGCAGACCCGCGGCCAGCCCAGCGTCGTGGCGGCCGACGAGCGGATTTAGGCCCGTCAGCGGCGGCTCGGGCAGCGGGCCGCCGGTGTGGTAGCGCACCATCACCCCCGCCGTGGTGGCCCCGTTATCGGCGCGACGCAGCTGGACCGACACCGCGGTGGCGTCGGTATCCGGTGCCCACAGCCGGTCGATCGCAGTACTCGATATGTCACCTGGCGACATCCAATACGTCTGCACGTAGCCGCCTGCATGGCGCAGCCGGCCCCATCCAGACGCTAGGCCCGTCGGGTCGATACCGGCCAGCAGTGCCTCATCGGCGGCGCGGATCTGGGCGGCGCTGAGCACCCGTGACGGGATACGCAAGCTGGTCAGCTCGGCTGCTAGCCATTCGGCGGCCGCGCTCATCGTGGCTGCCACCGACTCGCGCCACACGATCGCCCTAGCACTCTGCAAGGCGTTGAACCGCACCACCAGCCACGTGCGGCGCTGCCCGACCGCGGGATGATCACCCACCTCGGCCGAGTACACCGGCGCATACGGGTGATGCGTTTTAGGTGCACGCCGCGCCCCCACACTGACAATGTCGATGCCTTCTAAGTGCACATCGAACTGATCGAGCCCAGCGGCCACCGCCTCGAGGGGCAGCTTCGCCAAGGACTCCACCCGCGGGTAGTCCAACACCGAGGGACTATGCGGCGGTCCGTCGACTGCGACCACTGCCACCAAATGTGGCCCCACGGCGCGGATTCCGACCGGCCCGGACCCGAAGCGGCGCTCGTAATCAGCCAGCTCGCCGGCGGCGCCGACGCGCGGGCGGCGCCCGGTCACCGATCGCCACAGCAGGCTCAGCAGCGGCGCACCGCGCCAAAACAGCAGCACCAGGACCGTGATCAGCACGGTCAGCCCGACACCGACCCACCAGCCGGGGCGGCCCGCCGTGGCCGCGCCCGCTGCGATCACCGCCACGTCGACGACGAACACCGCTACGACCCGCGCCCAGCTCGCAGCCACACTCAGCGGGAAAGTTGACTTCATCACCGGCCCTCTCGTCGACGCATCAGGGCGGCTGAACCCAGTACCACCGAGCACAGCAACGCAAGCCCGCCGACCCCGGCGGCGGCCACCCACACCGGGGTCATGTCGCGGCCCACCTTCGGCGGTGCCAGCACCAGCGGCGCCGCCAAGTGCTGAGGCCCCACAGGTTCACCAGGCGGTAGGTCATAGGTCAAGGCGGCGACCGGGTCGACGATGCCGTGCCCGACCTGGTTATCCACCCCGCGCGCTGGCGCCCGCGCTGTCGCGAGCAACCGGTTGATCACCTGATGTGCGGTCAACTGGGGGTACTTGGCGCGCACCAGCGCGGCCACCCCGGACACCAGTGCGGCCGAAAACGATGTGCCCGCTTGGGCGACTAGCGTGTTCTTGTTGCCCTCAACGGCATTCATCAGCCCGTCATCGCGCGGCGAGAGGCCTTCGACGTCGGTACCGGGCGCGGCGATCGACACCCAGGGCCCGGCCATGCTGCTGCCCAGCGGAGCGCCGCTGGAATCCACCGCGCCCACGGTGAGCACATAATCGGAGAACCATGCTGGGGTGGCCACCGTCGTCACTCCAGCCCAGTCGCGAGGATCGTTGGGCGTCAACGGGTTATAAATCGGGTTCTGCTTGCAGTCGTTACCGACACCGGTTTCATTGCCGACGTTGCCGGCCGCGGCCACGATCACTACGTTGCGGTCCACCGCGGCGTAATGAATCGCCGCCCCCAAATCGCGCTGATCGATCATGTCGGTCGCGGTCATACACGACACCTCCGAAATGTTGATCACCGTGGCGCCCATGTTGGCCGCATGCACGATCGCGCGTGCCATGGTGCGGATATCGCCGGCCTTGCGCCGGGTGGCCGGGTCCTGGTTACCGGCGAAGGCATCCTTGGGGCTAAACGCTTTGGAGCTTTGCCGGATCGCAATGACCTGCACATCGGGGGCCACCCCGGAAAACCCGTCCGCTGCCGGCGCCGGCGGTGGCGGCGGCGCGGGGGCTCCCGGAGGCGGGGGTGGCGG
>NZ_NCXM01000067.1 GCF_002104765.1 Mycolicibacterium vulneris
GAATTCGAAGCAATCATGACCACACCGGCCCCTCAGGCCGCGTGACCGAAACTGTCACCTGATCGTGCAGCAGACCCGTCTGTACCGGAAGTTCGGATTCACCGCACCGCCCAGCACCTACCTGGAACGTCCAAGTAGTCGCCAGTAACTGGCCTGCAACCTAGCGATTCGGCGCAGACTTCCGGCCAGGATCGCGAACCTCGGTCGACTCTGTTCTTCATATCAACCGATGATGACGCGTTAGGTCGAGGTCGACTCTTCCTGTGTGAGAAGGTTTTTCGTGCACCAAGCTCTCAGGGCATTAGAACGGCGACGCCACGGTCAGTGACTTCGACACTGATGCACGACAAATCGGTCACGACCGCATGGGCGCTTACCAGTTCCGCTACGTTGTGGGTGGTGCTGACGGCCACTACCTGCGCTCCAGCAGCCCGGCCAGCACTGATGCCCGCTGGCGAGTCTTCAACGACCAAGCAATGCCGGGCTTCGAAGCCCAGGGCCGCCGCCGCTTTCAAGTAGCCTTCGGGGCTTGGCTTGCCAGTTGCGACGTCTTCAGCGCTGACCAAGGTGTGCGGAACGGGAAGTCCCGATGCCTCCAGGCGAGCAGTCATCAACAAACGTTCCCCTGAGGTGACTGCGGCCCACCGCCGGCGTGGTAGCGCATCAAGCATCTGGCGCGAGCCAGGCAGCGCCGCGACACCATCAAGATCGGCCATTTCCAGGGCGAGTTCCCGTGCTACCGCCGCAGCCTGCTGCTGCAATGATACGAATTGTGCGACGACGTCTTCGGTCCGTCGACCATGGCAAACCTGGAGTACTGCCTCGGCGTCAACGTGGTATTCCCGAGCCCACGTGCGCCAGGACCGTTCGACGGCTTTGGTGGAGTCCACCAAAGTGCCGTCGATGTCGAACAAGATTGCCTGGACGTGCGGATCCATAGACAGCACCTTAAGCCGAGCCTCATAGTTGTCTCGCTTGTAAAGAAGCGAGACAACTTATTTCGAGCGTTCAGTCACCAGCGTTTGGCAGCCCGCACTGACTCGTACCACTGTCTCATTTGTCGAACTGAAGAAGGGCTTCATCCAGTAGCGGCTCATCGTCCGTCGGCGGGCGGGCCGAGCCCCGGAACGATGTCGTCGAGGCTGAACGTCACCGGCTGTTCCAGCTGCTCGTAGGTGCACGAGCGCGGCTCGCGGTCCGGGCGCCACCGGTTGAACTGCGCGGTATGACGAAAACGCCGGCCCTCCATGTGGTCGTAGCGCACCTCGACCACGCGCTCGGGCCGCAGCGGCACAAACGAGAGATCCTTGCCGGCGTTCCAGCGCGAGTATTCGTTCTTGCGGGGCGTCCGCTCGCCGACCTCGTGGGCGGCCCAGTTCCACGGGTGGTCGGTGAAGTCGGTGACGAGCGGCTGCAGTTCGGCGAACAGTCGGCGCCGCTCGGCCATCGGGAAGGCGCCGATGACGCCAACCGAGGCCAGCTGGCCGTCCTCCTGGTAGAGCCCCAGCAGCAGCGACCCGATGGCGTTGGCGCCGGACTTGTGCACCCGATAGCCGGCGACCACACAGTCCACGGTCCGTTCGTGCTTGATCTTGAACATGACCCGCTTGTCCGGCTGGTAAGTGACGTCCCGAGGCTTGGCGATCACACCATCGAGGCCTGCGCCCTCGAACTCGTCGAACCACCGCTGCGCGGTGCCCAGGTCGGTCGTAGCTGGCGTCACATGGATCGAACCGGGCGCCGAAGGGTCCAGCACCTCGACGAGGGCCGCGCGCCGCTCGCTAAACGGCCGCCGGGTGTAGTCGTCGTCGCCCAAGGCGAGCAGATCGAACGCGATGAAGGACGCGGGCGTCGCCTCGGCCAGCATCCGCACCCGCGAATCGGCTGGATGGATGCGTTGTTGCAGCGCCTCGAAGTCCAGGCCGTGGTCGGTGGCGATGACGATCTCCCCGTCGACCACACAGCGCTGCGGCAGCTCGGCCTTGACCGCGGCCACCAACTCCGGAAAGTAGCGGGTCATCGGTCGCTCGTTGCGGCTACCAATTTCTACTTCATCGTTATCGCGAAAGAGTATGGAGCGAAAGCCATCCCACTTCGGTTCGTATATGGCGTTGCGCGGGATCGTCGAAACCGATTTGGCCAGCATGGGCGAGAGCGGCGGCATGACGGGTAGGTCCATGAGTTTATTCTTGCGCCGTATCGGCGAAAAGGTTCGGGCCGCGATCAAGTCGACGCCGGGCTTCGTCTCGTCGGACTCGCAGGTGCGTCAAGCTCTCCTCGAGGGCTGCTACTTCGCCGAGCCAGCCTTTATCTTGGGCCTCGGCCAAGCGTTCGTTCGCGTTGTCGGTCATTTCCTCGATGCGGCCCAGCTGTGCTGGATCGACTCGCAAGAATCGGCAGCGAGTACAAGCATGCTCGTGGACGCACGCCGTGCCGTATGGCCGATGACACTCGCCAAGAGCCACACGCCGCAGCAGGAAGTGTTGTTCGAACTCGGCCCACTCGTCGGCCTCGGCGGCACGGCTTTCGCCCTCCGCGCGCAGCGCGCGACGCCGTTCGATGAACGCTTGGTGTGCTGCGATGAGATGTTCGGGGAAAACTGCGGTGTAACCGCGCGTGGTCTCGAGGTTCAAGTGGCCGAGCAATGCGGCGGCGATATGCAGGGGCAAGCCAGCGTTGACCGCATCGGTGGCAAACAGGCGTCGGAAATCGTGCGGGGTGACTCGGACTGGTTGACCCGCGTCGGTAAGTCCAGCCACCGATGCTATGTGCGCCAGAATTTGTTGGAGGAAAAACGGCGACAGAACTTCCTGTCGGGCGCCGACCCGTCGAGCAAACAGGTGTGGGAAAGGTTGGCCGTGTAACTTTTCGCTGGTGTCATAGCGGACCGACAGCGGGACCTGATCGCTACCGGCTTTTGCTCTACGAAGGACAGCAAGTAGAACCTGCACCAGCTCCGGGTTCATTGGAATGAGCCGCTCGCGGTCGGTCTTGCTGGGCACGATATGCAGCAGCGGCACCAACGTACCTGTCGTCGGCGCCACGTAATGCCGCAGCGACAGCTGCGTGATTTCGAGCAACTCTTCTTTGCGTATCCCGGTGTGCCGCAACGTTTCGATGACTGCCCAGGACCAAAAGCCCTCTTCCTCCATGGCCGTGACATCAATACGCTGTCCCGTGCTTCTGATCCAAATTGGTCGCGGCTGTCCGTCGGCCAGTCTCGCCCAAACGCGCACACGCTGTTGGCGCGCGCAATTATGCCGTGCCTGGGGAGCGTCCCGAATAAACCTACAGTCATCGATCACGAACTCTTCGCCATCACCGCAAGATTCCGCCCGCTCCAGCAACGTCGCGGTGCGATGCTTTTGTTCGACAGCAGCGGCGAGCAGGGTCGGCAACAGGGGCGTCAACATTCGTGTACGGTCCTGCATTCGGCTCTTCTGCCGCAATCTGACTTTGGACGCAGCACGCGGTTCGCTACGGCCAACCGGACACGGTGCGACCCAGACACCCCAGCGCGCCGGATCGTCGTGTGACCATTCAACTAGGTCCCGGTAAAAGCCCCGTAGCGCAACCAGAGTCGAGTGAACTTCGCGCCTCGGCCGGCCGTCAGTGGTCACGGCCAGCCGCTCGCGCCATGCAGTTGCGACCTCAGTCGACAACCGCAGATCGGCTTGGGTGGGGTTGATCTGCAAAATCTCCCACCAGAACAGACGCCCAAGCCGATACGCCAAACCTTCCAGCGACCCGTAATCCATCCCCGGACGAAGCTCATCAAGATAACCGACAAGAACGTCCCTAACCCCAGAGGCCGGGATACCGTACCGGTCGACGAGCGTCGCAGTGGAGTGCTGGCGCGAATTGCCCTTCGCTGACCAGGCAGCACGCAAGGTCGGCGCTTCGTCAGCGAGCGGACCTGACTGCACCAGTAGTTCCCAGATCAGGTGCTCGCGCCGATTCCGCCCCGAGGTTTTCACGACGTCGGCGTAGTACAACAGGTCATCGCCGCTTAACTGGTCAATCCGCTTCCCGGTCCGAATCAGCACTCGAGCGAGTCCCGCTTCAGCATCAGCGCGCAGTTTCGCCGCCGCATCGCGATATGCGGGTAGCTGTCTTAAATCACGAAGAGCCGCACCACCGTTGACGTCAAGAAAACGGCCGAGCATGATCCGGCTTCGGGAGTCAAGCAACCAACTGTAGGACGGGCGCAGTACCCGCAACTGCAGTAGCACATTGATGCCATACAGCGGAACCGAGTGCCCGCAGTACGCTTGCACGTCAAAATAGTCCGTCCAACTGCGGGGTGCTCTGTCGAAGCCGCTGGCCAACCAGCGCTGCTCCCAAGTGTCGCCGGGGAATTTCGCTAGCCGCTCTAGCACCAAGCGAGCGCCGGCCAGTCGAGCCTTTCCCGCCCACCTCTCGGAATCGCGAAGATAGTCCTCGGCCAACTCGCACAACGCATCCACCGAAAGCCGCTGCAACGCAGCGCCCTTGGCATCCGTTGGATGCGCAGGAGGCGGATGGTTGGCGTCGTACCCCGACAGGCCGCGGACCCTTCCATTAGGCGCGAACCGGTTGTCCGGTTCCGCCGTTAGTAAATGAGGTGAGTGCGGCCGTGAAAGCAGCATCACCGACGGCCCAGACGCCGCTCGCGTCGCTGCCGCCTGGCGTTGTGCACTAGTTCGCGAATCGTCCGGATTCACAACTTGAGCCCCAACAGTTCGCCCACGGCAGCCGAATCGTACTCCGGCTCGATCGTCGGTCCGGGCGGTCGCGGTCGGGCATAGTGCTCAAGGACTTTGGCGACAAGGTCTTCGAGTCGAGGCTGCGTGTATATCTGCGTAGTGGTAACGCTGGCGTGCCGCATAATGGTCTGTACATCGACCAGGGTGAACGCTGGATCCGCAAGAAGCCGTGATGCGGCAGTATGACGAAAGTCGTGCAACGACCAGTTCGTCCCCAAACTGTCGTTCGCCCTCCTCAGTACGGCGCGCATTGCGTGATAGTTCAACGGAACTGGATTCCCTCGTCGCGTCCACCACACTGGGCCACCGGGCTCCATCGGGGGTTGCTCGGATAGGTAGAGCGCGAGCCACACGAACGAGTCGACCGAAGCGGGAACTGTGTCGCGCGCCCGGCTGCCTTTGCTGGTCACCGTGATCGTATTTCGGCCAGCATCAAGATCGACATGTCGCAGACCCAGCAGTTCGGAAGCCCGCACCCCCGAAGACAGATAGAAGCTGACCAGAGCGCGGTCGCGATTGCTGCGTAGAGCCGCGAATAACGCCGCCGCCGCCTCGTCTGGAATGCCCCGCCACACTTGCCGGGATGTCTTCTTGAATCGCCCTGGTTTTCCCGGGGGCTCGGGCTATTGGATTTCGACCAGGGGTTGGTCGGTCCGTGGTGCATCGTAG
>NZ_NCXM01000068.1 GCF_002104765.1 Mycolicibacterium vulneris
CCGATGGCGGGACCGTGACGGTCAGCTCGGGTGGGGCCCTGACCGATGGCGGGACCGTGACGGTCGGCTCGGGTGGCGCGCTGTCGGATAGCGGGTCGGTGAGCATCGGTTCTGCCGGCACGTTGACGGATGGCGGGACGGTGACCGTCACTGGCGGCGGCACGTTGACCGATGGCGGTGCTCTGACCAATACGGGTGGGTCCCTGGTGGTCAGTACTGGTGGTAGCGATAGCGGCACCCTGGCCGTGGGCCCGGGTGGCACCTTCACCGATGGCGGCACCCTGACCGTCAATGCTGGTGGCACGTTGTCGGATAGCGGGACGGTGACGGTGGCCAGTGGCGGCACGTTGTCTGATGGTGGCGTGGTCACGGTGAATTCGGGTGGGGTGTTGGCGGATGATGGTGTGCTGACGGTGAATTCGGGTGGGGTGTTGACGGATGGTGGTTCGTTGACGGTGGGTTCTGGTGTGACCCTGGTCGATGATGGCACGGTCAATATCAACAGCGGTGCCAGTGTGGCGGGCACGATTGATGTGGGTTCGACGGGTGTGCTTAATGTCGGTGACGGCGGCACGTTGAGCGTGGGTTCTTCTGGCACGTTGTCCGATGGCGGTGTGGTGACCGTTAATTCAGGTGGGGCGTTGACGGATAGTGGTTCCGTCACGGTCAACGGTGGTGCGGTTTTGGGTTCGGGTGGCACCCTGACGGATGGCGGCACCGTCACGGTGGCCGATGGTGGCACTCTGTCCGTTGATGGGGGCTCGGTTCTGGGTTCGGGTGGTCTCCTTACCGACAGCGGCAGTCTGACGGTCGCGAACGGTGGCACGTTGTCGGTCAATGGTGGGTCGGTTCTGGGGTCCGGGGGCACCGTGACGGTGGGTTCGGGTGGCACGTTGACCGATGGCGGGACCGTGACTGTCAGCAGTGGGGGGGTTCTGGGGTCGGGTGGCACCGTGACCGATGGTGGGACTGTGACCATCAGCTCGGGCGGCACTTTGACGGATGGCGGGACTGTGACGGTCACTGGCGGCGGGGTGCTCACCGATGGCGGCACCCTGACGAATACGGGTGGGTCCCTGGTGGTCAGTACTGGTGGTAGCGATAGCGGCACCTTGACCGTGAGTCCTGGTGTCAGCTTCACCGATAGCGGCACGCTGACCGTGAACACTGGCGGCACCTTGACCGACAGCGGAACCGTCACTGTCTCCAGCGGTGGGACGTTGACCGACAGCGGAACCGTCACTGTCTCTAGCGGTGGGGCGTTGACCGATAGCGGCACGCTGACGGTTAACTCGGGTGGCACCTTGACCGATAGCGGCACGCTGAGTGTCGACTCTGGCATCACCCTTACCGATAGCGGGACGGTGACGGTGAATTCGGGTGGCGTGTTGACGGATAGCGGCACGGTGACCGTGAGCTCGGGTGGCACGTTGTCGGATGGCGGGACGGTGACGGTCGCCAGTGGCGGCACGTTGTCTGATGGTGGTGTGGTCACGGTGAATTCGGGTGGGGTGTTGACCGATGATGGTGCGTTGACGGTGAATTCGGGTGGGGTGTTGACGGATGGTGGTTCGTTGACGGTGGGTTCTGGTGTCACCCTCACCGATAGCGGCACGCTGAATGTCGACAGCGGTGCCAGTGTGGCGGGCACGATCGACGTGAGTTCCACGGGTGCGCTCAACGTCGATAGCGGCGGCACGTTGACTGTGGGTGCTACCGGGACGTTGACCGATGGTGGTGCGGTCACGGTGAATTCGGGTGGGGCGTTGACGGATAGCGGGACTGTCACGGTCAACGGTGGTGCGGTTTTGGGTTCGGGTGGCACCCTGACGGATGGCGGCACCGTCACGGTGGCCGATGGTGGCACTCTGTCCGTTGATGGGGGCTCGGTTCTGGGCTCGGGTGGTCTCCTTACCGACAGCGGCAGTCTCACCGTGGCCAACGGCGGCACTTTGTCCGTCGGTGGGGGGTCGGTTGTCGGTTCCGGGGGCACGGTGACGGTCAGTTCCGGTGGCGTGCTCACTGATGGTGGCACCGTGACGGTCAGCGGTGGGGGGGTTCTGGGGTCGGGTGGCACCTTGACTGATGGCGGGACTGTGACGGTCAGCTCGGGTGGGGCCCTGACCGATGGCGGGACCGTGACGGTCAGCTCGGGTGGGGCCCTGACCGATGGCGGGACCGTGACGGTCGGCTCGGGTGGCACGTTGACCGACAGCGGCGCCGTGACCGTCAACGCCGGCGGCACATTGACTGACAGCGGCACGCTGACCGTCAACGCCGGCGGCACCCTGACGGACAGCGGAACCGTCACTGTCGCCAGCGGTGGGACGTTGACCGACAGCGGAGCGGTCACGGTGAATTCGGGTGGGGTGCTGACGGATAGCGGTGCGCTGACGATCAACTCGGGTGGCGTGTTGACGGATAGCGGAACGCTCACGATGGATTCCGGTGTCACCGTGGTCGATAACGGCACGATGAATATCAACAGTAGTGTGAGTCTGACCGGCAGCACGATCGACGTGGGCTCCACTGGCGCGCTCAACGTCGATAACGGTGGCACGCTCACCGTCGGTGCCACCGGCACGCTTACCGACGGCGGTGCCGTCACCGTTAACTCAGGCGGGGCATTGAGCGACAGCGGCACCGTCACTGTCAACGGTGGAGCGGTTCTCGGTTCCGGTGGAACCCTCACTAACAGCGGCAGTCTCACCGTGGCGAACGGCGGCGCTCTCAACGTCGACGCCGGAACGGTTCTCGGCTCCGGCGGAACGCTCAGTAACAGCGGCACCCTCACCGTCGGCAACGGCGCTACTCTCTCCGCAAACGGCGGCACAATCCTGGGCTCCGGCGGCGCCATCACCGACAGCGGCACCCTCACCGTCGCGAACGGCGGCGCCGTCTCCGTCAACGGCGGGGCGGGTGTCGGCTCCGGTGGAACCGTGACCATCAGCTCCGGCGGTGCCCTCACCGATGGGGGCACCCTGACCGTCGGCGGCGGAGGGATTCTCGGCTCCGGCGGCACCTTGACCGACGGCGGCACTCTGACGATCAGCGCCAGCGGCACCTTGGCCGACGGCGGCACGTTGACCGTGAGCTCGGGTGCCACGCTGACCGACGGCGGCGCCCTGACCGTGGGCTCCGGCGGCGCCCTGACCGTCGACACCGGCGGCGCCCTGACGGACAGCGGCGCATTGACTGTGAGCTCGGGTGGCACCCTGAGCGACGCTGGGACCGTCACCGTCACCGGGGGCGGGACGCTTACCGACGGCGGCGCAGTGACCAATACGGGCGGGACCATCATTATCAGTACCGGTGGCACCGATAGCGGTACATTGACCGTCAGCTCCGGTGGCACCCTCACTGATAGCGGCACGGTGACCGTGGGTTCGGGTGGCACCCTGACGGACAGCGGGACCGTCACCGTTGCCAGCGGGGGGACGTTGACCGACAGCGGGACTGTGGCGGTCACCAGCGGCGGCACGTTGGCGGATAGTGGTGCGCTGACGATCAATTCGGGTGGCACGTTGACTGATGGCGGAACGCTCACCGTCGGTTCTGGTGTCACTCTGACGGACGACGGCACGCTGGACATCAACAGCGCGTTCAGCCTCAGTGGCACGATCGACGTGGGTTCCACCGGTTCGCTCACCGTGAATAACGGCGGGACCCTGGCCGTCGGTCCGGGCGCCACATTGACCGACGGTGGGACTGTCACGGTCAATGCTGGTGGCACGTTGACGGATAGTGGCACCGTCACTGTCGCCAGTGGTGGCAGCCTGACCGATGGTGGTGCGCTGACGGTGAATTCGGGTGGGGTGTTGACCGACAGTGGCTCGTTCACTGTGGATTCTGGTGTCACGGTGGTGGATAACGGGACGTTGAATGTCAATGGTGGTGCCGGGGTTGCGGGCACGATTGATGTGGGGTCCTCGGGTGTGGTGAATGTGAACGGCGGGGGCACGCTGAGTGTCGGTTCTACGGGTGCGTTGACCGATGGTGGTGTGGTGACGGTGCATTCGGGTGGGGCGTTGACCGATGGCGGGACTGTCACTGTCAACGGTGGGTCGGTTCTGGGGTCTGGTGGCACCTTCACGGACAGCGGCACCGTGAGTGTCACGAATGGCGGAACTCTTTCCGTTGATGGTGGGTCGGTGCTGGGTTCGGGTGGGGTGCTCACTGATGGGGGCAGCCTGACGGTGGCTCATGGCGGTGCCCTGTCGGTGAATGGGGGGTCGGTCCTCGGGTCCGGGGGGACGGTGACGGTGGGTTCGGGTGGCACGTTGACCGATGGCGGGTCCGTCACGGTCGGCAGTGGGGGGGTGCTGGGCTCGGGTGGCACCTTGACTGATGGCGGGACCGTGACGGTCAGTGCCGGTGGCACTTTGACTGATGGCGGGACCGTGACGGTCAGTTCGGGTGGCTTGTTGACTGATGGCGGGACCGTGACGGTCAGTTCGGGTGGCACGTTGACCGATAGCGGCGCCGTGACCGTTGGTTCCGCTGGGGCTTTGACGGACGGCGGGACGGTCACCGTCAATGCTGGTGGCACGTTGACCGATGGCGGTGCCCTCACGATCGATTCGGGTGGCAGCCTGACCGATAGCGGCACCGTGACGGTCAGCTCGGGCGGCGCCCTGACTGATGGCGGCACGCTGACGGTCAATGCTGGTGGCACGCTGACGGATAGCGGCACGCTGACGGTCAATGCTGGTGGCACGTTGACGGATAGTGGCACCGTCACTGTCGCCAGTGGTGGCAGCCTGACCGATGGTGG
>NZ_NCXM01000069.1 GCF_002104765.1 Mycolicibacterium vulneris
AGTGCGGCCGGCCACGGAGTCGCCGGGCCCAAGTACGGCTTCCGGCCCACCGTCATGGCCCGACCACCCTTCGCCGGATAGCGTCGGTCCTGCTCAACTCTTGGGGCGCGACCTTGGTCGCGCCCCAAGAGCGTGCCAAAGCGAATGTGGCGCAATGTATGTGCATCTCGCGCGGGATGACAGCTGCTGGCGGATAGACGACCTACAGGGCCCGACAGAATCTGCCGTGCCCGCTGATTGCACTCGCCGACACTTCAGCCATCATTGGCATCCTCAACGTGGGAACTTTCCCGGCACCGGTTGCCGCGTTGAATCGAATCGATTTGCGAGAGAAGGTTATTCCCAACTCAGCGGTAGCGACTGGAGCGCGAAACTCTTCGACGGGAATTTGATCTCCGGGGTGTAGCCCTGTGGCACTGCGAAGTCCGGGATCTGCTTGAGCCACTCGTCGATGATGGTGGTGAGTTCTATCCGTGCCAGATGAGAACCTATGCAGCGGTGGGGGCCGCCGCCGAATCCCCAGTGCCGGTGGATTTTTCCGTCCATGACCAGGTCGTCGGTCGATGTCTCGTCGGTACCGTCGCGGTTGATCGCAGCTGTGCACAACCGCACCGGTGTTTCTGGGGGAAGCACCATACCGCCCACGCTGACGAAGTCGGTGGTAACCCGGGCCGCCAACGGTGCCGCCGGCTCAAGTCGGACTATCTCTTCGACGAAAACCCTGATTTGATCGGGCCTGTCCCGAAGTTCTCTGCGCAGCCGCGGTGTGCGCGCCAACGCGAGAAGCGAGAAGCCGATCGCCGCGGCCACCGTGTCCAGACCGGACAGCACCAGCAGATGGCTCATGCCAAGCAACTCGAGGTCGGAAAGCTCACCCGGGCCGGTCATCACTTGCGACAACAGGTCAGAGCCCGGGCTCTGTCGGCGTTGACGGATGGCGTCGGTGAAATACGTCAACAGCTCGTTCCCTTCGGATTTGCCATCGACGGCGGCATCCTTCCAGCCGATCACGCGATCCCGGTCCTCGAACGGCAGGCCGTAAAGGTCCATGAACACCTGATAGGGGTAAAGGCGTGCGAAGTCCGCCATCGCGTCGCATTCGCCACGGCCGGCGAGGGCGGCAATCATCTGAACGGCATGGTGCTCAAACACAGGCCGCGACTTAGCCAAGGCGTGTGGGCTGAAGTACGGCTGCAGGATTCTGCGGTAACGGGTATGCGCGGGAGGGTCGAACGCCGAAGGTAACACCGGCACTGGGCTTCCCGGAGGCTGCAGGGCCAATTGTGCTGAGAAGAGGTTGGGTTGGCACAGCGCAGCTACTACGTCCTCGCGACGGGTCAGGTAATACGCGCCGTTCATGAATACGACTGGCCCGGCGTCGCGCAGCGTCTTCCATCCGATACCTCTGTCAGCGGCCATTGGCAGCCTGGAATGTTCCAACCGCGGCAGGTGAAACGTTGCCGGCTGGCTTTCGCCGGGTATTGAATCCGACGAGATATTTGCTGAAATGATCTCGGGCGCATCGGAATTCATCGGCATCTTGCCTGGCGTGTGGCGCGTGGCGTGTTGGGTGGGGTGGGCGGTGCTTGTAACCATGACTCTTCCTCGAAGACATTGACGCAGGGAGATAGGTCGACGCTGCGAACGGCGTGTTAGCCGGCCGGAGCGCTCGCCCGCGACGCTGCGGGCGCGATTCAGTGCGATCAGGCAGAATTCATGCGATTGCCGACGTTGCGTTGAAGCCACGGCTTTGCGGGTAGCTTGGCGAGCTCCATGGCCCCATGGGCCGAGTAAGACGGCGCGTCGGCTCGGCGCCGAACTTTCAGCAGCGGATTACGCAGAGTTGGGCCAAGGAATCTCGGCCGGAGGCAGCGGCATCGGATGCTTTCAGATCGGCGCCGCCCGGCTCGAAATGTGACGCGGCAAATGATGCCGGTAATGCCAACCAGCCCGAGCGTGGTGACGAAAGGATCCAACCGGTCGGCCGACCCTTCGTCATCCACATACTGCGGAAGGGCTTCTTATTCGTCGGCGTGGGGCCCGATGAAAAGCTGTGGCTCAGAAGGCTAATGGGTTGTGCAGCGCTATCAAGTTGCGTCTGGCCGGCGTGCGCTGGGACACCAGGGGTGACATGGGTCCAAGCCGCCGGTTCCGGAAGTTCAGCCGCAGCGAATTGGGGACGCAGAGAGGACCCGGCAATCAGGGCAACGAACATGCTCAGTGCGACGATGGCGATGGTGAATCGGCATCGTCGCGTCAGCACAGGCTTGGGAAGACCCACGGTGGCGCCACTGTATGACATGGGACTCGTGCAGTGAGTGGTAGCTACCTGTGAAAACGTTCAAAGTTTTATGTGCGGCAGCTGTTGCTGAGCTACCCCATGCCCGTCTTGCAGTCAGTCGGCCACGTTGTGTAGCGAATCTCGCGACCGCTTTATCTGCGGCCGGATTTTTATCCGACACTGGGATCTGGCCATAGGGAGTTCCCCCGAATAGGCCCGCCAGGGCGAGAGATCGTGAGCCGGCAGAGGGCTGCCCGCGCGGAGTGTTTTTGCAGGTAATCGCAGTGGCCGTAAGCCACGGTCGGCGATGGCTCGATCTTGCGGCCAGGTGAGACCACCGCTCTCGGAACCGTCGGCGGCTCAGGAGTGGCCGCGGCGCGAACCGGCGATGAGGCGCGTCAGCGATTTAGCCTTTCCCCAACAGCAAATGCTGAAGGTCACCGACACGAGACCACTTGCAAGGGGATAGATGTCGTTCGAGCCCGGTGCTTCGTAGCCATGGACTTCGGGGCATTACCGCCGGAGATCAACTCCGGCCGGATGTACGCGGGTCCGGGAACGGGGCCGATCATGGCCGCGGCCGCCGCCTGGGATGGACTCGGTGTTGAGCTGGGGACGGCGGCGAGCGGCTACACGTCGGTGATTTCGGAGCTGACCCACGGTCCCTGGGTGGGTCCGGCCTCGGCGTCGATGCTGTCGGCGGTCACGCCGTATGTGAGCTGGCTGAGCGAGCTGGCGGGGCAGGCCGAGGAGACCGCCGGCCAGGCCCGCGCGGCCGCGGCGGCCTTCGAGGCGGCTTTCGCGATGACGGTGCCCCCGCCGGTGATCGCCGCGAATCGGGCTTTGTTGGCGACGCTCGTCGCGACCAATTTCTTCGGGCAGAACACCCCGGCGATCGCGGCGACCGAGGCCCAGTACATGGAGATGTGGGCACAGGACGCCGCCGCGATGTATGGATATGCCGGCTCGTCGGCGGCCGCCTCGGTGTTGAGCCCGTTCGTGTCACCGCCCAACACCACCACCCCCGACAATGAATCCAACCAGGCGGCCGCGGTCACCCAGGCGGCCGCCGAGCCGGCCGGCAATGGCGCGCAGACGGCGGCGAACACGACGTCGCAACTGGCGACCCCGCAGATACTGTCGGCCACCGCTGCTCCTCAAGCGACGCAGCAGGTATCGGCGGCGGCCACGGCACCGACCACATCATCGGGTACCACGCTGCAGAATCTGATCCCCAGCCCCACCAACTGGTGGGGGCTTAATTCCTCGAACTACTCCGTGATGCTCAAACAAACCTCGAGCGTGGCCTATCTCTCGACGGGACTCACCAACTTCGGTTGGTCGATCGCCCAGCAGCTGACCTACGGTCCCGGTGGTGAGACGGCCGGTGCCGGTGGTGCCTGGTTCCCGACGCCGCAGTTCGCGACCTTGGGTTTGGGCAACCTTGGCGGGGGCCCGGCCGCCGTGAGCCATATCAGTGGCGCCGGGATCTCGGCGGCTTCCGGCCAGGCCACCCAGGTGGGGGCATTGTCGGTCCCGGAACAGTGGGCCACGCTGACGTCGGCGACCAGCCCGGCGACGGTCGCCGAAGTAGAGGACGCCCCAGTTCAAGCCATTGGCGCGACCGGTGTGCAACCCGGTGGTGCACCCGGTAATGCGCTGCTGCGCGGCATGCCGCCGGGGGCCTCGGCCCGGCGTGCCGGCGCCGGCTATGTCCACAAGTACGGGTTTCGCTACAGCGTGCTGACCCGCCCGCCATCAGCCGGATAAGCGGCGGAATTCGCCATGTACCCACCGATCTTTATCCGCGACCGGATTTTATCCCCGGCTCCGATAGCTGTGCCGCCGGCTACGGCGGCAACGCGCCGCGGCGCAAGTGGCGGGCAGGTTCGTGGCTTCAGGTATTCCCGCAGCTCAAGCCCATTACCTGGATCAACTCCAGGGCGGTCGGCCGGCCTCGAGGAGCCGGCCGTGGCGGACGGCCGAGGGGAGGGTCAGAAAGCCATCGCTCAGCTGACCGCCGCAGGAGCGGGCAGCGGCACATTAACCTTTTTCTACGACTCCACGCATCGATTCCAACATCGCAGTTTAAGGGGCTATTAGTGCTGGATTATGGGGCGTTTCCGCCGGAGTTCAATTCGGCGCGGATGTATGCGGGTCCGGGTTCGGAGTCGTTTACGACG
>NZ_NCXM01000006.1 GCF_002104765.1 Mycolicibacterium vulneris
CGTCGATCACCTTCTACACCAAGACCAAAACCGTGACGTCGCGGTGGCCGTCCGGCATCAAGGACGGCGCCGAATTCAGTATTCCGACCATGAATTAGGCGAGCCCTTGTAAGCAACCACTTTCAATCAACCGAGCAACTTTCAACCTCGAACTGGTGACGGAGGCCGTCGAGGCGGCCGCCGCAGCCGGCCGGCAGGCGACCACCAGCGCCCAAGCCGCGGCACTACTCGGCCTACCACGGGCCATGGAATCGGTGCCGCGTAACGATTGCGGATTCGAAATCGGTTGCGGGACAATGATAAGAGAGAGCTGGTTAAAGAGTTACGATCTGGTGATCCGGAACGGCTCGATCGTTGACGGTTTATAGGGGAGTGCCCGATCGGGGCTACGTCGCGGTGCGTGGTGGTGTCATCGTGGCGGTTGGTTCGGTCGATGTATGGGCACGCGTGAGATCGATGCGGCAAGCCTGTTGGTCACGCCCGGGTTCATTGACCTGCACACCACAGCATCTGAGCTGCTCGCAAGGTAATCCTGGCATCGAGCGGACGCCTCGTGCCGATGACAACATTGTTTAGCCCGCCTCGCCAGTCGGGATCGCAGCTGGCACAGACAAGTGCTTAAATAGATATTCATTTAAGTAATAAAACCTCTAGACGACGTCGCGGCGTCGTGGGTAGCCTACATGCATGTCAGGCTCGTTTCGGTCCTGCAACGGCTAGCTGAGGCGATCCGATCAGCCAGGCCGGCACTCGGTCGCAGCGCGTCCGCCGCACAGCACCGTCGACCACCGCTGGGTGGCTAACAAGGAGGACTTGGACATGCAACGTCGGCCGCACCGGCTGCCTGCCTTGGTTGTTACCGCCGGCGCTCTGTTGAGCAGTCCCGTCGCGCATGCGGACAATGACAACAACACGCTCATACCGAACAACAAGCGGCTCAATGACAGTGTCGTCGCCAACGTCTTCACCGTGCAGCATCAAGCAGGCTGCAATAACGACGTGAGAATCAGCCCCCAGCTGCAAGCCGCTGCGCAGCGACACACCCAGGATTTGTTGAACAACCGGGCCCTCGATGGTGACATCGGTTCGGACGGGTCTAGCCCACAAGACCGCGCCAACGCGGCTGGTTTCCATGGCCCGGTGGCCGAGACGGTGGCGATCAATCAGTCAATCGCGATCAGCGGCAATGACTTAATCAACCGGTGGTACTACAACCCCGACTATTTCAAGATCATGTCCAGCTGTGCGAACAGCCAGATGGGGGTTTGGTCGCTGAACAGTCCGGATCGTACGGTCGTGGTTGCGGTCTACGGACAGCCACAAGCCGATCCCTCGGGACGGGGAGCAACACCACTGAACACCGATGGACAGAACATTCCGCTCGATCCCAGTCCTGACTATGACGCCAGCGATGAACTCCAGTTCGGTCTCAACTGGTTCCCGTGGATCCTGAGGGGCGTGTACCCGCCGCCGGGCAATCCTCCGCAGTAGAGCGAGATTCGTCTATCGGTAGCAAACGCGGGTCAAAAGCCCGCACATCAACGTAATTCGGCCATAGGTCGCTAGGTCGCTAGGTCGCGTTAACACGCGACCTTGATTATGAACGTGTCGGTTGCCTTCAGGCTGGGATTATCGGTGTCAAAGCCCTCGGCACGTCCCCGGATGGTGTAGGTGTATCCGTGCAGGGCTACATCGGCGGCGCCCTGGAGGTCTTCGGCGTAGCCGCCGGTGAAGCCGCCCAGGTCGCTGATGTTGACCGACTTGGCGGTCAGCGCACTTCCGTTGGAAATAAACGCTTTTGTGCCTGCCGCGGTGTCACCGATAGTAACCGCAGTGAGTGATCCCATCGGAATGCACTTCACAGCGTGGGTCTCCGGAAGGGCATGATCGTTGATCGTCACCTGTGCGGTTTCTGGGGGCAATGTTCCCGGAGGTGCGGCTGCGCGGGGCGTTGACGAACATGCACCGACACTTGCTGTTATCACGACGATCGCGGATGCGTTACGGAACCGCTTCTGCACGAGCGCACCCCATTTCATCTCGCCGCCATCCCGACTCCGAATTAGAGCAAGGTCGCCACCGCTGTATTTCGGCGTCGGCTTGCCCGGTGCGGCGAGCGGTCGGCTTGGTCAAAACAACGATATCCGACTTTGGCATCGTGGTCACGGCTATCGCGATGTATTCGTTGACAACCGTTTTCGTCTGTGGGTCGGTGATCAGCCGTCATCGTGGTCGATTGCGCGTCCTCTTAACGAGGACAACAAGATTGAAGAGCTGACGGTGTAGCCGGCGCAGCCGTGACTTGATCTCGGCGAGAGGCTATCGCCGAGGGGTTAGCGAGGCGACGAGCAAGTTGCGCAGTACGCCCTCATCACCACCGTCATCGGGGTCGGCGGGCTCCGCGATAAGGCTGAAGTTGATGCGGACGATCCAGCGGGCGAGGGTGTCAGCCGGGACATCTCGGCGAATATCGCCGACAGCGGCAGCAGCCTCGAGGCGCCGCACCAGCGCGTCAGCGAGCTTGGCTCGCCACAACTCGGAACCTTCGGCGGCATGATAGGCAGCGCCGACGGCTTGATGGTCGTCGACTAGTGATCGCATCACCGGTGAGCCACGGGCGATGTCGATTCCCCGCATGCATGCGGCGACGAGCTGAGTCAGGAAGGGCTCGTCAGTCTGCCAACATTGTTCAACGGCGTGCAGGGTAACGGTGAGCACTCGCATGAAGGAGGCCGCCAGCAGAGCGTCCTTGCTCGGGAAGTAGTAGTACACCGTCGACCGGTGCACGCCAGCGCGCCGGGCGATGTCGCCCATCCGGGTGCGCACAGGCCCCTTATCCGAGTAGCAGGAATCGGCCGCGGTCAGCAACCGTTCGCGCGCCTCATCATCTGCCGGCGAGTCCGCCCCGGCTGGCCTCGGGCGACGGCCTCTGGATTGGGCGGTCACACCAGCACACTACGGCCTCGCAGCTGTGTCGGTGACGCGATGCGAATGTCTCGGCGAGGACTCGCTGGCGGTTTAACTGCGCTGCGAGAGGTGGCGGCGCCACCGGTTGTTCCCGGCGAGTGAAGCTCAACCGGCCTTGGCGGCTGCCCGGAATCTCGGCGATGGGGCAAGCCCACATCCAGATGAGCCGGGCTCTACCCCCGACCAGTTAACCGGGTAGCAACTGTCCGGCAGCGCACCTGACTCACTGCGGCTCAGCAGTGCAGAGTTCCCTCGAGATTCTCCAGTAATGCTCCGAATAATGAGCTAACGATACAAACCGATATATAGATAACTATTTAGCTTTAACCGTCACTTCTGTCAGCCCTTTTGTGCGCTGGATCACTGCCATCCGCGCTACAGAGTAAGGCTCAGGCGAGAGGTCGGTTAGTCAAGATCGGCGATTAATTGCCACGCATGCGGGGGTTGGTGTTGACCCATGCTGGTATACCCGCGTGAACAAGTTTTCGCCCGAGTGTTAAGGGTCGCGCTGACGCCAGAAAGTTCGTAGCCCTACCTTGCGGTAAGCGCAGCTCAGGACCCCACCGGTGGCTCGACGCGCTCTGTGCGGGCCTGGGATATGGAGACGCGCCGGTGTGCACTCGATCCCGCTCAGCGGCGGGCTGTGATGGTGGATATGCAAGGGATGTATCCATACTTCAGTGAGCCGGTTTACGTCGCAATCCCTTTATTGGTTCCGGTGCGCAATAAGAAACGAGGTTTAAGCATCCTGCTCTGCAATAAAAGGTACTGTTTACCGTCTGGAATGAACTCAGTTAAGGTGATTACTGTAGATAGATCTGCGAACGTATAGCGCGCAGTTCCTGGATATTATTCCTAAATTATGGTCAAATAGTGTAGTTCGTAGCAAACTTTATGGCCCTGGACTGGTCGCGATGCGGGTGATGCTGGGCGTGGGAGCGTCCAGCCCTGGCCGATGCGGCCGAGCACCTGGCCCTTGCAATATCTACGAGGTCTGATGGGTGCTGTGCTGTTCGACACGGGTGTAGCGAGCCAACCTGACACGGCCTTCCCGTTTGCGAGTATTGCGACATTTCAGCCAAAATTGTCGGAACCCACAGCAAACCAACGCAGTTGCGCTCACGTCACTTAGCCGGTTTGTCCAAAATGGCGTTCGTCGATGTTGCCTTGCCTTAATGTAATGGTGTACCGTCCCGCTGTGCTCTGGGCCACACCGTTTCGAAAGGGAGCAGCACGTCGTACCGCTGCGGGGAGGATTCATCGTCTAATGTCGGCTCCGACTGGTTACAAACGAGTGCGCTAGTGGTAGTCGCGGACACAGCACCTATTCCCGCCTTGACCGCTCCGCCAGAGGAGGGCGTGGTGGTCGAGTCTCCGGGAACCGCTCGGCTGGCCGTTGCCGGCAAGCCGCTACGCGAGGTCGGCAGCTACTTCGCATTGACCCTCGACATCTTCACGCAGCTGGTGCGCCCGCCGTTTGCTTGGCGCGAATTCATCCATCAGGCGTGGTTCGTGGCTCGGGTGTCGATCGCCCCGACGATCTTGTTGTCGATTCCGTTCAACGCGCTCAGCGTCTTCATCATCAACGTTCTGCTCGTGGAGATCGGCGCCGCCGACGCATCAGGTGCTGGGGCTGCGTTGGCGAGCGTGGCATACATCGGCCCGATAACCACGGTGCTGGTCGTTGCGGGTACCGGCGCTACTGCGATTTGTGCTGACCTGGGTGCTCGGACCATCCGCGAAGAGCTCGACGCGATGCGGGTGATGGGGATCAACCCGGTGCAGCGACTGCTGGTACCCAGGGTCTTGGCGCTCTGCCTCAACGGGTTGTTGCTCAACTCGATCAACACCATCGTCGGGTTGGTCGGCAGTTTCTTCTTCTCGGTCTACTTTCAGCACGTCACTCCGGGTGCGTGGGCGGCGAGCCTGACGCTACTGGTCAAGATCGCCGACGTGGCCATCGCCTTCTTCAAGGCGGCTTTGTTCGGCCTGGTTGCTGGGACCATCGCCTGCTACAAGGGCGTCACGGTTGGTGGGGGACCCCAAGGTGTCGGCAACGCGGTCAATGAAACCGTGGTGTACACGTTCATGGCGTTGTTCGTGATCAACGTCGTGCTAGTCGCGGTCGGCACGAAGGTGACGATGTGACCGCGGCCCCCGCCCGACACCGCCCGACAAGCGTGATTCCCGCACCGCCGCGGTTGGCACGATTGTCGATCACCCTGCACCGCTTGGTCGCCGGCTGGAATCGGCTGGGAAGCCAAACCGCGTTCTACGTCAAGGCGCTGAGTCTGGTGTGGGATGCGGTCGCCCGCTATAAGGCTGAGACGCTGCGCCTGATCGCCACTATGAGTCTGGGGATCGGTGCGCTGGCCATCATCGGCGGGACCGTGGTGGTCGTCACCACACTGGTCATGTCGACCGGAGCGTTCATCGGTATCCAGCTCTACCGATCACTGTCCGATGTGGGCGTGGAGGCTTTGAGCGGTTTCGCCTCGGCCTACCTCAACACCCGTTTCGCCGCGCCGCTGACCTCGGCCATCGGGCTTGCCGCGACTATCGGCGCCGGAGCCACCGCGCAGCTGGGAGCTATGCGCATCAACGAGGAGATCGACGCTCTGGAAGTGATGGGCATCCGCGCGATCAGCTACCTGGCATCAACGCGAATCGTAGCCGGCGTACTGGTTACCGTTCCTTTGTGGTGCCTGTCCTCGCTGGCCGGATATCTGGCGACGCGAACGCTGGTGGTCGTCGCCTTCGGGCAGGCACCCGGGGTCTATGACCACTATTTCAACACCTACCTGCAGCCCACCGACTTGATCTGGTCACTGCTGCAAGTGATAGCGACGGCAACGGTCGTGATGCTGGTACACACCTACTACGGTTTCAACGCGACCGGCGGCCCAGCCGGCGTCGGCGAAGCTGTCGGCCGCTCGGTGCGCGCCTCACTGGTCGTGGCGGTAACGGTGCAGTTGGCGGTGGCAATGGCCGCCTACGGCGTGTCCGGCAACTTCAACCTGTCTGGATAGCACGCGATGAAGAAGATGCAACGTGAAGCCGGCCTTCCCCCGGCGCTGTGGACTCTCATCCTCCTTGGCACGATCACCGGCTTGGTCGTGCTCACGGTAGCGGCGTTCAACAGAGACCTGAGGCCCTATGCGAGGGTGACCCTCACCGCCGACCGCTCCGGTCTCATCATGGAACCCGGCGCCAAGGTGAAGTTGCGCGGCGTTCAGGTCGGCCGGGTTACCTCGATTCACTCGGGCGATCCCGTGACGCTGCGGCTGGAGCTCTACCCCGAGCAGCTCCAATACATCCCGGCCAACGTAACCGCCCAGATCACCGCCACCACGGCGTTCGGGGGCAAATACGTCGATCTTCAGATACCTGAAAGCCCGAGCCCCAGACGCCTGGCGGCGGGCGCTGTCGTGCGATCACGCAACGTGACGACCGAGGTCAACACCGTGTTCCAGAACCTTGTCGCGGTGCTCAACCAGGTCGACACCCCCAAGCTGAACGCCGTACTCACCGCGCTGGGCGACGGGTTGCGCGGCAAAGGGGAGGCCCTCGGTGAGGCGACCACCGACCTCAACGAAGTCCTCGAGGCGATCAATCCCCGCAGCGAGACGATCCGGGCCGACTTTCGCGCACTCAAAGGATTCAGCGACACCTACAGCTCCGCCGCACACGACATCGTTACGGTGCTCGATGCGGCCAGCACCACCAGCGCCACCGTCAGCAACAATGCTCAGGCCCTGGACTCACTGCTGCTCAACGTCGTTGGACTCTCCCACAGCGGCATCGGTTTGATCGGCCCGAACAAAGACAACCTCGTGCACGGCGTCAACTTGCTCGAGTCGACCACGCGGCTGCTGATGAAGTACAACCCCGAACTGACCTGCACGCTGGTCGGCTCCAAGTACGACGCCGAGTTTTTCGGCGACGTATCGGGCGGCCACAACGGGTACTCGGTCACACTCGACGTCGCCTTGCTGCTTGGTGACGAGGCGTACCGATACCCTGACAACCTCCCGATCAACGGAGCCAAAGGCGGCCCCGGGGGACAGCCCGGCTGCGGAGCGTTACCCGACGTGTCCAAGAACTTCCCGCTGCGCTACCTCGTCACCAACACCGGGTGGGGGCGCGGCCTGGACATGCGACCCAACCCCGGCATCGGTTTCCCCGGATACGTCGACTACCTGCCGGCCACCCGTGGAACACCGCAGCCGCCCAGCCTTCGCCATCCGGGAGGGACGGCACCTGGTCCGATTCCGTACCCGGGTGCGCCACCGTACGGAGCGCAGCAGTACGCGCCGGATGGAACGCCGCTGTATCCGGGGTTGCCGCCCGCGCCTCCGCCGGGACGACCGCGAGATCCCGGCCCGCCGCCTGCGGGGTCGGAACCGTTCACGCCGCCAGTGCCGGGGGCGATCCAACCGACCTGCGGCGTCCTCAACCAGGTGTGCGAACCGCTGCCACCGCCACCAAATGTCCCGGGGCCATGACTGCCCACCGCGTTGAGAAGAGTTAGGGGAGGGCAGACATGAAAGAGAACCTCACCGGGACACTGTGGCGCCTCGCCATCTATGTCGTCGTCTCTGTCCTGGGCATGTTCACGCTGGTCGCCCTGTTCGGGCAGCTGCGCTTCCAGTCCGAGAAGACCTACAAAGCGCAGTTCGCGAACGTGTCGGGGTTGGAGGGCGGAAACTTCGTCCGTATCGCCGGTGTCGAGGTCGGCAAAGTCAAGAACATCACCGTCGAGCCCGACTCCACGGTCCTCGTCGAATTCACCGCAGCAGAAAAGGTCGTGCTCACCGAGGGCACCAGGGCCGCCATCCGTTTCGCCGACCTCACCGGCGGCAGGTACGTGGCACTCGAAGAGGGAGCGGGCAACATCAGGCGACTCAGTCCAGGCGCGACCATCCCCCTAGCCCGTACCGAACCGGCACTCGATCTGGACGCGTTGATAGGCGGTTTCCGGCCACTGTTCCGGGCGCTGGACCCAGACCAGGTCAACAAGCTGACCGGGCAGCTGATCGCGGCCTTCCAAGGTCAGGGCGGCACGATTGGCTCATTTCTCACCCAGGCCGCCGCACTCACCAACACCTTGGCCGACCGCGACCACCTGATCGGTCAGGTCATCGTCAACTTGAACACCGTGCTCGGTTCGCTCGGCGGCCAAAGCGGCCAGTTCGCCCGTGCCGTCGACTCCCTCTCCGAACTGGTAGCAGGCCTTGAAGCCCGCAAGCAGGACATCAGCAACGGCGTGGCGTACGCGAACGCCGCCGCCGGGTCGATCACCGATCTACTGGCCCAAGCCCGCCCGCCGGTGAAAAAGGTGGTGCACGAGGCAGATCGCACCGCGGGGACCATGCTGGCCGACCGCGAGTGGCTCGAAAAGTACCTCGACCACTGGCCCGACGCCTTCAAGATACTGAACCGGCAAGGCTTATACGGAGACTTCTTCAGCTTCTACCTGTGTGACATCGTGCTCAAGCTCAACGGCAAGGGCGGCCAGCCGGTGTACGTCAAGGTGGCCGGCCAGGCCAGCGGCAGGTGCACGCCGCGATGAAAACGTTCTCCGAACGCAATCCGTTCATCATCGGCGCCATCGGCCTGGGCGCGGTTTTTACACTCATGTTGGTGTCCCTGAACTACGACAAGCTGCCGTTTTTTCATAGTGACAGAACGTATTCGGCATATTTCGCCGAAGCGGGCGGCCTGGAGCCCGGTAACCACGTGCAGATATCGGGTTACCGGGTCGGGCAGGTCGACAGCGTCGAGCTGGACGGACCGCGCGTGCTGGTCACGTTCACCGTCGCCAGCAATCTCCGCCTCGGTGAGCGCACCGAGGCAGCGATCAAATTGCGGACCGTGCTGGGCAGCAAGGTCCTCGAGGTCAGCCCTCGTGGCGAGGGGCAGCTGACCGGACCGATCCCGCTGCAGCGGACCACATCTGCCTACCAGCTGCCTGACGCGCTAGGCGACCTCACCGCGACGATCAGCGGTCTTAACACCGACCAGCTGTCGAAATCGCTTGCAGTGCTAGCCAACACCTTCACCGACACCCCGCCCGACCTGAAGGCCGCGGTGCAGGGGGTGGCGCGCTTCTCGCAAACCCTGGATGAACGCGACGGCCAGTTGCGGACCCTGCTGAGTAACGCCAATAAGGCGACCACAGTGCTGGCCGAGCGCAGCGACGAAGTGGCCAAGCTCGTCCGCGACACCAACGCCCTTTTGAGGCAACTGAGAAGCCAAAGCAGCGCGCTGGAGCAGATTTCCAACAATCTTGCTGCGCTGGCCCGCCAACTCAAAGGCTTCATCGCCGAGAACCGCGACACGCTGAAGCCGGCCCTCGACAAGCTCAACAGTGTGCTGGCGATCGTCGACAACCGCAAGGAGAACGTCCAGAAGGCGCTCGTCGGGCTCAACAAGTACGCCTTGGGCCTGGGGGAATCAGTGTCGTCCGGGCCCTTCTTCAAGGCCTATGTCGTAAACCTTTTCCCCGGACAGTTTGTGCAGCCGTTCATCGATGCGGCGTTCTCCGACCTCGGCCTGGACCCGAATGTGTTGCTGCCCAGTCAACGCGCCGACCCGCAGGTTGGCCAGCCAGCGACACCGCCGCTGCCGATGCCGTTCCCGCGGACCGGTCAGGGCGGGGAACCGCGAATGACGCTGCCCGACGCCATCACCGGCAATCCGGGCGACCATCCGTGCGGTTCTCCCGGCGCAGCCTCGTCGGGGCCCGGCTGCTACCCCTACCGGGAGCCCCTTCCCGCGCCGCCCCCCGGTGGGCCGCCGCCAGGGCCACCCGCGCAGCCGGGTCAAGGCGCGGGGCAGTCAGCACCGTTGCCGGGGCCCGCACAGCCGGGCGAAGGGGGTGAGGGACGATGAGTCCCCGCAGCGCGAGGATCGGTGTGGCCATCGCTCTCACAGCGGTACTGCTCGGCGGAATCGTCACCGTCGTGCGGTCGGCTGCAGGGGTCGGTCGCACCACCGTCGTCGGATACTTCGCCAACAGCACTGGCCTCTACAACGGTGACAGCGTCGTTATTCTCGGTGTGCCGGTCGGCAAGATCGAGAAAATCGAACCGGAACCGGACCGTGTGCGAATCACCTTCTGGCTCAACGACAAATATAAGGTTCCCGCTGACGTCAAAGCTGCCATCCTCTCGCCGTCGCTGGTGACGCCCCGGTCCATCCAGTTGACCCCCGCCTATACGGGCGGCCCTGCACTGGCCGACCATGCGGTGATCCCGCAGCAACGTACCGCGGTGCCGGTGGAGTATGACGACTTCCGCCAGCAGCTGGAGAAGCTGACGCAGGTGCTGCAGCCGACCGCACCGGGTGGAACCAGCACCTTGGGGGCGTTCATCAACACCGCGGCCGACAACTTGCGAGGCCAAGGCCCAGACATCCGTAAGACGGTCATCGAACTTTCGCAGGCGATTTCAGCGCTCGGCGACCATAGCAATGACCTGTTCAGCACCGTGAAAAACCTGTCCATTCTGGTCTCCGCGCTGCACGACAGCAGCGACCTGCTCCAACAACTGAATCAGAACCTTGCGGAGGTCACCGGTCTGCTCGCCAATGACCCCAACGAGGTCGCCAATGCCGTCCGCAACCTCAACGACGTGGTTGGCGACGTCCGAGGCTTCGTGGCCGAGAACCGCGACGCGCTGGGTACCACGTCGGACAAACTGGCGTCAGTGACTCAAGCCGTGACCGACAGCCTCGGCGACGTCAAGCAACTTCTGCATACCGCGCCAACGGCCTTTCAGAACTTCCTCAACATCTATCAACCCGCACAAGGGACGTTGACCGGTGCGCTGGCCTTCAACAACTTTGCCAACACGATCCAATTCCTTTGTGGGGCAGTAGAAGCCGCATCACGTCTAGGCGCCAAGGAATCAGCGAAGCTGTGTGTGCAGTACCTGGCGCCGATCATTAAAAACCGCCAAGTGAATTTTCCGCCGCTGGGCGAAAATCTCTTCGTCGGGGCCGCGGCGCGCCCCAATGAACTCACCTATAGCGAGGACTGGCTGCGCCCGGATTATGTTCCGCCGCACCCTGACTCCCCGCCAACGGGAGACGCCCCGGCACCGCCGGCCGCCGGGGCGACCCCGGCTGAAGCCCCGCCGCCGGCGGCGGATGCGCCGCCGCCTGCGCAAGCGGCGCCAACGAACCCGGCTGAGGGATTACGCGGAATGATGATGCCGCCCGGAGGTGGACAATGAGCCAATCACCACTTCGGCGTCGCGTGATGGCGGCGCTACTGGCGGCGGTGGCGCTCGCAACACTGTCCGGCTGCGGGTTTCGGGGCCTGAACTCGTTCAATTTGCCGGGCACCAAAGGCGGCGGCCCGGGCGCGTATACCATTCGGGCGCAGATGCCCGATGTGCAGAATCTGCAACGGAATTCGCGGGTCCGGGTAAACGATGTGACGGTCGGCAATGTCATCGACATAGAACTCCAGGGTTGGAATGCGCTGGTTACCATGACGATCGACGGCGATGTCGCCCTACCCGCCAATGCAACCGCTACCCTCGGTCAAACCAGCTTGCTCGGTTCGGTGCATGTCGAACTGGCGCCTCCTGCGGGAGTAGCGCCGCAGGGCAAGCTGAAGAACGGGTCGTTGATTCCGCTGTCGTCGGCTGGCGCCTATCCGTCCACCGAGCGGACACTGGCCGCCGTGTCGCTGCTGCTCAACGGCGGCGGCCTGGGTCAGGTTCAAGACATCACCAAGACGTTGAGTACTGCTTTCAGTGGGCGCGAACAAGATCTGCGAAACCTGCTGAATCAGCTCGATACATTCGTCGGCTACCTCAACGACCAAAAAAGCGACATCATCGCCGCAACGGACCACCTCAACAATCTTGTCGGTCAATTTGCCGATCAGAAACCGATTATCGACAAGGCACTGAAGACCATTCCGCAAGCATTGACCGTGCTCAAAGACGAGCGAGAAAACCTCGCCAACGCCCTCGGTGAAGTCGGCCAGTTGAGCGCGCTCGCCGCTGACTCGGTTAACAAGACCAAGGAAAACCTGATCAAGGAATTGAAAGACCTTGGCCCCGTGCTGCAATCGCTGGCCGACGCAGGGCCGGCGTTGACCCGATCGTTAGGCTTCCTCGGGACATTCCCCTTCCCCGCGGAGACGCTCAGCAAATGGATACGTGGCGACTACGCGAACTTGACGGCGGTAATCGACTTGACGCTGAGTCGGCTCGACGCGTCGTTCTTAACCGGCACCCGCTTCGAGTGCAATCTGACTGAGCTTGAGTTGCAGTGGGGCCGCACCATCGGGCAATTGCCCAGCCCCTGCACCGGGGGCGGGCCGTACAACCCTGGCAACCCCTTGGTTGTTCCCTACCATTTCGACCAGGGGCGCTGAGATGCTGCATCTGACCCGGCGCACCAAGATCCAGCTGGCCATTTTCACGGTGATCAGCCTGAGCGCAGCCTCGCTCATGTTCTTCGACTACATGCAGATACCGACGGTATTCTTCGGGGTCGACCGCTACACGGTCACGGTGGAGCTACCTCAAGCCGGCGGCCTTTACCCAGGCGGCAACGTCACCTACCGAGGCGTCGAGGTGGGTCGCGTGCAAGCGGTAAAGCTGACCGCGACCGGCGCCGAGGCCGTGCTTCAGCTCAATTCTGATGTCCACATTCCTGCCAACCTGAATGCGCAGGTCCACAGTGTCTCGGCGGTCGGCGAGCAATATGTCGAGCTGCTGCCACGTGGTGGGCAGGGGCCGTCACTGAAAAACGGTGACGTGATCCCGGTCGACCGTAGTTATGTTCCACCAGACATCAATTCACTCCTGGCGGCCACGAACCGCGGCCTTACCGTAATCCCGCGTGACAACCTCAAAACGGTTGTCGACGAGTCCTATACGGCCGTGGGCGGGCTCGGCCCGGAGCTTTCCCGGCTGGTCAGCGGAACGGCGAAGTTGGCGACCGACAGCCGTCAGAACCTCGACGCGCTAGTCAACCTGATCGATGGGTCAAAGCCGCTGCTGGACAGCCAGACCCAGTCAGCAGACTCGGTCCAAGCTTGGGCCGCACACCTGGCGACGATCACCTCCGAGCTGCGCGATAACGACTCCTCGGTCGCAGGTCTGCTACGAGAAGGCGGCCCGGCGGCCGCCGAGGCCCGGCAATTGTTCGACCGGCTGAGCCCCACGCTGCCGATCGTGCTGGCCAATCTGGTCAGTGTCGGGCAGGTAGGCGTCACCTACCGCGACAACCTCGAATCCTTATTGGTCGAGCTGCCCCAGGGGGTGGCCGAAATCCAAGCGACCGGGGTGGCCAACCGCAACACCAAGCAGGATTACAACGGCGCGTTCCTGAGCTTCAATCTGAACCTCAACTGGCCGCCCCCATGCACCACCGGATTCCTGCCCATCCAACAGCAGCGCGCTGCCAGCTACGAGGACTATCCGGACTCCCCTAACGGCGACATCTATTGCCGGGTACCGCAAGACTCGGTGCTCAACGTGCGCGGTGCCCACAACATGCCCTGCGAAACGCGCCCCGGCAAACGCGCGCCGACCGTCAAGATGTGCGAAAGCGACCAAACCTACGTTCCGCTTAACGACGGCTTCAACTGGAAGGGTGATCCGAACGCGACGTATTCCGGGCAGGACGTGCCCCAGTACAGACCGGGCGAGGAGCCGCCCGGACAGGTCCCCCCCCCGTCGCCGCCGGGCCCGGCGCCACCGCCGATAGCGGCCGTCCAATACGATCCCGCCACGGGCATGTATATGGGGCCAGACGGCCGGATGTACACCCAGACCGACCTAGCTGTCGGCACCAAGAAAGGGCAAACATGGCAGAGCATGCTGATGCCACCCAAGAGAAACTGAGCGAGACGGACCTGGCGGCAACGTCCGCATCGGCCGGTCCCCCGGATGAGGGTTCATCGGAAGCGGTCACAGCTGATGAGACGACCGCTGAGGCGCCCGCTTCGGACAACCCGACAGTGGAGGCGCAGGACGACGAAGTCGAGGATTACGACGCCTCGGTTGATGACGCTGCCGAACCGGATGCCGAAGACCCTGCGCCGGCCAAGAAACTACGCTCGCCTGCGCTGTTGGCGACAGTGTTCGGGTTGGTCACAGTTGTCGGCCTGGCGGCGCTCGGGGGCTGGTTCGGGTATCAGACGTACCAGTCACACCAGGCCCAACAACAGCGCGAACTGATGGTTCGCATCGGCAGGCAAGGCGCGCTGAACCTGACGACAATCGACTGGCAGCACGCCGATGCCGACGTCCAACGCATCCTGGACTCAGCGACGGGCACTTTCTACGACGACTTTTCTCATCGATCCAAACCCTTCATCGACGTCGTCAAGAAAGCGCAGTCGAAATCGGTCGGGACAATTACCGAGGCGGGCCTGGAGTCGCAATCGGGGAACGAAGCCCAAGTGCTAGTCGCTGTGTCGGTAAAGACCTCGAATCTCGGTGCAGCCGAACAGGACCCGCGGCATTGGCGGATGCGCGTCATCGTACAGAAGGTCGGAAACGACATGAAAGTCTCCAACGTCGCATTCGTACCGTGACGGGGCCGCGCCCTGGCCAGCGCCGACGATCAAGACCACGAACCAGATAAGGAACCATCGCAGTGCGGGTTATATCCGATTCCGCCGTAGAGCGGGACGAAACACAGGTCGATGAGCAGGCCACTCAGCAAATCGATACTGAGACCGACGAAACCGACGAGACCGGGGACGGCACGGACACGGTCAGTACCGAAGACGTTGCCGAATCGGAGGACGAATCCGCCGACGATCCCGAAACGGAAGATTCCAGAGACGTTGAACCCCGGCCGCGTAAGCGCCGGATCGGATGGTCGCGGCTGCTGGTCTTCGGGGTGCTGCCTATATCAGCTTTGCTGATCGCTGTGGCCACGGGCTTTCTCAAGTGGCAAGCCGCTTCGAACCTTCTGTCCAGGGAGGCCGAAATCGAGTCAGTCGCCGCCGCCAAGGATTCCAGCGTTGCGATACTGTCCTACCGACCCGACACCGTCGAAAAGGACCTAGGCGCCGCCCGCGATCGGCTGACCGGCAAGTTCAAGGACTCATACACACAGTTAGTCCAGGATGTGGTGATACCAGGCGCGAAGAAAGACCACATCTCGGCGGTCGCTACCGTTCCCGCCGCCGCCTCGGTGTCGGCGAACCCAAACCACGCGGTCGCGCTGGTGTATGTCGACCAGACTGTGTCCGTTGGCAACGATGCGCCCACCGATACCGCATCCACCGTCCGGGTGACCATGGACAAGGTCGGCAACCGTTGGCTTATCTCGGCATTCGACCCAGTTTGAGGCCAAGATGGCACAGGCAGATATCTCCTGAGGGTCTGGCTGGGTGATAAACCGTGACATGGCTCCCGGATGACGCAGCACAACAGTGGTTTTAATCTGGGAGCGGACGCACGTGCGGTGCGTCGGTCCAGCCTCCGATGTGTGCACACCCTACGAATTTGCATGAATAGCTTTGCCTTTGGGGTCGCTAGCTTTCCGCGGTCGGAAGGGTTCGTCGAGAACTGCGGTGCCGCCGGGTGCGGCCGCCGGCGGCGTGCTTAGCTTGGCTACATGATCTCGACGCTCGAAGACGTGCTGAGTCTGTTGGACCTGCAGCAGATCGATGACGCAGCGTTCGTGGGCACTCAACCCGACACCCCCAACCACCACATCATCGGAAGCCAGGTCGCCGCTCAGGCGTTGATGGCGGCCGGGCGGACGACACCCGGGCGACTGGCGCACAGCATCCACATGTACTTTCTGCGGCGTGGTGACGCAAGGCAGCCGATCCAGTATGACGTGACCCCGCTACGTGACGGCGGCACCATCTCCTCGCGTCGGGTGACCGCGAGCCAGTCGGGAGTCGTCCTCTTCGAGGCGCTCGCCTCATTCACAATCATCGCCGACGACGTCGACTGGCAACAAAGAATGCCTGACGTGGCGGGGCCGTCCGCGGTCCACGGACTCGAGGATCTCTTGACGCCCTACGCCGAGGAATTCGGTGACTGGTGGCCGCAGCAACGTCCATTCACCATGCGGTACCTCGACGCGCCGCCTCGGGTCGCCCTTGATCTCTCCGACCCGCCGCCGCCGCGGCTTCGGATCTGGCTTCGTGCGAACGGCGAGGTCACCGACGATCCGTTGGTCAACAGTTGTGTGGTGGCCTATCTCAGCGCGCTCACACTGCTCGAGTGCGTGATGACGACGATGCGCACCACACCGGTGGGGCCTCGGCTCTCGGCGCTAGTCGACCACACCATCTGGTTTCACCGCGCTGCCGATTTTACTGACTGGCTGCTCTTCGACCAGTTCTCGCCGAGCATTGTGGGCCGCCGCGGTTTGGCCACCGGGACCCTGTACAACCGGTCGGGCGAATTGGTGTGCATCGCAACCCAGGAGGGTTACTTCGCTGAGCAGCGACAGTGAAGCGGATCAATGGCGTTGGCAGCGCCGCGATTACGTGATCACGCCGGCGATCTTTAGTTCAATAAGGCGGTCGTCATCGATGCCCAGTTCGCGCAGTACTGCGTCGGTGTGCTCCGCGAATTGCGGTGCTCTGGTTAGGCTGGCTGGATCGTCGTCGAACTGCGCCGGGCTGGCGACCAACTTCTGCGGATGACCTTCGGCATCGACGATTTCGGCGATGCGACCGTTGGCAGTCAGTGCTTCGTCATTGGCTATTTCCCAGGCATCCTGCACCGGGGCCCACTGCCCTCTGCCCTTGCGTAATAACGCTTGGCATTCAGCGAAACTCAACTTGCCGATCGCGTCCGCAACGATTTGTTGAGCAGTTTCGCTGTGCTCGGCCATCGCGTCGAGCGTTGTGAACCGCGGATCTTCAGCGACCTCGTGCAGACCCATCAGCCGGCAGAACTCCGGCCAGTACCGCGTCGGCTGCAACATTGACAACTGGACGAACCTTCCGTCCGAAGTCCGATAAGCGCCGGTGAGCGGGTTGCCCGGGGCCTGGGTTCGGCGTTCTACCTTCGGCAGCGGGCCGCCCATCAGCATCGCCATGTTCACGTTGAACTGGGTTGTCCAAGCGCCGACCGCCAAGAGCGAGACGTCGAGCACGGACGGTTCCCCGGTGGCCTGTCTGCCGTAGAGTGCCGCCGCCACGGCGCCGGCGATGGTGATGCCGCCGATGTTGTCCCCGTAAGCCCCGGCGGGCATGAACGCACTGTGTGCGGCATCGGGCGACGTGAGGCCGTCCGCGCTGCCACCACGGGCCCAGAACGCCGTCGCGTCATAGGCCCCCGCATCCCGGTCGGGCCCTTTCAGTCCGAAGCCGCTGCCGACGACATAGATTATGGCGGGGTTGATTCGGCGGACGTCGTCGACGTCGATGGACAGCTTCTTCCGCGTCGACGGCAGGTAGTTCGTCAGGAACACGTCGCTTCGCCGAATCAGTTCGTCGAGCAGGGGACGCGCCTCGGAATTGTCCAGGGCCAGGCCGACACTGCGCTTTCCGCGGTTGGGTGCTTCCATGATCGGCGCGAACGACGATCCGGGTACAGTTGCCGCGGCGCCCAACACTTTGACCAAGCCGCGCTGGGCATCGCCGGTGACAGGATGCTCGATCTTCACCACGTCGGCGCCCCAGTCGGCGAGCACAGCGCCTGCCGAGGGAACGAAGGTGAACTGGGCGACCTCCAGCACGCGAACTCCGGTGAGCGGTTTACGCATCAGATGTCCTTCAAGTGAGGGTGGGCACGGTGCCCACTCAGTGCATGATGTCTCGGACCTTCGTCTTCTCGTGGCCCTTGAGTAGCTCAGCGCTGGCGTTCTCCATGTGTCGCCGCCAATGCGCCTCGGCCTCGGCGCCGTCCCGGGCGGCCACCAAGTCGGCGAGTCGGGTGTAGGACCGCATCAGCTTGTTGTACTGAGCCTTGGGCACGACGTTCTGAACGCTGAGAAATGCTGCGGTCATGTGCCTTTCGAAGATTTCGTGCAGCATGCCGACGATCACGGTCAGTGTCGCGTTGCCCGACAGTTCGACTAGCCGGCGGTGCAATGCGGTGGACGCCGCGCCCAGCTTGCCGGTCTCCCATGCAGCGGGGATCTCCTCGATGAGTTCGCGTAACTCGCGGTGGGCCGCAGCGGTGCCATCCTCTGCGAGCAGCCGGGCCGCATACGGTTCAATGCCCATCCGTGCCGTCATCACGTCCGCGAGCGTCGTTCCCGCCATCTCGAGCAGGAAGCCCGCCGGCCGCGCGACGATCTCGGGGCCCGGGACGCGAACCCGGGCGCCGGTGCGTGAGCCGCGCCGCACCTCCACGAGGCGGTCGGACTCCAAGACTCGCACCGCTTCTCGCAGTGACGGCCGGCTGACCTGAAAGTGATCCATGAGTTCGGCTTCGTAGGGAAGGAAGTCGCCGTCTTTGAGCTGTCCCTCGACGATCATCCGCCGCAACGTGTCCGCCACGATCTCGGCCGTCTTCGGCGACCGCACCGCACCGTTATTCTGTGACGTGGCCATCGGCGCGAGCGGTTCCCGCTTGGGCATCGCGACCTCCTGAACTCGACATGTAGTACTCAGTACACCATGTAAGGCACCCATCTGGTGCATCCGTAGCTGGCGTCAATGTAGTTGCGAAAGAACGCGCGTCGCGGCCGCACCATAGCCGGAGCGTCGTCGACGTCCGACCAGGAAGCTTGGCGGTGAGGCAAATGCCGTGTCGGGCACTCGTTTGCGAGTCGCCAGCATCTCGCGTGCCTGTGTGTCGTCGCCACAGATCGCGATCGACCACAGCATATCGTCAGTGACGTGGTCGGCGATCGTTTCCGGATGGCCGCTGCGGAAGGCCGATCGGATCCGGGCGACCTGGTCTGTCCAGCCGTGCAGTTCGACGAGTGAGTCGTAGGTCTTCACGGTGAAGTAGAAGGCGATCTGCAGCCGCGCGTCCCGGACAGCCCGTGCCGGGTCGTCGTTGTCGATCGCGGTGATCAGCCACCCCCAACGTCGTAGCTCGGCCGGGTCACGTCCGCTTGCTTCCGCGCCGCGGACCAGTTCGGGCTCCACGACTTCGGTCCACCACCGATCGGTGAACAGGCCGTGCCCCAGTACGCCATCGGCGGTGCGACCTACCGTCCGCAACATGATCTTGTTGAACGCTCCGATCAGGATGGGAACGTCTAACCGGCCGAGCACCGGTGCACGGATGTCGGCGTCAATCGTGTAGAACCGGCCCTCGTAACGGACGCGTTCGCCGTTCTCGGCGTTCAGGAACGCCCGTATCGCCTCGATCAGTTCGGCCATCCGGGGGGCGGGGTGGGCGGCGTCGACACCAAACCAGTCCTTATTCATCCGTGAGGTCCCCGACCCAAGTCCCAGAAAGACCCTGCCCGGGGCGAGTGTCCAGAGATGTCGGACCGCCGCGGCGTGCACGAACGGGGACCGGGCGAATGCGTATGCGATTCCCGGGCCGATGTACGCCCCCGAGGTACCGAGAGCCATCTCGGTCGCGGTGATGTATGCGTTGAGATCGGCGAACTCGCCAGCGCAAAACGCCTGCGCGCCGGCGGTCTCCGCCTGCGCTGCCAGCGCGGGCCCCGGCCACGGCAGACCCCAGTCCATGCGTCCTCGCATCCGTCGGCACTACGTCACTAACCTAGTTAGATACGTAATTGTACTTCCTGCCCGGTGGCTACGCCATCGCCCTGCATCGATCGTTTTCGACAAAAGTGTCAAAAAAGAGTAGCCTCGCGATAGTCCTGCTGCTAGGCGTCGTGCGTGGAAAGGACATTCCGATAATGCAAACATTGCCGAGCATGCTGCCCACCGGGTGGTTTCAGGTCGCCTGGAGCGCTGACCTTGCCGTCGCCGAGGTGATCCCGATGCACTACTTCGGCCGGGATCTGGTCGCCTTCCGGCAGCTGGATGGGGTGGTGAAGGTGCTGGACGCGCACTGCCAGCATCTTGGCGCGAGCCTGGCCCACGGCGGCTGCGTAGTCGAAGAAGGCATCCAGTGCCCTTTTCACGGCTGGGTGTGGAACGGCGCGGGACGCAACGTCCACATTCCCTACCAGGATCGGCCCAATAAGGGCCGCCGAGTACGTAGCTACCCGGTCGCCGAGCTCAACGATTCGATCTTGATCTGGCATGACAGCGCGGGCAGAGATCCATTGTGGGCGGCACCCGACGCGTTCGCGGTGCTTGGCGAACACGTCCGCTCGCAACGATTCCACCCATTGACAGCCGATTGCCGGACGCGGCATGAGCGGGTAAAGGTGCATCCCCAGGTGATCGCCGAGAACGCCGTCGATCCTCACCACTTCCAATTCGTCCATCGCACCCCGATCAGTCCCGTGGTACTGCGTGAAAGCACCGACAGCTCGACCTGGTCGGCCAAGGTCGGCTTTGGCCGGAGGTGGAGCGACGGCCTGGACCGCACCGGCGACACGATGAACACGATCGAAATCTATTGGTCAGGAATCGGGCTCAGCTACAACGGCGAACACGTCCGCGACGGAATCCGAGTCATCTCCATCTGCGCGACACCGGTGGACGACACCAGATCCGACATCTTCGCCGGCTACTGGATCAGCGAGGAAACGTCAGAAGGCCCGGATGATTTCGAGGCGCGCCTGGCCGCAGCGAAACTCGCCCTGCCCGACGACATCCGGATCTGGGAGCACCAGAAGTACCTCGAACCGCCGGGTCTGGCGACCTCGGAGGCGGCAGGCTTTCGCGCGCTGCGTCGGTGGGCGAGCGGGTTTTATCCCGAACCGGAGGCTGCCGCCGACCCGGTCGCGCATGGTGTCTGAGGGCTCGCCCCCGCGGGTAACACGCAAGTCCGACCGCACCCGAGAGTCAATCCTGGACGCTGCGCGGACCGCGTTTGCGCGCAAGGGTTTCTCGGGCGTCACCATCAAGGACATCACTGACCTCGCGCCGGTCACCCGGGCGAACTTCTACTATTACTTCTCCGACAAGACCGAGCTTTTCATCGAGCTCGGCACCGACACCTACCGCGAAGCGCTGGCGGTTGTCGAGGGTTTCATGGAGCAGGGGAGCCCGCCCAGCCGGGAGGACGTCGAGGCCTGGGTTGCCGGCTACTTCGACTACCTCGACCGCAACGGTGCGTTCGTCATCCGCTCCACGGAGGACATGCCTCCCGATCGCAAATTCCGCGCGGCGGTCGCCCGCTCGCACCGTCGAACCGCCGCTGCGCTCGGTGAGGGCATCGCAAAGATGGCGCCGACACCGCCCGACCTCGACCCCGTGGCTACCGGGCTGGTGATTATGGCGATGCTCGAACGCTCATGGCTGATGGTTCGCCACAACGAGGTCCCGTCGACGACACGCCAAGCGGTGATCATGGCGGCCACCGAGATGCTGTGGCGAACGGTCAACGGTCAGACCTGACCGATGTCCATTCCCCGATAAGCTTATCGATCGTGGTCAGCCGACCCAGCACGGCAATAGTGTTGTCCAGCACCTGTTCTGCATAGTCCTTGG
The DNA here is from genome assembly GCF_002104765.1 of Mycolicibacterium vulneris. Lineage (GTDB taxonomy): Bacteria > Actinomycetota > Actinomycetes > Mycobacteriales > Mycobacteriaceae > Mycobacterium > Mycobacterium vulneris. The sequence goes on from NZ_NCXM01000006.1 coordinate 21,458, forward strand.
GGGTGCCGCCGACGGCGTCGCGCGGGACGACGAGTTCGAAACCGGCCTGCGTAACATGCCCGGCAGTGTGGGTGATCGCCAGGTTCAGTGAAACGCCGGCAAGGACGATGGTGCTCACGCCGAAGCCTTTGAGCACGGGCAGTAGTTCGGAATCGAGCGTTGGGAAAAGGCCGTGGTGGCGCGGTAACACCAGATCGGTGGGTGCCAGTAGCTCGGGAAGCACTGTAGTGGAGGCGGTTCCGGGTGCCCAGTGAGCGGTTGCGGGGCCCAGGGCCCGCCAGATGCGCGCCGTCCCGGTCGGCCGGCCCCCGAGGTTGCCCTCATAGGTCGCGTGCACCACCCGCGCGCCGAACTGGCGGGCGGAATCGAGAAGTCGGCGCACACTGGAGACGAGTTCAGAGCTGTCGGCGGCCAAAGCGGGCAAGACGGACTCGGGGCCTAGCACACCGTTCTGGCATTCCACACAGACAACGGCCGTGGTCTCGGGGTCCCATGGTGTCGGAGCCATCCCTGCACCCTAGTCCATTTTTTTGACACCTGTGACGAAAAATTCGGTAGATCCCTTACAAAATATCGCGTTTCGCCTTCTTTACCTCGGAAGACTCTAAGGTGAAATCGTGGAGATCCGCGATCACATCTCATCCGGTAAACCTGCCCTGGTCCTCGCTCGGACTGGCACGGTGATCGACTTTGCCGAGCTGGAGAAGCGTGCCAATCGTCTGGCTCACTTCTGGTATGCCGCCGGACTTCGCGAGGGCGACACGGTTGCGGCATTACTCGAGAACAATGAACACGTCCATGCCGTGATGTGGGCGGCGCGCCGAAGCGGTCTGTACTACGCGTTGATCAACACTCACCTGACAGCCGCCGAGGCCGCCTACATCGTCGACAACAGTTCAGCAAAGGCGCTGATCGGGTCACGCGCGACTCGCGACATCTGCGAAGGCCTTGCCGAGCATTCCCCCGGCGGGTTACCTGAGCTGCCGCTGATCGCCGACGACGATCTAGACGGATGGTACCGCTACCCGGAATGCGTTGCCGACCAACCCGAGACGCCGATCCCCGACGAAAGCGAAGGCGATCTGCTGCAGTACTCGTCGGGAACCACTGGCAGACCCAAGGGGATCCGCCGTGAGCTTCCGCATCTACCACCAAGCGAAGCACCCAACATCCTGATGCCGTTGATGAATGCCGTCGGAATCACCAGCGAGTCGGTGTATCTGAGCCCGGCGCCGCTGTACCACACCGCGCCGTCGTTCTGGTCGATGGTGGTGCAGTCGCTGGGCGGCACCACCATCGTGATGGATAAGTTCGACCCGGAACACGCGCTCGAGTGCATCCAGCGCTACGGCATCACTCATGGCCAATTCGTCCCGGCGATGTTCGTGCGGATGCTCAAACTGCCCGAAGCGGTGCGCATATCCTACGACGTTTCCAGCCTGCAGCGGGTGGTGCATGCGGCCGCGCCATGCCCGGTGGACATCAAGAAACAGATGATCGCGTGGTGGGGGCCGATCATCGACGAGTACTACGCCGCTTCGGAGGCGGTGGGAGCCTCGTTCATCCGCGCCGAGGACTGGCTTACCCACCCCGGCTCGGTCGGCCGACCCTTGGTTGGGGTCCCACACATCCTCGACGAGAGCGGCCATGAGCTACCGCCCGGTGTGCCCGGCGAGATCTATTATGAGGGAGGGCATTCGTTCCAGTACCTCAAAGACGATGCGAAGACGGCGGCGGCCCACGACGCGCACGGCTGGGTGACCGTCGGTGACATCGGCTATCTCGACGTGGATGGCTACCTCTATCTCACTGATCGCCGTCATCACATGATCATTTCGGGTGGCGTGAACATCTACCCGCAAGAAGCCGAAGACCTCCTGATCACCCATCCCAAGGTGCTCGATGCCGCAGTCTTCGGTATTCCGGATGACGAGATGGGTCAGGCTGTCAAAGGCGTGGTGCAGACGGTAGATCCGGCTGATGCCAACGACGGCTTCGCGGCAGAGTTATTGGAGTGGCTGCGAAACCGGTTGGCGCACTACAAGTGTCCGCGGTCTCTCTCGTTCGAGGCGCAGCTGCCCCGGACCGATGCCGGTAAGTTGTACAAGCAGCAGCTCGTCGGCAAATATTCGGCGAAGGGATAGGTGATCAGCCCAGTTTCAGAGGCACGCGCTCAAGTGAAAAGGTGCTCGCGGGGAACACAATCTGCGGTTCCTCACCGACTTTCACCGAAAACTCGGGAATGCGCCGGAGCCATTCGCCCACGATCAACTTCAGCTCGAGGCGGGCCAGGTGCGACCCCAGGCAGCGGTGTGGCCCGCCACCGAAGCCCCAGTGCCGGTGCACCTTTCCATCCATCACCACGTCATTGGTCGAGATCTCGTCGCTGTCGTCGCGATTGATGGCAGCGACACACAACCGCACCATGGTGTCGGCGGGCAGCGTGACGTCCCCGATGGTGACCTCGGTGGTGGTCACGCGGGGCAGCATCGGCGCCGGCGGCTCCAGCCGGACGATCTCCTCGACGAACACATCGATCTGGTCGGGATCGTCGTGGAGGGTGGCCCTCAGCTCCGGGTTGCGGGCGAGCTCCAGCAGTGCGGAACTCATCGCCGCGGTGACGGTGTCCAGCCCGGCCAGGACGAAAAGGAAGCTCAGGCCCATGATTTCGGCGTCGTCGAGTGGCTCCTCGCCATTGAGCAACTGCGACAGGATGTCCGGCCCGGGGTCGGCGCGCCGTGCGTTGATCGCCTCGGTGAGGTACGCGACCAATTCGAGTGCCGGCGTCAGGTCGGCATCCTCGAGTGACGGCGCTTCCGAGATCGCGATGACCGAGGTTTTCCACGCGACGAGCTTGTCGCGATCCTCCAGCGGAAGCCCGAACAAGGTCAGGAATACCTGTGAGGGATAGGGGATCGCCACGTCGGCCACGACTTCGCACTCGCCTTGTGCGGCTACCCGTTCGATGATCTCGATCGCCTGCTGCTGCAGCGAGGGCAGCATCTCTTTCAAGGTGTGTGGACTGAAGAAGGGCTGCAGGATCTTACGGAACCGGGTGTGTTCCGGCGGATCGAACGAGATGGGCACCAACGGCAGCGGGCTGCCGAGCACGTCAAAAGCCTTCTTCGAGGAGAACAATTCGGGATCACGCAGCGCCGCCAGCACGTCCTCGCGGTGGGTCAGATAGAAGATTCCGTCGACGGACACCACCCGCCCTGCGTCACGCAGGACCTTCCACCCCACCCCGCGGTCTGCCGCCATCGGCAGGCTGGCGAAGGAAAGTTCGGGTACGCCAAGGGTTTCCACGTATGCTCCTAAAGGTTAGAACGCCGACCGGTGCAAGCCACCGTCGACTTCGATCCAACTACCGGTGAGGTAGCCGGCAGGTTCTGAGCAAAGATAGGCGATGAGCGAGGCAATCTCGCTCGGTTTGCCCATTCGCGCTGCCGGCACCCGAGCTTCGCGCAGCATGAACTCGCGTCGCTCCTGATCGGTGCTCGCGCCGAGGTGCTGCTCCAGGTAGGCCAGTGCGTTCTCAGTCTCAATCCAGCCGGGCGCGACGGTGTTGACCGTGATGCCGAACTGGGCGTACTCGTCGGAGACCGTCTTGAGCAGGCCGATCGTCGACGGCCGACTGGTGTTGGCCACCGCGTGGTGGATGTTGCCCGCCGGCTCCTTGGCAGTGGCGGAGCCGATGTGCACGAATCGGCCCCAGCCGGCGTCCTGCATGGCAGGCAGGACCGCGTGCAGCAGGAGGATCTGGCTCATCGTGTGCAGTTCGAAGGACTCACGGTAGACGTTCACATCGGTGATATCGGCGAAATCCCCGGGCCGTTGGTACTTGGCCTGCCCGACAACGATCAGCGGCGCCCCGTGCTGGGCCGCAATCTCGCGGACGGCGTCGGTGAGCTGCCCGTCGTCGGCCACGTCGGCAGTGACACCGATGGCAGTGCCCCCTTCAGTGCGGATCGCCTCGACCGCGGCGTCGACATCGGTCTTAGTCCGCGCCAGTATCGCAACCCGCGCACCTTCTGCGGCAAGCAGTTTGGCGACCTCGAAGCCGATTCCCTTGCTGCCGCCGACGACCAGCGCCGATCGGCCGTCGATTCCGTAATGCATCCGGCGCGCCGACTAGCCTCGCCGCACGTCCATGCCGGCGTCCACCTTGAGCATGCTTCCGGTGAACGAACGGCCCGCGTCGCTGATCAAAAAGAGGATCGTGTTGCTGACGTCGCGTGGCTCGATCAGCGGCAAGTCCGGCAGCGCGGTCTGGACTGCATTGACCATGCGGGGGTTGTCCTCGATCACTTTGAACAGCGCCGGGTTGTCAGTGATCATCGGGGTCGCGCAATTCGTCGGCGCCACCGCATTGACGCGAATACGGTCGGGGGCAAGCATGGCTGCGTACGCGCGGACCAGGCCGACGACGGCGACCTTGGACATCAGGTAGGCGTCGCTGCCGCCGCGGCCGTCGGTGAGATCCAGTAGGGCGATCATCGAACTCGTCGCGATCAGATTGCCACCCTCGCCACGTTCCTTCATGTGGGGGATCGCTACCTGGAAGGCGTTCCACACCCCGATGAGCATGATGTCGAGCCCTAGCCTCAGCGCCTCTGAGGCGTCGCGCTCATCGGCGTTGGTGAGCACGACCCCGGCATTCGCGAGCACCGTGTCGACGTGGCCGAACTCGGTGACGCCCGCGTCGAACGCCTCCTGCAGGGCAGCCTTGTCGCGGACGTCCGCCTTGCGGGTCAGCATCTTCCTGCCGGTCTTTTCCACCAGGCGGGCCGTCTCCTCGAGATCGTCTTCGGTGCCAAGTGCATAGGGCACGATGTCGAGGTTCTCGCAGATGTCGACGCCGATGATGTCGGCACCTTGCTCGGCGCACATCACCGCGTGCGAACGGCCTTGCCCGCGAGCGGCTCCGGTGATGAAGACAACTCTGCCGTCCAGTGAACCCATATCTTTAAGCCTCCAGTAGCTCTCGCTATCGGCCGCGCTCTGCGGGATGGTGAGGGCGCGACGCAGTGACGTGCGCCACGTTACGCCGCGGAATTGGAATCATACAACTATTTGGCTAATTTGGTGGACGACGGAACACTCCGAGCTTTGGAAGGGATATCACATGTCCGACAGCCCCAATGGCGGTCCGCGCCCACCCGACGGTGACTGGTTGGGGAGCCCCTACCTGAGGTTCGAACGTGAAGGTGCGTTTGCGATCTGCACCTTGGACCGCCCCGAGGCGCGGAATGCGATGACGCCCGCGATGTACTTCGGGATCCGTTACGCGGTGAGTCGCGTCAATGCCGACCCCGACCTCGCGGGCCTGCTCATCACCGGCACCGGCGACGTCTTCGCGCCGGGAGGTGACCTGGGTCAGAAAGCAGCAGACAACTGGATGGACTTCGCGTCCACCATGGGAACCGACGTCACGCCGTTCGACACGCTGCGGCAGTCGGCCAAGCCGGTCGTGTCCGCGGTCAACGGCATCTGTCAGGGTGGTGGCCTGCAGATCGCGATGTGCAGTGACCTCGCCGTGGTGAGTGATCGGGCCGTCTTCCGGGTGCCCGAATTGTTCCGTGGCATCGCCGACACGTACTACAGCCAGGTCCTGGCCCGGCTCATCGGACCGGTCCGGACCAAGGACCTGATGTTCACCGGACGGACGCTGAACGCGCAGGAGGCGCTCGACTGGGGCATGGTGAGCAGGGTGGTCCCGCACGACGACCTGATGAGCGTCGCCAAGGAGTTGCTCGCGCAGTGTTGCCGGACCGCTCCGGGAGCGCGCGGGTTGGTCAAGGCGAGCCTGGACAACTACCTCGGGCTGTACGACCGGATCGGCATGACGACCAGTCTGTTCGGTCCCGAGGCGGCCGAAGGCTTTCGGGCGTTCAAGCAGAAGGACTCGCCGGACTGGGTGCACCCGGAACTCCGGGTCCAGGGCCGGTTGTAGCCCGTCGCTGCGGGCCGACGCGAGGTCGGCCCGCAGTCCACGCCGGCTACTTCGGAGTGAAGCGCTGCGCGCCGTCTAGGCGCATCACCTCGCCGTTGACGTAGCCGTTGGACAGCAGAAACGTTGCTGCGTCGGCATACTCGGCAGGAGTGCCTAGTCGCTTGGGGAACGGGATGTTGGCGGCGAACTTTGCGATCGCCTCTTCGCCGACCGACTCCATGATCGGCGTCTTCATCGTTCCAGGGGCGATGGTGTTGACTCGGATGCCCACCGAACTGAGGTCGCGAGCGGCAGCGATGGTCAACCCGATCACGCCGGCTTTCGCTGCGGCATAAGCGGTCTGGCCGATCTGGCCCTCATAGCCGGCAACCGAGGCCGTCATGACGATGGCACCGCGTTCGCCGTCCTCACGAGGTTCGGCAGCGGCTACCGCAGCCGCTACCAGCCGTGTCAGGTTGTAGGTGCCGTTGAGATACAGGTTGATCGTCTTAGTGAATGCGGCCATGTCGGCGGGACTGCCGTCGCGCTGCACGATCCGTTGGGCCACCCCGAAGCCGCCGTGCGCAACGACCGCGTAGCGCAATCGACCGAGCTGGTTGGCCTGCTCGATGGCGCCCTGCACACTCTCGTCACTGGTTACATCGGTACTGACAAACAGTGCCCCGCTGCCCAGTTCGTCGGCCAGAGCCTTACCCTTGTCGGCGGCGAGATCGGCGATCACCACGCCGAGTCCGTCGGCATGGAGCCGACGGACCGTCGCCTCGCCCAGGCCACCCGCGCCGCCGCTGACAATCGCCGACGCTCCGTCGAATTTCGCTACAGTCACCAATTCTCCTTATTAACCATTGTTTTCACTTCAGGCGGATCGCCCGTCACCAAGCTCCACGGATCCTCCGCGGCCAGCACCAGCCGGCCGAGTCGTCGTGCGTAGTTCGCGGTCGTGCCGTAATCCGCGGTCCAGCTCTGAGCGCGCAGGGTGAACAGCCACAGCGGGTGCTCACTGGTGACGCCGATCGCGCCGTGCAACTGATGGGCGACGCTGGTGACCGGGCCGACGGCGCGGCCGACTGCGACCTTCGCGACGGTGACGGCATAGTCGGTGTGGGGGGAGTTGAAGCCGTGCTCGGAAGCGGCGGCGACAGCTAATTCCGCAGCGGCACGGGCTCTTTCGATCTCTCCGGCCATGCCGGCCAGTGACTGCTGCACGGATTGGAAGGCGCTGAGCGGACGACCGAACTGGACGCGCTGCCGGGTGTGCTCGACTGAAAGTGCGGCGGCGGCGTCCAGCACCCCGATGGTCTGCACACAGCGTGACCATGCGCCGCGCCGAGTCAGCTCGGCGCCGAGTGCCGGGTCTACGGCGTGTAATTGGTCGGCGGACACGTCGAACGGAACCGAATCGCGTGGTTCGCCTGCCAGGTTGTGGCCTTCCTGCAGATCACCAGAGGCCACGTCGATGACGCCGACCCGCAGCCCGGCGGGCGTGGTGACGGCTAGCAGGGCGGCGGCGCACGCTCGAGCCCATGGCACGCCGGTCGCGGTGCCGGTGACCCTGGCGCCGTCGGTTTCGGCATCGGCGACGGCAACGGTCAGCGGCCCGTTGGGGAGCTCGATCCCGGCCTGCTGGCCCAGCCACCCGGCAAGCGCGTCGGTTTCGGCCAACGGCACCGCGCCGGCGTGGCGGGACACGCCGTAAAGCGCAATGGCCAACTCGTGCGGGCCGGCTCCCATGTCGGGCGTGCTCGTCAGCCTGGCCAGCCCGGTGTCCTCGAGGTTGCGCCAGAGTTCGGCGTCGAACTGCTCGGGGATGCCGCGACGGCCCAGCCCCGCGTCATAGGAACGCCGGCCAAGGTCGTCGACGAGCTGGCGCAGCTGTGTGTCGTCATTTTGAGAGTCGGTCGCGGCGAATACCCCGCCGGCCAGCGCGCTCATCGCAGCCCCATACCGCGGGCGATGACGCCGCGTAGCACCTCGTTGGTGCCACCGCGCAGCGTGAACATGGGTTTGTGCAGCCACGCGGTGTTCAGCATGGCCTCCAGTTCGGAATTCGGCGGTGCCGCCTCGAGCAGGTCGGCGATCAACCCGACGGATTCGGCTTCGAAACGGGTGCCGAGGTCCTTCACCAGCGCCGCCTGATTCGCCGCGTCGCCGCCGTCGGTGAGCGTGCGGGCCACCGACAACGACAGCTGCCGCAGCGAGATCAACCGCGCCATCAGGTCGCCGATGTCGGCGGCGGTACGGTCGTCGGGCACCGGCCCGCGACCGAGTGTGCGGATGGCGGCGAACAGCAGGGGACCGGTGGACAGGATCCGCTCGGGCCCGCTGCGTTCGAACGACAACTCGGACGTGACCTGGTGCCAGCCGTTGCCGACCTCACCGAGCACGTCGGCATCGGGAACGAAGACCTGCTCGAACAGCACCTCGTTGAAGTGGTGAGCCCCCGACATCAGGATGATCGGCTCGATGCGGACGCCCTCGGCATCGCACGGCACCAGGAATTGGCTGAACCCGGCGTGGCGGTGTTCTGGATCCGGCGGGCTGGTGCGGGCTAGCACGACGACCTGGTGCGCATGGTGGGCCCCGCTGGTCCACACCTTGCTGCCGGAGAGTAGCCAGCCGCCGTCGGCGCGGACAGCCTTGGTTTGCACAGCAGCAAGGTCGGACCCGGCGCCGTGTTCGCTCATGCCGATTGACGAAAAAAGCTGTCCTGCAACAATCTTGGGCAACAAACGTTCGCGCTGCTCCTCATTGCCGTAGGTCAGCAGGGCGGGTGCGACCTGACGGTCGGCCGTCCAGTGGGCGGCCACGGGCGCGCCCGCCGCGATCAGTTCCTCGGTCACCACGTAGCGGTGCAGGTGCCCCAGCCCGTGGCCGCCGTAACGCTGCGGGATGGTCAGGCCGGTCAATCCGGCGGCGCCAAGCCGCCCCGAGAACTCCTCGTCCCACCCGGCCAGCCATGAATCGACGCCGGGCTGCCAGCCGAATTCAGCACGGTCGGACTCCAAGAAGTCGCGCACGGCGTGCCGCAGCTTGACCAACTCGGGCTCACGGGCGCTCAACGCGTCGAACGAATTCACCACTGCCGCTTCCTAAACCGTAGGCGCCGGGGCCGACAGGAGGTAGAAGTTGGGCGTCAGGTCATCCTCGTTGGCCGCCAGTAGGTACTCCGACAGGTCGGCGCGGCCCTCCTCGCGAAGGATCTCCTCGTCGGTGTAGAAGTGGCCGCTGCACGCCGCGGCGGGACGGGTGACCAGCGCGTGCACCGCCTCGGCCATGATCTGCGGGCTGCGGGCCTGCGCCCGCACCGTTTCCTCGCCCATTGCGACCATCATTCCCGTACTGGCGATCGTGGTGGCCGGCCACAGTGAATTCACCGCGATCGGCACCGAGGCGAACTCCTCGGCCCATCCCAAGGTGAGCAGGCTCTCGGCGTACTTGCCCACGGTGTGCCCGACATGGGCACCAACCCATCGGGGGTCCATGTTCAGCGGAGGGGCGACATTGACCACGTGCGCATTGCCCGACCGGCGCAAGTACGGAAGTGCGGCCTGCACAATCGCGAACGGCCCTTCGACATTGACCTCCAGCAGCCGGCGCAGGCTTTTGGGCGGTAGCTGCGCGGTCGGTCGTAGATCCAGGGCTCCGGCGTTGTTGATGACGACGTCGATGCCACCGAACGCGTCGGCTACCGCCTCGACTGCCGCTGCGACCGCTGCCGCATCGCGCACATCGCAGGTCAGCGGCAGCGCCCGACCGCCGGCACGTTGCACGGCGTCCGCGGTCTCGCCAAGGGTGCCCGCGATCTTGGGATTCGGCGTCTGAGTCTTAGCCAACAGGGCCACAGCAGCGCCATCGGCGGCGGCCCGAACGGCGACGGCGGCTCCGATACCGCGGCTCGCGCCGGTGACCACGACCACGCGGTGCTTCAAAGTGCGAGAATCGGGACTACCCACGGTTTGTTGGCCTTCCGCCGTCGCTGCGGTGATTCGAGGAATGCTATAACTATATAGCTCATTAGTGGGAGGGATGAACCCGCCCGACCGAAGCGAGGCCCCATGACTCAGGTTCTGTCGATCGGCACCTATCTGCCGCCATGGACTGTGCGCGACCGGCGGGTCAAGGGGGCCGACGAGGACGCGCTGACGATGGCCGTCGCCGCCGGCCGCGCCGCCGATCCCGAGGCCACGGCGCAACGCGTGGCGTTGGTGTCACGTGACTTTCCGCTGCTGGAGGGCGGCAACGGCGCGGTGCTGTTGGCCGCGTTGTCCCTGCCGGCCGACACCCCCGTCGCCGAGGTCCTCGGCGGTGCGCCCGCCGTGTTGGACCAAATCTGCAGCGCCGGCGAAGGCACCTTGGTGATCGCCGCCGACGACAACGATCTCGCGGCGGGGGCCGGTGCGGTGCTCACGGGCGATGGCGGCGCCTCCGTGACCCCGCTGGCACGCCAGACCCGCAGTCTGCCGTTGACGGCCCGTGGTGCCGACGGCGCCCGCCACTCCTACGTCGACCCCCGGCTGCAACGTGAGGTCGGGGTGCGTTCCACACTGGCCCGATTGGGCCTCGCCCCAAACTCGGCGGTGGCAGCGGTCGCAGGCGTGCCGGTCGCGCAGGTCGGGGGTGACTTCGACACATCGCACGCCGTCGGCATCCCCACCGTCTCCGCCACGGCGATCATCCGGCTGTTGGCCGATGCGATCGAGGCTGGCGCACAAGGCTTGTTGATCGCCGTCGAGCAATCCAGTGTCAGCGCGGCCGATCTCGCGCAGGGGGGCGCCAAGCCCAGGATCGCCCGCGACGAGTTTCCGGCGCGGGAGCTACCCAAGGCGCGCGTTGCCGACGGCGTCGGCATTCCGATTTCGATGCCCGCGTATGCGCGCGCTTTCGAGCCGAAGATCCGTTGGGAGGCGGCGGTTTTCGAAGAGAGCCCCGGCATCGATGCCGCACCGCAGTTTCCACCGCGGCTCCGAGTCGACAATGCCGGACGGTTGGCCACCGAGTACCGGCTCGAGTCGCTGCCGCGAACCGGCACCGTCTACACCCACACCACGGTGCGGATTCCGGTGCCCGACTTGCCCAGCCCGTACTCCCTGGCCGTCGTTCAACTCGACGACAGCCCGGTGCGGGTGCTGCTGAAAGTCACCGGTGTGCCCGCGGGCGAGGCGACGATCGGACAGCCGGGGGCGGTGGTGCTGCGCAGGATCGCCACTCGCACCGGCATTCCCGATTACGGCTACGCCTTCTGGCCCGGACGGACGCTGGAAGGAGCGGTTGCATGAGAAAAGTCGCCATCGTCGGCGCGGGGATGACGCCCTTCGCCGAACACTTCGAACTGGGTATCAAGGACCTGGTGCCGATGGCCTACGCCGAAGCGGTCGCCAACGTTGACAAGGGCATTCAGAAGTCTGAGCTCGAAGCCGCGTGGTTCGGCGAGTTAGCGACCACCGACGGGTTCCCGTCCGGCATTTTGGCCGACACCCTCGATCTGACTGACATCCCGGTAACCCGCGTCGAAAATGCCTGCGCCACCGGCAATGACGCGATCCGGAACGGCACGCTGGCCATTGCCTCCGGCCTCTACGATGTGGTGCTCGTCGTCGGGGCCGACAAGGTCCGCGAGACCTCCTCGAACACCACGTTCTGGGACTGGGCGGCGATGACCCGCGACAACGCCTGGGACTATCCGCTGGGGCTGGTTGCGCCCGCCAATTTCGCGCTGCACGTGATGCGATATCTGCACGAGTCTCCGGCGACGAAGGAGCACATGGCGATGGTGGCGGTGAAGAACCATTTCCACGCGGTGAACAACCCGAAAGCTCAACTGCGCTATGAGATCACCGTCGAGCAGGCGCTTGCCGCGCCGATCGTGGTCGAACCCTTCGGGCTCTACGACTGCACCCCGCAGAGCGACGGCGCGGCCGCGGTGATCTTGGCTGCCGAGGACGTCGTCGACCGCTACACCGACCGTCCCGTCTGGGTTCGCGGCGTGGGGCTGGGTATGGACCGGGTGATGCACCAGCATAAGACGGACATGACGACGTTTCCGCCGACGGTGCGTGCCGCCAAGGCCGCAATGGCGATGGCCGGGGTGACGCCGCGCGATATCGACGTCGCCGAGGTCCACGACTGCTTCACCGGCGTCGAGCTGATCAGCTACGAAGATCTGGGCTTCGCACACCGTTTCGAGGCCTACAAGTTGGTGGAAGGCCGCGAACACTATGTGGGCGGGTCGATTCCGATCAACCCGAGCGGCGGGTTGAAGGCTAAGGGGCATCCGCCGGGTGCCACCGGCGTGGCGCAGTGTTACGAACTGTTCAACCAGCTTCGCGGTGAAGCCGAGAATCAGGTTGACGGCGCACGAATCGCGTTGGCGCACAACATCGGCGGGCCGACCGCGGTCTCCGCGGTCACCGTCCTTTCCAACCAGAAGAACTGATAGGACCATCACATGACAACTTCCGAGATCGCCACCCTGCCCGGCTACGAAGAGTTTGCGCCGTGGCTGCTGGTGGAGAAGACCGGCAACGTGCACGTGATCAGCATCAACCGGCCGGAGGCTTTCAACGCCGTCAACGAGGACGTGCACCACGCGTTCGCGACGATCTGGCGGGTACTGGCCGCCGACGATGACGTGCGGGCGGTGGTGACAACCGGTGTCGGAAAGGCATTTTCCGCGGGCGGCGACATGGTGATGTTCGGGCGCCTCATCGAGGACCCAGTGGCACGTCAGTTTCAGATCACCGAGGCCCGCACGGTTTTTCTCGAGGTGATCAATTTCCCCAAGCCGCTGGTGTCGGCCGTCAACGGCCCGGCTGTCGGGCTCGGCTGCTCGATCGCTTTGTTGAGCGACTTCCTGGTGATGGGGGAGAACAGCTACCTGGCCGACCCGCATGTCGCGGTCGGCTTGGTGGCCGGTGACGGCGGTGCCGCGATGCTTCCGCTGCTGATCGGCCTGATGAAAGCCAAAGAGTATGTGCTGCTCGGGGATCGGATCACCCCTGCCATTGCGGACAAGCTGAACCTCGTCACCAAAGTGGCCACCGATGACACCGTGCTCGACGAGGCGCTCGCAATAGGAGAGCGGCTGGCCGGTCTGCCGCCTCAGGCCCTGCGCGCCAGCAAGGTCGCGATGAACATGCACCTGTCTCGGGCCGCGCTCGGTGTGCTGGAGTACGCGCTGGCCGAGGAATACACGTCGTTCTCGACCCCGGAATTCAAGGAGCGGGTGGCCGCGTTCCGGGCGCGCTCGAAGAAGTAGCTCGACGGGCCGGCGCGGGAATCAGTCAGCGGTAGGCCGTCACTCGCGCGGTGATCGCCACCTTGCGGTCGTGGCCGGTGGCCTGCGCATCGCCCACGCCGGTGTTGCGGCCTACGCGCAACGGCGTGCCCTCGTAGCGGGATTCATTGCCGGCGAAAAACGGACGCAGAAAGTTCACTCGCAACGAGGAGGTCTGCAGCAGACCGCCGGAACGGTTCTGGTTGATCGCCGCCGAAGCCGCGAGCTCGAGGCCGGCGGCGGCCACGCCGCCGTGCACGATGTCCATGTCGTTGTTCAGGTTGCCGTCCGCACGCTGCGCCAGCACCGTCGCCGGACCATCCTGCGCGACGTGCACCGCCATCAGGTCGGCGAACGCGGTCTCGCCCGACCGGCGCAGGGTCTCCGACCGTTGCTGAGGGACGATGTCGCCGGCGTGGATGAAGAATGACCGCACTATGCCGGTGCCGATCACCACGCCGCGATAGGTCAGCGTGCAGATCCCCAGCGACGTGGCACCCAGCGGACCGGGTGAGTGCGCGCTGGCCAGCACCGGGCCGTCGAGTTCGCCGACGTCGGGGCTGAGGTCCATCGAAAGCTCGCTTGACACCGTCCAGTGCCCGGGCCGCCTGCGGTAGTGGTTGACGATCCCGGCGGCCGCGTCGACGAGGATCGCCAAGGGGGCCACAGTGGGAGCGCCGGTGCACGGATTGCGGAATCGATGCATCGGCATCGACAGCACGGCTGTGGCCTTGGGCGGGTCTGATTCGACGTATCCGATACCGAACCGGACCTGTATCGAGTCGGGTGTCTCGAGATCGTGCTGGTTTACCTGTTCGTCGACCCCGGTCATTCGAGAAGGTCTACGACGGTGGACAATTCGGCGCCGGTCAAGACGAACTCCTCTGCCTTCTGCAGGTGGCGCTTCCAGAGCTCGCCGGCCTGCTCGGCGTCGCCGTCCTTGATCATGTCCAGCACCATCCGGTGGGTCTTCGCTGAGCGGCGGACCGCCTGCTCGGCGCGCGTGCCCTTGGTTGGCTGCAGCGACCGGTTGGCCTTCTCGATGATGTGATGCAGCATGTCGCTGACGATTTGCAGAGTGCTGTTGCCGGATAACCGCGCGATTGCGGCGTGGAAGTCGGTGAGCTGATCGACGGCGTCGCTGCCGGGATTCAGCTGCGATTCGCGTTCGACGATCTGCTCGAGTTCGGCGATCACCTTGGGACTGCGGTCCTTGGCCAGCTGCTCGACCATCGGAACCTCGAGCGTCACTCGTGCGTCATAGACGTCCTTCACCGTGACGCCTTCGTATTCGAGAATCAAGCCGGCATAGCGGGCGAGTGTCTCGCGCCGGGGGCGGGTGACGCGGGCGCCGCCGCGTACCCCACGCTGAACCTGAATCAACGACTCCGATTCGAGCACGCGGAACGCTTCCCGCAGCGTCGGCCGGGACACGCCGAAACGCTCCATCAGCTCCGATTCCGGCGGCAACATGGTGCCTTCGGTGATCTCGCCGCGGATGAACATTCGCCGCAGCACCGTGGCCACCCGATCGGCCATCTTCGGTTCTCGAAGACTGGTGACCTCCATTGCAACCTCCACCGCTATGCGAATATGCGAATCAACTAACCATTTAGAGGTTAGCCGAACTAGAGGGCCGAGTCGGGAATCGGCGACCGTCAGTTAGCAAACTCACCCTTAGTACCCCATCGCCCGTCCCATGAGGTCCTTCATGATCTCAGTGGTGCCCGCATACAGCCGCTGCACCCGCGAGTCCCGCCAGAGTCTGGCTACTTCGTACTCGTTGATATAGCCGTAGCCGCCGTGCAGCTGCAGGCAGCGGTCGATGATCTCCCACTGGACTTCCGAGGTCCACCACTTCAGCCCGGCGGCGTCCTGATCGCTGAGGGTGCCGTCGTTGACCGAGAGCACGCATTGGTCGAGGTAGGTCTGAGCGGCGTCGAGCTTGGTCTGCATTTCGGCCAGGAAGTGCCTATTGACCTGAAACTTGCCGATGGGCTGCCCAAACGCGGTGCGCTCCAGCGCGTAGGCCTTGGTCAGGTCGAGCGCACGGCGGGCGGCCGGCAGCGCGTAGCAGGCTACGCCGACCCGCTCGCTGGGCAGGTTGGAGACCAGATGGTAGAAGCCGCGGTTGAGCTCTCCCACCAGGTTCTCCTTGGGCACCTTGACATCCTCGAAGAACAATTCCGCGGTGTCGGCGGAGTATTGGCCGATTTTGTCGAGCTTGCGGCCACGGGTGAAACCCTCCATCCCGTCCTCGATCATCAGCAGGCTGATGCCCTTGTGCCGCGCCGACGGATCGGTCTTCACGGCCGTCAGCACCAGCTTGGACAGCAGGCCGTTGCTGATAAAGGTCTTCTGGCCGTTGACCACCCAGTGGTCGCCCTCGTCGCGCGCGGTGGTCTTGATGCCGGCCAGGTCGGACCCCGCCGCGGGTTCGGACATCGCGATGGACCCGATGTACTCGCCGGAGACAAACTTGGGCAGCCAGCGTTCCTTCTGCTCCTCGGTGGTCAGATCGTTCAGGTACGGCACCAGGATGTCGTTCTGCACGCCGAGGCCGATGCCGACCGAACCGGTAAGGAACATCTCCTCGGAGACGATCTGATTGAACCGGAAGTCCTTGACGCCGAGCCCGCCGTACTTTTCGTCGAACTCCCAGCCGATCAATCCGTGTTCGCCTGCGGCCAGCCAGGCCTCACGGCTCACCTTGCCGTCGCGTTCCCACTTCTCGACGTTGGGCACGCATTCGCGCTCGAAGAAGCTCCTGGCGGTGGCCCGGAACTCGTCGTGGATCTCCTCGAAAATGTTGCGGCGCATGTACTTCCCTCTACTCGGCTGTCTCGTCGGCCCACGTGACGACGGCGGGCAGCGCGCGGCCGGTGGCCCAGCCCTCGTCGGAGTCCTCGAAGAGCCGCTCCGCGAGCAGCCCTTCGAGCTGGTCGTGTGACCCGCAGAGCGCGTCGATCTGGAATCCTCGAGTGACGTAGCGGTGCAGATCGTGCTCGGCGGTCAGTCCGATCGCACCGCACACCTGCAGTGCCACGTCGCTGACGGCGCGGTGTGCCCGGCCCGCGGCGGCCTTGGCGGCCAGCGCCAACAGTTCGCCGCCGTCTCGCCATGACTCGCCCAGCAGCGCCCGCGCGCCTGCCAGCACCGCCGAGGCATCGGCCAGTGCATGCCGCGGCGATTGGAATGACCCGATCGGTGCGCCGAACTGGACGCGCACGCTGACGTGGTCGACGGCGATGCGCAGCGCCCGCTCGGCCAGTTCCACCAGTTCGGTGGCCAGCGCCCGACGGGCTGCGGTGACGGCGTTCTTCCATTCGGTGGAGGCCTCGACCAGCGGGGTGTCGATTGATCCGCTCACTCGGGTCCAATGCGTCGACACGTCAAAGGTGTCCAGCCGCTGGCCGTTGAGCCGCGATGCGTCCACAACGGCCACCGAAACGGTGTTCCTCGGTCCGACTACCGGGACCACGATCCGGCCCTCCGGCGGTCCCAGCATGATGCCCGAGACCCGCTCAGCATCGGAACCCGCCACACTTCCGGTGGCGAGGTCGGGCAGCAGCACGTGAGCTGCGGAACCGTCGAGCACTCCGGCCAGTTCGGCCAACATGATGCGGTCCAAGCAGTCCGTCAGGGCCAGCGATCTGCCTTGCGCGCGGAACAACAGCTCACCCGCCTGGACGGGGTACTCGGCCTCGATCTCCGACCAGCCCAACTCGGCCAGCCGCCCACCGATTGCCAGGTGCTCACCGGCGTTCTTACCCGCCAGTTCCTCGAAGAGGCGAAACACCGCCTCTTCGACCATCTGCCATGACTCGTCGGGCACCGGCGCCTTCCTCATCGTTTCTCCTTGGGCAGCCCGAGCAGGTGGTCGGCGATGATGCCGCGCTGCACTTCGGCGGTGCCACCCATCACCGTGGCGGCCCGCGAGTACCACCACTCGGCCCGCGCGGTGTCCAGTTCCGCGCCGCCACGGCCTGTGCCGGCGATCAGGTGCTCTCGCTCGATTTCCAGGATGAGGTCGTTGACCTCCTTCTCGGCGCGGCCGAACAGCAGCTTGTCGATGCTGCTATCGGCACCGACCGCCTCGCCCGCGGCCAATCGGCGCACGGTGGTGGCAGTGCGTGCCTGGGCGGCCGCCACGTCGACATACACCCTGGCGAAGCGCCGGCGTTGCGCGTCGGTAGCGCCGGCGGTCACCATGTGCTCACGCAATCGACCCAATTCGGTGAGCACCTTGTTGAGCACCGCGTAGCCGTACATGCCGCGTTCGTACTGCATCAGATGCATCGCCACGGCCCAGCCGCCGCCGACGTCGCCGACGACCCGCTCACCGTCGACCCGGACGTCGTCGAAGAACACTTCGGCGAGTTCGCGGCGTCCGCTGGCCAGCGCGATCGGACGAATGGTGACGCCCGGTGCGTCGGCGTCGACCATGATCATCGTCAGCCCGCGGTGTCGGCTCTCGGGGGTTCCGGTCCGGACCAACGCCAACAGGCGCGTGGCGGTGGGCCCTTGGCTGGTCCAGATCTTCTGACCGTTGACGACGAACCCCCCGGCCCCGTCGTCGACCGCGCGGGTGCGCAGGCTGGCCAGGTCGCTGCCCGACTCGGGTTCTGAGAAACTTTGGCCCCACCACTCGACGCCGCTGAGGTAACCCGGCAGATACGCCGCGGCCAGACCGGGAGCGAACTTCAACAGAGCGGGGCCGAGGGTCTCCAGCGTCCAGTGTTGGGCCGGAATGGGCAGCATCGCGCGGCCGAGTTCCTCGTAGTACACCGCACGGTGAATCTCGTTGCCGCCCAACCCACCCGCGGCCTCCGGCCAGCCGTACCGGTTCCAGCCGTCGGCGTTCAGAGTGGCCATCACCGTGGCGTCGTGCGCAAGTCCGTCCTCGGCGCTGGTGAACGCGGCCGCGCGCCACTCGTCGGCTGTCTTCAAATTACGCAGGTAACGTCGGAAGTCCTCGCGGTACGCCGCGATGCTGGACAGGTATTCGGGGTGGCGACCGCTATGCAGGGCGCTATCGACAGGGGCGGACAACTGCTGCCCTTCCGTTGGTTCTCGCGTCTCGCCAGCCGGAGCTGAATCCGCTAAACAGTTATCTATAACAAGGTACACTAGCCCCACGCCGACAACTCTGCGAGAGGGAGCGCCAATGACGGCTTCACCGGTCGCCGCTACAACTGTCCAGTTCAATCCCGAGGCCAGGCTTTTTATCGACGGCCGGTTGCGGGATTCGTCGACCGGTAAGACCGTCGACAACATCAATCCGGCTAACGAAGAAGTGCTCGGCCTCGCCACCGACGCCAGCGCCGAAGACATGGAGGAGGCCATCGCCGCTGCCCGGCGTGCCTTCGACTCCACCGACTGGTCCACCAACCACGAGTTCCGTCAACGCTGCCTGATGCAGTTGCACGACGCGCTGCAGGAGGAAGCCGAAGACATCCGCGCCGAGCTGATCGCCGAGGTCGGTGCGACGGTGGGGATGACCCACATCGCACAGATGGGATGGCCGCTGGCCGACGCCATCCGGTGGCCGGCCCAGCTGATCTCGACCTTCCAATGGGAGCGGATGCTCGATCAGGACGCGAAGATGGGCGTGCCGTACAACCGCGTCGTGGTCAAGGAGCCGATGGGTGTCGTCGGCGCGATCACGCCGTGGAATTTCCCGTTCGAGATCATCAGCAACAAGGTGGGCCAGATCCTGGCCACCGGCAACACGATGGTGCTCAAGCCGGCCATGGAGACGCCGTGGAGCGCCCTGCGGTGGGGCCGGATCATCGCCGAGAAGACTGACATCCCGGCCGGTGTCGTCAACATCGTCCCGGCGTCGGACAACGACATCGCCCAGGTGCTCGCCACCGACCCGCGGATTGACATGGTCTCCTTCACCGGATCAACAGCTGTCGGCAAAGTCATCCAGCGGCTCTCGGCCGACACCATGAAGCGCAACATGCTCGAGCTCGGCGGCAAGTCGGTGTACCTGGTGCTCGATGATGCCGACATGGACACGGCGCTGCCCGGCTGTATCGGCGCACTGATGCATTCCGGGCAGGGGTGTGCGCTGGCCACCCGGATGCTCGTCCCGCGTTCCCATTACGACCAGGCCGTCGAGGTCGCCTCCGCGACATTTGGCTCCCTGGCCGTCGGCGACCCTGCGGACCCGAATACCTTCTGCGGGCCGCTGGTCTCGGCCAAGCAACAGGCCCGGGTGCTGAACTACATCGAGATAGCCAAGCGTGACGGAGGCCGCGTCACCACGGGCGGCGGAGTTCCCGACGGCCTGGACCGCGGATACTTCGTGGCACCGACCGTCGTTGCCGACGTCGCACCGGACCACACGATCTTCCAGGAGGAAGTGTTCGGGCCGGTGCTGTCCATCACGCCGTACGACGGAGGTGACGACGGCGCCGTCGAGTTGGCCAACAACTCCACCTACGGCCTGGCCGGCGGCATCATGGGCTCCGACGAGCGCGCCATGGCCGTCGCCCGCCGCATCCGCACCGGCTCACTGATGATCAACAGTGGCATGTACTACGGCGCCGACGCCCCCTTCGGTGGCTACAAGATGAGCGGTATCGGCAGGCAGAACGGCATCGAGGGCTTCGAGCAGCATCTACAGACCAAGACGATCGGATACCCCCTGTGAGCGACATCCTCAGCGGAATACGCGTCGTTGAGCTGGCGGCGTGGACATTCGTTCCGGCCGCGGGCGCCGTGCTCGCCGATTGGGGTGCCGACGTCATCAAAATCGAGCACCCCGAGACCGGTGACCCGCAGCGTGGCCTGATCAGCTCCGGGATCGTCACCGGCGCAGGGGGAGTGAATCACTTCATCGAGCAACCGAACCGCGGCAAGCGCAGCATTGGGCTGGACACCTCGACCCCGGACGGGCTCGAGCTGCTGATGAAGCTGCTCGAAACCGCCGACGTCTTTGTCACGAATCTGCTGCCGGATTCGCGCCAGCGGATGGGGATTGACGTCGAGCAGGTGCGGGCGCGCAACCCCAAGATCATCTATGCCCGCGGCCACGGCTACGGCACCCGTGGCGACCTCGCCTCGCAGGGCGGCTTCGACCTGGCCGCCTACTGGGCGCGCGGCGGCATCGGCGATGCCTATTCGGCCGGCGACGGCACCTACCCGCCGATTCAGCGACCGGCATTCGGCGACTCCTATGGTGGGCTGGCGATCGCGGGCGGAATCGCCGCGGCCCTGGTGAAGCGCGAGCGCACCGGCGAACCGTCGGTGGTCGACGTGTCGCTGCTCAACGCCGCGATCTGGCAGTTGGGTCCGGACATCGTCGGATCAGGCGTCACCGGTCAGGACATCCCGAAGTTCAACCTCGACGAGATGCCCAACCCGGTGGCCAGCATCTACAAGACCCGCGACAACCGGTTCATCGCCTTCGTGCTGCTGCAGGCCGACCGATTCTGGGCGGACTTCTGCACCCGGCTGGGCCGCACCGATCTGATCGAGGACGAACGGTTCGCCAATGCGGTCGTGCGGTTCGGCAACCGTCAGGAGTGTATCGGCGAGTTGCGCAGCGCGTTCGAGTCCCAAGATCTCTCGCACTGGGAGAAGGCATTTGCTGGTTTCGACGGGGTGTGGGACGTCATGCACACCGCGCATGAGGTGCACAGTGACCCGCAGGTGATCGCGAACGGGTATCTGCCAAGGGTCACCGATGCGAACGACAACGAGTTCGCGCTGGCTGCCAGCCCCGTGCAGTTCGACGAGGCTCCGCTGGACCTGACGTGTGCGCCGGGCCACGGTGAGCACACCGACGCGCTGTTGGCCGAGTTGGGCTTCAGCGAAGAAGAGATCATCGAATTCAAAATCAATTCGGTTGTGCTGTAGTGGGTTCCGAGGAACTCGCGCGACGGTTCCTGCACGTCAATCTCAACTGCGCATCGCTGGACGCCACCGAGGCGCTCTATGTCGGGCAGCTTGGACTGGCGGCGCGAATGCGCACCGATCCCAAAGTTCCGACCGACGGCAGCATCCTCGGCATCGACGGCGACGAAACGTTTTGCGAGACATCGTTTCTCTACGATTCGCGAGGCGGCCGCGCCGGCTGCGCTTTGGAGGCCATCGAGTTTCACAACCCGGCGCTGAAAGCCGATCCGAACAGTGACCCGACTCGTCCCGGCATCCGGTCAACGCTGCTGACAGTGGCCGATCTCGATGCAACCGTCATAGCGTTGCGTGAGGCCGGCATCACCGTGGGCGGGCCGGTCGACGGCCTGATCTCCGGCTCTAAATCGGTTCTCGCGGTCGACCCCGACGGAGCGGTCATCGAGCTCACCGAAGCCCCGAGCGATAAGCCGGGGGCGGTGTTCGCCGGAATCCGCCTCGCCGCCATCGACGCAGTGGCCACCGGAGAGTTTCTTGCCGCGATCGGTTTCACTCAGGTGCAGGCGCCGACTCAAGTCGAGGTGGCCGGCGACCAACTCACCCCTGGCGGGTCACCCGATGCCGTCAAATGCGCGGTGTCGCGCTACGCGCTTCCTGAGGACGCCCATCAGTTCAGCCTCACCATTGTGGAACATCCCGACACGCGTGACGCGGACCCGGTGCCGTGGGGCGGGAACCATCAAGGGCTGTACCGCTGCGCGCTGCGGGTGGAAAACACCGAGGCGGCAATGGCGTTGGTCCCGAATTCCGTTGAGACCATGGGTGATCCGGTGTGGTGCCCGTTGCCGGGCACCAAGATCGAGGGGCTCTACATCTCGTTCCTGCGCTCGCCCGACGGAGTGGTATTCGAATTCGTCGAGCGGCCGCTGAAGTACTTCAGTCCGGCCGTGGCAAGGGGTTGAGCGTTGGACCTGGGAGTGCGCGGCAAGGGTTATGTCGTCGTCGGCGGGACGGCCGGCATGGGACTGGCGGCAGCACGGGCGCTGGCTCGCGAGGGTGCGTCGGTCGTCGTGGTCGGGCGCGATCCACAGCGGGGCAAGAACGCCGCGGAAGAAGTCGCCGCAGCGGGTGCTGCCTCGGCGCATGACCTGGTCTTCGACGTGAGTCAGCCCGGCGCCGCGGTGGCCGCGGTCGACGAGGCAGTGCGGCTTCTCGGCAGGCTCGACGGCATCGCGGTCACTATGGGCACCGCGGGGATGATGCCGATCGACTCCGACGACCATGCCTGGGACACCGCGTTTCACGACGTCTTGCTGGCCACCGTCCGCAGCGTGCAGGCGGCACTGCCGCACCTCGCGGTCAACGGAGGCGCGATCGTGACCACCGCCGCGTACTCGGCGCGCTCGCCGCACGAGCCCCGGCTGCCCTACGCCAGCCTCAAGGCGGCCGTTGCCACCTTCACCCGCGGCATCGCGCGCACCCATGGCAAATCGGGCATCCGGGCGAACAGCGTAGCCCCCGGCGCCGTGGAAACCGATGCGCTGCATGCCATCCGGGGATACGTCGCTGAAAGCAAGGGCTATCCCTACGACGAGGCCCTCGAGCGGGCACTGGTGGAGGATTTCGGGTTCGACGCCGCGCTCGGGCGCCCCGGACAGCCCGATGAGATCGGCGCGTTGATCGCCTTCCTGCTATCGGACATCTGCGCGTTCGTTACCGGCCAGACCATCTACGCCGATGGCGGTGCGCCGTAATCTCTTCGGGGCTCAGGCCGTCGGCAGCGGTCCGGCCAGTCCGCGGGGCGAAGTCGCGTAGAGCCAGCTGACGGCCTGTCCGATCTCGGAAAAGGTCAGCGAAGCACCATCTTTAGCGTGGTAAGCGCCGGGCGCTTCGGTGAAGCCCTCGATGCGGGTGAGCTTGTCGCCGTTGATACGCAGGATCTGTCCGGTGAGCCACGACGACTGTGCCGATTGCAGCCAGGCCACCACAGCGGAGCTGCGGGCGGGATCCAGCGCGGGATCGTCAGCCCGGGCGCCGAAGACATCGGCGGTCATTCGCGACATCGCCAGTGGCGAGATCGCATTGACCGCAACACCGTAACGCTGTGCCTCCATCGCGGTGACGAGCGTCAGGTTGGCGATCGCGGCCTTGGCCGCGCCGTAAGCGCTCTGCCCGACATTGCCCCACAAGCCCGCGCCGGACACCGTATTGACGATGTGCGCGTCAATCGGGTTGCCTGCCTTGAACTGAGCACGCCAGTACTCGCAGGCATGTCGGGTGACGGCGAAGGTGCCTTTCAGATGTACGGCGATGACGGCGTCCCAATCGGCCTCGCGGGAGGCGGCCACCATGGAATCCCGCAGGATGCCCGCGTTGTTCACCACTCCGGTCAGGCAACCGAAAGTGTCGATGGCGGTGGAGATCATGTCGGCGACGTCGTCCCACGCCGATACCGAACCCGTGTGCGCGACGGCCTTGCCGCCGGACGCCTCGATCTCGGCGACGACGTCCGCCGCGGGACCTTCCTCGTCACTGCTAGAACCGTCCCGGCCGACGCCTGGATCGTTGACAACGACGGCCGCGCCCTGCTTGGCCAACTCGAGGCAGTGGCCGCGGCCGATACCCCGTCCACCTCCGGTGACCAGGACGACCTTACCGGTCAGCGGACCTTCAGGCATTGCGCGTTATCTCCTTCATTCCGTGAATAATTCGGCTATCAGTGTGCGGCGCTGGGGCCAGTCTGCCGCGCGCAAGTCGACGTACCCGGCCTCGGTGACGATCAGGTCGACGTCGTGGGCGGGGGTGGAAGTGGGCCTGCTGAGCTGCTCGACCAGGGGTGAGCGCCCGTTCACCCGCGTCGGAACGGCGATGATCGACAGTCCGCCGCTACTCACTCGGGCGGCGGCGCAATAGTCGGGATGTCCGCCGATACCACCAACCACCTTGTCGCGCACGCCTTCGACATTGACCTGCCCGTATTGGTCGATCTCGATGGCGGTGTTCACCGCGACCAGCGGTGCACCGCGCGACAGCCGGGTGAGGTCGTGGGTGTAGTCGAGTCCGCGCAGGATCCGGCGCCCGTCGGCCCAGTCGTAGAGCGCGTCGCTGCCCAGCAGATACGTCGCCGACGGAGTGCCCGCCAACAGGCCGCGCCGGTCCAAGTCGACGACGGCGTCGGTGAGTAGCCCGGTGTCGATATACAACGGCACCTGTGCCCGTCGCAGCAGTGCGGTGCCGAGCTGGCCGGGTCCGTACTGGATACGGGCGCCCTCTGGCAGCAACCGCAATACCGCATCGGCGAGCGCCTCGTGGATCGGCTCGGGCTCGCGCTGCGGTACTCGTAGTGGGCCGCCCCGCACAGTGCCAAGTACCTCGAGGCCCGGCGGGCCGAGTCCAGGCTCGGCAGCCGCTGCGGGCGCCGAGGTGTCGATGATCGCGAGAGTCCTTGTCCTGCTGTCGGTTACCGCGCGCTGCCAGGACACCTCGGTGCTGAAGTGCAGCAAGCCATCCCGGCGGACCAGCCGGGTGAGCAGCACGTCGGGCCGCAGCACATCGGCCAGCAGGGCGGGAATCGCCGCCAGCCGCGTCGGCAGGAACCGCGCCTTCGGGCTGCGCAGCACCTCACGCACACCCCACCCGGGCATCAACGCAACCACCTCACCGAACGCGTCTGCGTCGAGGCCGTCGATCGGGGCGGGCAGCCAGCCCAGTACCAGCCGCACCGAGCCGACCTCCCTGGCCGCGGCGCTCAGCGTCGCGCCGACCGAGCCGCCGTCGTCAAGGCAGCCCAGCGCGCCAACTCCGTCGCCGAGGGCAACCGTCATTCCGGGGCGCAGCGCAGCGCGCAACGCGGCGGTGAAGTCGACCCTGGTCAAAGGGTTCAAACCCGCTGTCATCGCGGTTCTTTGGGAAGTCCGAGCACTCGCTCGCCGAGGATGTTGCGCTGAATCTCGCTGGTTCCGCCCAGGATAGTCTGCGCTCGACCGATCAGCATGTGGTGCACCAGGCCGTCCTCCTCGGGGTCGGTGCACGCGTCGGTACCGAGCACCTCGGTGGCCATGTCACCCAGGTCCTGATCGGTTTCCGAGGTCATCAGCTTGAGCACCGAGAAGGCCGGCGACGTCAGGTCACCCGAGTCGATGGCGCGCTGCCAGGTGAACCGCAGCAGCCACATCCTGGCCCACAATCGGGTCATCGACCTGGACAGCACCGGGTCGAGCAGGTCGTGGTCCCGGGCCGCATCGACCATGCGCTCGTGCAACCGGAACATCGATACGGCCTGCGAACCCAACGTCAGGCGCTCACGGCCCAGCGTCACCATCGCCACTGTCCAGCCCTGACCGACTTCACCGATCAGGGCATCTTCGTCGAGCTCGGCGCCGTCGAAGAAGACTTCGTTGAATTTGCTCTCACCGTCCATCTGGGTCAGTGGACGCACCGTCACCCCCGGGATATCCATGGGCACAACGAACATCGACAAGTCACGGTGCTTGTCCGGGCCGGTGCGGGCGAGCAGCAGCCCGAAGCGGGCCGAGGCGGCCGCCGAACTCCACACCTTCTGACCATCGATCCGCCAGCCGGTCGTGGTGCGCTCGGCACGGGTACGCACACCGGCGAGGTCTGACCCGGCGCCAGGCTCGGAGAAGAGCTGACACCAGACATCGTCGCCCAGCCTGATCGGCTCCAGAAAGCGATCCTTCTGTTCCTGGCTGCCGAACTTGATCAGCACCGGTCCGACCAGGTCAGCGCCGGTGATGTTGAGCTGACGGGGCACTTCGGCTCGCGCGCACTCCTCGGCGAAGACGGCCTGGTACGTCACTGTTGCTGCGGCACCGCCGAACTCGCGCGGCCAGTGCAGACACGCGTAGCCGTGGTCGGCCAGATAGCGGTGCCAGACCCGGCCGGCTTCGACGTCATCCGCGGTGGGAGTGGGCCCGTAGTTCCGGAGGCCGGCCGGCCTGGGTGCGTTGTCCAGGAAAGAGCGGATCTCCGCGCGTAGGGCGTCGACATCGTTGAGCTCTTTCGTCACTTCTGGCGAAGCCGGCGGCTGAGTCGACGGGTCCAGCGTCGATAGCCGGTCCCAGTGCTGGCCCGGGGCGCCGAGGAGCACCTCGTCCGTGCGGGCGCGCCGGAAGTACAGGTGTGCGGAATCCTCCCAGGTAAAGCCGATGCCGCCGTGAATCTGGACGTTTGCCTTAGTCGCGTTGCGCAGCGCCTCTGAGCAGACCGCCTTGGCCATGCTCGCCCGCCAGCCCGCTTCGCCGGCGGCCGCGGAGTCCGGATCGTCGAGAGCTTCCAGGGCCGCCTGTGAGGCCGAGCGCGCCCACTCGAGATCGACCAGCATGTCGGCGCACTTGTGCTTGATGGCCTGAAAGCTGCCGATCTGCCGTCCGAACTGCTCACGCGTGCGGGCATAGTCGGTGGCGATCTCGAGCACCCGCTCGCAGGCGCCGACCTGTTCCGCCGAGAGCACCGCCAGCGCAATGTCGACGTTGCGGTCGACGACGTCGCCAAGGGGTGCGTCGCCGGACAGCCGCAGCGCCGGCGCCGAGCTCAGCGTGATGGTGGCCATCGGCCTGGTGCGGTCGAGCACGCGTTCGGCCTCCGCGACGACGCTGTCAATAGTCGGGTCGAGCAGGAACACCGCCGGCTCGCCATCTTCGTCGATGGCGACCACGACGAGGTCGTCGGCAACGGAGCCGCCCAGCACGTGGCGTACTGTGCCGTCGATGTTCCAATCACCCCCGGCGCGAGCGGCGCGCAGGGTCACCGCGGACCGTCGCCACAACCCGCCGTCGCCGGTAAGGGCTGCGGCGGCGGTGCGGCGACCTTCGATGAGCCCGGTGAGTCGCTTGTCCGCGTCCGGGTCGCGCTCGGTCAGGTCGAGCAGCAGGCCGGTGGCCAGCACCGTGGAACTGACGAACGGCACCGGGGCCAGCGCGCGGCCGAGTTCGTGGGCGACCACACCCAGCGCGGACACTCCGTAACCTGCGCCGCCCAGGTGTTCGGGCAGCGCGATGCCGGCCACCCCCACCTGATTGCACAGCACGTCCCACAGCACCGTGTCGAAGCCGGAATGCCCGTCTCCGCCGCCGCGGTTGCCCTCGGCGTATGCGACGGCGCGCACTCGGTCCTCGGATGCCAGTCGCTCACAGGCGGAGCGCACCGATTGCGCGAGTTCCTGACGCTCGTCAGCGGACAACGCCGTCATCGGGTTCCTCCTGCGATCTGCCGGGCCAGCTCGGACTTGGCGACCTTGCCGAGCCCTGTCAGCGGGAACTCGTCGACGAGGACGAGCCGCTCGGGCCACTTCTGCTTCATCAGCCCGCGTTGGTCGAGGAACGTGCAGAGTTCATCGAGGGTGACGTCGCGATGGCGTGGCGAACGGCGCACGACCGCGCATACCAACTCGCCGCGCAGTTCGTCGGGCTGGCCGAGCACGGCGATCTCGTCAACCAGGGGGTGGGCCAGCAGTTCGTTCTCGATCTCGTCAGGGGCAACGTTCTCGCCCTTGCGAATGATCAAATCCTTGGTGCGGCCGGTGACCACGATGCGCCCGTCCGGGCGAAGGTGGCCCCGGTCGCCGCTGCGGAACCACCCGTCGGCGGTGAGCGCATCGGCCCACTGGTCGTGCTGCAGGTATCCCGCTGTCAGGTTGGCGCCGCGCAACTCGATCTCGCCGTTCGCCCCGATCCGCACCTGCGATCCAGGGATGGGCCGGCCGGCGCTGTTGGCCAGTTGCTCGTCGGTGTCGGTGGCCTCGCTGACGCAGATCATCGGCGCCTCGGTCATCCCGTAGGCATGCACGACGGGTACGCGTAGGTGTTCACGCACCTGCTTGTGCACCTCGGGCGGACACGGGGCACCCCCGCCGATCAGCATCCGCAGCGACGGCACCAGCAATTCGGTTGTCGGCGCGGCCATCTGGGCGGCCAGCAGCATCTGGTAGAACGCGGTGCTCGCTCCGGTCACCGTCACCTGATGTTCGGCGAGCACCCGGGGCAGGTCGGCTGCGGAAACTTTGGGGATGAGCACCACGGGAAAGTCGCCGAACAGAGCGGTGGCGAGGTAGACCATGCCGCCGATGTGTGCGATGGGAAAGGCGATCGTGCCGACTTCCCGCGGATGGCTGCCCACGCCGAGATGCGCGACATAACCGCGGGCGGCGCTGAGCAAGGTGGCGTCGGAGTGGCGGACGGCTTTCGGGCGGCCGGTGGTGCCCGACGTGAAGTACACCCAGCGCGGCTCCGCTGCGGAGGGGAGCGCTTCGTACTCGGCGCTTGTAGCCGGTGACGTCTGGAGTCGGCGGACAAGGTCGGCAGGCACCGTGATTGTCGGTAGCCCTGGTGCGGCATTGGCGGCCGTCGACTCATCAACCAGCAGGATGTCAGCGCGCGCGACGTCGACCGCCGCGCACACCTCGCGGCACCGATAGAGGTGTAACACCGGGGCCTGCACAACGGGCATGCGGGCCAGCGCCAGCATCACCACCGCCGCGTTGACGTGTGAGGGTAGCTGCCAGGCGACCGTCATGCCGGGACGTACACCGGCATCTGTCAGCCATCCCGCGGCAGCCGAAGCCAGTCCGGCGACCTGCGACACGGTGAGTGTCTCGCCGTCGACGTCGCGTAGCAGCGGACGATCCGGCCGGCCGGCGGCACACTCGTCCAGCAGCCCGGCGATGGTGCCAGCCGTCACCGCGTTCTCCCGTCCCGGCCGGCCGTCAGCCCACCCGCGGCCCGGGCGTGAAACTGACTGGCAGTTCGCGCACGGCGTACACCTCGCCCGCGTCCTCGAACAGTTTCGCCTCACCGGCCAACTCGAAGTCGGGTAGCCGCTTGAGCACCTGGGTGATCATCACGTCGAACATCAGCTTGGCATAGTGCGAGCCAAGGCAGCGGTGCATGCCCACACCGAAAGCCATGTGCTTCTTGGCATTTGGGCGATCGAGGTCGAGTTCGTCGGGGTTCTCGAACATTGCGGGGTCACGGTTCGCCGCAGCCCACATCAGGATCGCCCGGTCGCCCTGGCACAGGTGTTGGCCGTGAAAGTCGGCGTCGCGCGAGACGGTGCGCGCCAGGCCGAGCGTCGGCGTGTACAGGCGCAGCAGCTCATCGGTGGACTTCTTCACCAGGCTCGGATCAGCGGTGAACTTGGCGCGCAGCTCGGCGTCCTTGCACAGCCGCAACAGCACATTGGCGGTGAAGCCACTGGTGGTGTCCATACCACCGAGCATCATCAGCACGGTGTACATGGTGATCTGGCCATCGTCGAGCGGTTCGCCGTTCAGCGTCCCGCGCAGGATGTCGCTGAACAGGTCATCACCGAGTCCCTCGGCCCGACGCTGCTCCATGTGCTTGACGATCTCGCCGAACATCTCCATCCCCGCGATTCCGGCCTTCTCCGGGTCATGGGCACGGTCGTGCACAGTGGTGTGCACCCAGCCGACCCAGTCCATGAACCGCGACTCGTCGAAGTTCAACAGCCGCAAGATCAACCGCGCCGGCAGCGGCGTCGTAAGCTCACCGACCAGGTCACACTCACCGCGCTCGATGAAGGCGTCGATCGCCTCATTGGTCATCTCGATGGCTGACTCACGAAACCGTTCCGCCGAACCCGGCGAGAACCGCTTGAGGGTGACCTCGCGCAACTCCTGGGTCTCGGGAGGATCCGACTCGATCGGCAGGATCGGCAAGGGCAGCTCACTAGCGGGCACACCGACCGAGGGGAAAGAGTTGAACAGGTCGTCGTCGCGGGCCGCTTCGAAAACCGATGCGTAGTCGACCAGCGCCCAGAAGCCTTCGTAGTGCTCGGAATGTGCTACTGGACAGCCTGATTCGCGCATCTCACGGAACCGGCCGTAGGGGTCATCGCGAAACTCGGGCGAGTGGTGGTCGAGGTCGACCTCGGCGCGCGGGCGCGATTCCGCCTGGGTGTCGGTCATCGGCAGTACTCCCTTCGGGATGGCGGCTACTTGGACAAGATGGCGACGGCTGCGGTTCCGGGTGCCCCGTACAGCTGGGCCAGCCCGACCTGCGGATCGTTCGGCACCTGACGGTCACCCGCGATGCCACGCAACTGCTGGACCAGCTCGTAGACCTGACGTAGGCCGGACGCGCCGACCGGTTCGCCGTTCGCCAGCAGGCCGCCGTCGGTGTTGATAGGCAGCCGTCCGCCGATCTTGGTGGCGCCGTCAGCGAGCAGCGCCTCCTGTTCGCCGTCCTTGCACAGCCCCGTCTCGGCCATGTGGATGATCTCGGAACCCGAGTCGGTGTCCTGCAATTGCGCGACGTCGACGTCCTCGGGACCTATCCCGGCCAATTCGTAGGCGGCGCGGGCGGCCTCGGCGGTGGTGCCTGGCACGATCGGCAGCTCGATCGAGGTACGCAGCAGTTCGTAGGCGCCTTCGCGGCGGCTGCGCAGCGCGGTGGAGCGCAGGTAGATCGGAGAGTCGGTGTACTGCTTGGCTTTATCGGCCCGGCACACCACGACGGCGGCGGCGCCTTCGTTCGGGTTGCAGTACATGTATTGACGCAGCGGTGCGTTCACGACCGGAGAGCTCAGGATCGCGTCGACGCTCATCGGCTTGCGGCGCCATGCATGCGGCGCCAGCGCTCCGTTGTCGAAGTTCTTGGCGGCAACGCGGGCCAGGGTCTCCTCGGTGATGCCGTGATCGTGCATGTAGCGCATGATCTTGGTGCCGAAGTAATGCGTGGTCAGGAACATGCCCTGATCGCCGTACCACTGCGGCAACCCCGATACCGACGGGTCGGCGCCGAAGGCGCCGCGCGGATGCTTGTCCAGCCCGACGCCGACCGCAATGTCGGCTTCGCCGAGTTGGACGTCTCGGGCGGCCAGGGTCAACAGCGAGTTTCCGGTCGCGCAGCCGCTCAACGTGGCCCGCGCCGGGAGGCCAGTCATCCCTGCCAACCCCGTCACCGCCTCGGGATTGGCCACCTCGAGGCTGCCCGCATACAGGCTGCCCACGTCGGACCACGCCACCCCGGCATCGCGCAGTGCCCTGCTGATCGCCACGGCGCCCATCTCCAGTGCCGACCGGTCCTCGTACCGCCCGAACGGGTGAAGGCCGACACCGATGATGGCGATCTCGGGCCTGCTGCTCATTGTGTTCCCTTCAGCATGCGTCACTGTCGAACCCGCCGTCGACGGGAGCGCGCGTTGACTCAGATACCACTAAGCCTATAACTATATATCTGATTAGTCGGTGCGGGTCTAGAATCGGGTCGCTACGCACTAACGGCGTTAGGGCATCAACTCGCAGGTGAGGGCTGAGGGGCGTTGAGTATTTCGTTGCTGCTGGAGATGGCGGCGTCGGGTGATCCCGGCCGGGTTGCCGTGGTGGACGGCGACATTCGATTGACCACTGCCGACCTCGGCGAGCTCGCCGGCGGCGGTGCAGGTGTTATCGCCGCATCCGGGGCATCCCATGTCGCTTACGTCGGCACCGGCGGAGCACTACTCCCGCTGCTGCTGTTCTCTTCGGCGCGCGCGAACACGGCGTTCACGCCACTGAATTATCGGCTGAGTCCAGAGGGGCTGCGCGAACTCATCGATCGGCTGGCCTCGCCGTTGGTCGTGGTCGACGCCGAGTACCGCGATATCGTGGCCGGTTTCGGCCAGCCGGTGATGACGTCCGACGAGTTCATCGAGACCGCGCGATCCACCGAGCCCGTCTCGGTCTTCGCCGACCCCGACGACGTGGCGGTCGTGTTGTTCACCTCGGGTACCACGTCGCGGCCCAAAGCCGTTGAGCTGACTCACAACAACCTGACCAGTTATGTCACCGGCACTGTCGAATTCGGTTCCGCCGATCCCGCCGATGCGGCGCTGGTGTGCGTCCCGCCATATCACATCGCGGGGGTCGGGGCCGCATTGTCAAACCTGTATGCCGGACGGGCGATCGTGTACCTGCGCCGGTTCGATCCGCACGAATGGGTTCGACTGGTCCGCGACGAGCGGGTCACCACCGCAACGGTGGTGCCGACCATGCTGTCCCGCATCGTGGCGGTCCTCGAGCAGCAGTCTGCCGAGCTTCCGACGCTGCGCAACTTCGCGTACGGCGGATCGAAGGTGGCGCGACCCCTGGTCCGAAGGGCGCTCGACCTGCTACCGCAGGTCGGCTTCGTCAACGCCTACGGGCTGACCGAGACCAGTTCGACCATTGCGGTGCTCACACCCGAGGACCATCGCCTGGCCCACGAGGCGCGAGACGACGCCGTCGCCCGTCGACTGACTTCGGTCGGTCGACCGGTCCCCGGCATCGAGGTGCAGATTCGCGCGGAGGACGGCACCGTGCTAGGGCCGGGCGAGACGGGTGAGCTGTTCGTTCGCGGCCCTCAGGTCTCGGGCCGTTACACCGAGATCGGTTCGGTGCTCGATGCGCAGGGGTGGTTCGCGACCAGGGACGTCGCGATGCTGGATGAGGATGGCTACCTGTTCATCGGAGGGCGGTCCGACGACACCATCATCCGCGGCGGCGAGAATATCGCCCCGTCGGAGGTCGAGGACGTGCTCATTGAGCACCCCGATGTCCGCGAGGTTGTCGTCGTCGGGCTGGATGACGCCGAGTGGGGGCAGGCCATCGTAGCGGTGATCGTGCCCGAGTCAGGCACCGCGCCGGCACCTGAGCAGTTGCGCGAGTTCGCCCGCAGCAAGCTGCGCGGGTCCCGCACGCCGGACCGCATCGTGTTCCGGGATGAGCTGCCGACCACGCCGACCGGCAAGGTGCTGCGCCGGGAGATCCTCGAAGACCTCAAGCCGGCGGCAGCCGAGCACTGAATCCGTCTCCCAGACAACAACAAGGAGTCCGACATGATCAAGAACGGCACGCGCATGCAGAGCCAGGTGTGTGACACCCAGGTGATCGTCGTCAAAGCCGCTGAGAGCCTGGACGATCTGCGTTGCGGGGGCCGGCCCATGCTGCCGCTGGACGCCGAGCGGCCTGCCGACGCCGCGCCCGACCCAGCCTTCGCCGACGGCAGCACGATGGGCAAGCGGTACGTCGACGACGGCGACGCCGAGGTGCTGGTCACCAAGGCCGGCGCCGGTTCACTCAGCGTCGGGACGACGCCGCTGGTGCTCAAGGAAGCCAAGCCGCTGCCGGCGAGCGACTGATAGACAATGACACATCTAGGCCGCGGCGCGTACGCCGCTGGGCCGTTACCTCCGTCGAACGTCCCGTGGATGGTGGAGGTTGGCGGGTGGATCGCCTTCGGCCTGGTGGCCGTGTTCCTGCTCTACCGCTGGCGCAAGAATGGCCGGCCCGACACGGCTGCGCTGCTGTTCATCGGGTGCTTCACCATGTGGTGGCAGGAGTTCTACGCCGACTGGGGTGCTTACCTGTACTACAACCCGGATCTGGAGCTGCTGCCCTGGGGAAAGACCCCGTACACCACCCCCAACAAACCGGTGTACGTGCTGGCCGGCTACGGCTGGTTCTTTGCCGGCGGATTCGCAGCCGTGTTGAACCTGTTCCGATGGTTCCGGCGTCGCTATCCCTCAGCGAACTACCTTGCCGCCCTGGCGATCACCGTGTTCGTTCCGTTCATCCTCTGGAACTTCGTGACGGCGGACGGAGTTTCCTACGTGACGAACTGGTTCCAGTACCTGGAATCGATCGGACCGACCATCCACACCCACAAGGGTGGTCTGCAGCTGATCTATCAAGGTGTCCCGCTGGCCATCTTCGCCGTCGCAGTGGTCGCCAGCCTCGACCGGCGCGACGTCGCCGGGCGCACGTGGTTCGAGCGGATGCTGGGCGTGCGACCCGTCATCACCAGCTGGGCGCAGCGCGCACGCCAGGTCGTCGCCTGGATCGTCGGGATGAACGTCCTGTACGCGGTGTTCCTGACCCTCCCGCTAGTGATCGCGCGCATCCTGTTCTTCCCAGACAATCCCTGGGTGCCCAACCCGTGACGTCCGAGCAGGCGATCGATGCGTGGATCGCCAATCACGGTCACCTCAGCGCAGCCGGCCTTCGACGAACACGCTTTCCGGGACGGCGGCATCGAGGCCTGCCGGGACGGCTCGGTTGCTTGCGGCCATCAGATCCTTTGCGCTCGTCGCAGCGGTGACAGTCCAGCCATGCGCTTGCAGCCAGTCGACGACCTCGGTTCGCTCTTCTTCATAGAGCAGGTTGCCAGACTCGGTAATGTCTTTGCCGCCCAGCCTGATTGCGGCCTGTCGGTAGCGTTCCGTCTGCTCCTCGCGGCGCGCGAAACTCTCTGGGCTGAAGAACTCGTTGGTGAACGCTTCGACCGCGACACGGCTCCCGGGAGCGCTGAGCGACTGGATTCGATCGAACAACAGGCCCTGGGCATCGGCTGTTAGATAAGGCAACAGCCCTTCCGCCGACCACGCCGTCGGGGCCGACGCGTCAAACCCGGCCTGCGCCAGTGCCTTCGGCCAATCCAGACGGAGGTCGATGCCGACGCTGACATGAGAAGCGATCGGGTCGACCGCATGCGATTTCAAGGTGCCGATCTTGAATTCCAGCACCTTCGGCTGATCGATCTCGTAGACCACACACCCAGCCGGCCAGGCGAGTCGCCAGGCGCGTGAGTCCAGACCGGCCGCCAGGATCACGATCTGCCGGATACCTTCGCCGGCCGCCGCCAGAAAGTAGTCGTCGAAGAACTTCGTCCGGCACGCCGTATAGCCCAGCATCGCCTGCATCCGGTCCTCGAATTGTGGATCGGCACCGACCAATTCGGCCGGTAACTCATCGTCCAGATAAACCCGCCAGATGCCGTCGCCGGCCGCTTCGAGGAACAGTTTTGCGTAGGGATCGCTGATCAGCGGATCGGCGCTTCTGGTCTCCGCGGCCCGCCCGCCGGCAACCCCTAACGCGGTAGCGCCGACGCTCTCATTGATGTCCCACGTGTCATTGTCGGTTCTGGCCATCACGGTCCCTTTCGTGGCTCTCGGCGAAACGAGCTATTCCGAGCCTACCCGAAAAGTTAGCCGTGCTTACTAAATGGACCATTAGCGCTGCGTGTACCTCAGGCGTTCGCCAATTGCGGGGGCTTGACGGCCTCCGGGTCGGGGTTGGCGATCGGCAGCCCCATGAAGCGACGGGCGTTGTCACCCATGAAGTCATAGGTGCGACGCTCGTCCATACCCTCGGCGTACTGCCAATAGCGCTTCGGCTCCGCCAAGCCTTCGGGATGCGGCCAATCCGAGCCGAACATCACCTTGTCCCATCCGACGGTCTGCACGACGTCGGCCACGGAACCCTCCCAGAACGGGCTGACCCAGATGTTGCGTCGGAACACGTCGTGCGGATGCTCGGGGAAATTCTGCGGCATCTTGCCGTATGTCGACTGCAGGTCGTCGAACAGCGGCTTGATCCACGCGCTGCCGTTCTCGACGCTGGCGATCCGCAGCTTCGGGAATCGGGTCAACGTGCCGTGGCAGATCAGGCTGGTCAACATGTCGGCGATCTCTCGGTGGCCCAGCGCGGTCCACTTGAACGCCGACATCTCGAACGCGCTGCTGGTCGACGGCGGCTCCCACCTGTCGATGTACTCCTGCAGCGGAGGTTGGCTGGCGTGCAACACGATTGGCAGACCTGCGTCCTCGACGTCGCGCCAGAACGGGTCGAACTCGGGAAGCGCGGGGGAGCGCCACCCCTTGTAGCCATTCACCGGCGCCGGCTTGATCAGCGCGACCTTGGCGCCGTTGTCGAGGATGTACTCGAGTTCGCGACGCGCTTCGTCCACGAGTCCCAGGGTGAGTACCGGTGTCGAGTAGACGCGGTTGGCATGGCTGAACCCCCAGTGCTCCAGCATCCATTGGTTCAGCGCATGGATGATCGCCACGGTCAGGTCGGGATCCTCGGCGGCCGAATGCTCGACCAGATTGGCCAGCGTGGGGTAGTTCAGGCACGCGTCGACGCCCTGGCGGTCGAGTTCGGCAATTCGGTCTTCGGGGTTGCGCGCTCCCGGGGGGGTGTCGATGCCGCGGCCGGACATCTCTCGCATCGACAGGCCCTCGGGGTTCTGACCCGAGTAGAACTTCTCGTGCGCGCCGGGGGCCGCGACCCGTTCGAACGTCGGGTTCGGCATGTAGTCGGTGATCTTGTTCAGGATCGCGATGCGGGTGTGCCTGCCGATCTGGACGAACTGCACCTTGGGCTGGAACTCCTTCGGCAGATATTTCGTCAGCGCATCGGGGGTCTCATACATGTGCTGATCGGCATCGAAGATCGGTGCGTCGGTGAACTGCGTCATCGTGGTGCCTCTCGCTATTCGACTTTGGGCTTGGCTATGAGCTTCGCCTAACTTGACACTTGTGTCAAGTTCAGATGATTCCACGCCATGATTCGTCGAATAGGTGCATTGATTGCAGTTGACGGCACTGTCATATAAAGTCGCCGCATGACGGTGACCTCGGCTTCGGCCGCCGAACGGGAATCGGACCCCACCCGCGGTGAACGCACCCGCGCGGCGATCCTGAACGCCAGTCGCCGTCTGTTTCTGGAACGCGGCTACGCAGGCACGCCGATCAACGCGATCACTGAGGCGTGTGGCATCTCTCGGGCCGGCTTCTACACCTACTTCAAAGACAAGCGCGAGATCTTCAACGTCCTCGGCAAGAACGCCTACCGCGAAGCCCTAGCCGTCATCGGGGAATGGGCCGAGGCCGACGCAGCGTTCGGCCCAGCCGACATCCGGGCCTGGGTCGGTCATTACTTCGACTACATGGATCACCACGGTGCGTTCGTACTCGCTTCGGCGCAGTCGGCGCCCGACGACGACGATTTCCGAAACTCCCGCAACCGCATGGTGACTCGGGCGTCGTGGAAGCTTGGCCAGGCGATTGCCGGAAACGGCACACACTCGCCAGACGTCATCGGCGTCGCGGTGATGGGGCTGCTGGACCGCGCCTGGCACACGGTGCACCGGCAGACCGTGGCCGTCGACCGCCACGAGATGATCGCGGTGGTCGCGGAGATGATCGTCGCGATGGCAACGCCTCTCGCGTCGTGACCCCGCTGTCGCTCGACGCGCCGGACGTCATCGAGCTCCTCCATGCCCACCACCGCGTGTTTCTCTTCTGCCGCGATGGCGCCGGACGTCCGATCGGCTACGCCATGCGTTCGGTCGCCTATCGCTCCGCCACCCGCTGCCTCTACTTCGCCACCTACGCCAAGAGCGCCAAGGTCCGACACCTGCGCTCCGCTCCCGAAGTCGCCTGCTTGGTCGGCGACCACGAGGGTTGGGTCTCTGTTTGCGGTCATGCATCCGTCTACCAACCGTCCGCAGCCGAGGTCGACGAACTCATCGGCGAAAGCTCACCGGATCAACGCGTGCCGGAGGCGGTCGTGACGAACGTCCGCGACCGCCTCCTCAGCGGCAAGCGGTGCTTCATCGGCCTGACGCTCAACCAGATCCGCGCCGCCGATCTCCCCGATCGACGTGCCTAATCCGCGCAGCTCCGGCCCGATTGCGATGGCCGAGGACGAACTAGCCGAGTTTTTGGCGCAAGGGCCGTCCGGCGCGATCTGTGTCGTCGACACCGACGGCCAGTTGCTGGCGCTACCGGCGCGGGTGGTCGACTTCGATTCCGCCACAATCGCCGTCATCGTTGACGGTGTGAATAGTGAGGCCGCACAACGCGCTGAAATCCAGGCGTGCGTGGTGGCTGACACCTTCACCGCCTATCGGGACATTCGCGGTGTGATCTCGCAGGGAACAGTGATCTGGCCACCCGCAGCGAATCACGTGACCACGCTGACGGTTAGCCGCACACGGACGTTCTCGTTCGCCAACGCTTAGAGGATTGAGCGCCGGGATTCTGGCTATTCAGTAGCCATGTCAGGATTCGATACCAGCCAACCGATCACCGACGAGGCGTCCCTCGAGGACATCGACGAGGTTGACGGCGCGACCAGGCCGAAGTCGGCCACACCTCCCGCTCAACCCGACGAGCTGGGTGACGCGACGCCGGGCCCGCGCTGACGCGCTCAGGCTGCTTTCACTAGGCGTATCAACGCCTCAGCGTCGGCGGCGCTGCGCAGCAGGTCGTTGAGGTGGGTGCACGTACTGGTGCCCGATAGTTCTCGACGCACACGAAAGTGCAGTTCCTGCAACGTCATTCCGGTGATTCGCGCAGCGCTGGCGACGGCTCCGGGGCATTCCTGCCACGGCAGCACGCGCGGTGTGGCCCGCGAATCGACGATGACGCCGGTCTCGGTGTCCACGACGGCGTCCAGGGTGTACTCGTGGATGATCGTCTCCACCCCGTCACCGCGCACGTAGGTGTCGCGGAACATCGCATCGATGCCGACCCGCCGAGCGCTCTCTTCATAGACGTCGACGCGCCGTCTACGGCGCATGGCGTGGCGCGGCAAGGCCGCCACTTCGTGCCAGGCCCAGGGGTCCCCAGGATCTTGGCCGTGGTCGAGGTCGGGAGCCGCCGGGCCGGTGACGATCACCGGATCGCCCGCCTCGAAGGACGTCATTAGCAGACCCCCGGTCGCGAAACCCGCACACTGGTCTGCGACCGGCAGGTAGTATCCGGACTTCGCGACGTCGCCGAGCAGGTTGGATGCCGACAGCGCGTGGCCGGAGATCAGCGTCGCGACCGGAACGTCGTCGAGCAGCGTATAGCGCAGATCGCGGGCTTGCCGCAGCTCGGGAGCCACCTTGTCGGCCGCCGCGCGAAACCCGCTCATCGCGGGCGCGCCCGCCAGCCGGGACATCGCGGCGACGGCTGGCGTCACCTCGACGTGACGGACGACGCGGGCGACCAGCTCGATGGTGGCCGAGAGTGTCGCGGAGCCGAGTTCGGTCGCCGTTTCGTCGCCGGCTGTCCACAGATCGCGCGCCCGCCCACTCAGATACACCGGATCCAGCGAGCCCTCGTCGCGGGTCATGTCGATCGAGGTGGTCCGGCGCGCGGATCGCGGCCGGCGCGGCGGATTGCCGGTCGTGGGTTCGTGCACGCCGTGCAGGGGATGAAGCCCGAATTGCGGAGAGCCCAGGTCCGTCACCGAATGGACTCTAACTCTCCTCGGCCGGTCGGAACGCGAACGTCAGCAGCGACTG
Source organism: Mycolicibacterium vulneris (assembly GCF_002104765.1). Classification (GTDB taxonomy): domain Bacteria; phylum Actinomycetota; class Actinomycetes; order Mycobacteriales; family Mycobacteriaceae; genus Mycobacterium; species Mycobacterium vulneris. The sequence continues at coordinate 60,621 of NZ_NCXM01000006.1, forward strand.
ACCGTCGGCGGTCTCCAGGGTGGTGGTGGTCGAGACCAGGCGCTGGCCGATGCGCAGTTCGTCGGCAGTCGCGTCGACGATCAGCGTCTCCACCAGCACGCCCTCGGCCAGCTCGACGAAGCCCACCACATACGGCTGGAACACTTTCGGATCCCGATTGCCCTTGTAGGGTAGCGGTGGCGGGAACTCCTGCGTCGTATAGGTGTACAACGTTCCCGCGGTGGACAATTCGATCGGCTCGATGTCCTGCTGAATGTCGGAGTCGCCGTCGAACAGCTCGGGCCGCTCTGCAGGGAACTTCACCGCACCCGACGAACGCCTGCGCGACGCGAACAGCACCGCACGGCCGCCGTCGACCCGGAACAGTCCCTCGGTGATCAGTGCGGTCATCTCAGGCCACCTCAATGACCATCGCGGCACCCATACCACCGCCGGCGCACATTGACAGCACGCCGATACCCCCACCGCGCCTGCGCAATTCGTAGATCGCCGAGGTGACCATGCGGGCGCCGGTTGCGGCGATCGGGTGGCCCAGGCTGATGCCCGAGCCGTAGACGTTGACGATCTCCTCGTCGAGACCGAGTTCGCGCGCACACGCCACCGCCTGAGCGGCGAACGCCTCGTTGATTTCGAATAGTGCGACATCCTCGAGCTTGCGGCCCGCCAACTCGAGCGCCTTCGGGATAGCTTTGATCGGCCCGCTGCCGGTCCGCGTCGGGTCCAGTCCGACCTGTGTCCAGGACAGCACGCTTGCCAGCACTTCCTGCTGGGTGTCCGGGCTGGCCAGCGCGACCACTGCCGCGGCATCGTTGATCCCGGAGGAGTTTCCTGCCGTCACGGTGAAGCCTTCGATCTCAGGATGCAGCACCTTCAGCCCGGCAAGCGACTCCATCGAACTCCCGCGCCGTGGATGCTCGTCCTCGGCGAAGGTAATCACGCTGCCGTCGGCCTGGGGCACCTGGAGCGGGATGATCTCGTCGGTGAACGCCCCGGTGTCGATGGCCCTGATCGCGCGCTGATGGCTGCGCAGCGCCCACTTGTCCTGGTCCTCGCGGGTGATCCCGTACTGAAGGTTGCAGTTGTGCGCGACGGTGATGGACATGTCCATGGCGGGCGCTTCCGCAGTCGGCGGATGCGACTCGGGGAACCACTGCGCGTAGTCCTCGGGCGACTTGCCTGCGGTGAAGAGCTTGCGCTTCTGCATGATTGGGCCGGTCGACAGCGACTCCATACCGCCGGCCAGGATGGCGCGGCTCATCCCGGACGCGATCTGCCCGGCGCCCACGGCGATGGCCGAAAGACTCGATGCGCACTGGCGGTTCACGGCGAGCCCGGGAATGTCGAGCATGCCGAGGGCCACCGCGATGTAGCGGGCACTGTCGCCGCCGCCCTGCATGCTCTCGGCCAGCACCAGGTCGTCGAAGTCCGCCGCGTCCAGTCCGGAGCGTTCGACGACGGCCTGCACGACGGGTTTGGCGAGCTCGATCGCGGGCATGTTGGCCAGCGTGCCCTTGCGCGCCGTTCCGATCGGTGTGCGGGCAGCGGCCACGATCGCTGCGCGGGACGTGGTGGTGGCCATGTGTCTCCCAAGATCGTTAGAGTTGACGGGCTGCTTGCCCGACGAGCGAGGCCAGTCTATACCGTTAAATAGATATCGGTATATCGGCGCAGGCGACGTTGGGAGCAGCGGTGAAAATGATCAGGTCCGTGGACGATGCACTCGCGACGATCGGTGAGGAACTGGGCGTCAGCCGGTGGGTGGAAATCGACCAGAGCCGGATCGACGCCTTCGCCGACGTCACGATGGATCATCAGTGGATCCACGTCGACGTCGAGAAGGCCAAGGCCGAAAGTCCTTACGGCGCAACGATCGCGCACGGCTTTCTCACGCTCTCGCTCATCCCCGGTGTGAGCAAGGACAACTACCGCGTCGAGAACGCCAAGATGGGCATCAACTACGGCCTGAACAAGGTGAGATTCCTGTCCGCGGTCACCGCCGGTAGCCGCATCCGAGTCCGGTCCGAGCTCGCCGACGCCACCAAGGTCGCCGACGATACCGTGAACCTGACCGTGCGACACACCGTCGAGATCGATGGAGTCGACAAACCGGCCGCCGTGGCCGAACTGATCGCGCGGTTCGTATGGTGACCGGTGGTCCGTTCGACGGCAAGGCCGTCCTGACCGGAGCGGGTAAGTCGCAGGTCGGCCGCAGGCTGGGCCGGACGGGATTGGACCTCACCCTCGAGGCGGTGCTGCGGGCGATCGCCGACGCCGGGCTGAGCGTCGACGACGTAGACGGGATCGCGAGTTACCCGGGACCGGGTGTGCCGGACGCGGGGTTCTCCGGAGCGACCGTCCAAGAGGTCCGCAACGCACTCGGACTGCGCACCCGCTGGTACGTCTCCGCGATGGAGACAGCGGGGCAGATCGGCCCGGCGATCGAGGCGTGCATGGCGGTCAGTCTCGGGCTGGCCAACCACGTCGTGGTCTACCGGTCGGTATGGGAATCCACCGCCGCGCAACAAGCCGGCGGCGGTCGGGCCTCGGTGCTGTTCGGCGGCGGGGAATTGCCCCCGCACCTGGAATGGACGGCGCCCTTTGGCGCACTGTCGGCGGCGAACTGGCTGGCGATGCCCGCCCAGCGCTACATGCACGACTTCAGCCTGACGCGCGAGCACCTCGGCCGCATCGCGATCAACGCCCGCACCAATGCCGGACTCAATCCCGATGCGGTCTATCGCGAACCGATGACGATGGACGACTACCTCGGTGCGCGGATGATCTCCGAGCCGCTGTGCCTCTATGACTGCGATGTGCCCTGCGACGGCGCCACCGCCGTGATCGTGTCGCGCCGTGACGCCGCCAACGGCCTGCCGCGACACCCGCTGACGGTGGAGTCCGTCGGGCCCGGGATGTTCGAGCGGGCGACCTGGGATCAGCGCGGCGACATCACCACGATGGCGGCGCACGATTCGGCGGCCACGCTGTGGGAGCACACCACCCTGACTCCCGCCGATGTCGACATGGCCCAGCTCTACGACGGCTTCTCCTTCCTGACCGTCATGTGGCTGGAAGCGATGGGCTTCTGCGAGCACGGCAAGGTCGGCGAATTCGTCGGCGACGGTTCGTCTATCGCACTGGACGGTTCGCTGCCGATCAACACCAGCGGCGGTCAACTCTCCGGCGGGCGACTGCACGGAATGGGCTTCCTGCACGAGGCATGTGTGCAGTTGTGGGGCGAGGGCGGCGATCGGCAGGCGCCCCGCACCCCCGAGGTGGTGGCAGTCGGTGTGGGCGGCGGGCCGGTGGCTGGATCGATGCTGCTGAGTAGCCGGTAACTCATGTCGAGGGCCGAAGTCGACGACATGACGCTCGGTGACATCGTGACCGACAACGCAGTCCGCTTTCCCGACGTCGTCGCCTACCGGTACGGCCAGCGCACCGTGACCCACGCACAATTATGGGACCGGGCGGTCCGATTGGTGTCGGCGATGGCCGCGGCAGGGGTGAGGCGCCAGGACCGCATCGCAGTGTTGAGCCGCAACAGCATCGAGTTCGGCGAACTGAACGCGGCCGCCCAACTCGGCGGAATTATCATGGCCACCATCAACTTTCGGCTTTCGCCTCCCGAGATGGATGATGCGCTGCGGCGCGTCGCCCCGTCGATCGTGTTCTGCGCCGCCGAGTTCGTGCCGGTGATCGGCGATCTCATCGCGGATATGCCGTCGCCACCGATGTTGGTGGTCATCGGCGGACAAGCTCCGCAGGGGATCACGGGCTACGAACGATTTGTGGAGGAAGGCCGTAGCGGCGAGCACGAGTTCGTGGCCCGGCCCGACGACATCGCGTACCTGCTGTTCACCAGCGGCACGACCGGCGCATCCAAGTGCTGCATCCTCGGACAGCGAGAGATGCGCAGGGTCGCATTCACCATGAACAACGAGATGCGTTGCGGCAGCGCCGATCGCGGGCTGATCAACATGCCGATGTTCCACTTCGGTGCGCTCGGGATTATCGGTGGGCTGCATGCTCGAGGCGGAACCGTGGTGCTGCAGCAACAGTTCGACGCGGCCGATGCGGTGCGGCTGATCGCCGACGAGCGCATCACGGTGCTGCATCTGGCGCCGGTCATGCTCAGGGCGCTCCTCGATGAGGTGAGTGATCGCTTGGCGGTGGAATCGGTTCGCACGGTGGTCTATTCGGCCGCGCCGATGACCGCGGCTATCCTGCGGCGGGCACTCGCCGTTCTGCCGGACGCGGGTTTCCTCAACCTTTACGGACAGACGGAAGTCATTGTCTCTGGACTGCCACGGGAACTGCACATCCTCGACGACCCCAACGCTGCCGAGCGGCTGAGCTCGGTTGGCTTCCCATTTCCCGACACCCGGGTACGTGTGGTCGATGCGGACGGTGGCGTCCTGCCCGTGGGGCAGGCAGGTGAGATCGTCGTGCGGTCCGACTCGATGTTCCGCGGCTACTGGCAGGACGCGGCGGCGACGCAGGCGACGCTGCGGGACGGGTGGTGTCGCACCGGCGACATGGGTCGACTGGACGAGCGCGGGCTGCTCTATTTGATGGACCGCAAGAAGGACGTGATCATCAGCGGCGGGGAGAATATTTATTCGCCCGAGGTCGAGGATGCGGTCAGTGCGGTTGACGGGGTGGCCGCTTGCGCCGTCGTCGGGGTGCCCGACGACAAGTGGGGCGAGGCGGTCTGCGCCGTTGTGGTGCCGCGCGGCGGTGCGTCGCCGACGCTGGAAATGGTGCAAGAGGGGGTCCGGCAGCGGTTGGCGCGCTACAAGGTGCCTCGTCGACTGGTGTTGGTCGCCGATCTTCCTGTACTGGCCAGCGGCAAGGTGGACAAGAAGCGACTGCGCGCCGAGCTGAAGGCCGCCGCCGGCTGAGCTCCTGTGTTCACGCTTCACGCAGGAGCGAACGGCGCAACAGCTTGACCATCAACTCAGCGGCCTGCTCGTCGCTGTTCGGTCCGCTAGCCCCCGTCGGCTCGGACATCCGGCCCAGGACCGCCACGAACACCGCGCCTGCCACGTCAGCGTCGATGCCGGGCGGCAGGTCGACGGTGGACAACAACGCGGCAACCGCCTGGAAAATCGCGCCAATACCGTGGTCCACATCGGCGTTGGAGAGCTGTTCTGCGACCGTGCCGTCGAACCACGCCCGGATCACGCCGCGGTAGGTGCGATGGAATCGGACGTAGCCAAGCATCCATTCGGTCAGCGAATCCGCGGCCTTGGCAGGCAGGGCGGCGGCGTGCTTCTCGATCTCGGCGACCGCTCGGCGGGTCAGTTCGGCCAGGATCTTGTCCTTGGTGCTGAAGTACCGGTACAAGGTCGCGCGGCTGACATCGGCGGCGGCCGCGATCTCCTCCATGCCGATGGCGTAGTAGCCGCGTTCGGCGAACAACGCCGAACTGACCGACAGCACATCCTGCGGAATCGGCGATCCCGACGCCTCGACGGCCGCCGGTGTCGCCGCGGCATAGTCGAGGGCGCGGGGCGTGGTTCGTGCGCATCCGTCTCTTGCCGGTGCTACCACCTGCAACACGTCGGCTGGGGTCTCGGGGAACAGCATCAGCTGCAATGCACCGGTCAACGACCACGTCACGGTCGCGCGAGCGGGCAAAGGGAGCATGTCCCGGTACCGGTAGAGGTGAACCATGTGGGGGATCCGCCCGAGTGCTGCGGCCGCATCGTCGGCTTCCAGATCCCGCAGGCGTGTCCGCCGCAGCCGATCGGTGACGGTCTGATGGAACTGGGCGGCGGCCGAGCTGGCATCGATGACGGCCAACCCGGTGGCCGTGCCGATGCCCGGAAACTCGGCGAACACCGCGGCGTGGGCGTCGTAGATATCCGCCCATGCGACGAGCCAACGGTGCAGCGCATCCACTCCGTCGACTGTCGGGCCGAGTTCACCGAGGTGTTTACCGTGTGCCAGCACATCGCGTTCGGCCAGCGCACTCAGTTCGCGGAAGATCTCTTCCTTGCCCGCGAAGTATTGATACACGGTCGCACGAGAGGCGCCGGCCGCCCTCGCGATGGCGTCAAGTGAGGTGGCGTGAAATCCGTTGGCCAGGAACACTTCCGCGGCGGATCCGAGTATGCGCTCGCGGGTGTGCAGGCCGCGGCGTCCCACACCGTGATTGGCGGCGGGGGCATAGCCGGAGCGCCGCAACTTGTCGGGAGTGCGAGCCATGTGTGAATTATCCGTACGCGCCGACACGCTCATCGGGCCGACGGCGCTCCGGGCAGGTTGCGCTTGGCTTTGCCCGGATAGCCGAAGAACTTCTCGAAGTTGGCGTCGTTGATGGGCTGCGCGCTGTTGCGGGCTGCAGCGGACCGCAGTGCATCGAGGCGGGCCTGGGCCTTCTCGAGCGCCTCGACCGGCCCGGATTGCTGCAGGCCTTGCACCTCTCGCGCAGCCGCGGCGATTTCCAGGCGCAGTCGTTCGCCCGCTTCGCCGAAGGTCAACAGGTCGTGGTCGTCTTCATCGACCTTGTTCCGGCCTGCGTCTTCGGCGGGTCGGTCCGTGGATTCCATGTCGCGCCTCTCAACTGCTGGACGAATGTGGCATGTGTCATATAGTCTGTGAGACGAACCGTCAGAAAACAAGACGATATGTCAGAAAAATACGACCGCTCGTCAGATGCGAAGGAGCATCATGCCGCTTCAGGATGACCACCAGATCGTGTCCGTTGATGACCACTTGGTCGAGCACCCACGCGTGTGGCAGGACAGGTTGCCGCAGAAATACCTCGAACAGGGCCCGCGCATCGTCGAGGAAAACGGCATGCATCTGTGGCACTACGACGGTCAGGTCTTCCCGACCATCGGCCTGAACGCGGTCGCCGGCAAACCGCCCGAGGAGTGGGGCATGGATCCCGTCCGCTACGAGGACATGATTCCGGGCTGCTACGACCCCGTCGCGCGGGTCGCCGACATGGACCTCGACGGTGTGCAGTCGGCATTGTGCTTCCCGTCGTTCCCGGGATTCGGCGGCGGCACGTTCCAGCGTGCCGAGGACAAGGACCTGGCACTGTTGTGCGTCAAGGCGTGGAACGACTTCTACATCGACGAGTGGTGCGCGGTGGCGCCCGAGCGCTACATCCCGCTGGCGATCCTGCCGACATGGGATATCGACGCATGTGTGGCCGAGGCAGAGCGCGTCGCCGCCAAGGGTGCGCGCACGATCTCGTTCCCGGACAGCCCGGTGCCGCTCGGTCTGCCGTCATTCCACTCCGATCACTGGGACGGCTTGTGGCGGGTCTGCTCAGACGCCAAGATGCCGGTGTCGCTGCACTTCGGGTCCGGCTCGTTCGTGCCGGGTTTCTCGTTCTCGACGATCAAGCCGGTCCCGGGTCAGATGGCGGTGCCCGACGCACCGTTCGCGGTCGCGACGGCACTATTCTCCACGAACCTGATGTGGTCCACGGTCGACCTGCTGTTCTCCGGCAAGCTGCAGCAGTTCCCGGATCTCCAGATCTCGCTCGCTGAGGGCGGCATCGGTTGGGTGCCTTACATCCTCGAGCGAACCGACTACGTGTGGGAGCGGCACCGCTACTACCAGAAGATTGACTTCGACACCCGGCCTTCGGATCTGTTCCGCAAGCACTTCTGGGGATGCTTCATCGACGACGAGCACGGCCTGACGAACCGGCACAGCATCGGCATCGACCGGATCATGCTCGAGATCGACTTCCCGCACAGCGATTCCAACTGGCCGAACTCGCGCAAGCGGGCAGCCGAGGTCCTTGCCGACGTACCCGACGACGAGTGCAGGCTGATCGTCGAGGAGAACGCCCGCCGGATGCTCAACTTCCCGCGGGTGGGTGCGGTCGATCGGCAACTCGCCGGCGTCTAGAGTTTGCCCCGCGAGACCAGCTGTGCGGCAATGACGTTGCGCTGTATCTCGTTGGTGCCTTCGCCGACGATCATGAGAGGTGCGTCGCGGAAGTAGCGCTCGACGTCGTATTCGGTGGAATAGCCGTAGCCGCCGTGAATTCGGACGGCGTTGAGCGCGATTTCCATGGCTACCTCCGACGCGAACAGCTTGGCCATCCCGGCCTCCATGTCGCATCGCTCACCGCTGTCGTATTTCTCTGCGGCGTAGCGGGTGAGTTGGCGCGCCGCGGTGAGTTTGGTGGCCATGTCAGCCAGATAGTTGCCGACCGACTGGTGCTTCCAGATCGGTTGGCCGAAGCTCTCCCGCTCCTGCGCGTATTTCAGCGCGTCTTCCAGTGCTGCGCTCGCCACCCCTAGCGCCCGCGATGCAACCTGAATCCGGCCCGTTTCGAGGCCTTTCATCATCTGGGCGAATCCTCTGCCTGGTTCATCTCCGAGGATCGCCGAGGCCGGTACGCGGCACTGGTCGAACGACAGCTCGCAACTCTCCACGCCCTTGTAGCCCAGCTTGGGCAGGTCGCGTGAGACGGTCAGACCCTGACCGTGTTCGACCAGGACTATCGAGATGCCCTTATGGCGTGGCTCGGCTTGTGGATCGGTCTTGCACAGCAGTGCGATGAGGCCGGACCTACGCGCGTTACTGATCCAGGTCTTCGCGCCGTTGATCACCAGCTCGTTGCCCTCGGCTCGTGCGGTGGTCGTCATCGCCTGCAGGTCGGAGCCGCCACCAGGTTCGGTGAGCGCCATCGTGGCCCGCATCTCCCCGCTCGCCATGCGTGGCAAGTACTTCTGTTTCTGTTCTTCGGTGCCGTACAACGAGATCAGCTTGGCGACTACGGTGTGTCCGCCCATCGCGCCGGCCAGGCTCATCCAGCCACGGGCCAACTCCTCGGTCACCTTCACATAGCAGGGCATCGATACCGGTGAACCGCCGTATTCCTCGGGCACGGCAAGCCCGAAGATTCCGATCCGCTTCATCTGCTCGATCCACGCTTCCGGGTACTCGTTGGCGTGCTCGACTGCGCGGACCGTGGGCTTGACGTCGCGGTCGACGAAGGCCCGCACGGTTTCGACCAGCATGGTCTCTTCATCGCTGAGCGCGACTGTCATTGCAGCTCCTATCGAACATAGATGTCAGAACCAAGTGGAACATAGCCCGGTTGATCGCCACAAATATCCACTGACTCTGCGATATGAGTCAGGAATATGTATCGACACAAGTGTCAGAATAAGTGTGGACTAGAGGTGTGTCGAAATAGCTAAAGCTTTAGCCTTATGCTGAAAACTTGGATGAGACCGTACGCCTGGACGGTCGAGCGGAGGAGGTCGTATGAAGGTTCGGCTCGAGCAGTCGAAGTGCGTGGGCCATGCCCAGTGTTACGCCGTCGACCCGGATTTGTTCCCGATCGACGACTCCGGCTACTCCATCCTGGGGGAGCGTGAGGTGCGACCGGAAGACGAGCAGCTCACCCGCGACGGGGTAGCGGCATGCCCCGAGCTTGCTCTCATTCTCGAAGACGGCTGACGGGCGCGCTTGCCAAGCGGCTGCATTAACCGGCACACTCCAGACATAGTTAACCAAGTTGACTTTGTGGAGTGCCATGCAGACTGCTGATTGGCGGCCGCGTCTCGAGTTGCTGCTCGCCGAGTTTCGTCGTCGTCAGGCCGACGTCGCTCGGTCGGGCGTTGAACCCGACCGGATCGAGTTCGCCCGCGCTTGGCACGCCGAACTCGTCGACCACCAGCTGGCTGCGCCTGGGTGGCCCCGCGAGGTCGGTGGACTCGACCTATCGCTGGCGGATCAGCTGGACTACTACCGGATGACCACGGATGCGGGTGTGCCACCGCATCCGTGTCCGCTGTCGTTCATCCTCGCCCCCACGCTCATCGCGCACGGCACCCAGCAACAGAAGGATCGCTTCCTCACACCGCTGCTGCGCGCGGATGAGTTCTGGTGTCAAGGGTTTTCCGAGCCTGGGGCGGGCAGTGACCTGTCGTCGCTGTCCACCCGCGCGGTCCGCGACGGCGACGTGTACCGGGTGACGGGGCAGAAGGTGTGGACCACGATGGCCGATCGCGCCGACTGGATGTTCGCGCTGGTGCGGACGGGGTCGGGGGGCAAACCATCGGACGGGATCACCTATCTCTTGATCCCGATGAAGAGCCCCGGGATCACCGTGCGTCCCCTGCGCGACATCAGCGGCGCGGCGCATTTCGCCGAGGTCTTCCTCGACGATGTCGCGGTGCCCGTCGAGAATGTGGTCGGCGACGAGGGCGCGGGGTGGTCGATCATGCGCACATCGCTGGGCCACGAGCGTGCCACCGCCTTTCTGGCCGACGAGTTCAAGTACCGGCGCACGGCCGACCGGGTGATCGACCTTGTCGTCGCACAACGGCTTGACGACGACCCGCTGGTCCGCCAGGACGTTGCTCGGCTGGAATCCGGGGTCCGCACCATCGCAGCCAACAGCGCCCGCGCGCTGGCCGCGGTTCTGCGCGGCGAGGATCCCGGCGGTATGGCGTCGGTGAACCGATTGGTGAAGTCGGAGTTTGAGCAGCACATGCATGCGCTCGCCCTGCGCGCGGCCGGTCCCTATGCGGCGCTGGGCAGCCGCGCACCCGACGCCGTCGACAAGGGGCGTTGGACGTTCGGCTATCTGATGAGCCGTGCGACCACGATCGGTGCGGGCACCGCGGAGATCCAACGCAATACCATCGCCGAGAGCGTGCTCGGGCTGCCGTCACACCGCGGCGAGGGCACCCGGGAAGCGGCCGTCACGCCCGGCGACCCGCTCACCGTGCCCGAGGAAGATGAACGCGAGCTGCGCGAGGTGCTGGCGGCGACACTGCAGGCCAAAGTGGACGAAGCAGCATTGCTCGACCGCAAGCGTCCCGTCGATGCGGCCGAGCCCGAAGTGTGGTCGGCGCTCGTCGAATTCGGCCTACCGGGCCTTGCTGTCGATGAAACCTTGGGCGGCGCCGGCGCCCGACCGCGGTTGCTGTACACGGCCGTCGAAGAGGCCGCCAAGGCATTGGCCCCGGCGCCGCTTGTCCCGACCGTGATCGGGCTCGACGTCGCGTTACATTGCGGCGCAAAGGCTTTGGTTAAGCGAATCACGGGCGGTGCAACGGCGGCGTTCGCCGTACCCGTCAACGACAGCGGCTGGGTGACCAGCGGCCCCGAGCTGCCCGAGTGGGACGGAACTGGTCTCTCCGGTGTGGTCCCGATCGTGGCGGGAGCACCACACGCCGAGGTGCTCGTGGCATTGGCTCGCGTCGCAGCCGGGGTGGGTGAGGTATTGGTGGCCGTCGACGCGTCCGCCGACGGCGTTGAGGTGACGGCCCAGCAGCCGCTCGACCTCACCGGCACCGTCGGCGCGGTGACCTTCAGCGGGGCGGCGGGGGAGGTGCTGGCCGACGGAACCGATGTGCCTCGGATGTTGGCCGCGGCGCGCCGCCGGGCGGCCCTGGCCGTGGCCGCGGATTCCGTTGGGGTTGCGTCGCGCGCGCTGGCGATGGCCGTTCAGTGGGCACGCGAACGGCATCAGTTCGGCCGCCCCATCGGCAGCTTCCAGGCCGTGTCGCACCGGTGCGCCGACATGCTGGTCGCACTCGAGGGCGCCCGCAGCCAGATCCTCGAGGCCGTCGAGTCCGACCTCGAGGAGTCGGGTTACCTGGCGGATTTGGCCGCCGCGGCCGCCCTCGATGCCGGTGTCGCCGCCACCGAGGGTGCGTTGCAGATCCACGGCGGCATCGGCTTCACCTGGGAGCACCCGATCCATTTGCTGCTGCGCCGCGCTCGGGCCAACTCCGTGTTGGTTGGCCGTGCCGACGCGCTGCGAGACCGGGCGGCCGGCGAACTGTTGGCGCCGTACCGACAACGGCGCTCCGAATAACGTTGAGGCGCTGAGACGTTCGTAATCAACAGGAAGACGGAAACGTGGAATACGGAATGGGTCCCGAACTGGAGGCCTTTCGCGCGGAGGTGCGGGCTTTCATTGCGGAGCATGCACCGCCCATACCGCCGCGGGCGGGCGTGCGCAGCGCTGAGAATGAAGCCGAGCTCAAGGCGCTTCAGGATTGGACGGCGCGTCTGTTCGAAGCCGGCTACGTCGGCGCCGACTGGCCCGTGGAGTTCGGCGGCCGCGATGACCGCTCCGCTGAACACGCCATCGTGGTGGGCGAGGAGCTGGCCCGGGCCGCGGTGCCGGGGGTGCCGAGCGGTAACGCGCTGGCATCGCATGCGCTGATCCACTGCGGCACCGATGACCAGCGCCGCAGGCATCTGCCCGAGATCCGCGCGGGTCGACAGCTGTGGTGCCAATTGTTCAGCGAGCCCGGTGCAGGAAGCGATCTGGCGTCGCTGCGTACCCGCGCTGTTCTCGACGGTGATACCTATACCGTCAACGGGCAGAAGGTGTGGACCACCGACGGACACTGGGCCGACTACGGATATCTGTTGGCGCGCACCGATTCCGACGCCCCCAAGCACAAGGGCATCAGTGCGTTTATCCTCGACATGTCCAGCCCGGGCATCACGGTGCGCCCGCTGCGCGAGCTGACCGGCACCTCGGACTTCAACGAGGTCTTCTTCGATTCCGTCGAGGTGCCGGCCGAGGCGATGATCGGAGAACCGGGACAGGGCTGGGCGATCGCAAACGCCACGTTGGGGCATGAACGTACCAGCGTGGGCGCCGCGGTCGTCAAGTTGAGGCTGGCCATTGAGGCATTGGTGCAACTCGCCTCGCACGTCACCGTCGACGGTCGCCTCGCGATCGACAACGACCGTATTCGTGATCGGATCGGCGAGTTCAGCGCCGAGGTGGAGGCGCTGTCCGCGCTGACGTACGCCAATCTCACGCGTTGGCTGCGTGGCACCGAGCGCATGCACGACGGCGCGATGGCCAAGCTGATGTTCAGCGAGCTGAATCTCGAGATGGCACGCTTCGCAGTCGAACTCGGCGGCGAGGCAGGCGTTTTAGTGGAGGGCGACCCGGACGTTCTCGACGGCGGTCGCTGGCAGGACGAGTGGTTGTACGCTCGGGCCTACACCATCGCCGGCGGCAGTTCGGAGATCATGCGCAACCTGATCGCCGAGCGGGGCTTGGCGCTGCCGCGGGATCGGCGCTGAATGTCAAGCCGTGAGCAGCGCCGCGCGGTGTTCGGCGACGCTCCCGTTGAAGGCTTCGTCGACCTTGATCCGGCGCAGGAACAGATGCAGATCGTGTTCCCAGGTGAAGCCGATGCCGCCGTGCACCTGCAGCGCCGTTCCGGCCACCTTGGCGGCGGCGGACTTCGTGTACGCCGCCGCCGCGGACGCGGCCCGGGACCGGGCAGCGGCCGACGCGGTATCCAGTGCGAGCGCCGCGGCCCACAGCGTGGCCCGGCCGGCCTCCACCGCGACTGCCATGTCGGCGCAGTGATGCTTGACTGCCTGGAACGACCCGATCGGCGCGCCGAACTGCTCCCGCTGCTTGGCGTAAGACACCGTCATGTCGAGCAGTCGGGCCGCCCCGCCCAATGCGTCGAACGCCCGGTGCACCGCCAAAGCGTCGCGCAGCAGGGCCAGCGTGCCGGCAGGCAGCCGCGTCCAGTCGGCGATCGTCGCGTCGAGGTCCACGCGTGCCCACGAACGGCTCAGGTCGAGCGTCGACATGCCCGACAGCGTCGGGGCATTCAGGACCGCCAGGTACTCGCCGTCGTCCACGTGGCCCGCCACCGCGATGGAGTCCATATCGGCGGCCATCGGCACCGGACGGGTGATACCAGCCAGCCCCAGCGCATCGCTATCAAGAAGGGCGTCGGGACCGAGCGTCAATCCGGTCAGTTCGCCGTCTCCGGCGGGCGAGTCGACGTGGTCGAGCAGCCAGGCCGCGATATTGAGATCCGCGACCGGGAGCGAGCTGGCCGCGTATCCGTGCTCCTCGGCGAGGATGGCGAGATCCACATGGGTGCCGCCCATTTCGGGAGTGAGCAGCTCCAGAAGACCCGATTCCGCCGCATGCGCGACCGCCGCAGGATCGACGGTGACCGCAGCCGAGTCCAGCGTCGCGCGGACCCTGGCGATGGGGTCGTTTTTGGTGAGCCAGGCCCGCTCCGCCGCGGCGAGTTGATCCTGTTCGTCCGTCAAGCCGAAGTCCATCGCAAAACCTTTCACAAAGTTGACCTAGTAAACCATGTCCACTAGTTTCAGGAGAACGGCTATCCGCCGCGGAAGTCGATCCGGAAAGTCACGATGACGAGCATTGACGATGCGCTGGGACGGCTCTGGGACGCCGACGACGACGACCGCATGTTGGAGTGCGACGGACGCTGGGCGTCTTGGGGTTCCGTTCGGTCACTCACCGAGCGGATCGACCGGGAACTGACCGCCGCCGGGTGTCAGACCGGCGGCCGAGTCGCCGTCGTGCTATCCAATCGAATGGAGTCTGTCGCGGCGCTCATCGCCATCTTTCGGGGCGGACGGACGTTGGTGACCATCAGCCCGCTCCAGCCGCCGGACCGGCTGAGCGACGACCTCGGGGCGTCCGCCGCTCCCTTCGTCCTTGCGCCTGCCGCGTTGTGGTCCGACGAGGTGTTCAACCGCGTCGTCGCCGATCTCGGGGCGACCGGCTGGAGGCTCGACGACGGCGAACTCGACCTGCAGGTACGGGGCACGACGGAAGCGGTGAGCGGCGATCCAGCGGTAGCCATCGAGATGCTGACTTCGGGCACGACGGGTGCCCCGAAGCGCATCCCGCTGACCCGCGCGCAGCTCGAGGCCTCCCTGGCTTCGGCGTTGCGGCACAACGATCGTCCGGAAGTGAGAACCAAGCCGCCGCTGACCGGAGCGGTCGGCCTGGTGACGTTGCCGATCGTGCACATTGGCGGGCTCTGGTCGTTGTTGCAGTCACTGGTCGCGGCCCGGCCGATCGCGATGCTCGATCGATTCACGGTGCCGGGTTGGCACGCCGTGGTGAAGCAGTATCGGCCCGCGGTGGCAGGGCTGCCCCCGGCGGCCATGCGATCGGTGCTCGACTCCGACATTCCGCGGGAGGACCTGGCGAGCATCCGAGCCATCAATGCGGGTACCAGTCCCGTCGACCCAGCGTTGGTCGATGCGTTCTTCGAGCGCTACGGCATCCCGATCCTCGTCGTCTATGGCGCGACCGAATTCTCCGGCGCCGTGGCCGGATGGACGGTGAAGGACTTCCACTCGCGGTGGGCCGACAAGAAGGGCAGCGTCGGACGCGCCTTTCCCGGTGTGCGGTTGCGGGTCGTCGACGACGATGGCGCCGCGGTCAGCCGGGGGGTCACCGGCAGGCTGCAGGTTGCCACGCTGCAGGCCGGCGGCGCCGGAGACTGGATCACGACCAGTGACCTAGGGCATCTCGATGAAGATGATTTCCTCTACATCGACGGCCGCGCGGACGACGTGATCGTGCGCGGCGGTTTCAAGGTGTCCCCGGAGACGGTCGTCCGCGCATTGCGTGCGCACCCGGCGGTGGCAGATGCCGCCGTCGCGCCCATGCCGGATCAGCGGTTGGGCCAGATTCCGGTTGCCGCAGTTGAATTGCGCCCAGGCGCCGCCGCCGATGGCGAGGCGCTCCGGGAACACTGTCGGGCCACACTGACGCCCTATGAGGTGCCCGCCCGCATCTTCGTCGTCGACGAGTTGCCTCGTGGAGCGGCACTCAAGGTCGATCGTCGGCGTTTAATCGCACTGCTCGAGGACCTTGGCGTGCCGATCGGTCAACCGGCCGCCGCAGGCTGAAACTCCGGCACTGCCAATCCAATCGGAAGGAGACATTATGGCTGAAACCCTGACAGAGGTGACCCGCCAAGCCGCCGTCGTCGAGCGGCGGGGCAACGTCGCGCTCATCACCATCGACCGGCCAGATGCGCGCAACGCCGTCAACGGCGCGGTCAGCACGGCCGTCGGTGACGCACTCGAAGCGGCGCAGCGCGATCCCGAGGTGCGGGCCGTCGTCCTTACGGGTGCCGGCGAGAAGTCGTTCTGTGCCGGAGCAGACCTCAAGGCCGTCTCTCGCGGCGAGAATCTCTACCACGCGGAGCACCCTGAATGGGGCTTCGCCGGTTACGTGCACCACTTCATCGACAAACCCACCATCGCCGCAGTGAACGGCACCGCGCTCGGCGGCGGCTCAGAGCTCGCCTTGGCCAGCGATCTGGTGATCGCCTGCGAGAGTGCGAGTTTCGGACTTCCTGAGGTGAAACGCGGCCTGATCGCGGGTGCGGGCGGCGTGTTCCGGATCGTCGAGCAGCTGCCACGCAAGGTCGCGTTGGAGTTGGTGTTGACAGGTGAGCCGATGACAGCCTCCGACGCCTTGCGGTGGGGCCTGATTAATGAGGTCGTGCCGGACGGCACCGTCGTGGAAGCCGCCTTGGCGCTCGCCGAGCGGATCACCTGTAACGCGCCACTGTCGGTACAAGCCAGTAAGCGGATCGCCTACGGTGCCGACGACGGGATCATCGGCGCCGAGGAACCCAAGTGGGAACGCACGATTCGCGAATTCACCGAGTTGTTGAAGTCTGAGGACGCCAAGGAAGGTCCGTTGGCCTTCGCAGAGAAGCGTCAACCCGTATGGAAGGCACGCTGAAATGGGTCGAGTGCAGGACAAAGTGGTTCTGGTTACCGGAGGAGCCCGCGGTCAGGGCCGCAGCCACGCCGTCAAACTGGCCGAGGAGGGCGCTGACATCATCCTCTTCGACATCTGTCACGACATCGAGACCAACGAATACCCACTGGCGACATCGCGTGATCTCGAGGAAGCCGGTCTGGAGGTGGAGAAGACCGGCCGCAAGGCCTACACCGCCGAGGTCGACGTGCGAGACCGGGCGGTCGTGGGCCGCGAACTCGCGAACGCGGTCGCCGAATTCGGCAAACTCGACGTGGTAGTTGCCAATGCCGGCATCTGCCCACTGGGCGCTCATCTGCCGGTTCAGGCCTTCGCCGATGCCTTCGACGTCGACTTCGTCGGCGTCATCAACACCGTCCACGCCGCGCTGCCGTACCTGACGTCCGGCGCGTCGATCATCACCACCGGATCGGTCGCCGGCCTCATCGCAGCCGCCCAGCCCCCCGGCGCCGGCGGCCCGCAGGGCCCGGGCGGCGCGGGCTACAGCTACGCCAAGCAGCTGGTGGATTCCTATACCTTGCAGCTCGCCGCACAGCTCGCCCCACAATCCATCCGCGCCAACGTTATTCACCCGACAAACGTGAACACCGACATGCTCAACAGTGCGCCGATGTACCGGCAGTTCCGACCAGACCTCGAGGCGCCGAGCCGCGACGACGCCCTGCTGGCCTTCCCCGCCATGCAGGCGATGCCCACCCCCTACGTCGAAGCCTCGGATATCTCGAACGCGGTCTGCTTTCTGGCCTCGGACGAATCCCGGTATGTCACGGGCCTGCAGTTCAAGGTCGACGCCGGCGCAATGCTGAAGTTCTAGGAGGACCGATGACCACCACAGAAAAGCACAGCGCCGACGCGGCCGCCGAAGAGGGCCGCATCACCGACGAGGACATCGAACGCGCCAAAGGGCAGATCGGAATTCCCGTTCACCAGCGCGACGAAGCGTGGAACAAGCTGCCGTCGGCCGACGCCATCACGCACTTCGCCTTCGGCTGCGGTGACGACAACCCGTTGTTCCACGACCCGACGTACGGGCCGTCGACACGCTGGCACGGACAGATCGCATCGCCGACCTTCCCGATCGCGACGGGCCTGGATCAGACCCCTAAGTTCACCGATCCGGAGCGGAAGAAGCTGTTCCGCGGTCTGTTTCGCGGAACTGGCAAGTACTACTCGGGGGTGAAGTGGACGTGGTACCGCCCGATCTACGCGGGCAGGCCGGTCTTAGCGGAGAACTACACCCTCGACGTCCAGGTGAAGGAAAGTGAATTCTCCGGTGGGCGTTCGGTCAAGGAAACCTTCCGTTACCTCTACGTCGACATCGACGGCAACCCGATCGCGACCCGCGACGAGTCCTACATCAACGCCGAGCGTCACGGCTCGAAGAAGTCCGGGAAGCTTAAGGACATCGCGCGCAAGCACTGGACTCCCGAGGAGTTCGCCCAGGTCGAGGAAGAGTACGAGGCAGAGCAACGGCGAGGCGCTGATCCCCAGTGGTGGGAGGACGTCTCGGTGGGCGACGAACTCCCCGGAATCATCAAGGGCCCGTTGACTGTCGTCGACATCATCTCGATGCACATGGGGTGGGGCTGGGGCGGCTATGGCGTGGGGCCGCTGAAATTCGCCCACCAATTACGCAAGCGGATGCCCGCTTTCTACCAGCCGGATGAGTATGGCGTCCCCGACGTCGTGCAACGACTGCACTGGGATGCCGAACGCGCTCAGGCACTTGGTATTCCGGCGCCGTACGACTATGGTCAGATGCGCGCGGCGTGGGTAAGCCACCTGCTGACCAACTGGACCGGTGACGACGGCTGGCTGGCTGAGATGGATCTGCAACTACGCGGCTTCAACTACCACGGAGACGTGCACCGCTGCACTGGCACGGTCACCTCAAAGGGCGAGGGGGCTGAAGACCCAGTGTCGCTGGACGTCTTCGCCACCAGCCAGCGGGGCGAAACCACCACGCGAGGCACCGCCAAGGTGTTGCTGCCGTCGAAGGCGACCGGTGCTGTTGTGCTGCCGATCCCGGATGCCGATCTGCGAAGGCGGGGAGCACAGGTCGTTTCGCGAGTTTCTGGCAAAGTCGGTGAAGAAATGCGACGACTGTATGGAGAGTGAGATCACCACATGAAAAGACTCGTTCTGGAGCCGGAGCACGAGGCATTCCGCGAGACGGTCCGGCAGTTCATCGAGCGTGAACTCGTGCCAAACGCCGAGCGTTGGGAAGCCGACCGCATCGTCGACCGCTCGGCGTTCGTCGCCGCTGGCAAATACGGGTTGATCGGGTTCAACATGCCCGAGCAGTACGGCGGCGGGGGAGTCGACGACTTCCGGTTCAACGCGGTCATCGACGAGGAGATCGCCCGATACGGAGGGCCGTCGCCGTCGTTGAGCCTGCAAAACGACGTTGTGGGCCCGTACTTCTCGTCGTTGGCCAACGATGAGCAGAAGGAGCGCTGGCTGCCGGGCATCATCAGCGGCGAACTGATCGTCGCCGTAGCGATGACCGAGCCTGGCGCGGGCAGCGACCTGGCCGGGATCCGCACCTCGGCCGTCCGCGACGGTGACGACTGGATCATCAACGGCGCCAAGACATTCATCTCATCCGGCATCAACTGCGATCTGGTAGTGGTGGTATGCCGCACAGACCCCGAGGCCGGCCACAAGGGCTTCACATTGCTCGTGGTCGAGGCGGGCATGGAGGGCTTCAGCCGCGGCCGCAAGCTCGAAAAGATGGGGTTGCATTACCAGGACACCGCCGAGCTAGCCTTCGAGAACGTTCGGGTGCCATCGGCGAACCTGCTGGGCAAAGAGGGACGCGGCTTCTATCACCTGATGCACAACCTTCCGTCGGAGCGGTTGTCCATCGCCATCTCAGCCATCGCCGGCGCACGCGAGACCTGGCGGCAGACCTTGCAATACGCCAAGGACCGCAAGGCTTTCGGCCAGTCGATCGGCAGCTTCCAGCACAACCGATTCCTGTTGGCCGAGATGGACACCGAGCTCGAGATCGGTGAGCAATACATCGACAGGTGCCTCCAGGCGGTAGTGGACGGGGAACTCACCGCAGTTGAGGCATCGAAGGCAAAATGGTGGTGCACCGAGACCGCCAAGAAGGTGATCGATGGCTGCGTGCAGTTGCACGGCGGCTATGGCTATATGACGGAATACCGCGTCGCGCGCGACTATATGGACAATCGCATCATGACGATCTTCGGTGGCACCACCGAGATCATGAAGGACATCATCGGACGCGATCTCGGCCTATGATCCCGTTGCGATGAACGGCATCTCGGTCGAGCACGACGGCGCGGTGCTGCGGATCCGGCTGGACCGACCGGAGAAGCTCAACGCCGTCGACACCCCCATGCTCGAGGAGTTGTCGGTTCACATTCGCGATGCCGAGGCAGACGAATCGGTCCGCGCGGTACTGCTCACCGGTGCCGGTCGAGCATTCTGTTCCGGCGGCGACCTGACCGGCGGTGACACTGCGGGCGCCGCTGATGCCGCCAACCGGGTGGTCCGGGCGATCACCTCGCTACCCAAGCCGGTGATCGCCGGTGTCCATGGAGCGGCCGTTGGCTTCGGGTGTGCGCTGGCGCTCGCCTGCGATCTGGTGGTGGCCGCGCCAGCGTCGTACTTTCAGTTGGCCTTTACCCGGGTCGGGCTGATGCCGGACGGGGGTGCGTCCGCGCTGCTGCCATTGCTGATTGGTCGAGCGCGCACCTCTCGCATGGCCATGACCGCGGAAAAGATCTCCGCTGCAACCGCATTCGAATGGGGGATGATCTCGCACATCACTTCCGCGGACGAATACGAGTCGGTGCTGACCGACGTGCTGCGGTCGGTCTCCGGCGGTCCAACGTTGGCGTTCGGCTGGACGAAGCGTGCGCTGGCCGCAGCGACCCTGGCCGAGCTCGAGCCGGTGCAAGCTATCGAAGCCGAGGGGCAGTTGGCGTTGGTCGAGACCGCTGACTTCAGAGAAGGGGCACGCGCCTTCCGCGAACGGCGCACCCCAAATTTTCGTGGCCACTGAGCACAGGAGAGTCGACGTGACAACCCAGACAGTACGAGTAGACAACTTGGACATCGAATACACCGACAGCGGAACGGGTTCGACGATCCTTTTCGTCCACGGCGTCTATGTCACCGGCGCGGTGTGGAACGACGTCGTGGCTGAACTAGGGGAGGGCTTCCGCTGCATCGCGCCGACCTGGCCGCTGGGCGCGCATAGCACCCCCACCGGCGGCGCCGACCTGGGCGCTGAGGCGGCAGCGCGGCGCATCGTCCACTTCATGGAAGCCCTCGATCTGACCGACGTCACCGTGGTGGCCAACGACACCGGTGGTGGACTGGTGCTGGCATCGCTGGGCGATCCAGGTCTGGACACATCCCGCATCGCCCGTCTGGTACTCACCAATTGCGATAGCTACGAACACTTTCCGCCTGGCTCCTTCGCTCAGATCGTCAAGCTGTGCCGTCTCAGCTCCCGGGTGGGCGGAGGAATTGTCCGCCTGTTGGCCACTGAACCAGGGCAGAGCTTCTTCCTGAAGGCGGTGTCCAAGCACCCGCCCTCCCGCGAGCGGCAACGGGAGATCTTCGGCGCGTTCGCCACCAGCCGAGCGGCCCGTCGCGACGCGGTCATGGTGACCGCCTCACTGGATCCGGCGCTGACTCTGCGTGCCGCACCTGCGATCAAGGCGTTCGACAGACCCGTCACATTGACATGGGGCACCGAGGATAAGCTGTTCCCCCTCGACCATGCTCGCCGGCTACGCGACGCGTTTCCACATGCCGCGTTGATCGAGATCCCGGATTGCTCCGCCTTTGTCATGATCGATGCGCCCGCGAAACTCGCTGAGGCGATCCGCAACGGATGACCGGCTAAGCCCCAATGATCACGGTTCCAGAGCCGGCAGCCTAGATGGTGCGTGCCCAGCATTTCCAGGGCAATGCTTGTGCGCCGCAGGGAGGTATCGATGCACATCAAGTCCACGACTTGATCGAACTGAAGCTCGAGGGTGCCATCACCTGAGCTCCGGTCAGCTCACCACCATTGACGGTGGTGGCGTGAATCCCGGGTTCGACAACGCCGTTGCCATCCCGCTGCCGATCGGCCCGGTTTCGTCAAACAGGGTCGCCACCCCAGTGGCGACCCCCGCATGGCTGTAGTGCGTCACCGACGCCAATCCGATGTAGACACCTTCCGGCAGGCGACTGAGCGTGATCGTGTAGTCGGCGTTGATGAACTGCAATCCCTCAGTACCCCAATTGGTTAGCGAGCTGGTGACGTCTCCGGCCATGACGGCGCGAGTGAAAGGCGATAATGGCTCGTCATCGACGAGAAACTTCGTCTCCCGCATCCACGCGAATTTCTGGCCGTGGTGTCGCCACTCTTTGATGCCGACACCCGGACTCCCCGCGACTGGGTCCCGGCCGAACGAGTGAAACACCATCGGGGCATCGTCATTCAGCACGTCGGGCTCCGCGGGCACTGCGGGCATCGTGACGGGTGACGTCCACACGGTGTCCACGGCATGCTCACTCCGGCGGAGGAACAATGCGCTGGCCCGCGCCACGATCACGTCGTTCTGAGTCATGACCGCGTCGACCAGTCGAAGTCGGCGGCCGTCACGCACAACCGAGGAATGCATCTGCAGTGGTTGCAACGCCACCGGCCTGAGCAGGTCGACGGTCAGCCGGGCGGGTTGAAGGTCGACATCGTCTACTTCTTGCTCGACCGCTCGCCCCAACAACCCACCGATGTAATTGCCGCTGAGCGACGGACCCCATGGCCCTCTCGCCAAAGAAGTAGGCACATAGCATTTTCCGTCGGTGACGAAGAAGCACGTCGGTGCTGGGTCGGATTGATTCGTCGATGATGAGTCTGTCACCTGATCTCTAGCCCCTTAACCGGCATCGCTCGATGAGTATCTCGGCCAATCGCACCGGATGGCTGAACATCACCTCGTGGCAGGCATCGACGGGGATAACGGTATCCACCCCGCCGAGTGCCGCGATGCTGGCGTGCTGTGAGGCCACCGACAGGGCGCGGTCGCGGGTGGTCAATATCCAGGTGCGCGGCACATCGGTGGGTAGTCCGCTGCGGTCGACCGGCTCTCCGGGTATCCGCGCTGACTCCGCTTGCAGTTTGGACATCGTCAGTCGGCGCTGCGCGGCGGTCATGCCGTTGCAGAACGCCCACCGCGCCGCCGGTGCCGGAATCTTCATGGGTCTGCCGATTCGGGCGGCGCGCCGCGCGAAGACCGCCAGCGGGCCACCGAGTGTGTCCGCGATGGCCGAACCCTGAGGCGGTACGAATGCCGTTGCGAGAACCATCTCACGGACGCGCGATGAACCGAGCTTGGCGACGACGCCGGGGACGGTCACACCCGCCATCGAGTGGCCCACGATCACGATGTCACCGAGACCCGCTTCCTCGATGTCGGCGACGACAGAGTCCACCCAATCGGCGATCGTGACGGTCGCGAGGTCGCCTGGCTTGTTGCCGTGTCCGGGCAGATCCACTGCGAGAGTGCGTAATCCGGGTTCCTGGCGGCGCAATTCGGCGATGACGAGATCCCAGCAGTCACCGGCGTGCTCGCCGCCGTGGACGAGCACGAGGTCGGGCAGGGACTTGACGGCGCCGTTCATCGGGAGTTGATCAACTGGGAGCTCAGCATGTCGATGTCGGTCCGGAAGTCTGTGTAGCTCCTGCTGGCCGGCTCGATGGTGATCCACGTGACACCCGCCTCGGCGTAGGCGTCCAGCCGCGGCTGCACCGCGGCGCAGAATCTCTCGCAGTTGCCGCTGGCGAGCAGGTGCGCTTCGAACGGAACGAAGGCGACGTCAGCAGCGCCGCGGCCGGCTTCCGCCCGCTGCTTGTTCACCCTCGCGATCCAGTCACCAAGCGTGTCGATGTCCTCGAGTGGGCGGGCGCGGGTGATCGCGGCCATCTCGCCCGACGCGGCCATCGGCATCCAGCCGTCGGCGACCTCGACGACACGGCGTTGCGCGGCGGCGCCGTTGCCGCCGATCCAAATAGGGGGACCACCCGTCGTCAGCGGCGGCGGCAGCGCGACGTGACCGCTCACCCCGAACTCCGGGCCGTCATGATCGACACCCGCCCACGCCGCCTTCCACGCCGCGATCGCCTCGTCGAGCAGTGCGCCTCGCCGATCGAAATCGGCTCCTAGCGCTTCGAATTCGGCCTTGAGATAGCCGGCCCCGGTGCCCAATGTGAACCGACCACCCGAGAGCAGATCGAAACTCGCTGCGGCCTTTGCCGTCAGGTACGGACTGCGATAACCCGATACCAAGATGTAAGTCATCAACCTGACGCGGGTTGTGGCGCCCGCCGCGAAGCTCAGCGACACAAACGGGTCGAAGGCGTGGTGGCCGCCGCGGGCCAGCCACTCCCGATCCGGATAGGGGTGTTCGGACATGGAAAAGCCATCGAAGCCGGCCTCTTCCACCAGTCGTGCGACGTCCCCGATACCGGCGCCTTCGCACCAGCGGTTCCAGTGCTTGACGGCCCGCATCGGAAACATCAGGTTGTATTGCACTTCGGTCCCTTTCAGCTCCATTGTCGCCGCGGCTATCGCACCAGCGATCGCGCGATGATCTCGCGCTGGACTTCCGTCGCACCTTCGCCCAGACGCTTGACGCGCAGGTCGCGAAACCATCGCTCCAGCGGCAGTTCGGTAGAGATTCCCAGCGCGCCGTGAATCTGGATGCATCGATCCAGAACTCGGTAGGCTGCTTCGGTTCCGAACATCTTGGCCACCGACGCATCCACCCGGACGTCGCGTCCGAGGTCGGCGTTCGATGCGGCCTGGTACATCAGCAGCCGTGCGGCCCGCAGGTCTACCTCACTGTCCACCAGCATCCACTGGATGCCCTGCTTGTCAGCCAGCCTGCCGCCGAACACGTCTCGGTCCCTGGCCCATCGGCAGGCCATGTCCAGCGCGCTCTGCGCAATGCCGATCGGCCCGGCGGCATACACGATGCGGCCGTGCACCAGGAACTCCCCGGCTAACGAAAAGCCCTGTCCCTCTTCGCCGATCAGCTGTTCGGCCGGGAGCCGAACGTTATCGAAGTGCAGCTCGTAAGGGGCGAAGGACGCCATCACGGGGATCCGGCTGAACGTGACTCCTGGGGTGCCCTTTTCGAGAATGAAAGCCGAGATACCATGGCGCCCCTCACCGGTGCGGGCATACACCACCCCCCAATCGGCGTCGGGAGCATGTGAAATCCACATCTTCGAGCCGTTGAGCAGGTAGCTGCTGCCGTCACGCGTCGCCTTGAGCTTGATCGCCCGCGCCGGATCCGACCCACCGGAAGCCTCGGTGATCGCGGTGTACGCCTTGGACATGATCCCATCGATGACAGGTCGGGCGTACTTTTCGAACTGTTCGGGTGTCGCCTTGAACATAATGTTGGGGGGGTTGCCGCCGAAGGCTCCGAGGGCCGGAAAGAAGGCCCCCATCCGGCATTTCGCTGCCTCCTCGGCGACCACCACTTGGCCGAGGACACTGAGCCCGGCGCCGCCGTACTCCTCGGGCGTCTGCAGTGACCACAGTCCGGCCTCCCTGGCTTTTGCCTGCAGCGCGACGAGCTGTTCGCGGGGTAGCCCGACTGTGTCGTGGTCCAGCTTCTCCTCGACGGGATGCACATGCGCATCCATGAACCGCCGCACCGTATCGCGCAGCATCACCAATTCTTCCGGCAGCTGCCATGCGCCAGAAGGCCCTTCGGACATCAGACCCGTGCCGCAGCAGCAGCCCGCAGGTCGCGTGCACTCTGCAGCTGCGGCTCGTGGTTGGCCTCGTACTGCTCGATCCACTCCTGCGGCAACTTGCCCCATGCCTCACCGATCCGCAGCCGCTGTTCGGAGCTGAACACCTCCGCGGCGACGACGTCACCCACAAAGATGGTGTTCTCGTCGTTGTCCAGCGACCCCGTGATGCGGCATTCCACGTAGCTGTGTGCGTCAAGCAGGATCGGCGCACCAGTGACGCCCGGCTTGCTCCGCAGCTTGGAGATCTTGTCACCGTCCCGGCCCGAGCTGCCGCCGAGGGTCATCAGGATCTCCATCGACTTCTCGATCTCGTGCGGGCCGGCTGACAGCATGTGCATCACGAAAATGCCGGAGTTCACCAGCATGTCGTGCGTCCTATTGTATTTGGTCAGGCTGACGGTCGCGCGTGGCAGCTCCGGCACGATGCTGGCCGAGCCCGCCGACAGCGACATCAGCCCATTAGCGAAACCGCCGTCAATCGTGGTGACCGCCACCGGAAACGGCTGCAGTCCGGCCAGCACCTTGTCGGCGGCCGCGAGATTCAGCGTCATGTCTTTCCCTTTTGTCGATTCAGCCGAGCGTGAACGGGTCGCGAGTCTCTCCGGACAGCTCCACCCAGACCGCTTTGGTCTCGGTGAAGTCCTTCACGGCGTCGATGCCGTTCTCCCGTCCGATGCCGCTGTAGCCGATGCCACCGAACGGAACATGAGGCGCGACGACTCGATAAGCGTTGACCCACACCGTGCCGGCCCGCAGCTTGGCGGCCACCCGGTGCGCGCGGTGGACGTCCTTGGTCCACACCGCCGCGGCCAGTCCGAACTCGGTGCCGTTGGCCGCGGCGACGGCTTCGTCTTCGTCTTCGAAGGTCATCACCGCCAGCACGGGTCCGAAGATCTCCTCAGCGACGGCCCGCATCGACTGGTCGACGCCGGTCAGCACCGTTGGCTTGACGAAGAACCCGCCGAGGTCGCTGGCGGGCTCGCCGCCGTAGGCGACCGTCGCCCCCTGCTCACGTGCAGAAGCGAAGTGCGACAGCACCTTTTCGTACTGCGGCAAGTTGGACACCGGACCCATCTCGGTCGTCGGGTCCTTCGGGTCGCCCAGTTTGATGGTCGCCGCCCGCGCGACGATCTTCTCCACCAACGCGTCCGCGACGCTGCGGTCTACCAGCAGGCGCGAGCCCGCCAGACACGTCTGGCCGGTGGCGGCGAAGACGCCGGCGATCACCCCGTTGGCCGCGGCGTCGAGGTCAGCATCGGCGAACACCACTTGCGCCGACTTGCCGCCGAGTTCGAGTGAGAACCGGGTCATGTTCTCGATCGCGGCCTTGCCGACGTGAATGCCGGTGGCCGTCGACCCGGTGAACGCGACCTTGTCGACGCCCGGGTGCGACGCCAGCGCGGCGCCCGTCTCCGGACCCCAGCCGGTGACGACGTTGATCACGCCCGGCGGAAAACCGGCCTCGGCGAACAGCTTTGCGAACGCCAATGTCGACGTCGGGGTGTGATCGCTTGGCTTGACGACGAACGTGCAACCCGCGGCCAGCCCGGCGGCCAACTTCCAGGTCAACAGCAGTAGCGGTGAGTTCCAGGGCGTGATCGCGCCGACCACGCCGACGGGCTCATGGCGGGTGTAGACGAAGTAGTTGGGCTTGTCCACCGGTATGACGTCGCCCTGCAGCTTGTCTGCCAGCCCGCCATAGTAGAAGTAGTAATCCGGCAGCGACCGCATCTGGCCGACCATTTCGCGAACCAGCTTGCCGCCGTCACGCACCTCGAGTTCGGCGAGCTGGTCGGCTTCGCGCGCGATGATCTCACCGAGTCGGTGCAGCAGCTTGCCGCGGGCGGTCGCAGTGAGCGCACCCCACGGTCCATTCAGCGCGGCACGGGCGGCGGCGACGGCGCGATCCACATCGGCCGCCGCGGCATCGGGCACGCGCGCCCAGGGCCTGCCAGTGAAGGGGTCAACGCTGTCGTAGGTCAATCCCGACGCAGCGGAGGATGATTCGCCCCCAATCAGGAGGTCGAACTGGACCAACGTCTCGGTCGCGGTGTCGGTCATCGCCTCCTCCTCATCTTGTTCGGGGTTTCTTCTTGTTGTTCAACGAGTCCGGGGTAGCCCCGGCGTTGCCAAGGTCGGTAAAGAATTTGCCGTGCCGGGCGGCGACACTGGGGGTCAGATCGCGGGCCTCCCACATCGCGCGAACGGTGCCCTGCACGCCATTGGGTCTGCGCGCGGCGATTTCGGAGGCCAGTTCGAAGGCGCGGACGCGTAATTGGTCGTCCGGGACCACCTCGGTCACCAGCCCGATTCGCAGCGCGGTCTGCGCCGACATCCGCTCCTCGCTGCCGAGCAGCGCCCAGCGCATCACCTCGCCGTAGGGCACGCCAAGGGCCAGCATGCCCATCGGCTCCAGCGCCGAGACGATGCCCGCGTTGGCATGTGGGTCAAAGAAGGTGGCCGTCTCACTGCAGATCGAAAAGTCGCACTGGTTGACGAAGTACATGGCGCCGCCGGCCACGATGCCGTGCAGTGCCGCGATCACCGGCTTCCACACCTTGTGTGCCTTCGGCCCCAGCAATTCTCCCGGATCCTCTTGATTGAAGATCGGTCGGTGCTTCCACCAGGTGCCCTCGGTCACGTCGATGCCGGTGCAGAAGGCGCGCTCGCCGTTGGCGCACAGCACCGCGGCCCGGATGTCCTCGTCGTCGCGCACTCGGGCCCACACCGCGGCGAGTTCGGCGGCCATCTGTTCGGTGAAGCTGTTCATTTTCTCGGGCCGGTTGAGCGCCACGGTGGCGACGTGGTCGGCGACCTGGAATTCAATAGTGGCAAGGTCGGTCTGCTCGATCATCGTCGCTCCTCGGTCGATCCGGTCGATACCGGCATCTTCCCACCCGACTGGCTGACGTGGTTCACCTGGTTAGCGATCTCGCGTTTGAGGATCTTGCCCGCGGGCCCCAACGGGAACTCACGCCAGAACACGAACCGGCGCGGCTGCTTGTAACCGGCTAATTCCGCGCGGCACAACGCAGCCAGTTCCGCAGTCAGTGCGTCCTGATCGCCGACGTGGGATTTGGCAATCACGGCGGCCACCGGCGTCTCACCCCACTCGGGGTCAGGCACCCCGACCACCGCAACCATGTCGACATCGGAGTGCTGCGCGATCACCCGCTCAATCTCCGCCGGGTAGACATTGAACCCGCCGGAGATGATCAGATCGGTCTTGCGACCGGTGATGTGGAGGTAGCCCTCCTCGTCAAGGTAGCCCAAGTCGCCGGAGCGCAGCCCATCAGGACGGAACGTCTCGGCGGTCTGCTCGGGCCGGTTCCAGTAGCCAATCGCGTTGGCGGGGCTGGTGATGACGATTTCGCCGACATCGCCGGGCGGGGCGTCGTTGCCGTCGACGTCGATGACGCGGATCACGCACATCGGGGTTTCCTGTCCGCATGAGGTCGCGATCGAGGTTTTGCCGGCGACGATGTCGCGGTGATCTTGCGGGGTGAGGATCGTTGCCTGTCCTCCGCATTCGGTGAGGCCGTAGCGCTGTTGCAGCTCGCAGCCGAGCAGGTCCATCGCCTTACGTGCCAGGCCCGGCGGCACTGGGGCCGAACCATAGGAGATGCGCCGTAGGCTCGACATGTCCCGCGGTGGGCCGTCTTCGAGGATCGCCAGCGTCCGGTGCAGCATCGTCGGGATGAAGGTCGTGAACGTGATCGCACTGCGTTCGATCTCGTCGATCACCGCCTGCGGGTCGAATCTCTGATGGATCACCATGGTCTGACCGAGATAGAGCCAAGACACCGTGCGGACCATGCCGCCTGCAGTAAAGAACGGTGTCGTCGCGAGCATGACGTCGGAGCGGTTGGCCTCGGTGACCAGGTTCGTGTCGGCCGCCTGGTAGAGCAGGGCGCGATGAGTGTGCATCACACCTTTGGCGCGACCGGTGGTACCGCTGGTGTACAAGATGAACGCCACGTCGTCCGGCGTGATGTCGCGGCGCTCGGCGCCGGGCTGCGCTTGCGCCAGTGCCGTCTCGTAGTCGGTGACCAACTCGCTCGTGCCGAGCATTGAGTGCGCGCCCACGCCCAAGATCAGTGCCAGCTCGGTTAATTCGCCCAGGAACTTGTCCAAGTGGTCGGCGTGGATGATCACCGCTCGTGCGCCGGAGTCGTCGCGGACGTGGGCGACTTCGTCGGGAGCCAGCCTGATGTTCACCGGCACCGTGATCAGCCCGGCTTTGGCCAGGCCGAACGAGATCTCAGGCCATTCGATGCAGTTGCGGGCGATCACCATCACCCGGTCGCCCGGTACCAGCCCCCGTCCGATCAGGAAGGCGGCGAGCCGCCGGGCTCTGTCGTCGACCTGCGACCAGGTAAGCGCCCGGTCGGCATCGACCAGCGCACGCTTGTCGGGATAGCGGCGGGAGTTGTTGGTCGCGATGTCACCGATGAGCATCAGATGAAGTCCGTTCAAATTAGGAAAGCGAGTGTCTCGACCGGGCCGCTTGCGTCGATCAGGTGCACGATCTTGCGAATCAGCCGGGGGCCGTCCGGTGACAAGCGAATCGTGTGGATAACCCGGCCGGCCCAGAAGCGTTGACGTAGACGGTATTCGAATAGAGCGAAGTTGGATTCCACCGTGACGGAGTCGGCGCCCGTTTCCACCACCTCGCTGTTGGAGACCACGCGCCGCATTACCGACGGCGGTGTCTGGGAGTGCCGGTTGCCCGTGTTGAGCTGAGCCACCCGGCTTTTGATCCGTCGCCGGTTGTCGTTGATGTAGGCCAGCGTGGTGCGCGGGTCATCGTCGGGGTGCATCGGGACGCGGTACTCGACCGTGTCGTCGTCATCGGCCCACAGCGCTTCCCACTCCGAGTAGCGGCCCTCGTCGGCCAGCCGCGCTTCCAGATAGAGAAACGACAGGATCTCGGGGGCGGGCAGCGCGCGTAGAGCGGGACGTGCCTGGGCTTCGGAGTTGACGGTCATGCTCCGCTTCTCCCACCGACGACCGAGGCCCAGTGTGAGTAGAAACCGCGCTGGGGAGTCTCGGCGCTCTTGTCGCGGTTGATGATTCCAGTCATGTCGTCGACATCGCTTTCTATGCCGCGGGCCAGCATCAGCCACTCCGGCAGCTCGGCGGCGAGCCCGGCCTGGTTGCGCATCCCGATCTCTCCGTCGTCGGCGATCAAGAACCCCGCAGGACCCATCGCCCCCTCGGAACGGCGCAGCGTGCGCTCGTTCAACGCATCCTGGCCGGGTATCAGGACCGCGGTGGTGTAGGCGATGGTGCGGTCGGGCGCCTGCGGTTCGACGAACATCACGTTCATCTCGGCGAGGAAGAGGTTGGGCCATATCAACGTGTGTGGTGGACCCACCACCAGTGCGTCGTGCGCCTGCTCGGGGCCGTACGCACCCTCCAGCGCGCCGACGTAGTCGGCGAGCTTGGCTCGCGGGATCCTGCCGTACCAGACGAATTCCTCGTCGAGTTTCCGGTATTCGTCGCTGTAGTCGATCTCGGAATGGCCGTTACCGAGGTCGCGGACCAGCACGTCGACCTTAGTCGGGACGTGCGACACCTTGGCGGGCTTGATCGCGTCGTACACCGAGGCATGGGTGAACAGCGCGTGGTAACCGTCGACGTTGTTCTCCACCACCATCTTCCAGTTGGCGTGGTGCAAGTGCTTCATCCAGTTGGCCCGCAGGTCGATCTCGCGGGTGGGGGACAGGTTGAGCAGACGGTCGATGGCGCGTGTTGCCTTGCCAAGGTGCTCGGTTAACGAGATACCGTCTGGCGCCAATGATGCGAAGACGAATCCGCCGTAGCTGTCGACCCGAGGCGCCTGGGCAAGGCCCAGCTCGGAACGCACCTTGTTGAACTCCTCGCCGTAACCCTCACGCATCGGAACACCCTGCAGAGCACCGGTGTTGCCGAATGTCCAGCCGTGATACGGGCACCGGAACGAGTTGGCGTTGCCCTTCTCGGCGTTGCACAGCTTGTTGGCACGGTGAGTGCAGCGGTTGAGCATCACGCGAACCACGCCATCCTTACCGCGTGCGACGACGACCGGGTCGTGGCCGATCATTCGGGTCAGGTAGTCACCCGGCTCGCTGACCTCGCTCTCGTGGGCGACGTAGACCCATCCGGTCTTGAAGATAGTGTCCATTTCGCGTCGGAAGATCTCGGTGGACGTATACACGGTCCCGTGCACACGGTCGTGGCGGATGACACTGCCGACGTCGAAGTCGTCGACGGCGGGGGCGGATTCAAGTGTCGTCACTGGTCCTCCAGAATGTCGATGGCCGGGATGGCGACGTCGCCGAGGTGGCGGAAACCAATATGGACTGTTGTGCCGATGGGCGGTGCGGTGTCCGCAGGTTGCACGGTCGTCATCACAATCCGGTGCCCACTCGTCAGCTCGACGTCGACGACGGGGTAGGGCACCAGGCCGTGCACCAGGCCCGCTTCACGCCGGTGCATGAGCGTCGCAGCGTGTACGGTCCCGCGTAAATCAACTGTGCGCCAGTCTTGTTCGGCGTTCCCGCATTGGTCGCAGACTTCTTGATCGAGCTCGAGTGGCAGGGCGCAAGCCGCGCAGAACGGCAATGCGAGCTCATTGCGTGCGGCCGCTCGGTACAGCGGCGCCAGCATGTCGTCATCGGCGGCGGGCGCCAGTGCGCTGTCCAGCAGCCAGTCCTCGACCGCGGTGGCGGTCATGCGGCACGCTCCAGCACCAACGCGGCATGGTGGTCCATTCGGCCGCCGATACCGCCGACCAGCGCCACCGTGGCCCCGGGAACCTGACGTTGCCCGCCGGTGCCGCGCAGCTGAATCATCGCCTCCGCCAAGGGCGTCATGCCCTGCAGGTAGAAACCGGACAGCTGGCCACCGCCGGTATTGGTCGGCAGTGTGCCGCCCTGCCCGGTGTGGCCGTCGCGCACGAACGCACCCGCGGGAATGTCACCGGTGAGCCGGTATTCATCGAGCAGCACCAGGGTCACAATCGAGAACGGGTCGTACAGCTCGGCGACGTGCAGGTCTGATCGGGCCATGCCGGCCTGTTCGAGTGCGTCCTGGACCGCGCGGCCACCGCCGCCGAACCACGACTCGGCTCCGGAGCGACGGCGCCGCACCGGATGGTCGCGCCCGGTGCCGCGAACCCGCAATCGGGCGCCCCCGACCGAGGGCCGCCCGGTGAGCACGACGGCGACCGCCCCGTTCACCGGCCGAGCACAATCGAGCAGTCGAAGTGGTTCGGCAACCATCGGGGAAGAGTCATAGCCGGCGTCGTCGAGCGGCTCGCGGTTGACCGCGTCGGGATTGCCGCACGCCCATGCCCTTGCCGTGGTGGCCACGGAGCGCAGCGCGTCGGTGCGGGTGCCGGTGACGTGCAGCCAGCGCTGGGTAAGCAGCGCATACGTCGGGACTGAGCCAAGCAGCCCCGAGGCCCGCTCCAGTCCGCGCACCCCGACGTTGCCGCCACTGTGTGCGTAGGTCGAGCCCGCGCCGCGGCCGGCCACCAGGGGCGCGTCGGCGAACACGCACAGTATGGTTGCCGCCTCAGCGGTGAGGATCGCGTGGCGCGCGCGCTGGATCATGGCGATGGTCGTGGCGCCCTTGATCTCGACGTGCTCCAACAGGCGCAGATCCGAGAAGCCGGCCGCGGCGGCGAAGCCGACGCCCAGTCGTTCCGGCCGAACCCCCTGCGACGAGCCGACCAGGATCCCGTCGATGTCAGCCCGCTCGAGTCCGGCGTCGGCCAATGCGGCGGCGCTCGCCTTGACGGCCAGTTCGAGCGGCGTCGCGCCGGGACGCAGCGACATCGCGGTCATGCCCAGACCCACCAGGTCGGCGGCGGCGCTCACGGCCGCTCCGTTGAGCGGCGTTCGCCGCGGTAATTGCCCACCCTGATCCACTCCTCGCGGTCTTCGGCGGTGGCCATGGTGAAACTGGCCAACTCCAAGGGGCACAAGAAGACCTGCTCGCCGCCCTCCAGGTCCTCGACGAGCAGGCGGGGGCCGTTGCCGTTGACGTCCAGCGACAACCGCACGGCCGCGAACTCGTTGACCAGGTCGGCGAGGACGCGGCGTCCGGCCGGAGTGTTCACCTGCCCAGTATTACCGCATACAAGTGTCAGAATCAATGGAATGGAGCGGAATGACTCTAGGCGTATTACTTGCAGGCCGAGCGGTGGGAGCCATTCCCTACATGGGAACATAGAGCTTGTGCGACGATGAGGGGCATGCATCGCGACGCCAGCGCCAGATGACATATATGTCAGATACGAAGATTTGAGAAGGTGATGATGAGCCAAGCACCAGCACCGGCCGACGCGGTCGATGTGAGCCGGGTCGACACCGAGAACTACCGCAGCATCTGGATGTACCTCAAGGAGCTCGAGTTCCGGCAGGGGTTCATTGACATCCCGGTCAATGGAGTCCTCGTCCGTACCCGCTA
Source organism: Mycolicibacterium vulneris (assembly GCF_002104765.1). Classification (GTDB taxonomy): domain Bacteria; phylum Actinomycetota; class Actinomycetes; order Mycobacteriales; family Mycobacteriaceae; genus Mycobacterium; species Mycobacterium vulneris. Next base: position 94,436 of record NZ_NCXM01000006.1, read on the forward strand.
TGCCGAGGCCGGCGGTCCGGACAAGCCGCACGCCATCCTGCTGCACGGCACCGGCGGGCACTGGGAGACCTTCGCGCCCAATCTCGCCGCACTGTCGCAGCACTTCCACTGCGTGGCGATCGACATGGTCGGCAACGGGTTCTCCGGAAAGCCGGACTACGACTATGAGATCGCGGTTTACGTCGAACACGTATTGGGGGTGATGGACCACTTCGGCATGGCGTCGGCCAACTTCATCGCCATGTCGCTGGGCGCGTTCGTGGCGTCCGCGGTCTGCGTCGGCCACGCCGACCGGGTGGAGAAAGTGATCCTGATGTCGCCGGCCGGACGGGAAGCCTCGGCGTCGAATATGGCGCGCATCCGCACGGAACGAACCAAGGCGGTCAACGAGCCGACGTGGGAATCGCTGCACGCCGTGTTCGCTCACCTGATCGCCGACGAAGCCAATCGGCTGCCCGATCTCATCGGCCTACGCCAGGCCGTGTATCGGCGCGAGGACACCCGCAACACCATCGACCGGCTGCTGATCCTGCAGGACGAGAAGGTGCGTCACCGCAACCTGATTCCCGACGACAAGTGGCGCGGCATCGAGGCGCCGGTGATGATCGTGGCATCGGGCAAGGACCACGGCGTGTATCAGGACACGGCGCGCACCATCGCCGACCTGATCCCGAATTCGGAGGTGTTCGAGATGCCCTCGGTGCGGCACTGGCCGCATTTCGAGGATCCCGAGGCGTTCAACGCCGCGGCGATCGAGTTCCTTACGAGATGAGCAGACCCGCCGAGGACGAGCTCGCCGACATAGCCCGGCGGCTCTACGAGGCCGAGCAGACCCGCACGCCGATCCGGCAGTTGTCGTTGGACTATCCCGACATGACCATCGAGGACGCCTACGCGGTGCAGCGGGCACTCGTCGCGCTCAAGGTCGCCGACGGGCGAGAAGTCAAGGGTCGCAAGATCGGTCTGACCTCGAAGGTGATGCAGCGGGCGGTGTCGATCGACGAACCGGATTACGGCGCGCTGTTCGACGACATGTTCATCGAGGATGGCGGCCGCATACCGCTGGGCCGTTATATCCGTCCGCGCGTCGAGGTCGAGTTGGCGTTCGTAATGGGCGAGCAGCTATCCGGCCCCGGCGTCACATTGTTCGACGTGCTGCGGGCCACCGAGTTCGTGACTCCCGCACTCGAGATCCTCGACGCCAGGGTGCAGATGTCGGACCCCGAAACCGGTCATCTGCGCACCATCGTTGACACCATCGCCGACAACGCCGCGGACGCCGGTCTGGTCCTGGGCGGGCGGGTGTTCCGCCCGTTGGACGTCGACTTGCGCTGGGTGGCGGCCCTGCTGCTGCGCAACGGCACCATCGAGGAATCCGGGGTAGCCGCTGCGGTGCTCAACCATCCCGGCAATGGCGTGGCCTGGCTGGCCAATCGGCTTGCTCCACACGGTGTTTGGCTGGAACGCGGCGAGGTCATCCTGTCCGGATCGTTCACCAAGCCGGTGTTCGCCGAACCGGGGGACACCTTTGTCGCCGACTATGGACCGCTGGGCACGGTGTCGGTGACGTTCGATTCGGAGGCATCGTGACAAACCGGTGGACACAGCGCATCGGCGACGGCGACCCGCGCATCGGCATGTGGGTGGCCTCGGGCAGCGGTTACGTCACCGAAATCTGTGCAGGATCCGGGATCGACTGGCTGCTGTTGGATCAGGAGCACGCGCCCAACGATCTGCGCAGCACCCTCGGACAGCTGCAGGTGCTGGCCGGCTACCCGGATGTCGACGTGCTGGTGCGGCCGCCCTCGGCTGACCCGGTGTTCATCAAGCAATTGCTCGACATCGGGGCTCAGAACATCATCGTCCCGATGATCGATGGCCCCGGTGAGGCGGTCGCGGCGGTTTCCGCCACGCGTTATCCGCCCAACGGCATCCGCGGGGTCGGCAGCGCGTTGGCCCGAGCGTCCCGTTGGAACCGCATTTCTGACTATCTCGTCACCGCTGACACGGCCGTGTCGTTGACCGTCCAGGTGGAGAGTGTGGCCGGTCTGGCACAGCTCGGAGAGATCACCGACGTCGACGGAGTGGACGCCGTCTTCATCGGACCGGCCGACCTGGCAGCCTCGATGGGCAAACTTGGGCAGCCGGAGCATCCAGACGTCGTGAGCACCATAGAAACCGCGCTGGCGACCATCGTGGAACACGGCAAGCGCGCCGGGGTTAATGCGTTCAGCGAGCCACTGGCGCGCCGCTACATGGCGGCCGGGGCGAGCTTCGTGCTCGTAGGAGCGGACGTGGCACTGCTGGCCCGTGGCACCGAGCAGCTGGCAGCGAGGTATCGCCGCCAATGAACGACGCATTGTTTCTGACTGTCGTGTCACCTAGAATTCCGGATCATGGATCTCGACTTCACGCCTGACCAGCTCGAGTTCCGTGACCAGGTCCGCACATGGCTCGACGAGAACAAACCGGCTGAACCCCGCCCGCGCGACGACGCGGGGATCCGTGAATACGACCTTGCCTGGCAACGCACTCAGGCCGAGGGCGGCTGGGCCGGTATCGCCTGGCCCACCGAATACGGCGGCAAGGGGCTGACGCTGCTTCAGCAGTTGATCTGGTACGAGGAGTACGCCGCGCGGGGGTTCCCCGGCATCGATGCATGCTTCGTAGGCAACTCGCACGCCGGGCCCACCCTGATCACCAGGGCCACCGACGAACAGAAGTCTTTTCACTTGCCGAAAATCCTTGGTGGTGAAGTGATTTGGTGTCAGGGCTTCTCCGAGCCCGACGCCGGATCGGACCTGGCGGCATTGCGTACCAAGGCGGTGGTGGACGGCGAGGACCTGGTGGTCTCGGGGCAGAAGCTGTGGACCAGCTTCGCCACCGTCGCCGATTACCAGGAGCTGCTGGTGCGCACCGACAACACCGGCAGCAAGCACAAGGGCATCACCTGGGTGATCTGTGACATGAGCACGCCGGGCATCGACGTCCGCCCTATCGAGACCATCGAGGGCGGCTCGGAATTCTGCGAAGTGTTTTACGACGATGTGCGAATCCCGCTGAGCAACGTGGTCGGCGATGTCGGCGAAGGCTGGTCGGTTGCGATGGCCACCCTGTCCTTCGAGCGCGGCACCGCGTTCACCGCCAACCAGGTGCGGCTGGCGAAGATTATCGAGGACCTCATCGACTATGCCCGCGACCATGTCGGGCCGGACGGCCGCAGGCCCGCCATCGCCGACGACGACATCGCGCGACGGCTGGCGCGGGCCCGCGCCTCGGTGGCGTCGCTGCGGGCGCTCACCTACACCAATATCTGCGAGGCCATGAAGACCGAGACGCCCGGCCCGCGGGGTTCGATCGTCAAGCTGATGTATGCCGAATTAGCCAAGGAGATAGGCAGATTGGCGATGGATGTTGTCGGTCCCGCCTCGGTCCGGTATTCATCGCGCTGGGACGTCGACGGCTGGGTCGGCTACTACTACTACAGCTTCTCCCAAGCCATCGGCGGCGGGACGTCGGAGATTCAGCGCAACATCGTCGGCGAACGAGTGTTGGGGCTGCCGCGATGAGAGGAGATGACGGTGGACCTGCTGCCCGGAGCTGAGCAACTCGAAATCATCACGGCAGCAGGAGAATTCCTCGCCGATCGGATGCCAGTGGATCGGATCCGCGCTAATCGTCACGCCGAAGCGCCGATTCCCGAGTCACTGTGGCGAGAATGCGCCGAGCTGGGCCTGCTCACACTCGGGCTCGACGAGGCGTCCGGTGGGTCGGGCCGGCGGTTGGACGACGAGGCTCTGCTGTTCGTCGAGCTCGGCAAGCGGCTCGCGCCGGGGCCGTTCCTGGCATGCACGTTGGGCGCCCGGGTGGCCGCCCGTTGCGGCGACGACGCGCTGGCGCAGCGGATCGGCTCCGGGGCGGCATCGGTGGCCCTCGCGGTATTGCGCGGCGACGGCGACGTGCGCCCGGTCAAAGGCACTTTCGATTTGTTCGACCCGGCGGGTGTCTCGCACGCCCTGCTGGTGGCCCGCAGTGGTGCCGCACTGGTCGGCATCGATTCCTTCGGACCGCTTAAATCCGTGACCGCCGCAGACCCGGGTACCCGAATATCCTCGGCCACGGTCGAATCCGCCGAACCCCTGCACTGGTTGCCCGCCGAGGACGAATGGATCTGGGGACGCGCCACGGTACTCGCGGCGGGCTACCTCACCGGATTGGCCGCGGCCGCCGCAGCGTCGGCGACCGAACACGCCAAGACTCGTGTGCAGTTCGGCAAGCCGATCGGGGTTCACCAGGCGATCAAGCACGCCTGCGTCAATATGGAGATCGCTGCCGAGGCCGCTCAGGCGCAAACGTTCTTCGCTGCGATCGCTGTCGGCAGTGGCCGCGCCGACGCCTTGATGCAGGTGCTGTCGGCCCTCACAGTGGCCGGGTCGGCGGCCGTCGAGAATGCCGCCGCGGGCATCCAGGTGTTCGGCGGTATGGGCTACACATTCGAGAACGACATGCACCTGTATCTGAAGCGCGCGCACGTGTTTCGGCACTTGTTCGGTGAGCCCACCGACGTGCTGGCCGAACTGCTGGCCCAGGACCGCGCCCAGTGAGCGGCGCCGCTGGGGCCGCAGCCATCGCGGGCGTCGCCCTGTCCGACGTCGGCCGGGTCGACGACAAGGGACCCTACGAGCTGATCGCCCAGGCCAGCCGCCGCGCCCTGGCGGATGCCGGTCTGACACCCGATGACGTCGACGGGTTGGCCTCCACCGGCCAGGGCACACTGCCCCCGGTCGATGTCGGCGAGTATCTCGGTCTGCGGCCCCGCTGGATCGACTCCACCGCGGTCGGGGGAGCGTCGTGGGAGGTGATGGCCGCCCACGCGGCTGATGCGATCGCCGCTGGGCACGCCGACGTGGTCCTGCTGACGTACGGCTCGACCGCCCGCTCGGATCTTCGAAAGGGATTGCGGGGGGCCAACATCAACTGGGGCGCACGCGGACCCCTACAGTGGGAAGCGCCCTACGGCCACACCCTGATCTCCAAGTACGCCATGGCTGCGCGGCGGCACATGTTCACTTATGGCACCACGATCGAGCAGCTGGCCGAGGTCGCCGTGTCCGCGCGGTTCAACGCGGCCGACAATCCCGATGCCTACTATCGCGAACCGATCACTATCGACGACGTGCTCGGCGGACCGATGATCGCCGACCCGTTCACCAAGCTGCACTGCTGCATTCGCAGCGACGGCGGGGCCGCGGCAGTGCTCGTCAGTGCGGAACGTGCGAAGGATCTACGTAGTAAGCCAGTGTGGGTGCTGGGTTCAGCGGAAACGACCTCGCACATGCTCACCTCCCAGTGGGACGACCTCACCGTTGGCCCGGCCGCGGTCAGCGGACCGCTGGCCTTCGCCCGCGCCGGGGTCTCGCCGTCCGACGTCGACGTCGCCGAAATCTACGACGCGTTCACCTACATGTTGCTGCTCACCATCGAAGACCTCGGCTTCTGCCCCAAGGGGGAGGGGGGTGCCTTCGTCGAGAAAGGTGCGCTGCGCCTGGGCGGCGCGCTTCCCACCAACACCGACGGTGGCGGGCTGTCGGCGTGCCACCCCGGTCAGCGGGGGTTGTTCCTGCTGGTCGAGGCTGCGCGACAGTTGCGCGGCGAATGCGGCCCGCGCCAAGTACCCGATGCCAAGATCGCCTGTGTCAGCGGCACCGGCGGCTGGTTCTGCTCCAGCGGCACAATGATTCTCGGCGCCGAGGAGCCGTAGGTGGACCGCGCACCGCTGAGCTCCGACGTCGTGGATACCCGCGCGATGTTGGAGCTGGCGGCCGCCGTTCACGGCGATATCGAGGCCTACGTCGAGCCGGGGGCGCGAATCACGTTCGCGGAGTGGATCGGTCGGGCTCGTAGCGTCGCGACCCAGTTTGCCGACCTCGGCGTCGGCAAGGGCGATGTGGTCGTGCTGTGGCTGCCGTCGGGCATCGACTACGCGACGTGCTACGCCGCGGCGGCCATGATCGGTGCGATCACCACCGGGCTGAACCCGCGACTGGGCCGCAGAGAGATCGAATCGATTCTGCAGCAGGCAGATCCGGCGTTGGTCGTCGCTGACGGACTGCTTGATGCGTTACCCGGCACCGGGCATCGGCTGCTGTCGCGGGATGCGCTGTGCCGTGACACATCGCGCTCGGCGCCGCCTTCGGTGGAGTTGAATCGCCGGGACGTTGTTGCGTTGATCTTCACCAGTGGCACGACGGGGACGCCAAAAGGCGCAGCCTTCGACGCCGACCGGCTGGCCGCGGGCGCGGCAGCGTCAGGCGTGATGAGCGCGCCCTATGACCGGCGGCTCACGTCCACGCCGTTCGCCCACGCCGGCTACATGTTCAAGCTCTGGGATCAGTTGGTCTGGGGCAGCACGCTGGTGGTGCCCCCGACACCGTGGTCGGCCCAGGGCATGTTCGACGTCCTTCGCGACGAGCGAGTCACCGTGGCGGGCGCGGTGCCGACCCAGTGGGCCAAGCTGCTCGACGTCGATGGAGTGACCTCGAAGGCATTGCCGCACTTGCGGATCGGAGTGGTGGCCACAGCGCCGGCGCCACCCGAACTGGTACGCAGGGTCGCCGAGGGCATCGGGGTCCCGCTGGTCGTGCGGTACGCGATGACCGAGTGCCCGACCATCAGCGGCACCGAACCGGACGACGCCCCCGAGGTTCAATTCCGCACCGTGGGACGGCCTGCCGCGGGAATGGACGTGCGGATCGGATCGGACGGCGTACTTGAGGTGAGCGGCCCGTGTGTGATGCGTGGCTACTGGCGCAACTCGGAACTCACCGCAGAGGTGCTGCGCGACGGGTGGCTGCGCACCGGCGACGTCGGCGTGCTCGGCGACGACGGCAATATCACACTTGTCGGGCGCCGCGGTGACATGTACATCCGGGGTGGCTACAACGTGCATCCCGGTGAGGTGGAGCGGACGCTCACCGGGCACCCCGGCGTGAAACATGCCGCCGTGATTGGCCGTTCCGCACCCGTGATCGGAGAAATCGGCGTCGCGTGCGTGGTACCCGCGGACGCCACCGGTCCGCCGACACTGGCTGAACTGCGCGCCCACGTGGCAAGTGAACTGGCCGACTACAAGGCCCCCGACGAGCTGCTCATTGTTGATGAGCTGCCCTTGACGGCGATGCTCAAGCCGGACCGGCTAGCCCTGCGCGAATTGATCACCCAGCGTGACAGAGATATTCAGCGTCGACAATCGACACGATGAGAGGAATCTAGCTATGGGAAGACACGACGGACGGGTGGCGTTCATCACCGGCGCGGCGCGAGGGCAGGGCCGCGCCCATGCCGTTCGGCTCGCCGCCGAAGGCGCCGACATCGTGGCCGTGGACATCTGCCGCGACATCGACTCGATGGACTACCCCAACGCCACGCCCGACGATCTCGATGAAACCATCAAGCTCGTTGAGAACCAAGGTCGGCGGATCATTGCCCACCAAGCCGACGTCCGCGACGCCGATGCCTTAAAACAGGCCGTCAACGAAGGCGTCCGCGAGTTCGGCCGTCTCGACATCGTCCTGGCCAACGCCGGCATCATCAGACTCGGCGGCGAGGGAGACCGCAGCCAGATCTTCCGCGACATCGTCGACGTGAACCTCATCGGAGTCTGGAACACCGTCGAGGCCGCTATCCCCGCCCTCATCGACGGCGGCCGCGGCGGATCCATCGTGCTGACGAGTTCCAGTGCGGGATTGAAGGGCACCGGTACCGACCGGGCAGGCGGACAGGCTTACACCGCCGCCAAGCGGGGACTGGTCGGGCTCATGCAGGTGTGGGCGAATGAGTTGGCGCAGTATTGGATTCGGGTCAATACCATCCACCCCACCGGCGTGGCGACCGGCATGGTGATGAACGAAACCATGGGCAAGCTGCTCGAGGCCAACGACACGGCAGTGGCCGCCATGCAGAATGCGCTGCCGATTCAGATCCTGATGCCCGAGGACATCGCCGGCGCAGTGGCGTGGCTGGTCTCCGACGAGGCGAAATTCATCACCGGGGTGGCGTGGCCGCTAGATGCCGGATTCGCGGTGCGCTGAGCGGACGGCTCAGGGCTGGTCGGGTCGCAGGACGATGAACAGTCCCTCTGCTTCGGCGCACAGAGTGTCACCGTGAGTGATCGTCGCCCGCAGAATCCGCTTACGTCCTTGCTCGCTGACGAACCAGGCGCGCACCGCGAGCTCCTCGCCGATCGGTGTGATCGATCGGTAGTCGGTGTGCAAGTAGGCGGTTCGCGCAGGCGCCCGGTCGCCGCTACTGGCCAGCCGGCCGAGCACCTCATCGAATAGCAGCGGGATGGCCCCGCCGTGCACCGCGCCACCACCGCCGAGGAAATAGCGGCCGAATGTGACCACCCCGTGCACGCTCTGGTGGTCGCCGCCGAGCGGAATGAAGTTGGGGGACATGGTTTGTCCGCGGCCGGGCAGATCAAGCCGGCGGGCGAAGATCTGCCTGCGCTCAGGTACTGCAAACTGGGCCACCCGGTTGGCCCACCCGTTCAAGTCCTGTGTGAGGTCCACTGTGGTCGCCACGTCCGGAGCGGCCGCTGCCACATGGTCGAGGAAATTGCGCAGCGCGGCGATCATGTCGCCGTACTCAGCACCGCCACCCGGGCTGCTTACGGTCGGCTCCTGCCAGGTCCGCATGGGCGGGAAACCACCCTGTGTCTGCCGTTCATGGATCACTTCGCACACCCCTCAGTCACGCGGCAAGACTAATGCATTGACATTAATCTTGGTCGCTGCGATGCTGGCGTGGCGTGCGTCACAACACGTCGAACGAGACCTGCCAGCACACCCTAGGAGCGAACATGCCGGAAGTCGGTACGGCGTCGGGCGGTCCACTGGCTGGTCTCGTGGTGGTCGACCTATCGACAACGCTGCCCGGAGCGCAGGCGACGCAGTTCCTCGCCGACTGCGGTGCCGAGGTGATCATGGTCGAGCCGCTCGACGGTAGTCCGCTGCGCGAGCTCGCGGGCTGGCCCGCCCTGCTGCGTGGCAAGCTCAGCGTGACATTGGACCTGCATGACGAGGCTGATCTGGAGCGTCTGCGTGCTTTGCTGCGCCGCGCCGACGTCATGGTTAACACCATGCGGCCGACCACGGCCGAGCGCATCGGACTTACCCCCGACGCATTGTCGGAGGCCTACCCGCGACTTGTCGTGGCGACGATCACGGGCTGGGGATCGACCGGGCCGTTTCGCGACTACAAGGGCTGGGAGGCCCTGGTGATGGCGAAGACGGGTGTCATGCACGAAAAGCGCGGACTGACCACGAGGCCGGGACCGGCCTACACCACCTTCGCCTATGCCTCTTGGGGCGCCGCCCACGCCGCTGTTCAGGGCGTGCTTGCCGCGCTCCTTGAGCGGGAGAGCAGTGGGCGCGGCCAAACCGTCGAGACCAATCTGGTGACCGGCATGGGTTCGATGGATCCGTACAACTGGTTTTACGAGATGGTGCTGGAACGGTATCCGGGCGCCTTCGAACCGATGGACGCCGCCTACGACGACCAGGGCCGGCCCCAGGCCTACCTAATCTACGCACTCCTGGTCTGTCCGACGAAGGACGGTCGCTGGCTACAGTTCGCTCAGGTGTCGCCCAAGTTGATCGGCGCTTGGCTGACTGAACTGGACCTGCTGGGGCACCTCGCGGACCCGAAGTGGCAGGGTTTTCCGATGCTGCCGACCCCCGAACTTCGCACCGAGTGGTGGGACATGATGATCGAGCGGGTGGGGGCCCGCACGCTCGCCGAATGGCAGCGGGCCATGACAGAAAACCTTGACCTGAGCGGCGAACTGTTCCGAACTCCCGAGGAATCACTGGATCACCCGCAAACCGCTCACGAAGGCCGCGCCGCGACCGTGATCGATCCCGATCTCGGGCCGGTACGGCAGCCGTCGACCCTCATTCACGCTGACGGCAAGCCGTTGACCCCGCTTCGGCCGGCTCCGCGAGTCGGCGAGCACAACGACTCGGTCACCTTCGAGCAGCTCGGCCAAGTGCGCAGGGCCGCACTACCCGCACGGCACGCGGACCACGACGCACCGCCGCTGACGGGCGTGACGGTGCTGGAGTTCGGCAGCATGTTCGCGGGACCGTACGGCGCGACCCTGCTGGCCGACCTGGGCGCTCGCGTCATCAAGGTCGAGCCGCTGGAAGGCGACAACATCCGCAATCTGGTCGCGTTCCCCGAGGCGGGCGGCGCAAAAGTGTTGCAGGGCAAGGAAAGCTTCGCGATTGACTTCACCAAGCCCGAAGGCCTTGAGCTGGTGTACGAACTGGCCAAGCGGTCCGACATCGTGCTGCAGTGCTTCCGTGGCAAGGCCGCCGAGCGGGCGAAGATCGACGAGGCGTCGCTGCGGGCGGTCAACCCGGACTTGGCGTTCGTGACGACCTCAGGTTACGGGGTCGACGGACCCTTCGCGCACCGCGCCGCCTACGCGCCGTCGGTCGGTGCGGCATCCGGGCTGGCGCTGGTCGACAGCCACGACACGGGCGAGCCGGCCACCGACTTGGATGACCTGCACCGCCGAGCGGTCAAACTGCACGCGGGCGGGGCCGTGCCCGCAGTGCAATCTGACGGCATCGCCGCGCACGGTGTCGGTTCTGCGCTGCTGGTCGCGCTGTATGCCAAGCGGATGGGACGACCGATGTCCAACGTGGTCACCACGATGCTCGCCACCGCGCAGCAGGCGATGATCGCCTACAACGCAAGCTATGCGTCCCGTCCCGCGGACGCAGCCGCCGACGATCAATTCTTCGGCATGAATGCCCTGTACCGGATGTACCGCGCGGCAGACGGTTACGTCTTTCTCGCCGCACCTTTGCCGCGCGAATGGCCTGCGCTGACGAAGGCGATGTCGCCCTACGTCGACTTGGACGCCGATGAGCGCTTTACCGATGCCGAATCTCGCGCGGCGCATGACGACGAGCTGATCGCCGTGCTGACAACCGTTTTCGCCAACAAGACCAAGCTGGAGTGGGAGCACGAACTGTCCGCCCAGGACGTCGGCTGCGTCGAGGTGGTGGAGGCCAATTCCGAGTTGGTGCTGCAGACCGATCCGTACCACGAGGCGGGCTATGCCGTGGACGCCTTCAGCCCGATCTTCGGAGAGCACCGCCGGCTCGCCCCGCTGTGCCGGTTCTCCCGCTCGCGGACACGGGCCGACGCAGGATGCACCATCGGGCAGCACACCGATGCGGTGCTGCGCGAAATGGGTCTGGACGACGCGACGATCGCCGACCTCAGGGCGAAGGAGATCGTGGGCGGCAGCTGACGGATCAGCCGTCGTCGTCGGCGATCAGCGCGCGCGTCTCGTACGACACCGGAGCGGTCAGCATGCCGACCCAGGTGTCGACGTAATTGTGCAGCTGTGCCTCGCTGAGCCCGTGACCCGAACGCGCCGCCGCAGCAAGGGTATTGATCAAGCTGACATACAGCTGGAAAGTTCGGCCGCGCCGGATGCGCCCAGGCAGGTCCTGCAGCGCGGCGTCGACCAGTTCCTCCAGCTTCTCCTGCGTCCAATCGTCGTCGACGTGGTCGGGCCAGTATTCGCTGCGAGCTTGAGGATCCTCCACCAGCCGCGCCAGGAACGGCGCGAACATCTCGCCCGCGGCGATGCTGTTGGCCAACGGGCGCGCCAGCAGCCACACCACCGCGCGGGGATCCGCCTCCTTGCCTTGCTCGCGCATGCTCGTGAGCATTTCCCGGCGATCGGCGCCCAGTGACGCTTGACGGTAGGAGATCAGCGCCCGGATCAGGCCGTCGCGGGAGCCGAAGTGGTAGCGAATCACCGAGGTGTTGGACTGCCCGGCGGCCAGCTGAATCTCCCGCAGCGTAACGGCCTCGATACCCCGGGTGGCGAACAGCCGCTCGGCGACCTCCATCAACATCACCCGGGTCGACTCACCCGACGCGTTGCGCCTCCGCGCGCCCGCGGCCGACTCAGTTCGCAGCTCCGCCATGGGCCTCCTCCAGTCCGCCTAAGTCTTACTGGCGTCGCACCTTGGACCAAATAATAATGGCTATGTATTAGAAATACTGGACTTGCGCGAGAGCAGCTGGCATCATCCGAAGGAGCGACGGATCCGTGGAGGGCCAATGAGCATGATCTGGACGAATTCGGGTGACTCCCACTTCCTGGAGCCCGACGACCTGTGGCAGTCCCGGTTGCCCAAGGCGCTCGCCGAGCTGACGCCGCACGCGGAGAAGGATCCCGACGGCGAGTACGAGACGGTCTCGGTCGACGGACAGATCTTCCGGCGCAAGCTGCCGTCCTCGGCGATGGAGGCCTTCATCGAGGAGAGCATGAAGCCGCAGGGCATCCGCGACGCGAAGGCGCGGTTGGCGGACTTGGACAAGGAGGGTGTCTGGGGTGAGGTGATCTTCCCGTCATTGGGCATGTGGGGATCGACTTTCCGCACCCCCGAACTGCTCAAGGCGTGCATGCGCGCCAGCAACGAATGGGCACTCGAGGAGATCTGCGCGGTGTCACCGCGCTATGTGGTGACCGCCCAGGTGTCGACACTGATCGTGGAGGACGCAATCGAGGAATTGCATTGGGCCGCAGGCAAAGGCTTCAAGGCCGTGTTCTTGCCGACCACTCCTCATCCGAGCGCTCCGGACTGGCACCGCAAGGAGTGGGAACCGTTCTGGGCGGCAGCCGAGGAAGCCGGCATGGTGATCGCGTTCCACATCGGCACCGATCCGGTCGACATGACGGTCGGTGGCGCGAGCGGCGGGGCGGGCATGGTGTACCGCGGGCCGGGCGGGGCCGTGATGAATTACGCCGAGACCACGTTCTCCGGTCAGCGGGCGGCGATGAAGATGGTCGCCTCCGGTGCCTTAGACCGCCACCCTGACCTCCGGGTGCTGATCTCCGAAGGTGGCGCCACCTGGGTGCCGTTCCTTGGCGACCGGATGGTCGAGGGCTATCGCCAGCACCATATGGCGGTGCGGCCCAAGCTGAATCGTAGTCCGAAGGAGATTCTCTACAGCCAGGTTTATGCGTCATTCCAGCACGACGAGACCGCCGTCGCCGCTTACGAGCACATGGGCTACAAGAACGTGATGTTCGGCAGCGACTACCCGCACATGGAAGGCACCTTCGGGCACACCCAGGACACCCTGAAGGGACTGTTCGACGGGGTCAGCGACGAGACCCGGCTGCGCATCACCCAGGGCACGTTCTATGAACTGTTCCCCGACGTGCCGCCCATCCCGGCCGAAAAGTTCTGAGCGCGTGGCTACTTCGTCTGGACTGCGCGACGTTGCGATTGTGGGTGTCGGTGCCACGCCCTATTACAAGCGCGGCGGGTCATTACCGAAGTCGATCACCGAGTTGGCCGGCGAGGCCATCCTGGCGGCGTGTGATGACGCCGGCCTTCCCGTCACCGACGTCGACGGGTTCGCCTACTACTCAGGCGCCAGCGCGGGCTACACGGAGAAGATGGACACCGCCGACTTCATGGAAACGCTTGGCATTCCGGAAGTCCGGTTCACCGCCGCACTGACCTCCGGCGGCGGCGGCTCCGCGGGCGCGATCGGCCTGGCGCGGGCGGCCATCGTCGCCGGGGACGCCTCGGTGGTGGTGACGGTGATGGCGCTGCAACAGTCCAAACAACGCCTGGGCTCGGTGTTTTCGGCCATGGACCCCGATCCGATCAACTCGTTCCTCCAACCATCCGGCCTGTTCGGGCCCGGTCAGTTGATGTCGGTGCTGGCGCGCAGGCACATGCACCTCTACGGCACGCGCCGCGAGGCGTTCGCCGAGATCGCACTCTCCACGCGGGCGAATGCGTTCAATCGCCCAAAGGCCATGCATCGCCAACCGCTGACGTTGGACGACTACTTCAATGCGCGGATGATCGCAGAACCTTTGTGTCTCTACGACTTCTGTCAAGAGACCGACGGCGCCGTCGCAGTCATCACCACCAGCATGGACAGGGCCAGGGATCTGCGGCAACCGCCGGTGCCGGTGGTTGCCGCCGCCCACGGCGGCGTCCGCGACTGGGGCAGGGCGTTCGCCTGGATGGGCATGCCCGACGAATACTTCGCCTCCTCGGGCAATGCGCCCATCGCCAAGCGGCTCTACGAGCAGGCCGCTATCAGCGCCGCCGACATCGACGTCGCCCTGCTCTATGACCACTTCAGCCCGATGGTGCTCATGCAGCTCGAGGACTACGGATTCTGCGGCAAGGGGGAGGGCGGCGCGTTCGTCGAAAGCGGAGCGATTCGCTACGACGGTGGCTCGATTCCGGTCAACACCCACGGCGGTCAGCTCTCCGAGGCCTACATCATCGGGATGACCCACATCATGGAAGGAGTCGAGCAGATGCGCGGCACCGCCATCAACCAGGTCCGCGACGCCGAACTCGCTCTGGTCACCGGCGGGCCGGCAAGCCTGCCCGTGAGCGGGCTGATTCTGGGACGCGCCGCATGAGCACCGCCGCGGTCACCCTGGCCACCACCATTCCGGGCGAACACGTGCGGATCGCGGTCAACAAGGACACCGAGCCGTTCTGGATCGCCGCGAAGGAGCGGCGGTTGGTGGCCCCGCAGTGCGGCGACTGTCAGACCTTCCGGCTGCCCCCGACACCGTTTTGCCCCAATTGCCAATCAAACGCGGTGAACTGGGTCGAACTCAGCGGCCAGGCGGTCGTCTACAGCTTCGCCGTCGTGCACGGCTTCCCGGGCATGCCCGATCTGTTGTTGGTGCCCGCGGTCCTCGACCTGCCCGACGCGCCCGGTGCGCGACTGGTCTCGAACATCGTCGACGTCGCACCCGCCGACATCACGATAGGAATGTCTGTGCACGTTGATTTTTCACCGATTACCGATGGCTGGATGCTCCCCGTCTTCCGAGCCGCGGCCTCCCCCAACGCCAAGGAGTAACGCCATGTCCGATGACAGCGCTCTCCACGAAAAGCCCCTGGAGTTCCTCACCAGCATTGCCAACACCGGAGGATCGTGTGACGGCCAGGCAATCCTGCCTGTCAATGGTCACTTCCGTTGTACGTGCTCGTGCGGCGACTGGGACGTCGACGTCGACGATCCGCAGGAAGGCCTGCGGCAAGCCCGCATTCACACGGGCAGTGCGGCCGAATAATCGTTGAGGAGCTGGATGTGCATTCGGGCAGAATCTCGCGTTACCGGTGCCCTATGGCCGGAGCGGATCGGAAACAGAACCTTCACATGCGGCCGCCCGGCGACAATGCCGTTGCCATCACCAATTAGCCCGACACTGGACTGCCCGGACCCTGAAGGCTCTGCTTAAAGATTGTGGCGAGCCCACCGCATACTTCCCGAGACTCGCAGCAGGGCGCATCTATTCGATGTTTGCGGTATGCGCCAAGAGCATCGTCTTCGAGTCGTTACCGCGGCGATTGCTACACCGCCGAGGCGATTCGCGTCGCCTCGGCGAGTTCTCGGATCAGGCGGCCGATGTCCTGCTCGAGCTGTCGCCAATCCGGTTCTTCGGGCACAAGGTAGTCCGAGGTATAGACGACCGGGATGCCGATGAGCATTCGGGTAAGGGCGTCTTCGGGGAGGCCTCGGAAGTAGCCCTGTTGCTGGGCCTGCTGAATGGCTTGATGGAACAACCCGGTCGCCGACGCGGCGATCGCACTCACTCGGGTTTTCGTATTCGGGTCGGCGATTACGGTCATGAAGGACGCGGACCGGAAACCGGCGATCTCTGCGAAGAGTTCAAAGGGCGCGATGCACATAGCGATGATCCGATCGATCGGATCTTCAATGTCCTGGGCCGCCAGCCAGGCCTGCTGAACTCGCCTGTACTGAGTCCCGGTGGCCGCCGCCAAGAGCGCCGACTGGCTTGGAAAGTGCTTGTACACAACGCCATAGGAGATGCCCGCACGGCGCGCAATCTCCCGCATCGGAGCCGCCGTCCCGTACTCAGTCATCACGTCCAGCGCCACGTCGAGAATGCGTTGGGTCACGGCTGGATCGCGCTCAATCTTTGGTCTGGCCACAGCCTGCACCCTACGTCGACGCGAGCGTGAGCTGCCTAGGCGCCGAAGAATCTCGTCGGGAGAATGCGCCCAAAACCTTGCGTCGACCTCCCCATAACGCTAGCGTCAAGCATTGCGTGATCAGTGATCATGAAACCTTGAGATGGTTGCTCAGCCGAGCCGTCATCCCTACCACGCCATGCCGGCCCACGCCATGACCGATCCATGGATTAGACACCGACGTCTGAGGAGATCGCACATACATGACCAACGTAGAAGCCTCGCCAGCCATCACTCTCGACCAAGAGATCGGCCGCCGTGAAGAGCTGGCCGACCGGTACACCGGTATCCACTTCCTCGAGGACATGGGGGCTGGGATCTTCGGAAAAGCCAAGGGCGAGAATGTTCTGCTCATCGCTCTGCATTACCGCGTCGGTGGATCTGTCTGGGGAGTCGGCGACACGATCATCAACAACACCACGTTCCACGCCGCACCGTATGACCGGCAGAAAATCGAGGACAACGACTTCATCAGCCATCGCATCGACCCGATCCACCGCGTCGATGACTACACGATCACGAAGGAAACCGACCGGGTGGTCTGGCAGGCAGGTGACCGGGCAATCATCGCCCGGCCTCCCTTCTGGGACATCACGGGTGAACACCTCGGCGTCGATGTCGATGTCACCATGGAGCGAACGAGCGAACCCGACTGGTACATCGGCACGTGGGAAGACCTTCCCACCGAGGGACGCGGCGGCCGCGACTTCTGGGCCAAAACCAGCGGCACCATCACCGCCAGGGGCAAAAAATATGAACTCGAGGAGCACTCGTATTCGATCAACGAGCATCTCGTCTTCGGGGAGAACTGGGTCGTCGAGGCCCGCTCCTTCCCGGTCCAATACTTCTACCACCTGTATCGCAGTGACGAACTGCAGATCTTCCTCTACGCACGTCCTGATTCCGGCGTCGTCTACAGCCGAGTGGTGTTCACCGACGGCAAAGAAATCTTCTACGACTGGGACCAGGTCACCGTCGAAGAGGAAGAGTATTGGTTCGACCCGCAGACCCACATCCGGCCTCCGGTCAAATTCCGGGTGAAGCTCGACTCGCCCGAAGGCCGGGTCGAGCTGGCGCTGACCGCCTACAGCCGATCCATCTACTCGTTCCAACTCTCTGAAGGCACACGGACGCACTACAACTACTTCGTGCATAGCCAGGGTCAGTTCACCTCACCCGACGGCAAGACCATCCCCATCAAAGACAGCGAAAACGACACCTGTTTTGCCGAATGGGGACTGACCAGCCCCCTCGGCAGCGGCGCACCACTACTAACACCGTAAGGCCCCACACGTAGTCATCTTGGCGAGCCCCGATACCGTCAGCATGGCGCGCCGGTGATCGACGAGAATCGGGCGTCCAGAGGGGATGCCCCCGACCCAGCCAGCGGTATTGCGCTCGCCGTTTAACATAGTTAACCTAGTGTGCTGAGTCGCCGGGCGAGCATCGGCCACGATTTCGATCGATTATGACAGTCGACTGCCGTAGTATGCGACCCGCGGGTGCTTGGACTTCGCGCTCGTTCGCTGCCGCTACGGAAGGACGTCATGAGCGAGAATCGGCCTACGGCAACATGTCCCGTGAAGAATATTGAGATGAACACTCCGGAGTCGCCGGCGCTAGCGCACTTCCATCTGCTGGATGAGTGTCAGGACGAGGCCCGGCCGGTCTTCCGCAACACCGAGGCCGGCATTGATTACTGGGTGTTCACCGACAACTCGGTGATCCTGGACGGACTCCAGCACCCGGAGCTCTGGTCCAGCAGCGTCATCGTGCCGACGGAACCGGAGCCGCCGTACAAGTGGATCCCGATCATGATCGACCCGCCCGACCATGCCAAGTGGCGCCATGTGCTGGCCGAGTACTTCTCACCGGGTCGCGTCAAGGGCCTGCGCGACGCGCAGCAGAAGTTGGCCGCGGAACTGATCGACCAGGTCGCGGGCGAGGGTGGGTGCGACTTCGTTGCGCGGATCTCGCGGGTGTTCCCGTCGACGGTCTTCCTGACGATCATGGGCATGCCCGTGGAGGATCTCGAGAAGTTCCTGGCCTGGGAGGACATGATCCTGCATCAGAGCGGGGTGGGCGAGGAAGTCAACGCGGCCCGGCTCGAGGGCATGACGCATGTGATGGGTTACTTCTCGGGCCTGATTCAACAGCGACGCGAGAACCGTGACCCGGATGCCGACGACATCGTCAGCAAGGCCATCGACTGGACCATCGACGACGAACCGATCAACGACCTGGAGCTGCTCAACTGCCTGCTGTTGTTGTTCATGGCCGGGCTCGACACGGTCTCCAACCAGCTGTCGTACGCAATGCTGCATCTGGCCACCCATCCGGCCGACCGCGCCCGGATCGTCGCCGAACCGCAGCTCATTCCGAGGGCCGTGGAGGAACTGCTCCGGGTTTATCCGATCGTGCAGACCGCGCGAAAGGCGACCCGGGACATGGACTTCCATGGGTGCCCGGTCAAGGCGGGCGACATGGCGTCGTTCTCGTTGGCGTTCGCAGGCCGGGACGAATCGGCCTACCCCAATGCCCGCACGGTCGACTTCGACCGCGGCGTCACACGTCACCTGTCCTTCGGCGGCGGCCCGCACCGGTGCCTGGGTTCGCATCTCGCCCGACAGGAGCTGGCGGTGGTGCTGGAGGAGTGGCACAAGCGCATTCCGGAGTACGAAGTCTCGGGGCAGCCTATCGAGCACGGCGGTCAGGTGTTCGGCGTGGATTCGCTGAACCTGACGTGGGGCTGAGGCCGTCGACCCATAGGAAAGCACAATGCCCAACACCGTCGGATTCCTCGGCGCCGGACAACTCGGCGAGCCGATGGTCGAGCGATTGCTCGGCGCCGGCCACGATGTCTCGGTGTACGCCCGCCGCGAGGAGATTCGCCGGCGTTTGGAGGCGAAAGGTGCGGTGGCGGCCGCTTCGGTGGCCGACCTCGCGCGCGGGAGCGACGTCCTCATCTCGTGCCTCTTCTCCGACGCCCAGCTGCGCGAAACCGGGCTCGGTCCAGAGGGTTTCATCGCCAATGCGAAGCCGGGTGCGGTGTTCGTCTCTCACACGACGGGCACACTGTCCACCCTCGAGGCGTTGCGGGACAGTTCTGCCGCGGCGCCGATCGTCCTCGACGCGCCGGTCAGTGGCACCGTCGAGAACATCGATGCGGGCACGCTGACCGTGTTGATCGGCGGGCCGAGTGATGCCGTCGCCTCGGTGACGCCGATCCTGGCCGCATATGCCGACCCGGTGGTGGCGACCGGCGCACTGGGCAGCGCGTTGGCGCTCAAGTTGATCAACAATCTTCTATTCGCAGCCAATGCTCAACTTCTCTGTGCAGCGACGCAACTGGGCGTTCGGCTAGGTGTCGACCCGAGTGTTTTGCTGTCCACCCTGCAGGTGTGCAGCGCCGGGAGCCATGTGGCCGCCCACGCCCATCGCATCGGCGGGATGGATCGTTTCGAAGAACTGGCGGGGCCGTTCCTGCGGAAGGACATCTCGGCGTGCCGTGAGGCGGCGGCCGAGGCGGGTGTGGAGCTGGGACTGTTGGGCACCGCTGTGCTCGAGGGGCCGCTGGCCCTGGACGTCGACTCGGCGACCGCAGGGTCAGACCGATGACGGGCCGGCTCGCGGGGAAGGTGGCCTTCATTACCGGCGCCGCAAGGGGACAGGGCCGTGCACACGCGGTGCGGATGGCCGAAGAAGGGGCCGACATCATCGCCGTCGACCTGGCGGGCCCATTACCTGACTCAGTGCGCTACCCGTCGGCCACCGCCGATGACTTCGCCGAGACGGTGGAGATGGTGAAAGCGACAGGTGGCCGAATCATGGCTACCGCCGCGGACATCCGCGATCTGGATGCGCTGCGGACGGCCGTCGACGAGGGCGTCGAGGCCTACGGCCGGCTGGACGTCATCGTGGCCAACGCCGGAATATGTGTCCCGGCGCCGTGGAACGAGATCACGCCCGAGTCGTTTCGCGACATCATCGACGTCAACGTGACTGGCACGTGGAACACGGTGATGGCGGGCGCGCAGCGGATCATCGACGGGGGTCGGGGCGGGTCGATCATCCTGATCAGCTCCTACGCCGGTGTCAAGGTGCAGCCCTACATGGTGCACTACACCGCTAGCAAGCATGCCGTCACAGGGATGGCCCGGGCCTTCGCCGCGGAGCTGGGCAAGCACGACATCAGGGTCAACAGCGTGCATCCCGGTCCGGTCAACACTCCGATGGGCGGTGGCGACATGATTGCCGCGCTGTTCGCCGCGATCGAGACCAACCCCACGCTGAACAACATGGGGACCCCGTTCCTGCCGCAATGGGCCTGCGAGCCGGAAGACGTTGCCGCCGCGGTGTGTTGGCTGGCCTCCGACGAGTCGCGCTATGTGACCGCCACCCGTTTGTCGGTCGACCAGGGCATGGCGCAGTTCTAGCGAAGCGCCGGATCTGATGCCTTTCGACCACCGTCAGCTGCGCGACAAGTGGTATAGCGCCGGTTGGTACTCCGACCGCACCTGCCTGGACGCCTTCGAAGCGGGGGCGGTCGAGCACAAGGACGTGCCGTTGACATTCGTCATCGGCGATTCGGTGTCCAGTCCGACGGTATGCGAAATCCACGACCGGGCCGTGGCGTTGGCGGCGTCGTTGCAGCGGCTGGCGGTGCGCGACGGCGACGCCGTCGCGGTACAGCTGACCAATCGTGTCGAGTGTGCAGTCGCGTATCAGGCGGTGTTGTTGTGCGGGGCAGTGCTGGTGCCGATCGTGCACATCTACGGTATGGCCGAGGTGGCCTTCGTTCTCGACCAGTCGGCTGCGAAGGTACTGATCATGCCAGAGCGGCACGGATCGATCGTGTATAGCAACAGGCTGCAAGATCTTTCGCGGATCGACTCGCTGCAGCATGTCGTCATGCTGGACGCCGAGCCGGGCGAGGGCTATCTCGCGTGGTCGCAACTGGACACACCCGCCGCCCGGTACCGGCGCCCCGCAGTGGCCGCCGACGACGTCTGTCTGCTGCTGTACACATCGGGCACCACGTCGGCGCCTAAAGGCGTACAGCACACCAACAACACGGTTCTCGCCGAGCAGAGAACCATGCCGGCGCTGCTGGCCGGTAAGCCCGACGACGTGTCGCTGGTGACCTTTCCGCCGGGCCACATCGCGGGCGTCGGGTCGATGCTGCGGCCGTTGCTCAGCGGCGCCCGGACTGTCTTCATGGATGGTTGGGACCCGGCGCGGGCGGTCGAGGTGGTGCACCGTTTCGGCGTGACCTGCACCGCGGGCACACCATTTCACCTCGCGGGCATCCTTGATCTGGGTGACACCGGAGACAAGCTGGCAAGTCTGCGGGAGTTTCTGGTCGGCGCCGCACCGGTCGCCGAGGAGATCGGCCGGCGTGCTGCGCAAGCCGGGATCAGCACCTTCCGCAGTTACGGCGCCACCGAACATCCCACCGTCACCGGCGAACACGAGGGACAGCCGCAGTGGGCCCGGCTGGGTACCGATGGAAAACCGCTCCCGGGCTCCGAGATTCGCATCGTCGGGTCAGACGGCACGGACTGCCCGATCGGGATAGGTGGCGAGGTCGTCGTGCGCGGTCCCGATCAATTCATCGGATACCAGGATTCCGCTTTGAACACTGAGGCGTTCACTGACGACGGTTGGTTTCGCACCGGCGATCTCGGGCACCTTGACGCCCACGGCAGATTGACCATCACCGACCGGATCAAGGACGTCATCATCCGCGGTGGCGAGACCATCTCCTCCGGTCAGGTCGAAGAGGTACTCAACGCACATCCCGCCGTCGCCGACGGCGTTGCCGTCGCGGCCCCGGATTCGCGTTACGGCGACGTGGTCGCCGCGGTCGTGGTCCTCAAACCGGGGTATGCGCTCAACCTCGACGACCTGCGGGCCCACTTCGCGGCATCCGGGCTGGCCCGGCAGAAGACCCCGGAACGTCTCGCCATCGTCGACGAGCTACCGCGCACGTCGTTGGGCAAAGTGCGCAAGGCGCAACTGCGCAGTGACCACTTCGGCGCCGCTAGGCGTTAGTGTGACCGGACCCCGAAGTCGATGTCCGCAATGCCGGAGAACGGCGTGAAGCCGGCCTTGTCCAGCCATGACGGCGCTGCCTTATGTCCCGGTTCGGGGCGTGCCCAGTCCACCCAGGAGCCCCAGTCCTCGCGGCGCAACTTCTGTTGCAGCGTTTGCGGATGCGCGTCGGCGGCCGTGGCATAGCGCTTCGCGAATTGCTTCATCTCGGCCGGAATCCAAACGTCCTCCTCGGAACGCCACTTGCCGCCGCCGGCATATTCGATGAATTGATACGAGGGGAAGTCGATGGGCAGACCGCCCGGTTGCGGATTGTCGGCGCGATTGAGCACCTTGTATGCGACCCGCGTGCCGTCGACGATGTACCAGACCAGCGGACTGTAGACCTGCGGTGCGGCACCCATCGTTCCCTCGAGGAACTTAGTGATCTCCGTCGGGCCGGTGAACGTTCCGTAGAAGTGGTCGAAGTACGTCGCGTCGTCGGTGAACAGGTGTGCCCAGGCGTGCCAGTCCTCGAGTACCGGCCCGGTCATGAAATACCGCCGGAACTCCCGCTCGACCTCTTCGACGTCCGCCGTGGTAGTCATCCTCCGAGCCGCAGGCCCGTGTTTCGGGTGCCAAACACGTCGGTGGCCATGATGGCGCCGAGTTTCTGTGCATCCCAGCGCTTTTCGCCGTTCGAGACAGACGCGACGGGGTGCCAGCCCTTCAGGAGCTGGAGATGTTCGCCCATCGCACGGATCACTTGACCGCTGACGTGGCCGGCCTCGGGGCTGGCCAGCCAGGCCACCACCGGCGACCCCAGTGAGGGGTCCTTGGGGTCGAACTCGTCCTCCGCGCGCTCGTCGGGCTCGATCGGAGCCTGCGCGCCGGGCATGGAGGCCGACATCCGGGTGCGCCCACCCGGGCTGATCGCGTTGACGGTGGCGCCGATCGACGCCAACTCCAGGCTCAGTGTCTGGGTCAGACCGACGATTGCGGCCTTGGCCGCGCTGTAATTGGTCTGCCCGAAGTGGCCGTGCAGACCGGCGCCGGAGGTGGTGTTGATGATTCGGCCGTAGACCTTTCCGCCGGATTCCTTCGATTCCGCGCGCCACTTGCGAGCGACCGCGCGGCTGGTGAGCCAGCTACCGCGAACGTGGACCCGCATCACCAGGTCGAAATCGTCGGCGGTCATGTTCCAGATCGCCTTGTCGCGAACGATTCCTGCGTTGTTGACGACGATGTCCAGCCGCCCCAGCTGCGAGTAGGCACGCTCGACGGCGAGGTCGACCTGCTCCTCGTCGCCGACATCGCTGAAGTCGGAAACAGCGGTACCACCGCGGCTTTCGATGATCGCCACCACCTCGTCGGCCACCTTGCCGGTGCCCTCGCCGGACAGGCTGGTGCCGAGGTCGTTGACGATCACGGTGGCGCCGTGCTTGGCGAGTTCGAGAGCGTGGCCCCGGCCGATGCCGTGCCCCGCCCCGGTCACCAGGGCGACTTTGCCATCGAGCAGTCCGGTCATGGGTTCTCCTCGCTAGGTGTGAAGACTGTCAGATAGGGGCTGTCGGGATCGGTGTCGTCGACCGGGCGGAAGACGGCGGTAACCGGCATTCCGACCCGAAGGTCGTCGAAGTCCGCGCCTTCAATCGTCGTCATCAGCCGAGGGCCTTCGGTCAGTTCGACGAGCGCGGCGACATACGGCACTCGCTCCTTGAACGGCGCCAGATCATTCACGTAGACAGTCGAATACGTGTAGAGGGTTCCAGTTCCGCTGGCCTGTACGGGCGCAACGTCCTCGCTCCAGCAGAACGGGCAGAACGGGCGGGGGTAGTGATGGACCTTGCCGCACGCTGAGCATTCGGCGATCAACAATTGACCCTGCCTGGCGGCCTCCCAGTAGGGAGCGCTTGCCGCGTCGATGGTCGGAATGTCAGCGCGAGCCACCTTTACCACCCGGTGAACTCGGTCGGTCGTTTCTCCACGAACGCCTGCACGCCCTCGGTGGAGTCGTGTGAATACGACTGGATCTCCTGTGCCATTGCCTCCGCGACGAATGCACCGGAGCGGTCGGTGTCGGGTGAGTCGTTGAGCAGCCGTTTGGTGAACGCGATCGCGGAGGTCGGCGCTCCGGCCAACCGGCCGGCGAAGTCGGCGACCGTAGCGTCGAAGTCGGCGGCGCTGACCACCCGGTTCACCAGACCTAGCGTGAATGCTTCGGTGGCTGAGAGCTTTTCGCCGAAGAACGCCATCTCCTTGGCTTTCTGCATGCCAATGCGGCGGGGCAGTAGATAACAGCCGCCGCCGTCGACAACCAGCCCACGCTTGACGAATGACTCTGCGAAGTAGGCGTTTTCAGTAGCGATCACCAGGTCGGAGGCGTACACGACGTGGGCCCCCAGGCCCGTGGCCGCACCATGCACTGCGGCAATCACCGGTTTATTGCAGTCCAGCACGCTGGCCACCAGCTTCTGGGCGCCGTTCATGATGCGCCGGGTCGGCTCCAGCACTCGCTTCTCGCCCCGCGCGCGCCGTTCGGCGAGCGATCCAACGTCGGCGCCGGAGCAGAAGTGCTTGCCGTTGGCCCGCAGCACCACCACACGTACCTTCTCGTCGGCGTCGGCGGCGGCCAGTAGCGCGATGAGGGCATCGCGGTCGTCGGGACGTACCGCGTTGGCGGCTTCGGGCCGGTTCAGGGTGATCGTCAAGACGCCGTCCGCGATGTCGGACAAAACTGCTGCCTGCGTGTTCATGGTGTGTACGTGGCCTTCAGGTGTTTGATGCCGTTAACGAAGTTCGACCTCAGCATGACCGGTTCGCCCGCGGCGGTGATGTCGGGGTAGCGCGCGTAGAGCATCTGGAATGCCACGTTCAGCTCAAGCCGGGCCAGGTGCGCACCCAGGCAATAGTGCGGTCCCGGGCCGCCGAAAGCGATGTGGTTGTTGGGTTTCCGCGCGATGTCGAAGCGCTCCGGCTGGTCGAAGACCGCGGGGTCGCGGTTAGCGGCGGGATACCAGACCACAACTTTGTCGCCGGCGTTGAAGGTGTGGGTGACCTCGCCGTGGGCGTCGGTCAGCGTCACGCCGTCGCGGGTCACCGTACGGCGAAAGTGGATCACCGGGCTGGCGTATCGCAGGATCTCCTCGACCGCGGTGGACGCCATGTCGTCGTAGTTCGCCAACAGTCGGTCGCGCTGCTCGGGGTGGGCGCTGAGAATGAGCAGCCCGTGGGTCAGTGCATTGCGGGTGGTCTCGTTGCCCGCGCCGATCAGCAGGATGAAGAACTTCGCCAGCTCCTGGGGTGTGAGGTTTTCTTCGTCGGAGTTGACCAGTTTGCTGATCACGTCGTCGCGGGGATGGGCGATGCGGTCCTCGGCGATGCCCTTGAGCAACTCGATGAGCTGCTCGCTGATTTTGGTGACCGCGGCTCCGATGCCCGCGACGGTCTGGTCGGGTACGTACTCGGGGTCCGAGGCGCCGAGCACGATATTGGTCGCCCGCAGGATGAACTGTTCGTGTTCGCGTGGAACGCCGAGCATGGTGTCGATAATGCGCAGCGGCAGCAGCGTGGCGAACGAAGAGACGAAGTCGCACTCACCCGTGCGCGGCATCTCCTCGAGGATCTCGGAGGTGGTCTCTTCGACCAGGCCACGCAGCTCGGAGAGTATGCGCGGGGTGAAGCCCCGCGAGACGATCTTGCGTAGCCGCATGTGTTCGGGATCGTCCATGTCGATGATGGAGCCGCGGTATTCGCGCATCTCGGCGGTCTGGTCGAAGATCTGCGTGCCCTGCCCGGAACTGAAGTCGCCGGGGCGGCGGCTGATGTCGACGACGTCGCGGTGGGCGCCGATCGCCCAGAACCCTCGGGGCCGCGGCGAGTCGGGTCGGTTGGTGCGGACGAACACCGGGCCGCCGGCCTCGCGAAGGCGCCGGTAGAGCTCGCTCCGTTCAGCCGGACGCTCCTGCCACCACCGCAGATCGATCAGTGGTGCGAACTGCTGCTCGTCGGTGTCGATCGCGCTCACAGCACCCGATTCTGGCACCCATGTCACTTATAGGCAATGCCGGGGTGCTGGATCAGATCGGGCAATGTCTCAATATTTGTTCGCTCGCGGCACGAGTTATCTAACGTTAGTGTCACTGCAAACGGAGGAACGGAGAAGAGCACATGACTTTACGGGTCGGCATCATCGGCGTCGGGTGGGGCGCACGTGTGCAGGTGCCCGGTTTCCGGGCGGCGAAGGGCTTCGAGCCCGTCGCGCTCTGTGCGCGTACACCCGATCGGCTGGAGCGTGCGGCGGCCAAACTGGGCATCGAACAGACCTCCACCGATTGGCAGTCTTTCGTTACCCGCGACGACCTAGACGTCATCTCGGTCGCGACTCCCACCGTGCTGCACCACGAAATGACGATCGCCGCACTGGCGGCGGGGAAGCCGGTGTTGTGCGAGAAGCCGCTGGCGGGCGACCTCGAAGCGGCCCGCCACATGGTGCGTGCTGCGACCGATTCCAAGCTGCCCACCGCCTGCTGTTTCGAAAACCGGTGGAACCCGGACTGGTTGGCAGTCGCCGACAAGGTGCGCTCGGGCTTTCTCGGTTCGCAGTACCTCGCCCGGGTCAGTCGCAGCGCGTCGTATTGGCATCCGAGTCATCCGCTGCAGGCACATTGGATGTACGACCGCGAGCAGGGCGGCGGCTATCTGGCCGGCATGCTGGTGCACGATCTGGACTTCCTGACCAGCCTGCTCGGCCGCCCGGTGTCGGTGTGCGCGGAGGTGCGCACCAGCGATCCTGTCCGCGAACTGCCCGACGGGGGGACCCTACCGGTCACCGCCGATGACACCGCGGCACTGCTGATGCGTATGGAGTCGGGGGTGACCGTCATTTTGAGCCTCTCCGTTATGGGCGCCCACGCCGATCACTACCGCCTCGAATTGTTCGGCTCCGATGGCACCATCATCGGCGACGGCGACTTGCGTTCCGCGGCATACAGCCTCGGCGCCGCCACCGATGCGGGATTGAGTCCCCTGACGGTGGATGAACGCGAACCCGCGCACCCCGAGCGGTTGCCCGGGGGCCTGGCGGGTCACGCCAGCAGGGCTATGGCGCTGATGCTGCAGGACTGGCTGCCCGCGTTCGACGGTGGTCCCAGCGGCGCGGCTACCTTCGAGGACGGGCTGTTGTCGCTCGCGGTGATCGACGCCGCGCACCGCTCCGCCGAAGGTGGAGGGTGGGAGCAGGTGCAGGTTTGAGATGTGCGACTAAAAATAGGCTTCACCTCGACGGTGGCGGGACCCGAATGAACTGCGTCAAGAGTGAACAACGGCGCGGCTTGCAACGTCGTGATCGCCTGCCGTTGGCTCCGACGATGTGATTGATCGTCAAGCGCAGAGGGCTGTAGTCGGGACGTAATCAGTAGCGGAAGGGAAGTGCCCAATGAGAGGCGGACCGTCGATCAAGCATCTCGACGACGTACCGGCTGAGGAGATGCTGCGTTATGAGTTCGCAGATGGCCGTACGGCGTCGATATGGGAGAAGTGGATTGAGCTGTCTCCCCGGTACTTCGCGTTCTGGAACAAGTGGGACCCGGGGGCCATCTCCTCGCAGCACGGTCACACCGGCGATCACAGCAATTTCATCCTGGCCGGCGAGATCCGCTGCGGCGACGTGGTCGCCCGCGCAGGCACGCACATCATGCTTGAGTGGGGGGACGTATTCGGACCTTGGGAGGCCGGCCCGCAGGGGTGTGAACTGTATGGGTTCATCGCCGGTGAGGGACAACCGTTCGGCGGCGATACCGCCGCGTACGAGGCACTGCTCGAGGCGCGTGGCGCCCGGTCGGTACCGTTACCGATGCCAAAAAATCTACCGCCGTGGATACGTGCCAAACTGGGTGCCTCATTCACCTCATCGATTACCAACTGGGTGGCGTCGACCTGAGCCGCGCGGGTGTAGCGCCCGGTCGTCGGGTTAGTTGAGGGACGAGCCGGCATCAACCGTCACGTGCCGGCCGGTTATCGCTCGCGATTCGTCCGCCGCCAAGAATGCCACCGCGGCGGACGCATCCGTGTCAGCCCAGGTCGTAACAGGCCATGACATGGTGGAAAGCGACGCCGCGCCAACGCGATCAACGTCGAGCATGACGGGCCGATACAGCCGTCCGGCGTAGCCAGAGTCGTAGCCGTTCTCCGAACCGCTGGCGGTATTCACCCGAATACCAAGCGGCGCAAGCTGTTTAGCTAGCATCTGCACATACTGCGAAACCATCGACTGCGCGAGTTCATACGCCGCCCCGCCCGGTCCCTGCGGCCGATCGTGAAGAGGTCCTTGCGCCGACGATGAGGGACCAGAAGCGATAAGGGACGCGCCTTCGCTCAAACGTGGCATCGCGGCGCTGAAAGTGTTTACCACGCCGAGAAAGTCGACGTCGAACGTGTCGATGAAGGCCGCGATCGGGGCTTCCGCCCGAGTTGGGGCGATGGCGGCGCTCGCGACGACGACGTCGAGCGCGCCGAGTTGCCGTACGGCGGTGTCGACTGCGATCTCCATTTCGGTTCGATCGCAGACATCGCAGCGGTACACCGCCGCTCGTCGGTCGAGCTTCTCGATCATGCAAGCGGTGCGGTCGAGGTCTTCGCTAGTGGCGAGCGGATAGTCACACGAAGGGATGTTGTCACACAGATCTACCAACATGATGTCTGCGCCTTCGCGGGCCAAACGTAGCGCGTGGCTTCGACCCCGTCCTCTGGCTGCACCGGTCACGAGCGCCACCTTGCCTGCCAGACGTCTGCTGATCACGTCGCTCCTCCCCAGAGCCATCCCGCGGTCGCGAGCGTCCCGGCAGTGTCCACGCACTTCAGCCGAGGAGATGACATCTCGCTTCCTTTCTCACGCTGCACTCGGTCGATGTGCCGCCAGATCGTCCGGTCACGTGCCCAGCGGACCTCGTATGTGAGACCGCATTGCCTCAGCCGAGTGATCCCTCGGCGGGCGGATAAATCAGTACGCCACGGATATTGGCGCCGGCGTGCATGTCGGCGTAGCCGTCGTTGACCTTCTCCAGGGGGTAGGTGCGGGTGACCATGGATTCGAGGTCCACCTGCCCGGCGCTGTACAACTCGAGGATCTTAGGGATGTCGGCACGGGGATTGCCCGAGCCGTAGAGGGTTCCGACAATCTGCTTCTCGGTCAGGGTGAGGTCCATCAGATTAGCCCGGATCTCCCGTTCCAGCATTGGGTGGATGTTGGTGACCACCAGCCGGCCACGCTTGGCCGTCATGGCCAGCGCCTGGCCGACTAGTTGGCCGTCACCGACTCCCATAGCACAGATGAACTTGTCTACGCCGCGGTTCCAGGTAGCTTCGGCAACAACGGCTTTCGCCTCGTTCCAGTCGGCCGCGGTATGAGTGGCTCCCATCTTGACCGCTTCGGCCCGTTTGTACTCCGAGGGGTCGATGACGGTGATGGTGCGGGCACCCGCGAGCCGCGCGCCCTGGACTGCCGCGGCGCCGATGCCACCGACCCCGGCGATGGCAACGGTGTCGCCCGGCCTGACGTTGGCGGCATAGACCGAGGATCCCCAACCGGTGATGAAGCCGCAGCCCAGAAGACAGGCCAGGTCGAGGCGATAGTGGTCCGGGATCTTCACGCAACTGGCCTCGTGCACCACGGTGTGGTGGGCAAACGAGCCGATACCGCAGGCCAGCGCGAGGTCGTCGCCACCGAGATGGTGGCGAGCGGTGCCGTCGTGAATCTGCATGCCCGAGTAGATCTTTGCGCCGAGGTCGCACAGACTCTGGTGGCCCGTCGAGCACGACGGGCACCGTCCGCACGACGGGATGAAGCTGAACACCACGTGGTCGCCCGGCGACAGCCACGACACGTGCTCACCGACGGCCTTGACCACGCCCGCGCCCTCGTGCCCGCCGATGCAGGGCAATCGGATCGGCATGTCGCCGGTGACGAGATGGTCGTCGGAGTGACACATGCCCGAAGCGTGTAGTTCGATCAGCGCCTCGGTCGCCTTCGGCGCGTCGAGCTCGATGGACTCGATGGACCAGGGTGTGTTGCGTTCGAACAAGACCGCTGCTTGAGTCTGCACTGGAATCCCTTCCGGCTCAACGGATGATGGCTTGATGCTCGACAAACCCGGCGATGCCCTCGGGGCCCCCCTCGCGGCCGATGCCGGACTGCTTGAATCCGCCGAACGGGCTGGCGAAGTCGAGCACGGCGGTCGAGTTGACGGCCACTGAACCCACCAGCAGCTGGGCCGCCACCGCCGCCGCCCGTTCCGCGTCGGCAGACCACACCGCGCCGACCAGCCCGTACCGGGAGTCGTTGGCGATGGCCACCGCCTCAGCGACGTCGTCGGCGCCGGTGTCGTCGTAGGCGATCACGACCGCGACCGGTCCGAAGACCTCTTCGCGGGCGATCTCCATGTCGTTGGTCGCGGCGACGACCGCGGGAGAGAGGAACCACCCTGGACGGTTGGGCCGCTCGCCGCCGACCAACACGGTGGCGCCGTCCTGCCGCGCGCGCCGCAGGAACCCCTCGACCCTGTCGCGCGCAGCCTCGTTGATCAGCGGACCGATATCGGTGGCCCGGTCGGCGGGATCCCCGACGATCAGCTCGGCGACGGCGGCCGTCAGTGCGGCCACAAATTCGTCGTAGCGGCTGCGCGGCAACACGATTCGCGTCAGAGCGGCGCACAGCTGACCGTTGTTGCCCATCACGCCGGCGACCAAACCCGGCACCGTCGTCTCAAGCGGCGCATCGGGCAGCACGATGGCCGCGGACTTGCCGCCCAGTTCGGTGCTGCAGCGGCGGATTCGGGAGCCACACGACGCTGCGATCCTGGCACCGACGGCCGTCGAGCCGGTGAAGCTGACCTTGTCGACCCCCGGATGTTCGGTGAGCAGCTCGCCGGTTTCAGCGCCCCCGTTGACGACGTTGACGACTCCGTCGGGCAGTCCAGCTTCCTCGATCGCCTCCATCAGCACGCCGAATTCGAGCGGGGCATCGGGCGCCGGCTTGAGCACCACTGTGCACCCCGCCGCCAGGGCGGGACCGAGCTTTAGCGCTGCGATGAACAGCGGTGTGTTCCATGGCACGATGGCGCCGACCACGCCGACGGGAAGCTGACGCACCTCGACGGTGCCGCCCGTCACCGATGGACGGGTGGTCGAGAAGGGATAGTGCGGGGTGATCGACGCGTAGGCGCGCAGCACGCCGACCGCGGTGATGACCTGACCGAAGGTGCTCCAGGATCGCGGCGAGCCGATCTCCGCGGTGGTCAGGTCGGCCAGTTCACCCTTGCGGGCGCTCAGCGCGTCGGCGAGTCGCCCCAATGCGGCACCGCGATCGGCAGGAGCGACCCGCCCCCACGACTGCAGCGCGCCGCGGGCGGCGGCGACCGCGGCGCCCACGTCGTCGGGGCCGGCAATACCGACGGTGCCCAGCAGCTCGCCGGTGGCCGGCGACGTCACATCCAGTGTTCCGGCGTGCGCGCCCGACACCCATTTGCCTGCGGCATAGCTTGCCGCCAACTCCACCATGGGCACCGATTCTGGCAGCAATGTCATCTTTGGACAAGCAGTCCATTGGCTAAGAAGCGACGATTTAGTTTCAGGTCTTCACTTTTTCTGACAGTATTGGTCACTATGAGTGCATCGTCCGATAACGACGCCGACGGTAATTCCGGACGGCCGTGGGACCTGGTCGTGGAGCAGGGCAAGGTCGCCGAGTTCGCTGAGGCCATGTTGTGCGACGATCCCGCCTACCGTGGTCCTGACGCGATCATCCCGCCGACATTCCTGACGACCGCAGGCCGCTGGGCCCCGGCCGGTGTCCGGGTTGACGTGGGTTTCGACCGCAAGCGCTTGCTGCACGGCGAACAGGAATACACCTTTCACTCCGCCCCGCCCGCGGCCGGTGACGTCCTGACCGCACGGGAGAGGATCGTCGATCGGTACTCGAAACCGGGCAAACGTGGGGGCACGATGCGTTTCGCCACCGTGGTTACTGAGTACCGCGACGCCGGCGGAGCGCTCGTCGCCGAGGCCAAAGCCACCTTCATCGAGACGGCCCCCCGATGAGTCCCGGCGACGGCGCAGGCGGACAGACCACGACGACCACCGCATTGCGTGTCGGCGTGCAGGCGCCGGTCCGCGAGTTCGGACCACTGACTCGGCAGATGTTCGTCCGCTACGCAGGCGCGTCCGGTGATTTCAACCCCATGCATTACGACGATCAACTCGCGCGTTCCGCCGGCTACCCTTCGGTGTTCGCCCAGGGCATGTTCTCCGCGGCGCTGCTGGCCGGGTTCGCCACCGATTGGCTGGGCGCGGGCAGCGTGCGCCGTTTCGGCGTCCGCTTTCGCGAGCAGGTCTGGCCGGGCGACGTGTTGACCTGCTCGGGCACCGTGACCGCCGTGTCGGCGGAGCCTGACGCCGAACGGGTGATCGTGGAGTTGACCGCTACCCGGCAGACGGGCGGCGTCGCGATCACCGGCACCGCCGAGTTCGTCAACCCGCGGAACGCCGCTCGATGCGGCGCGGGTGACGCGGATCGGCCATAGGCTGGAAACACTATGTCCGAAGCCTCGATCGTCCGCCGGGCCAGCTACGGCCCCTCCAGCCCCGCAGTGGGCGCTCGCGGTGCCAACACCCGGGGCCGTATCGCCGAGGTCTCGCTGGAGCTATTCGGCCGGGTGGGCTACTTCGACACCTCGGTCGACGCGATAGCCAAAGCGGCAGGGGTGTCCCGGGCCACCCTGTACCAGTACTTCAAAGGCAAGGACGAGATCTTCCTGGAGTTGCTCAACGAATGCGGCAGCGCGTTGTTTCGGGTGGCGCGTCGCATCGGTCCGCTCGGCCCGGACGAGGTCGGCTTCGACAATCTGAACTGGTGGCTAGGGGAGTGGAGTTGGGTGTTCGACAAATACTCCACGATGTTCGTGCAGTGGACGGCGATCGCCTCGTCGGACACCAAGGTGCGTCCCGAAATCACCCGGTTTGTACGCGGTTATAACCACCGCCTCGCGGAGCGGCTCGCCGGCTCGGGCCTCAACGGCCTGGACCCGGAGGTCGCGGCCATGGCGATGACCGCGCTGGTGCACCGCATCAATCTGTTCGTACATACCGACCGCGCTTATGGCCGTAGCGCCAAGGATGCGGTCGACACGTTGTCGGTATTCCTGCAGCTGATGTTGTTCCCTGACACCCCACGATCGGTGCTGCGGTCACTGTCTTTGCACGCCAGCACGGATCCGGCGGCCGACATCGACGCCCTCAAGGCACCTCCGGCCCCAGACATCGCGGGGCTCTCGATCAGCGAGCGCACCACCAGCCTCAGCAAGCGCGCCGTCACCACCGTAAATGCTTTGGCCGATGCCGGCGCAGCCCAGTTCCGCGCCCGGGGCTATCGCAGCACCAGTGTCGATGACATTGTCGAGGCGGCCAACGTGGCGCGGGGCACGTTCTACAAGTACTTCAGCGACAAGCAGGATCTGCTCGCCGCCGTGGCCGCCGAAATCTACGGGGCCGGAACGGCATTCGCCCACCGGATCGCCGACGTCGACCCAGTGGCCAAGAAGTCGACGCTGCGGCACTGGCTGCGTACCTACGTCGAGTTCTACGACCGGTATTCGGGATGCATCGAAGCGTGGGCCGAAGGCGCCACCGACGACCCCACCATCGTGAGCATCGGGGAGAACGGCCAGGTGCAGATGGATATCGGCGCGGCCAGGATGCTGATCCGCGGACCGGGTCGGTATCCGTTCGACCCGGTGGTCTCCGCACTGATCCTGCGTGCGCTCGTCACCCGGGTGCCGCAGGCCGCTCTCGATCTGCCCGAACCGATTGACGACGACGAGCTCGTCGATGTGTTAATGACTTGCATCAACCGCGGATTCTTCGGACGCGCGAAGTAGATCGAGTCCTGGGCTATGCCGTCGTAACACCAGCGGCGATAAGTTCGTCGGTCGCCTGTGCGGAATATCCCAACTCGTGCAAAATCTTTCGGCTGTGCTCGCCCAGCGCGGGCACGTCACCAATCACCGGATCGACGCCTGCCAGGCCCGCGGGCGGCGGCAGCGCGGCAGCCGGACCGCCGGGCGTCTGAATCTCGTGCCATCGATCCCGGCCGACGAGTACCGGATGTAGCCACAAGTGATCAACACCGTTCATGCGCGCGTGCGCCACGCCGGCGCTCTGCAGGCGCGCTTCGAGTTCTTCAGCGCTCAGCCGCGCCGCCACGGTGGTGATAATCGACTCCAACTCATCGCGGTGCGCTACCCGATCAGGGTTCGTAGCGAACCGCGGTTCGTCGACGAGATCTCTTCTTTCCAAGACGATTTCGCAGAACCTCAGCCATTCGGCTGAATTCTGCACGCCCAGCAACACGGTGCCGCCGTCGCCCGCGGTCACCGGGCCGTACGGGGCGATCGTCGGATGCCGCGCGCCGGTGCGTGGTGGCGCCTTTCCCCCGTAGCGGCCGTAGTAGAGGGGTTGGGACATCCATTCGACCAACGCGTCGAATAACGACACCGAGACCGGCCGCACCGCGCCGGTGGTGGCGCGGGTGTAAAGCGCGGTGAGGATTCCGGAGAAGGCGAACATGCCGGCGGCGATGTCGGCGATCGATACACCGGTGCGCGCCACCTCCGCCGGCGAACCGGTCACCGACAACAACCCGGCCTCGGCTTGTACCAAAAGGTCGTAGGCCTTGCGGTCGCGCCAAGGTCCGTCCTGTCCATAGCCGCTGATGGTCGCTGTGATGGTCCGTGGGTGCGCGCGGGCCACCGATTCGGCGTCCAAGCCCATCCGAGCCGCGGCACCCGGCGCCAGGTTTTGCACCAGCACGTCGGCGCCCTCGAGTAGACGCTCAACGATGCGTCTGCCCTCGGGCTGCTTGAGGTCGACAGTCAACGACTCTTTGCCACGGTTGAGCCAGACGAAGTAGCTCGACTCCCCGTGCACTGTGCGGTCGTAGCCGCGGGCGAAATCGCCGCCCTGCGGGCGCTCGACCTTGATTACCCGTGCGCCGAGGTCCGCCAGCTGTCGGGTGGCGTACGGCGCGGCGACCGCCTGCTCGAGGCTCACGACGGTTATGCCGGCCAGTGGCGCATTCGTCATGTCGCCGGCGAATTCCGGGCCGGCTGACCGGTCCTACCGCCTGCCTCGTATCCGGCTGTAATACCCGAACCGCGGACGCACACAGTGCAGCACCCCCGGAGGATTAGATGACGGATACGTCAGAAAATCATATCAGGATGACCTTATAGCCCCTGGATGCATTGCGCAGACAGAAAACACCATATGTATGCAGTGTCAGATTATGGCTAGGCTCATCAGGTGGCAGATAGCTGCCCGCAGGCACCGGCGGGTCCTCTGAATGGCGTCAAGGTCGTCGAACTCGCGGGCATGGGCCCCGGGCCGCACGCCGCGATGTTGCTCGCCGACCTGGGTGCGGAAGTGACGCGAATCCAGCGGCCCGGGGGTGATGGTGGGGGCGCCCAGCTGCGTGGGCGCCGGATCGTTTTCGCCGATCTCAAAGACGCCGCCGAGCTCAACGGGGTGCGCCGCCTCATCGACGAGGCTGACGTTTTCATCGAAGGGTTCCGACCCGGCGTCGTCGAACGCCTCGGCCTCGGACCTGACGAATGCTGCCGTCGTAACCCGAGATTGGTTTACACCCGCATAACCGGATGGGGCCAGACCGGTCCCCGAGCTCGACAGGCCGGCCATGACATCAACTACGTCGGCCTCACCGGATTGCTTCACGCCATGGGTGACCCGGATCGTCCGCCGGCGCCACCCCTGAATCTGGTCGGCGACTACGGTGGTGGCTCGCTATTCGCGGTCGTGGGCGTCCTTGCCGCCTTGCTAGAGCGACACGCCTCGGGGCGAGGCCAGGTGATCGATGCCGCGATTGTCAACGGCGCACCGATGCTGGGCCACATCCTGTGGGCGATGCTCGGCGACGGCCGGTGGTCAGACGGGCGGGGTGACAACATCTTTGATGGCTCGGCGCCGTTCTACCGCACCTACGAATGCGCGGACGGTGGCTACGTCGCCGTGGGTGCGCTTGAACCGGCCTTCTTCGCCGAGTTGCTGCGGCTGCTGGAGATCGACCCGGACACTCTGGGCCCGCAACGGGAGCGTGCCGGCTGGCCCGCGATGCGGGATGCCCTGTCGGACAAATTCCGGGAGGAAACTCGGGACCACTGGGCGCGGGTTTTCTCGGATAGCGACGCATGCGTCACGCCGGTTCTGACCGCGACCGAGGCGATCGACGATCCGCATATGCGGGCACGCAACGTGTTCGTCGACATCGACGGGATCCGTCAACCGGCGTCCGCGCCGCGCTTCTCCCGAACCCCGGCCGCGCAACCGCGGCCCGCGCGCGTGGCGCCTCGATCACGCTGACGCAGCGACGGCCATCCCGGTGATCCATTCCGGCACAGGCTCATAGACCATCGGGGTTACCGGCCGCCCACCGCCCGCGGCGCCCGCGGCAAGCCAGGTCCTGACCTCGTTGGCGCCCGCGCCCGCACGGGTGTGGGCGGTGTCGACGAGCCGAATCAGCGAAGCGACGTCCCAGTTCGACATGGCGTCCAACACTTCGGCGTCCCAATCGGGACGGATCTTGGTGCGCGCTGCCGCCATACCCTCGGCGATGATCCGCGCCCGGTCTTCGTCGCTGAGGTCGTAGGTATCGACCTCCAGACTCGGCGGGGAATGTGACAACCCTCCGGTCCCGATCACCAGCACCCGCTCGGCGATCCCGTCGAGGAACCGGCCAACTTCCGCGCCGAACTCGGCCACTCGACGGCCAGTCGGAAGCGGAGCCGTGGCACAGTTCACCGGCAGCGGGATGACCGGCTTGACCGCCAAGTCGCCGAGCAGATCCCGAACGGGCTGGGCGAACGCGTGATCCAGTCCGATGTCACGACATGCCGCGACGTCGAACCCGGCCGACAGCAGGTGTTCGCACAGTCGGCGTGCCACCGCGGACGGGACATCAAGGTTGCCGGCCGGGTGGCCGCCTTCGGCCAGAATCGATGCGGACAACGCGACCCCGAAGGCGGGTACCACGTGTCGAAACGCGCGGCGGTGGTCACCGCCGAACACGATCACCACGTCGGGATCGAAGTGTTGCGCGCGTTCGGCCGCCGACGTCAGTGCCGAGCGGAACCTGCGACCGAAGGCGTGTTCGACATCGCGCTCCTTACCCGGGCTGTGGCTTGCACAGACAACCAGCCGCTCTGGCGTCACGTCCATCACCTCCGCTAGAAGTGACACTAATGTTAGATCAGTCGCCGGCCGACCATGGCATCACACCGTAATGACGATGCCTTGCGTCAACGCCACGATGACGCCGAGGATCACGATGAACGCCACGCATGCCGCGACAAGCCGGACGGTTTCTCGCTGCAGCGCGGCATTGGTCTGCGGAGGAAGAAAGAATTCAGCGGGCAGCTTGTTCATGCGTTCGCTTGCCACCACGACTCCTTTCGGATCACGGAATGTAGGGGCTGTCGGCGCCGGTCACGGTGCGCAACACCACCAGCGGAATGATCAGGAACACAAAGAAGGTGACCTGGAAGACGATGAACCAGGCGCCCAGTCGCATGATTTCGAAGCGCCACCGCGGAATCGCCACGTCGTAGTTGAGGTAGTCGTCGAATTCTTGCTGCTTGGTCGAGACCAATTGCTTGGTGGCAACGGCTGTCCCGCCGCGACTTTCGGTGTCGGCAGCCGCATGCAATGCGGTCCGCGGGACGGTGAAGCGATCTAACCGGCAGAATCGCTCAATATGGTTGAGGCCGCGAATCGGCGGTTTACCGGCCCAATAGGCGATCAGGTTGGGCCATATGCACATGATGCCGATGGTCCAGAGCAGTGTGATGCGACCGCCGTTGCCCCACTCCAGAACCGGCCCCATGCCGGGATCGTAGGTCCACCATCCCATCGCCGTGGCGGTGCCCTCGACGGCGAAGTCCCAGATGTAGTTGACTGGAATCGCAAGCACCAACATGGATTTGAGCATGCTCCAGCCGAACCGTGCGGACACCCATTGACTCAGCCACAACACCAGAAGCGCGTGCACCCCCCAATACACCGCGTAGGCGAACGGCATGAACAACGGATCGTTAGGGGTCTTGATCGGTAGCCATTCGAGCAGATGGTGCTGGGCGAACGCCGGGCTGTAGAACAGCATCTGGCCCCAGTCCCCGATGGTCTCCATCCAATACACCGCGAGGCTGTTGAACAGGAAAAGGAATCCCCAGGTCAGGCGCCGCCGCCGGATGACGTCGGCGATCGCCAGAACGATGAAGATGCTGCCGGCGATCGGTATCACCCAGTTGAAAAACCAGACGCCAGATGGGTTGAGGGTTGCCGGTGGTGCCAATTGTGATGTGGCGAAAAGCATCGTTGCCTCTCAGCGGGCAGGTGAGGGAGCGGACCCCATTCCGTTCAGCCGATCTTTCTACATATGTAACCTAGTTGACTATATTTCGTTTGTCACCAGAATCTGTGATAGAGGGTGCCGCTGTATGACGGCTCGAATGCTGCGGCATACCGCTCGCAGCCCGGCATCCGATGCCGGACATTGACACTATGACAGTGAACTGTCATCTTTGGTAGGTCGTGCCAAAGGAGCTACTAGTGACGGATCTGAAGTCCTCTAGCCGGGCAGAGCCATCGGCCATCGAGCCTCCGCAGATCAAGACGATTCGGCCGGTGCTGTTCTGGTCGAGCCTCGGCACGGTGTGCGTCGTCATCGCCGCTTACGTCTACATCTCCTGGATCGTGTCGGGCAATGCGACCCCGGTGAATCCCGGTCCCGACCCGATCCCCGCGGCCACCCACTGGGCGAT
The DNA here is from genome assembly GCF_002104765.1 of Mycolicibacterium vulneris. Taxonomy (GTDB): domain Bacteria; phylum Actinomycetota; class Actinomycetes; order Mycobacteriales; family Mycobacteriaceae; genus Mycobacterium; species Mycobacterium vulneris. The sequence goes on from NZ_NCXM01000006.1 coordinate 133,431, forward strand.
GACCGCCTTCCAGATCGCCTGCCCCATACTGGCAATGGCTGCCATCGGCTACGTGATCCGCAAGAGCGTGCGCGAGCGTCAACTCTGCGTCGAAGCTGCCATCGTGATCGGATCGGCGATCGCATGGTGGCACGATCCCCTCATCAACTGGTTTCAGCCGGCACTGTTCTACAACGCCGGCTTGCTCAATTTCGGCAACTGGACGCAGAACATCCCCGGCTGGCTCAGCCCCGACGGTCGATTGATGGCCGAGCCGGTGCTGATGATCGGAATGATCTACATCTGGATGCCGCTGGCCATGGGCTCGATCGCCCGGTGGACCATGGGACGGGCGCGGCACCGATGGCCGACGCTGGGGCCCGTCCGCACCTTCTGCGCCGGTTGGCTTGCGGTGTACGTCATCGAGTTTCCGCTCGAGATCTTTGCGGTGCGCCACGGCCTGCTCGGCTATCCGGCGTCGATTCCCGGCGTCACGCTCTGGGCGGGTCAGACGATGCAGATACCGCTCTACGGCCCGATCCTGTGGTCGCTGGTGCTCAGCTCCAGCGGAGCGCTGATGTTCTTTCGCAACCGCGCCGGCCAGATCAGGGTGGAGGCGGGTGTGGAGACGCTGGGGTGGGCAGGGCCACGGGCCAGAGGACTGCTGAGGGTGCTCGCGGTCACCGGGTTTCTGCACGTGGTGGCGATCGGCGTGTACGACCTGCCGGTGAACTTCGCGGGCCTTTACGCGGGGCCGACCCAGACCTACCCGAGCTATCTGCGCACGCAGTACTGCGGACCGGGCACCCCGCGGGCGTGCCCCGACGGCACCCGTTTCGACGATCGCTAGCTCGCCCTACTTCAGCACCGCGGGCAGGGCGGCGAATTCCTGGCGGATCAGGTCGTCTAGTGAACGGCCTGGCGTCGAAAGCCACTGATTGAGGGCGCGCTCGACGAGCAGCATGCCGACGGCCGCCAAGAGCCGGCATTCGCTGTCGGGGGTGGGCATCCGGCGTCGTTCCGCGATCACCTGAGCGACGGTCTCGGCGTTGGCCTCGTGGTTTTTGCGTTCGCGGCCCAGCAACACGAGCGACGATGCGACGGCGTCGTGGTACTGCGCGATCCGTTTACGGATGCGCTTGAGTCCTGGTGCAAGCAACGCGAATGAATTCGCCAACGCCTCGAAGTCTGATGCCTCCTCCGGTTGAGCGAGGTAGACCCCGCTCACGGCGTCGATGAAGTCGTACTCGCCGAAGAAAAGCACCGACTCTTTGGTTGGGAAGTAGCGGAAGAAGGTCCTCGGCGAGACGCCCACCCTCTCGGCGATCTGGTCCGTGGTGGTCTCGTCGTAACCGTTAGTGCTGAACAGGTCCAGGGCCGCGTTCAGCAGAGCATTGCGGACCCGGTCCGCATGCGCGTCCCGCGGTGATCGGTCGCCCCGGGCCATCCGCCATCCCCTTTCCCGTCTGGGTGTCCCGACAGTACAACGACTCCGGGTGCCGGCACATCGTTGACACTCGTGGTGATACCGACGATACTTCCCAATATATGACAGTGCACTGTCATAGTGATACTTGAGCGCCAGCCGGCGCGGGTAGGGAGGATCTCGTCTCAATGACCGAGCTCGGCATGACCGGAACGCTGAACATCAACGATCTGCCCTTCGCGGAGGACCGCACGCGCGCTTGGCGGGAGCTGCGGGAGGCCGGCGAGGCGGTGAGTTCTGGCGAGGAGGTCGTGCTCACCAGTGCCGAGGCCGTCGAGTTCGCGGCCAAGAAACCTGAGATCTTCTCGTCGGCACGGGCTTTCGACCGGCTGGGAAGTCCGGTTCCGTTGGTACCGATCGCGATCGATCCGCCAGATCACACCCGCTTCCGCCGAATGCTTGACCCGTTCTTCGGCCCGAAGAAAATGGCCGAGCGTGAGCCCGAACTACGCAGGCAGGCGGGCGAGTTGATCGATGCCATTGTCGCGAGCGGTGAGTGCGACGTGGTACCCGATCTCGCGACACCTTTTCCCTCCCAGGTGTTTTTGACACTGTTCGGGCTGCCCATGGCCGACCGCGACCGGCTGGTGAAGTGGAAGGACGCGATCTTGCAGTTCACCGATCCGAGTAGCACCGAAGCGACCCCGGAGGTGATGGCTCATGCGCTGGAACTGTTCAGCTATTTGACCGAGCACATCGCCGAGCGGCGCGCCGATGCAACCGGCAACGACATGCTCACCCAGTTGATCCAAGACACCGACGAGGGCGGAATGTCGGACAACGAGATCCTGGGCCTGTGCTTCATGTTCGTGCTGGCCGGGCTCGACACCGTCACCTCCGCCGTCGGGTTCTCCTTAGCCAGGCTGGCGGCCGACGACGACATGCGCCGGCGTATTGCGCACGACTTCACGCTCATACCGGCGTTTATCGAAGAAATCTTACGCGTCGACGGTCCTGTTCCGTTTGCGCCACGTGTCACCACGGAGGGGGTCGAAGTGGCGGGCAGGTTCGTGCCCAAGGACACCACGGTCATGCTCAGTTATGGCAGCGCCGACCGCGATCCGCGTCGATACCAGGATGCCGACCAGATTCATCTCGACAGCAAGGTCGTGCACTTCGCATTCGGGCGTGGACCGCACCGGTGTCTGGGTTCACATCTGGCGCGTCTCGAACTAAGGCTGATCCTCGAGGAGTGGCACTCACGCATTCCCGAATACACTCTGGCGCTGGGCAAGCCGCCACAGATGCCCTGGCCGACCGGGACGATGTCGCTGCAATCGGTGCCGCTGAACATCAAGCCGTCGTCGAGGGGTCAATAGATCTCGCGGCTGTCGCGGAACGCTCATCCGACCTTGGGGATGATTTCCTCGGCTACCCACTGCATGTGGTCGAGGTAGGCGCTGAGCCCGTCCAGCGCTGGTGGGTTAACCCACGTGTCCGTGACGCCGCGCTCGGCCAGCATGTTGCAGTTGTCGATGACCTGCTGGGCGCTTTGGCCGAACTGCGCATTCGGGTCGTCGACGATGGCGTGCTCCTGACCGACGGACAACACCGCCAGGCTGTAGAACACCGAAAACGGCCGGTCGTCGAACCCGGGCTGCGAGCGTAGGTAATCCAATTTGGCCGGCAGCTCGTCGGGCTTGGTGAGCCATGGCGCCCAGCCATCTCCGAACCGGGCCGCCCGGCGCAGTACCGCGTCGGCGTCTCCGCCCATCCACACCGTCGGGTGCGGTGTGGAGATCGGCTTGGGCCCGAACGCGATGTCGTCGAACTTGACGAATTCACCGTCGTAACTTGGCGAATCGCTATGCCACAACTCGAACATCGCCTCGAGATATTCGTCTGCAATGCGGCCGCGCTTGGTGAACGGGACACCGATCGCGTCGTACTCCTCTTTAAGCCAGCCGACACCGACGGTGGTCTGAGCGCGACCGCCACTGAGCCAGTCGAACGTTGCGATCTGCTTGGCGGCGATGATCGGATTGTGCAGCGGCAGAATGGTGACCATCGAGCCGACGGTGATCGTCGAGGTGGCGCCTGCGACGAAGGCCTGGGCAGTGGTGGCGTCGAAGTAATGATCCCCGGACAACTCGAGATGAGCCGTCGGGGTGAGGAAGTGCTCTGGCAGAAATACCATCGAATAACCCAGCTGCTCGGCGTGTTGGGCGACTCGCGCAATGTCGGCACCGGAGAGCTGATGTTCCCAGGGCTGCGTGATGGCGGCGACGTGCATGCAATTGGGTAGGTAAACCGTGAATCTCATCTGGCGCCTTCCGATTTCGTGGTCCGGGGGCGGAGCGCCGACTGATGGTTCTCGCGCACCCGACCGTGGCCCGCCCATTATGGCAGTCTACTGACAAACGTCAAGGCTCCGGCGGCGGACCCAGCCGGTTCGGCGCCCGGTCAGGTCACGCCGTCGGCGAACCATGAGTCTGACGTTGACTGTGACAGTGGACTGTCATATTGTGGGTCCAATCCCTGGTTGTTGCGAAAGGCGTGTCACGTGGCTCCGAACCTGTTTATAGCGCTCACCAACCCGATCGAGGGTGAAGATGATGCCTTCAACAAGTGGTATGACACTCAGCATGTACCGGAGGTGCTCGACGTTCCGGGAGTGGTTGCGGCGCAGCGTTACGACATCACCGAACTGAAGGTGCCCGACGACGAGGATCTGCCGGCCCAGCTCCCGCCGCCGACCCACCGTTACATGGTGATCTACGAGCTGGACAACGAGCCCGATGTCGTCATGGCGGAATTTCTAAAACGTGTCATGGCCGGAACCCTCACACTAGGGGAGTGGCTTGATCTGACCACGGTGTCGCTCACGGGATGGACGCCGCGCGGCGAACGCGTGCAGGCGGACCGCTAGTGGGCGAGCTGCTCGCCGGTATTCGCGCCCAGCGGGCGTGTCGGCGATTCGACCCGGACGGCAAAGTACCCGATTCCGACGTCGAGCAGATGTTGGCGGCCAGCGTGCACGCGCCGAGCGCGGAGAATTCTCAGCCCTGGACGTTCATCGTGGTTCGCGACGAGGGCAACCGTGCACTTCTCGCGTCTTGGTGGACGGAGACGTGGAATGCCGGCGGCGGCGACTTCGTCAAGCAAAGTGTCGAAGACAAGGTGCTGGTCGCCGACCTCGAATTCGGTTTCAGCAAAGGCGGCTTCGCCGCGGCGCCGGTTGTCATAGTGGTGTGCGCCGACACGGATCGCGTGCCGGAGAGCTATGCACCGTCGTCGATCTACCCCGCCGTGCAGAACATGCTGCTTGCCGCTGCCGACCTGGGATATGGCTCGTGTCTGACCACCGGTCTGACTACCTTTGGTGTCGATCGTGTGCGGGAACTGCTGCAGCTGCCGCAAAACCTGATACCGATGGCCGCGGTCTACGTGGGCCTGCCCGCACGCAAGCTTTCACCACCGCGCCGCCGCCCGGCGACGTCGGTGACCTACCGCGAGGCTTTCGGTAACCCGTGGTGACCAGAACGGAGAGCTGCCAATGCCATTGGCGATAACCGAAGATCATCGCGCGCTCGCCGAAGTCGCGGCCGCGATGGTGGCCGGGCGCGCGGGCACCGTGGGTGCCCGCCGGATCCTGCTCGACCGCGAAAAGAGCGGTGCGTGGTGGTCGACCGATGGGCTCTGGAAAGAGATGGTCTCCACCGGGTGGCTTGGGCTGCACATCGACGAAAGATTCGGCGGTCAGGGTTACGGACTGCCTGAACTGACGATTGTGTTGGAGCAGCTCGGTCGCGCCGCGGTTGGTGGGCCATTTCTTCCCACCGTCGCGGTGTCCGCGGTGATCTCCGAAGTAGGGACTGACGAGCAGCGTGAGCGGTGGTTGCCGCGGCTGGTATCCGGTGACGTGGTCGCGGGTATCGGCACGAACAGCGATGTCGCCGTTCGTGATTCGACGGTCTCAGCGGCTGCGGTGCCCGCCCTGGCCGAAGCGGCCGCCGACCTTTTCTTGCTTCCTTCCGGCGACGACCTCGTCCTGGTGCAGGCCGGTGACGGGGTCAGCATCCGAACCATTGACTCAGTGGATCAGCTGCTCGCACCGGTGATCGTGGCCAGCCTGGACTCCGTTCACGTCGCCGAGGTTTTCCCCGGCGCAGCCGGGGTAGCGGTGCGGATCCTTCGTCTGCTGGCCGCGGCCGAAGCCGTCGGCGGTTTGGGCGCCTGCACCGAGATGGCCACGGCGTACGCCGCCGGCCGTGAGCAGTTCGGTAGGCCCATCGGCTCGTTCCAGGCGATCAAACATCACTGCGCGAACATGCTTGTCGACACCGAGCTCGCCACTGCCGCGACATGGGACGCCGCGCGCGCCGTCGGTGCGGAGGCCGAACTGGCCGCCACGATGGCCGCCGGACACGCGCTGACCGCCTATCAGCGGGTGTCGCTGCAGAACGTGCAAGTGCACGGCGGCATCGGCTATACGTGGGAGCACGACGCCCACCTCTACATCAGGCGGGCCACCGTCCTGCAGGCCTTCGCCGGTGATCAGGATGCACTGCGGGACAAGGTCATCGCGCTGCAGCTCAACGGCGTGCGCCGGCGTCAATCGGTGGACCTACCCGAGGGTGCCGAGCAATATCGGCAGGCCGCCCTGGATTTCCGTTCCGAACTCGAGGCGTCCGACGCCGTTGAGCGCCAACGGCTCTGGGCGCGTAGCGGCTATCTGCAACCGCACTGGCCCGCGCCGTACGGACGGGCCGCTGACAGCGTAGAGCAGTTGATCATCGAGGACGCCCTGGATGGGTTGGACAAACCCAGCCTCGGACTCGGCGAATGGGTGGTTCCGACGCTCCTGCAGCACGGCAGCAAGGAGCAGGTAGACCGATTGATCTGGCCGAGCCTCGAGGGCGAGCTGCGGTGGTGCCAACTCTTTAGTGAGCCCGGCGCGGGCTCGGACGCGGCGGCAGTTGCCACCAAGGCCACGCGGGTCGCCGACGGCTGGGTGGTCAGCGGTCAAAAGGTATGGACCAGTGATGCGGTGAATTGCCAACGCGGGCTGGCCACCGTGCGCACCGATCCGAAAGCGCGTAAGCACAAGGGCATTACGGCGATGATCATTGACCTCTCCGATCCGGCGGTGCGGATCCGCCCGCTCACCGAGATCACCGGCGAGACGCTGTTCAACGAAGTCTTTTTCGACGACGTCTTCGTGCCCGATCGCGACGTGGTCGGCGCCGTGAACGACGGCTGGAGCGTGGCGATGGCGGCGTTCGGCAACGAACGGGTGTCGATCGGCGGTGGCTCTGTCACCATGACGGCCGAAGCTTTGATCGATCTGTTGGAGCGGCACCGACCCGGCGACAGTGGCGTTGCCCGCGAGGTCGGTGCATTGCTGATCGAGTCCTACACCTTGGCCACGCTGAACCTGCGGCAGGCTGCCCGCGCCGTCTTCGACGCCGGGGCCGGGATCGAAGGCAACATCGCCAAGCTGTTCGGGGCTGAGCATGCTCAGCGGGTGGCAGAGTTGGCGCTGCGGATTGCCGACCGGGCCATCCTGGTCGGTGAGGAACCCGAAGTTGTGCACGACTATCTGTTCAGCCGGTGCCTGACTATCGCTGGCGGTACGTCGGAAATCGTCAGAAACCTGATCGCGGAGCGCATTCTGGGCCTGCCCCGCGATCCGGCGCCTAAGTAGATCGGAGAGCCACATGACCTGTGCCGTCGTCGGGATCGGTCGTACCGAGTACTCCCGCAACTCCGGCCGCACGACCCGCGGGATGGCCGTGGCTGCCTGCCGCGATGCCATCGCTGATGCCGGCCTCACGCCGGCCGACGTCGACGGCATCTGCACCTTCATGGCCAACGACTCCGAGCAGCCGATCTTCGTCGGATGGGCGCTTGGCATCGACGAATTGGCTTGGGCCAACGCCATGTACGGCGGCGGCAATCTCGTGGCTGACCAAATCGCCACCGCCGCCGCGGTGATCGAGGCCGGCATGTGCAAGGCCGTGCTGGTGTACCGGTCGCTCAACGGCCGCTCGGGCTACCGGTTCGGCCATATTGAGGGACCGATGCAGGTGCAGCACCACGACCAGTTCGACACGGCGTCCGGTTTCATGGTGCCGCCGCAGTGGTTCGCGATGTGGGCCCGTCGCCATCAGCATGAGTACGGTTCCACCAGTGAGGATTTGGGGCACATCGCGATCACTCAACGCAATCATGCGGGGCCTAACGAACACGCTCTGAGACGCGAACCGCTGACCATGGACGACTATCTGGCGGCGCGCTGGATCAACGAGCCGTTCCGGGTACTGGACTGCACTTCGGAGGTCGACGGCGCGGTAGCGGTGCTGATCGTCGGAGAGGACATCGCCCGCAACACCAAGCAGCCCCCGATGTGGCTGGTCGGATCGTCGAATTCACAGGGTGGTGCCGGCTGGAGCGAGTGGGACGATCCCACCGAGATGTACTCGCGCACAGCAGGACCGAAGATCTGGGAGAAGACGGGGCTTACCCCTGCCGACATGGATGTCGCCTGCATGTACGACTGCTTCACGTACACGGTGATGGCGACCATGGAGGGTTTCGGCTTCTGCGAGAAAGGCGAAGTGGGCAAGTTCTTCTCGACCGGACGCGCCACCTACGGCGGTGACGTGGTGGTCAACCCGCACGGTGGGCTGCTGTCCGAGGGCTATATTCACGGCCTCAACCACCACTACGAGGCAGCGCTGCAACTGCGCCACGCGGCTGGTGTGCGTCAGGTCGAGGGCGCTCAACTGGCACTGGTTACCGCGGGCGGCGGGCCCTTCGGTGGTGCGAACGTCTACAGCAAGGAGCACCCGTGACGAATCCTGCACTGGTAGCCCCAATTCCGGTACCCGACCCTGATTCGGCGCCGTATTGGGAGGGTCTGAAGAACGGTAAGTTGATGTTGTGCCGCTGCGACGACACCGGGAAATGGATCCATCCGCCGTTGGAACGCAGCCGGTACACCGGTGGTCCCGTGCACTTCGAGGAAGTCAGCGGTGCCGGCACGATCTTCAGCTACATCGTCGTCCGCCAGGCCCTGGTCCCCGGCCGTACGCCTCCCTATGTCGTCGGGCTGGTCGAACTTGCGGAGCAGCCGGGCTTGCGGATCAACGCCGTCATCGACGTCGATCCCGCCGACGTCCGAATCGGACAGGACGTTGAGCTACGCATCGTCGATCTCGGCGAAAGTGGTTATCGCATACCCGAATTCGTCACCAAGTAAAGGCTGGGAGTGGCAGATGGGCAGAATGGACGGTCGCGTCGCCTTCATCACCGGAGCTGGCAAGGGCCAGGGACGGTCGCACGCTGTCCGGTTAGCCGAGGAAGGTGCCGATATCGTTGGTGTCGACATCTGTCGCCAACTCGACGGCGTGCTGTATGCGATGGCCACGCCGGAAGACCTCGACGAGACCGTCAACTTGGTGGAGAAGACCGGTCAGCGGATGATCGCCCGTCAGGCTGATGTCCGCGATCGCAAAACACTACAGGCCGCTTTCGACGATGGCGTCGCAGAATTCGGCTACATAGATACGGTGGTGGCTAACGCGGGGATCGTATTGAACCGGGTCGACGAGCCCGATCCCGAGGCGGCGTGGGAACTCGGCATCGGCGTGCTGCTCACCGGTGTGTGGAACACCCTGCAGATCGCAAGCGCCCACATGATGAAGTCCGATCGCGGCGGTGCCATAGTCGCCACCAGCTCGATGGCTGGTCTGAAGGCACTGACTGACGGCAGCGGCGGCGCGGATGCGTACGCCGCGGCCAAAATCGGCGTCACTGGACTGGTACGGGCCTACGCACAGCGTATGGCAGCCAAAAATATCCGTGTCATGGCGATCGCACCGACCGGTGTCAACACCGCGATGATCGTGGAGAATCCGGCGCTGTTTGAGGTGATCGCCCAGAATGAGCATCTCGCTAAGGCGATGGCAAACGCCCTACCGGTGACGGTGATCGAACCGTCTGATGTCTCGGAGACGGTGTTGTTCCTCGTCTCGGACAGTGGCCGGTATTACACCGGCACAACGCTAATGCTCGACGCCGGCATGAACATGACCTGACGGCTGCTGCCGCACGGAGTCAGCTCAACACCGTGCCGGTGCCCAGGTCGTAATAGGCCTCCGCGAAGCGGCCAAGCACGGCGCCCACGACCTCGACCGAATACATCTGGTCGGGCGCGATCGCCCACATGCAGAAGCCCCAGGCCGGGCTCTCGCGATACGCGGTCCACATGGACTCGCGGTCGGGTAGCGAGGTGACGCCGGCGTCGAGCAGCCGGCCGCGATAGTTGTCCAGCAACTCGCGCTCGTGGGCCCGCCGAAGCTCCGGGGATAGCGCGGCGATCAACGCATAGCCGACGTCGTGTGACCACGAGCCGCGCCGAATCAGCTGCCAGTCGAGGAGACCCATTCGGCCGTCGGGCAGCACATACGTGTTGCGTGGATGTGGATCCCCGTGCAGCACCGTGACCGGCTCGCGGGCCACCCGGTCCTGGAGTCTCCAGAAAGCGGCCTCCATTCCGTCCATGTCAGTGCCGGCAGCATCGAGCAGCGCCTTCTTGTAGGGGGCATCAACGAGAGCGCGGATTATCGCGAACCCGTTGTCGCGCAGAAAGTGTGCGAACCCGCCGGTGACGGGGTCCTGTAACCAAGACAGGTCGCCGCCGTTCGCCAGGCGTCGGCTGCCCCAGAACGGAGCATGCAGTTGGCTCAACGTTGTGAGCAGCGCGTCGGCCTGCTCGACAGTAAGGCCGGCTACCGCGTCGGGGACCTGCGCGCCGCGCAGTGTGATGTCCTCTCCGAGGATCAGGAACTGCGACGGACCCTCGAGGTGGTCGGCGAAGTAGGTCGCCATGGTCTCGACGCTCAGGTCTGGGCGCAGGTCGCGGTAGAACCTCGTTTCGTCGTCATACAGAACAGTCCCGCCGCCGCCTTCGGACAGCGACTCATCGAACGCCTTCGGCAGGTCGTGCACCGTTCCCAATTGCGTTTTGATGAAGAGCCGCTGTGGAAGTCGGGTTTGCGGATCGGCGTAGGCCACGTCGAGGTGTAGGTGCGACGTAGTGCCCTGCCAGGTGTGCCCAATCGTGACGCGGGTGACCGTAGCCTCGGGATCGCGTCGGCGTAACAGCGACGTCAGAATCGCAGGCGTGATGTCCTCGGCGGACTGGAGCGTTACGTGCGGGGCTTGTCCGGTCATCACAATCCTCATCAGTGAGATTCAACAATGACAGTCGACTGTCACGTTATCACCGGAGCCAAGGCATGAACTGGTTTTGGGACCCTTTGGATGGACCGGCTTACTACCCCGTCTTGACCGGCCGGAACAGCGGCACCCATACCCGGCTCTCCTCTTCGCCCGAGAGCGCGGTCCAGTCTTCGAAGAAGACCTCGACGGCCATCCCGACCTTGATCGCGTCCGGGGCAACGTCGACCACATTCGAAATCAGCCGGGTATCGGGCTCCTCGGCAAGCTCGACCATCGCCACGATGTAGGGCGGTTCGAAACCGGGAATCCAGTTCTGGCGGTTCACCGTATATGCCGCGACAACTGCCCGGCCGGAGACGGGTTCTGGTGCAACGTCAGTGCTTCGGCAACGCCAGCACGCCGGCCCAGGCGGGTGAAAGAAGTGGCCGCAGCCGTGGCAGCGGGTGATCAGTAATTCGCCGTTGCGACCACCGGTCCAGAACGCAAGCGACTCGGCGGTAGGGCTGGGCGCCAATCGCAACTGGGGACGTTGGTAGTTCATGATCCGACCAACGATCGACCGATCACCAGCCGCTGAATCTGGTTGGTGCCCTCGAAGATCTGGGTGATCTTGGCTTCGCGCATGTAGCGCTCGACACGGTAATCCCTGGTGTAGCCGTAGCCGCCGAACACTTGCACGGCGTCGGTGGTGACCTTCATGGCGGCATCGGTGGCGATCAGCTTCGCCACGGAAGCGTTGCGCGAGTACGGCAGTCCTGCGTCGCGGCGCCGCGCCGCGTCCAGGTACGTGGCACGCGCGGAGTCGACCGCGGCAGCCATGTCGGCCAGCAGGAAAGCCAGGCCCTGATGGTCAATGATCTTGCGACCGAACGTCGTCCGTTGCTGGGCGTAGGAAACGGCCTCGTCGAGGGCTGCCTGCGCCAGTCCGACGGCTACCGCGGCGATGCCAAGGCGTCCGGAATCCAATGCACTGAAGGCGATCTGCAGGCCCTGCCCTTCGGCGCCGATCCTGCGTTGGGCAGGCACGAGCGCATTGTCATAGTGCGCCGTGGTAGTCGGAATGGCATGCAAGCCCATCTTCTCCTCGGGTTTGCCGAACGTGAGTCCTTCGGTGTCTTTGTCGACCAGAAAGCACGAAATACCTTGTCCACCTTCACCAGTGCGGGCGAATAGGCTGTAGAAATCGGCTATGCCGCCGTGGGTGATCCAGGCCTTGGCGCCGTTGACGCGGTAACCACCGTCGGTCGCGGTGGCCTTACAGGTCAGGGCGGCGGCATCGGAACCGGCCTGCGGCTCGGACAAGCTGTAGGCGCCGATCGTGTGACCACCCAACATGGTCGGCAGCCACTCCTGTTGCTGTTCGTCGGTGCCGAACGCGATCAACGGATGGCAGGACAGCACGTGGACGCTGACTGCTACGGCGACTGCCGCCCACCGAGCCGCCAACTCCTCGAGAACCTGTAGGTACACCTCGTACGGTTGCCCGCCACCGCCCCACTGCTCCGGGTGCGGCAGTGTCAGCAGCCCGGTCTCCCCCAGGGTGGCAAAGACTCCCTCGGGATAGGTCTCGTTCTTCTCATGCTCATCGACGATCGGATCAAGCACCTTGTCCGCGACATCGGCCGCGAGTCGAACCAGTTCGCGTGCTTCGGGTGTCGGCAGGAGTCGGTCAACGATCATGGACGGCTGCCCTGCCACTCGCAACCGGTCAATTCGGCAGAGATCTCCCAGAGTCGTCGCGCGCTGTCCGCGTCGCGGGCCTTGTCTCTGAGTGTGGCGGGCTTTGGTTTTCCCCACTGGTGCATCAGGCCGCGCGGCGCGATGTAGGTGCCGTTGGGCAGCGTCGTGGTGATCGCCTGAATGGTCGAGCGGGCACCGTCGGCCGGGCTCTGCGCGATATGTGGCGAGAGCACTCGGCCCGCCCACTGCAACACGCCTGAACCGTTGCTGGTGATGCCGGTGTCGGTCATGCCGGGATCGGAGGCGTAGGCGGTCTTGCCGCGGGCCACCAGTTCGCGCACGAACAACAGGTTCGCCAGCTTGGACTCCCCGTACGCCGACCATGGGTTGTAGCGGCGACGGTGGTAGTTGAGGTCGTCGAAGTGCATGCGGGCGGTGTTGTAGTTGGTGCTGGCCACCGCCACCACCCGATCGCGGATCCGGTCGCCGAGCAGGCATGTCAACGCGAAGTGGCCTAGGTGATTGATGCCCATGTGAGCCTCGAAGCCGTCGGCTGTCCGAGTCAGTGGCAAGCCCAACACACCGGCGTTGTTCACCAGCACGTCGACGTAGTCGACGGTGTCGGCGAACTTGCGCACGCTGGTGAGGTCGGCCAGATCCAGCTCGCGCACCGCGACGTCGCCGGGCATCGACGCCGCGGCTTGGTGCGCCTTCGTCAAGGAGCGGCAGGCGATGACCACTTCGTGGCCGGCAGCGGCCATTGCGTGCGCGGTCGCCTTCCCGACGCCACTGTTTCCACCGGTGACGATAATGCGCACGGTGCGACGGCCTCCTTCGTACAGTCCACACAAACAGTAAACTATTTATCGCTTTGGTGAAACGGTGAGGAGAGATGTTGCGAGATACCCACCCGACCAGTCCGGTTCAATCACTCGGATGACGTGGCTCGAGCGGATTTGCGCAGTCCACGAACGCAGTGAACGCGTGGCGGTCATCGGCGAAGTGGGCTCTGTAAGTGGACGCGAACTGATCGGTAAGGCGGTCGCGGCCGCGGACCTGCTCTGCGACCTCAACGTGCCGGCAGGTCGACCGATCCCCGCGTTGCTCACCACCAATGCCTGCGCGCTTGCCCTGCTGTTGGGCGGCGCCGCCGCCAACAGACCGCTCGCTTTACTTGGGCCCCGGCAGACTCCGACAGAGCTGGCCGCAATGGTGCGTCGGAGCGGCTCGCCAGTCCTGCTCGCTGAGGCCGAGTTCGCCGGGGCTGCCCGGCAGGTCGGCGACGCGGTTGGGATACGGGCGGTGACAATACCTTTCCTGCCGGTGTCGGATCGGTCGTTGCATCCACAACCCGGTCCCACAGCGATCTGCCTGCACACCGCCGGGACGACTGGGGTCCCCAAGCTCGTTTCGCTCACCGAGCGAGTGCTCGACGCCCGCGCCGAGCTATTGCGCCGCGTGATCGGCATCGGCCCTGTCGACCGTTATGCCACCGGCTCACCGCTGCATCACATAGGGGGACTGGGCAACGTCCTGGTGGCGCTCACGGCCGGGGCGGCGGTTATCTGTACCAACAGATTCTCCTTCGATTGGTGGCACAGCCTGAAGCAACTCGGTGCCACCCACTGCCTACTCGTTCCGACCATGATCGAGATGTTGCTCGGCAAGGGGCTTCTCGACGCGGTTCCGCTGAAGACATTGATCTACGGTGCCTCGCCGATCACCGTCGACACGTTGCGACGCGTTCTTGACGTGTTGCCCGACGTCGCGATGGTCAGCCTCTACGGCCAAACCGAGGGCAGTCCGATCACCAGCTTGGGCCCAGCGGACCACCGGTTGGCCGCGGTCAAGGATCCCGACATTCTGTCTACCGTCGGCCGGCCGGTGGACGGCCTTCGCCTGGAGATCGACCAGCCGGACCCGGCAGGAATCGGCGAAGTGTTCGCCGCCGCGGCCCACCTTTCCGGCCAGGCGGCCGACGGATGGCTGCGCACCGGTGATCTGGGTGTGGTGGATGCCGACGGTTATCTCCGCCTCTGCGGTCGTCGGCACGACATGGTGGTTCGCGGTGGAGAGAACGTTTATCCGCTGGAAGTCGAGAATGTGCTCAGCGCCCACCCCGGGGTTGCCGCCGTCGGCGTCGTGGGCGTGCCAGAGACGCGACTCGGAGAAACCCTGGCCGCGTTCATAGTTCCGACAGATTTGGTGCATCCGCCACGGCCCGAGGAGCTAGGGTCTTTCGCCCGGGTCAAGCTCGCCGGTTTCAAGATTCCACAGTATTGGTATTCGGTCACCGAGCTGCCGCTGAACAGTGCAGGCAAAGTCGTTCGCGCCACACTTCGGGCGGCACATCTTGAGCGTCAGCACGGCGCGTGAATTTGAGTTATCTGCACACGCTGGACCAGGAGGCGGGGGCGTCGCGCTCCCGAGGATCGGGCGTGGGCGCAACTGTCGGAGCCCTACCCGTTGGCCTATCTCACCGATGGGAATCCCGATCAGGGTCGGCCAGGGCGTGGTGTGAGTGGACTTCTATGATGACGCACCTGGACCTTATCCGTTATATAGTTTAACGTCTGGATCTATGCCCACTGCCGTGCGAAGCCGATCAGCTCAACGGGTGGACCAAGGTGCACTTTTGGACCCAATTGTGGCGATGCAGGCCACACGTTCGAGCCGCCAACCATGAAGCGTTGGAAATCGCTGGCTGCTTTGATCGCCGGCGCAGTTGCCATCGACGGGCTCCTGTTGACGTCACCACCGCGGGTACATGCCGCTCCGGCGCCCGAGGTCGAGTACGTGTACGACGTGGTGGTGCGGCGGCACTACGGATTTCCTGACAATGACGCGCTGGGCTATGGCCACGGAATTTGCGACAAAGTCGGCCGGGGCGAGGGCTACGGGCAAGTCATGGGTGAGGTCAAGAGTGACGTCACCCCCAACGATGAGTTCGCGGCTAATTACCTAGTCTCCTATGCGGTTAACTTGCTTTGCCCTGAGCTGATATGGCAGCTGCGGAACTCAGCCGCTGGCTACCAACCTCCGGGCGGAGCATCCGCGCCCGGTACCTATTACTGAATCCATCGCTTTCAAGCAGTCACCAATTAGCCGGCGCAGATGGCTCCGGAGTCGAGCGGAATTGTTCCATTTCGGCTGGAGGTCCAGACAGCTATCACCTTGTGGGCCAACAGAAGCGCAATCATGGGAGCGGTCTAGGGCCACGGGTCGCAAAACCGGACGCCGCCCCGGGCGCTGTTCACTGGTGGCGGATTGGAAGTGACGTTGCCGCCCGGCTTCGACCGAGGTTCTGGCGAGAAAACCCTCTGCCCGTGCTGTACAGTTCTCGACGATCGGTACACGGAACTTGAGTTCCAGCTAGGCCTTGGGGTGTGCGGGTGGTGTTTCGGCGGTTGTCTCCGTCGGGCGGGTGGCCCCCGACTGCGGGCGAAAAGTGAGGAGGTAGCGCATGTTCAGTATTTTGCGGAGGGCATGGATGCCGCTGCTTCTTGTTGTTGTGATTTCGCTGGGTGCGTATGCAGTTGTTCGCATTCGTGACACGTTCGGGGTCAACGGTGGGGTGGCGAGTGGTGAGGGCAACGCCGGTGACACCAAGCCGTTTCACCCCAAGCACATCACCTATGAGATAACCGGTGTGCCAGACGGGACGGTGAACGCCAACTACCTCGACGAAAACGGTCAGCCACACCTCGTTGATACCGCCCCGTTGCCGTGGTCGTTCACCATCGTCACGACGCTGCCGTCGATGTCGGCCAACATAGTCGCTCAAGGCAGCACCGCGGTGCATGCCCTGCGGTGTCGCGTCATCGTCGATGGCCAGGTGCGCGACGACCGCCACACCAGCGAGTACCAACCGTTCGTCTACTGCTTGGTGAAATCCGTATGAGTAACCCGCATTTGAAGTCCGATCTGCCGGTCATCCCCCGGCTCATCCGCGTGCTGTCACTGCCAATCACCCTGGGTTGGCTGTTCGTTGCGGTCGCTCTGGGTGTGCTGTCCCCTTCTCTCGACGAAGTTGCCACGCAGCACTCCGTTCCGATGACGCCGAGGGACGCCCCGGCGTTCAAATCCATGATGCACATCGGCGAGAAGTTCAAGGAGTTCAATACCGACTCCACTGCGATGGTGGTCCTGGAAGGGCAAGACAAACTCGGCGACAGCGCGCACGACTTCTACAACCACATCGTCAGCAAGCTCAAGGACGATCACAAGCATGTCCAGAATGTCCAGGACTTCTGGGGCGACCCGCTGACGGCGGCCGGTTCGCAAAGCCCGGATGGTAAGGCCGCATATGTCCAGGTCTTCCTCAATGGTGCGCAAGGCACCACGCCCAGTCACGAATCGGTCGCCGCTGTGCGCAAGATTGTCACCGACACGCCAGCACCGCAAGGGGTGAAGGCCTACGTGGCCGGCAACACCGTGCTCAACGCCGATACCAGTATCGTCGGCCATAAGAGCATGGCGACGATGGCGCTGGTTTCCATCGCCGTCATTTTCGTGATGCTGCTGGTGGTCTATCGGTCGGTCGTCACCTCCATCCTGTGCCTCGTGATGATCGGCATCGAACTTTTTGCGGCTCAAGGTATTACTGCCACCGCCGGCAATCTCAACATCATCGGACTCACGCCCTACGCAGTCAGCATGATCACCATGCTCAGCATCGCCGCGGGAACCGACTACGTGATCTTCCTGCTGGGCCGCTACCACGAAGCGCGATCTATCGGCCAAGACCGCGAGGCGGCCTTCTACACCGCGTACCAAGGCGTGTCGCATGTGATTTTGGGCTCAGGCCTGACCATCGCGGGTGCCTGCCTGTGCCTTACCGCTGCTCGGCTACCGTATTTCCAAACCATGGGATTGCCCTGCGCCATTGCGCTGCTGGTCATCGTGTTCGCCGCGCTGACACTGGCACCGGCAGTGCTGGCGATCGGCTCGCGGTTCGGTCTTTTCGATCCGAAACGCGCAGTCGACGTGCGGGGTTGGCGCAAAGTGGGCACGGCCGTAGTGCGCTGGCCCAAGCCGATCATCGTGGTGACCGCGGCCATCGCGATCATTGGGTTCATTAGCTTGCTGACCTACGTGCCGAACTACGACGACCAAAAATTCACGCCCAACGATATGCCTGCCAACGTCGCCATGACCGCAGCGCAACGGCATTTCTCGCAAGCGCGGATGAATCCCGAGTTGCTCATGTTGGAGGCCGATCACGATCTACGCGATCCGGCGGACATGCTCGTCGTCGACCGGGTCGCCAAGAGCGTCTTCCATCTTCGCGGCATCGAACGCGTGCAAACCATTACCAGGCCGCTGGGTGCACCGATCGAGCACAGTTCGATCCCGTTCCAGATCGCGATGCAGAACTCCGGCACACTGCAGACGGCCAAATTCATGAACGACACCATGGCTCAAATGCTCGAGCAGGCCGACGAGCTGGGTAAAACGATCGCCACCATGGAGCACATGTACGGCATCATGAAAGAACTCACCGCGACCACCCACAGCATGGTCGGCAGAACGCATGAGATGGCAGACACCACCAATGAGCTGCGCGCCCGCATTGCCGATTTCGACGACTTCTTCAGGCCCATTAGAAGCTACTTCTATTGGGAAAAGCACTGTTTCGACATCCCTGTCTGCTGGTCGTTGCGATCCCTTTTCGACGCGCTCGACGGCATCGACGAACTCTCCGACCAGATCAGCGGGCTCACGGTCGATCTCGACCGCTTGGATCGGTTGATGCCCCAACTGCTCGCCGATTTCCCAGCGACCATCGACTCGATGAAGACGATGCGCAACTTCATGCTCTCGACCCATAGCACGATGGCCGGTACCCAAGCCCATTCGCAGGAGGGAGCCGAGGGCTCAACTCTGATGGGGCAATACTTCGACGAAGCCAAGAACGATGACTCTTTCTACTTGCCGCCGGAAGTCTTCAAAAACCCCGATTTCAAACGCGGGTTGAAGATGTTCGTTTCGCCCGACGGCACAGCGGTCCGGTTCATCATCACCCACCAGGGTGACCCCGCCTCGGTCGAAGGGATCAAGCACGTCGCGGGAGTCAAAGACGCCGTGGCCGATGCCATCAAGGGAACTCCGCTGGAGAGCTCAAAGGTGTATCTAGCCGGGACCGCGTCGATGTATTCCGACATGCAGCAAGGTGTCATCATCGACCTGATGGTCGCCGGGATCTCCTGCCTGATCCTAATTTTCGCGATCATGTTGCTCATCACCCGCAGCGTGGTCGCGGCCCTCGTCATTGTCGGTACCGTGGCCGCCTCACTGGGCACCGCCTGTGGTCTGTCGGTCCTCCTCTGGCAAGACCTCCTGGGACTTGGCCTGCAGTGGATCGTGCTGCCGCTATCGGTAATCATCCTGCTGGCGGTGGGATCGGACTACAACCTGCTGCTCGTCTCACGGCTCAGAGAAGAAATCCCCGCCGGGCTCAACACCGGCATCATCCGCGGCATGGGCGCCTCCGGGCGGGTCGTCACTGCCGCCGGGTTGGTTTTCGCCTTCACCATGGCCTCGATGATCGTCAGCGACCTGCGGGTGATCGGAGAACTGGGCACCACCATCGGGTTAGGTCTGCTGGTCGATACCCTCATCGTGCGGTCCTTCATGACCCCGTCGATCGCTGCCGCCCTTGGGCATTGGTTCTGGTGGCCGATCAACACCATCCGCATCAAACGAAACGCACCTGCGCCCGACGATGCGCACACGGCGCCCATCCCACAACTGACGGCAAGGTGAAACTCACCGGCCGCTCTGCCAAGCTATCGATGACCACATTGGTAGTCGACAGGCCAGGACTCATGGCAAAACCGGAATCAAAACTTCGCCAGCGGACCGAGGGACGGCTGGACCGATCCCGCGATCCTGCGATCCTCGACGCCGCATTAGCGGCCCTCGCAGAGTGTGGGTATGTGGCAACAAACATGAATGACATCGCTGCGCGCGCCGGCGTGGGAAAGGCCGCAATCTATCGGCGGTGGTCATCAAAAGCCGCGCTGATGACCGACGCTCTCGTCTACTGGCGACCCGATCTGCTCAGCAACGACGCCCCTGACACCGGCACCCTGGTCGGCGATCTGGACGCGCTCGTCGAACGAGCCAAGCGCTACGATAACTCGTTGATCACCAACGATCTTCTGCTGCGGGTCGCTTTGGAGGCCGCTCACGACGCCCAACTCGCCACGGCGCTGGATGATCTGTTGCTCTTCAAGGGTAGACGCGTGCTCTCGGCGGTTCTGGCGCAAGCCGCCGACCGTGGCGAAATCGCCGCCACGCGCGACTGGTCATTGGTCGCCGACGTCATAGCGGCAATGGGTCTCTTGCGGGTCATCAGCGGACAGACCGTCGATGCCGAATTTGTACGGCAGGTCATCGATACCCTGATCCTGCCCGCGGTGCGGACACCGATCGCCGACTGAAACGTCGGCGACGAGTGCTGAAGCAGTTCCACGCTTGGGGGCCCGTCGATGACCGCCATCGGGGCGTAAATGTACAAGTCGCACCACGCCCCAGCGTGTTGTCCCTCATCCGGCGAACGGGACCGGCT
The DNA here is from genome assembly GCF_002104765.1 of Mycolicibacterium vulneris. Taxonomy (GTDB): domain Bacteria; phylum Actinomycetota; class Actinomycetes; order Mycobacteriales; family Mycobacteriaceae; genus Mycobacterium; species Mycobacterium vulneris. Next base: position 153,338 of record NZ_NCXM01000006.1, read on the forward strand.
CCGAAGTTCGTCACGCGCTTCCGCCGGTACCCACAGAAGCGCTGGCCGCTGGGTCGGTGAGCAGGCCGGACGCATGGTTCTCGCAGGGCCGATAGCCTTTGGTGCCGCCGCTATAAGGGCGGGAACCCATTGATAACCCTGTGGCAGAAGATTTTTCAACACTCGCTTGCCAATTGCGCCCATCCGCGCTATATAGAAATATATGCCGCAAGGCACAGATAATCGATGAGGACAGACAGATAGATGGGAGTGTTGGAGGTGACGGCCATGTTGGTGCGTAGCGATCCGTTTCGTGACCTCGATCGCTTCAATCAGCAGGTGTCAGGTACCGCGGCGCGTCCTGCGGTGATGCCGATGGATGCCTGGCGCGACGGTGAGCAGTTCGTTGTCGAATTCGATCTGCCGGGAATCGACGAACAATCGCTGGACCTCAATATCGAGCGCAATGTGGTGACGGTGCGAGCGAAACGCCCAGATGTCGACCCAGGCCGGGAGATGCTGGCAACCGAACGGGTGCGGGGGGTTTTCAGCCGACAGTTGGTGCTCGGAGACAATCTCGACACCGACCATATCGACGCGCGCTATGACGCTGGAGTCTTGCGATTGCGCATTCCGGTAGCGGAGAAGGCCAAGCAACGCAAGATCGCAGTTAAGCGCGTGGATAGGCAGTACGCCGCCATCAGCGCGTAGATCGGCCGGTTCGATGCTGACGGAACGCGGGCTAGTGATGACGCATTGCAGCACCGGGGCAGCAACGGTGTCCCGTACGGCCGCCGAGGGTTTCGTGGTCCGGCCGGCCCCACTCCTGATGGACGAGGGCCCGGGCTTGTCCGAGTTGATCGCTGAGGTCGACGCCATCTTGTGCGCTGCGGCGGCGACCCTGCATCGTCCGCCACCATCGCGCCAAGTGGCCGGTTGCGCCCTGGCCGCGCCCCGGACGCCGGGCCGGTCCTGGGCGGTAACGCCGCAGCCTTGGAGTGCGCCGACGCCCCATGTGCACGCCGTGCAGCGCAGCCCTCCGCGAGCAACATCTGCGAACGATGGCGACACAACTGAGAAGGAAAGGCAGGTGATGGCATTACAACGAGGATGACCGGGCCAGCCCGCCGGCCGGGCGACACCGTGGGCGCTGCCTGAATCCCGATGGGAAGAGGCACGCCACTGCCACAGCCAGGCGACTCGTCTCCGGGGCGGGCGGCCCGCCCTCACATAATTCAGTCGCGATGTCATCGAAGCTGAAAACTGTTGCAAGAGTGCTATTCGCGAGTAGGCAAGGAGGGGTAGCCGTGATCAGACAAGCCATCCGGAATGGGGCTGTGCGTGGATATTCGGGCGCACTGCGCAACTTTCGCGCGGTAGAGGCAGACCCTGCCGACTGGGCGGAACAACAACAGTCGGTTCCGCTGCCCGACGACGAATATCCCCATGCCCGCGGTGACAACCGCGTCTGGTAGGTGCGTGACCGGATCGGAGTGTGTCGTGCCGCGTCGGCGACGCGTCGACGGTCAGAGTCTGCGCGCGGGGGCGCTTCGTATCACCGCCGAGACCGCAGATATCAAAATGCCATGTCGTAGCAGACCGACAGCAGCGGGCCGACCAAGATCAGAACCAGGAGAGCAAGACCGCCGATCAGCCGCCCCGCAATGGTCGAGCGAAAGATCACCCGCCGTCCCCGCCGAAGCGGTCGCCAGGACCGTCAACACGGCGACGATGACGCATTCGGTGCGTGCTAGTGCACCGCGGATTCGGACAACAGCGGGAAGAAGCCTGCTTCCAATTGGAACGCCAGCGCGCGATTGTGAACCGGCTGGACGCCTTCGAGCGCGACGACTCGCGCGGGGGAGAGGAGGATGTCATTCTCGCCAAGCACCGCAACGGCCCCACCAAGACGGTGACGGTCGCGGACGAGCTGCACCTGTTGCGATTCACCAACATGGCGCGGTGACGGATTGCGGGGGTTGGCGCGGGTGGACCCGCGGAACGTGGGCTCCTGCGATCACTGGCGCCTCGCCGGTCAGCGGCAAGCCGTGGAACCGATCGACAGCCGCTGGGCTATCTGCGGTGAGGTCAGACCTCCGAGTTGACTCGCTGAGACTGGAATGGCGGCTCGGTAGTCCACCCGTGGGAAAGGTCACGTGCAAGGCCACTCCGAACGCGTGCTGGTAAACATCGGCGCAACGAAATTACCTGTGGGACAGAGTATTGTGTGCAATTACCGCACGGTGTAGCGTGAGGTTTCCAACAGCGGGAGGCCAGAACCCTAGCTAAGTGGGCACACCGTGGGACAGTCGGAGCTAACCAGCCTCATCGGCCTGCGAGACGGCGATGGGAATCGAATCCATCTCGTCCGCGTGGATCGTCGCAACGGGACGAGCGGCTACATGCTCAGGGTCGGGACGGGGAAAGTGTTCCTGAGTGCCGGCGATCTTGCCAGGCTCAACAATGTCATCCGGTTCGAGCTGCATTCGGCGCACCGGATCCATTTATTGAATTGGGCGATCCAGCTACTGATCTTGTGCGCACTGGCATGGCTCCTCGCGTACGGCCCCACCGGGCCGCTGTTTGTCTATCCCTGGTCCTATTGAGGTCACCGCCCATCAAGCACGGATTGCGCTGCGGGCAAGTGTTTTTGGAGCAGTTACTCGCTTTCCTAGGAGATCGCGGCTAGCTGCCCGCGCGTCGTAGTGGGGATCGTTGGTCAATTGAAGCAGCAGGTAACCCGAAATGGCGGGCACGACCACCCACATACCGTTCAGGCCGAAGAATTTGAGGTAGCTGAGCGCATCGGGACGGATATCGGCCAAGTGGTTCATGAGCTGAGTGACGAAAAAAACTGTGCAACCATAGAGCTGCAAACAGCCGGCCGCGACGAAGAACCGGATCGCGGCCGCAGTCCGGTTGTGGAGGAACAGGGTCACAAAGACGATCTCGACGACGCCGATGATTCCGGACCAGTATTCGACGAGAATCATCAACGGGTCGCTACGCAAGAAGCGAATGTCGGCCACTGCGTAGGCCCAGAAGTACCACTTCGACGTGTCCTGCGCGGTAGCCCCGTTGACCCAGTCGTGCAGGATCGCCCAGGGCAGGTCCCAGCTGAGCGGGAACACGATCGCAATCGCCGACCACATCAGCACAAACGCTGTGCGGCGAAGCTCACGACGGGCCTTGCCGCCGAAAAGAAATGGCGTCGCCAGCGCGATGATCCAGCAGCTCAGCAATCCGGGCAGCGCGACGTCGCTCAACAGCAACGGGTCTGCGGCGTGTGTCACTGCCAAGAGCATGCATACTGCGGGGATCGACAGCGAGATGGCCAGCCAGAACAGCTGTAGCCGGACAAAAACGGGCATCGGCGGCCTCCAACCTGACGCGGGCGAACGCAACGATGCCCGGTTCACATGGGTGGGAGTCTAGATCCAGAGGGCGACACCCAGGTTGGTCGCCTGTGCATGAGCCCGGCGGTTAAGGAGTTGTCCGCCCGGATCCAGACGGTGTAGCGAAGCTATAGTCGGGGCGTGTTGCCTGCCTATGATCGCGATTCATGACCGAAGGAGCACAAGGACCGGCGTCGGCGCAAGCACGGACTGGCGAGATCGCCCCGCTCGATGTCGTCGGCTCCGGAGTCCTTCCACCGGTCGCTGCCCGAGTGCGCCGGCTTTTTTGGCTGCTCGAGCGGTTGGCGCCCTCTCTGGGATCGCGGTGGGCAGTCGAGTTATGGTGTACCCCACCGGTTCTCGAGTCGAGTCTGCGCATGCCGCCGGGTGTGTCCCCGGGCAGGCCTATAGAAGCGTATTGGGATGGGCATCGGATCGCTGGTGAGGAATGGGGCGAGGGGCCGCCGACATATCTGGTACATGGTTGGGGCGGGCAGCGCGCGCACTTGGCAGTGTTCGTCAAACCGCTGGTGGAGGCGGGGTATCGGGTCGTTGCATTCGACTTGCCCAGCCACAACGAATCGGATCCGGGTGCGCTTGCGCCCGGGCGTACCACTTCCATCGAGTGTGCCGACGCCGTTGCGGCGATAATCGAGACCCACGGCCCTGCCCACGCGGTGATAGCTCACTCACTCGGAGCGAACGCGACTGCATTCGCGGCGGCGCAGGGCGCACCTGTCGGGCGCTTGGTCTTCTTGGCGCCCATGGGCGATTTCCCTCTCTATCTCGACCTGTTCGCCGCACGCCACGGCTTCGGCCGCCGGATCCGCGCGGGCCTGCAACGTCGCTTGGAAAAACGAATCGCCATGCCGCTGCAGGAAACGAACATGACGCGGATCGGTCGACGAGCCAACTACCCCCCGCTGCTTCTCATCCATGACCCCGACGACCCAGACAGCCCTTATGCCGCGAGTGAGCGGCTCGCATCGTCATGGCAAGGCGCACGATTAATGACAACGCGTGGGCTCGGCCGACTCGCTCATTACCGAATCCTGCGCCACCGCCCCGCTATTCGCGCCGGGCTGGAGTTCATCGGCCACCAAGCGGCTGAAAGTTGATCGCAGGCACCGTTACTCGTGCCAAGTCTTAACAGCAAACGAGCCTAGCCGGACTGCACATCGGTTTGGCGCGGCTTGGACAGCCCCCGAGGGGTGGTGACATCCGCGGGTTAGGCGTTCGCATTCGCCATGCTGATGACCCTGAAGAGCGACTGCCGTCAGCTACTGCCGCGCCCGGTATGCTGCTGCAGCTCGTCTATCAGGTCGGACGCCTGGGCCTTGGTCAGACCATCGGGGACCCCACGCCCTGCCTCCTGCGCCAGTGTGTGCAAGTAGCTTCGCTGCGGTCCGGTCATCGGCTCGTCGCCCGTGACCCAGTCGGCTGGGTCTTTTTCCGCCGTCTCGTTAGGCGCCTGTTGCCACTCGTCGCTCATGTCACGATCACCTCCGACGAGGTAATAGCCCTCGCACACGTGTTCGAAACATATTCGAGCAGCGAAACCCGCGTGCGACGGTTCAGCCCGGTTTAGCTAATTGGTGGCGGCCCATTCTGCACCTCGGCAGGCCTCAGCGGAAGCGGATGTTCAACGTCGCCAGACCAAAAATCTTACGGCCGGCCGACTTTGCGCCGACGATCACGACTCCGGTGCGGGTTTCCGGGTCCAATGACTTGATCCGGCCGCTGTATTCGATGTCGGCACCCTCGGTGGCCGACACGATCACCGGCTGGGACAGCCGCACCGCGTAGCGGGTAACCGCACCGGGATCGCCTGACCATGCGGAGCCGAATCCGGCACCCAATGCCATGGTGAGCATGCCGTGTGCGATCACGTCGGGCTGCCCCGCGAGTTTGGCGAGATTCTCGTCCCAATGAAGCGGGTTCGCATCGCAGGCCACCCCGGAGTAGTTCACCAGGTCGCCGCGCGACAGTCGGGCGTGGTGGACCGGTAACTCGTCGCCGACCTGCACGTCATCGTAGGACGGTGTCCCCGGGGTGCGGGTTGTGCCTCCGTGGGCAATCCGAACTTCGTCCGCGGGACGCTCCGTCTTCTGGTAGCCCGCTTCGGAGTGGTCGATTCCGGCGAGGTTCACGTCGTGCATCATCACTTGCTGAGCGACCGTCCTGATCGCCGGATCGACATCCTCGGCGGTGACGCCGACGACGGTGGTGTGCAGGGTATGCACCCGCTCGCCGGCGGTGTCGGTGAATGTATTGGTCACGGTGATCAAGTCTCTGCCGGCGATCCTGCGCACCGCTGACAGTTCGACGTCAATGTGCAGTTCGTCGCCGGCCACGATCGGTCGGTGCTGCTCGAAGACTTCCTCGGTCTGCAGATACATCTCGTAACCGATGACCACCGATTCGAAGAGGTGGCGGTTGGCTGCCATAGCCGGGGCCGACGTGAACGTCAGCGGAGCCACCAGGTCCGAGTATCCCAGTTCAGCGGCGGCGGCGAGTTTCCAGTGCGCAGGGTGATAGTCCTGCACGGCACGGGCGAACTCGCGCAATTTCTCGCGGCCGACCTGGTAAGTGTCGTCGATCTGGTAGTAATGGCCGACCCGCGATTCAAGCGCCGACGTTTCTGCTGCTGTCATGAATTGCCCAACTTTTCTACCGGCCTGTTCACGGAGGCCGACCTACGCACACTAACGCGCGACCCCCGGGCCACCGGAGACCGCGACGGCTTATCGCTGCCCCCGCGGAACGCGGTACGGGATCGCGAATGTTTGGGGACCCGGTCAGAGGGTATTGCGGTCGGTGATGCGGCGGGTGAGGCGTCGCACCTTTTGCACCGGACGAGCCACAGCCCCTGGTTCGACAACGGACGAACTACAGCTCCTGGTTTGCGTCTTGTTCTCCGGCTTCTCGAGAACTGATCCATCCACGCTGTCTGGAGCTGTATTTATGTTTGTTCACAATAAGGATCTTCAATTCGAGGTACGGGTAGGCCGGCCCGACCCGCGGTTCGCATCGCTGCTGATGGAGCAATTCGGCGGCGCCAACGGTGAGTTGACCGCCGCGCTGCAGTACTTCACCCAGGCCTTCGTACTGCGCGAAAAGAACCCGAAGCTGTACGACCTGTTCATGGACATCGCCACCGAGGAGCTCAGCCATCTCGAGATGGTGGGCTCGATGATCACCATGCTGCTCGACGGGCTCAACGACGATCTCAAGGTGGCCCACCAACAATGTGACTGGATGCCGGCGGTGGCCAGTCGTGACGGCCGCGACCAAGCCATCCACCAGGTGGCGGTCAACCCGATGTTCCTCGTGCTCAGTGGCGGTGGACCCGACGTGAAGGATTCGGCGGGGAACAATTGGACGGGTGCTTTCATCGACGCCAACGGCGACCCGACGGTGGACCTGCGCAACAACCTGGCCGCCGAATCGCGGGCCAAGGTCGTCTACGAGTACCTCAAGCAGTTCACCGACGACCCCGGGGTGCAGGACACGCTGACCTTCTTGATGACCCGCGAAATCGCTCATTATCAGCAATTCACCGCCGCGCTCAACGAGCTGCCGGTCAATTTCCCGCCGGGAATGTTGGCCGGAGACAACCGCTTTCAGAATGTTGCCTTCAACATGTCCAACGGCGGCGGGTCCGTGCGCGGCCCGTGGAATGAGGGGCAGGGCCCCTGGCCCGAGGGCGTGGAGTGGGAGTACGTCGAAAAGCCCGAACAGCAATGGCTCGGCACCGACATCCGCAAGAACAGGGGCGCGGCGGACAACCCGTCGGGCTCCCCGGCTGTCGAAGGCGACAAGCCCTTCACTCACGAACAGCGCATCCCTACCACCTGATCACTGACGACGCGACGGCGGCCGGCGCCCCGCCCGTGGGCGCCGCGCCTCCGTCGTCGTTCCCGCATCAATCGACCCAAGGACCGATGGAGAAACAATGGACGCTTTGACTTTTCTGCGGCAGGACCATAAAAGTGTGCTGGGCATGTTGGAAGTGCTCGACGGGGCTCCGTCGGGTACCGGGAGCCAAATCAGCGGCCTGAACACGATGGTGACCAACTTGGTGATCGCCGAGTCGCAGCACGAAGCCATCGAGGAACAGTTCTTCTGGCCGGCCGTCCGCAAATCCCTGGAAGACGGAGACGCTCTCGCGGACAAAGCAATTCAGCAAGAGCAGGAAGGCAAGAAGCTCCTCCAGCGGCTCGAGGACAGCAAGCCCGGCCAGCCGGACTACCAGCAGGCATTGCACGCCTTCGTGAAGGCGAGCCGGGAGCACATCGCCTTCGAGCAAGACGTGGTCTGGCCAAGGTTCGAAGCCGCGGTCGGCCGCGAGCAGCTCGAACGGTTGGGCGGCCAGCTCGAGCGGGCCAAGAAGATCGCCCCGACCCGCCCACATCCCGAGACCCCGCCCAGTTCCATGGTGCTCAAGACGCTGGGCATGGTCGCGGCGGTCATCGACCACCTGCGCGACGCGCTGACCGGTCGCGCCAGCAAGAATCCGCCCGATCCCCAAATCCACTGACCCGCCCGGAAACGCTTTGACGGCGGGTGCTAGGCGCACGACGCACGCGACGGCTCTTTGATTAAATGGTGCGATGGCCAGTGTCGTGGAGCCCGCATCGAGCGACGGCGAATTCTCGGCCGGCCGCTTGTCAGGCCTGCCAATCGAATTGGCCGATCTCAGCGATAACGCGTGGAGTTGTCTGGATCAACTCGCTCGGGGATTGCGAGTCGATGAGGCCGACCGGCAATCGACGCTCGATGCCATCGTCGCCTCGGCGACCGCGACGGTCAGCGGGGCCCAGGCCGCCGGCATCAATCTGCTGGACAAACGGAAGTTGGTGCCGCAGGCGGTGCATGGTGACGCGCCGCCCGTCCTGGACAGCCTGCAACAACGGACGGGCAGTGGCCCCTGCATCGACGCGTCGCGCGATCAACAAACCATCGAGATCGCCCACATGCGCGAAGAAGACAGGTGGCCTCGGTTCGCGGACCGCGCGATCGAGCTCGGTGTCCTGTCGATGCTGTGCCTGCCCCTTTGGATCGATGACCGAACGCTCGGCTCGTTGAGCCTCTATGCGGGTGACCCCGGGGCATTTGATGACACCGCACGCAACCTCGCCCAGCTCTTCGCGACCCACGCCGCGCTGGCGATCGGCGATGCGCAACGGACCACGCGGCTGCGCCAGGCGATGGCCAACCGCGACGTCATCGGCCAGGCAAAGGGCATCCTGATGGAACGGCATCGCATCACCGCCGACGAAGCCCACGATCTGCTGGTGCGAGCCTCAAAGCAGACCAATCGCAAGGTCGTCGACCTCGCCCAAGACCTTGCCGCAACCGGCCAAGTCGTCATCCCGTAGTCACGGTCGTCGCCAACGAGCGGCAGCCGACTACACCACGTCCTCGCCGCGGAACTCGCGGACGTGCCTGATGCGAATCACGTTGCCAGCTCGGCAGACTTCAGAACGCCATGTCGTAGCAGACCCACAGCAGCGGGCCGACCAGAATCAATCCCAGCAGGGTGACGCCCCCGACGATCCGCCACGCGATCGTCGAGCGGAAGATCACCGCCGTCACCGCCGAAGCGGTCGACAAAACGGCCAGAACCGTGGCGATGACGATCTCGGTCCGCGCTGATTGCACGGCGGCTTCGGACAACGGCGGGAAGAAACCGGCCTCCAGCTTGAACGCCAGAGCGCGGTTGTTTGTCGCCGTCAGCGCTAGAAGGAGTGCGAACATCATCGTCGCCAACCCCAGCAGCGACAGACATGCCCCAAAGATGTTGCGGTTGGCGGGATCTATCGGACCGGTGTAGTGGGGCATCTCGTCCACAATCCAGATCGTAGGGTCTCGATCCGCGGCAAAGGGGCGAAGCGAAGGCTGCACCGTTGACCGCAGTTGGCCGGCTGATCACGTAGTGGATACCTGGTCATGTCACCGTGCTGATGTGCGAGGGGAACCGGCGATCGGACAATCACGCCTGTCCGGCCGGTTCCGCACCTGGTGCGAGGCGTGCGTCGGGTGGTTGCCGTTCGGGCTCGGGGCATTCGTAGCACCGACTTTTGTGGGCTTCTGTGTGATCAACGGCTTCACCTTCGGCGTCGATGTGACCATCCTCACGGGTTTGCGTGGCGCGCTGGGCCTGCCGGTGCCGATCGCGGTCACGGTTGCCTACGTCTGCGCGTTCGCGCTCAGCTACGTGCTCAATCGGATGGTCAATTTCCGGTCTCACGCTCCCGTCGGGCCGCAGGTCGCGACCTATGTCGTGGTGGTCGTCGTCAATTACCTGGCTTTCATCCTCGGGGTGACCACCGCGCTGACCTCAATTGGAGTGCAGTATCAGCTGTCGCGGCTGGCGGCGGGCGTGTGTGAGGCGGTGTACATGTACAGCGCGATGAGGTGGGTGGTCTTCCGCCGCTGACCCGCACGGCCGCCCGCACTTGTTGGCCGAGGTGTAGCCCGCGCGTGACCTTCTCGCGACGGCGGCAAAGGACGCTCGACACGTGATGGTAATCGCGGTCATCGCCGCGCTCGCGGCAGCTGGCTGCATCGGCTACTACTTCGGACGGCGCGCGGCCTCGGCCCCGTCGAGCTGGAAGAGGCGAACGAGCCGGGTCGCACTGAGCGGGCAGGCCATCAACCTGCTCGCGATGATCACCGCGCGCCGGATCCAGCGGCGCTTCCGGGTCGAGCGCATCGTCTCCGACGTGGCCGCCAGATACGGGCTGAGAACAGTTGCGCCCCTCCAATTTCGACGCGGCGGAGTGGCGCGGTTGCGGTCCTATTAAGGTGCATGGGCATGGCTGCACTGCGGGACAAAGTGGCGTTGGTGACCGGAGCGTCGTCGGGCCTGGGCGCCGAAACGGCGAAGTTGTTTTCCCGCGAGGGCGCAACGGTTTTCGGCATCGGTCGTGACGCCAACCGCTTGGCCGACGTTTTCGCCGGCATCGAACACGGCGGGTTCGCGTCGGTGGACATCGGAGGGGTGCACGCCTGCCGGGACGCGGTCGAGCGGTGCGTCCGTGACTTCGGCGGCCTGGACATCCTCGTCAACGTCGCGGGGCGCCACCAGATGCGCCGGACGGAGTCGATGACCGACGACGACTGGGAACAAGACCTTGCGGTCAACCTCAACGGGCCGTTCTACCTGTGCAGGGCGGCGTTGCCTCATCTGCTGGAACGCGGCGGAAACATCGTCAACGTCAGCTCCATCGCCGGAGTCGAGGGGCAGGCGTATTCGGCCGGCTACTGTGCCGCCAAGCACGGCCTGATCGGCCTCACCCGTGCGTTGGCGGTGGAGTACACCGCGGATCGGTTGCGCGTCAACGCGGTCTGCCCCGGCGGCATGCTCACGCCGCAGATCGAACAGTTCAGCGCGCCGGACAATCCCAACTACGACCTGATCATGCGCACGGCATCGCCGCGCGGAATGATGCAACCCCTCGACGTCGCCAGCGTGATCGCCTTCCTCGCCAGCGATGCCGCGGGCGCGATTCACGGCGCCGTCTATCGCGTCGACAACGGTAAAGGCGCGGGATAACCGGCGGGTCACCAGACCAGCGCGTCGAACATTAGCGCGGTGCCCGCGGCGGTGAACGCCTGATAGACCGGTTCCATGCGCGCGAGCCGCGCGGCGGGTGCAACGGTCATGTGGCGTCCGCCGACGAAGCGGTACGACCAATACAGCGCCACTGCGCCAAATCCCGCCACCCCAACCCAGTTCGCCGCAGCGACCCAGCCCAATGTCGTCGCCCCCGAGGGCGTGTGCTGAGCCGGCAACTGCATGCCGGGCATGTCCATCATCGCCGAGTCCGGCCGCGAGTGGACGCGTGAGTGAATGCCCCCGCTCATCACCGCGTACATCCACGCCATCGCCGCCATCATCGCCGCGTAATACCACGTTTTGAGGCGCTGGCGGGACGGCGATGCGGACCGCACGGCCACCAGCGCAAACCAGACCCCCGCCAGTAGAAAGAAGAGCATCGGCCCTATCGCGGGGAGATTCAGGCCAACACGCCACACCATCAAAATCATTGCTACCGACATCACCAGGTGCAGCAGGTGACTGACCCGGCACACCCATCGATCACGTTGTGCGACAGCGAGGTACGCATACATCGTTATGCTGACACCGAAAAGAATGGTGACCGCGCAACGGAACGGTATTTCGCCGAGCATCAAATGCAACCCCGTGCCCTGGCGAATGCCGCCTGCTGTACCGCCGCGCCCATGGCGCTACCGTACCCCTACGGGGTATTTGAGCCAACCATAGTCCGGGAATGTCGACAACGGGCCGGCAATCCAGCCTGTGTACCCGGCGCGGTAACGGTTCGGGCACGTTTCAATCACCCCTCGACACGTCGTGCGGCACCACGCCTGTCGTGGTTGACAATTCGGGGCATGACGCAATCGCGGGAGTCCGACGATGGCGCGTGAATTCTCGCGGCAGACGTTTCTGCGCGGCGCCGTCGGCGCGTTGGCCACCGGAGCCGTCCTCGGCGCACCCCGGGTCGCCGCCGATCCAAGGGCTACCGGTTGGGAGGGTCTGTCCACCGCCCTCGGCGGGAAGGTCCTGCTTCCCGATAGTCCCCAATTCGCCGGGGCCAAGCAGGTTTTCAACACCAACTACAATGGGCTGACACCCGCGGCGGTAGTCACTCCGACATCGGCGGCCGACGTGCAGAAGGCGATGGCCTTCGCCGCCGCGCACAACCTCAAGGTCGCCCCGCGCAGCGGCGGGCACTCCTACATCGGCGCGTCGACCGCCAACGGCGCCATGGTGCTGGACCTGCGCCAGCTGCCCGGCGATGCCAATTACGACGCCGCCACCGGCCAGGTGACGGTGACGCCGGCGACCAGCCTGTACACGATGCACCGGACGCTCGCCGCGGTCGGCCGCGGCGTCCCAACCGGCACCTGCCCGTCGGTCGGCGCCGCGGGACACGCGCTCGGCGGCGGCATGGGAGCCCAATCCCGGCACGCCGGCCTGCTCTGCGATCAGTTGACGTCGGCGTCGGTGGTGCTGCCCAGTGGCCAGGCGGTCACTGCGTCCGCCGCCAGCAACCCGGACCTGTTCTGGGCACTGCGCGGCGGCGGTGGCGGCAACATCGGCGTGACGACCTCGCTGACCTTCGCCACGTTCCCCACCAAGGACGTCGACGTCGTCAACCTCAACTTCCCGCCACAGTCGTTCGCGCAGGTCCTCGTCGGTTGGCAGAACTGGCTTCGCACCGCCGACCGCAACAGCTGGGCGCTGGCGGACGCCACCGTCGACCCGATGGGCGTGCATTGCCGGATCCTGGCGACCTGCCCGGCCGGGTCGGGCAACAGCGCTGCGGCCGCGATCACCCAGGCGGTGGGACTGCAGCCGTCGGGTATCGAGAACCACACCTTTAACTACATGGACCTGGTGAATTATCTGGCCGTCGGCAACCTCAACCCGTCACCGCTCGGTTACGTCGGAGGATCCGACGTCTTCGCCACGGTCAACGCGGGGGTGGCGCAGGGGATCGCCTCGGCGGTCAATGCCTTTCCCCGCGGCGCCGGCCGAATGCTGGCCATCATGCACGCGATGGACGGCGCCCTCGCCACGGTGGCGCCCGGCGCCACCGCGTTTCCATGGCGCCGGCAATCGGCGCTGGTGCAGTGGTACGTGGAGACGGGCGACCCCGCGGCCGCGACCAGCTGGCTCAACACGGCACATCAAGCCGTGCAACAGTATTCGGTCGGCGGCTACGTGAATTACATCGAGGCCAACCAGCCGCCGTCGCGTTACTTCGGTCCGAACCTGTCCCGGCTGAGCGCCGTACGGCAGAAATATGATCCCGGCCGCGTCATGTACTCGGGGCTGAACTACTAGCCGGCAAACGCCCCGCGAACGCGGCTGTCGTGGGCGGCTGACACCCGACGGTTAGCCTGGCTTCGCACTGGGTACTTCCAGTATGTCTATGGCGAGTTAAGGGGTTGGCGAATGGCAATCGAGCACGGTCGTGCACGGTGCCCGCGTTGCATGGCGTGGGCGCAGTACCAGTTTCTTGAGCGCGACGACGACAAGCTCGAGTATCAGGTGCATTGCGATGCGTGCGGGAACCTGTATTCCGAGGTGACCATCGCGTCGTCGGTGACCACCCCGGCCGCCTGAATGGCTCGCCCGGCTCTCGTTCCGCGCTAAGGCGGCGGGCGCGACCTGCTACGTTACGGAACCGCGCCCTGGTGTAAGGTCTGGACCGCGAGCCAAGACGCCCCCACTCTGGAGCAGCGCCTAGTGCGCGCAACGCCGTGCGAACAGCGTTGAAAGGGGCGGCGTGAACGAGGTATTGGCGCGAGCCGGCATCTTCCAGGGGATCGCTCCCGATGCGGTCGACGCGTTGGCTCGACACCTGCAGCACGCATCGTTCCCGCGTAGGCGAACCGTCTTCGTCGAAGGCGAGCCCGGTGACGACCTTTACGTAATCCTGTCGGGCTCGGTGAAGATTCGTCATCAGACGACCGACGGTCGCGAAACCGTCTTCGCGGTGCTGGGCCCCGGGGACGTGTTCGGTGAGCTTGCGCTGTTCGATCCCGGCCCGCGAACCTCGACGGTGATCACCCTGACCGAGGTGGAAGCCGTGCGGATGGACCGGCACGCGTTGCGGACCTGGATCGTCGAACGCCCCGAAATCGCCGAGCAGCTGTTGCGGGTGTTGGCACGCCGACTTCGGCACACCAACAACACGCTGTGCGACCTGATCTTCACCGACGTCCCCGCCCGGGTGGCCAAGCAAATCCTCGATCTGGCAATGCGATTCGGTACCAACAACGGCGGCTCGGTGCTGGTCGAGCACCACCTCACGCAGAAGGAGCTCGCGCAACTCGTGGGGTCGTCGCGTGAAACGGTCAATAAGGCGTTATCGGACTTCACCCAACGCGGATGGATCCGGCAACAGGGCAGGGCCCTCATCATCGACCAACCCGCGAAGTTGGCCCGCCGCGCAAGGGCTTAACGCCCCGCGTGACCCAAGGGAACGGGCGCCGGCATCAACACGATCGTCCACGCGTCCGGGTCGAGAAACGCGATCGCACCGTTGCGGCCCCACCACGGGTTGTCGAGCACGACCTGCTCGGCTGTAGAACTCGACTATTCGCTCCAGCCGCGCCGTGGGGCGGGCCACCCGCACCTGCACGGCGGGCATCGCCGCCGGCCATGAACCGACACTCGGCATCTCAGGCATCTGACCCCTTTTCCGAACGTGTAGCCCAGTTCACGCCCTAGGTGATCGACCAGAACTCCAGCAGGGTCCGCAACGTCGCCACCAGGGGGAGCGGTTGGTCCAGCATCGGATGGTGGCCGGCCAGGGCCAACTCCACGAAGGGGCCACGCAGCTGAAGCAGGGAACGGATGCGTTCGGCCATCTCGGGCGGCACCAATCCGGCTTCGCAGCGCAAATACCCGACGCGGCAACGCATCGCGGCCAGCATGGTCTCTAACGACTCCTCGTCGGGGGGCATCGGATCGAAAACCTCACCGCCGAAGATCGCCGGGTCGAACTTCCAAATCCATCCTTCGTCGGTTCTGCGCACCGACTCGCCCGCGATGTGCTGTCGGACGTAGGGCAGGATCAACTCCTGCGAGGGCACGGCGGTAAAGCGGGCCAGGATCTCATCTTTCGTCCGGTAATGGTTGTGATTGCGCCTACGTAATCGCCCCTCCTCCGGCGCGCGCTCCCACAACGGCGAGTCGATGACCAGCATGCTGTTGATCTGCTGGCTGTAGTGCATCGCCGCCGTGGACACCACCCAGCCGCCCATGCTGTGGCCGATGATCGTCGGCCGCCCGGCGGGCCCGGCGGCTGCTGCGGCCGCCATCACTTCGCTCGCCCAGACTCGCAGGTCGTAACTGCCACGTGCTTCGCTGTCGCCGTGCCCGGACAGATCCGGGGCGATCACCCGATGGGTGCGGGAAAAGAATGGCGCGACGTGATCCCACCACCCTGAATGCGCTCCGCCACCGTGGACGAGCACCACCGGCGGTTGATCAGCATCGCCCCAGACGCGCAGGTGTATGCGGCAACCGTCGACGTCGACGTCACAGTGGTCCGGCTTGTGATCGAGCGCTGTGGTGAACCAGGATGGTGTAACAGGTATCTGGTGCGAGCGGGAAAACAGTTTTCCGACCTCCTGAGGATTCAAACGCTTTGTCTTGACCCAGGTTTGGCTCGCCGTGGCCAATAGCGGTCCGCCTGGGCGGGGAAGGTGGAATTCACGAATTCGTCTCGGCCGGCCGCACTGTGACGGTTACCGCTCCCTTTTCGTCTCGGGTGGCGACGGCGTGTCCGGCGCGCTCGGTTTCGTCAAGCCGCAACGTCAGCGGCCCACCGGCGTCGAGGAAGTTGCGCCACCACGTCTTAGCGTCGGGCATGTTGACGCTGATGACGATGTCGCCGCCGGAACGGCGATAGGCCACCGGAATGCTGTACGTGCGTCCGGAGCGCCGCCCCGTGTAGGTCAGCATCGTGATGTTGCGATTGATCAGCCGGCCGAAGCGGCGCGACTTCGCCAGAGCGGCTATCGGCGCATTGAAAACGGGCGCGGCTCGCATCAGGAGGCGGCCGAGGTTGTTGGGACTCACGTTGAAAGTATCGCAGCAAATTCCGCCGAGTAGTCGACCGTTGGAATTCGACGTGATGTCGCCCCGCCACCCGTGCAGGTAGCATCCGGCGCGGATGCTCCAGCGGCTGCCATAAACGAAGAAGAGGGCCTCGGACCGACGCTGGTACTAGGCCTATTCGCCGGCGTGCTGGCCGATCTGTTCGACCGGCGGCGGTTGCTGTTTGTGCTGCAGTCGTACGCGGTGCTGGTGGCCCTGGCGTTGGCGGTCCTGACCTACCAAGGCCGCATGACCCCGACGTCGCTGCCGATGTTCACCGTGGCCATCGGGTGCGCGTCCGCACTGGCCGGGCCGGCCTGGCAGGCGATCCATCCCGCCCGCCTGCGGCCAAGAGGCCCAGTCAATAGGCTTGTCCACCATCCGCCCATCCGCCGCAGCCGATCTGTGACAATGCACCCTGCGGAACATTCAACGGAGGCGCGGTGAATTTTGACAGCGGGCGGCGTATCGGAGCACGGTGGCTAGCGGGGACGGTGGCGGTCCTCGCGACGGCGGTCGCATTCATCGGCCCTGCGCCGGCCCGCGCTGACGTGCAACTGTGCAATCCGGCGAGTGTCGATGCGAATCAGATGTGCCACTTCGATGCCTCGGGGCCGCTTTCGGACATCAGCATGGTGTTTCCGGCCAACTACCCCGATGAGCAGGCGATGATCGGCTATCTGACCAAGGTCAACGACGATTTCGGCAACGCCCGCGGGCCGCTGAATACGTTGAAATCGCCGACTGCGCTGAAGGTTACCGGCACGCGATACAGCTCCGGTCCCCAAGCGACGGGTACCCAGTCCGTGGTCACCGAGGTCTATCAGAGCCTCGGCGCCGCCCACCCTTTGGTCTGGTACAAGTCCTTCAACTACAACCTGGCCAATCAGCAGCCGATCACCTTCGATTCCTTGTTCCAGCCGGGAACCCAACCGCTGCAGGCCATCTTGCCAATCGTGCAGAAGACCCTGGCCGACCGCTACCGGGCGGCCGTGTCGATACCGCCGGCCACCGGACTCCAGCCGGCGAACTACCAGAGTTTCGCGATCACCAACGAAGCGATCGTGTTCTTCTTCGATCAAAACGCGCTGCAGCCGGCGATGGAGGCCACGCAAGTATCGGTGCCGCGCAGCACGATCGCCTCGATGATCAGTCCCGGCATCGCGTAACCGGCCGTTATAGTGGTACAACTGATCGCTCCGCCTGTGGCGCAACGGCTTTACGGCAGCTCAACCTTGCTGGCCAGCCAGCGGCCATCCACCTTTTCCATCGTCATCTTGACCCGGCTGCGGTCCAGCTGCGGCGCGGGCGCGGCCCCATTGCTCACCGACTGATCGACGAACAGCACGACGTCCACCTTGTCTTCGGTGGCGGACTGGACCGCGGCGTCGATCACACTGCCATGCGCCGCTGCCTTGTTGTCGATGAGCGTCTGACGCAGCTGGGCACTGGATTTGGTGTACATGTCCTTGAATTCACCGGTGGAGCCGTCGAGGACATCGGTGAAATTCTTGTCAATCGCATTGGTGTCCACGCTGGTCAACGTGACGATGTACTTCTTGGCTGCATCGAGCGCCTGGGCGGCGGCAACTTCCTTCTGGTGATGCTGAAACACCAGCCAGCCCTCATACCCCGCACCCGCGAGCATCGCGGCCAATACTCCGACGGCTGCCCGGCGAGCGACGTTGCTGCGGCGTCCCTTTCGGCCATCGGAGTGCACCTCGCCGGTGACGTCCTCGTCTTCGCCGGGCGCTTCGTCGGGCACGGCGGGGTCGGCGCCCTCACTGTCGGGCGTAGCGTCGGCCGGCTTCGTATCTTCCTCGGCCCCATCGGTTTCCGCCGATGTAGGCACTGGTGGGAGCGGCACGTCATCTGCGACCCCCTCCGCGGCGAGGCGGAAGCGATTGACCAACCATGTTCCCGGGTTGCCGACTGTTCGTAGCGATGGTCGAGAGTTCATCAGTTGCATGCGCCGGAATCACGAAGCGCGTTCGCCCAGCCGGTGGCCGAGACGATGTACGCATGGGTGACTCCTGACGGATCCTTTCTCTTGATGCTGTCACTGATTCGCGAGAGCTGAAATGCCAAGTGGGTCATCGACTCACCCCCGTACACCGGCGAATACGGTCCGAAGTTATCGGGCTGATTGGTGATGATCAGCGACTTCACCCGAGGTGCCAGAAAGGCTGTCGACTGGTCGATATTGGCGACCACGGCGTGAGCGTTTCCCTGCACGCCCCCGATCGAGTAGTCGTCGTGCTGGTCACCGAGGTACCGGTTGAAGTCGTTGATCTGGCCCATCAGCGGATCGAATTGCGATTTGAACCATTGGCAGGAGTCCGACATTCCGCCGATCATCTCCGGTGTCACGCGTGCCGTGAATGTGTTGTACGGCCAGATGTCGGAGTTCGGCGACCAATCGCTGGGCGCCGGCGCGAACACCGGCAACGGGGGCGGGGGCTGCCCCGGATCGGCGGCGGCCTGGCCGGCGAGCGCGATGGCGGCCGTGAGTGCCGGTCCGGCGCACGCCAGGCCGCTACCTGCCCGTCGCAACCTCGTCAGATTCATCCGATCTTCCCCAAGAAGTACGATATCCCGCGGCTACCGAATACCGATCCACCCATCTCATTGGCGAAATAGCTATTAACATCTGCGTCTAGTTAGGCGATCTTCTCGCGAAGTCGGCAACGCGTCAAGTGGCCGCTACCAGGTAAACAACGTAATGACCACAAGTCATCACGCATGCGTGCGCCCCTTTGCGGCCACGGGATTGGCCCAGTTTGTCAATCAAGACCTTCCGCAGAAGCTGAGCAGCAGTTAACATAGCCGCCCGTGGGGGCACAACGCACATTCACCGACGCTCATCGGTACCTGTGAGTGATCACCTTGGGGCGCGTCCGGCGATGACCGCCCAGGACGACCGCTCGCCCAACGACGACCGAGCGCCCGACAATGTGGCCACTATCCAAGAGTGGTCCACCGGATACGTCGTGCGGCACCCCCTGGCATCACTCAACACCCTCGGCGAGCAGTACATCCTTGCGATACGCACCGTCGAGTACTGCATGGTCGACTTGTTCACCGGGCGGTTCCAATGGGCGGAGTTCATCCGCCAGGGTGCCTTCATGGCTGCCACGGCGGTGCTGCCGACGGTGTTGGTGGCGCTGCCGATCGGGGTGACGCTTTCCATCCAGTTCGCCTTGCTGGCCAACCAAGTCGGCGCGACATCACTCGCCGGGGCGGCCAGCGGACTCGCGGTCATCCGGCAGGCCGCGTCGTTGGTGGCCGCGGTGCTCATGGCGTCCGCCGTCGGCTCGGCCATCACCGCAGATCTCGGCTCCCGCACCATGCGTGAGGAGACCGACGCCATGGAGGTCATGGGAGTCTCGGTGATTCGCCGCTTGGTGGTGCCCCGCTTCGCCGCGGCCATAATGGTTGGTGTCGCCCTGACCGGAATCACTTGCTTCGTAGGGTTTTTGGCCAGCTACCTCTTCAACGTCTATTTCCAGCGTGGCGCGCCGGGAAGCTTCGTAGCGACGTTTTCGTCGTTCGCCACCACGGAAGACATGGTCGTCGCGCTGCTCAAAGCAGTGATATACGGCGCGATCGTGGCGGTGATCGCCTGCCAGAAGGGGTTATTCACCAAGGGCGGCCCGGCGGGAGTGGCGAACTCGGTGAACGCCGCGGTGGTGGAATCGATCCTGGTACTGATGATCGTGAACGTCGGGATCAGCGAGCTGTACAACGCGCTGTACCCCAGGACGGGGCTGTGACATGACGGCATCGGTCTACGTCCCAACGCTGGCCCGCCCGATCGTCGGTGCCTATCGGGCCGCGACCGCCCCGACCATGCGGTTGGGGCACATGCTGGTGTTCTTCGTGCGGGCCGTGCTCGCCGTCCCCTCCGTGCTGCGCCAATACCGCACGGAATTCCTGCGATTGCTGTCGAACATCGCGTGGGGCAACGGCTCGATCGTCGTCGGCGGCGGCACGGCCGGTGTCGCGGTTGTGCTCGGGTTCACCGCGGGCGCACTGGTCGCCGTGGAGGGTTATAACTTCCTCAATCTCCTCGGCCTGGGTCCGGCCACCGGCATCATCTCCTCGCTGGTCAACACCCGTGAGCTCGCGCCGATCATGGCTTCGCTGGCTTTCGCGATGCAGGCCGGCTGCCGGTTCACGGCGCAGCTGGGTGCCATGCGCATCGCCGAAGAGATCGACGCGCTGGAATCGTTGGCCATCCGCCCCATCCCGTTCCTGGTCACGACGCGGCTCATGGCTTCCGTCATCGCCGTGATCCCGCTCTACATCGCCTGCCTGGCCGTGACCTATCTGACGTGTCAGGTCGTCGCCGAGGTGATCAGCGGGGGATCTGTCGGTCCGTACCTGCACTACTTCACGATGATGCTGAGCGCGAAGGATATCGCCTACTCGGTGGTCAAGTGCGTTGTCTTCGTTTGGCTTTCGTCTACCGTGCAGTGCTACTACGGCTTCTATGCCTCCGGCGGTCCGGAGGGCGTCGGCGTAGCCGCCGGGCATGCCATGCGGGCGAGCATCACCGTGGTGATCATGGTCAACATGTTGCTCACGATGGCGCTGTGGAGCATCGACGCCGGCGCGAGATTCGGTGGCTGAATGCCGAATTCACTGGACTTCGACGGGCGGGGCCCTTCAGACCATCAGCTGCTCGCCACGGGCGTCGCCGTCCTGCTGATAGCGGGACTGGTCACGGGCAGCCTCCTGCTGAAGTCCACCGGCCGGCTCAACGACTACATCCGCGTGGTCGCCGAGCTGACGAACGTGGGTGACGGATTGCCCACCCGCTCCGACGTGAAGTACCACGGGCTGCTCGTCGGTGCCGTCGACAACGTCATCCCTGCGGCCTACGGCAAACCCAACTATGTGCACATCAACCTCAAACCCGAATACGCCAAAGACATTCCGGGTGCGGTGACCGCGCGTGTGGTGCCCAGTAACGTATTCGCGGTCTCGTCGGTGCAACTCGTCGACGGCCGCCCGAGTGCGAGCATCCGCAGCGGGGCACGCATCCCCGAAGACGCGCAGCTTTCGACGGTGATCTTCCAGACCACGATCAGCAAGCTGCGTGACATCCTTGCCGCGACCGGCCGGGGCCGCGAAGACCACAGTGTGGGAATACTGGCCGCCGTCGCGGCCGCCACCAATAACCGGCGCGGCGCGCTGCTCGCGGCCGGTGCGCAGATGACGCGGGTGCTCGATGAGCTCAACGGCATCGTTACCACCAACCCCGGACCGTCCACAGTTTCCGCGTTGCTGGATGCCACCCGGGGCCTGCAGTCCACCGCGCCCGACCTTGTCGACGTCCTGCATGACGCGGTCAAACCGATGCAGACCCTGGCCGAAAAGCGTGAACAGTTCCGGTCGCTGGTTACCGGTTCGCACCACACCTTCGGCGTGAGCCGGCAAGCGTTCGACAACCACACCGATCAGCTGATCGAGATGACGCAGAACCTCACGCCGGTCCTGGGTGTGTTCGCGCTGCACAGCGACAAGTTCGTGCCCATCTTCACCAGATTGAACCGGTTGTCCGACAAGTTCTTCGAAGAGGTGTGGGATCCCGACCTCGACACCGGGAACATGCGGGTCAATCTGGCACTGACCCCGACCTACACCTACACGCGCGCCGACTGCCCGCGTTACGGCCAGCTGCTCGGACCGAGTTGCTATACCGCCCCGACGATCACGGTGCGCCCCGACCTGCCCGAGGTCCTGCTGCCGCAGAACTACCATCCGCCCGCCGATCTGGCGCCGCCACCGGGGACCCAGATCGGGCCCGACAACAACCTCGTCCCCGTCGGGCCGCCGCTGTACAACCCCAACCCGAGCCTGCAGGACCCCAATCCGCCGTTGCCGTGGTGGCCGTGGCCGACCGGCCCGGTTCCCCGAGTCCCGGGAACCGCCGATCCCGACGACGCGCCACCCCCTGCGGGTCCGCCGCCGGCACCAAGCCCGGGACCGCCCGGAGCGGTCGCACCATCGGGCTACGGCGGCAACGTCGGTCCGATTGGCAGCCAACACGAGCGGGATCAGCTGGGTTGGATCACCGGCCAGGGAGGGTCGGCGTCGGTGGCGACGCAGTTGTTACTCGGCCCGGTGGCGCGCGGCACGGCGGTCTCGCTGAAGCCCCAGCAGCAGCCGACGGGTGGGCCGAAATGAAAGTGCGGGGCCCGCTGATCGGCCTGTCGATGTTCATGGCGCTCGCCATCGCCGTGACGTGGATGGTGTACGCCACCCTGCGGCGAGACGTGGCCGGACCAACCACCGGGTACGCGGCGATATTCACCGACGTGTACGGGCTCCGCGTCGGCGATGACGTCCGGATGGCCGGTGTGCGGGTCGGCCGCGTCGAAAACGTAGAACTCACCGGCAAATTGGCGAAGGTCTCGTTCATCGTCGAAAACGAACAGCACCTGTACGGCAATACGGTTGCGTCGGTGACCTACCAGAACATCATCGGGCAGCGGTATCTGGGCTTGTCGCTGGGCGAGATCGGCAACCGGGGGCTGCTCCCAGCCGGGAGCGTGATACCGGTGCAGCAGACCGACCCGTCCTTCGATGTCGACAAGTTGCTCAACGGTTTTGAGCCGCTGTTCACCTTGCTCAACGCCAAGGACGCCGACGACCTGACCAAGGGCGTATTGCAGTCGCTGCAGGGCGATCAGGCGTCCATCCCGCTACTGGTGGAGCAGACCTCGACGATCACCCGAACGTTGTCCGCACGCGATCAGTCCCTGGGCGATCTCATCAGCAGCCTCACGAAGGTCACCGACACCGTCGCCCGCCAAAACGACGACCTTGATCACGCGCTCGACCAAACACGCGATGCGGTTGCTAATTTCGACGACCGGCGTGCATCGTTACAGGACTCGGTGGGATCGATCGCCAAGGTGACCCGTCGTCTCTCGGCGATCGCCGACGACGTGGATCCGTCGTTGAACGACCTCATAACCCGGGAGCCCGGTTTCAGCAAGCACATGATCGGCATCGAACCTCAGCTGGCATTCACCGGAGACAACCTCCCGCTGCTACTCAAGGGATTCGCACGAGCCGTCGGCGAGGGTTCCTACGGCAATGCCTACGCGTGCGACCTGAACGCCGCCGGTTTCTTCCCCGGTCTCAACGACATCACGACCTTCATCGTCAACGCGGCCACCCCGGGCAACGCGTATCCGATCACCACCAAGAACCTGGGGTGGCACACCCCACGATGCAGGAACATGGCCAATGGCTGAATCATTGAAGGCCCGGTGGGCGCGACGCCGTCCGCTGGAGTCCTACAACAGGACCTGGCTCGGCCTGGCGGGACTGGTGTTGGTCGCCGTTCTCGTCGTGGCGGCACTGGGAATCAAATTGCTCGGTGTCGGTTACACCCACTACAATGCCGAATTCTTGCAAGCCGCAACGCTGCGACCCGGAAATCCCATCACCATCGCCGGCATCGAGGTCGGACACGTCACCAGCATGAAGCTCGATGGCGATCACGTCGAAGCCGGTTTGAGCGTGCGTGACAACGTCGCGCTGGGCAAGGACACCCGAGCGGTGATCAAGGTGATGACGATCCTCGGTTCGCGCTATCTCGAGCTGGTGCCTGACGGCCCGGGTTCGCTGCCGGGCAGGACGATCGGCTTGACGCACACGGAGGTGCCGTACGACCTGCAGTCGCTGCTCGAAGACGCCACCACCACCTTCGAGCAGGTCGACTCCGACCAGTTCGCCCAGTCGCTCGGGGTGCTGGGCAAGCAGCTCGGCGGGGTGCCGCCCCTGATTCCGCAGGCGGTCGCGAATCTGCAGACGCTGTCGACGATCACCGCCGACCGCCGAGGCCAGCTCGGCACCTTACTGAAAAGCACTGAGCGGGTGGTTAATACCCTACGGCGCCAGCAGACCAACATCGGCCATGTGATGGATCAGGGGCAGGATCTGCTCGGGCACTTGGTCGCGCGCGAAGCCACCTTCCATACCATGTTCGCGGGGCTGACGGACCTAGTCGACCAGCTCGACAAGATCGTGGTTAAAAACAGGCCGCTGCTCGATGAGTTGTTCGCCAACCTGCACGAGCTGACGAATATGGTCGGCCAGCACGACGACCTGCTGCGCAATCTTTTGCAGGTCGCGCCGGTGGCCCTTCGCGGCCTGACCAACGCGACCGGCTACGGACCCGTCGTCGAGTTCAACCTGCCAAACGGGCTCGCGATCGATTCGTGGATGTGTGCCATCAGCGGTCGCGCCAAGGAATTCAAGATGATCCAGTATTTCAAGGACTGCAAATGATCTCCGGGAGGCGCAAACTCATCGCCGTGGGCGCCGCAGTGGCGGCGCTAACCGCCGTCGCCATCGGGGTGGTCGGCCACTACGTCAAGTCACGCCTGGACACCATGATGGTGACCGCGCAATTCGACAGCGCCGCAGGCCTTTACGAAGGCAACCTCGTTGCGGTCCTCGGCATGCCGGTGGGCAAGGTCAGCAAGGTCACCTCCAAAGGCGGCTACGTCGAGGCCGAGCTGACGGTGGACAAGAAGGTCAAGATCCCGGCGGCCGCCCGCGCGGTCACCATCACCACCTCCATCCTCACCGACCGGCAGGTCGAACTCACCCCGCCTTACCGGGGCGGCCCGGTGCTGAAGAACCACGACACGATCGGACTGACCCGAACCAAGACGCCCGTGGCCTTCGATCGCGTCCTCGACATGCTCGACAAGGTGTCCAAATCGCTCAAGGGCGACGGAAACGGCGGCGGACCCATCGCCGACCTGACCGATTCCGCCGCCGCCATCACCGACGGCAACGGCAAAAAAATCCTGTCTGCCCTCGACGAACTCGCCAACGCGCTGCGGCTCAGCTCCGAGCGCGGCGCGACCACCCGCGAGCAGCTGACGACGATCATCACCGACCTCAGCTCGATAACCGAGGCCACCGCACGCAATGACACCAAGGTGCGCCAATTCGGTTCCACGACAAACCAGCTGAGCCAGATGCTCGCCGACGAAAAATTCGGCACCGGCGCTACCGGGCGCACCATCAACAGAATCCTCGAAGAGGTCACCACGCTGCTCGAGCAGAACCGGGAAAACCTCAAACAGGCAGTGCGCAACGGCGACACCGCCGCCAAGACGATCGTCGAGGATCAGCGGGGGGTTTCCGAAATGCTCGATGTGCTCCCCATAACACTGGAGAACCTGTACAACACGGTCGATCAGAGCAACGGAGCGATACGCGTGCACGGGCTCCTCGATAAGGCTCTGACCGACAGCCAGTCCGCCAAGGAGCTCTGCAATCTGATGCACCTGCGCCAACTCGGCTGCAGCACAGGCACGTTACAAGACTACGGCCCCGATTTCGGCCTGACCTACATCCTCGACGGTCTCTCGGCGATGGGGCAGTAGTAATGAATGCGGCTAAGCACAAAGGGTTGGCGGTGGCGCTCAGCGCGGTCATGGTCTGCTCCGGTTGCGCCACCACCGGGCTGTCCAGCCTGCCGCTGCCGGCGCCAGGCATCGGCAATGGCGGATACCTGCTCAACGCCGTCTTCTCCAACGCGCTGAACCTCCCGGCCCACGCGAAGGTAAAACTCGCCGGCGCCGATGTCGGACAGCTCGAATCGATGGTCGCTCGCAACTACACCGCGGTGACGACGCTGCGAATCATGGACGGTGTCCGCGTCCCGGTCGGTAGCACCGCGGAGCTGCGGTCGGCGACACCGCTGGGCGACGTGTTCGTCGCGATCAAGCCCCCGTCGCCGATGGATCCCAGCGCACCGCTACTGAAGAGCGGCGACACCATCGGCCTGCCGGCCACCCGCGCCGCCGCCACCGTGGAGAGCGTGCTGAGCTCCGCCGCGCTGCTGGTCAACGGTGGCTCGGTCCGAAACTTCACCGATATCGTCAACGGCGCCGGCAAGGCGACCGGCGACCAGGGGCACGCCTTCGGTGATCTGATCAACCGGACCAATCTACTTCTGAGCAAACTCAATTCGCGCTCGGACCAGATTGACGCCGCAGTGACCGAAACGGCCGGCCTGGCCGACCGGCTGGACCAGAAGAACCAGGAAATCTCCGACGTCCTGCAGGCCATCGGGCCGGCAACGAATGTGTTGTCCCGCAATGCCGACGAAATAGCCGACGTGGTCGGCGAACTCGGCGCCACGACGCATCAGCTGTCAAAATTCCCGTCCATCGCCGGCACCGACAAGACCGGCCGCAGCATCATCAAGGATGCCAACACCATCGCCGCCGCGTGGAATGACGTCGTGTTGAGCCCCGATACCAGCCTCGCCGGCCTTAACCGGCTGATTCCGCCGTTCGTCAAAGCCACCCCCAGCGATGCGATCTCGGTGCGCGGCAGCTTCGATCGGTTGGTCATGGGATCGCGGCCGGGTACCGGGGCGGAGACCGGGGGGTTCAAGGGCGATCCGGCGTTCCACGGGCCCATGCGCCGCGACTGGAACTACATGGTGGGCTCGATCAAATACGTGTTGTGGCGCCTCCAGGAACGCGTAGTGGGCCGCGGTCCACAAACACCGATGGGCCAAAGTCCGTGGACGCCGGCCGGTCCGCCGCTTCCGCCCGCGCCCGCGGGGGAAGCGCCAGCGGATCCCATGCACCCGGAGCCGCCGCGATGATCGACAGCATCGGATGGTTCATCGTTGGCGTGGTCAGAGCCGGCCACCGGCGGCGCGCCTGGCTGTCCGGGGCCGCGCTGGTGCTGACCCTGGTGGTCGGCGTGACCTACCTGGCCCTCGGAGCGCTACGGATCAATCCCCTGGAATCGACCTACCGGGTCACCATCCGGCTACCCGAATCCGGTGGGCTGCTGGCCAACCAAGACGTATCGGTCCGCGGGATCCGCGTCGGGCGGATCCAATCGCTGCGGCCCACATCCACCGGCGTCGAGGTCGTCGCCAATATCAACGCCAATGCCAAGATCCCCGCCGCCAGCCCGGTACGAGTGTCTGGCCTATCTCCCGCGGGCGAGCAGTACATCGATTTCGAGCCCGCATCCAACGCCGGCCCATTCCTGTCGAACGGCAGCGTGATCGGCCCACAGCACACCACCACACCCATCCCGCTCTCACAAGTGCTCGCTGACGCCGATGGGCTGCTTGCCCAAACCGACCCGAAGAAGCTCGAAATCGTGAAGAGGGAACTGAGTTTAGGCAAGGAGGGCCCGCAGAAGCTCACCGACATCATCGATGGCTCCACCTTCCTGCTGTCGACCATGGACCCGGTGCTGCCGCAGACGGTGAGCATGCTCAAGACCAGCCGAGTGGTCCTGACCACCCTCGCCGACAAGAATGCCGGGCTCGGTGCGACGTCGCGCAATGTCGGCGACCTCATGACCGGCGTGAACAAAATGGACCGTGGCTACCGAAAATTCGTCGATCAGACCCCGCACGCCCTGTCCAAGGTGGACAACCTGTTCGACGACAACTCCGACACCATGGTCGGGTTGCTGGCCAATCTGGTCACCACCGCACGAATCATCTATCTCCGCGTCCCGGCGTTGAACGCGGTCTTCCCCGATTATCGCGGCTCCACACTCGAGGCCCTGATGACGACCATGCACGAGCACGGGCTGTGGGCAACCGCCGACATCTACCCGCGCTACACGTGCGACTACGGCACCCCGCGGCGGCCGTCGTCATCCGCGGACTACCCCGAACCGTTCCTGTACACCTACTGCCGAGACGACGATCCCCAGGTATTGGTCCGGGGCGCCAAGAATGCGCCCCGACCGGGCGGTGACGACACCGCGGGGCCACCGCCCGGGGCCGACCTCGGCCAAACCGCCGATCCAACCCCGAAGGGGCGCTTCACCATTCCGACGCCGTACGGCGGCCCGGTGCTGCCGATAGAGCCGCCCCACTGAACCCGCCAGCATTCGAGACCGCAAGGAGGCACCATCGTGGCGATCACCGCCGACCAGGATTGCAGCACGAGCGACGACATCGAGAAGCCGCCTCACGATGAGCAGTTGGCCGCCGTTGACACCGGCGAGCACATCGCGAAAGGCGGCACGCGGCCGTGGAAACGCTACGCCCGCAGCGCGCTCGTCTTCGTCGTCTACGCGGGAGCGGTCGGCCTCGCCGGCGGGCTGGGCTGGAAGCTATGGGACGAGCACACGGTGAGCCAGGCCGGGCACGCCGCCCAGCGGACCGCGATCAACTATGCCCAGGTGCTGACGAGCATCGATTCCAGCCAGGTCGACCAGAACTTCTCCGCCGTACTAGACGGAGCCACAGGGGAATTCAAGGACACCTACACCAAGGCCAGTGCCCAGCTTCGGCAGTTGCTCATCGACAATAAGGCCGCGGCGCACGGAACGGTGGTGGACTCTGCGATCCAATCGCAAACCAAAAACAAGGTGGTGGTGTTGTTGATGGTTGACCAGACCGTCAGCAACGCGGCGCGTCCCGACGGCCGGGTCGACCGAAGCCGGATGAAGGTCACGATGGAAAACATCGGTGGCCGCTGGCTGGCCGGCAAAGTCGAATTACCCTAGGACGTTTCGATTATGCGGATGATCCGGCTATCGATCGCTGTGGCAGCGGTGACGACGGCGGTGTTGAGCGCACCGGTGGCATCGGCGTCGGCGCAGTCTTTTTGCGGCGATCTCGGCGGCGATTGGGACGGGCAGTACTGCCACACCTCGGTGCTCTCCGAGCGAAAAGCCGTTCGCGACATCAAGATAGCGCTGCCCAGCGACCTGGTCGAGAGCCCCACCAGCGGGCCGTCCATCCGCGAATACCTGCGCAACCTGATGAACAACTGGCGTACCAAGGGCGCTTCAATGGTCCAGGACAGTTGGGGTGAGGAGAACTATCAGGTGTTCCCCCATGGGCGTGCGCTCAGCGTGGCCTTCCATGAGGACTACCACGCGGACGGTCCGGCCTTCAACAACGCCTATCGCACGTTCACCTTCGATATGGCGGGAGGCAGGCGGTTACAGCTGGCCGACATCACCAAGCCGGGTGTCGATCCGCTGACTGCCATTCCACCGCTGGTCGAGCCGTTCATCCAAAAGGCACTCGACCGCGCGGCGTGGCAGCACAACCCGGGCACGTATCCGTTCACCGTCGATCGCTGGACACCGGACAAGGTTTTCTCGGGGGGCTATAAGGCATGGGTTCTCACGCCCGACGAGCTGATCCTGTACATGCCGGACTACCCGGTCGGCCACGACTCTCCCATCCAGTACGGGCAGTCCGAGCAGTGGTCGATGGACGGAGGCGCCGTCGAGCCGCATATTCCGCTCAGCGCACTCGGCTCGGTGTTGCGTCCGGAATTCGGCGGAGCGTAACGGGGTTAGGTGTCTGATGACCTCGAGTACACGCTGCGCCCCGCCGTGCGTGGCCGGCTCGCCGACTGCACGATTCCGGCCGTCTACCGATCGCCCAAGCAGCCCCCGCTGCGGCTACGGTGATCTGTATGCCGTCGGCTAGCCGCTCGTCCGCAGATCAGGTAAAGCGGCGCCCGAAGGACCGCAAGGTCCAGATCGCCCGCGCCGCCACCGATGCGTTCAGCGAGTTGGGCTATCACGCGGTCAGCATGGAGAACATCGCGGCCCGGGTGGGAATCTCCGCGGCCGCGCTGTACCGCCACTCCCAGGGCAAATACGACCTGTTCCGCGACGTCTTCCTGGCGCTGGGGCAGCAACTGGTCGACGCCACGGCCTTCGCGGACGCTTTGCCCGCCGATGGCGATCCCGAGGAACAACTCAGGGCGCTCACGAATGCGCTGATCGACACGACGATCGTCAACCGCACCGCCGGCGGACTGTATCGGTGGGAGGGCCGCTACCTGCGGGGCGACGATCAGCGGGCTCTGGCCGAACAGATCAAACTGATTAACCGCCGCCTGCAGCGTCCGCTGATGAGGTTGCGGCCGAAATTGACGTCGCGGCAACGCTGGATCTTGTCGGCGGCCACCCTGAGTGTCATCGGCAGCATCACCGACCACCGGTCGCGGCTGGGTAATGCCGAGATCCGCGCGGCGCTGGCCGATATCGCGACCGCGGTGTTGCAAGCCGAGTTGCCGAGCCAGCGCGGTCGTGGATCCGAGCGGCCGCGGTCGTCGACGCTGACCAGCGCCGCCGGAAGTTATGAGCTTCTCTTGCACGAATCGATGCGCCTGTTCAACGAGCGCGGCTATCGCGAAACCGGAATGGAAGACATCGCCGCAGCGGTCGGCATACCGGTCGCCAGCATCTATCAATACTTTCCGGGGAAGGCCGCCATTTTGGCGGTCTACTACCGGCGCGCCGCCGACCAGCTCTCCGGTGACCTGTCCAGCATCCTGGCCACCAACGCCGACCCGGAACAGGCGCTCGCGCAACTCATCGAGGCCTACGTCACCCGGTCATTCGCCAACCCCGAACTGGCCTGCGTGTACTACACCGAGCGTCACAACCTGCCCGACACAGACGCGGTGCTGCTCTACAACATTCAGCGCTCCACCGTCGAATCCTGGGCCAGCCTGGCCGTCGCGGCCAGCCCGGAGCTCACCCTCGGCCGCGCCCGCTACGCCGTGCACGCCGCGTTCGCGCTCGCGGTGGACACCGGCCGCCTGGTCTACCCCAACACCAGTGCGGCCGCGAGCCTCACGGTGCGCCGCCTGATGGAGGTCACGGTGCTGGGACGACCGGCCGCGGCAGCCCGTAATGCCCCCCGGGGCGGCCGGCAGCGGCATTGACAGGGCTTCGGGGGACAAGCCTCGGGCGAAGAATGAATCTCCACTTGCTAGTTGGACATTCGGCTCGCCGGAGCACCCAGGGCGATCGAACGTCCCGTTCCGGCAAGGTATCTCCGTGATCGGCCGCGGTTCCCGAGCACTGCCGATCGGTGTACGGCACTACCGAATCGTGCGAACCGGGATTAACATAGATGCGTCTAATCCGCGCGCCGGGGCGTGCGGTGCTCATCACTTCGGATGGGCCGGCTCCGAACCCGGCAGCGCCTGCGCGAAAGGCATGCCCATGCTCGCCAGGATTCGCACACTCCTGGAGTATCAGTTGACCATCGCCGAACTGTTGGGCCTGGCAATACTGCTGGGGACCCCGTACCTGATCGTCGGCGTGATCTGGTCGAGCACCCACACCCAGCACCTGCACGACATGCACGGCGCCGATCTGGTGGTGTCGTTCCTCGGCTCGATCGTGTCATGGCCGGTGCTGCTTTTCGCCAACGTGTGCATGACCTAGGAGGCTCGGTATGGTCAACCGCGGCCCGCTGATCGTCTTCGCTGCCGTGGTGTTCCTGGCCGGGGGGCTGTGCGCGCTGTACCTCCCAGTGTTCATCGACGGCTATGATCAATTCGGCTGGCAAGTCAAGTGCGGCAATGGCTTTACGACCGAGCTGAACCAGGCGTCGAGCGCGGACGGACCAGCGGGCCTCAACTATATTGACCAATGCGGTAGCGCGCTGATGGTGCGGCGCCTGTGGGCAATCCCGATGGCGGTCCTGGGCGGGATGACGCTGACCTGGCAGGCAGCAGCGGTACTCGCCCATGACCACCGGCGGCCGGCGCTATCAAGGTCCGCGGCGCAATCGCCATCCTGAGGCCGGGCATGGCTACAAGGGCCAAACACCTTGCGAATAACTATGTTTTGCTGACTACCGTGTGCTCTCGTCGGGAAGGTCGTGCCGAGATTGGTGCAATCCCGGGCCGTCTGGATCTTCGTCCTGGCGATCGAGTTGTTCCTGCAGCTTGCGCTGTTCCTCGGTTGCCTTCCGCGCGTCCTCGGGCGCAGCGGGCGGGTCGAAGTTGACTTGCTGATCCACCGAGATCTCCTCTGAACGTCTGTACTGACTCTATGCAGGATCTCCCGAATGACGGGCCCCGAAACCCGGCCAACCTCGATAGTGCCGATCGCGCTGCTCACGGCGCCGGGAACTCAATATTGGGTGACTACCGCGCGCGGCGCCGTTCGCCGTCGCGTCAGCAGGGCCGGATCGGTACCGGCCCTCGGACTCCAGCGGCTCGGTACAGGGCTTCACCGCGCGCTTCGGGCCTGATCACGTTGGCCGGCAACGAGCCCGGTGACGGCGCCGTATGCTGCCGGAGAGCTGGGACGGCACGTAGGCCGCGCCGCCCTCCGTCGCGCGGTCAGCCGAGGTGCGCGGACAGCAACCAGGCGCCCACGGACTTGCGACCGTTGTCCTCGTCGCGGATGTCGGCACCGGCGAAGGCCTCAAAGCCCGCCAGGAAAGTCTCGGGCACGTTGGCGTGGATGCGGGCCGGCCGGATCTCGTCGATCACCCAGTACTTCGAGACCACCTCGCGTAACTCGGGCTCGGTGACCGCGTTGACGGGGCCATCGGCCGGCATCGCGGCGCGATCGAAGACGAGCACGAAGTACGAGGCGCCCGGCGCCGCGGCCCGCACGATCGACCGCTGATAGCCGTCACGCAACTCCACGGGCATCGAGTGGAACAGGGTGCTGTCGACGATGGTTCCGAAGCGGCCGTCGTAGCCGGTGAAGGCGCTGATATCCGCCACGTCGAAGGTGGCACTGGTGAGACCCCGCCGGGCGGCTTTCTCGGTGGCCAGCGCGATGGCAGTGGGGGACTGGTCCAGACCCACCGTGGTGAAGCCGCGCTCGGCGAGGTACAGCGACACCGCCGCCTCGCCGCAACCGGCATCGAGCACGTCGCCGTGGAACTTGCCGTCCTCGATGAGGGCCGCGATCTCTGGCTGCGGCTCACCGATGCTCCACGGCGGCCGGTTGCCCTCGCCCATCTCGGGAGCCTCACCCCGGTAGGCGGATTCGAACATCTCTTGAGTCGGTTGCGTCACGTCTTCGTTTATATCAACCGCCCTGATATATGTCAACGAAACTGATATAGAGGGCCGCGGTCGCCGGCTTAAACCCCAGCTTTGGGGTTGGCGTTGCTCGTACTAGAGGGTTGCGGTCAGGTACCCGGACGCTTGGCCGAATGAGGCCAGCTCGTCGTTGGGTACCGCGAACCCCTGGGCGGCGAAAGCTTGCTCGGTTGTCCGGATATCGATCCGCCAACCGCGTGCGGCCAGGTATTCGCCGGCGGGATTGCGGTCGCCGGTGTAGAACAACTCGGCCAGATTGATGTTGGAGCCGATGCGCTGAGACCGTTCGGTCAGCTTCTGCGCCCAGTCCGAGGGGATGTCGCGCAGGTCCATATGTTCGGTCGCGATCCGGCTGCCCGGCGCCGAAACGGCGACGATGTTGTCGAACAACCGGTCTTGCGCCTCGGGCGGGAGGTACACCAGGAGTCCCTCGGCGCTCCACGCGGTCGGCTTATGTGCGTCGAACCCGGCCGCCGCGAGGGCCGACGGCCAGTCGTCGCGCAGGTCGATCGACACGGTGCGGCGCTCCGCGGTGGGTGTGGCGCCCAGGCCGGCCAGGGTGTGCGTCTTGAATTCGATCACCTCGGGCTGGTCGATCTCGTACACGACGGTGCCCGCCGGCCACGGCAGCCGGTAGGCCCGGGTGTCCAGGCCGGACGCCAAAATGACGGCCTGCTGGATACCCGATTCGGTGGCCCGCACGAAGAAGTCGTCGAAGAACCGGGTGCGCACCGTGATCTGCTCCTTCACGGCCTGGCGGTTCAGCAGCGGATCGTCGCTGCGGTCAAGCTGATTGTCGAGGAGCTTGACGAAGACATCGCTGCCCACCGCACGGACCAGCGGATCGGCCCAGGGGTCGTTCAGCAAGGGCTCCGGGCCCTGGGACGCGATCGCCCGCTGTGCGGCGACTGCCGTTGCGGTGGCCCCGACGCTGGACGCCAGATCCCACGTGTCGTTCTCGGTGCGGGCCACGCCCCTCTTCCCCGCGCCCTTCGCGCAATTAGTTAGCATAGTTAAGCGACTTCTCGACTGTACTCCTTGGCGCCGGGGCCACCGGTCCAAGCGGCGTCGGCCGTGCAGGGAGCCCCGGGGAATGCGGCGGTGGGGCTCGGGTGTTCGCTGTAGATATGGCTGACGAAATCGAATTGAGCCCGCGGGGTTGGGTGCGCGACCAGACCGAACGGATCCTGAGTCAGGGCACGACCGATGGAGTCGAGGTGTTCGATCGGCCGATCGTTCTGCTGACCGTCACCGGGGCGAAGTCCGGCAAGCAGCGTTATGTCCCGTTGATGCGGGTCGAGAAAGATGGCCGCTACGTCATTGTCGCGTCGCACGGCGGCGCCCCGGAGCATCCGGTTTGGTATTTCAACCTGAAGGCGAATCCGGCGGTGACGCTGCAAGACGGCGATAAGGTTGTCGCACTGACCGCTCGCGAGCTCGAGGGAGCCGAGCGCGAGGAGTGGTGGCAGCGCGCCATTGAGGCGTTTCCCCCCTACGCGGAATACAAGAAGAAGACGCCGCGGCAGATCCCCGTTTTCGTCCTGGAGTAGCCGCTCTCGGTCCCGCGGCGGGCCGCTGGCACCGGGTGCCGAAAAAATTTGCATTCGATATGCACTCGGCTTGTCCGATTGACCCCTTGTGCGCAGCCCGCCTACCTTCGAACGCATAGGCCAGGCGTGTCCCGCCGAACGATGACGTCCAGATAGTTGTAAGTGCCTGCGCCGCGCGGCGTTACGCATTTTCGGCCTGCCGTGACCGGGTGGATATCGAAAGCCCACCGCCGATGATTAATTCAGGGGAGGGCCAGTGCAACACGTGAAACAGCCAGAGCCGCAGGGCATGGGGGACGGCGTTCCATCTCGACGCGACCGGGTGCGTGAGGCCCTGCAATACGACCTGCCGGCCTCGTTGGTGGTCTTCTTGGTGGCGCTGCCGTTATCGCTCGGGATCGCGATCGCCTCGGACGCGCCGGTTCTCGCCGGCCTGATTGCGGCGATTGTCGGGGGAGTCGTCGGCGGATCGATCGGTGGATCGCCGTTACAGGTCAGTGGCCCGGCGGCCGGGTTGACCGTTGTCGTCGCCGAACTGGTATCCCAGTTCGGCTGGGCGGTCACATGTTTCATCACCGTGATCGCCGGGATCCTGCAAGTCCTGTTGGGATTCAGCCGCATTGCCCGCGCCGCCCTGGCGATATCACCGGTGGTGGTGCACGCGATGCTGGCCGGCATCGGCATTACGATTGCGCTACAACAAGTGCACGTGCTGCTGGGCGGTTCCTCGAAAAGCTCGGCCTGGAGCAATGTCACCGGACTGCCCGCACAGATTATGGGTGCGCACCGGCCGGGGCTGGTCCTGGGTCTGCTCGTGATCGCCATTCTGGTTGCCTGGCGCTGGGTTCCGGCCCGGGTGGCCAAAGTTCCCGGCCCGCTCGTCGCGATCGTGGCGGTCACGGCTATTTCAGTGATCTTCCCGTTCAATGTATCCCGCATCGTGCTGGATGGCTCAGTGCTCGATGCGCTGCGCCTGCCGACGCTGCCGCACGGGAATTGGGGAGCTGTCGTCGTCGCCGTCATCACCGTCACGCTGATCACCAGCGTGCAGAGCCTGTTGACCGCGGTATCGATCGACCGCATGCACACCGGCGCGCGAACCGACTTCAACCGCGAGCTGATCGGACAGGGCGCGGCGAACATCGCGTCGGGGGCCATCGGCGGACTTCCCATCGCGGGTGTCATCGTGCGGAGCGCCGCCAACGTGAATGGCGGCGCCAAGACGCGCGCCTCGACGATCATGCACGGCGTCTGGATACTGCTGTTCGCCGTACCGTTCGCGGGACTCGTCGAAAAGATCCCCACCGCCGCGCTTGCCGGCCTGCTCATCGTCATCGGCATCGAGCTGTTGAAGCCTGCCCACATCGAAACCGCATTGCGCAACGGCGATCTCGCCGTCTACCTGGTGACCGTGGTTTGCGTCGTCTTCCTCAACCTGCTGCACGGCGTGATGATCGGCCTCGCGCTGGCCGTCGCCGTGACCGGATGGCGGGTGGTGCGAGCCAGGATCGAGGCCGAGCCCGTTGGTGACGGTTGGCACGTCGTCGTCGAGGGAGCGTGCACCTTCCTGGCGCTGCCCCGGTTGACCGGAGTCTTGGCGTCCGTGCCCGAACGCACTTCGGTCACGATCCACTTGCTCACGAATTATCTCGATCACGCGGCGCACCAGGCGATCAGCGACTGGCAACGCCGGCACTGTGCTACCGGCGGACAGGTCCATGTTCGTGACACGGTGGACGCGGGTGGGCCCGACGTCCTGGCCACCAGCGGTCTCATGGAATCCGTTGGCATCGCAGGGAAGTCATCGAAGGCCAGCCGCCGTAACGTGCACCTGAGCCTGGTCGAGGAGTTGTCCGCGTCCGGGGCCAAGTAACCGCCCGGCGCAGCTACTTCAGGTCGGCGGCGACCTGCTCCAGGGCGGCGAGGTGTTCGTCGACACTCGCGAAACCAGCCTTCATGGTGTTCACCGAAAGATGGCTGGCGCCGGCGGCTTTCCATGCGGCGATGGTGGCGGCGAGCTTGTCGCGGTCCTCGATCCAGCTGACCCGGCCTTCCATTCCGAGGCTCTTCGGGTCGCGGCCGGCCGCTTCGGCCGCGCGGTTCACCTGTTCGAGGGCATGGTCGAGTCCGGGGCCGGGCTCCAGCATCGGAAACCAGCCGTCGCCGAGGCGACCGGCACGCTCGTACGCGCGATCGGAGGCCGCACCGAACCACACCGGTATCGGGCGCTGGGTGGGCAACGGGGCAAGGCCGGCCGCGGTCACCGTGTGGTATTTGCCGTTGTAGGTGACCGACCGTTTGGTCCACAGCTTGCGCATCACCTCGACCTGTTCCTCGGAGCGCCTCCCGCGATTAGTGAACGACTCTCCGAGCGCCTCGTACTCAACGGCGTTCCAGCCCAATCCAATTCCGAATCTGAAGCGGCCCCCGGTGAGCAGATCGACCTCGGCGGCCTGTTTGGCCGCCAACACCGTCTGGCGTTGCGGCAAGATGATCACCCCGGTGACGAGTTCCAGTGAGGTGACCGCGGCCAGGTAGCCGAACATGACGAACGGCTCATGAAAGGTCGAGTCGATGTCGTAGGGCCCCTGGAAGCCGTGATGCACCGTCGGGTCGGCGCCGACGACGTGGTCGTAGGCGAGGATGTGAGTGAACCCCAGTTCCTCGACGCGCTGACCGTAGGCGCGGACGACGGCGGGGTCCGAGCCGAGCTCGGTTTGCGGGAAGACGACTCCAATACGCATTGGGTGTGCAACCACGCCGCATCAGGTTTACTTCCCGTGCAACGAAAAACACAGCGCACCAATCGGCACGGCAAATGTATTGGGGCGGTGTCGTCTTCTCACCTCTCGGCAAGTGGTCGCTCGAGGCGACGGTTCTGGTGTGGTACCCGGGGGAATGGCCGACACCGCTGCGCTCATCAACCACGGCCGTTGTCGGGATATTCCTGCCGGATGATCGAGTCCGTATCGACTTCAGGATGATGTAGTCGTGACGGCGAACAGGGTCAGTGGGGTGCTGGGAGTCGGCGAGATGGAGCCGACGTTCGAACAAGAGTTGGCTGCGCGTTACGCGATTCCGAAGCTGCCCGACGGACCCGCGCGAACGCAGTTCCTCACCGAGCATGGCGCCGGTGTGCGCGTGCTGGTGACATCGGGATCGACCGGCGTCGATGCCGCCACCATCGCGGCGCTGCCCAACCTGGAGGCCATCGTCAACAACGGGGCGGGAGTGGATCTGATCGATTTGGGTGCGGCGAAGCGCCGCGGCATCGGCGTGAGCAACACTCCCGACGTGCTGTCGGACACGGTCGCCGACGCGGCAGTGGGCCTGATCCTGATGACACTGCGCCGTTTCGGTGCCGCCGATCGGTACGTGCGCGCCGGTCGATGGGCACGCGACGGCGCGTTTCCCTATGCCAGAGATGTCAGCGGCCTGCAGGTCGGCATTCTGGGGCTGGGCCGGATCGGGTCGGCAATCGCGACCCGGCTGCTCGGATTCGACTGCGCCATCGCCTATCACAACCGCCACCGCATCGAGGGATCGCCATTTCGCTATGCCGAGTCACCCATGGAGCTCGCCGAGTCGGTCGACGTCCTGGTGATCGCCACCACAGGTGACGCCAAAACGCACAAGCTGGTCGACCGTGCGGTGCTGCAGGCCTTGGGTCCCGAGGGTTACCTGATCAACATCGCACGGGGCAGCGTCGTCGACCAGGACGCGCTGGTGGAATTACTGGCCGCCGGGCAACTGGCGGGCGCGGGCCTGGACGTCTTCGCCGAAGAACCGCAGGTACCGACCGAATTGTTCCACCTGGACAACGTGGTGCTTCTCCCGCATATCGGCAGCGCCACCGCGCGGACCCGGCGGGCCATGGCGCTGCTGGCGATCCGTAATCTCGACAGCTTCCTCGAAACCGGCGAATTGGTCACACCCGTCCTGCCGCCGCGTCGTTAGGACCCGCTTGCACGCGACTCGGCGCGTTGACCTGGCGATTCGGGACGGCTATTCATCTGTGGCCGAAGCGATACTCGCTGAAGGTTATCGCGCCATCCGCATCTGGGTATGCGGCTTTTTATGAGTCGACTATCGCCGGAGACTTCCACGCCGGTGCGGCTGACGCTTGCCGGGACAGCCCGCCCCGATACGGCGGCGGAGTGGCGGCGGGCGCTGCAACGGTGGTTGCAGCAAGAGGTGCGCGCGCCGGAAAAAATTCGTGAGGACGTGGTCCTGGGCGTCAACGAGGCGCTGGCGAATTGTGTTGAGCACGCCTACCGCTCGCATCGCCAGGTCGGCGCCATGAAACTTCAGGCCAGCTACGATCCCGCCGCCGAGTCGATCCGGGTGTGCGTCAGCGACCGCGGAAACTGGCGGAAGCCTTCGTCGAGGCACTCCAGCGACCCCCACGCGTCGCGCGGCATCATGCTGATGCACGGCCTCGCCGACCACTGCACCATCCATGCCCGTCCCAACGGCACCAGCGTCTACCTGGATTACGCGACCGAAGCGGACGCTGCCGGGCATCACCCACGTTGAAGGCCCGGGACCGCCCGGGTCAGGCGCCTGATCGCGCCGACGGCGTGAACTTGACCGGCATCCTTTCCAGACCGCTGACAAAATTCGCCGGGCGCAGCTGTAGCGGCTCGTCCGACGCCAGCCGCATGTCCGGCAGTCGTTTCAGTAGGCGCTCGAGGATGATCGACAGCTCCAGGCGCGCCAGTTGATTGCCCAGACAGAAGTGGGTTCCGAACCCGAAGGCCAGATGATTGTTGGGGTATCGGTCGATGCGGAAGTTCTCCGGATCTCCGAACACCGCCTCGTCGAAGTTCGCCGATTCGAACAGCAGGACGATCTTCTCGCCCTGCTTGAGCTGTGCACCGTGAAACTCCAGGTCGGCGGTCAT
Source organism: Mycolicibacterium vulneris (assembly GCF_002104765.1). GTDB lineage: Bacteria > Actinomycetota > Actinomycetes > Mycobacteriales > Mycobacteriaceae > Mycobacterium > Mycobacterium vulneris. The sequence goes on from NZ_NCXM01000006.1 coordinate 192,664, forward strand.
GGTGCGGGCCATGTTTTTGACCGGGGCGGTCCACCGCAGCATCTCCTCGATCGCGTTGGGTAGCAGGGCCACGTCATTGATTAGCTGCTGGTGCTGTTGCGGGTGCCGCAATATTTGCGCGGTGCCGCCGGACAGCGTGTGGCGAGTGGTCTCGTCGCCGCCGATCAGGAGTAACAACACCTCGGTGACGATCTCATGGTCGGCCAGCTTTTCGCCGTCCACCTCCGCGTGCACCAACACACTGACCAGATCATCGGTCGGATCCGCCTTGCGCGCCGCGATCATGCCCGTCATGTATTCGGTGTAAGCGGCGAACGCGTCCACCGAGACCTGGAAATCCTCCTCTGCGGTCGTGCTGCTGAGCAAGGTCACCATGTCGTCGGACCAGCGAAGGAACATCTGGCGCTCCTCCGGAAGCACCCCGAGCATGTCACCGATCACCGCCATGGGAAGCGGCGCGGCGAGGTCCCAGACGAAGTCGCATTCGCCCCGTTCGCAGACGTTGTCGATCAGCGCATCACACAGGGCGCCGATCGAGTGCTCCCTGTCCTTGACGCGTTTGCGGGTAAAGCCCGCGTTGACCAGCTTGCGTCGCAGCAGGTGCGTGGGGTCATCCATCGCGATCATCATCGGGGGCGCGTCCTGGTCGGGCCGGATGCCGCCGGCATTGGAGAACAGCTCCGGCGCACGCTCGGCGTCGATCACCGCCTGGTAGCTCGCCGCGGCCGCCAGGCCGTTGCGGTCCCGAAAGACTGGTTCGTGTTCACGCATCCAGTGATAGACCGGCCGCGAATCGCCCGCGTAGAAGGCCCCGTCGGTCAGGTCAATGTCGGGCCGCAGCTGGTTGCGCGTATCGATGGTGCTTGGCACGGTTCACCCCTCTCCCGCCGGCGCTGACTTACCGTGGACCTTACAGTAGATGCTGTGGTATTCCCCACAAAAGGTTTTGGTCCGGTCGATCCCCGATGCACGCTGCGGCCCGCCGGGCCGTCTGCACCGCGCGTGTGGCACAGCTAACCCTTCGCGCTGCCGCGGCGCGCCCCGATAAATGGGTATAGGACCTTTCCCGGTCGTTCTACTGCGAGGGATCCGTCATGAACCAGGCCATCCAGCGACAGCTGGGCAAAACCGACAGTCCAATCGAGGACGAGCTCGAAGACGCCTTCAGCAGGATGCTGAGCGAGGGAACCCAGCGGCTGCACCGCAGTTGGCGGGGCGTGCTGGTCACCGGGTTCTTCGGCGGCACCGAGGTGGCACTCGGCGTGCTCGCCTATCTGTCGGTTCTAGACGCCACCCACCGCCCCCTGCTGGCCGGATTGGCGTTCTCGATAGGGTTTTTGGCCCTGCTGCTGGGCCGCAGCGAGCTGTTCACCGAGGGCTTCATCATTCCCGTCGTCACGGTGGCGGCCAAGCGTGCCAGCCTGTCGCAGCTGGGCAAACTGTGGGGCGGCACGATGTTCGCCAACCTGGTCGGCGGCTGGGTGATCATGTGGCTGATCATGACGGGATTTCCCGAATTACATTCGCAGACAGTCGAGTCCGCGACCCACTTTGCTGCCTCGCCACTGTCGGCGCAGAGTTTCTGCCTGGCCGTGCTCGGCGGGATGGTGATCACGTTGATGACCCGGATGCAGCACGGCACCGATTCGGTGCCGGGCAAGATAGCCGCAGCCGTAGCGGCGGCGTTCCTGCTAGCCGGGTTGCGACTGTTTCATTCAATCCTGGATTCGCTTCTCATCTTCGGCGCGCTCGTCACGGGCAAGGCCCCCTTCGGCTACCTCGAATGGTTGGGTTGGTTCAGCTACACGGTCGTCGGCAACCTGGTGGGCGGCCTGCTGTTCGTGACGCTGCTGCGGTTGCTGCGCAGCAAGGACCGGCTGGAAGAGGAAGGCGCCGAAGCCGCTGACGCGGGGGCATCGTGATGGCGCGCCGCATCGACGCACGCGGCAGGCGTCAAGCGATGCAACGCATCTCAGATGCCCGCAATAAGTTCCAGATCCTTCAGGGCCGCCTCCAGGTGGCCGAGCATCCGCTGCAGGTGAGGGACGCTGCGGCGGCAGCCGACCAGACCGAAGTCGAGGTTATTCGCGTTGTTGGTGACGGTGATGTTGACCGCCTGGCCGTCGAGTGGGATCGACAGCGGATAATTTCCGTCTAATCGCGCTCCACGCCAATACAATTGGTCCGCGTTGCCGGTCGAAACGTTCGAGATGACGATGTTGAACGGCGGTGAGGCCGCGGACAGGTAGCCGGGGATCAGACCGAAGAACAGTCCCCCAATGTTGAAGGCGGACAGGGCCAACTGCTGAACCGGAGACAGCTGCCAGAACACCTCTTTGGTCTCGCGGATGGACGCGCTGATCGTCTCCAGCCGCTTCGCCGGGTCGTCGAGGTCTGTTGCGAGGTTGCACAGGAAGGTCCCGACGTTGTTCCCGCTGCTGTCATCGTCGTCTTTACGCAGATTCACCGGGACCATGGCGGTCAGGGGCGCGTCCGGAAGGGCGTTCTGATCGAGGAGGTAGGCGCGTAAAGCCCCGGCGGACATGGCGAGGATGACGTCGTTGACCGTCGTGCCGGTGGCGGCCTTGACCGCCTTGATCCGCTCCAGCGAGTAGGACTGGGCCGCTACCCGGCGGGCGCCGCCGATCCGCACGTTGAACATCGAGCGCGGCGCCCGGAACGGTAGTGTCAATTGTTGTTCGAGCAGCGCGGCGCGCGCGAGCTTGAGCGTCGACGGCGCCAACGCGAGCGCCGAGCCCGCGGTGCGGCCGACCTGGTCGAAGAGGGACGACTGTTGCCGCCGCCCGCTGCGCTGACGCGGCCCCAGGCTCCACGGCACCCGCACCTCGTCGTCGTGTGGATCGGACGTGAAGGCGCGCTGTACAAGGCGTAGCGCCGAGACACCATCCATGAGGGAGTGGTGGTACTTCGTGTAGACCGCATACCGCCCGTCCTGCAGGCCTTCGACGAGATGCGCCTCCCACATCGGACGGTGCCGATCGAGCAGGCTGCCGTGCAGCCGGGACGCCAACTCGAGCAGGTCCCGGACTCGTCCGGGTTCGGGAAGAGCCGACCGGCGCAGGTGATAGTCGAGCTCGACGTCCTTGTCGAAGGACCACGCGACGTTGGTGAGGCCGCCGAAGAAGGCCGGGTGCTTACGGAAGGACGGCTGGATCTCCGTTTGCTCGAGCATCGCGTGATACGCCTCGCGCACGAAGTGGGGGCCGGCGTCCTCCGGCGGCTCGAAGAGCTGCAGCGAGCCCACGTGCATCGGATGTTCGCGTGACTCGCCGATGAGGAACAACGCGTCCGTCGGTGATATCGGTTCCATAGTCGTTCCATTCCCTCCGCTGCGCCGTCCGTCCAGCACATGCCCCTCTCGTATTAGCCGCGCAGAGCGATTGCTAATCGCGAATGCGCATTCGGACTAGCGGTCGGTCAGAGCGCTTGCGTGTGGGTTCGTTTGGGTATTGACGCTCAAGGGGGGTGAGATGCCGGCGGATTCGGGATGTCCCAAGCGGATGGAGTACGGGCCGTGCGGCGGTGTGCGGCCCGACGGGCAGTGCGAGATGCTGCCGAGTCCTTGCGTGTTCGACGATGTGGTGCCGTGGTCGGGCCATAGACCCGCACCCCGTCCGGTAAGTGCCCCGCGGGTGCTCACGGACTTCAGCGCCACGCCCTTTGATCCCGACGACATCGCGGCGACGGCGGCCATCCTGGCATCCGGGTGTGATGCCGTCCTTGTCGGCGAGCACCAGAACAAGCCCGACTTCCCGCCCACCCTCATGGCGTCGCTGCTCCTCGACGCCGGCGTGACACCGTGGATCACCCTGTCATGCCGGGACCGCAACCGCGTGGTGCTCGAGCAGGAGTTGCGGGGACTGCGCAGCATCGATGTCGACACCGTGCTATGCGTGACCGGTGACGGGCGCGGATATGACGTGCGCGCAGACGTCACGCAGACATTCGACCTCGACGGGCCTCGCCTGGTGTCGCTGGCCGCCTCGGTCGGCATGACCGCAGCGGTGCCCGAGACTCCGACCGCCCCGCCCGTGCACCGTCGACCCGCTCGTCTGGTCGAAAAGCAACGCGCCGGAGCCAGTCTGGCTGTCCTGAATCACGTGCCTTTCCCGGACATGGTCGCCGACTTCATGAGGACAGCGCGTTCGGCCGGGCTGACGATCCCGGTGATCGCGGCAGTAGCAGTTTTCACTGACAGCATTTCGGCCGCGGTGCTGGAAGGCTTGCCCGGGCTTGAGCTCGATCCCGCTGTGACACAACGTGTTTTGAGCGCTCCAGATCCGGTGGCCACCGGAATCGCGGCGGCGGTGAGCGAGGCGCGAGCGCTGCTGTCGATCGAGGGCGTCGAGGGCGTCAACGTATCCGGGCTGGCGTCAGCGTCCGGCCCTCGCGTCGGTGCGCAGATCAAGGCGGAGGTCGGTCGACGAATCCGGGCGGAGGAGCGGCGCTTATGACGGACGCGATGGAGGCCGAATTCGACACCGTCGCCGAGTGGACCGCGCAGGTCGCGGCGGATCTGGGGCCCGAGTATCACCTCCCTGCCGGCTGCCGGGGAAGCGGAAGTCCGGCCGCGCTCGATTGGCTCATCGAGCGGATGGCGCTCGCGCCCGATGCGACGCTGTTGGATTCCGGCGCCGGTGTCGGGGGGCCTGCCGCGTACGCCGCGCAATCCGGCGCGGTGCGGCCCGTGCTCGTAGAGCCCGAAACGGGCGCCTGCCGCGCGGCGCGGAAACTGTTCGGCTTCCCGGTGGTGTGCGCACTGGGATCGGCCCTGCCGATGACGGACGCTAGCTTCGACGCCGCCTGGTCGTTGGGCGTGTTGTGCACGACGACGGATCAGCTCGCGTTGCTCATGGAGTTGCGCCGCGTCGTAAGGCCGGGCGGCCGCATCGGCTTGCTGGTTTTCGTAGCACACCGCGAAGTACCGTCAAACGCTCTGGAAGGCAATCACTTTCCCACGCCCGGCGGATTGCGTGAGCTGTTGGCAGGGGCGTCACTTCATGTCGAGCACTGGCTCGGCACAGCGGCCCTTCCGCCGATCGCCGACACATGGAACCGACGCGTCGAGGCCGTGGAGAGCGTCCTCGGCGAGCGGCACGGACACACTGAGGCCTGGCAGCTGGCCGAACGTCAGAGTTCGCGGATCGGGCAGCTGCTCGGCAATGGAACCTTGACCGGCGAGTTGCTGGTGCTGCGTCACGCCTGAGCGAATCGGCTAGCGCCCGGTGGCCTGGAAGATGACGCGGCGGGCGATCTGGACCGTGTGGTCGGCGAAGCGTTCGTAGAAGGGAAACCGATTCTCATCTTCATCGGATAACCCGCCACCGCGAAATAAACGTCCCCGCGCAGAACGGCAGAAAGTCCTTTAGCTTGGCCGCTAGCGGATGTCCTCGGCGAGCGCGCGCGCCTCCCGCTCGGTTTCGACAGCGGGCCCGGAGCCGGGCAACGGCTTGCCGGCGACCTCCGGGGTGAACAGCAACGTGATGGCTCCCACCACGCCAGCGAAGATCAGCATGTAGGCCGGCACCATCACGTTCCCGGTGCCCGATACCAGCGCCTGGGCGATCAGCGGTGTGATGCCGCCGACGAGGGAAATCGAGATGTTGTACGAAATCGCCAGCGCCCCGTAGCGCACGTTGGTGGGAAACAAGGCCGGCAGCATGGCCGGCCCGGTGCTGTCGAAGCACAGTTCCATCAGGCCGATCAGCAGCACACCGATGAAGATCACCGGGTACACGCCACCGAAGCGGATGAGCAGGAATGCCGGGATCGAGGCCCCGATCAGCAGCGCACAACCCGTCCACATGATGGGTTTGACGCCGATGCGGTCGGACAAGGCGGCGACGAGCACTACGGTGACCATCAGGATCGCCAGCGTCGAGACGATCATCACCAGTCCGGCGGTGCGCCCGACGCGCACGAAGAGTCTGAGGTAGGTCGGCAGATATCCGGTGAGCATGAAGTCGGCGACCTGGGAGGTCAGCACCAGCGCTGCGCAGATCAGCATCGGGCGCCACTGGGCCGCGACCATGCGCAGCATTTGCTGCGGTCCTTGGCCACCCGACGCGGGTGCACCGTCGGTCGCGCTCTGGTAGGCGGAGGACTCCTTGAGTCGGAGCCGTAGGTACAGGGCGACCAGGCCGAAGGGTAGCCCCAGCAACAGCGGAATCCGCCAGCCGTACGTGAGCATGTCGTCGTCCGGCAGCCAGGTCTGCAGGCCGGTCACCAGCAACCCGGCCAGGACGAATCCGACCAGGTTGCCCATCGGCAAGAAGCCGACCATCATGCCGCGTTTGTGGTCGGGGGCCTGCTCGACGAGATAGGTCATCGCGCCGACGTACTCGCCGCCGGTCGACAGGCCCTGAAAGACTCGTGCGAGGACGAGCAGGATCGGCGCCCAGATGCCGATGGTGCTGTAGGTGGGCAGCAGGCCGGTCATGGTGGTGCTCACCGTCATCATGAGGATGGTGACCACCAGCACCCGGTGACGTCCGATGCGGTCGCCCAGCGGCCCGAAGATGAATCCGCCGAGCGGGCGCACGACAAAGGCCGCCGCCAGCGTGCCGAAGGTCGCGATGAGGTGGACGCCGCTGACGCTCTTGCCGGGGTAAAACACCTGGGCGATCGTGGTGGCGATGTAACCGTAGACCCCGAAGTCGTACCACTCCATGAAGTTGCCGATGGCGGTACCCATGATGGTCTGCCGCATCGCTGGATCGGCGACCCTGATGTCTTTACGGGTCCATTTCCTCCGGCCGCGTCGAGTAACCATCGGATGATGGCTTACCCGAAACATTCCCGGGACGAACCGGCGGGGTGGGGTAATGAGACCTTTGTCCGGGTTACCCGGAGACCGCCGCGATCATCCGGCCAGGCCGCGGGCGGACGTCATCGATTCCGGAAAACGCCAGCTAGGCGTGTGTCGCCGACGCCGCGGACGACGACATCGCGCCGGCTCCTGAGCCGACTTTGGTTATTCGCGTCACGTCCGCTGGTTCGCGGCGTGGTTCATTGGCCTTTCAAGCTCCCGATGCGCAGCGAGAAATCGGCGGCTTTGGACGGCGGCGAGTCCTCGAACTGCTCGACGTAACCCTGGGGGTCACGGTCGGTGATCGGCAGCCCCTCGGTGGTCGGGTGCTCGGCCATGAACTCGCTGTATTGACGCCCGAGCGCGTCGCGGAGCCCGATCGGGGCGTTGCGGCGGAAGTCCGACAGCCCTTCGCGTTCCTCCTCGCCCATGTGATCGTCGTTCGCCTCCCGGGTGCGCCCGACGGCGGCCCACCATTGTTCGCTGCCCAGCGCGGCGGCGTTGGCGTCGCGCACACCGTCGCGAATGTCGTTGTGATCGCCGATCGCGTCGAGGGTCTCGCCCTCGGCGTCGGCACCCCCGCGTTTCAGCAACTGCGGGTAGAAGATCTTTTCCTCGATGTAGGCGTGCACGTCGAGCTTGTCGGCGAGCGGACCCCATACTCGCTGGAGCGCGGCCTGGTCGTCGGGGCGCTGGGCCTGCAGATCGTCCAGGCGCGCGAACTGTTCGCGGAACCACTCGTGGTCGGCCAGGATCAACCTGGTGATGTCTGCCATCGGTGAGTTCCGCCTCTCTGGATCCCGGTGAGCCGGGGCTTACCCCGTTTACCAGCTGAGGTAACAACGCGACGCGGGATCCGTCAACCGTGTTCGCTGCCTGGCTTGCGGCCCTTGACCGAGTTGTCCTGCGCCGCAGTAAAATCACCAATTTGACGCATGCGTAAGCCCTTTGATGGTCGTGCGCCGCCGGCGACACCGTCGGCCTCGTGCCCATCGGCGCCGTGGCCCTGAACAGGAACTGGCCGGGAGGGCGCGGTTATCCGGGCGGATACACTGGGGCGGTCAGTTCGGCGATCAGCTTCGATCGCACCCGTAAACCAATAAGAATCAGTCAGAGGTTGTGCCTTGTCCGAAAAACCCGGCGATGCCGTCAGCTTGGAACCGCATTTCGAGGACGTACAAGCGCACTACGACCTGTCCGACGAATTCTTCGCGCTCTTCCTGGACCCGACGCGGACTTATAGCTGCGCCTATTTCGAGCGCGACGATATGACGCTGGAAGAGGCGCAGTACGCCAAGGTCGACCTCTCGCTGGGCAAGCTCGGGCTGCAGCCGGGCATGACATTGCTCGACATCGGGTGCGGGTGGGGCACCACGATCGTCCGCGGCCTGGAGAACTACGACGTCAACGTCGTCGGCCTCACGCTCAGCCGCAATCAACAGGCACACGTGCAGCGCCGCCTGGACAGCCATCCTTCGCAGCGGTCCAAGCGGGTGCTGCTGCAGGGCTGGGAGCAGTTCGACGAGAAGGTCGACCGGATTGTCTCGATCGGCGCCTTCGAGCACTTCGGGCGCGACCGGTACGACGAATTCTTCAAAAAGGCCTACGAGGCGCTACCGGCCGACGGCGTTATGATGCTGCACACCATTATCAAGCCCAGCGACGAGGAATTCGCGGAGCGCGGCCTGCCCATCACCATGACCAAGCTGCGCTTCATGAAATTCATCATGGACGAGATCTTCCCGGGCGGAGACCTGCCGCAGGCCAAGGGCGTCGTGGAGCACGCCGAGCGTGCCGGCTTCGGTGTGAAGCTGATTCAGCCGCTGCGCCTGCACTATGCCCGCACCCTCGACACCTGGTCGGCCGCGCTCGAGGCGCGCCGCGACGAGGCCATCGCGATTCAGTCCGAAGAGGTCTACGACCGGTACATGAGGTACCTGACCGGATGCGCGGACCTGTTCCGCGAGGGCTACACCGACGTCGCGCAGTTCACCCTGACCAAGGGCTGACGGCGGGTCCACTTCCAGGCCGATCGCACTTTCCGATTGGCCGGAGGGCGGTTTACCGGTGCATTTTCGCGGGTAATTCCACGGCAACAACCTGATTCGGTGGGTGCCAGTTTCCTTCGGCGCAACGCCGCTGGAAGGACCGACCGTGAGCGCCAAACACCGCATGCCGGAGTTACCGGAGCAAAGGCCGACGTTGATCGATCACCGTCAGCGGCGCGGCCTGTCCGGTGCTGCGAAGGTGTGCGACATCATCTCCGCTTCGTTGTTGTGTGCCGCCTGCCTGACAGCGTTGGTGCTCAACGGAGGCCAGCACGAGAAGCGCAGTGTCGCAGCCAGTCTCGAGCCGCCGACCGTCTCGCAGCCGGTGAGTCAGGAAGGCACCGTGGTGGCCGTGTCGGCAGACTCGGTGACGATGCGCGGCACGGACGGCCACATCCAGACCTACCACTTCACCCCGAACACCACCGTCGTCACGCATGGCGCACGCCAACCCATCACCGCCGCGCCGCATTTCACGGTCAATGACAAGGTCGTCGTGGTCGGGACGATCGAGGGCGGTACGGCGCTGGCCACCGCGGTGGCCTACCGCGGCGCGGGGCACGGTGAGGCTCCGCCGATGGATTACCTTGACGGCCAAGCGGTTCCGGCCGGCGCCGCCTGAGGTTCAACTTCGGAACCCGCGTTTCCCCAGCCGACTGCGTCAGCCGGGCGTCGCTCGCCGCGGGTATGCGCGCCCGGCCTAGTCTGGTAGTGAACCGGACACAGGAGGTGCCATGGGCGAGCACGAAGCAAAGATGATCATCCTGTCGACCGACGACCTGGATGAGTCGATCCGGTTTTACAGCGAGACGTTGGGCATGCCACTGAAGTTTCGCGATGGCGCGCACTTCGCGGCCCTCGACGCGGGCCCGGTCACGCTGGCGCTGGCGACCGCGGTCGACCACCCCATCCCCGGGCAGGTCGTGGTCGGCATCAAGACCGCGGATGTCGATGCCGCTGCGAAGGCCGTCGAGGCCAGCGGCGGAGGCATCGTGAAGGGCCCCTATGACGATGCCCACGAACGACGCGCGGTGGTCTATGACAACAAGGGCAACGGCTTGGTGTTCTACAAGCCATTGGCCCGGTAGCAGCGCCGTATTTCGAGAGTGCCGCTGCGCGTTTACTTTCCGGTGCGCTCGCGGTGTTTGCAGCCCGGCCAGCAGCAAGGCCGGCGCTTGCCCTCTTCCAACTCCTCCTGGGTCCGGCGGATGCGGCGTTCCCGGGTCGCCTGCTGCTTGGCATCTTCGACCCAGCAGATGAACTCGTTTCGGGCCAGCGGAGTGATGTCCCGCCACGCGGCGAGCGCGGTCGGGTTGCCGATGAGCGACTCACGCAGGTCCGTAGGCAATTTGTGCACGACTCCGCCGGGCACCCGCCGGCCGCTCATCGGCTGACCAGATGCGCGCTGTCGTCGTGTAGTTCGTCGCGGCGCAACGTCATCGGGGTGAGAGCGGGAACATCACCGCCCGCGACCACGGCGCGGGTGATCGGGGTGAGCGCCTGGAACAGCGTCTCCACCTCGTCGTCGCTGAGCGCGTCGAGCGCGGACAGGGCCAGTGTATCGGTCGTCAACTCGACGTGGTCCTTCAATTCCCGTCCGGCCGGGGTCAGTGTTCCGTCGCCGTTGAGCAGCCCACGCTCGGCAAGCCGTTGCTCGTGGTGACGCCAAGTGGTCTCGTCGTAGTCGCGGGTGCGGGCGATGTAATCGCGAGAGACATTGCCCGCCGCGGCGTGCACGACGTTGGACTCGCGGCCAGAGATGCCGGCAGCGGCCAGCACCGCCACGTGCGCGTCGCCGCGCTGCTCACGCAGCAGCGTCGTGGCGTGCCACAGCGCGGACAGCGGGTCGTCCGGCCAGGGCAGCGCCAGGTTCGCGGCGAACAGCGGACGCGCGTCGAGCGGAGCATGACGCGCCGCCCGGCCCGCCAGTTCGGCTGCAACGCGGATGTTTTCGTCCGAACCCAGGCCGTAGCGGCGCAGCGCCGCCACCGCGGACTCTTGCCGGGCCTGCAAAGCGGCCTGCGGACCCGCGATCTCCCATGCCGCCGGCAGCGCCTTGGCGACCCGTTCGGGTGCGAAGTTGTAGAAGATGGCGCTGACCACCTCGCGGGGCGCCGCGCCCAACGGTGCCGAGCGGGCCGCGAAATAGCCCATCCAGAAACCCCGATAGCCCAGCGCGTCCAACGCCGCCCGCGCCTCGGGCGCGAAGTAGGTCACCGCGTGCACCGGCTCATAGCGATCGAAGAAGCGTCGGGCCAGGGCCGGATGTCGTCGCATGCTCGCAGTTAATCACTGGCGCGGGCCACGACCAAGCACGGACCTGCGGTACGAAAGGCACCTCCGCCTAGGCTCGAGAAGTGACCATCCCGTATGACCAGCCATTGCGTGAGCGAATTCGGAACAACCTGGCCGGCCACCACCGCCGCACGGTAACCGATCCGACGAAGCGGCACGCGGCCGTCGCGGTGGTACTGGTGGATTCGGAGGTGGGGGAGGACCGGGTCGATCCGGCGTCGGTGGACGAGTGGAACGGCGGGCGGCCGATGCCTGCTGTCCATTTGGACGGCCGCATGGTCGACGTGTCCGGCGGCGCCGCGTTCTTGCTGTGCCGCAGGGGATCTCGGCTCACCTCACATGCGGCGCAGTGGGCACTGCCCGGCGGCCGGCTCGATCCGGGCGAGACGGCGGTCGACGCGGCGCTGCGGGAATTGCGGGAGGAGATCGGCGTCGAGCTGTCCGATTCGACCGTGCTGGGGTTGCTCGACGACTACCCCACCCGGTCCGGGTATGTGATCACCCCGGTGGTGGTCTGGGGCGGGGGACGGCTCGAGCTTCGACCCGCGCCCGACGAGGTCGTGGCCGTGTACCGGGTCGGGCTGCACCAACTCCAACGCGACGACTCGCCGCGATTCATCACCATTCCGGAAAGCCCGCGACCGGTCGTGCAGATCCCGCTGGGCAACGACCTCATCCACGCCCCGACCGGCGCTGTGCTGCTGCAATTGCGTTGGCTGGGTCTGGAAGGGCGAGCCGACCCGGTGGACGAATTGGAACAACCGGTCTTCGCCTGGAAGTAGCCATCGCCCAACGCCTCCCGCGAGGGCGACTGACGTCAGCGTTGGTCCGGCGTCCCGAACAGCGAGGCCGCCAATTCGATCAGCGATGCGCCCGAGACATCCCAGGCGCCCGGGGGCGGCGGGTCCGTCGGCCGGCCTGGTCCGTATTCGTCTGGGCGCGCGACGAAACCGGTGGCCAGCCCGCTGGTCTGGGCCGCCTCGAGGTCGGAGGGGTGTGCTGCCACCAGCATCACCTCACCGGGTTCCAGACCCAGCAACTCCGCGGGCGTCCGATACGCACGCGGGTCGGGCTTGAAGGCTTTGCTGACGTCGGAACCGAGCACCACGTCCCACGGCAGGCCGGCGTACTTCGCCATATCGACCAGCAGTCCGGTGTTGCCGTTGGACAGCGGCCCGACGATGACGTGCCGTTTCATGGCCTCGATGCCCTCGACGCTGTCCGGCCAGGGTGGCAGCCACCGCCACGACCGGGCCAGGTCGTCCACCTCACCGCCGGGCAGCGCCTCGGCGGCGACGCCGAACTTCTCGAACGATTCGAGCAGGTTTTCTCGATGCAGGACGTCCAGCGACACGAATTCCCGACGGCCCGAGCGGACTTCGGCCATCGACGGGAGGTAGCGACCGCGCCACTCCAGCGCAAATGCGGCCGGGTCGAGGCTGAGCTGGTGGCGGTGCGCGAAACGCCCTACCGAGGCCGCGATCCCGGAACGCCAGTCGACGACCGTTCCGAAGGTGTCGAACAACACGGCACGCACGGCGCGCCCGGTCGAGGGCGAGCGGTAATCGGTCATTACCTCAGGCTAACGCCGCGCTCGGCGGCGCGGCCGGGCGGCGACACGTAATCTCGCCGTTGAGGATTGCAACTTCACCGAGAGGGCGTGGCAATGCCGGCTTCCGACGTAAGCCGATATGTGATCGTTGGCGCCGGCGCCATCGGCGGCACCCTGGGCGGATTGTTGGCGCGCGCCGGAGCTCCCGCCGTATTGGTCGCCCGGGGCCGCCATGCCGAGGTGCTGGCGGCCGACGGTTTGACGCTGAGGACGCCCGACGGCACGTTCCGCACACCGGTCTCGGTCACGTCGCGCCCTGAGCAGGTGCATTTGACCGAGCACGACGTGCTGGTCTTCGCGACGAAAACGCAGCAACTCGACGCGGCCCTGCAGGAGTGGGTGGACCGGCCGGTACAGGGGACGGACGGCACCGCGGGCGAACTGCTCCCGGCGATGACCGCGCTCAATGGTATTGCCGCCGAGGAGAAAGCGCTTCGCTACTTCGCGCGCGTATTCGGCATCTGCGTGTGGTTGCCGGCCGTCCATCTGGAACCCGGCGAGGTGATCGTGCGGTCCTGGCCGATCGCCGGCCAGTTTCACCTCGCACGGTGGCCCGCGGCGGTCACAACCGCGGCCGACGCCGACTTTTTGACCGGCCTTGCCGAGACCTGGAGCGCGGCGGGCATCCGTACCCGCGTCACGTCCGACGTCGCGCCCTGGAAATACAACAAGCTACTGAGCAACCTGGGAAACGGGGTGGGGGCGCTGACAGCCGGCGCGACCGATGCCAGCGAGATTCTGGCCGCGTTACGCGCCGAGGGCGAAGGCGTGTTGCGTTACGCCGGAATCGAATTCGTCTCCTTCGAAATCTCGAAAGCGGTGCGTGCCGACGGACCGACCATCCGTCCGGTTCCCGGATGGGACAACGGGTCGACCAACTCCACCTGGCAGTCGTTCACCCGCAATACCGGCAACGCCGAGACCGACTTCTTCAACGGCGAGATCGCCCGGATCGCACACCGCAATGGCATCGCGGCGCCGCTGAATGCTGCGGTTGCACGCGCGGTCCGCGTCGCGGTGCGCGAGGGCGCGGAACCCGGGCGCTACTCGGCGGCGCAACTGGCGCAGGTGTTGGGAATCGACGCGAGCGCTCCATCGCAGGCCTGATCGGACGCGACGCGCCGGGTCGCGGTGGGCGAGCTGATTGCCGCGGGGTTCGATCCCGGCCAACCGACGGCATGGGCGCTTGAGGGCTTGCTGCCGTATCTTCCTGGGCCAGCGCAGGATGCGCTGTTCGACAAGCTGCACGACTTGTCGGCTGTCGGCAGCCACCTGGCCGCCGAGCTCGGGCCGGCGCCCGGTGAAGTGCAGGAGTTCGCCGATAACGTCCCCACCATCAGCCAAGACACCGGCCAGCCGCCGGTCGCCGAGCTGTGGTACGACGATCCGCGCACGGACACCAAAGACTTTCTGGCCCAGCGTGGTTGGCAGGTCACCGGCGTCGACTTGGTCGATAAGGCGGCCATCGAGTATGGACGGCCCTTCCAGGAGTTGCCCGTGGTCTTCGACCGGTTGATGCGCACCAAATCCTTCACCGCGGTCCGCAAAGGCTAACCGTTTCGCAACTCACCGGCGGGTAGCGGCCCGGCGTCCTGATCGCCCGGTGCGCGCCACACCGGCCGACAAGCGAGCTTCGACGATGCTCAGCGTGCGTTCGGCCCATCGAATGTTCTCCTCTTCGAACGAGATTCCGCGCATCAGCGTCAGGTACGGCCCAACTCGTTCGGCCCGGGCGAGGTAGTCCTCTTCGCTACGGCCGTCCAGCATTCGCATCCGCAACCGTTCGTAGCGCTGCACTTTGGCGCTCGCCCAGTCCCGCCGTTCGCGAATGAATTCGCGGACGGCGTCGATGTCTCCGGCGTCGGCGGCCTGGACCTTGACCAGCAATTCATCACGGATGACCGACGGCTTCGGCGCCTTCGCCGTGAACTGCCGGATAGCGTCACGTCCGGCGTCGGTCAGCGAGAACATGCGCTTGTTAGGCCGGCGTTCCTGCCGCACGATCCGGGCCTGGATGAGACCCTGCTCGGCGAGCCGGTCGAGTTCGCGATACAGCTGCTGCGGGGTGGCCGGCCAGAAGTTCGCGACCGAGGCGTCGAAGTCTTTGGCCAGGTCGTATCCGGACGATTCGCCCTCGAGGAGGGCGGCCAACACCGCGTCACGCAGCGACATCGGTCGATGTTACAACGATGCGACTAATCAACAAAGTGATTAATCGCACTCTGGACTTCCAGGTGCGCGCGCCCTAGCGTCGATTCCACTTGCTCAACTAGTTGACTATGCGAGGTCGCTGATGCACCCGTTCCGTAAAGCCGTCGAAGAGCGCGACGAGAAGGGCATCCAGGCGATGCTGGCCGACACCGTGGTCTTCACCAGCCCGGTGGCGTTCAAGCCCTACGTCGGCAAGCCGATCACCGCCGCCATTCTGCGCGGCGTGTTACGAATCTTCGAGAACTTCCACTACATCCGCGAGATCCACGACCCGAGCGGGCGCGACCACGCCTTCGTTTTCGAGACCGGGATAGCCGGGGCGCCGGGGGTGAAGATCACCGGCTGCGACTTCCTGCACTTCAACGACGACGGCCTGATCGACGACTTCATGGTGATGGTGCGGCCCCTGTCGGGCGCGACGGCGCTGTCCGAGGCGATGGGTGCCCAGTTTGATCGCATCCAACAGGAGGCGCTCGAATTGGCCAATCAATCCGGTACCGCGTAGAAGTAATGACCATGCGGATTGGACTGGGCATCAATTATGCGGGCGGGTTCAAGGACGTGGCCGCCGAAGTGGCCGACCTCGAGCGCGCCGGACTGGACATTGTCTTTGTCCCCGAGGCGTATTCGTTCGACGCGGTGAGCGCGCTGGGCTACCTGGCCGCGAGCACCGACCGCGTCGGCTTGGCCTCGGGCATCCTACAGCTGTACACGCGGACACCCACCCTGACCGCGATGACCGCGGCCGGCCTGGACTACGTCTCCGACGGCCGGTTCACCCTCGGCCTGGGCGCCTCCGGCCCACAGGTCATCGAGGGCTTCCACGGTGTTCCCTACGATGCCCCGATCGGCCGCACCCGCGAGGTCATCGACATCTGCCGCCAGGTGTGGCGGCGCGAGACCGTGCAACACCAGGGCAAGCACTACACGATCCCGCTGCCCGCCGACCAGGGCACCGGACTCGGCAAACCGCTCAAGTTGATCAATAAGCCTGTCCGCGAGCGCATTCCGATACTGGTGGCCGCGCTGGGGCCCAAGAATGTCGAAATGGCGGCCGAGATCGCCGAGGGCTGGCAGCCGATCTTCTATCTGCCCGAAAAGGCGCAGGACGTGTGGGGGGATGCTCTGGCCGCCGGCCGGGCCAAGCGCGATCCCGAGCTGGGTGAGCTCGACATCTATGCCGGCCCCGTGCTGGCCATCGGTGAAAATGTCGAGCCACTAAGGGAATTCGTCAAACCGCACCTGGCTCTTTATATCGGTGGGATGGGTGCCAAGGGCAAGAATTTCTACCACGCCCTGGCGACGAAATACGGCTACGGCCCCGAAGCCGACCGGATTCAAGAGCTGTACCTGGCCGGTGACAAAGACGGCGCCGCCAAGGTTGTGCCCGACGATCTCGTGCGAGACGTGAACCTGATCGGTACCCGCGAATTCGTCAAGGAGCGCCTGGCGGCGTTCCGCGAGGCGGGGGTGACCACCCTCAACGTGGCGCCCATCGCCTCCACGACGGCTGAGCGGATCAAGCTGATCGAGACGCTGCGCCAATTGGTTTGATCGCCACCGCTGAGGCGCCCGATCAGTCCCGCCGGTGACTATCCCGTCGTAACCGCACCGCTCTGGCGAACGCCGCCACCGTGGCCAGCAGCGCCATCACCGACAGGATCACCACCGAGGCCGCGGACCCGACGGTGGCCAGGACCAGCGGCAGCGCGAAGCCGACGTACGTGACGACGTAGAACACCCCGGTCAGCGCGCCGCGCAGGTGCGGCGGCGCGGCGGCCTCCAGGTCGATCAATCCTTCTCGCAGGCACAGTCCCGACGCGCAGCCGAGGACAAGCAATAGCGGCAGGCCCAGCGCCGGGGTCAGAGCCGGCAGCGCGATCGCGGCGGTCGCGTAGCCGAGCGCGGCCAGCACCGCACCCGCCGTCCCGGCCTGCGGGCCCCACCGCAACGCGCGGGCCAGTATTTGAACGACACCGCTGACACCGTTGACGATCAGGGTGGCCGTGCCGGCCGCGATCGGAGCCGCGAGCCCAGTGTGTAACCGGGTGGGTATGGTGACGAATCCCAGTGTCGCCGAGGCGTATACCCACGGCGCGAGCGGCATGGCCCAACTCAGTGCCCGGCTGAAACCGGTCACCGCCGGTGCCGCTCGTTCCGAGTCGTAGTGCGTCGCCGTCCCGGTCACGTCGGTGCGCCGAGCCGCGCCGGCGACGGCCAACGTTGCCAGCACGACAATGGCGGCGGCGACACCGAACGACACCCGGATTCCGGATCGTCCGGCTAACACGATGATTCCTCCGGCGAAGGGCCCGAGGGCGAAGCCGGCGGTCAGCACCGCTCCGGCGGTCGCGGCGCCCGCGGGGCCTCTCAGATCCGAGGCCCACACGGTGCACGAGCTGATGGCCAGGCCCACACCGATCCCGACGACCAGGCGTCCCAGCAGCAGAGCGCCCGTGTGCTGGGACAGCAGCATCACCGCCGTCCCCGACAGGGCTGCCGAGGAACCCGCCAGCGCCACCGACCGGCGTCCGAGCGCGTCCGACGCGCGTCCGCCGACGAGCAACCCCGGCAGCAGCCCCAGCGCGTAAATGCCGAAGATTCCGTCGAGCGTGGCCGTGCTGAGGTGCTCGGTTTCGCTGATCACCGGCATCAACCCGACGAAGTGGTTGGCCACCCACCCGGTGGCCAACAGCAGCGCCAATACGCTGACGAACAGCGGCTGCGTCCCCGCCGGATCACGTGTCGACCGGGCGCTGTCGGTGCGCACATTCGACGAGGTCACGGATCCCCTCCCCTCCCAAACCCAACGTGCGTACGAGGCCGACCGACGATGATAGAACGCGACGTCACCTGGCCAGTTATTCCCGCTCGACGCGATCACACCGCTTTAGGCACCCCGATGTCACCTGAATTTCAGCGTTCAACGCGCGCCTGCAAACATGGCGGGCCCCGGTTCGGATGTCACTTCGGGGTTTGAAATCAGGCGATTTGGTGTATTGATACCACTACTCGCACCCAGGAAGGCAAATGATGAAGTACATTGCGGCAGCCACGATCGCGGTCTCCGTCTTGCTGTCTAGCGCGTGTTCGGCCTCACAGGTCATCAACACCGGTGGCGACACGAAATGCAAGGATTTCACCACGCAGGACGAAAAGAAGCAGAACGACGAAGTCAGCAAGATGCTGAAAGACAAGAGCGGCACCGACCCGACCAATGTGGAGATCTCCGCAACGCGGCTCTCGGCGATGACCTACTGCCAGACGCTCGGCAAGCCCGACACCAAGATCTCCGAGGCACCGCACGGCTGACCGCAGCCGGGGCGCGCAGCCGGTTCCCGATCGGGAGCCGGGCCGGACGTAATCACCAACGGCACAGCCGAAATTCGCGGCGAGCGACGTGAGGGTGGCCACTACTGCGCGACCCATCGGCGCGTTCTACCCGGTCTATACCACGACGGCATCGGCGCTTGCCCGTACCGACCCACACCTGCTGGAGGTCGGACGAGCCTACGGGCGGCACCGACGTGATGCTGCTGGCCATCGTGCTGTTGGCCGGCTTGGGCAAGCTCACCGACGGGGCCTTGGGTGCCGTGGAGACCTTGATCGTGCGGAGACGCGGGTAGTCCGCGCCAGCAGGCAAGCGGCGGTGAGCAACTGCCACCCGGTGATCGTGTACACACTGCCGCGTTCCCATGCGCCGTCGGGAAGCAGGTACGTGGTCGCCGTCACCGATTTCATCATCAACATGGCCAAGCAGAACAGGCCAAGGGCCGCAATCGCTTTGGATATCCGGCGATACCGGCGCCAGGCGGCAAGCGGCCCGATGACACCGGATCCCAGCAAGATCGCGGCGTTGCCCCCGACGAGCGCTAGCAGGGCGCCGATGATGTGCACCGTGCCGCTGTGCACCGATCCGATCACGATGTTACCGACAGCGTTCGTGGCGACGCTACCCAAAAACATTCGGGTCCTACGGTTGTCGGGAACCCCCACCATCAGCGATGCCCCGAGCAAGAACAGGATGCCCTGCAGGTAGAACGCCGCATGCATCAAGTACGCGCGGGGCGAGTAGATCGGATGGCCGTGCGCCAGCGTGCCGTTCGGCAGACCGAGATCGCTGATGTAGTTGCGTGCGTAGCTGTAGGCCGGCTCGTAGGCCGCGGCGGCGATCGCCTCCAAAACCAGGTAACCCACAGCGGCCACGACCCACAGGGCTGCTCCTCGCGCGCCGGCCGAATTGTGTCGCTCCATTTTGGTGGCCATGCTTTCATGCGAGGCCGGGTTACCCGCACAATAGCGCGATGCGTGCAGTGCGGGAGATCCGGAGAATCGCGGCGGGTGTTCGTCGATGCCTGCTGACCGCCACGCTGCTGGTTGCGCTCGTGGGATGCGGCGGGCCGGCACACAACCGCGGTGCGCCGTCGTCGGGCGGTGTGTTCGCGGGTCCGATCCAGATCGGCAACGGCCGGCACCTGTATCTCGAATGCCACGGAAAGGGAGGGCCCACAGTCGTTTTGGAGTCCGGCTACCACAACTCTTCGGATCCGTGGAGCCACTCCGATGCCGCCGCGCCGGCAACGGGCCCGGCCGTGCTGCCGGCTTTGGCCGCCGACCACCGCGTCTGTGCCTACGACCGGCCCGGCACCCTGCGCTATCCCGATCCGCCCAGCATCACCGACCGCAGTTCGCCGGTCGCGATGCCTCGCACCGCGCAGGACGTTGTCCAGGATTTGCATGCGTTACTCGCCGCCGCCCACCTTCCGGGCCCGTACGTCCTGGTCGGGCACTCGCTGGGCGGGCTGTTCATCCGGCTGTATGCGCAGACCTACCCCGACCAGGTGCGGGCGCTGGCGTTCGTGGATGCCTTTCCGGTCGAGATACCGGCCCTGCTGGGCGCGGACTGGCCGACCTATCGCCAGGCGTTGGACCAGCCGCTGCCCCAGTTTGCGAACTCACCTGGGTTCGAGGAGATCGACATCGAGAAGAGTGTCGACCAGGTCGGCGCGGCCCCGGCGTTCCCGGCCGTTCCCGCGGTCGTGCTGACCAGGACCGAACCGTTCGCGATCCCCGGCACCGTCTCACCCGAGCAGGGCGCCAAGCTGGAGCAGGCGTGGCGCGAGGCATCGGCGGATCTGATCGCGCTGCGGCCGCAGACACCGCACCTGATCGCGACCGGCAGCGACCACTTCATCCAGATCCACCAGCCCGATCTGGTGGCGGCAGGCGTGCGTCTGGCGATGCAGCGGTCGGAGCCGAACCGCTGACCCGGCTAGAAGAAGGTCCCGGCATGCGGCGCTTCGGGCACTGCGAACAGTTGATCGGCCACGTCGAGTGCGACCGGATCGTCAGCCCGGGCCAGACCGGCGGCGGCGAGACTGCGCCAGCGTGTGCCACCGAGCAGCGCGGCACCCAGCCCCTCGATCCCGACGTGGACGTCGGCGCGGCGGGTCGTCGGTTCGGCGCCGTCGCCGGTGATCGTGAAGCTCGCTGAATTGCTCGGCAGCACTGGGTCGTTCACCGCGATGGTGACGGCCCCGCCGCCGACGTAGGAGCGCGCCGCCAGCGCACGCCGGGCATCGATGACCCGCAGCCAGGTTTCGTCGTGCACCGCGGTGACCTTCGCCGCCCGGCGATCGACGAACAGCCAGGGCAGCGCGTCGTCGACGGGTAGCATCCAAAACATCACTCGGTGAACGAGATCCAGGCCGAGCAGGAATCGCAGCAACCCGAGATAGGCGTCGGCGGTGGGCGCGAAGAAATCCTCGACCACGATGGTGCGCTGATCGCTGACGAACCAATTCTCGGTGTCGACGGGCCGGTACCGGGCGAACCCCGATTCGGCGCCCGGTTCGCCATGAACGGCGACATACCAAGCCCCCGGAAAGGATTCGGTGCGACGCCGTGCGCTCCCCCACCACGTCCGCGGGCGGTCGATGGTTCCGGGACGGGACGGACGGTTGGTGTCATAGACGCGGGGCAAGGTCTCCCAGACCTCGGCGGCATCGAGCAATCGCACCGGACCACCCGACCCGACCTCGGGGCGAAACGCTGCGCGCGGGCTCGTAATCTCCACGCTCTGGAAGGAACTCGCCACCCCGTAGCCGTATCGCTCATAAATGGTGGCCTCCGATGCCCGCAACGACGCGACCACCTCACCGCGCCCGGCGATGTCGTGCAGCTGGTGCCGGATCAGCTCGGTGGCGACGCCCCTTCGGGTGTACGACGGCAGCACCCCGATGTGAGTCACGGCGGCGTGGCTGACGGCGGCTCCGCCGGGAAGGGTCAGGGTGCTCGTCACGGCGTCCGCGGTGCCGGCGAGTACTCCGTCGATGAATGCGCCGATGGTGCGCCCGGGGTCGAGCAGCTTGGTGATCTGGTCGGGCGGCAGGTTCGAGATGGGCGGCAGGCCCACCATCGCGGTGCGAAACAATCTCGCCGCGGCGACGAGGTCGTCCTCGGTGTCGAGAACCCGGATCTCGGTGGTCATCCGGCCATCATGTCGCGCTCGCACACGGCATCACCCGATGGGTGTGATGCCCGCGTTGGACATCGTGAACCCACGGCCCGAGGGCACGGTGCAGGTGACGCCGTCGGCCTTGGACGCACAGCTGAACGGACCGACTGCGGCGGTCTGGCCGTAGGCAAGCACCGGCGTGCCGATTCCCGCGTTGCCGAGACACGAGACACCCGCGCAGTTCGTGACCGCGCCGGTCGTGGACAGGCGCACGGATGCGGGCGGCTCGTTGGTCTGGCAATAGGCCTCGTCGGGGATGCCCGGATCCCGCTGGTAGTCGACCTCGCAACTGATGTTGCGCGACGGCGACAGAAAGGCACACACCGACGCCGTGCAGACCGGGTTGTCCGCGATCGCCCGGGGCGCCCCCACCCAGCAGCCGACGACGACTCCGAGTGTCGCGATGACCGCACGCTTCACGTCAGCCCCTAACGGATGGTGTGCCGCAGAAGCTATCAGACGCCAGGGACTTGTACGCCCACTAACGGATGGGAAGGCCGGTCACCGCCCGCGAAATCACCAACCGCTGGATCTCGCTGGTGCCCTCGAAGATCGTGAAGATCTTTGCGTCACGGTGCATGCGTTCCACCGGGTAGTCGCGGGTGTAGCCGTTGCCGCCCAAGATCTGGATGGCCTCGTCGGTGACGTAGACCGCGGCCTCGCTCGCGACCAGCTTGGCCATCGAACCCTCGGCCGAGTCGAAGTTCTGGTTGTTGCGCGCCATCCAGCCGGCCCGCCACACCAGCAGGCGGGCCGCGTCGATGCGGCTCTTCATATCCGCGAGCTTGAACGCCACGGCCTGAAACTCACCGATCTTGCGGCCGAATTGCTCACGCTGGCAGGCATATTCGAGCGCATACTCGTAGGCGGCCCGTGCGACGCCGACGGCCATCGCTCCGACCGTGGGCCGGGTGCGCTCGAAGGTCTTCATCGCCGCCTGGCCACCCGTGGAGGCACCGGACTTGACCCGGGCGATCCGCGCCTCGAATTTCTCCCGGCCGCCGAGGATGGCGTCCTCGGGCAGGCGGACGTTGTCGAGGACCACCTCGGCGGTGTGCGATGCGCGGATCCCGTGCTTCTTGAACTTCTGGCCTTGCGCCAAACCTTTGGTGTCCGGTCCGATTACGAAGCTGGCCTGGCCGCGGGTACCGAGCTCGGGATAGACCGAGGCCACCACGATGTGCACGTTGGCGATGCCACCGTTGGTGGCCCAGGTCTTGGTGCCGTTGAGCACCCACTCACCGGCCGCCTCGTCGTAGCGCGCCCGGGTGCGGATGCCGCCGACGTCAGAACCCGCGTCCGGCTCCGACGAGCAGAAGGCACCCAGCTTGGGTTCGTCCGGCGTACCGAACATCTCGGGAAGCCAGCGTCCCAGTTGTTCGGGAGTCCCGTTGCCCGCCAACGCCGCCGCGGCCAGGCCGGTGCCCATGATGGACAGCGCGATGCCGGCGTCACCCCAGAACATCTCCTCGAACGCGGTCAGCATTCCCAGACCGGTCTCTTCGGCGGCCTGCTGCGCGAAGAAGTCGGGGGAATAGAGCCCCACCTTCGCGGCTTCCTGGATCACCGGCCACGGGGTTTCCTCCCGTTCGTCCCATTCGGCCGCGGCCGGACGGATGATGTCGGCCGCGAACTTGTGCACCCAGTCGCGCACCTCGATCACGTCGTCGGACAGTTGCATGGAGAATGTCACAGCTCTGCTCCTGAAATAGGTTGCTAATCAACGGTTTCTGTAGTGGTCGAGGACGCTGACCGTCTGGTTCACCCACGCCTCAAAGTACCGTTCTTCATCGGTGTTGCCGGGCAGGCGACCGGTCAGCGCCTGCAGAGTCGCCGCGTAGGACAGCGACCCGATCGCGACGGCCGCCGCTGCTTCGGGATCGGGAATGCTGGTGCGGCCGGACCGATTCGACGCGGCAAGCTCGTCGGCGAAGCGTTGGTAGGCGTTGTCGGTGATCACCTGCCACGTCTTCTCGTCGAGATCGCCGAGCTCGTCGGGTTCGCGCAACATGACCTTGAGCAGATCCTCGCTCTGTTTGAGGTTGCTCCAGATCAGCTGGCCGGCGATGCGCACCGCCCGCTCAACGCTGCCCGGTTGCCCCGCGTCGTATTGCTCTCGCGCGGCCACGATGCTGTCGATCCGGTGCGCGACCGCCGCCTCGAGTAGCTCGCGCTTGGAGCCGAAGTGCTTGTAGAGCGCGCCCGAGCCGGGCGCCAGCCCGGACTCGCGCTGGATGTCGGCCACTGACGTCGCCGCGTAGCCCTTCGCGGCGAAGAGCCGCAGGGCTGCGGAGAGCAGCCGGTCGCGTCCGGAGGCGAGCATGGTGAGAGAGTACTCACTCACCCTGGTCGAGCCCAAATCGGCCCGGTTTTGGCACGTGAGGGAGGAGATGGCGAAGCGGCTAGCGTTAAATTCTTGCGAAACGCCACTGCGCTTGATCGCGCCGGACCGGTACTGCTGTGAGGGTTGTACTCAGGTTGGTTGATAAGGACCGGCGATCGTCTGAAGGAGCCTGACATTCGCGTCCTACCGCATGTACAGCTGCCGATGCGGGTGCTGTCGCTGCGCACCATCGTCATCGTCGCCGCCATTTCGGTGATGACCCTCGTCGTTCTGCTGGGCACCTGGGTATGGGTGGGCGTCACCAACGATCAGTACAACCAGCTCGACCGCCGGCTCGATTCGGTCAGCAGCCTGGGCGACATCAGCAGCCTGCTCAACAACGCGGAGCACACGAACCCGGACCGCCCCGCGCCGGACGGCAACCTGGTGCGCACCGCGCGCATCGGCGGGGCCACCGTGTCGGTGCCCAGCAGCATCGTGGTGCCCCAGCTGCCCGACGGCTATGCCAACACCACCATCAACGGGGTGCAGTACCGCGTCCGGACCTTCACCGCGGGCCCCGCCTCGATAGCGCTGGCCGCGCCGCTGGCCGAGGCGCAGCATCGGATCAACGAGTTGCACCTGCGGGTGTTACTGATCTGCGCCAGCGTGATCGGGGGCACCGTCGTGGTGGGCTGGGTGATCTCGCTGATCATGGTCAATCCGTTCCTCTTGTTGGCGCAGCAGGCCCGGGCGATCAACGCGCAGTCCAGTCCCGACGAGGTCCAGGTGCGCGGCGTGCGTGAGGCAGTGGAGATCGCCGAAGCGGTCGAGGGAATGCTGGCCCGCATCGGCAAGGAGCAGCAGCGCACCAAGGCCGCATTGGAATCTGCCCGCGACTTCGCCGCGGTCGCCTCCCACGAACTGCGCACGCCGCTGACCGCGATGCGCACCAACCTGGAGGTGCTGTCCACCTTGGACCTGCCGCCAGAGCAGCGCCACGAGGTCATCGGTGACGTCATCCGCACCCAGAGCCGCATCGAGGCCACCCTGACCGCGCTGGAGCGGCTGGCCCAGGGCGAGCTGACCACCGTCGACGACTTCGTTCCGTTCGACATCACCGAGCTACTGGATCGTGCCGCTCACGACGCGCTGCGCATCTACCCCGACGTGGAGGTGTCGCTGGTGCCCTCGCCGACGGTGCTGATGATCGGGCTGCCGACGGGCCTGCGGCTGGTGATCGACAACGCCATCGCCAATGCCGTCAAGCACGGCAACGCCGGGAAAATCCTGCTGACCGTCGGCAGCTCTGGTGAGGGCGTGGAGATCGCGATCGACGACGATGGCACCGGAGTCCCGGAATCCGAACGCGCCACCGTCTTCGAACGCTTCGCCCGCGGTTCGACGGCCTCGCGGTCGGGATCGGGACTGGGCCTGGCGCTGGTCGCCCAGCAGGCCGAATTGCACGGCGGCACAGCGGCATTGGAGACCAGCCCGCTCGGCGGCACCCGACTGCTGCTGCGGCTGGCCGGCGACGGGCGCGGTCCGGCGTAGGGGGCGCCGGCCCACCGCCGTGCGCTCCACGCGCTAGATATCGGACAATGAGCAATGCTCGGCCACCTCGGCATCAACGTGCCTGTTTTGTCAGCCGCAAAACGGTATTACGACGCGCTGATGCCCCTTGTCGACTTTGAGCCGTTCTTTCACGCCGACGACGAGTTCTCCTATAGGCCTGCCGAAAACAAGCCGGGCACCTACTTGTTCTTCTATCCGGCGGTCGAGCCGCATCAGTACTCGTCGCGGCAAGCCGGGCTACAGCACCTGGCATTCATTGTGCGGAGCCGGTCGTCGGTGCGTGCGGTGCACGATCATGTCGTCCGGATCGGAGGCACCGTCATCCACCCACCGCGCCATTTCCCGCAATATCCCGGCCATTATTACGCCACTTTTTGGTACGACCCATTCGGCATCAAACTCGAAGCCGTATGCCATCACGACCGCGATAGATAACGCCATGTTGCGACGCACGCAAGGTAACCGCGGTGCATTTGTGACTGCCGAGTCTTGAGTGGCGATAGAGGTTTATAAATGACACCTTCTGGGAATCCATTGCTTTCGCGTTGGGGCCAGCGCTACTTAACTGAATTCCGGGACCCTGTGCCCGGCCAAACGGTGTGAATACAAGATCAACGAAACCGCATTACACTAAGGCCCCAAGCACCTGGATTTGGGTGGAGCGCTCGGAGGGCAATCATGGGTTTTGTTACGTCTGTGCAGTCGGAGGCGGTTCTGGCGTCGTCGGGCGCCGAGTCGGCGATCAGCGCGGAGACCGAGGCGGCGGCTTCGGCGGCCGCGCCCGTCCTGCTGGGAGTTCTGCCGATGGGCGGCGACCCCGATTCGGCGATGTTCGCGGCGGCACTCAACGCCTGCGGTGGAAGCTACCTGGGCGTAGTGTCCGAGCACGCCGCCCAGCGCGGCCTGTTCGCCGGCGCGCAGAGCATCGCGTCGAGCACGTATGTCGTTACGGAGCTGATGCGCAGCTTGACGATGGCAATCGGGGCTTAGGACCTAGCGACGTAAAGAGGGGGAAGTACGCATGGCCGATCCGGGGTGGGCTGCGCGTACGCCTGAGGAAAACGACCTGCTGCTCAAGGCGGGGGCCGGCGTCATCACGCACTTGGCGAACCAGGCCGCCTGGACCGCGTTGGCGGCCACCCATCACGGCTCCAGCATCGCGTCAACGATCAACACCGTCGCGACGTCGGCGAGCTGGGTGGGCTCGGGGTCGTTGGCCTCGGCGGCAAACGCGACCGCGCTGAACGCTTCCCTGCACGGGCTGGCCGGCTGGGTCGACGTCAAGCCGGCGGTGGTGTCGACCGCGGTCTCGGCGTATCAGATGGCTTACGGCTCAATGCGTCCCGCGCCCGAGTGCATCGGGAACCGCACCGAGACCGCCGCCGATTACGGCATCAACCCGCTGGTCCTCGGCGCACTGACGCCGCGCATCACGTCGCTTGAGCTCGAGTACTTCGGGTCGATGTGGCCGAACAACTCGGCGGTCGGGGCCAGCTACGGAACGATCCTGACGGCCCTGTCGCAAAGCCTGACCATCCCACCGCCGATCGCGACCATGGGTGCGTCGCCGGCCGCGCCCGCGCAGGCGGCAGCCGCGATCGGCGAGTCGGCGGCGGACGAAGGGGCCGGCGACGGCATGCGTGCCGCCATGCAGGGCGCGCAGACGGGGACCCAAGGAGTCGGGCAGGCGGCCTCGGGAGGCCAGGACTTCATGAGTCAGGCCGGCTCATTGATGCAGCCCGCACAGCAACTGATGGGGGCGGTCCCGCAGGTGATGCAGGCCCCGATGCAGATGATGCAGGCTCCGATGCAGATGATGCAGCCGTTGATGGGCATGTTCGCCAATCCCGGCGCTATGGGGATGGGCGGCGCGACGCCGGCCGTCTCGGCGGTCTCGGCCACCACCGGGCTTTCCGCAGCGGAGGCCGGAGCGGGCGGGGGCGCATCGCTGGGCGGCGCGGGCATGCCCGCAACCAGTTTCACCCGTCCGGTCAGCGCCTTCGAGCCAGCCACCAGTGGCCGGCCGGTGGGGCTGCGGCCGGCCGGGGCATTAGGCGCCGAGGCCATGCGACCGCAGACCACGACGATGGGTGGTGCCCCGATGGGCGGAATGCCCGTGGGGCACGGGGCGGGAGGCGACCGCGGCTCCCGTGACAAAGCCGACCAGCCCGCGACCGTGCGGGTCGTCGACGCCCGAGTGTGACGTCAACCCCCTGGTGAAAGGTGAATCGACAGGTCCAAATAGCCGCCATACACTTCGCTTCATGCCCTCACGGGGGGCGGCCCACCGGAGAAGGAGAATTCCGTGACAATCAAAGTAACACCGCAAATGCTTCGCGACGCTTCCAACGCTATCCAGGCAAACATGGAGCACGCGATCGGGATTGGCCAGGGATACGTCGCGAACCAGGAAAACGTGATGAATCCGTCCACCTGGTCTGGCTCGGCTGTGACCGCCTCGCACGCGACGGCGATCGAGGTCCAAAACGACTTGAACAAAGTCTTGACCGGCGGTACACGGCTTGCCGAAGGCCTTACGAAGGCGGCGGCCCTGATGGAAGGCCACGAGGCGGATTCTTCGCACGCGTTCAGCGCGCTATTCGGCGGCCACGGCTCTTAACCACCACTCACTCGCAATTCCATTAATGGTCTTTTGAAAGGAACTTCACAATGTCCGACCCGATCACTTATAACCCGGGGGCCGTAGCCGACTTCGCCACCGACGTCGCCTCCCGCGCCGGCCAGTTGCAGTCGATTTTCGACGACACTTCCAACCGCACGCACGCCCTGCAGGAATTCTTCGCCGGCCACGGCGCATCGGGCTTCTTCGAGGCGCAGGCGCAGATGCTGTCCGGGCTGCAAGGTCTCATCGACACCATCCGCCAGCACGGGGTGACCACCTCCCACGTGCTGGACAACGCGCTCAGTACGGACCAGCACATCGCCGGTCTGTTCTGAGTCCGCTCAACCACACCAAGACAAGCGAGGGTGGGGCAGATGCGCCCAGCGTATGTGCCCCACCTTTGGTCTCCTATCCACCGGTCGGGGTGTTCACACCGAGTGAGGTCGAGGCGACATGCTGACAACGACGGTCGATGGCTTATGGGTGTTGCAGGCGGTCACCGGGGTGGAGCAAACCTGCCCTGAGCTGGGACTGCGGCCGATGCTGCCACGACTGGACACCCCGGAGCGCGCGAGGAGCCACCCCGCGGCCGCCGAGTTGGTGGCCGCCGGTGCGCTCGATGAGGCCGGCAACGTCGACCCGATGATCCGTGAGTGGCTGACGGTCCTGTTACGGCGAGACCTGGGGCTGCTGGTGATGATCGGGGTGCCGGGCCGCGAGCCGACGCGCGCATCGATCTGCCGTTTCGCGACGTGGTGGGTGGTGTTGGAGCGTCACGGCGACATGGTGCGGTTGTATCCCGCGGGCACGGCCGGCAACGAGGCGTCGGCCAGTGACCTCCTGGTCGGTCAGATCGAGCGGCTGTGCGGCGTGGCCGAGGCGGCGCCGCTGAAGCCGGTCACGCTCGACACCGAGCAGTTGCTGAACTCGGTGCGCGACACCGCCAGCCTGCGCTCGTTCCTGCTCGAACAGCGCCTCGACGCCGACCAGCTGCAGATGGTCCTGACGGCCGCCGACCCCGCGCGGTCCGCGCACGCGAACATCGTCGGGCTGCAGGCCGGTGTCGGGCCGGACGAATTAGCCCGGATCGCCGTCGGTGATTCGACGGTGTCCATCGTCGACACCCCCGCCGGCCGGATCTGCATCGAGAGCGTCACCTCGGGGCAGCGCCAGTACCAGATTCTCTCGCCCGGCTCGCGCACGGACATCGGCGGAGCGATTCAACGGCTCATCCGCCGGCTGCCCGCCGGCGACGAGTGGCACTCGTATCGGCGAGTGGTGTGAGAGGTGTGCGCTCGGCTATCGAAAGCCAAACGCGCATGGTGCACCGGAAACCGAACCAAGGAAACTAACTAGATAACCAAAGTCTTGGAATAGCAACGCCTGTCGTACTTAAGGGATTTCTGAACGGGTAAACGCGGTATCGCCAACCGTGTTAGCATCTCGTCGTGACGAGCCCTTGGAATGACCCGAATATATCGGACGAAGGAGCGCTCAGACGGGGGGATCCGTCAGGGGTCAGCAACTTCCCGGATTCGGTATCCGACACGATGCGTATTACCGATCTGGCTGCGCCGCGAAAAATTCCACCGGGGTCGGGATGGCGGAAATTCATTTACTCCATCTCGTTTCACAAAATAAATCTCGGTGAGTCGCCCCGTGAACGGCACTACCGGGATTTGCAGAATCGCATCCGCCGGCATATTCGGCGGCAATACGTCATCACGGTCGTCTCCGGCAAGGGCGGCGTTGGCGTCACGACGCTCGCCGCCTGCCTCGGGGGTGTGTTCCGGGAATGCCGCCCGCAGAACGTGATTGCGATCGACGCCGTCCCGGGCTTCGGGACTCTCGCCGACCGAATCGACGAATCCCCGCCCGGGGACTACACCGCCATCATCAACGACACCGATGTCCAGGGCTACGCGGACATTCGAGAACATCTGGGCCAGAACGTCATCGGTCTTGACGTTCTGGCCGGAAACCGGACCTCCGACCAGCCCAGGCCGTTGGTGCCCGCGATGTTTTCCGGGGTGCTGTCGCGACTGCGGCGCACCCACACGGTGATGATCGTTGACACCTCTCCGGACCTCGAACACGAAGTGATGAAGCCGGTGCTGGAGAGCACCGACACCCTCGTGTTCGTCTCCGGCATCACCGCGGACCGGTCGCGACCCGTGCTGCGGGCGGTGGATTACCTGCGGTCGCAGGGTTACCACGAATTGGTCTCGCGCAGCACCGTGATCGTCAACCACACCGACCAGATCACCGACAAGGACGCGTTGGCTTACCTGACCGAGCGGTTCACCAAGGTCGGGGCGACGGTCGAAGTGCTGCCGTTTGATCCCCACCTCGCCAAAGGCGGCATCATCGATACAGTTCACGAGCTGAATAAGAAATCGCGATTGCGCCTCTTCGAAATCACCGCCGGGTTGGCGGACAAATATATTCCTGACGCCGAGCGGTCGCTGCCGTGACAGCGCCGCATAAGGTCGCCTTCCCGGCGCGTTGTGCGGTCAACATTTCTTACGAGAAGCACCTGTGTTCGCAGGTATTCCCCGCCGGAATTCCGATGGAGGGATTCTTCGAGGGAATGGTCGAGCTGTTCGATGCCGATTTGAAGCGCAAAGGCTTCGACGGCATCGCATTACCCGCCGGCAGCTACGAACTTCACAAGATCAACGGCGTTCGGCTCGATATCAATAAAAGCCTCGACGAGCTGGGCGTCCAGGACGGCGACACCCTGGTGCTGGTGCCCCGGGTCGACGGCGACTCGTTCGAACCGCAATACGAGTCGCTGTCCACGGGGTTGGCGGCCATGGGCAAGTGGCTGGGCCGCGACGGTGGCGATCGGATGTTTGCGCCGGTGACACCGTTGACGGCCGCGCACACCGCGGTCGCGGTGATCGCAATGGCCGTCGGGGTCGTGGTGGCCCTGACCCTGCGGGCGCGGACCTTCACCGACGGTCCCGTCCCGGCCGCGGTGTCGGGCGCCGTCGGCGCCCTGCTGCTGGTCGCGACGCTGGTGGTGCGGAGCGGATGGCGGGAGCGCCGCGACCTGTTCAGCGGGTTCGCCTGGCTGGCGGTGTTGTCGCTCGCCGCCGCCGGTGCCTGCGCGCCCCCCGGTGTGCTGGGTGCGGCCCATGGCCTCATCGGCGCCGTCGTAATGATCCTTGGCGCCATCGCCATCGGGGTGACCGCGCGAAACCGTTGGCAGACAGCGGTGGTCACCGCGGTGGTGACCGTCTGCGGGATCCTGGCCGCCGTCGCCGCCGTCCGCATGTTCCGGCCGGCCTCGGCCCAGGTGCTGGCGGTCTGCGTGTTGGTCGGATTGCTCTTCCTGGTCCGGATGGCCCCCCTGATCGCGTTGTGGGTGGCGCGGGTCAGACCGCCGCATTTCGGATCGATCACCGGTCGTGATTTGTTCGCGCGGCGCGAGGGGATGCCCATCGACACGGTGTCTCCGGTCAGCGAGGACGAATCCGAGGACGAGGACAACGAATTGACCGACATCACCGCCCGCGGCGCCGCGATCGCCGCCTCGGCGCGCTTGGTCAACGCGGTCCAGGTGGGCCTGTGCGTCGGGGTGGCGGTAGTGCTGCCCGCCGCGGTGTGGGGCGTGTTGACGCCGGGACGCCAGTGGGCGTGGTTGGCGCTGGTGGTCGCCGGGCTCGTGGTGGGTATCTTCCTCACCCAGGGACGGGGATTCGCCGCCAAATATCAGGCCATCGCGCTCGTATGTGGGGCATCGGCCGCGGTGTGCGCGGGAGTGGTCAAATACGCGGTCGCCGCGCCGAAAGACGCCATGACCGGGCTGATGTGGCCCGTGGTGGCGGTCGCGACCTTCGCCGGGCTGGGCTTGGCCGCGGCACTTTTGGTGCCGGCCATGAGGTTTCGGCCATTCATCCGGTTGACCGTGGAATGGGTGGAAGTGCTCGCGTTCATCGTCTTGTTGCCGGCGGCAGCGGCTTTGGGAGGGCTCTTCACGTGGATTCGCCA
Source organism: Mycolicibacterium vulneris (assembly GCF_002104765.1). GTDB lineage: Bacteria > Actinomycetota > Actinomycetes > Mycobacteriales > Mycobacteriaceae > Mycobacterium > Mycobacterium vulneris. The sequence goes on from NZ_NCXM01000006.1 coordinate 224,693, forward strand.
CTGAAAAGGGCCGCGGCGGTGACCGCCGCCGTCGCTCTGGTCGCGTTATCAGCCAACATCCCTGCCGCACTTGCCATTACACCCCCCACGGTGGATCCGGGAATGGTGCCGCCGGACGGGCCGCCACGACCCGACCAGCCGATGCGCCGCGCCAACAGCTGCTCGACCCCGATCACCGTGCGCAACCCCGATGTCGCGCAGATGGCGCCGGGCTTCAACCTGCTGAACATCACGAAGGCGTGGCAATACAGCACCGGCAACGGCGTGCCGGTGGCGGTCATCGACACTGGGGTCTCGCCGAACCCGCGGCTACCGGTGGTGCCCGGTGGCGACTACATCATGGGCGAGGACGGCCTATCGGATTGCGATGCCCACGGCACGATCGTCGGCTCGATCATCGGCGCTGCGCCGCAAGGGATTCTGCCGATGCCGCGACCGATGCCGGCCACCCCGGCATTCCCCCCACCGGCCGGCCCGCCGCCGGTCGCCGCGGCGGCCCGGCCGGTGGGGGGAATGCCGGGG
>NZ_NCXM01000070.1 GCF_002104765.1 Mycolicibacterium vulneris
GGTCACGTCCCGTGGAGTGGTGTAAGAGCGGTCGCGTGTCCGCGTGTGGCTCTGTGGTAGCCACTATGCCGTGAGAGCGGCTGTGGGGGCAATGGTTTCGGCACTTTGGTCACTGACGTCGAGCAGAGCGAGGCTGGTCTCGGAGAGGTAGCGCTTGTCGGCGACCTGCCATTCGTCGTGGGCCTCAACGAGTACCGAGCCGGCCAGCCGTAACAGCGCGGCGGGGTTGGGGAACACGCCGACGACGTCGGTGCGGCGTTTGATTTCCTTGTTCAATCGCTCCAGTGGGTTGGTTGACCAGATCTTTTTCCAGTGGGCCACCGGGAAGTCGGCGAAGGCGGTGATGTCGGCGGCGGCCTCGCGCAACATGGTTTCGACCTTGGGGAACTGGCGGCCGAGCATGCCGGCGATGGTGTCGAGTTGTTCGCGCACGTGCTCGGCGTCTGGCTGGGCGAAGACGGTGCGGATCGCGGCGGCGACCATCTCTGCGGAGCCCTTGGGCACTTGGGCGAGCACGTTGCGCAGGAAGTGCACTCGACACCGCTGCCAGGCGGCCCCGATCAGCACGGCGTCAATGGCACTGCGCAGTCCGGCATGGGCATCGGAGATGACCAGTTGGACTCCGGCCAGACCGCGGGATTTCAACGACCGCAAAAACGCGGTCCAGAACGCCCCGTCCTCGGAGTCTCCGACCTCAAAGCCCAGTACCTCGCGGCGCCCGTCAGCGGCCACCCCGGTGGCGATGACCACCGCCTGCGACACCACCCGATGATTCACCCGGGCCTTGCAGTAGGTGGCGTCGAGGAAGACATACGGAAAGCGCTGATCACCCAACGGCCGGTCCCGGAAGGCCGCGACCTCGGTGTCGAGGTCTTTGCAGATCCGGCTGACCTCGCTTTTGGAGATCCCGGTATCGGTACCCAGTGCCTTGACCAGATCGTCGACCTTGCGGGTGGAGGTGCCGTGCAGGTAGGCCTCCATCACCACCGCGAACAAGCACTGATCGACCCGGCGACGCCGCTCCAACAACGCCGGGAAAAATGACCCGGTGCGCAGCTTGGGAATCCGCAGTTCCAGGTCCCCTGCGACCGTGGACAGCGTGCGCGGACGCGAGCCGTTGCGCTGATTGGAGCGGGTCTCGGTGCGCTCATGGGGAGAAGCCCCGATGAACGCGGTCAACTCCGCGTCGATCAAGGCTTGGTAGATCGTTTCGGCGGCTTGAGTGATCCGCTCACCGGCATCGGCGGTGCGCAGTGCGTCGAGCACCTCCAGCAAGGCAGACTGGTCCAGGGCCATCGCGATGTTCCTCTCGGTAGTGATTCTTGGTCGTTTCACCACAGAGACTCACGCGATGGCCCTCTTACGTCAGGGACCGACACGCCGCCATCACTTACACCACTCCCCGGGACGCTCCCGATGGTGAAGAAAATCGGCGCACTCTGGCCGCCGCCAGCCGCGGTGTGTAAATGCCACGCAGTGCGCGCATCTGCGACGCCGCCCGCGTAGCCCCGCGTGAAGTCCGACGGTGCCGACCCACCCGGCTTGCCGTATTGGTAGTTGCTGACGATCGCCAAGCCCGCGGCTATCAATGAGTCGGCGTAGGGCCGAGTGATCGGCTTGGCGCCAAACGACGAGCCGGGACGCGATATCGAAACGTAGTTGACCACGCCCCTATAGCCCGCAGCGCGGATCTGCTGTGCCGGGATCTGGTGCGCGGCGAAGTCGATCAGCTGAGGGGGAGCGGCGGCAGCCGCCGTGGGCATGCCCCAGGCTATCGATGCGGCGCCCAGGGCGGCCGACGCGGCGGCGTAGCGCAGCGCGTCGCGCCGGGGAACCGTGCGCAGTCGCACTTCGCTGGCCGGCGGGGGCAAACTATGCATCGCGCGATGTTAGCGATGTGACTGTTGTTACCGATAGACCTGCGCCAGCCGAAACGCGGTTGCATTCCCAAATAGATACCAAGTGGTGACCGTTCGGCTATGACCTCGGAAGCCCCGTGCGAAACAACCCGCCGTGCAAGCAGATTGATGTCTCGCTGTTAACCGGCTTGTCCCACGATCGCCCGCGCTGCGCGCTCGGCGATGAGCATGGTCGGCGCGTTGGTGTTGCCGGAAGTGATGGTGGGCATCGCCGAAGCATCGACCACTCGAAGGCCGGCGACGCGATACACGCGGCAGTCGGTGTCGAGCACCGTGGCGGCCGACCGCGGCCGGCCGCGTGCGTCAAAGGCTCCCATCGCGCAGGTGCCCACCGGGTGGAAAATCGTCGTACCGAGTTGACCAGCCGCCCGCTGCAGCTCTTCGTCGCTCAACAATTGTGGGCCAGGAAGCAACTCTTGCGGGCGGTAGCGGGCGAGAGCGGGCGCCGCCATGATCTGCCGGGTCATCCGGAGGCCAATCACGGCGGTTTGACGATCGGCGTCAGTCGACAGGTAATTGCAGGAAATCTTCGGGTGGGCCAGTGGATCTGCTTCGGCCATGCGCACATGGCCACGCGAACTGGGTCGCAGATTGCATACCGAGGGAGTGATCGCTCCGAAGGGGTGCAGGGGTTCGCTGAACTTCGGCAAAGACAAGGGCTGGACGTGCCACTCCATATCGGGACTGCTTAGCGCGGGGTCGCTCTTCGCGAAGGCCCCCAGGGTGGAAGGCGGCATGGTCATGGGCCCCGATCGAAACAGCAGGTACTGAAGTCCCATGCCCGCGCGGGTGATCCAATTCCGGTACAGCGTGTTGACGGTAGGGGCGCCCCGGATCCGGTAGACCGTTCGAAGCTGCAGGTGGTCCTGGAGGTTTTCGCCCACCCCTGGCAGATCAACGATCACCGGCACTTGATGCTGGGCAAGCAGGCCGGCCGGGCCCAGACCCGAGGTTTGCATCAGGTGCGGCGAGCCGATGGCTCCGGCGCTCAGGATCACCTCCCGGCGGGCTCGGACGTCGATGATTTGATCACCTTTGAGCAGCCGCACGCCGGTGACGCGTTGCTGCGCGGTGGTCCAGGCACCGTGACGCTGATCGTCGTGGACCTGGTCGTCGGTCAGAAGCCGCAATGCCTGCGTTTGCGTGTAGACGGTGAGATTGGGTCGGTGGGCGACGGGATGCAGGAAGGCGTCAGCCATCGACCAGCGACGGCCCCGCCGTTGGTTGACGTGAAAGTACGCACTGCCGGCGTTGTCGCCGCGATTGAACTCCTCGATGGGGGCGATGCCCACCTGGGCGGCCGCGGCCTGCCAGGCGTCCAAGATCTTCCAGCTCACGCGCGGCCGCTCGACGCGGATCTCACCACCGGCGCCGTGCCAGTCATCGGCGCCGTCGAAGTAGTCTTCCAACTTTTTGTAGATGGCCAGTGTCTCGCCTGGGGAGTCCGAGCCGCCCCAAAGCCATCGGTCGTCGCCGGTAGCCTGCGCCCACAGGTCGTAGTCGCTGGCCTGTCCGCGCATGTGGATCATCGCGTTGATCGACGAGCAGCCGCCGATGACGCGGCCCCGCGCGTAGAGAATGCTGCGGCCGGCCAGGCCTGGGTCGGCCTCGGTGGTGAAACCCCAATCGGTACGGGGGTTGGCCATTGTGTACAGGTAGCCCACCGGCACCTTGATCCAGAACCAGTCATCTCTGCCGCCGGCCTCAATCAGGAGCACACGGCGATCGGGGTCGGCGCTGAGCCGATTGGCGAGCAGGCAGCCTGCGCTGCCTGCTCCCACGATGATGAAGTCGAATTCGGCGACCGTGCTCATTCCGATATCGGTCCTCCAAGCGTCGGATGCGCGTCCTAGTGTGCGCGACGATGGCCTCGTCTCGTCGGGGAATGAGTGGCCCCCACCAGAGTCGACCATTGACGAAGCACAACGGTTTAGCCTCGGCATCGAAAAACGTCACTGCTCGCCACGCAGTGCGGGAGCAGGACTGTGTGCTGTGACTACAGGACAGGCCTGGTCCACGCTCCAGAGCATCTGCTACATGGCGACCTTAACTTGACATAATGTCGCTTATCGGCAATCGACCATGTCGAGCTCAAGCCGTCCCGGGCGGTGACCTGCCGTTTTTACGCAGTCGCCCGCACCTCTATGCGGCCTCGCCCCGCCGCCGCGCGGATACGCGTTATCGACGGGGCGCCGAGCCCGGCCAGTGGCGGCGATGAACTCGAGCGCCGACCAGCGGATGGGCTGGTTGGCGTGCCACGGGCGGCCATTTACCCCTTCCGCCTTTTGTGGCGACACAGGATTAATACGTCACTGTGACGAATCGCTCTGCACCGCAAGCGCTTTCGAGATGTCACCTAGAGGCATCGCGGGTGGCCGCTCAGCGATGCGCAGCGAAGGCCGTCGAGCACGCCCGGCTTATCAAGGTCGAATCGAAAGCGGGGCGCCGTCAAAGCAAGGACCAAGATCCGGGCTTTTGCCCACCCGCATCCCCCGGGTACCC
>NZ_NCXM01000071.1 GCF_002104765.1 Mycolicibacterium vulneris
CGCCAACGGCGCCCACTCGGGGCCATGCCCCGCACACCGGCTGGCATAGGCCACCCCCAGATCGGCCACCAGCGGGGCGATCGACAAGCCGTCGGCGGCGATATGATGCACCACGGCCACCAACACATGCTCGTCCTCGCTGACACGGAAAAGTGTTGCCCGCAACGGGATCTCGGTCGCCAGGTCAAACGGCCGACGCGCCGCCGCCTCGATGGCCCCCTCCAGCCGGGTTGTCGACCAGCCTGTGGCATCAACGACGTCCCAGCCAAAGTCGGCCCGCTCCACCGGAATAACCACCTGCTGGGGCACACCCTCGGGCGCGGCAAACCGGGTCCGCAGACTCTCGTGACGGCCCACCACATCGGCCAACGCCGCACCCAACACGTCGGCATCCAGCCGCCCGCCCAGCCGCAACCCCGCCGCCATGTTGTAAATCGGTGAAGGCCCCTGCAACTGATCGATAAACCACAACCGCTGCTGGGCAAACGACAACGGCACCACCGCGAGCCGCTCAACCGCCACCAACGGCTCGCGCCCACCCCCATCGGCACCGATACGCGGCACCAACTGGGCCACCGTGGGCGCCTCGAACACGGTGCGCACCGCAAGACCGGCGTCCAGACCGGCGTTGACCGCGCCAACCAGACGCATCGCGGACAACGAATCCCCACCCAAATCAAAGAACGAATCGTCAACCCCGACCCGCTCCACACCCAGCACCCGGGCGAAGATGCCGGCCAGGATCTCCTCGGTGGGTGATTCCGGGGCCCGGTACGCACCGACGGTGTACTCCGGTGCCGGCAAGGCACGGGTATCGAGTTTGCCGTTAACCGTCAACGGCAGCACGTCCAACACCACCACCGCGGCCGGCACCATATACTCCGGCAACCGCTCGGCCAGCTGGGAGCGCAGCTGCACCGGATCGGCGGCCCCGGTGACATAGCCCACCAGCCGCTTATCACCCGGGCGGTCCTCCCGGGCAACCACCACCGCCTGCTCCACCCCGGCCAACCCGGCCAGCGCCGCACGCACCTCACCGAGCTCGATGCGATACCCGCGGACCTTCACCTGCTCATCGGCACGCCCCAGATACCGCAACTGCCCATCGGCACCCCACCACACCAGATCCCCGGTGCGATACATCCGCGCCCCAGACTCCCCAAACGGGCATGCCACAAACCGCGACCCGGTCAACGCAGCCCGGCCCACATACCCACACGCCACGCCGCGACCGGCCACATACAACTCGCCGACCACACCGACCGGCACCGCACGCAACCAACCATCCAGCACAAACAACGCCGCAGTCGACACCGGCGCACCGATCGGCGGCGTCCCCGACCCCGCCGCCAAAGCACTCATCGACGCATACACCGTGGCCTCGGTCGGGCCATAGGCATTGATCACCACCCGCCCCGGCGCCCACGCATCCACCACCTCGGCCGGACACGCCTCACCGCCGAGCAGCAACGCCACCGACTCCAACCCCTCCGGCGCCAACGTCCCCACCGCCGACGGGGTTTGGGTGAGCACATTGACCCGTTCACGGACCAGCAGGGCGTGGAAATCATCCGGCGAGCCGACCACCGAGTCGGGCACGACCACCAACCGCCCACCGCCGAGCAGCGCCGCCCAGATCTCCCACACCGAGAAGTCGAAAGCATAGGAATGGCACTGCGTCCACACCTGCGCCGCCGGCAGATCTAAGGGCTGCGAATCCGCCACATGGGTCAGGTTGCGGTGGGTGACCGCAACCCCCTTGGGCACCCCGGTCGTGCCCGAGGTGTAAATCAGGTAAGCAATATCCCCCGGGTCCGGCACCGGTGGTGCCGTGCTGGATTGCGCTTCCACAGCGGGGTCGTTGACATCGATGACCACCACGTCATGCCCGTCCAACCGCGCGCGTAGGGCCGCGCAGGTGATGACGGCGATCGGCGCGGCATCGGTGAGCATGAACCCGACCCGCGCCCCCGGCAACGCCGGGTCAATCGCCAAGTAAGCCGACCCCGCCTTCAACACCGCCAACATCGCCACCACGGCCGAGGATGAACGTTCCAACAACAACGCCACGCAGTGCCCCGCACCCACCCCATGGCCGATCAGCAAGTGCGCCAACCGGTTAGCCGCGTCCTCGAGCTCCCGATACGTCATCGAGCCGCCCTCGAAACTCACCGCCACCGCCTCGGGAGCGCGGGCCACCTGGCGAGCAAACAGCACCGGAATCGACACCGGCCGCGGTGCGGGCTCGGTCAACACCGACCGATTACCCCACCCATCCAGACGCGTGTACTCACCAGCACTCAACACATCCACCGACGACAACGATCGCCCCGGATCAGCGGCCATCGCCACCAACAACCGCTGCAACCGCCCCGCTAAATCCGAGACGTCAAAACTCGAAAAAGGCTGCCCGGCACCGGCCGTGCTGAAAAGCTGCTCATCACCGAATCCATAGAACAACAGCCCGAAGTGACCTATCGGGCCAAAAGTGGTATAGGTCGCTGTTGCCGGAACACCGCCGAGATCCAGGGTCAGTCTGGCCGGCACGAAATTAAGAACTACCCGATTTGCCGCCTGCGTGAGGCCGCGAACATCACCGTCACCCTCGAGAAGGTGCACCGGAAACCGCTGATGTTTCACCGCTTCTCGTATTCGTGTGTCAACGTGTTTACAGAAATCGGCTACTAAGGATTCCGGCGACGCAGTCAAGACCAGCGGTACCACCCCGGCCACCATCCCGGGAAGCAGCTTTGACGCGGGACCTACTCGCCTGCTGACCGGGAAGTTGAACACCACCTCTGAACCGTCAGCGTCGAACGCACCCACCAGAAGTGCGCACGCCGCGGTGAGGACCGATGATCGACGGACACCCAACCTCTTGGCTAGTTCTTTGATTCGGCCGATGACGAACGGGTCCAATTGAACCGGCGCCGACGGCCAATACGAATCCCGATCGCTCGCGGCCTGAGGCAACCGATAATCCGGTCCGTTTTCCTGGGGAAGGTTCTCGCTCCAATAGGCCTGATCTTCCAAATAATCGGTGGACGTTTCGTACTCTGACTCGCAGTCAACCAAGTCCTGTAACGAGCCAAAAAATGGAGGTGGGATCGGGGCGCCGGAGGCAATTGCAGAGTAGATAGTTGCAATCCGACGGCCTACCAAGCCAATGCCGGTTCCGTCCACGATTATGTGGTGGCTGCAGACGAACCAGAAATATTCGTCGGGTCGCGTCTGGAATAACGCGAAATTGAACAGCGGGCCGGTGAACGGCATCGGCGTGCGTTGGATCGTGGCTGCTAGTTCATGGGCTTCCTGCTCGGCATGGTCCGA
>NZ_NCXM01000072.1 GCF_002104765.1 Mycolicibacterium vulneris
GTGCCGGGGGTGCGAACGGTGCCGGGGGCGCGAACGGCGGCGGTGGGCCCGCGGGCGGGGTGCCCTGCGAGCTGATGCAGATCACCGTGCAACCGGGAATCTGGGCCGGCGCCTGCTGGGGCGTGGGCGTCATCCACGGGAACATCGGCGGGGGGCTGACGAGCGCTGGGCTGCTCAGGTCGATCAGCGGAACGCGCGCCAGCGGGTCGTCCAGCGGCAGGCCGTTGATGTTCATCGGCAGGTTGGGGCCGAGCCCTTCGGGGTGCTCGAGGTGCGCGTCGCCCAGCGGCGGCGGCGGTCCGGTCATCGGCGGCAGGGCGACCGGCACCACGCCGGTGGCGTAGGCCGCCGCCCAGCCCAGCACGTTCTGCGCGTAGGGCATCGAGTTGTTGTAGCGCAGGATCGCAGTCAGGACCTGCGACTGGTCACGCAGGTTGAGCCCGCCGCTGCACAGGTAGCGGGCGGCCGCCAGGGTGGCGTCGAAGATGTTTTGCGGATCCGCCACGCCGTCGCCCTTGCCGTCCGAGGCGTAACGCGCCCAGGTCCCCGGCAGGAATTGCATCGGTCCCATCGCGCGGGCGTAGGTGACGCGGTTGCCGGCGCTGCTCTGGATGATCGTTTCGTTGCCGGGCAGCGTGCCGTCCAGCGACGGGCCGTAGATCGGGTTGATCGCGGTGCCGCGCGCGTCGACAGCGCCGCCGCCCGCGTGGCCCGATTCGATGCGCCCGATGCCGGCCAGCAAGTTCCAGCTCACGCCACAGCCCGGGACGGCGACGGCCATCTTCTGTTCCGCGCTGCGATATGCGGCCAGCGCGATGCTCGGAATGCCCAGTGCGCCGGGTGCATTGACGATCATCGCCGGCGGCGGGGCGGACAACGCGGGCTCGGCGACGTGAAAGACGGTCGGGCCGCGGTCGATCGCGACGACGGCGGGGCCGGTGAGGTCAGGGAAGGTCGGTGAGACCGCGGCCACGGGGGTGACGGCGGCATGCCGCGGCGACATTCGCACCGGAAGCGAAGGGGCCGCTGCGCTGACCGCCCCCGCGAAGACCAGTGGAGTAATCATTGCTATGCCGAAAATCGGCTTGCGCGTGTTCCGAAGTGTTCGCTGCCGCTCAGTCGCGGCGGCGGGGCTCTCACCCCGGCTTCCCCCAATGCGCACTCGACCGTCCTAGATATGTGAGCTGGGAACACTTTCTGTTAGCTCGGTGAACCAGATCACCATACATAACTCTTGTGACACGAGTGGCGCAATGGTCCAAACGGTTCTCACCTGGATTTCTTAGCTGTTCTCTCTAGGCCGTCGCCGCGCGCAACCGGCTGGACGTCCGCGGTTTCGGGCAGCAGATGGGTCAGCAGTTCGCGCAGGTCATCGAGCTCGTGACGCAGGTATTCGCGTGTCACGCCCTCGCCGACGGCCAGCCGCAACGCGGCCAGTTCGCGCGCCAGGTACTCGGTGTCGGCTTTAGTTTCGGCGGCTCGACGACGGTCTTGCTCCAGCGCGACTCGGTCGCGGTTCTCCTGGCGGTTCTGCGCCAACAGGATCAACGGGGCCGCGTAGGCGGCCTGAGTGGAGAAGGCGAGGTTCAGCAGGATGAACGGATAGGGGTCGAAGCGCTCCGCGACCGCGATGAGGTTGAACGCGATCCACAGCACCACCACGACCGTCTGGATCAGCAGATAGCGGCCGGTGCCGAAGAAGCGCGCGATCGACTCGGTGATCTGCCCTACGGCCTCGGGGTCCAGCCGCGGTGAATACCTGCGCGACGTCCGCGGGGTGTACAGCCCCCGCGGGGCCGAGGATTTGCTCACTCGGATCCTCCCAGTCCGTTGACCCGGGCGGCTGCGTCGAACGCCTGCATGTCCACCCGCCAGTCGTGCGGCAGCAAGTGATCGAGCAGGTCGTCCACCGTTACCGCGCCGAGCAGATGATTCTGGTCGTCGACCACCGGTCCACACACCAGGTTGTACGCGGCCAGGTAGCGGGTGACCGCACCAAGCGGGGTCTCCGGCGTCAAGGTCAACAGGTCGCTGTCGACAATCCCGCCGACCAGAGCCGCCGGCGGCTCACGCAGCAGACGTTGGAGGGGAACGCAGCCCAGGTAGTGGCCGGTGGGGGTGGCCGTCGGCGGGCGCGCGACGAACACCATGGACGACAGCGCGGTGGTGAGTTCGGGGTCGCGAGCCCGGGCCAGCGCCTCGGCAACCGACGTGTCGGGAGTCAGCACCACGGGGTCCGATGTCATCAAGCCGCCGGCGGTGTCAGGGGAGTGCGCGAGGAGCCGGCGCACCGGCTCGGAGTCATCGGGATCCATCCGGGTCAGCAGCATCTCGGCGTCGGTCGGATTCAGCACCCCGAGCAGGTCGGCCGCGTCGTCGGGATCCATCTCCTCGAGCACGTCGGCGGAGCGTTCGGTACCCAGCTGCGACAGCACGTCGGCCTGATCCAATTCGGGCAGCTCCTGCAAAACGTCGGCCAGTCGGTCGTCGTCGAGCGCCTGGAGCACCTCGTAGCGCCGCTTGACCGGCAGCCCGCGGATGGCATCCGCCACGTCGACCGCCCTGCGGCCCTCGAACTGCTCCAGCAGTTGGGTCACTCCCTGGCCCGGCAATGACAGCGCCGACGGGGTCAGGCCCTGCACGTTCTGCCAGTCGACGACGTGGACGGGGCCGCGCCGTCCCAGCCGCCTCGGCACGCGGACGGCGACCCTGGTGACCATCCAGTCCCGGGTCCGGGTTTGTTCGATCCCCAGGTCGGTGATGACCACGTCGAGGCCCGCCAGCTCCGGCAGATCGGGGTCGTTCACCTTGACTTGCGTGTCGAGCACCTGGCCCATCGCCAGTACCTCGCCGGGGCGCTGCACGAAATGGCGCAGGGACACGCTGCCGGTGCTCAGCGTCACGGCGTTGGGTTCGATGGAGGCGACCCGCAGGATCGGGATGAAGATGCTGCGCCGCGTCGCCAGGTCGACGACCAGCCCGAGCACCCGCGGTTGCTGGCGCACGATGCTGATGCTGATCACGACATCGCGCACTCGCCCCACGGATTCGCCGAGCGGACCCAACACCAACATCCGCGACAGCCGCGCGATGTACACCCTGTTGACCGATCCCATGGATATAGAGCCTAGGCAGCCGTCGGCGGGATGGCCGACAACCCAGGCCCCGGGTCTGATGCGGGGCGACCCGCTGCGCCCGGCTCCGCCGCGCTTGCGATCGCCCCGGGTGGGCTGCGGGGCGACCCGCTGCGCCGGGCTCCGCCGCGCTTGCGATCGCCCCGGGTCTGATGCGGGGCGACCCGCTGCGCC
>NZ_NCXM01000073.1 GCF_002104765.1 Mycolicibacterium vulneris
AGCGCCGCATCCATCCGCCCGGCGATCGGCGCGCCCATCACGACGTCCTCGCCGGCCCCCACCCGGTGCAACACCACCACCATGGCTGCCTGCAACACCATCGAGGCCGTCGCGTTATGCGCCGCAGCCAGCGCCTTGACCCCCGCCCAGAGCCGGGAGTCGAGATGCACGCCCACCGCGTCACCGCGGTAACTGGGCACCGGCGGGCGCGCCCGATCCGCCGGCAGCGACACCACCTCGGGCAGATCGGCCAGCTCCTGGCGCCAATACGCCAACTGCCCGGCGATCACACTGTCGGGGTCGGACTCGACGCCCAACCAATCCCGTTGCCACAGTGTGTAATCCGCATACTGCACCGGCAACGGCGCCCACTGCGGGGCCCGGCCCTGCCGCCGCGCCCGATACGCCTCGCCGATGTCCCTGGCCATTGGGGCCAGTGACCAGCCATCAAAAGCGATGTGGTGCACCACAATTCCCACCACATGCTGCTCGGGGCCCACCGCATAGATCTGGGCACGAATCGGGATCTCGGCCGACAAATCAAACCGATACCCCGCCAGCGCCACCAACTCGCCGACCACATCCTGCTCGGTCAACGACACCACCGCCGCGTTCCCGCGCCGCCACATCCCCGTCTCGGCCGGCACCACCTGTTGCAACGGCACGCCGTCGACGTCGGGAAATATGGTGCGCAGCGACTCGTGACGGGCGATCACATCATCGATCGCCGCGCCCAACGCCTCGACATCCAGCATCCCGCTGATCCGAAACGCGGTCGGCATGTTGTAGGTCGCCACCCCGCCCTCGAACCGGTCGAGGAACCACAACCGGCTCTGCGCGAACGACAACGGCACCATCGCGGGCCGCTCCACCGCCACCAACGGCTGACGCCCACTCCCATCCCCGCCAATACGGGGCGCCAACTGGGCCACCGTGGGCGCCTCGAACAGGGTGCGCACCGCCAGGTGAGCATCCAGGGCGCTGTTGACCGCGGCGATCACCCGCATCGCCGACAGCGAATCCCCGCCTAAGTCGAAGAAGGAGTCATCGACTCCGACCCGTTCGAGCCCGAGTACCTGGGCGTAGATGCCGGCCAGGATCTGCTCGGTGGGGGTACCCGGAGCGCGATAAACATCGCCCGAGGTGTATTCCGGTGCCGGCAGGGCCCGGGTGTCCAGTTTGCCGTTGACCGTTAACGGCAACGCGTCCAAGACCACCACCGCGGCCGGCACCATGTAGGTGGGGAGCCGCTGACCCAACCGGGCCCGAACATCGGTCGGGTCAGCGGCTCCAGTTATGTAGCCGATAAGGCGTTTGTCGCCGGGGCGGTCCTCGCGGGCAACTACTACCGCCTGCTCCACTCCATCCAGTTCGGCCAGCGCCGCCCGGATCTCACCGAGCTCGATGCGATAGCCGCGGATCTTGACCTGCTCATCGGCTCGACCCAGATAATCCAACTGCCCATCGGCGCCCCAACACACCAGATCGCCGGTGCGATACATGCGTTGTCCCAGCGCTCCCGCCCCGGCGAACGGGCAGGCCACAAACCGAGACGCCGTCAAAGCAGCCCGGCCCACGTATCCGTAGGCCAACCCGCCGCCGGCCACGTACAACTCCCCGACCACCCCGGCCGGCACCGGACGCAACCAGCCATCCAGCACAAAAAAGCCAAGATGCACCAACGGCACCCCGATCGGGCTGACACTGCGGTCGACGTCGGCGGCGCTGATCTCGCGGAACGAGGCATGCACCGTGGTCTCGGTGATGCCATACATGTTGATCAGCCGCGGTAATCCCGGGTGCTTGCCCAGCCACGTGCCAAGACGCTGGGGTTCTAGCGCCTCGCCGCCGAACACCACCGTCTCCAGCTTGAGCCGATCCTCGGACTCCGATGCCCCCCCATCGGCGGTTTGCAGCGCATAAAACGCCGACGGGGTCTGACTCAATACGGCGACCTGTTCGGCAATCAGCAACGCGTGCAAGTCTTCCGGCGAGCGGACCACCTCGTCGGGCACCACCACCAGCCGCCCGCCATGCAGCAGCGCACCGAAGATCTCCCACACCGAAAAGTCGAAGGCCAACGAATGACACTGCGACCA
>NZ_NCXM01000074.1 GCF_002104765.1 Mycolicibacterium vulneris
CTCGCGCTTGATCTCCAGCGCGATGTCGATGAGCTGGTCTTCCTGGCCGCCGATGAGTTTGCGCTGGCCGGCCCGGTGCAGCAGCTGGTGGGCGGGGACTCCGTAGCGCTCGGACTGGCGGATGGCGTGCTTGAGGAAGCTCGAATACACGCCGGAGTACCCCATGATCAGGGCGTTGCGGTCGAGCAGGCACTCGGCGGGCATGGCGGGGGCGACCACCTCTTCGGCGGCGTCGGCGATGTCGAAGAAGTCGATGCCGGTCTTGACGCCGATCTTGTCGAACACCCCGATGAGGGCTTCGACGGGCGCGTTGCCGGCCCCGGCGCCGAACCGGCGGCAGGAGCCGTCGATCTGCTTGGCCCCCGCCCGGACGGCCTCGACGCTGTTGGCGACGCCGAGCCCGAGGTTCTCGTGGCCGTGGAAACCGACCTGGGCGTCGTCGCCGAGCTCGGCGACCAGCGCGGCCACCCGGTCCCGCACGCCCTCCAGCACCAGCGCCCCGGCCGAATCGACGACGTAGACGCACTGGCAGCCCGCGTCGGCCATGATGCGGGCCTGGGCGGCCAGCTTCTCGGGCGAGATGGTGTGGCTCATCATCAGGAACCCGACGGTCTCCAGGCCGAGCTCGCGGGCCAGCCCGAAGTGCTGGATCGACACGTCGGCCTCGGTGCAGTGCGTGGCGATCCGGCAGATCGACCCGCCGTTGTTCTGGGCCTCTTTGATGTCCTCTTTGGTGCCGACGCCGGGCAGCATCAAGAAGGCGATCTTGGCCTCTTTGGCGGTCTCGGCGGCCAGCTTGATCAGCTCCTGCTCGGGGGTCTTGGAGAACCCGTAGTTGAAGCTCGAGCCGCCCAACCCGTCGCCGTGGGTGACCTCGATGACCGGCACCCCCGCGGCATCCAGGGCGGCCACGATGGCGCCGACCTCGTCGGTGGTGAATTGGTGACGTTTGTGGTGGGAGCCGTCGCGCAACGAGGTGTCGGTCATGCGGACGTCCCAGATCGGGTTGAAGAAGATATCGGCTGTGCTCATGGCGCCACTCCTCCTATCCGGGCTGCGCAGGCATTGTCGTCGTGAGCGCTCATGCTTGGGCTCCTCCGGCCGTCGCGCTCAAGGACTCCTTGGCGATCTCCTCGCCGACCTTGGTGGCCGCGGCGGTCATGATGTCGAGATTTCCAGCGTAAGGCGGCAGATAGTCGCCCGCACCCTCCACTTCGACGAACGTGGTGACCAGCGCCTGGCCCCCGGAGTGGATCGACGGGTCGTCGAACTGGGGCTCGTTGAGCAGCCGATAACCCGGCACATACGTCTGCACCTCGGCCACCACGTCGTGGATCGACTTGGCGATCGCGTCCCGGTCGGCGTCCTCCGGGATGGCGCAGAAGATGGTGTCGCGCATGATCATCGGCGGGTCGGCCGGATTCAAGATGATGATCGCCTTGCCGCGCTTGGCGCCACCGATCGTCTCCACACCCCGGCTGGTGGTCTTGGTGAACTCGTCGATGTTGGCCCGGGTGCCGGGACCGGCCGACAGCGAGGCGACCGAGGCGACGATCTCGGCGTAGGGCACGCCACCGAGGTCGGCGACGGCGCGCGACACCGCGTAGACGATGGGGATGGTGGCCTGCCCGCCGCAAGTGATCATGTTGACGTTCGGCGCGTCCAGGTGCGCGCGCAGGTTGGCCGGCGGGATCACCGCGGGGCCCACCGCGGCCGGCGTCAGGTCGATGGCCCGGATCCCGGCGGCCTCGTACTTGGGGGCCGCGTCGCGGTGCACGTAGGCGCTGGTCGCCTCGAACACCAAATCGGGCTTCTCCGACTGGGCCAACAGCCAGTCCACACCCTCGTGGGTGGTCTCCAGACCCAGCTTGCGGGCCCGGGCCAAGCCCTCGCTCTCCGGGTCGATGCCCACCATCCAGCGCGGTTCCAGCCAGTCCGAACGCAGCAGTTTGTAGAGCAGGTCAGTGCTGATGTTCCCCGACCCGACAATGGCCACACTCGCCTTAGTCGGCAT
>NZ_NCXM01000075.1 GCF_002104765.1 Mycolicibacterium vulneris
TGGGTCAGGTTGCGGTGGGTGACCGCAACCCCCTTGGGCACCCCGGTCGTGCCCGAGGTGTAAATCAGGTAAGCAATGCCCTCCGGGTCCGGCACCGGTGGTGCCGTGCTGGATTGCGCTTCCACAGCGGGGTCGTTGACATCGATGACCGCCACATCGGACCCGTCCAACCGCGGGCGCAGGGCCGCGGAGGTGATGACGGCGATCGGGGCGGCATCGGTGAGCATGAACCCGATCCGAGCCGCCGGCAACGCCGGGTCAATCGCCAAATAAGCCGACCCCGTCTTCAACACCGCCAGCATCGCCACGACGGCCTGGGCTGAACGTTCCAACAGCAACGCCACGCAGTGCCCCGGCCCGATACCCCGGTCGGTCAGCAAGTGCGCCAACCGGTTCGCGGCCTCCTCGAGTTCCCAATACGTCAGGGCGCCGCCCTCGAAGCTGATCGCCACCGCCTCGGGAGCGCGGGCCACCTGGCGGGCAAACACCACCGGAATCGACACCGGCGGCGGTGCGGGCTGGGTCAACACCGACCGATTACCCCACCCATCCAACCGGGTGTACTCACCAGCACTAAGCACATCCACCGACGACAACGATCGCCCCGGACCGGCGGCCATCGCCACCAACAGCCGCTGCAACCGTCCCGCTAAATCGGAGACTTCAGAATTCGAAAACAGCTGCCCAGCGCCGACCGTGCCGACGGAGAGTTGGTCACCGTCGCCAGAGAAGACCAAGCCAAAGCCGCCCCGGTGGCCAAGGTTGGTGTATGACGCCGATGCCGTCACACCACCGAAGGACAGAGTGAAACTAGACGGGAGAAAATTGACGCTGACCCTGTCTGCTAACTGCCCCAGGCCTCGGGCGTGGATTTTGCGCTCAAGAGCCTGCACCGGAAATCTCTGATGCCGCAGTGCTTCCCTGATTTGCGTGTCAACGTGGGCACAAAATCCGGCAACCGTCGATTCGGGCGAAACCCTCAACACCAGCGGCACCACCCCGGCCACCATCCCGGGAAGCGTCTTCAATTCCGGACCTACGCGCCTGCTGACCGGGAAGTCGAGCACCACCTCTGAGTCCTCAGCGCACCACCCACGCACCACAAGTGCGCATGCCGCGGTGATGACCGATGATCGCGGCACGTTCCATGCTCGGGACAACTCGTCAACTCGGCGAAGGACCATGGCGTCCAGCTGAACCGGCGCGGACGGACGATACGAATCATGCTCGCCAGCAGCGTGGGGCAATCGATAACGCGATCCATTTTCCGCTGGAAGGTTTTCGGTCCAATAGGCCTGGTCGTCGAGGAAGTCGTCGGACGCTTCGTATTCCGACTCGCAATCAACCAAGTCCTGTAACGAACCGAAAATGGAAGGCGGGATCGGCGCGCCAGAAACAATTGCAGAGTAGACGGATGCAATCCGTTGACCCACCAGCGCAATGCCGGATCCGTCTGCGACTATGTGGTGACTGCATGCGAACAAATAGAATTCATCAAGCCGCGCCTGAAATAGCGCAAATTTGAAAAGCGGGCCGGTGAACGGCATCGGCGTGCGTTGGATCGTGGCTGCTAGTTCATGGGCTTCCTGCTCGGCATGGTCCGA
>NZ_NCXM01000076.1 GCF_002104765.1 Mycolicibacterium vulneris
TGGGCACACTGACATCCTTCCAGCTCACCCATCACGGGCAAGCCAACTCAGATGTCACCTATTCCTGCAGCAGACCCGACCGTGAGCGTCTTTGGTGTGCAGCATCCAGCGAAACCCTCGCCCCGGACCCTGCTCGATCATTGCGTCGACCAGTCTGATCCCGAGCCCGGCGCTACGTGCGCCAGGCGCAACAATCACGTCGGCCAAGTAAGCCACTGCTACTCCATCCGACACGGCACGAGCGAAACCGACCATCGAACCATCGGTGCGCTTATAAGCTCCGACCACGCGCCAGGCGGTATCGATTTGAGCCTGCAAGTCCGCCGGCGACCGCCAACGCTCCCAATACGCGTCGGTGGCAGCCAAAAGCGATACCACCGCGTCTTGATCCACCCTGCCGGGGTCGTCGTCGACCTCATAGTCGTTGTGCCTGATCCGCATAACCCGAGCTTCTCAGACCTAACCTGTGAAACGTGAAACAGGGCTTGAGACGGTTCTGACTGTCTGAAACTGAGACAGCTTAGGCTCAGATTGCTAGCTCGCCGCGGGTGATGGTGACTGCGCGACCGGTCAGGTCAACCCGCCCGTCACGTAGTTGCAGATCGATACGCCCACCTCGATGTGACACTTGCAAGCCCGTCAAGGCGGTTTTCCTCAGTTTTTTCGACCAGTAGGCTCCCAGAGTGCAATGCGCGGACGCCGTCACGGGATCCTCGTCGATACCGGCTGCGGGCGCAAAGAAGCGGGATACGAAGTCACTGCCGGTCTCGCCGCCAGCGGTGACGATGAGACCGCGGGCGTCCAGGCTGGCCAGCGCCGCCAGGTCGGGGACTAACCCGCGCACAATTTGGGGGGAGTCTAGTTCGGCGAGCAGGTCGAGTCGGCCGCGCGCCACCTCGCGAGGCGTAACGCCAAGTGCTGCAACAACTTTTGATGATACTGGCACGGGATGAGGACTGTCGGCTGGGAAGTCCAGCGTGATTCGTCGATCGTGCTCCCGGCGTGCACCCAGGACGCCTCCACAAGTAGTGAACGCCAGAGTTTCGGCTGGCTCGCTCGTTTCCCACATGATGTGTGCGGCAGCTAACGTGCCGCTGCCACACAAGGCGAGTTCGGTTCGCGGACTGAACCATCGCAGCTCCAACTGCGGCTGAGCACGACGGACAAATACGGTGGCCGGCAGGTTTAACTCGGCCGACAGCTGTTGGAGCCACTCAATCTCAGGCCACCCTGAGTCGAGCAGGCAGACCGCAGCCGGATTCCCGGCGAATGGTCGGTCAGCGAAGCAATCCACCGTGAAGATGCGCATCAACCAATCTTGGACGTTACCGTCGGCGCTATGTACTTCATCGAGCGGCGCTCCGAAGCGTGTCGTGAGCGGGACCCGACCGCGCGGGCTTAGAGCAGCCGCATGCCCAACGGTACTTCCCGATCCGGGCTAACCAGCACCACGCCACGGTCGCCGTCGGTTGGCACTCCCAACACGGGGTCTGCTGCAGGAATAGGTGACATCTGAGTTGGCTTGCCCGTGATGGGTGAGCTGGAAGGATGTCAGTGTGCCCA
>NZ_NCXM01000077.1 GCF_002104765.1 Mycolicibacterium vulneris
CGCTCGGGCCGTAGCCGTTGTACATGCGCCGACCCGGCGCCCAGGCCGCCACCACCTCGTCGCGGCAGGCCTCCCCCACGGCGATCAGCGTGTCCAGCGCGTCCAGCCGGGCCCGATCCAGCGACGACAACACCGTCGGGGTCAAAATCGCCGCACCGACCCGCTGGTCCTGCAGCAAACCGGTCAACGCCTCCCCGGCATACACCCCCGCCGGGGCTACCACCAAGGCCGCTCCGGACTCGACGGCCAACAACAACTCTCCGACCGAGGCGTCAAAGGTCGGCGCGGCCACCATCAATACCCGCGCATCCGCACCCAACCCGAACATCTCGCCTTGCGCCGCTGCCCAACCCAGTAGACCGGCGTGGCTGACCGCCACCCCCTTGGGCACACCGGTGGACCCGGACGTGAAGATCACGTACGCGGTGTTATCTACCCCCAACGGCGCCAGCCGGTCGGCGTCGGTGATCGGATCCGCGCTGCGCCCGGACACATCCAGACCGTCGATGCGCAACACCGGTCGCGTCCCCGCCCCATCAACGGTGTCGGCGCCACAACTCAACACACACACCGCCCCCACCGCGTCGAGCACCGCCGCGATGCGCTCCACCGGATGGGTCCGATTGATCGGCGCATACACCCCGCCGGCCTTGACCACCGCCCACCAGGCAACGACCAACTCCACACAGCGATCCATCGCCACGCCCACCGCGCGCTCCGGACCCACCCCGGCCTCAATCAAGACCCGCGCCAACCGCGTCGACCACGCATCAAGCTCGCCATACGACAGGCTTCGCGCACCCTGGACCACGGCCACCGCGTCGGCATCGGCCGTCACCGCCGCGGCCAACAACGCCGGCGCCAGCCCCACCGGCGCGCTCACCCCAGCACCCGACCACCGCGACAGCACCAGATCACGCTCACCGCGATCTAGCAGCGACACCTCACTCACCATCACCGAGGCATCCGCCACGACCGCCTCGATCACCCGGCCAAACCAGCCGACTATCCGCTCGATGGTGGACCGATCAAACAAATCCGTGGCATACATCACCGGCCCGGCGGCCATCGGCGCCCCAGCATCCTCGCTGGGCACCTCGCTGAGCTCGATATCCAAGTCGAACTTGGCGGTGCGGGTAAACACCGCCAATTGCTCGACGCTGACCCCCTCCAGCACCATCTCGGGGCGCACGTTGTTCTGAAAGACCAAGAGCACCTGGAACAGTGGATGATGCGACGCGGAGCGCACCGGGTTGAGCTGCTCGACCAGCAACTCGAACGGCACATCCTGGTTGCTGTAGGCATCCAGCGCCTGCTGGCGCACCTGCTCGAGCACCTCGCTGAACTGCTGTGCGGGGTTGACCCCCACCCGCAACACCCAGGTGTTGACGAAAAACCCGACCAGCTCATCCAGCGCCGCATCCATCCGCCCGGCGATCGGCGCGCCCATCACGACGTCCTCGCCGGCCCCCACCCGGTGCAACACCAC
>NZ_NCXM01000078.1 GCF_002104765.1 Mycolicibacterium vulneris
CCGGGCAGTCCGGTCGCAGCGCTGACGTCTTCGACCCCAGCACCGGGGGTGTTCAGGCGACGGTGCCGATGGCCGGCCGGGCCGACATCGATGCCGCGGTGGTATCGGCCGTCGAGGCCCAAAAGGGTTGGGCTGCAACAAATCCCCAGCGGCGCGCGCGGGTGATGATGCGCTTCATCGAGCTGGTCAACAAGCACAACGACGAGCTGGCCGAACTGCTGTCCCGCGAGCACGGCAAGACACTGGCCGACGCCAAGGGCGACATCCAGCGCGGCATCGAGGTCATCGAGTTCTGCATCGGCATCCCGCACCTGCTCAAGGGCGAATACAGCGAGGGCGCCGGCCCGGGCATCGACGTCTACTCGCTGCGCCAGCCCCTGGGCGTGGTCGCCGGCATCACCCCGTTCAACTTCCCGGCGATGATCCCGCTGTGGAAGGCCGGCCCGGCGCTGGCCTGTGGCAACGCGTTCGTGCTCAAGCCCAGCGAGCGGGACCCCTCGGTGCCGGTGCGGCTGGCCGAGCTCTTTGTGGAGGCGGGCCTGCCGCCCGGGGTGTTCCAGGTGGTGCACGGCGACAAAGAGGCCGTCGATGCCATCCTGAACCACCCCGACATCCAGGCGGTCGGGTTCGTCGGCAGCTCCGAGATCGCCCAGTACATCTACGCCGGGGCCGCGGCCACCGGCAAGCGTGCGCAGTGCTTCGGCGGCGCCAAGAACCACATGATCGTGATGCCCGACGCCGACCTGGATCAGGCCGTCGACGCCCTGATCGGGGCCGGCTACGGCAGCGCCGGCGAGCGCTGCATGGCGATCAGCGTGGCGGTCCCGGTCGGTGACCAGACCGCCGACCGGCTGCGCGCCCGGCTGATCGAGCGGGTCAACAACCTGCGCGTCGGACACAGCCTGGACCCCAAGGCCGACTACGGCCCGCTGGTGACCGAGGCCGCCGTGGCGCGGGTGCGCGACTACATCGCCCAGGGCGTGGACGCGGGAGCCGAACTGGTCATCGACGGCCGCGAACGCGCCAGCGACGACCTGGCTTTCGGTGACGCCAACCTCGAAGGCGGCTTCTTCATCGGCCCCACCCTGTTCGACCACGTCACCCCGGACATGTCGATCTACACCGACGAGATCTTCGGGCCGGTGCTGTGCATCGTGCGCGCGCACGACTACGAGGAGGCGCTGCGGCTGCCGTCCGAGCACGAATACGGCAACGGCGTGGCGGTGTTCACCCGCGACGGCGACGCCGCCCGCGACTTCGTCGCCCGCGTGCAGGTCGGCATGGTCGGTGTCAACGTGCCGATCCCGGTGCCGGTGGCCTACCACACCTTCGGCGGCTGGAAGCGTTCGGGCTTCGGCGATCTCAACCAGCACGGCCCCTCGTCGATCACCTTCTACACCAAGACCAAAACCGTGACGTCGCGGTGGCCGTCCGGCATCAAGGACGGCGCCGAATTC
>NZ_NCXM01000079.1 GCF_002104765.1 Mycolicibacterium vulneris
GTGGTGGGCAGGTCAGCGATGTCGAGATCGCCGAGGTCGTCGTCGACGAACCCGTAGGCGTAGTCATGCGGGTCGGGTGGGGGCTCGTGCAGATCGGCGGCGTCGACGTGGTGGTCGTCGAGGTCGAATTGCTGTTGGCCGGTGAATGTTTCGGAGCGCTCGGCGGGGTGGGGGATGTCGGGGTCGATGGTGGCGGCGTGGTGGGTGAGCAGTTCGACGCGGTAGGTGAGCAGGCGGGCGTATTCGTCGGGGCGGATGGTCTGGGTTTCGGCGATGTCGTGCAGGTGTTCGGCGGCGGCGGCGAGCAGATCGTGCGGGGGCCAGCCCGCGGCGGTGACCGCGGCGACCAGGCCGGGCCAGGCGGGGGCGGTGATGATGGCTTCGGCGATGCGGGTTCCGAATAGGTGGTGCAGCTGCGCGGTCCAGGGGGGCCGCAGTTTGGTGTCGGTGCCCTCCAGTGAGGGCGGGGCCAGGGTGCCGGCCAGGCGCCACCACAGGGCGGCGGCGGGCATGTCTGCGGGCAGGGGTCCGTGCTGGGCGGCGGCGTCCTGCAGCAGCGCGGCGACGTCGGCGCCGGCGCGGGCGGCGCCCTCGAGGTGGGTGGCCAGCCGCGGCCAGTACGGGTCGTCGGTGAGGTGGGGGTCGATGGTGTCGGCGAGTTGGCGCCAGCGGGCGGTGTCGGCGCCGGCGCGGGTCAGGGCGGCATCGAGGCGCGAGTGAATGACTTGTTGGATGACCGCGGAGCGGTTGGCGTGCTGTTCGGGGCCGGTGATGCGGGTGTCGGCGGGATCGACGTGGTGGGCGGCGCGAAAGACCGCGATTTCGGCCAGCAGGTTGCGGTTGCCGTCGAGTAGGGGCCGCGCCCATAGGGGTGCGGTGGCGGCGTCCCAGGCCCGCGCGGTGGCGCGGATGTGGTCGGCGAGCTCGCGCACGAGATCAGCGCGGGCGTGGAGATAGGTCGCCCACGTCGGGTCGGTGGTGATGACGTCGGGGATGGCGGGCAGCCAGTGCAGCGGTCCACGGTCTGCAGCGTCGACGCCGCTGGGGGCTGGCAGGCGCCAGTCCAGAACGGCGGCAGGGTCGTATGCGTCGCCCAGCGGGGCGGCAGCGGCGTCGTGCAGTGCGGCGATGGGGTCGTGGCCTTCGATGGCCAACAGGGCGAGGTGGCGGCGCAGGACGGGCCAGGCTTGGGCGTCGGTGAGGTGGTGGCCCAGGTGTGCGGCGGTGGTGTCGATGCGGGCCATGACCTCGGGGCCGGCGTGTTGTTCGGCGGCGGTGGTGAGCGCGTCGGAATACATGTCGGCGGCATGGTGGAGCCGGTTGAAGGGGTCGGCTTCGGCATCAGCCAGGGTGTGGGCGGATTGTTGGGCGCCGTCGCGGCCCAGGATGGTGGCAAGGATGTCGACGGCGCCCAACAATCCGCCCACACCCTGGCT
>NZ_NCXM01000007.1 GCF_002104765.1 Mycolicibacterium vulneris
AGCAGCGCGCCCCAGATCTCCCAGACGGAGACGTCGAAGACGAGCGAGTGCCACTGCGACCAGACCTTCCCCGGCCCGGTCGGCAGATCGGCGTGCAGCGTCCGCAAAAATTCGGTGACGTTGCGGTGCGTGACCGCGACGCCCTTGGGCGTTCCGGTGGTGCCCGAGGTGTAGATCATGTACGCGATGTCCTCGGGCGCCGGCCCCTCCAGCTCACTGCTGGGCTGGCCGTCCGCCGCGGCTTCGTCGACGTCGATGACGGGCAGGTCGAACCCGTCCAGCCGGGTGCGCAGGCTGGCCGTGGTCACCACCGCGATCGGCGTGGCATCGCCGAGCATGAACTCCATCCGCGCCGACGGCAGCGCCGGGTCAATCGGCAGATAGGCCGCGCCGGTCTTCAGCACCGCAAGAATCGAGACGATCGCCTCGGCAGAACGGGAGAACAGCAGCGCAACGCATTCGCCCGGGCGCGCGCCCTGTTCGGCCAGCAGGTGCGCCAACCGGTTCGCCGCCTCGTCGAGCTCGCGGTAGGTCAGGGAGCGATCGCCGAAGGTCAGCGCCACCGACTGCGGAGCACGCGCCACCTGGATGGCGAACATCTCGGGAATCGACAACGAGGACTTGACCGGCTTGGTCAGTACCGCCCGGTTGCCCCACTCGTCGAGTCGATCGTGCTCGCCGCCATCCAGCAGATCGATCGACAACAAGCGCCGTCCAGCACCGACGGTCATGACTGCTCCTCCAAGTCCACGGTCATGGCTTCCAGCACCCGCTTAAACCGATCTACGAGCTTGTCGATCCTCGCCTCGCCAAATACGTCTGTATCGAACTCGACGCGAAGGCCTATTTCGTGGCCTGGCACGGCTTGTACCGAAAGCGGGTAGTGGTTGTATTCCCGATTGGTGAATCTAGTAATAGTTAACTCGTCGACGGCCGATAGCGCGGCAGTATCGATGGGATAGTTCTCGTACACGAACATTGTGTCGAAAATTTGGTCATGTCCCGTTACACGATGGATGTCATTCAGTGCTAAATGCTGGTGGTCCAGGGTGTTGGTGTAGGTGCGTTGCAGCTGGTCAAGCAGGTCGGCGATGGTGGTTTCGGCGCCAATAGTCGCCCGCACCGGAACGGTGTTGATTAAAAGGCCCACCATGGCCTCGGATCCGGCCAATTCGGTCGGACGGCCCGAAACCGCTGTGCCAAACACCACATCGTGCTGTCCGGTCAGCCACATCAAGAGCTGCGCCCAAGCCGCCTGCAGCACCGTGCTGACGGTGGTGCGGCATGATCGGGCCAATTCCCCGAGTAGACGGCTGGTCTCCGCGGACACGTGGAACTCCGCAACACCGCGCGGTCCGAGCGCCATGCGCCCCGACGGACCCACCAGCGTGGGGGTGTCGAAACCCTCGAGCACCTCGCGCCACGCCGCCTGAGCCGCGGCACGATCCTGCTCGGACAGCCAGGTGATGAAGCTGCGGTACGGCACCGGCGCGGGCAGCCGCACCCCGAAGTAGCTGGCGAAGATCTCTTGCAGCAGCACGGGCTTGGACCAGCCGTCGAGCACGATGTGGTGGTTGGTGAGCACGAACCGGTACGTGTTCTCCGCCGTGCGGATCAGGGCACCCCGGAACGGCGGCTGCCCGGCCAGATCGCAGACGGCGATGCGTTCGGCGGTGGACAGCCGCTCGATCTGGTTCGCGATGTCGCGGTCGGTGTCCAGTTCGACGTACTGCCAGGCCAGCACCGGATCGGTCGTCATGACCTGCACCGGCTCCCCGAAGTCCTCGGAGAAGCTGGCCACCACGTTGGGGTGGCGGGTGATGACGGTGTGCACCGCCTCCCGCAGCCGCTCCGGATCGACGGCGCCCGTCACGGAGATGTCGAGCTGCACCGCATAGAGGTCCTCGCCGCCCTGGGCGGTGCCGGTGTGGAACAACAGTCCCTGCTGCAGCGGGGTCAGCGGCAGCACGTCCGCGATCTGGTACTGCTGCTGCAGTTCGTCGAGGTCCCGCTGGCTGAGGCGGGCGGGCGCGATGTCGGACGGGGTCAGGCCGCCGCCACCGTTTCGCACGTGCGCGCAGATGCCGGCCAGGGCGTCGAACCACAATTCGCTGAGCCGGCCGATCTGCTTCTCGTCCAGCGCCGAGAGCGCCCACGTCCAGTTGGCCTGCAGGTGCGGGCCGTCCGCGGTGTCCATGGTGCCGGCGTTGAGCTCCACCGTGTGCGGCAACGGCAGCGCCACGGCGCCGGCCGCACCGGCCAGCGCGAAGCTGTCCGGATCCAGCTGCCACAGATCGGCCGATAGTTCGGCGGCCCCGCCGCCGAGTCGACCCAGGTAGTTGAATCCGATGACTGGATCCGAAGCATCCAGTGCCGCTTCGGGATTCAGGTAGCGAAGCAGCCCGTAGGTCAAGCCGTCGGGCAACGCGCGCAGCTGTTCCTTGGCGTCCTTGATCAGGCCGCCCAGGGCCGCGTCACCGCCGACCACCTGGCCCCAGGACAGTCCACCGACCCGCAACGACACCGGATACTTCGCGGTGAACCAGCCGACCGTGCGGGACAAATCCACCTGCGGGCCCAGCTCTTCGTTGCGTCCGTGGCCCTCCACGTCGATGGCGATCGGCGCACCGGTGCCCACGAACTGGGTCCAGGCCAAGCCGAACGCGATCAACAGAATGTCTTGCACGCCAGCGTGGAACGCCGCGGGCACCTCACCCAGCAGCAGCCGGGTCGTCTCGACGTCCAACGACGCTGAGAGCTGCCCGGCCGTCACGTAGGTGTCGTCGGGCTGCGCCTCCGGCAGCACCGCCGGGATGGCGGCTACCTGCCGCCACTCCTCCAGCCGCTCGACCACCTCGGGCCTGCGCGCGTATTCATCCAACAGCGACGACCACCGCGCGAACGAGGTGCCGCCCACCGGCAGCGCCACCGGCTGGCCGCTGTGATGCTGGGCCCAGGCGATGTTGAGGTCTTCGATCAGGGTCCGCCAGGACACCCCGTCGACGGCCAGGTGGTGGATGATCAACGCCAATTGGTTTGTCGCACTGGCCCATACGGCACGCAGCAACACACCGTCGGCCAGGTTCAGCCGCGACCGGGCGTCGACCAGCGCCGCTTCGGACAACACGTCGACCGACTCCACGCAGTCGCCGGCCTGCACCGAGCCCGCCTCGGGCACGTCGAGCGACCAGCCGCCGACGCCGTCGTCCTCGACGCGCATCCGCAACATCGCGTGCCGATCCAGCAGCGCCTGCACCACCACCGGCACGTCGTCGAACGTGACCTCAGCCGGCGCCGCCAGCACCATGGTCTGGTTGAACTGCTCGACCGGGCCGTCCATGTTCTGCAGCCAGCGCATGATCGGGGTGGCCACCACGGCGCCCAGCCCCTCGTCGACCACGTCGTCGTCGCCGCTGGCCACCGTGGCGACTCGCGCCAACTTGGCCACCGTCTGCTCGACGAAGACGTCCCGCGGGCGGCACACCACTCCGGCCGCCCGGGCGCGCGCCACCACCTGCATCGACAGGATGCTGTCGCCGCCGAGGTCGAAGAAGGAGTCGTCGACACCGACGCGCTCCACCCCCAGCACCTGGGCGTAGATGCCGGCCAGGATCTCCTCGATGGCGCTCACCGGCGCCCGGTAGCGGTCGGCGTCCTGGTATTCCGGCGCCGGCAGCGCGCGGATGTCCAGCTTGCCGTTGACCGTCAGTGGCAACGCGTCGAGCACCACCACCGCCGAGGGCACCATGTAGCTCGGCAACCGCTCGCCGAGCTGGGCGCGTACCTCGGCCGGGTCGGCGGTTCCGGTCACGTAGCCCACCAGGCGCTTGTCGCCGGGGCGGTCCTCGCGGGCGATCACCGCCGCGTGCTCGACCCCGGACAGCGAGGCGAGGGCGGCCTGGATTTCGCCGAGTTCGATGCGGTAGCCGCGGATCTTGACCTGCTCGTCGGCGCGGCCCATGTACTGCAGCTGACCGTCGGCGCCCCAGCGGACCAGGTCACCCGTGCGGTACATCCGCGCACCCGGGGCCCCGTACGGGCAGGCCACGAATCGCGTCGACGACAGGCCCGGGCGGCCGACGTAACCGGTGGCCAAGCCGCCACCGGCGACGTACAGCTCACCGACCACGCCGACGGGCACCTGGCGCAGCCAGCCGTCGAGCACGAAGAAGGCGAGGTTGCCCAGCGGCCCCCCGATCGGGCTGACGTTGGTGTCGACGTCGTCGTCGACGATCTCGCGGAACGAGGCGTGCACCGTCGTCTCGGTGATGCCGTACATGTTGATCATGCGGGGCAGGCCCGGGTGGCGGTGCAGCCACGCCGACAACCGGTGTGGCTCCAGCGCCTCACCACCGAAGACCACCGTCTGCAACTTCAGCTGCTCACCCAATTCGGGCGCCAACGCATCGGCGCTCTGCAACGCGTAGAACGCCGACGGGGTCTGGCTCAGGACGCTGACCTGCTCGCGAACCAGCAACGCATGCAGGTCTTCAGCCGAGCGCACCACCGCATCCGGCACCACCACCAGGCGTCCGCCGTATAGCAGTGACCCGAAAACCTCCCATACCGAAAAGTCAAACGCCAGCGAGTGACATTGAGTCCACACTTGGCCTAACCCGAGTTGAGCATCAAGTGTCTCCAGCAACAACGTCACGTTGTAATGCGGGATGGCGACGCCTTTGGGCGTGCCCGTGGTGCCCGAGGTGTAGATGATGTAGGCGATGTTTTCTGGAGCCGGCACCGGCAGGGCCGTCGTCGGCTGGGTGCGCACGGCGGGGTCATCGATGTCGACGATCAGGCCGTCGAAACCGTCCAGCCGGGAGCGCACCTCGGCGGTGGTCACCGCCGCGACCGGTGCGGCGTCGCCGAGCACGAATTGCAGCCGGGCCTCCGGCACGCCCGGGTCGATCGGCACGTAGGCCGCCCCGGTCTTGAGGACGGCGAAGATCGCCACCACCGCTTCGGCGGACCGTGGGATCACCACCGCCACGCGCTGCCCCGGGCCGGCCCCCTGCTCAGTGAGCAGATGCGCCAACTGGTTTGCCGAATCTTCGACCTCACGGTAGGTCCACGACCGCTCGCCGCAGGTGATCGCCACCGCGTCGGCGGCGCGGGCCACCTGCGCGGCGAACATCGCCGGAATCGACGCCTGCTCCCCCGGCCGGCGCGCCAACATCGCCCGGTTGCCCCAGGCGTCGAGCCGCTCGTGCTCGGCGGCGTCGAGCAGATCGATCGACGAAAGCCGTTGTGCGGGATCGGCGGTCATGGCCACCATCACCTGACGCAACCGCTCGATCAGCGTTTCGACGCCGGACGCATCGAACACCTCGGTGTCGTACTCGACGCGCAGGCTCAGTTCGTGTCCCGGCGTCGCCACCACGGAAAGCGGGTAGTGGTTGAATTCGCGGCTGCTGAATTCGGTGACGGCCAACTCCTGAACGCCCAGCAGTGCACCGGCATCGATCGGGTAGTTCTCGTACAAGAAGAGCGTGTCGAACAGTTGGTCGTGGCCGGTGACGCGGTGAATCTCGTTGAGCGCCAAGTGTTCATGCTCGAGAGTCTCGGCGTGGACGCGTTGCAGCTGCTCGAGCAGGTCGGCGACGGTGGTCGCGGCGGCGATGTCGGCCCGCACCGGCACGGTGTTGATCAACAAACCGACCATGGCGTCTGCGCCGGGCAGCTCGGTGGGCCGGCCCGAGACCGCGGTGCCGAAGGCCACGTCGTGCTGGCCGGTCAGCCAGGTCAGCAGTTGCGCCCACGCACCCTGCAGCACGGTGCTGACGGTGGTGCGGCTGGAGCGGGCCAATTCGCCCAGGGCGCGGGTGGTGTCCGCCGACACCGTATAGGTGGCAACGGCGCGCCGGCCGATCTTGCCCGGCGGCGCCACCAGCGTGGGTGCCTCGAATCCGTCGAGCGCCTCGGCCCAGGCCGCTTGGGCGCCGGCTCGATCCTGAGCGGCCAGCCACGTCAGGTAGCTGCGATACGAGGGTGGCGAGGGCAGCCGCTCGCCGTAGTAGCCGGCGAACACCTCGCGCATCAGGACCGGCAGCGACCAGCCGTCGATGACGATGTGGTGAATGGTGAGCAGGAACCGGTGCCGGTCGGGCGCGGTGCGGATCAACGCGGCCCGGAAGGCGGGCTGGCCGGCCAGGTCGCAGACGGCCGTGCGCTCGGCCGCGGACAGCTGCTCGACCTGTTCGTCGACATCACCGCCGGTGGGCTCGACGTAGTTCCACGCCATCACCGGCTCGGCCGGAATGATCTGCACCGGCTCGCCGAATTCGTCGATGAACCGCGCCGCCAGGTTGGGGTGGCGGTTGACGACGGTCTGCACCGCGTCGCGAAGTCGTTGCGGGTCAAGGGAACCGCTCACCGTGATGCCGAGCTGCACCGCGTAGAGGTCTTCGAGTTCCTGCGCGAAGCTGGTGTGGAAGAGCAGCCCCTGCTGGACCGGGCTGAGCGGCAGCACGTCGGCGATCTGGTGCTGCTCGCAGAGCTCGTCGATCTGCTGCTGGTCCAGGCGGGCGGGGGCGATATCGGACGGGGTCAACCCGCCGCCACCGCTGCGCACGTGCGCGCAGATACCGTTGAGGGCCTCAAACCACAACTGGCTCAACCGGTTAACCTGCTCGTCGGTCAGCGCCGACGGTGCCCACCGCCAGTTGGCGTGCAGGTTCGGCCCGGCCTCGGTGTCCATGGTGCCCGCGTTGAGTTCCACGGTGTGCGCCAAGGGCATCGCCACCGCGGTGGCCACGGCCGCCGACGACAGGCTGTCCTCGCTGACGCGCCACAGGTCGTCGGAGAGATCGGCTCCCGCGGCCAACCGACCCAGGTAGTTGAACCCGATCACCGGGTCGGGGCCGGCCAGGTCGACTTCGGTGTTCAGGTAGCGCAACAGCCCGTAGGTCAGGCCGTCGGGCAGGGCGCGCAGTTGCTCCTTGGCGTCCTTGATCACCGCACCCAGCGCGGCGTCACCGGCCAGCACCTGCGACCAGTTCAGCGTGCCGTTGATCTTCAGCGCCGCCGGATATTTGGTGGTGAACCAGCCCACGGTGCGCGACAGGTCCACGCGGGACGCCACCTCTTCGTGGCGGCCGTGGCCTTCGATGTCGATGCCGATCGGAAGGGCTTCACCCAGGAATTCGGTGAATGCCAGCCCGAACGCGATCAGCAGAATGTCTTGTACCCCAGCGTGAAACGCCGCGGGCACCTCCCCCAGCAGCAGCCGGGTGGTGTCGACATCCAGCGACGCCGTCAACTGCCCGGCGGTCGCGTAGGTGTCCTCGGCCTGCACCGCCGGCAGTGCCGCCGGGGTGGCGGCCACCTGCCGCCACGCGTCGGCCTGCGCGGTCACCGCCGGGCTCTGCGCGTAGTCGGCGAGCAGCGAAGACCAACGGGCAAAAGACGTTCCGGGCGCCGGCAAGGCCACCGGCTGGGCGTTGTGAAGCTGGGCCCAGGCGATGTTGAGGTCTTCGATCAGGGTCCGCCACGAGACGCCGTCGACGGCAAGGTGGTGAATGACCAACGCCAATTGGCTTGTCGCACTTGCCCATACCGCGCTCAGCAGCGCCCCGTCGGCCACGTTGAGCCGGCCGCGGGCCTCGATCAGCGCCGCGTCGGACAACGCGTCGACCACGCGCAGGCAGTCGCCGGCCTGCACCGAGCCCACCTCGGGCGCCTCCAGGGACCAGCCGCCGGCGCCGTCGTCCTGCACGCGCAGCCGCAGCATGGGATGACGATCCAGCAGCGCCTGCAGCACCGCCGCGACGTCGGCTTCGCTCACGCCGGCGGGAGCCGCCAGCACCATGGTCTGGTTGAACTCGTCGATCGGGCCGTCGATGGTCTGCAGCCAGCGCATGATCGGGGTGGCCACCACCGGCCCTATCCCCTCATCGGCCGCACCGAACTCACCGTCGGCCGCAACCTCAGACACCCGTGCCAGGCGAGCGACCGTCTGCTCGACGAAAACGTCCCGCGGGCGGCAGATCACGCCGGCCGCGCGGGCCCGGGACACCACCTGCATCGACAGGATGCTGTCGCCGCCGAGGTCGAAGAAGGAGTCGTCGACGCCGACCCGCTCCACCCCCAGCACCTGGGCGTAGATGTCGGCCAGTATCTCCTCGATCGCGTCGGCCGGGGCTCGGTACTCGCTCGCGGCGTACTCGGGCGAGGGCAGGGCGCGCTTGTCGAGCTTGCCGTTGCCGGTCAGCGGCAGGGTGTCCAGCACCATCACCGCGGTCGGGACCATGTACGGCGGGAGCTTGTCGGCCAGCGCGGCGCGCAGCGCCGCCGGGTCGGCGGTTCCGGTGACGTAACCGACGAGGCGCTTGTCGCCGGGGCGGTCCTCGCGGGCGATCACCGCGGCCTGGTCCACTCCGTCGAGTCCGGCCAGCACGGCCTGGATTTCGCCGAGTTCGATGCGGTAGCCGCGGATCTTCACCTGCTCGTCGGCGCGGCCGAGGTACTGCAGCTGCCCATCGGGGCCCCAGCACACCAGGTCGCCGGTGCGGTACATCCGCGCGCCGGGACCGCCGAAGGGGTTGGCCACGAAGCGGGATGCGGTCAGCCCGGCCCGGCGCACATAGCCGTGCCCGACGCCGCGACCCGCCAGGTACAACTCGCCGACCACACCGGCGGGCACCGGCTGTAGCCACTTGTCGAGCACGAACATCGCCGCGCCGGCTATCGGGGAGCCGATCGGCACCACCGGGGATCCGGGCGTCAGCGGCGTGCTGATCGACGCGCACACCGTGGTCTCGGTCGGACCGTAGGCGTCGAGCATCACCCGCCCGGGCGCCGCCCACCGATCAACGATGTCGGTCGGGCAGGCCTCGCCGGCCACCACCAGCGCCGTGGCCTCCAGGCCCTCGGCCGGCAGCATCGCCACCGCCGACGGGGTCTGGGTCAGCACGCTGACTTTCTCCGCGACCAGCAGGTCGTGCAGATCCGCCGGCGAGGACGCCACCGATTCGGGCACGATCAGCAGCCGCCTACCGCGCAGCAGGGCGCCGAAGATCTCCCACACCGAGAAGTCGAAGGCCGAGGAGTGGCATTGCGTCCACACGTTCCCCTTCGGCAATCCGGCGTCGAGCGACTCGATCAGCCACGCGACGTTGAGGTGAGGAATCGCAACGCCTTTGGGGGTTCCGGTGGTTCCGGAGGTGTAGATGATGTACGCGGTGTTCTCGGGCGCCGGCAGCGGCAGGGCGGTGCTGGGCTGGCTGTCGATGGTAGGGTCGTGCACGTCGACGACCAGAACGTCGTGGCCGTCCAGGCGCGCGCGGAGTTCCGCCGTGGTGATCACCGCGCTGGGTGCCGCGTCTTCGAGCACGAAATCCATCCGCGACGACGCGTGCGCCGGATCGATCGGCACGTAGGCCGCGCCGGTCTTGAGCACCGCCATCATCGAAACGATGGCGTCGGCGCACCTGGGGAACAGCACCGCCACGCAGTCCCCCGGGCCGACTCCGCGGTCGGCGAGCAGGTTGCCCAACCGGTTGGAGGCCGCGTCGAGTTCCGCGTACGTCATGGAGTGGCCGTCGAATGTCACCGCGACCGCCTCGGGCGTGCTCTGCACGTGCTCGGCGAACGCCTGGGGGATCGACACGGGTGCGGGCACGGGCTCGTGCAGTGCCGGCCGGTTGCTCCACTCGGCCAGCAGGGCGGGCTCGTCGGGGGTCAGAAGGTCGATCGACGACAGCGGCCGTTCCGGGTCGGCGGTCATCTCTTCCAGGATCTGCTGCAACCGGCCCGCCAGGTCGGCGACGCCGAAGCTGGCGAACGGTTGGCCCGGGCCCGCGGTGCTGAGGTGCAGCTGGTCACCGGCGCCGAGGAAGAACAGTCCGAAGTGCCCGACCGGGCCGTGGTTCGTGTACGACGCGGTCGCCGGAGAGCCGGCGAGGTCCAAGGTCAATCTCATCGGGAGAAAGTTGATTCCGACTCGATTCGGCGCTTGCCGCAGCCCGTCACCCTCCAGGGTGTGCACCGGGAACCGCTGATGCTGCAACAGCTCGCGGATGCGCTTGTCGACGTGCTTGCAGAAATCGGCGACGGTCGATTGCGGCTCGGTCGCCAGGACCAGCGGCACCACGCCCGCGAGCATCGCGGGCAGCGTCTTCGACTCCGGACGCACGCGCCGGCTGACCGGGAAGTCGAGCGCCACCTCCGAGCCGCTACCGGACCACCCGCGCACCAGCAAGGCGCACGCGGCGGTGGTGACCGAAAACCGGCGGATGGCCAGCTTCTTGGACAGCTCTTTGATCCGGTTGGCAACCGAGGGGTCCAACTGGACGGACGCGGATGGCGAGTAATGATCGCGCTCGCCGGCGGCCTCGGGCAGGCGGTCAACCGGCCCGCTCTCCGGCGGCAGGTGCTCGCTCCAATAAGCCTTGTCCTCGGCGTAGTCCTCGGAGGCTTCGTATGCCGACTCGAGGTCCACCAAGTCCTGCACCGAACCGAAGTAGGCGTCCGGAATCGGCTTTTCGGCCACCATCGCCGAGTAAACGGTCGCAACCCGTCGGCAAACAAGGGCCATGCCCAGACCGTCGATGGCGATGTGGTGGCAGCAACCGAACAAATAGAATTCCTCGTGCCCTGTTTGAAAGAGCACGAATTTGAACAGCTGGCCGTTCAGCGCCATCGGCGTGCGCTGAATGGAGGAAGCCCGTTCCCGGGCTTCCTGTACTGGGTCGGGGCGGTCTCTCAGGTCGTCGAACGTCAGCTCGACGAGCGGGTAATCGACCGGCTTCTGCACCACCTGGCCGTCGGCCTCGATGAACGAGGCCCTGCCGGGCTCGGCCTCGGCGACCGCCTGGGTGATTGCCTGCTCGAAGACGTCACGATCGACGAAGCCGTCGATTTTGACCAGAAGACCGAGCTGCCACTGCGTGCCGGCGAAGCCGGCTTCTTGGGACAACCAGATGTCCAGTTGCCCGCGGGTTAGCGGAAGTCCCCGGTCTTCCCTCTCCATCGACTCCCCCAAGTCTTCGCTACCCGCCCCATACCCTGACTCGTTACTGGTCAAAACCCCGACCCGTTGCGAGCTTGTCGCGCAGGCTCTTTGGCCGAATGTCAGGCCAGTGCTGCTCGATGTACTCCAAGCACGCAGCTCGGTCGGATTCCCCGTAGACCACTCGCCAGCCGGTTGGAACATCGGCGAAGGCCGGCCACAAGCTGTGTTGCTCCTCGTCGTTCACCAAGACGAAAAAGCTGCCGTTGTCGTCGTCGAATGGATTGATGCTCACAATTCTCCAGGATGCATAGTGGACATGAGTGGAACAGGTCCAAACCATAGTTGAGCCCTAGAGCGCTCGCCCGTGGTTTGGACAAAGTTGCTGGTGCGGCCCAGAAGGCTGTTGACGCCATCTAGTGATTTGTCTGCGGCGGGGCCCCGATGCCCCGGAATTCGCATCAGTAACCTGCATCAATGGCGTCGACTGCGAGATATCGCTATTGGAGCAGGCACGTCCTTCAGGCCCGATGAAGTTATTGTGCTTGTCGTCCCACAGCCTAGCCGAAGTCGTTGGGGGCAGGAAAATCACCAAGAGGCGAAACCTGGCAGGGTCCTGGCAAGACTGCCCGCCGTCGCCCAGCCGGTGACACCGTGCGGCCGCTGTGCTTAGGTGGTGTCGGCTGCGACGAAGCAACGGGCGGATTCGTCGCTCAGCAAAATGCCGTGTGCGCAGGCGATAGGCATTACGATCCCGTATCGCGTTGGCAAAGCACTGAAACGGGAGCGACTGGCGTGGTTTACTCAACAGACCTGGTCGCGCTCCCTGGGGCGGGGCTTGCATGAGGTGTCCGAGGCACATTCGCAGCGCTGCAGTCTGGCGTGTCGCGACCGGTGTGTAGTTGCATGTGCGAACGACGAGGACTGCCCGGGCTTGAACACGGCTGAAGGGGGTGCAGTGGTCGAATCGGATGTCCGGGCGCGGCCCGACAAAACCAGCGCGGAAGGACGAGAGATTAGCCAACGTCGTTTCCTGGGCTTTGGTCGTCGATCTTCAACTGAACCCGTGCAGCAAAGGGGACCTCACACGACGCGCACGAAAAGGGGTCCGGGGGTGTTCGGCTTCCTGGGTCGGCTGTGGATCCCGCTGGTCATCGTGGCCGTTGTTGTGGCCGGAGGTATGACAGTCTCGCGGTTGCACGGCGTCTTCGGCTCCGAGAAGCGCCCGACTTATGCCGAATCCAGGCAGCAGGACACCAAACCGTTCAACCCCAAACACGTGAAGTATGAGGTCTTCGGCCCCGCCGGGTCGACGGCCGACATCAGCTACTTTGACGCCAACGGCGAGCCGAACCACATCAACGGTGTCGAGCTGCCGTGGACTTTCGACATCTCGACGACGCTGCCATCGATCGTGGGAAATGTGGTCGCGCAGGGCAACAGCGATAGTCTCGGCTGCCGCATCGTGGTCGACGGTGTCGTCAAAGCCGAGAGGATCTCGCACGAATTGAACGCATTCACCTACTGCGTGTTGACCGCCACATGAGTGCGCCGCAACTGGGGACCCAGCCGGCCGCGCGACCACGTATCGCGCGGATCATCCACCGCCTGTCGGTTCCCATCATCTTGGGCTGGCTCGGGATCGCCGTGCTGCTCAGCGTCGCCGTCCCTTCGCTGGACAAGGTCGAGGCGGAGAATGCGGTCTCGCTGAGCCCGTTGGGCGCACCGTCCTTCAAGGCCATGGAGCGGCTCGGCAAGGACTTCAACGAGACCAACTCCGGCGCGTTGGCGATGATCCTGCTGGAGGGCCAGCAGCAACTCGGCGACGACGCGCACAAGTATTACGACCGCTTGGTCAACCTCTTGGAAGCCGATCACGCGCACGTGCAGCACGTCCAGAACTTCTGGGGCGACCCGCTGACCCGCGGCGCCGCGCAGAGCCAGGACGGTAAGGCCGCATACGTACAGGTGAACCTGAACGGTAACCAGGGCGCGGCCGCGGGTGACGCGTCAGTGGCGGCCGTTCGAAAGATCGTGCAGGAGGCTTCGCCGCCACCGGGATTAAAGGTCTATGTGACCGGGCCCGCACCCATCGTCGCGGACATGAATATCGCCGGTCAGCAGAGCATCATGCTGGTTACGCTGGTCAGCCTTGCCGTGATTTTCCTGACGTTGCTGCTCGTCTATCGGTCGATTGTCACGGTCATTCTTTTGTTGTTGATCGTCGGCCTTGAACTGCAGATAGCGCGCGGAATGGTCGCGCTGCTCGGCCATCTCGGGCTGGTCGGCCTTACCACTTTTGCCGTCAACCTGCTGGTCGCGGCTGTTATTGCGACGGGTACCGACTACGGCATTTTCTTCGTCGGCCGATATCAAGAGGCGCGGCACGCGGGCGAAAGCCGAGAAGAGGCCTTTTACACCACATTCAACGGTGTGGCCAAGGTCGTTTTGGCCTCTGGTTTGACCATCGCCGGTGCGGTGCTCTGCCTCAGTTTCACCCGGCTGCCTTTTTTCCAGCCGCTAGGTATCCCCTGCGCCGTCGGTATCTCCGTCGCGGTCCTGGTCGCGATAACGCTGGGCCCGGCCCTTCTGGCCGCCGGAGCCCGGTTCGGTCTGTTCGACCCACGGCGTGCACTCTCGACCCGCAGGTGGCGACGGATCGGTACGGCCGTTGTGCGGTGGCCGGCGCCTATCCTCATCGCCTCGTTGGCCGTCTCGCTGATCGGGCTGTTGACGCTGCCGAATTACAAGCCCAGCTATGACGACCAGAAATTCATTCCGGACCGCATTCCCGCCAACGTGGGGTATGCGGCCGCGGCCAGGCACTTCCCCGGCCAGCGCATGTCGATGCCCGAAATTCTGTTGATCGAGACCGATCATGACTTGCGTAATCCGACGGACATGCTCGTCATCAACAAACTCGCCAAGGGCGTTCTGGCGGTGCCCGGAATCGCGACGGTGCAGACCGTGACCCGCCCTGAGGGCACGCCACTGCAACACACGACGATTCCCTGGATCATCAGCATGGGTCAGGCCAGCCAGATGCAGAACATGGCTTTCCAAAAAGACCGCATGAACGACATGCTCACCCAAGCCAATGAGCTGGGGAAGATGATCGGCCTCATGCAGCACATGCTGGACCTGATGAAAGAACTCGTCGCCACAACGCACCACATGGTCGGGACGACGCATGAAATGCAGGACATCACTTCGGATTTGCGGGACAAAGTTTCGGATTTCGAGGACTTCTGGCGCCCGATCCGCAGCTATTTCTACTGGGAAAAGCACTGCTACGACATCCCGATCTGCTTCTCCCTGCGATCCATCTTCGACGCGATCGACGGCGTCGACGAGATCAGCGACAAATTGGGCGACCTGGTGAAGAACCTGGACGAGCTGGATGCAATTCTGCCGCAGCTGGTCATGCAGATCCCGCCCATGATCGAAACCATGTCGGGCATGCGCACCATGATGCTGACCATGCACAGCACCATGTCCGGCGTCATGGGCCAAATGGATTCGAGCGCAAAGGATCCCAGCGCCATGGGGCAGGCGTTCGATGCCTCCAAGAATGACGACTCCTTCTATCTGCCGCCCGGGATCATCAACGGGTCCGAGTCGTTCAAGCGGATCGAGAAGGTGTTCATGTCGCCGGACGGCAAGGACGTCCGTCTGCTGATCTCCCAGCGGGGCGACCCGTCGACGCCCGACGGCCTTAACCGGGTCGAGCAGATCAAGACGGCGGCCGAGGAATCGCTCAAGGGCACTCCCCTGGAAAACGCCAAGATCTATTTGACCGGTACCGCGGCAATTACCAAAGATCTGGTGGACGGATCCATGTTCGACCTCTTGATCGCCGGCGTATCCGCGATCTGTCTCATTTTCATCATCATGCTGATCATGACGCGAAGCTTCATCGCCGCCATGGTCATCGTCGGCACGGTTCTGCTTTCGCTCGGCGCGTCCTTCGGGTTGTCCGTGCTGGTCTGGCAGTACTTGTTGCACATGCAACTGCACTGGAGTGTGCTTTCCACCTCCGTGATCGTGCTGTTGGCGGTGGGCTCCGACTACAACTTGCTATTGGTCTCCCGAATGAAGGAGGAGTTGGCTGCCGGGATCCACACGGGCATCATCCGCGCCATGGCAGGTACCGGAAAGGTCGTGACGAACGCCGGCCTGGTGTTCGCCTTCACCATGGCCTCGATGGGAGTCAGCGAGCTGCGCAGCATCGGCCAGGTGGGCACGACGATCGGCATCGGCTTGATCTTCGACACGCTGATCGTGCGGGCATTCATGACGCCGTCGGTCGCCGCATTGCTGGGACGCTGGTTCTGGTGGCCACAGTTGGTGCGCCCCCGCCCGGCCAGCACGATGCTGCGGCCCACCGGCCCCCGTCCGTTGGTGCGTTCACTGCTCCTGAAGCAGCCGCAATAAGTGGCGGCTTTCCACTTCAGGGATGGGAACAGCAACCGTGGGGAACACTGTGACACAGGGCAATAGCGTCGTCGGCCTGTCGAGGGCGTTATGACCACGCATCACACCCGGCCGTCGCGCTTTGCCCGGTCCATTCGCCACCTTGCGGTGTTCATCATCATCGGGTGGGTGGCGCTGACCCTGCTGGTGACGTTCGGCGTGCCACGGCTCGAGATTGTGGGCCAACAGCATTCGGTGCCACTCGCCCCTCAAGACGCGCCGGCGGTGCAGGCCATGCAGCGCATGGGCCGGGACTTCAAGGAATCCGATTCGGACAGCTTCGCGATGCTGGTCCTGGAGGGGCAGCAGCCGCTTGGCGACCAGGCACATGCCTACTACGACAAACTGGTTGCTGAATTAAAAAGCGACACAAAGCATATCGAGCATGTGCAGGATCTGTGGGGCGATCGCCTCACCGCGGCGGGCGCCCAGAGCCCGGACGGCAAGGCTGTCTATGTGCAGTTGAATCTGGCGGGCAACCAGGGCACGACCCTGGGCCAGGAATCCGTGGCCTCGATCCGCGACGTGATCGCGCGGACACCACCGCCCCCCGGGGTCAAGGCCTACGTCACCGGTCCGTCGGCGCTGTTCTCCGATATGCAGCTCGCCGGCGACCGATCCATACTGAAAATGACGATGATCGGCGCCTTGATCATCTTCGTCGTGCTGCTCCTGGTGTACCGCTCGATCACGACCGTCATTTTGTTGTTGATCACCGTCGGGATCGAGGTCTTCGCCGCTCGCGGTGTCATCGCCTTTATCGCCAACAACAATTGGATGGCGCTGTCCACGTTTGCCGTCAACCTGCTGGTGGCCCTGGCAATGGCCGCCGGCACGGACTACGCGATCTTCTTCTTCGGCCGCTATCAGGAGGCGCGCCAAGCCGGCGAAGACCGGAAGATGGCGTATTTCACCACCTATCGCAGCGTCGCCCCCGTCGTCTTGGGTTCCGGTCTGACGATCGCCGGGGCGATGTTGTGCCTGAGCTTCACCCGTATGCCCATCTTCCAGACCATGGGCATGCCCTGCTCCGTGGGCATGCTCATCTCGGTGGTGATCGCCCTGACCCTGGTTCCGGCGGTGCTGACCGTAGGCAGTGGCTTCGGGTTGTTCGATCCGAGGCGCGCGATCGGGTTCGGCCGGTGGCGGCGGATCGGCACGGCGATCGTCCGTTGGCCCGCGCCGATTCTGTGCGCGACGATCGCGGTCGCCGTGGTGGGCCTGGTGACCTTGCCCGGCTACCAGACGAGCTACAACAACCGGCTCTACATGCCCGACAACGTTCCCGCCAACGTCGGTTACGCGGCGGCAGACCGCCACTTCAATCAGTCGCGGATGATGCCCGAGATTTTGATGATCGAATCCGATCAC
The DNA here is from genome assembly GCF_002104765.1 of Mycolicibacterium vulneris. GTDB lineage: Bacteria > Actinomycetota > Actinomycetes > Mycobacteriales > Mycobacteriaceae > Mycobacterium > Mycobacterium vulneris. The sequence goes on from NZ_NCXM01000007.1 coordinate 16,793, forward strand.
GACATGCGGAACTCCGCAGATTTTCTGTTGCTGCACCGACTTGCGAAGGCAGTCTTCGCGGTTCACGGGATCTCTCGCGTGCAGGGCATAACGCGGCCCGAGGGAACACCGATCCAGCACACCTCGATTCCCTTCCTGCTCAGCATGCAACAGTCGATAATGGGTCAGGACATGAAGTACATGCGCGCGCGCATGGACGACATGCTTGTCCAAGCGGACATGATGGCCAAGCAGATCGAGATCATGAAGCGCATCTACTCGCTGCAAAAGCGTATGACCGACATCACGCACGAATCAATCACGGAGACCAAAGAAATGGCCGCCGTTCTGTATGAACTAAATGGCAAAATGGCCGATTTCGAGGATTTCTTCCGGCCGCTACGCAGCTATTTCTATTGGGAAAAGCACTGCTATGACATCCCGATCTGCTGGTCGTTGCGACAGATCTTCGAAGTCCTCGACGGCGTCGACACGCTCAGCGACAAATTGACATATCTGCTCCAAGACCTCGATCACATGGACAAGCTGATGCCTCAGCTGCTCGAGCAGTATCCGCCGATGATCGCGATGTCCGAGGACATGCGGAACATGATGCTGACGAACCACAGCACCATGGCCGGCATCATCGGCCAGATGGACAGCAACGACAAGGACGCCACCGCCATGGGGCAGGCGTTCGACGATTCGAAGAACGATGATTCGTTCTATCTGCCGCCCGAGATTTTCGACAACGCGGACTTCCAGAAAGCGATGGCCCAGTTCTTGTCGCCGGACGGGAAGGCCGCTCGCTTCATCATTTCGCACCGGGGCGACCCCGCGACGTCCGAAAGCGTCAACCGCATCGACAAGATCCGGCTGGCGGCCGAAGAGGCCCTCAAGAACACCCCGTTGGAGAACGCCAAGATCTACATCGCGGGTACCGCGTCGACGTTCAAGGACTTCCGGGACGGCTCCACGTACGACCTCTTTATCGCCGGCATTGGTGCGCTGTGCCTGATTTTCATCATCATGCTGATCCTGACCCGAAGTTTCATTGCCGCCCTGGTCATCGTGGGCACGGTGACGCTTTCATTGGGTGCATCGTTCGGGATCTCGGTGCTGATCTGGCAATACATCTTCGGCATCAAGTTGTACTGGATGGTGCTGCCGATGTCGGTGATCGTCTTGTTGGCGGTCGGTTCCGACTACAACCTGCTGTTGGTGTCCCGTATGAAAGAGGAATTAGCGGGCGGCATCAATACGGGCATCATTCGCGCGATGGGCGGCACCGGCAAGGTCGTGACGAACGCCGGCCTGGTGTTCGCATTCACCATGGCTTCGATGGTGGTCAGCGACCTGCGCATCATCGGCCAGGTCGGTACCACGATCGGCCTGGGCCTGATGTTCGACACCTTGATCGTGCGCTCGTTCATGACGCCTACCATCGCTGCGCTGCTCGGCCGGTGGTTCTGGTGGCCGCAATTGGTGCGGCCGAGGCCGGCCAGCCTGCTGCTTCGCTCCGTGGGAACGCGTAAGTCGGTACGCACCTTGCTCCACGAGGACGAGGTCGACATGGACGCCCCCACGGCCGAGATCCCCGTCGCCAGGCCGACCGTCTAGGTGGTGCTCGTCGTTTCGTTGCCCGGATAGCTGGAGAGCGAGGCGGTCAATGCCCTCCGCGAGAAGCGCGACGAGAAAGATTGGACGCCAATGATTTTGCCCGACGGAAAGGCCTGCGCCATCTCCCCTATTGCTATCTGCCTATACCGTCCGCACGCCACTCCGCACCGTGAAATACTCCTATCGTGAGCGCTCTGGCGATCGAGGTCGAAGGCCTCACAAAGACATTCGGGCGAGACACGGTCGCGCTGAGCGGCATCGACTTCTCGGTTCCGGCCGGGACGGTGTGCGGGGTGCTCGGCCATAACGGAGCCGGCAAGACCACCACGATCAACATTCTTTCCACGCTGATCCGTCCCAGCTCGGGACGTGCCAGCGTCGCCGGCTACGACATCATCCGCCAGCCGTCCGAGGTACGTGCCAGCATCGGGATGGCCGGACAGTTCACCGGGATGGACCCCATGCTGACCGGCCGGGAGAACCTGGTCCTGTTCGGCAGGCTGCGCGGATTGAATCGCAAGCGCGCGAAGGCCCGCGCCGATGAGCTGCTCGAACAGTTCGATCTGGTCGCCGCCGCCGACCGCCGGCTGTCGACCTACTCCGGAGGCATGTTCCGGCGCGTCGATTTGGCCAGCGCCCTGGTGGTGCCGCCGCAGGTGCTCTTCCTCGATGAGCCGACCACCGGGCTGGACCCACGCAGCCGCCGCGACGTGTGGGCCCTGGTGAGTTCGCTGACGGTGCAGGGCATGACCGTGCTGCTGACCACGCAGTACCTGGAAGAGGCCGACGTGCTCAGCGATTCGATCGTCGTGATCGATCACGGGCAGGTAATCGCCAGCGGCACTGCAGAAGAGCTCAAGCGCGCGGTGGGTACCAGCTACTGCCAGGTGACCCCTTCCAATCCCGCCGACCTGGCTCAGGTCGCGGCGGCGCTGAACGGCCTCGAGGGCGTCGACATCGACAGCGACGCGAATTCGGTGTCGGTGTTCGCACCCGATGGGGTGGCCTCGCTGGTCGAGGTGTTCCGGCGGGTCGACGCGCTGGGACTCGAGCTCGCCGATATCTCGCTGCGCAAGCCCTCGCTCGACGAGGCTTTCCTGCACCTCACCGAACGGACCGCCGCCCGGTCATGAGTGCCCTGTCCGCCCTCACCGAGCGTTCGCTGAAGTCTGCGGCGCGCGACGGCGAGATGGTCGTCGAAATGCTTTCACCCGCATTGTATTTGGCGGGATTCAGTGTGGCACTGCACGGCCTGATCGACACCGGGCGCATCAGCTATACGCAATATTTCCTACCCGCGGTGGTCGCCCAATCGATGATTTTCGTTGGGCTGATGACCGCGGATCGGGCGGCGCGTGATCACCTGTATGGGATCGGCGAGCGGATGCGCACGCTGCCCGTCGCCGCGGCAGCCACCGTAACCGCCCGCACGGTGGCCACCTTGATGAGGGGACTGCTCTCCCTGGTGGTGGCGCTGATTGCCGGCTATGCCTTCGGTTTCCGGATCACCGGTGGGTTGGGCTACGCAGCGGCTTTCCTGCTGATCTCGTTGCTGCTGTGCCTGGCGGTGACGCTGGGCGCCGACGCGCTGGGATCGAGCGCCAAGACGGTTCAGGGCGCCAGCCACTTCTTGTTCGTCCCCCAGCTGCTGCTTTTCATGCTGTCCACCGGAATCGCGCCGGAAAAAACCTTCCCGGATTGGTTGCGCCCATATGTTCGTAACCAGCCAATTTCACAGTTCGCCGAAACACTACGCGGGCTGGCCACTGGCCACGTGATCCTTAGCAATCTGGCGGCCACCCTGGCTTGGTGTCTGGCCATGGTTCTGGTCTTCGGCGCAATCACGCTGCGGATGCAGAGGCGCGGCTAGTGACGCATCGCCTCGAGCCACACGGATCGCTGTGGACCCAGAGCTGGGTGCAGGCCGGCCGGCTCTTGCTCCGGTGGCGGCGTGACGAAGCGGTCTTGATGGGGTCGCTGTTGCTTCCAGTCTTCCTCTTATTCTGCTACCAGATTGTGCTGGGCGAGCAGGTGCGCAAGGTCACCGGTGTCGAGAGCGTTTACGGCGTAGTCCCCATGTGTGCAGTGATATCCGCGTTGTTCGGGTCTTTGGGCAACTCGGTCGGCATCACCATGGACCGCGAGTCGCGCATGCTCAGCCGGATGTGGGTGCTGCCGATTCACCGGGCGAGCGCGATCACCGGCTGGATCATCGCCGAGGTGGTGCGCGCATTGCTCGGCACCATCCTGATCACCGCAATCGGGTTGGCGATGGGGCTGCGCTTCACGCAGGGGTGGCTGGCCGCACTCGTCTTCCTTCTGATTCCGTCGATCGCGGTGACCGGGTTTACGTCTCTGGTGATGGCGATGGCGATCCGCAACAATGGCCGCACCGCAATGACCTGGCTGCTGAGCGCAACATTCGCCCTGGCGTTCGTGAATACCGGTGCCAGTCCAATCAAGCTGTTCCCGGCTTGGGCTCAACCATTAATCCGCATGCAACCGATCTCGCCGCCCATCGAGGCGATGCGGTCACTGGCCCACGGCGGACCGCTGCTGCAACCCCTGGCGATAACCATGACGTGGACGGTCGTGCTACTCGCGGTGTCCATCCCGGTCGCCGTGCGCGGCTATCGGTTGGCCGCCGAGTTGAGCGCGTAAGACGTTGCGGGATGAAAGATCTTAGTAGTCACTTCGATGTCGCTCGGGCCGTAGCCGCCGAAAAAGGAGATAGATGCTGACCGAAGAGGCGGCAGCGAGCTCACCCAAGGTGAGCATCGTAACGACCACCCACAACCAAGAGGCCTACGTCCGCCAAGCTTTCGACAGCTTTATTGCTCAGCAGGCCGAATTCCCCATCGAGGTCATCGTTGCTGATGATGCCTCAGTCGATGCGACGCCAGCGATCATTTGCGAGTATTCCGAACGCTATCCCCACATCTTCCGGCCAATCTTCCGACCCGAGAATGTCGGGCTGAATAGAAATCTCGTGGGGGCGCTGTCGGTTGCTCGCGGCGAGTACATCGCCCTATGCGAGGGCGATGATTTCTGGACCGATCCACGCAAGCTCAGCAAACAGATCGCATTCCTCGAACAACACCCAGGCACCTCAGTGTGCTTCCATCCAGTCCGCGTGATGTGGGACGACGGCCGGGCTGAAGACTCGAAGTTCCCGCCGCTCTACTTGCGCGGCGACCTCAGCGTCGAGGCCCTCCTTTTGATGAATTTCATCCAAACTAACTCCGTTGTGTATCGCCGCCTTGAGCGTTACGCGGATATCCCCGCCGACGTCATGCCGTTGGACTGGTACTTGCATGTCTTGCATGCAGCCCATGGTGATATTGCGATGTTGCCGGAAACGATGGCCGTCTATCGCCGGCATGCCGAGGGCATGTGGCACAACCAGGCGGTGGATCCGCCCAAATTCTGGTTGGCGCAAGGTCCCGGGCATGCGGCGACGTTCGACGCAATGCTCGACCTGTTTCCGGGCGAACCCGAGCGTGAGGAACTCATCGCTTTAATGGCCGACTGGATCCTGCATCAGATCGCAAAGGTCCCAAGCCCTGAGGGTCGTGCTGCGCTGCAGAGCACCATCGAGCAGCACCCGCGATTCGCCATGCTGGCGCTGCAGCACCGCTGGGCGAGGCCTAACCGTCGGCTCAGGACTTTGAAGCGTCGGCTCGCTGCCATTGCACCGAGGCGGCGCGGACTCGTGGACGTCTGGCCCTCCCGTCGCAAACGCCAGTGAGCGAGCCACCGGGCGTCGACCAGCGTCTAAGGTGATCGATACCGGGATACGGCTCGTCGACGGCGCTGCTGCGGTGATGGTCTTGGACGAGCATTGAACTACGAGGAGATCGGTGATGAGGCCCTGCGACACGAGCAGCACCAGGCGGACGGGCACCTGTGCTCATCCGTGTCGAGCAGCCGCAGCGATGCGAGGGGCAATTCGGTGAAATCAACCCCGACCGTCTCGGTGATAACCATCTCCTTCCAGGATCTCGAAGGCCTCAAGCGAACGGTGGACAGTGTCCGGGCACAGCGCTATGAGGGAGGCATCGAGCACATCGTGATCGATGGCGGGTCCGGTGACGAGGTGGAGGCATACCTGTCGCGCTGCGAGCCGGGCTTCGCATATTGGCAGTCGGAGCCCGACGGCGGACGCTACGACGCGATGAACCAGGGCATCGCTCATGCATCAGGCGATCTGTTGTGGTTCATGCATTCTGGCGATCGGTTCTCTGATCCCGACGCTATAGGTCAGGTCGTAGAGGCGATCTCGGGCCGCGGACCGGCCCAAGATGTGTGGGGTTTCGGCATGGACAACCTCATCGGACTCGGGCGCGTGCGCGGCCCGATTCCTTTTAGCCTCCGGAAGTTTCTCGCCGGTTGGCAGGTGGTTCCACACCAAGCGTCATTCTTTGGGTCGTCGCTGGTGAGGAAATTGGGCGGGTATGACCTTGATTTCGGGGTTGCTGCCGACCAGGAATTCATCTTGCGGGCGGCGCTGCTTCGGGAGCCAATCACGATCCGCAGGGTGCTATGCGACTTCGACACCACCGGAGTCGGTACCAACCGGCATCCGAGTGTGGTCTTTCGCGACCTGCGCCGCATGTGGGACTTGCATGGGCGCTATCCGCTGGGTGGGCGGCGAACGTCACTAGGTTACCTGTGGGCCTGGGAGTTCTACCTTCGCTGCTTGGAAACCGTCTTTACCCAGGCAACAAAAGCGTCGGCACGTTGGCGGCGGCCCAAACGAGCAGCGTCAGTCGAGAATAGCTAGACACGCCTAAGCCAGAACGAGCCCGGCTCGCGGAACTCTAATTGCTGACGGAGGACTGGGCAGACCTTTGACAGCTCGTCTGGGTAGTGATGCTTCAAAAAGTTAAGCGCCCCAATGATTTCGAATTCTGGATTATAACTAAGGAATGCTTCCAGCAGATACTGCTCATTCCAAAAGCACACAGAGCGTATCCACTCCTCTAGGTAATCTTTCGGAGTAAAGATGTCATGAATATGAATCAGGACGCCAGGCTTGAGGATGGGCAGAATCTCAAGGTATTCGCAGAGAACATCGCCCTGCGGCCGGATAATGTGCGACGAGTCAATAAACAAGATATCATTCTTGTCCAATTGACGAAACAGTGACGTATCGATCAGCTCCACCGGCTTGCGCACCACTGTAACATCGAGTTCTTCGAGCCAGTCAGCTTCGTAGGGTTCTATGCACAGGTGCTCGCATCGATAGCCAGCCTGCTCATCGCGGTTGGCTTCCACCGCGCTCGCCGCCAAACGCGTTGACTGACCACTTCCGATCTCATAAATCCGCTTAGGTCTATGCAGCCGAATCATGTTATAGAGAAATTCAGCATCCCCCGATTCGAAGAAGCCGTTTCGATAGAAAAATCCAGTGTTCTCAGGCTGCTCGACTGGAAATCTAACTAATTCGTCGTTGAAATGAAAATTTGTGAGCAGATCGAGCTGTTCAGCGACATTCCAATCGATGCCAGGTAATTCGCGATCGTCGGACAATGGTTTCCTCAGATGGGCCGGGTTAAACAGCGGCTCGTAGTAATGGTCGAGAAGCGGGAAGACTCCCACTTTCCGGAAGACCCGCAAGGTAATGGGCATGCGCCCAAACCCAGTGGAACGGATCAGCCGCAGGGCTGCCGAAGCCGCCACAGTGACCGGAACCAACAGCACGTCGATTACCCGAAAACTTAAGTTCAGCAGCTTCGGCATCGTCAGCTGACCCGCCCGGGCACCACGAAGGCGACGAAACCAAGATCGCCACGATCTACCGACAAAGGCGAATCCTCCGACTTATCACGGATTTTCAGAACATCTAGATTACTCGGCGAGCTTAACATCACCAGCGACTCGCCACCGCAGTCCGGCCGCTGCTGCGCACCAAGGACACCGACCGCTGCCTGTCGGGCACCGATTTCCGCGCGCTAGTTGATCATCTCGCGCCGATCTAATCACGAAAGAAGATGCCGTCGGCCTGTAACATCTGGCCATTGCGGACATCGGTGAATCCGGGCAGTAACCCCGTCAATGTGAAGCCCAAAGAATATACAAGGTCGAGCGCCTCACGGATGAGCATCCCACCGTCATACAGGGGCTGAAAAGATAATTCGAGTTGCATGCCAACGGCCCGGTCAGCCACGGTCGATCTGCCGCCGGCGATCACCTGCCGCTCGAACCCTTGAACATCGATCTTGAGGAAAGTCACATCCGTCGGCATTATGCAGTCTGCCGCGACGGAATCAAGTCTGTAAACCGGCACATCCTCGGTGCCAATATAGTTGGCAGGCGGAAAAGCTTCCTGATGGCTTTTCAACATCGGCAAGACAGAACTGCTCGCACCGGAATTGCCGGCGACGTTTATCGAAATCGTCCCATCGACATCACCCAGCGCACATTGTCGGCAGTCCCAAAGCGGATCCTTCGATGCCTTGCTTTCGAGTAGTGAAAACGGGCCGGACAAAGGCTCGAACGAGACAATGCGGCCCTTGTATGCCGCCATGCGTAGATCGGTCGCGTATTGTCCCGAGTTGGCACCGATATCCAAAACGACATTTACGTCGTGCATTTCGAGTTGCTTCGCAAATTGGCGCTTCGAGCCGCCCTCCCAATACGGGCGTAATATCTCGAAGGTTGTGCTACGCGCAATCAACCCACCACGGCGGAACAAATCCACGGCGTAACGTTAACACGAGATCGTCTGCAGGATTCTCCGGGCCGCAGGAAAACCTGGCGGCTGGACCAATGTCGGGTTGCCACGACGCGGCGCCAGCTCACAACGTCCAGCCATGCAGTGAATGCCCCTCATCGTGCCGCGGCGTCCGTACTGGTCGTGATACAGCAGGCATGATCCCTACGATGTCGAGTGGCTGAGGCGTAACCGGGCTGTCGTTACGGAATTTCAACAACGATGGAGTCCAGGCCAGCACGAATCACTGCGGCGGGGAAAGCAGCACGTGCCGCGGCCGTGATGGCGTCGAGTTGTGGGAATCCCGCAAGCCCAGAGCCGAAGAGTCGCAAATCGTCGATCACGATCGTGGTACCTGCCGGGGTTATGTCGGCGAGTAGCCCAAGCGTTGACTCTGCTGGTTCCATCTCCTCACCCATGGCTGTGCCATCGCCAGAAAAGTGCCCGTCAAGAAACACAAGGGGAGGGGTCGAACAGTTCGCAACTATCTTCGGGATCTCGATAAGCGAGTCGCCGTGGATGAGAGTGACACTCGGGTGCTTCGCGAAACGCTTTTTGGCTGCGGCGAAAAGGCCATCGTGCAGCTCAACCGAGATCACTTGGTCTGCGTGCGGGATCAAGAACGCGGTCGTCTCACCCCGGAAGGTCCCCGCCTCGACGAAGATGCGGTGCCCGCGGGACTTGAAAGTGTGGAGTAAATGGCGGTGCTTCGCAATTGCTGGCGGGGAAACAAGGTGCTTACCGTTAAACCAGCCGTACGCTGCTGTCCAACGTGTGGGTTCTAGGGACTTTCTGCGACGACCTGGATTTAGAGTGATCTCTGCCAGATTGCGGGCGATCCTTGACATATTGGTGACAGTAACCGGCCGGGCGCGGCAGTTCCAGCTATTGGACCACAGTAGTGGCGGCACAACTTCCAGCCGGGGCGGCGTAGATTCCTCATCCCCGGGTTGCCGCGCCACGGCCATGACCCGTCCAACGCTTCAGCACACGTCACCGGAGCTTGATCGTCTCAAGCTGACTCATTTCCTCACCGTGCTGGCGTTTGCGCGATACCACTCTACCGTTGCGGCGATGCCGTCCCGGAGCTCGATCTCAGGGCGCCAACCCGCCTCGCGCAAGGTGGAGACGTCCAGCAACTTACGTGGAGTTCCATCGGGTTTGCCTCGGTCCCAACGTGTTTCACCACTGTAGCCCACCGCCGCGGCAACCATATCGGCGATCTCACTGATGGTGTGGTCGATGCCAGTGCCGACGTTGACGTGAGCGGGACCGTCAAAGTGTTCCAGAAGGAACAGGCATGCGCTCGCCAGATCATCGACATGCAGCAGTTCACGCCGCGGAGTCCCCGTACCCCAGTTTGTTACCTGCGGAACGCCTTTAGCTTCGGCCTCTTCGTATCTACGGATGAGCGCCGGCAGCAGATGCGAGCCGGATGGGGAAAAGTTGTCCCCTGGTCCGTACAGATTAGTCGGCATCGCTGAGATCCACGCCAGACCGTATTGACGCCTGACCGCCTGGACCTGAAGAATACCAGTGATTTTCGCGATCGCGTATGCGTCGTTAGTCGGCTCCAACGGCCCAGTGAGGAGTGCGCTTTCCTTGATGGGTTGGGCGGCGTTCTTGGGATATATGCAGGAAGAACCCAGAAACAGCAACCGCGGCACCCGCGCGGCGACAGCGGCATCCAGGAGATTGACCTGGATTTGCAGGTTCTGTGACAGGAAATCGACCGGATAAGTGTCGTTGGCCATGATACCGCCAACCTTCGCGGCGGCATCGATCAAGACGTGAGGCTTTGAGTCGGCCAAGAACTCGAACGTCGCGGCTCGATCCGTCAAGTCCAATTCATTGTGCGAGCGCACCAGCAGATTGGTGAACCCCTCGGCCCGAAACCTGCGCAAGAGGGCCGACCCTGCCAATCCGCGGTGCCCGGCAATGTACACCGGCACCGTCCGGTCAAGGACCCCGACGAAGTTGTTCATCCTGGTGTTGAGTTCCAACCCGGCAGCGCGGGCTTATCGATCCACGGTTTGCCTTCACACTCCAGCGCAGCAACATCTGCGTCGACCATGATCCGGGCCAACTCGCCAGTATGGACAGAAGCCTTCCACCCGAGCGATTGGGCTGCCTTGATCGGGTCGCCAACCAGCGAATCCACTTCCGTGGGTCGCAGATAGCGGTCGTCGAATCTCACATGCTTCTGCCAGTCCAAGCCGGCGTGGTCGAACGCTGTCTGGGTAAACTCGCGCACGGTGTAACCGCGCCCAGTAGCGAGAACGAAATCCTCGGGCTGGGCGGCCTGCAGCATCCTCCACATCCCCTCGACGTACTCGGGCGCATACCCCCAGTCACGGACAGCATCCAGATTGCCCATGTAGACGGCTGATTGGAGCCCGGCTTTAATCCGTGCCGCAGCTCGAGTGATCTTTCGGGTTACGAAGGTCTCACCGCGCCTGGGTGATTCGTGATTGAACAGGATGCCGTTCACCGCGAACAACCCGTAGGCCTCGCGATAATTGCGGGTCGCCCAGTACGAGTAGACCTTCGCCGCGCCGTAGGGTGAGCGAGGGTAGAACGGCGTCTCTTCATTTTGAGGCGGCGGAGAGGCGCCGAACATCTCCGATGAGGACGCCTGATAAAAGCGGCAGTCTACCCCGGACAGTCGAACCGCTTCAAGCAACCGGATCGATCCCATGCCGGTCGTGTCGCCCGTATGAACCGGTTCGTCAAAGCTAACGCGCACATGCGACTGAGCCGCAAGGTTGTAGACCTCGTCGGGGTCGATGGTGCTGAGCAAGGTCACCAAGCGGGTGCCGTCGGTAAGGTCGCCGTAGTGCAAGAACAGTCGTGCGTCTGGTTGGTGTGGATCAATGTAGAGGTGATCGATCCTCGAAGTGTTGAACGTCGACGCCCGACGAATAAGCCCATGGACTTCGTAGCCCTTCCTCAGCAGCAATTCCGCAAGATAAGAACCGTCCTGCCCGGTGATTCCAGTTATGAGCGCTCGCTTCATCGGATCCCTACGTTTGTCCATGCATCCTGGTCGCCATGCATACGGCGTCTCGTCATTGCGGCCGTCTCACTCCTCGTTGTACTGCACCGGCGGGCGTCGCTTGCGCTTCATAGTAGATGTGACGGCAACCGAACATGGAGCGCAGCGTGCTAATCGTCCGTTCTATACACGCGATCGCGGCGAGCAGCTCAAAGGAGAAAATCCTGGAAGTACCTTGCTTGCATCCGTCGACACTGGGTAAAGCCTTGAAGCAAAAACCGTCACCTTGCCCTCGGCGGCCATGGCGCTCCTCAGACGGCGCGGTCTCGGATAGAAGAGCAGGCCCCCGCACCAGGCCCACCAGCTTGCCGCCAACGCTCCCTCCCGCGTTCGAGCGCGGAGCACCGATCCACATTCGGATAGACGTCAGGCCTAAGCGCTTCTTCTCGTGCCTTAATCCTCGTGTCGGTGCGGCAAATCCAGTGAAAGGTGTAAGCTCGTCGGCGGAAAATCGAACGCAATATTGAAATGCGAAATGAGGGCCCGGTTTTGACCGATCGCGATATCCAACCACCGTACTCTCACTTGGTCCACAGGCTCAGCAGATATGGAGTCGAGGAGCTCAAACCCGTCCATCGGCCGCTCCGGGGCACATCCCCTAAGTGCGCTTACCCGCACATGATTCCTTCTCTTCTGTTGGCAACGTTGAACCGTCTGCTGCCCCATTACCGCACGATTACGAGCGTTAATGCATGATGCTCGAGAACATATCTCCGTGTGCACAGAAGTACTGGCGAGAGCGTAAGTCGGTCGTTGGAGCATTTTGGGACATTGATTTTCTGTTATTCGATCGCATCTTGACAGGGCAATTTGAGTCAGGAGTTCAAGGTGATTTACTTGAAATCGGAGCCCTCTACGGTAAGAGCGCAATTTTATTAGGTTGCCATGCCAGGCCTGAAGAGAAAGTGATCGTTTGCGACGTATTCGACAACGTCGAGGGCGATGATGAGAACGTCGCCGAAAATACTCAATCCTATCGCGGTCTCAATCGTGGAAGATTCGAAGACAATTACAAGCGATGGGTCGACCGGCCACCGGTTGTGATTGCTGAATTATCCCAGCACATTGTCAACAGGGTTGAGCCCCGTTCGCTGCGTTTTGCCCATGTGGATGGCAGTCATTTGTACAACGTCGTCCGGATGGATATCGCCAATACGCGCAGTATCTTGAATGACAGCGGCGTGGTGGTGATGGATGATTTTCGCGCACTGCACACTCCGGGGGTAGCGGCTGCCGTGTGGGACGCTGTTTCCAACGAAGGCCTTATACCTATCTGCATCTCGGAGCAGAAGTTTTATGGTTCATGGAATTCGGAAATAGCCCGCGTGACAAGCTTGAATTTGATGCAGTGGGTTGCTACGCAAGGGGATGCCATAAATTATGGTATGCAAGATGTAGCCGGCGCGAGTGTCTTACTCATCCAGAGTCCAGCGCCCTGGAAAAAGTACAAGCTTGTCATGGATCTTCCGACCCCGTGGGGAACAGTCAAAATTGTCATTGTGATACCAGCGCCTTGGAGAAAACACCCCGCCGCCCCCCGGTTGAGAGACGTTTTCAATCAGGCGTGGGTACGCCCGTATTTGGGAAGCCGGCAAGCTAAAGCACAGTCAGGAATCGACCACCCGATGCCCGATTCAGCTTGCTAGAAACCGTGCTGAGCATCAGGCTCGAGTTTAGGCCCTTCGACACTGCATGACGTTGGGTTCCGCAATTTTCTCGACATCCAGCCTGCATTCGACGCCACTGCCAATGCACAGGCTTGAGCTGCGGACCGGGCTTACCCACCTGGCGATTCTGGCGCAGGGGCTAAGGCGCGCGATCACTACGGAATTCGCAGTGATGTTGCCGTTTTTTGCCCGGTAGAATCAGGCTCTCATCCGCGGGATGACAGTTACAAAGCGCAGTGTTTCGCGAAAAGCAGAAGGCCTGAAAGGTTTTAAGCGTTAATGACTTAAATATGACCGCAACTGACTGCCGAATAACAGCGCTAAAATCCTTGACATTTTCTGCGCCAGATATATGATCTCGCAAGTCGCTCTTTATCACCTTTAGAACAACATGTTCCGCTGCTCGCTTAACGGCCGTCGCAAGGATGGGAACAGTGACAACGACACCCCCGGTCATCTTCATCATCTTCGACCAGCTGGATCGCACCATGGAGGTCTTCAAGGCCATCAGGACCGCGAGACCAACGAAGCTGCTGGTTATCGCCGACGGGCCCCGCCCGAATAGACCGGGAGAGGCTGAGAAGTGCGCCGCGACACGCATGATCGTCGATGAAGTCGACTGGGACTGCGAGGTCCATAAGAATTTCTCGGAAATCAATATGGGGCCCCGCCTTCGCATCTCGTCCGGCATAACGTGGGCCTTCGAGATCGTAGACAAGGCGATAATACTCGAACATGACTGCATGCCCAATCTCTCATTCTTCCATTACTGCGCTGAGCTCCTCGATCGCTACGAAAGGGACGAGCGCGTTATGATGATCAATGGACAAAATCGTCTGTTCGGACATACCGCGACAGCGGATAGCTATTACTTCTCGAGATACCCGCACATATGGGGGTGGGCTACTTGGAGGCGGGCATGGGCGCAATACGATCTCGATATGACTTACTGGCCTGAGATCAGAGATAAGAGGCTTTTCGATCAGTATTTTCGGAAAAGAATTGACCGATACTTGTGGGAATCGATATTTCAGCACACTTACGAGGGAAAGATTGGTACTTGGGATTATCAGTGGTTTTACAGTATATGGGCGAACTCCGGTATTTGCGCCACGCCTGCCCGCAATCTAGTACAGAATATTGGCTTCCATCCCGATGCACTGCACACGAAGTCGAGCATCTTCTCTTCACTGGGTATCGATGAGCTGGACTTGCCGCTAATTCACCCGACGACCCTCCTAGTCAGCTCTGACATTGATCAACTCGAGGCGAGGCTTGCTGATGCTCGTCACAAGGGTTTGACCGGCTTGTTATACGCGTTGAATAAGCAAATTTCGGTGCTCAAGATGCTGGTCAAAAGGGCGACGGGACGTGGTCAGTGGCCTGACCCGGGGCTGCTAGTACGGAATGCGTGAAACTCTTGTAGTCAGATTGTGCGTTCACGCTTGCCAGAGCTACAACGAGGCGCGGAATCATTCGGGCAAGTTGTACGCGAAGAAGCCGCTGACACAGGGCAGCGAGTCAGGGGCTGACTACAACGATGTCGTCGATCCAAAGAGCCTGGCGGCGACAGGGGGTACCCATCTATTACCGAGGTAGACAGACTTGACCGAAAGCCGAACTGGCGGTCGAAAACCAGAGATAATGACCTCTGCGAATGCACGCACACGCACGACCACCGAAAGGATTCGTCGTGAAATTCGCCCTGGCCAGCTATGGAACTCGCGGCGACGTCGAGCCCTGTACGGCTGTGGGTCGCGAACTGCAGCGCCGCGGGCACGAGGTCCGCATGGCCGTTCCGCCCAACCTGGTGCCGCTCGTCGGGTCGGCCGGCCTTTCCGCGGCAGGCTACGGGCCCGATCAGCAGGACGGCTTTTGGGACACCGACTTCCTCGGCAAGTTCTGGAATGTCCCCGAGGTGAGGAGGCGGTGGCGGGAAGCGCAGGACCTGCTTACCCAGTCCTGGGCGGACATGAGCGCGACCCTGGTATCGCTCTCCGAGGGTGCCGACCTGGTGTTCACGGGCCCTGGCTTTCCGGGGGTCGCGGCGAACGTGGCGGAATTCCTCGACGTGCCGTTGGCCACGATGCATTACTTCCCCATGCGGCCCAACGGGCAGCTCGCGCCTCATCTGCCGGCGCCGGCGGTGCGCACCGTGATGACGGCGCTGGACTGGACACAGTGGCGGGGGACGAAGAAGGCCGAGGACGCCCAGCGCCGTGAACTCGGCCTATCGAAAGCGAAAGGCCCTGCGCCACAACGGATGGCGGCCCGCGGCGCACTGGAGATCCAGGCCTACGACGAGGTGTGCTTTCCCGGGCTGGCCGCCGAATGGGCCAAATGGAACGGCCAGCGGCCCTTTGTCGGCACGTTGACGATGGAGTTGACGACGGATTCCGACGAGGACGTCGCGTCCTGGATCGCCGCGGGAACGCCTCCGATCTGCTTCGGCTTCGGCAGCACATCGGTTGAATCTCCGGCCAATACAATCAACATGATTGCTAAGGCCTGCGCGCAGCTCGGTGAGCGGGCGCTGGTGTGCTCCGGCAAAACGGATTTCAGTGCTGCCGCACGGTTCGACCATGTCAAAGTGGTGGGCCCGGTGAATTACGCAGCGGTCTTTCCCGCCTGCCGCGCGGTGGTCCACCACAGCGGAGCCGGCACCACTGCGGCAGGACTGCGCGCGGGAGTCCCGACCTTGAGCCTCTGGAGTCTGAGCGATCAAAAGATCTGGGCCGGCCAGGTTCAACGATTGAACGTTGGTCTAGCGCGGCACTTTTCGAACACCACACTCGAGTCGTTGGTCGCCGACCTAGGACAGATCCTGGCTCCGGAGTACGCCCTCCGTGCCCGCGAGATCGCGGCGCGAATGACCAAACCCGCCGAGAGCGTCGCGACCACCGCCAACCTTTTGGAGAAATTTGCCGCGTGAGGTGACTGTGATTGCCGCGCGCATCACCGCAAACTGCAAAGTCTAACTTCACCAGCCGTTTTCGGCGTCAGAAACATTCTCGGCCATTTGCCGAATCCCCCCGCCAAACCCGCAGACCACGCATAGGGCCGCTCGCTCGACAGGAAATTCGAATTTCGCGCTGGCTATAATTAACAGCAGTGTCAGTAACCGTACTACGTCGCACCCCAGGGTCGCCCGGTACGCAACCGCTGTGGAAGAACGGCATCCCTTCGGAAGTACTTCCTTCACCGGTCAATGGCAGGGTGCTTTTCGACTGCGTCGCAGCCGCCGCGCAACAGAGAGGCTCGCATTGACCACACGGAGAACAACTGACCTGCCCAAGGTCAGCGTCGTGTCGACCACCCACAACCAACAGGCCTACGTCCGCGACACGCTGGACGGCTTCCTCGCCCAGCAGACCGACTTTCCGATGGAGGTCATCGTCGCCGACGATGCCTCGACCGACGCCACGCCCGAGATAATCCAGGAGTACGCCGACCGCCACCCGCACCTGTTCCGGCCCATCCTGCGGTCCAAGAACGTCGGCCTCAACCTGAACCTGACCGGCGCCCTGTCCGCCGCCCGTGGTGAGTACATCGCGCTATGTGAGGGCGACGACTACTGGGTCGATCCGTTGAAATTGGGCAAACAAGTCGCTTTACTCGACCAGAACCCTGACACCGCAGTGTGTTTCCACCCGGTGGACGTCGTCTGGACCCAGGACCGCGATGAGGACGAGAAACTCATATACAGCGTCTACCGCAAGTTCGAAGAGGTCTTCCTTCCGACGTTCCCACCGCCCTTTCGGGCCGGCGACCTCAGCTTCGAGACGTTGATTTCGCGAAACTTCATCCAGACCAACTCGGTGATGTACCGCCGCCTCCCCCGCTACGACGACATCCCGGCCGATGTCATGCCGCTGGATTGGTACCTGCACGTCCGTCACGCCGCCGAAGGCGACATCGCGATGCTGCCGGAGACGATGGCCGTCTACCGCCGCCACCCGCGCGGCATGTGGTACAAGTCGATCACCGATCCCGCAACCTTCTGGCGAACGCAGGGTCCTGCGCATGCGGCGACGTTGGACGCCATGCTCGATGTCGTCTCGGGTGACCCCCTACACGAATCGATCGTGGCCAAAAACGCCAACTGGGTGCTCGGCGCGATCGCCAAACAGGTGCCAGATCCAGAGGGGCATGAACTCTTGGTGCAAACCGCGGCCGAGCACCCGCGCATCGCGACGCTGGCGCTGCAGAATCGCTGGACCAAAACCCTCGGAGGGCGCGTTAAAAGGCTGCGGCGCAAGCTCACCCGCAACGCCGCCCAACCGAAGGACGCTGCTGGACACCGAGTCGAGGAACGACAAAGCGCGTGATGATGAATGTCACCGACGACCCGACCGTCGCGTACCTGGGCTGGCATGGGCTGGGCAACCTTGGTGACGACGCGATCTACGACGCGGTTCGGGGCCAGTTACGGGGGGCAACCTTTCTCGATCTGCCGCGCCTGCCGCACCAACTGATCTATGCAACCGCCACGGCGGCAATGGGTTTGAACCGATCGCTGCGGCGCAGCAGGCAGGTCGTTGGTGGCGGCACGCTCGTCGGACGGAGCCAGTGGCGGCTCTTGATCAATCGAGGGTTGGCACTCACCAAAGACAACGGAAGCTATGCGATCGGTGTCGGCGTCGAAGATCCGGTATTCGGCGGACGCAATAGCGGCTCGGGCAAAGGCGAGCTGAAGCGCTGGGCGCCGATACTTTCCAAGTTCCGTACCGTGTCCGTGCGGGGGCCGCGCAGCGCCGAACTTCTGGCCGACATCGGGTTGGACGTCGAGGTTTCGGGCGACCCGGCGCTGCTTCTCCCCCGGCCCGACGTCGCTCCCGAAGACGGGCTGATCGGAGTGAATCTCGGCTTCGGCGACGACCTTTGGGGACACGACCCGAAGCAGCTGGCGGAAGAGATAGCCGGCGCCGTCAAGCAACTGTCATCACACGGCTACCGCTTCGTCGGGATACTGATGAATCCAGAAGACAGACGCTGGACCGACGTGGCGCTGAGAGACATTCCGGAAGCAGAGATGGTGCTTCCGGCCGACCCCGATGTGGCCGCGGGCGAATTGGCCCGCTGTTCGGCCGCCATCGTCACCCGCCTTCACGCGAGCGTCCTGGCTTCTCTGTCCGACACACCCGTCGTTTCGCTTGAGTATCAACCGAAATGCCGAGACTTCGCGCTCGCGATCGATGATGAGCAGTCACTGGTTCGCACCGACGAGGTGAGCAGCGCCGCCGTGGTCGACCGGGTGCTCGACGCGATCGCGAACTCGTCAAACATCCGGAGCAGGAAGCGCACCGCCGTCGCGCACCTAAAACAGCGCCTCGAGGGCGAGTACGCGGATCTGGCACGCCAGTTGGGTCTCGCCTCGTGATAACGCTGCGAAAAGCATTGGAGCTGAAGTGGGTCAAACGCGGCGGGTGTATCGACAGTCTTCCCCGACGATTGCCGCCCGCGGCGCGCAAAACCGAGATCGAATCTTCCGCACGGGCAACACAGAAGCTCGGCGCCCTACCCCTGGCCGACGCCTACGGACAGCCCGGTGCGACCCGGAAACCCAAGCAGGTCCGGGCCGCGTCGTGGCAGGGCGACTTGTACGCCTACCTGGTGGACTGGCACGACCCCAAGATCGTCGTGGAGTTCGGATCCGCGTTCGGGGTGTCCGGGATGTACCTGTCCTCGGCGCTTCGGCGGGGCTGGATGTATTCGTTCGAGATCAACCCCTCCTGGGCCGACATCGCGGAGAGGAACATCAAATCCGTCACCGATCGCTACACCCTGACGCGCGGTGCCTTCGAAGACCACGTCGGCGACATCCCCGACTCGATCGATCTGGCCTTGGTGGATGGGATACACACCCAAGATTTCGTGACCCGGCAGTGGCAGATCTTGAAGCCCCGCATGGCCCGGGGCGGCTGGGTCCTTTTCGATGACATCGACTTCAATCCCGGGATGGGCGAAGCCTGGCACGACATCTGCGCCGATCCCGAAGTGGTGGGGGCGGTCGAGGTGTCCAAACGGCTGGGCCTCATCGAATTGGCTTCCTAGCTGCTAGCCCTGTCGGCCGACCAGCCGACCCGCGCACAATGGCGATCCCCTGACGGCCGGTCCACACAACCGGCAATAATGGCCCCGTGAAGTTTGCCCTGGCGAGTTACGGGACTCGCGGCGACATCGAACCGTCCGCTGCCGTTGGGCTGGAACTGCTGCGCCGAGGGCATGACGTTCGCTTGGCCGTCCCGCCCGAGCTGGTCGGTTTCGTCGAGTCTGCCGGTCTCGCTGCGGTTCCGTACGGGCCGAAAGTACAGGAATTCTTGGACGAGGAATTCCTTCGCAACATGTGGACGGACTTCTTCCGCAACCCGATCCGGCAGATTCCCAAAGTCTGGGATCCGCTGATCAAGTACTGGGGCGACGTCAGCACGACGTTGAAGTCGCTGGCGGACGGCGCCGACCTGCTTTCCACGGGCCTGAATTTCGAGCAGGCCGCGGCCAACGTCGCCGAGTATTACGACATCCCGCTGGCCTCGCTGCATCACTTTCCCATGCGGGCCAATGGCCGGCTCGTGCCGAGCGTGCCGGCGCCGCTGATGCGCTCGACGATGACGGTGATCGAATGGCTGTTTTGGCAGTCGACGAAGGAAGCCGACAATGCGCAGCGCGGTGCACTCGGCCTGCCGAAGGCAACGCATCGGTCGCAGCGGCGAATCGCCGACCGACGGTCGCTGGAGATCCAGGCTTACGACCAGATCTTCTTTCCCGGACTGGCAGCCGAATGGGCGCGATGGGGCGACCGTCGCCCCTTTGTCGGTGCACTGACAATGCA
Organism: Mycolicibacterium vulneris; assembly: GCF_002104765.1. Classification (GTDB taxonomy): domain Bacteria; phylum Actinomycetota; class Actinomycetes; order Mycobacteriales; family Mycobacteriaceae; genus Mycobacterium; species Mycobacterium vulneris. The sequence goes on from NZ_NCXM01000007.1 coordinate 36,661, forward strand.
GCTGCCGACGGACGCCGACGACGACGTCGCATCATGGATTGCCTCGGGGACACCGCCGATCTGCTTCGGGTCCGGCAGCATCGCGCTCGAATCCGCCTCCGACACAGTCAACATGATTGCCGCGGCGTGTGCGCGCTTGGGTGAGCGGGCTCTGATTTGCTTCGGCGGCACCGAGTTCAGCGACGTGCCGCACTTCGACCACATCAAAGTGGTGGGTCCGGTGAATTACGCGACGACCTTTCCCCTTTGCCGTGCCATCGTTCATCACGGCGGTTCGGGCACCACGGCCGCAAGTCTGCGTGCGGGCATCCCTACCCTGGCCCTGTGGAGTTCGGCCGATCAACCGTATTGGGCCGCTTCGATCAAACGCCTGAAGTTGGGCACGTCCCGGCGCTTTTCGGCCACGTCACGAGAAACACTGGTCGCGGACCTGCGCCAAATTCTCGCCCCTGACTACGCCACCCGGACCCGGGAGTTCGCCGCTCGGACGACCAAACCCGCCGCCAGCATCGAGCGCACCGCCGACCTGCTGGAAGACGCCGCTCGCCGAAAGGCGCTCGGATGAGACGGGGGTTAGGCTTCCACCACCGACGCCTCAGCGCGCCGGTTTGATGAGCAGACCCTGGCCAGTGGGCAATGAGCAGATCTTCACACCAAGCTCGCCGGCAACCTCATCCATGGCGATGCGCTGCTCGTCGCGCCCACGATTTGCGTAGTCGTCCAGCAGCACAAAGGCACCGGGCGTGAGGCGTGGCCAAAAGAACCGCAGCGCAGCGACTTCGGGGGGCGCACAGTTCATGTCGATGTGCAGGTAGGCGACCGTCGGCGCATCCACCTGCTCGAGTGTCTCCGGGACGGCGCCGACGATAATGCGCTGGTTCTTCCACTGCGCGAAATTCGCGCGGACGCTGTCAACCCCGTTGGCGTACATCCCGTTGCGCAGGTGATCTTCGCTCGTTTGCAGCGCCCCGGCCTTGCGTTCGTTGGCGCTGACGAACCGCGGGTCTAGTCCTGCGAAGGTGTCGAGCAGGTAAAACGTCTTGCCCAGCCGATCCCAGTCGAGGTATTCCATGATGGCGCTGCTCAAAAAGCCGTAGCTGACGCCACACTCGACGAAATCGCCCTCGAGCTGGCTGGCGCTCGCCGCCGCCCACAGACCCACGTGCACGCGCCACTGCCACTGGTACCAGTCCTCGTTGCCGAGAGATTTGGCACCCCGCTGGTAGGCACGCTGGAAGTCGGGATCGTCGAGGAACCCGTGAAAATTGTTGAAGGTGATCAACGCGTCGTTGGCATACACATCGGGCAGTAACGTACGCGCGAGCCAGTATTCGGTGCGCACCCACCACATCCTGAGGCGAGTGCCAGCTGTCAGCCCTGTTGCCACGGCGGCAACCATAACATCGCGCACGGCGCCCCGACGAAACGCGACGGGTGCGCCATGGTCGTGCTTTTACCATCCCTTGTGCGAGGGCAAACCGTTTCGTACACCTAGAGTTTCAGCTATCTCACGACTTGCGCCACAGCACGCCCGTACCGTCGATCTCCACGATCTCCGAGGTCACGCCGTGTTGGGCACGGTAGTCCGTCACTGCTTGCGCGCACGCCTCGATCGCGTGGTAGTCGTCGACGATGCAGAAGCCCCCGGGCGACAGCCGCGGGTAGAGCGCATCGAGCGCCTGAATCGTCGACTCGTAAAGATCGCCGTCCAGCCGCAACACCGAAATGCGCTCAATCGGGGCGTCCTGCAAGGTGTCCTTGAACCAACCCGGCACGAAACGAACCTGGTCATCGAGCAACCCGTAGCGCTCGAAATTCGCTTCAACGTGCTCCTGCGGCACGCCCAGGATCCGTGCGTGGCGGTGCAGCCTAATCCCTTTATCCGCTTTGTAATTGACGGTGTCCGGCGGCGGCACTCCGGCAAACGAGTCGCATAGCCACACCGTTCGCTTCTCGTCCCCGTGGGCCGCCAGAACGGCGCGCATCAGGATAGAGGCGCCACCGCGCCACACACCACACTCGACGAGGTCGCCGGGCACGTCCTCTTCCAGCACCGTCTCGACGCAATGCTGCAAACTGGTCAGCCGCTTCATGCCGATCATCGTCAAGGCATCGGCCGGCCAGTCCAGACCGAGATCACGCGCCTGTTTGTTGAATGGACGTTTCCGTACCAGCAACAAATTGCGGGTACTGAAAAGGGGACGGCCCAGCCGGTACAACCCGACCGGCACCAGCTCGTCGCTGCCATACCTGGTGAGGTCACGCCGAAGCAGATCGAGGTATGCAATCCGCGTGTCGTGATCGGTCACAGACAAAGCTGCCCCTTACTCCGCAAGCCATTAGTACCGGTAGAGCCTAGACGCCCGTGGACGCCGTTAAAGCGTTTAGCAGTGTATCCGTCACCCGCTCAGCGACTTCCCTCTGCCGGAACGCCGGGGACGCAACGCCCCGAGCGCGCGAACTCTTCCAGCAGGTCAACGGCATGGCCTGCGCTCTCGGCCGGTTTACTCATCCGGGTGGAGAGCTCACGCGCACGGGTGAGGTAGTCCGGGGCGAGGATCTTTCGCAGGTCCGCGACCAGCGACTCGGGCGTAGTGGCCGAGAACCGCCGAGACGTGCCGACCTTCAACCGCTTGACGCGAGACCCCCACATAGGCTGGTCGCCCGCCGTCCAGAGGATCAGCGTGGGAATGCCGGCACGCATGCCCGCCGCCGTGGTGCCCGATCCGCCGTGGTGCACGACGGCGCGGCAGGCGGGGAAGATCTTCGTGTAGTTGACCACGCCGACAACCTTGACGTGATCCAACTGGGGGACGTCGCTGAAGTCGCTCCAACCGGAACAGATCAACGCCCGCTCCCCCAGCTCCGCGCAGGCGGCGCCAATCATTCGGACCGTATCGGCGGGTGTCTCGGCGACCGGCATGCTGCCGAAACCGAAACAAATCGGCGGCGTTCCCTGGGCAATCCACGACAAGGTCTCGTCGTCGGAGTCCGTCGTCAGTTCCATAGTCAGCGAACCCACGAATGGCCGCTGCGCGCCCCACTTCGCCCATTCTTCGGCCAGTCCGGGGAAGCAGACGTCGTCGTAGGCCTGGATTTCCAGCGATCCGCGTTCGGCGATGCGTCGCGGTGAGGCAACCGTGGCGGTCGGCAGGCCGAGTTCACGGCGCTGCCGATCCTCGGCCTTCTTGTTCATCCGCCAACACATCCAGTCGTAGATCGACATGCCGGTGCGAACCAGAGGCCTGGGCACCCCCGGAAGGAGCTCACCATTGGGACGCATCGGGATGTAATGCAGCGTGGCCATCGGAATGCCGTAGTAGTCGGCGACGTTGATGGCCAGGTCCTGGTAGAGCTGGCCGGTGAAGAGCAAATCGGCACCGGCGCCCACCGACATCAGCGCCGAGCTCATTTCCTGCCAGTTCCGCAGAACCGGTTCCCAGGCTTCGCGCATCAGGCTGATCGGTCCCTTGACGAAACTCTTCCAGAAGTCCCGAATGAACTCGTCGCTCCAAAAGTCATGCATATCGGGGCCATAACCGATGGCCGGGAGTCCGGCAGCTTCGGCCAGGGCGACAAGATTGGGCGGGACGGCCATCCGAACCGAATGTCCCCGTCGCATCAGCTCACGGCCGATGGTGAGGCAAGGTTCTATATCCCCACGCGTTCCATAGCTTGCCACAGCAAATTTCATCGCGACTAATACCTTAATCAATCTCCGACGGCAGGGGCAACATTGACTGCGGCGTTTTCGCTCGGTAACCTGCGGCCCGCCAGTGGCCCTGCGATGTGGTCTGAGACATTGGATGTAGTTGTTTCGCAACGGATTTGGCAGCCCGAGGCCAGAAACGATCGCGAGAGCGCACCGGTGCAGTCGAGTGCGAAAAACCCAACCCCATCGGCCTTTCCCCCCGACCGTAGAAGTATGACAACCCCGGGTGGTTTGGCTGAACCCCAGGTGTCGCCTGATCGTACGTAAGTCTGCCAGACGATCTACATCGTGTCTCAGGAAAATGAGAACTCGGTCCGGATAGCTCCGCATGCCCCAATTCAATAGCTGAATCAGCCATTCGCCCTGCACAATCGCTGTGACGGGGGCTAGCTGGAGCGGGTGCGACTCCGCGAGCTGACGAAAGTTTCCACAACGTCGGCGGCCTTGACCACGCTGTCGGCCGGCTTGGTCATCCGGGCAGCGATCTCGCGGGCGCGCGCAGCGTAGTCCGGGGCCAGGATCCGGCGCAGGTCTCCCACCAACGATTCCCGGTCGGTTGCCGAAAACCGGCGTGTGGTACCAACTTTCAGACGTTTGAGCTGAGCTCCCCAGATCGTCTGATTGGCGTCCATCGACAGAATCAGCGTGGGAACTCCGGCACGTAGGCTCGCGGCGGTGGTGCCCGAACCGCCGTGGTGAACCACCGCGCGGCAGACGGGAAATATCGTCGCGTAGTTCACCGGGCCCACCACCTTGACGTGATCGGCAAGGGCGACGCCGCTGAAGTCGCTACGGCCGGCGGCGATCAACGCCCGCTGCCCCAGCTGCGCGGACGCCGAGCTGATCATTTCGACGGTGTCGGCCGGGGATTCGACCGGCATGCTGCCGAAGCCGAAAAAGATCGGCGGGGTTCCCTTCCGAATCCAGGACATCACCTCGTCGTCGGCTTCGGTGGTCAACTCCATCGTCAGCGGGCCGACGAAGGGCCGCAGGCCATCCCATTTTTCCCACTCGTCGGCCAGGCCGGGAAAGCAAACCTCGTCGTAAGCCTGGATTTCCAGCGATTCACGGTCGGCGATGCGTCGCGGTGATGGTCCTTTCGCCTTCGGCAGCCCCAGTTCTCGACGCTGGGTGTCCTCGACCTTCTTGTTCAGGCGCCAACAGAACCAGTCGAACGTCGTCATCGCCGAGCGGGCCAGCGGCGACGGCAGCATCGAGACAACCTGGCCGTTGGGCCGCATGGGGACGTGATGCAGCGTGGCCAACGGAAGGTCGTAGTACTCCGCGACATTGGCGGCCGGCTCCTGGTAACTCTGCCCCGCGAACACCAGGTCGGCTCCGGCCGCCAGCGACATCAGCGTGGTGTTCATCTGCGCCCAACACTGGTCGCTGAGATCCCACATCTCGCGCCACATGCCGCGCATTTCCTGGATCTTCCAGAAGCCGCGGAAGAACGATGTCCAGAAGTCGCGGTACACGTCGAGCCAGGCCTGCGATTCCAGCCCGTACGGGACGGCGGTCAGTCCCGCGGCCTCGGTGAAGCCAACGGAGTCGGGCGGGACGGCCATGACCATGTCATGGCCCCGGCGTTGCAGTTCGCGCGCCACAACCAAGGAAGGCTCGATATCACCGCGCGTTCCATAACTGGCCAGCACACATTTCATCGCGTATCCACGCCCTTCGGTTGCGCTATCACTGAAGCACCGACATCACTGTAAATATCGACGAAACTCCACAGCACCGGTTTGCGCGACTGCGCCTAGGACGAACTAAGCGCAGGTGAGCCTCATGGCTTGCGCCACAGCACGCCGGTGCCGTCGATCTCCTCGATCTCTGCGGTCACGCCATGCTGCGTACGGTAGTCCGTCACCGCCTGGCGACAGGCATCGATGGCGTGGTAGTCGTCGATGATGCAGTAGCCCCCGGACGACAGCCGCGGGTAGAGGGCATCGAGCGCCTGAATCGTCGACTCATAGAGATCGCCGTCCAGCCGCAACACGGCAATGCGATCAATCGGGGCATCCTGCAGTGTGTCCTTGAACCAACCTGGCACAAATCGAACCCGGTCATCGAGCAGTCCGTAGCCCTCGAAGTTCGCCCTGACCTGCTCCTGGGGCACCGCCAAGACGGCAGCCGTATGCAATCTGATGCCTTTGTCCGCCCCGTAGTTTGCGGTGTCCGGCGGTGGCACCCCTTCGAACGAATCGCACAGCCACACCGATCGCTTCTCGTCTCCGTAAGCCGACAGCACCGCGCGCATCAAGATCGACGCACCACCGCGCCACACGCCGCACTCGACCAGATCGCCGGGAACGTCTTCTTTCAGAATCGCCTCCACGCAGTTCTGCAAACTGGTCAGCCGCTGCATGCCGATCATCGTCAAGGCATCGGCCGGCCAGTCCAGACCGAGATCACGCGCCTGCTTGTTGAACGGACGCTTGCGCACCAGCATCAGGTTGCGGGTGCTGAAAAGGGGCCGCCCGAAGTAATTCCAGCCCACCGGCACCAACTCGTCGCTGCCGTACCGGGTGAGGTTACGTCGCAGCAGGTCAAGATATGCGGATCGGGTGTCGAGGAAAGGAGATCGCATGTCACGATCGGCAACGGTCAAAGCTGGCCCCTTAGTTCAAATGAAGTACTGGCGGTGGGGCCGCGACAACGCCGAGACGGTCAGGGCGCATCGCATTTCCAACGAGCATGCCCGACCGGCCTCCTTGACCTACCCCCGTCTACCGGCTGACCATCCCTGCCCTACCGAATAGCAGCAACCATCATAAGCGTAAATTTGCGGCGGCCTCGGCACCGGACTCCGGGGGGCGACCGCCCTCAGCGGCGCCCGACATTTTCAACGACGGGACGGCCCGATTCGTTCGATATGCCCGTGGCGTCGGGTTGCCGGCCGATCCACTCGAGCAGGGCGCCCAGGCCCTCGTCGAGCGTGGACTTGGGCTGCCAGCCGAGCTCGGTCTGCGCCGGCTCGATGTCGCAACTCGCCGCGCGCACATCGCCGTCGCGGAACTTCGCGACGACGACCGGTTCGGGCGCGCCACACATGGCGGCGACCTTGTTGGCCAGCTCATGAATGGTTGTCGCCTCGCCGGAGCCGATGTCCAGGCAGCGCGGCCGGGTTGCCGGCCGCTGCACGGCCGCGAACAGCGCGTCGACGACGGCGTCGATGTAGACGAAGTCGCGCACGATCCGGCCGTCCTCGTAGACCTCGAGCGCCAGCCCCTGCCGCGCCAGCCGCGCGAACAACGCGACGATCCCGGTGTACGAATTGGTCAATGACTGGCCGGGGCCATAGACATTCTGCAGGCGCAGCACGCTGAGGTTGGTGTCGTGCGCGGCCGTCCAGGCGGCCAACAGGTGCTCCTGGGCCAGTTTGGTCGCGGCGTACACGTTGGTGGGCCGGGGCTCCGTCCGGTCCGCGCGGCTGGGCAACGGCACCGCCTGTTCGCCCGCCGGTCCCTGCGGATCCCAGATACCCGCCACCAACTGCGCGTGGCTGCGGGGTTTCGGATAAAAGATGTGCGCGCCGGACTGCCACGCGCCCTCGCCATAGACCGCCCTGGACGACGCCAGGACCAGTTGCTCGGGCACGATCCCCGAACGGCTCAGGGCGTCGAGAAGTTGAGTGGTTCCCACGACGTTCACCGAGCCGTGGCGCGTCGCCTCGGAGAGCGACTGCGCGGTTCCGGTCTCGGCCGCCAGATGGATGATTTGCGACGGGCGGAACAACCGCAACACGGCGTCCCAATCGGGCGCATGGGTGACGTCGCCGGTGAACAGCCGCACGGTTGGCGGCAGCTCGATCGGCCGGCCACCGCCGTGCACCTGCGGGTGCAAGACGTCCATCACCGCGACGTCGTATCCGGCCTCGACGAGGCGGTGTGAGAGCGCCGACCCGATGAATCCTGCCCCACCACTGATGAGCACGGACGCTGACAAGAATCGACGCCTTTCTTTCGTATGCCGAGGAACTCAGACAACCGGCACGCGTCGCCGCGCGGTCCGGTCGATCATAACGGGCACTCTGCGCGGCATCAGAGGATTGTGTGAAGCGGAACGAGGCACGGCGAAAATGGCCCGAAACGCGCGAAAGGCCCGCGAATGGCTCTAGGCCCAAGTCCCCCGGTGTCGATGTGCCATGGCAAAGGCCTCCATCACCGGCCGCGCGACGGCGGGGCGGAGGATACGAAAGAGCACACTGTTCGACAGACCGTCAAAGTCCTCGAACGCCTTACGGAAATCCCGCTCACTTTCCCGGTAAGACGCGAAAACGCGGTCCAACGTTGACATGTCGAGAGGATCGTCCTGCGCGGCCTCACGGAACGCTTCGTGGACCACGGAAATCCAATCCGTGCCGAAGAGGTCCGTTACCGGCCCGCGGTGCCGTTGGCGATGGAGACCGGGATTGAGGAACTCCTCGACAGCGCCATCGTTCTGGGTGTGCAGCTCGACCGGCAACTCGGTGGAGATTCGCTTCATTTCCCGGCGCCAGTCATCGAGAAGGTTCGCGTAGTCGACGAATACGCGGGGCACGCCGCGAGTGTTTCGCTCGGCGAGGATGTTGCATTTCAGCCACAAGGCGCTCGCGAGCGCAGGAGAGACGTGCCAGGACTTCACAATCGACGAAATGACCTCTTGCGGATGCCGTACGGCGATGACCGACGCGATGTCGAAACCCGCCTGACGCGCCGCCTCGAACCACAGGTCGGACAGAGTCGTGATCCTGGGCTCCTTGATCACCACCAGCGGCGCCGCGGGCAGGGTGGACATATACGCAGCGATCTTCGCGACGCAGGCTTTGCTCTCGCCGGGATCGACCGCGCCGTCGTCCAGAAACCGCAATGACGGGTCATACCAATTGGTTCCGAGTCGGCGCAGGATCGTCTCGTTGAGCGATATGGCAGCCCGCGGCTCCCAGTAGCCAAGCGGATTGTTCGCGTCGGCGCCCAACATCGCAGCCGGAAGCGCGCCACCGCACAGCGAGAGCACCCGGGTGAGCGCCGAGGTTCCGGACCGTTGCGGCCCGAGCACGAACAACACAACCGGACGGGCGCCGAAGTAAATGGCGGCGTGTCCGGCGGGTTTGTTCGTCCTGGCCAATCTCATCTCATCGGAACCTTTCACTCCTCGTACGTCTGGCCGACTTCCGGAATTCGGTTGTTATTCATGCCTTTCCGACTTGATGCAGGCCCACTCGACGGACGCGCAGCAATCACCGGAGCTAACCCGAGTGCACACAACCTCAGATCTCTCAACATCTTTGGCGAAAGAAGGAGACTCTTTACCGAACTCCTCATGCGGAGTCAGGTCTGACTTGCGACCGTCAACTGCGCCCCCCGGGTCCGTTTCGTCGGATCATTACGCCCGCTAAGGACTATAGCCGGGAGCAACAGAATGGGACACCATTTTTACGAATCCGTTTCGCTTACTTAACATTTGAACGACGGTCGTGCAGATCGTCCACGACGGCATCAGTTGTTATGCCCGGTGCGCAATTGGAGGAGCAACCCGGCAAGCCATATCCGCAGACTTATGCGGCAGCCTTCGACAGATCGGCCGCGCATTCCACGAATGCAGCATGGTTACTCTAACAACATTCTCGGCCACCGGGCGCCAACCACGCCGAAACAAGTTTTGGTGGTGACGACGGAGCTGACCAGTGCGACCCCGTCCCCCGGGAGCCGAGCGCGTGAAATGCGGGAACTCGTCAGCGCCCTATTCGGGCGAGACGGCGTCCGCGACCGGTTGTGCATCCACGCGGGGGTCGCCCAGCCCGCGGGACCTGCGCTTGAAGCGCGATTTGAGCGAAAGCGCGCGCTTTTCCACCAGGAACCAGCTGAGTGCTGCCAGCGGGAGCGTGGCGACGGCGGCGACGACCGCGAATGCCAGCGGATGCAGGAAGCCCAGCCCGCAGATGACCAGCAGCTGTTGCATCGGCCATGCGTAGATGTAGACGCCATAAGAAAGGTCGGTACGCAACCGCAGGCGCCTGTTGTGGATCAGCGCGCCCGAAACAACGACGGCGTAGGCCAGCGGAAGCGCGGCGAGTATCCGATAGTTGGGCATTAGCAAACCGGCCACCACGACGATGACAGCGCTCAAGGCCACCAGGGACCACCGGGCGGGTATCACGTCCCGAAACTCGTGCAGTACGGCGCCTGCCGCAAACACCAGCGCGAAACGCGTAATCATCTGGGCAAACGTCGGCACCGCCGAGACCGGGTAGGACACCAGCACCGCGGCCCCGAGGAAGAGCGCGAACACCACCGGCGCGGGCCAGCGGCGATTGAGTAGGCCGGCTGTGCCGGCGACGGCAACGGCGATGTAGCAGAACAACTCGAATATCAGGGTCCACAGGACCCCGTCCCAGACATGCGGAAACGGGACATTGCTCGGCGTTCCGTCGATGCCGGCGTGGTAGACGTTCAACACTGCGTTGTTCAGCCAGTACGTGACCGGCGCGGGTGACAGCAGCAACTTGAGTGCCGAACCCCCTTGGATCGCCACACCGATCGGGGCGATGACGAAGGCCACGAGCGCCAGGCACACCCATAGTCCAGGAAAGATGCGCAGCACCCGGGCGACGAAGTACTCGCGGAGTTGGGGGTTGCGGACCCAGCTCGAGGTGATGAGGAAGCCCGAGACTACGAAAAAACCGTCGACCCACCCTTGCGTGAGCAGCTGTTCAACCGGAGGGTGCAACTTGCGGCCGGTGAGTGGCCAGGAGTGTTCCAGGATGACACCGGACGCCATCACCAATCGCCAGACGTTCAGGGCGTTGTTCCGGGCGTCGAATACCTGCGCGAGTGTCGGCCCTTGCGTGCGTGGCCGCTGAGGCCGGCCGTTTCCAACGGACCTAGCCTCACGGAGTTTGGGGTCCGCACTCATCGGAGTCTCCCGCTGCACATTAGACCGGGCAGCCCGCCCTTGCCCGCCCGCAATGCGCCCGCATGCACACCAGTGTGGACTACGCCCGAGAACATCCGGATCAGGCTACACCCAGAGCCAGCCGTAAATTTTTAGCCAAAACCGCCGTGTTGTCGGCCTACCGTCCCAACTGCTTGCAATGGCAGGCTCGCCGCTCGTTTGCTTGCCGAGCGCGTCAGCCGGCGACGGCTCCCTGCTCGTAGAACGGCGCCCCGAACTCGGTGACCGCCCGGAATCCGCGTTTGCGTGCCTTCTCCGCGGCCCTGCGGATCAGCGCGTAAATGCCCACGAACGCCGCGTGATCGGACATCACCAGGGGCGTCAGCAGTCGGTTGTGCACCAGCGAGAACGCCACTCCCGAGTCGGGGTCGGCCCACCCGAGCGAACCGCCCATCCCGACGTGACCGAAGCCGGGCATCACGCCGCCGATCGGCAGACTGTGGTAACCCAGGTGGAAAGCCAAGGGCACGTAGAGGTTTCGATCCGGCCGCAGGCTGCGCTCGCCGGTCAGACCCGCGACCAGGTTGCGAGAGAGGAATCGGAAGCCGTCAACCTCGCCGCCGTTGGCGATGGCGCCGTACATCCGAGCCAGGCCGCGCGCCGTGGCCACCCCGTTGGCGGCCGGGATCTCCGCGTCCAGCAGCGGAATGTCGCCTTGGACGGCGCCGACCAGGCCCTTGAAATACATCGACCGGTACGCCCCGGACATCTCATTGGCGACCTTGCGGGTCACATAGCTGAGGACCGGATTACCGATCAGGTTCTGCGGGCAGATGATCTCGGCGACCCGCGTCGGCGCCTCAGCCGGCGGCCGGCCGAGGTGCAGGCCGTCGGTGCCCAGTGGCTCGGCGAGTTCCTCGCGGATCAGCCTGGCCATGCCCTTACCGGTGACGGCCCGACCGAGGCCCGACATTAGCCACCCGAACGTCAGCGCGTGATACGCCGATTTGCCCAACAGCCGTCCCGGAGCCGCCGCGGCCAGCTTCTGCTCCATCACGACGTGATCGAGCAGTTCTTCCTTGGTGGCGCCGCGCAGGCCCGACAGGCCGGCCTGGTGCCGCATCACCTGGCGCACGGTCATGTCGGCCTTGCCGTTGGCCGCGAATTCGGGCCAGTATTCGGCGACGGGCGCGTCGTAGTCGATCAGCCCCCGGTCAACAAGGCGATGGATGACAGTCGCGGCCATCCCCTTGGTCGCCGAAAACACCATGGGCGCGGTGTTTTCCGTCCACGGCCGCTGGCCACCCCGGTCGGCCCAACCTGTCCAGACGTCGACGACGGGCTGGCCGTCCACATAGACGGCCAGCGCCCCGCCCCCGAACCGGCGAGCCGGAAACATGCCGGCGAAGCTACGAACGACGCAACCGAAGTGTGAGTCCGCCGCGCCGGACACACGATGACCTGCGTCAAGGTCATCGTGGACACGGACCGCGCGTCGATCGACTCGGGTATCCACCGTCACACTTTGGAATTTAGTTGGGTCACACACCCCGCCGGAGCGGAATCGAAATAATTTACCTATCCGTTAGCTCGACGCGGCCGTTAATATTTGCTCGGCCGCCAGCGCGGGAGTTAGCTCCCCCGCCTTGACCTTTCGCTCCACGTCGGCGCGGATCTCGCGCACCGCCGGGCTGGTCAACAGCCGGTCCAGCACCGTGTCGCGCACCATCTGCCAGGTCCAGTCGACCAGCTGGGCCCGGCGGCGCGCCTCGAACTGCCCCGCCTCGCTGAGGACCTGCCGATGACGTTCGACGGTGTCCCACAATTCCTTCAGGCCCGTCCCCTCGGCCGCGCTCATCGTGAGAACGGGCGGCCGCCACAGCGTTTCGCGCGGATGTATCAGCCGGATCGCCCCGGACAGCTCGCGGGCGGCCGAGCGAGCCTCGGCGAGATGATCGCCGTCGGCCTTGTTCACCACGACGATGTCGGCCAGCTCCAGCACACCCTTTTTGATGCCCTGCAGCTGATCACCGCCGCGGGCCAGGGTGAGCAGCACGAAGGTGTCGACCATGTTGGCCACCGTCACCTCGGACTGACCGACCCCGACGGTCTCGATCAGGATCACGTCGAAGCCGGCGGCCTCCAGCAGCACCGCCGTTTCGCGCGTCGCCTTGGCCACCCCGCCCAGGGTGCCCGAGGTGGGCGAGGGCCGAATGTAGGCATCCGGATGCATTGCCAGGCGGGCCATCCGGGTCTTGTCGCCGAGGATCGAGCCGCCGGTGCGCGTCGACGACGGGTCGACGGCCAGCACCGCCACCCGATGGCCCAGCTCGATCAGATGCATGCCGAGGGCCTCGATGCTGGTGGACTTCCCCACCCCCGGGATCCCGGTGATGCCGACCCGAAACGCGTTACCCGAGTCCGGCGTCAGCTCCAGCAGCAGCCGCTGCGCCTTCTCGCGGTGGTCGGCGCGGGTGGACTCCATCAGCGTGATGGCGCGCGGCAGCGCCGCGCGGTCACCGCTGCGGACCGCCTCGGCCAAATCCTCGACGGAGTCGTTCCGTTGGGAAGCCATTTAGTCGAGCGTGTAACCCAGCCGGTCGGCGAGCTTGTGCAGCAAGCCGATTGCGGCGTCGGAGATCACCGTCCCGGGTGGGAAGATGGCGGCGGCCCCGGCCTCGTACAGCTCGTCGAAGTCGCCCGGCGGGATGACGCCGCCGACCACAATCATGATGTCGGGCCGCCCCACTTCGGCCATCGCCTCGCGCAGTGCGGGCACCAGCGTCAGGTGGCCGGCAGCCAGCGAGGACACCCCGACCACGTGCACGTCGTTGTCGGCGGCCTGGCGGGCCACCTCCTCGGGCGTGGAGAACAACGACCCGACGTCGACGTCGAATCCGATGTCGGCGAACGCCGTCGCGATCACCTTCTGGCCGCGGTCGTGGCCGTCCTGGCCCATCTTCGCGACCAGAATCCTGGGGCGGCGACCGTCGGCTTCCGCGAACTTCTCGACCAGTTCGGTCGCGTCGGAGAAGGAAGTCATGTTTCCGCCTCCTTGCGCTTCTTCGCGGTAGACCCCGGCGATAGTACGGATCTCCGCCTGGTGACGGCCATACACCTTCTCCAGGGCGTCGGAGATCTCGCCGACGGTGGCCTTGTGGCGGGCCGCGTCGATGGCCAGCGCGAGCAGGTTGTTGCCCAGCCCGTCTCGTTCCCCCTTGCCGGCTCCGCCGGAATGCGCTGCCGCCGCGCGCGACAGTTCCGCCAGCGCCGCGTCCACCGCCGACTGGTCGCGGCTTTCCCGCAGCTCCTTCAGCTTGGCCAACTGCTCGGCGCGCACCCGACTGTTCTCGACCTTGAGGACCTCGACCTCCTGGTCCTCTTCGACCTGGTACTTGTTGACGCCGATCACCGGCTGGATCCCGGAGTCGATGCGGGCCTGGGTGCGCGCGGCCGCCTCCTCGATGCGCAGCTTGGGGATGCCGTCGCTGATGGCCTGCGCCATGCCGCCGTGCTCGGCGACCTCGGCGATGTGGGCGCGGGCCTTCTGCGCGAGTTGGTGGGTCAGCCATTCGACGTAGTACGAGCCGGCCCATGGGTCGATCGGCCGCGTGGTGCCCGACTCCTGCTGCAGCACCAGCTGGGTGTTGCGCGCGATGCGAGCCGAGAAGTCGGTGGGCAATGCCAGCGCCTCGTCGAGCGCGTTGGTGTGCAGCGACTGCGTGTGCCCCTGCGTTGCGGCCATCGCCTCGATGCAGGTGCGCGCGACGTTGTTGAAGGCGTCCTGCGCGGTCAGCGACCAGCCCGACGTCTGCGAATGTGTGCGCAGCGACAGCGATTTGGCGTTCTTCGGGCCGAACTGGGAGACCAGCTCGCTCCACAACAGCCGGCCCGCCCGCAGCTTGGCAACCTCCATGAAGAAGTTCATCCCGATGCCCCAGAAGAAGGACAGCCGCGGCGCGAACTTGTCGATGTCCAGCTCGGCATCCAGGCCGGCCTTGATGTAGTCGACCCCGTCGGCCAGCGTGTAGGCCAGCTCCAAATCGGCTGTGGCACCGGCTTCCTGGATGTGGTAGCCGGAGATCGAGATGGAATTGAACTTCGGCATCTTCGCGCTGGTGTAGGCGAAGATGTCGGAGATGATGCGCATCGACGGCTTGGGCGGATAGATGTAGGTGTTGCGCACCATGAACTCTTTGAGGATGTCGTTCTGAATGGTGCCGGCCAGCTTCTCCGGCGGAACGCCCTGCTCCTCGGCGGCCACCACGTACAGCGCCAGGATCGGCAGCACCGCGCCGTTCATCGTCATCGACACCGACACCGTCGACAGGTCGATGCCGTCGAACAGCTGGCGCATGTCGAGGATGGAATCGATTGCCACACCAGCCATTCCGACGTCACCCTGCACGCGTGGGTGATCCGAGTCGTACCCGCGGTGGGTGGCCAGGTCGAAGGCCACCGACAGTCCCTTCTGGCCCGCGGCCAGGTTGCGCCGATAGAAGGCGTTGGACTCCGCGGCGGTGGAGAAGCCGGCGTACTGCCGGATGGTCCACGGCTGGTTGACATACATCGTCGGGTAGGGCCCGCGCACGAACGGCGGTTCGCCGGGGAAACTGTGCAGCGGATACCCGTCGGCTTCGACCGCCGCGCGGTCCGCGGCGATGTAGACCGGTTTGACATCGATGTCTTCCGGTGTCTGCCATTGCAATTGGTCGGGTGTGTACAGGTGTGCGGCCGCGGCCGCGGCCACGTGTGCGTCGACGGCGGCTTCGGTCGCCGGCGCAACGGTCCGCTCGCTGTGCAGCGGTACATCGGCGAAGCTGCCGACAGCAGGTGCAGTGGTCGTCATCGTGTCTACGCCCCCAGCCTCGTGAGGAGATCCGACAAAGCTTCGACCGCATTGATTTTCGCGGTCAGGAATTGGTCCGGTTGGTGCTCGGCGTCGGCAACGGCCTTGTCGGGGCCGGCCAGATAGACCCGCGTGATTCCGGCGCCGCGGGCCGCCTGTACGACGTCGGACGCCTCATCCTGGTAGCGCTTGTCGGTGCCACAGATGACCGCCGCCGATGGTGACCCCGCGTCGGCCACCGCCGACGCGATGCCGTCGGCGTCGACGGTTCCGGGGTTGATCGCCTCGATGCCGCCGGACGCCAGCAGGTTCGAGGCGAACGTGGCGCGGATGTTGTTCTCGGCCAACGGCCCCAGCGGCAACAACAGCACCTGCGGGCGGGAGCCGGTGCGGGCCAGGTAGGCGTCCGACCGGTCCCGCAGCGCCTCGAACTCCGCGGCGTAGCGCACCAGTTTCCCGGCGGCGAGCGGCGAATACGTCGAGTCGCTTTGCGGCAGCGGCGCTTCGGTGAGGTTCGGGAATTCGTTGACGCCGGTGATCGCGGTCCTACGGTGCGCGATGTCGTCGGTGCGGCGTGCGGCCACCTCGGCGATCTGCCCGGCGATGAAGTCGCGGGCTTGCGTGAATCCGCCGTGCTTCTCGATGGCCTGGAACTGTTCCCAGGCCTGCTCGGCCAGGCGTTGAGTGAGGTCCTCGACGAACCACGAGCCACCGGCCGGGTCCAGCACGCGGCCCACGTGCGACTCCTCGAGAAGCAGCAGTTGCGTGTTGCGGGCGATGCGGCGGGCGAAACTCGTTGCGACGTCTGGGAATCCGCCGTCGATCGCGACGTCGAACGGGAACACCAGCAGGGAGTCGGCGCCACCGACACCGGCGCCGAAGGCGGCCAGGGTGCAGCGCAGCATGTTCACCCACGGGTCACGCTGAGTCATCATCGGTAGCGATGTCTCGGCATGGATGACGGCCGCGCCGGCATCCGGGTCGCCGACGACCTCGGCGACCCGCGCCCACAGGTTGCGCGCCGCACGGAACTTGGCGATGGTCATGAACTGGTCGTCATCGGCGGCGAACCGGAAGCTGATCTGCCGCAACGCCTGGCCGATCGACAACCCCGATTCGGTGAGCACCCGCAGGTAACTCACCGCGGCCGCGACACTGGCCGCCAGCTCCCACGTCGCGTTGGCACCGAGGTTGTGGAACGCGGGCCCGTCGACGGTGATCGCGCGCACGCCGGTGTGCTCGGCGGCCCGCTTGGCCACGGCGACCACGTCGTCGATGTTCGGCGCGGGCCGCTCGCTCAGGGCCGCGCTCAGCGGGTCGCCGCCCAGGTCGATCGACAGCGTGGCGCGCTGGTCGGGTTCCACACCGTCCGCCACCGCCAGCATCGCGTCGCTGGCCGCCGGGTAATCGGCACCGGCCTCGAGGATCAGCGGCGCCATGCTCAGGTAGACACCCTCGAGCGTGTCCGCGAGCTGATCGGGCGCCACGCCCGACTCCCCGATCCGCAGGACCAGGGCGCCGGCCCCGTTGCCGAGCGCGTCGAGCACCGCGGAGTTGACGTCCTTGGCCGCGACGCCGGGCACCGGGGTGGCCGGGAAGGCCTCGGCGACCTTCCAGCCGGACTTGACGTCGCGCAGCGCGTCGCCGCCGCGCACAAAAGGCCACTCGCCCGGCAGCGGCGGTTCCGGCAGTTCATCGAGCGCGGTGTAGAGCGCGCGGACCGCAATCCCGTCATACGTCGGGGTTTCCAGCAGCCGCTCGGGCGCGTCCCCCAACTGCTCGGGGTCCTTCCGGGTGCTTTTAGCCAGCACTCCGGCGACCGCACTGCGCCAACGCCCGCGAACCTGCTCCAGGTCGTCGAGCTCGGGTACATCAATGGACACCGATTGCTCCCTTTTCCCAGCATTTGGGCTACAGCTCTGGGGATACCACTTAGCTACTGAGGCTAATTGATGACCGCTCGTCGCTAAAAACCGCCAGGTGCGGCGAGCAGGCCCGATTCCCGGTGAAACGCCAGCCTCGGGAAACGGCTTATTCGTCTGCGCCCCGTACCCTAGGAAGGCGTGACGGGTTCCGCCACCAGCAAAATCACCGACACGCTCCGCGATCTCGGCTGCGCCATCGGCGTCGCCGCGCGAGGCGTGTCCCGGTCGCGGATCGTCTGGACAGTGGTGGGCATCACAGCGTTGGTGGTGCTGGCGTCGTGGCTGCCGCTGCCCTCGCCGGTGCAGATGCGCGACTGGGCGCAGTCCGTCGGACCGTGGTTTCCGCTGGCGTTCTTGGTCGCCCACATCGTCGTGACGGTGGTGCCCATTCCGCGCACGGCATTCACACTGGCGGCCGGGCTGCTGTTCGGCCCGCTGCTGGGCGTCGCCATCGCGGTGGTCGCCAGCACCGCCAGCGCGATGATCGCCCTGCTGTTGGTGCGAGCGGCCGGGTGGCGGCTGAACCGCCTGGTGCGCCACCGATCCATCGAAACCGTGGAAGAGCGCCTGCGACAACGGGGCTGGCTGGCCATCCTCTCGCTGCGGCTGATTCCCGCGGTGCCGTTCTCCGCGCTCAACTACGCCGCGGGCGCGTCGAGCGTGCGGGTGCTGCCCTACGCGGTGGCGACTCTGGTCGGGTTGCTGCCCGGCACCACCGCCGTGGTGGTTCTCGGCGATGCGCTCGCCGGACACATCAGCGCACTGCTGTATCTGGTGTCGGCGGTCACGAGCGCGCTGGGACTGGCGGGGCTGATCATCGAGATCCGGCACTTCCGCCGGCACCACCGCCGCGCGCACCGTCACCTCGACGACGAGCACTCCCCCGAACCGGCCGCCATCAGCTGATCACCAACTTCGTTCAGACCGCCGCGCGGTGCGCCAAAGATCGGTCTAATGGAGAGGTGTACGCGATGGAGATCGCGAGCTGGGGGACGCCGTACCCGCCAACTCGTGCCGTCGCGCTGCCGCTGAGCGCCCTGGTGTTGGCGGTGCTGGCCGTGATGGGCTTCCTGCCCGGTCCGGGCGAGCGGCGTCGCAAGCCGAAGAGGAGCCTGTTCGCCGGCTTGGCCGTGCAGCCACGCCGCGCCAAGATCCACACCTCGTTGCTCGGCCTTGCGCTGGTGTGCAGCATCGCCGCCCTGGTGGCGGCGGTCTGCTTGTTCCCCGAGACCGCCACTCCGGCGCAGCAGGCGGCGCCGTCTCCGCCGCCCGTCCTGGCGCCCATCGATCTGCCCGCCGCCAGCGCCGCGGGCCCCGGTGCCGGAATCTACGTCGACTACGCTGACGGCTCCGGCGGAATGGGCTGTACCGCAGGGTTTTTGGTGCACACCAGCGGCGGCAGGGCCGGGATCCTCACCGCCGGGCACTGCAACCGCCCCGGGGAACGCAGCAAGGTGACGATGAACCTGGGCGGCGTGTTGCCCTACGCGACCCTGGGCACGTTCACCGAGACGGTCAGCGAGGGAGTCCACGACGAACAGCACGACATCGGCCTGATCACGCTGGACGGTGACAACGTTCCCCAGTCCTCGGCGATCGCCTCGTCGTTGGCGGTCAGCGGTGTCGCCACCAACCTGCGGCTCGGCCAGCAGCTGTGCAAATTCGGCATGGGCTCCGGCGCGGACGCCTGCGGACAGATCGTGCAGATCACCGGCAGCAAGGTCGTGTTCCTGGCGAGCGGCCAGTGCGGCGATTCGGGCGGCCCGGTGTATCTGTACGAAAAGGACGGCACCGTCAGCGCCGTCGGCATCCTCATCCGCGGCGGCGACCCCAAGATTCCCAAAGCCGGGTGCGCGGCGCGGGCGAAATTCTCCGTCGCCGAGTTGGTGCGGCCCTGGCTGGACAAGTGGCGCCTGACGGCCGTGACCGCGCCGGCTTCCCCGCGCTGACAACCTTGCCTCGCGATGTCGTCAGAAACGGCTTGAGGCAACCCCTGACCGCTGCCGAACCGCTACCCACCGATCTCCGCGATGCGAACGCTGCGATCCGCATTCACGTTGCGGCGACCTGCCCTCCCGCCAGGTGCGGTACTCCGAAGGCGTCATTTCCCGGCCCCACGCGGTGCTGATCGGCACGTTTCGGTCCAGATAGCCGGCTTCTCCGGCCCTCCATGCCTTGGTGTAAAGGTAAAACGGGATCCCCGGACGGGTGTGGTGGACCAAGTGATAGTTCTGATACATCAACAACACACATAGAACGCGCTCCCAGCCAACCCGAACTCGGGTGACCCGGAATCGGTCGGTCTTTGCCGTAGCAAGGCCGTGATGAGGCAGCCAGTCAAACCACCACGCGAGGATGCCCATGCCGATCCGCTGTGGGATGAAATAGATGAGCACCAGCTCTCGCCCATAGCCGAGAATCAGGATGGCGGTTACGAAGGCAAGGGCCAGTGTGAGGTGTATGCCAAATCCCACGGCCTCCTTACGCGGACGCCGACGCAGGCGCACTAGGTAAAAGCGGCAATACCAGGCATCGATCGTCAACCAGCGCAACGGAAGCTGCCAACGCGGGCCCGTGATACTCCACGCGTCCGGATCGTCGTGGATGCTTTCGTTGGTATTGCGGTGGTGCGCGAGATGCGCATACGCGAGCATGGGAAAGGTTCCGAACAGCGAGACGAACGGCATCGACAAGCGGCCGAAGACCTGGTTGATCCACTTTGGCCGGCCGACGTTGTAGTGAATCGATTCGTGCAACACGCTGAAGATGAAAAACGTTACGAGACTTTGAACGACGATGGTGACCACCAACCACCAATGACTCACTCCGCAGACGACCGCTGCCGTCGCCGCGCACCACGCAACGAACGATCCAAGCCAGACCAGCACCGTCGGCACCGCTATGGTCGGCCGGGCGAACCTGGGAGCTGGGAAGCCTCTCGGGATTGCGGCCACCTTGCAGGCGCCCTGTGACCTTTGCTCGGTGGCGGCAGGCATTTCGATACTTGTCACCACGGCCCCCGGCTACGACCGCGACGCCCACACACTCCATAGAAAACCATGTGGCATCCCCCTGTTTGCCTGCGCTTATCAATACGCATTTAGCGTTAAGCCTATTTGTCGATTTCCCCCTGTGGTGGACGGATTGATGCGGTTGTGCGCTCGTCCATGCATGCGAACCCACGCGGTTAAGCGCCGGTGCGCTTTCAACCTGCTTGCAGCCGCGGCCTTGTCGGGTCCCTCTCCAGCTCCTGAAAGTTGCAATGCCGTAAATTGTTCGCCTGGATTAACAGGATGTTCACCGGGGGTAGACTTCGACGACTGGTCGCTTGACAGGCCCGGGCCTCGGAAGGTCGGGCATCTTGCGCTACCTCCTACACCGGTAGTTCGGGATTCCACGCATGCTCGCAGGTTTTTCCGCTTTTCAATACCGTCATAAGGTTTCCGGTCAAATCGGCGGTCACCGACCTGACGGTGGAAAGCCGAACATCATTCATCACATTCGCCAGAGCGCTCAGCTTATAGTGTGGTTCCAGCTGCGGACTTGTCGTGTCAGGATGTATTTCGATTGGTATCGTTTCGTGATACCTCATACCCAGCACGAACGCTCGCTTGGAGTCAGTGCTCAGCATGAACGGCTCATCACCCTTGTCGAGGTTTCGGAGCATGAGAAGCGGAATATCGCTTACCCAGAGAGGTTCGAGAGGTTTGTCCCGATCCGTATGGGTGCCGATTGGATTTTTCGGATGCGTCCAAGCGATCGTCAGACCAGCAGATATGAGCTCAAGCCTCAATTCCTGCCGCCACACTTCGCCTTGTTTGGCGACCGCTTCTATGAAGTTTTCCTCATTCTGATATGCGACCCCGACAACCAAATAACGGTCAGAATGCCGAGCATGAAATTCACGCATCTCCGCGATTGCCCGGAAGAATTCCTCTTTCTGCAGGAGCAGATCGCTTATGTCATAGAAGAACTGGCGCTTTTCCAGCATCGTCTTGGTGAATGGACAATGAGCTTTTCGGCCGTCGCCTTGGACAAGGAAATCAAGGTACTGTTGTACTACCCCCACGCAGTCATCCGTGTGATGGCTCAGTTCAGTGAAAACGTAGTCCGATCGTCGTTTCATTGTCGCACCTCCCCCAAAGGAAAAACTCGACACTCGCGTCCTACCGGCACCCCGCTTACGTTGATCGCCCGAGATCATGCGCGTAGCTGGCAGTGTGTAAACCCCTCCAAATCGAAACAGTTTAACCGTGCGCCGCGCCGCGCGCTGGCAAAGAGCGATATGTGGCGGGCGGTGTTGCTTCCCAGTCTGGCCCGGCACCGCAGGTGGTGCCTTTGCGTGCGGGCGCGGCCATCGCGGCGATGCTCGACGCGACGACGAGCCGATTAACCCGGGGTCACGCACAAAACCGTTGCGAGGTACTCAATCTGGCGGGAAATCAGGCGTATTGCACCCTCGATGCGTGCTGACGGTTCGGCGTTGGCCGCGGTGCCCGGAGGCTCCCAGGATGTCGGAGGCCAGAAAACATCTGTGTCGGCACGCGACCCGACCCAAATTTTCACGCCTGCCAAGCGTCGCGAAAACCGAATTGAGGGCGCATGTCCACTAGTACCTTGAAGATTCGTTTGGAGCATCAGTCCATTCGACGACGAGAACGGCACCTTTCGTCTTGGTGAACGATGAAGAGCTACACGGCCTTTGGCCGGCCTTCGCCGATGTTGCAGTTGCGTGGGGGGTGGCCAATGGGGAAGCCGACCCCGCTGCATGCCTGGATTACATCGAGCAGGGTTGGCCGGACATTCCGCCGAAGTGCCTGCGCGACAGCTGGCGACGGGGCAGGGTTGTGATCTAGTAACCACTCGGGGCATGGGGGTGTGGGTGGAGTCGATGGGGCGTGAGGACCTGGCGCTGCCGCTGACACGCGGACAACGAGACATCTGGCTCTCGCAGGAATCCGGCTATGCCGGTACGCAGTGGCAGCTCGGCCTGTTGATAAAGATCGAGGGCGCCATACGCCGTGATGTCCTGGAGCGGGCGATCCGCCAAGCGGTGACGGAGGCCGAACCGGCCAGGGCTTCATTCTTTGAGATTGATGGCCAGGTGGTCCAAAGGCCGATCGACTGCCCGCATCTCGAGGTCGGGTTTCATGACCTGACCGGCTCACCCGATCCGGTGGAGGAAGTCCGACGGAGGGCTTCCTCCGTGCAGCGCACGCCGATGGCGTTGAACGGCCAGTTATTCAACTTCGTCCTGTTCCGAACGCAGGCCGAGGAATTCTATTTATTCGCCTGCTGCCACCACATCGCCATAGACGGATTGGGCATGGCGCTGGTGAGCCGTCGGGTGGCAGCCATCTATTCGGCGATGGTCGCTGGATCTCCGGTTACTGACGCCTATTTCGGGTCGGTGCAGGATCTGGTTGATCTCGAGTCGGGGTACGAAGCGTCCACCGATTATCTGGAAGACGAAGCGTACTGGCACAAGAACCTTCCGCCGGACGGCGGACAGGAGTACGTGCCGCCGCAAACCAACTTCGACCGGGATCCGTGTGCGCCGTCGGCGTCAGTTCAGTTGGATCCGTCCGCCATCGGCAGCATGCAACAGCTGTCGAAAAGGCTGCGTATCCGCCGCTATTCGGTCACCACAGCGGCATGCGCGCTCTTGGTGCATGCATGGTCGGGAGGCGGCTCGGAGGTGGCGCTCGATTTCCCGGTCAGCCGGCGAGTGCGCCCCGAGTCGAAGACGCTGCCGGGGATGCTCGCCGGGGTTGTGCCGCTGGTCCTGCAGACACCACCGGAGACGACGGTCGCCGATTTTTGTCAGCACGTTGACACACAGATACGGGAATTGCTGAAGCATCAGCGGTTTCCGGTGCATCAGCTCGACGGTGAAGGCGGCGTTCGCGGCCTGAGACAGGCAGCGAATCGGGTAGGTGTCAATTTCATCCCGGCCCGGTTGACCCTGGAGCTTGGTGGCGTTCCGGCAACGGCGACATACACCGCCAACGGCCCCGTCGGGCACTTCGCGCTCTTCCTCCTTGGGGTCGGTGACCAGCTGTTTCTCAGCACGGCGGGCGCCGGACAGCCGTTTGCGAGCTTTGACGTCTCCTACCTGGCGGCACGTCTGGAGCAGGTGCTGGTCAAAATGGCCGCCGATCCGAAGCGGCCGATCTCGTCGATCGAAATCCTCGATGAGGAGGAGAACGCCCGGCTGGACGGGTGGTCGCATCGCGCGGCGTTAACCCAGCCGGAAACCGCGCCGGTGTCGATTCCGGTGGTGTTCGCCGAGCATGCCGAGCGCGCTCCCGACGCGGTAGCGGTGACCTTCGACGGCCGCTCCCTGACGTATCGGGGACTCGATGAGGCCGCGAACCGGCTGGCGCATTTTCTGGTCGGTCATGGGGTTGGCCCGGGACAGTGTGTGGCGCTGTTTTTCCCCCGGTGTGCGGACGCGATCGTGGCGATGCTGGCGGTGCTCAAGACCGGGGCGGCGTATGTGCCGATCGACCCGGCGCACGCGTCGTCGCGGACCAAGTTCATGCTTGCCGACGCCGCACCGGCCGCTGTGATCACCACGGCCGAACTGCGCTCGCGGCTGGACGGCTCCGCTCTGATGGTCGTCGATGCCCACGATCCCGCCATCGAGGCCCAACCCGGCACCGCCCTTCCAATGCCGGCCCCCGAAAACGTCGCTTACATCATCTACACCTCGGGCACCACCGGGACACCCAAAGGCGTAGCCATCGCGCACCACAACGTCACCTGGCTGATCGAGGCGCTCGACGAGCGCCTGCCGCCCGGGGGGGTGTGGGCGCAGTGCCACTCCTCCGCCTTCGACTTGTCGGTGTGGGATATCTGGGGGGCGCTGCTGCGGGGCAGGCGACTGTTGGTGGTGCCCGAGTCGGTGGTGGGCTTCCCGGAAGATTTCCACGCGTTGCTTCTCGCGGAACAGGTCAGCGTGCTGACTCAAACGCCGTCGGCCGTGGCGATGCTGTCACCGGAGGGGTTGGAGAAGACGGCGTTGGTGGTGGGCGGTGAGGTCTGCCCGCCCAACTTGGTAGATCGGTGGGCGGCACCCGGGCGGGTGATGATCAATGCCTACGGTCCGACCGAGGCGACGGTGTGTGCGTCGCTGAGTACGCCCCTGACGCCGGGGCCAGGGCTGGTGCCGATCGGGTCGCCGATACCCGGGGCGGCGATGTTTGTGCTGGACAACTGGTTACAGCGGGTGCCTCCCGGTGTGGTCGGCGAACTGTATCTGGCCGGCCGCGGCGTGGGCCTCGGATATGTGCGTCGCGCGGGTTTGACCGCGTCGCGGTTCGTGGCGTGCCCGTTCGGGGCCGCCGGGACACGCATGTATCGCACCGGCGACCTGGTGTCCTGGGGTGCGGATGGGCAGCTGCGACACCTGGGCCGCGCCGATGAGCAGGTCAAGATCCGCGGGTACCGCATCGAACTCGGGGAGATCCAGTCGGCTCTCGCCGCGCTGGACGGCGTGGCGCAGGCGGCGGTCATCGTCCGCGAGGACCGCCCCGGCGACAAGCGGCTGGTGGGTTACATCACAGGCACCGCCGACCCGACCGAGATCCGCACCGCATTGGCCGATCGGATGCCGGCCTACATGGTCCCCGCCGCGGTGGTGGTGCTGCCGGCAATCCCACTGACGGCCAGCGGAAAGCTCCACAAGCGCGCCTTGCCCGCACCGGAGTACACCGCCGGTGAGTACCGGGCCCCGGCCGACGCGGTCGAAGAAATCCTGGCCGACATCTACGCCCAAGTCCTCGGGATGGAGCGAGTCGGAGTCGACGACTCGTTCCTTGACCTCGGCGGCGACAGCATCTTGTCGATGCAAGTCGTGGCCCGCGCCCGGGCGGCCGGCGTGATGTTCCGTCCGCGTGATCTTTTCGTCCAACAAACGGTGGCGCGACTCGCGCGGGTCGCGACGGTGGCCGATGGTGAGGCCGGCGTCGTCGACGAGGGCATCGGCCCGGTGGTGGCCACCCCGATCATGCGTTGGTTGCACAGCCTCGAGGGCCCGATCGACGAGTTCAACCAGACCTTGGTGGTGGCCGCCCCGGCGGGGGTGACTGAGGCCGACGTTGCGGTCGTCCTGCAGGCGTTGCTCGATCGGCATGCCGCGTTGCGGCTGCGCATCGATGATGACGGCGCCGACGGCTGGTCGCTGGAGGCACCCGAAGCTGGGTCGGTGGACGCGGGCGGATGCCTGCATAGCGTCGATGTGTTGTCGGATGAGGCGCTGGTGCAGGCCCGGACGCAGTTGAACCCGGCGGAGGGACTGATGCTCAGCGCGGTGTGGGCGACTTCCACCGGCCAGCTGGCACTGATCATTCATCACCTGGCCGTGGACGGGGTGTCGTGGCGAATCCTATTGGAGGACCTCAACATCGCCTGGGCACAGCACCACGCCGGCCAGCCCGTGGCATTGCCCGCCGGCGGGACGTCGTTTGCGCGGTGGTCGGCGCTGCTTGCTGCGCATGCGCGCCGCGCCGAGGTAGTGGCGCAGGCCGAGACGTGGGGAAAGGTGGCGGCAATACCGGCCGCGCTGCCGACGGTGCAACCCGGGGTGGATACTTTTCAGACCGCCGGGCAGACGTCGGCGTCGCTGGATGTCGAGACAACCCGCCTGCTGCTGGGTGAGGTGCCGGCCGCGTTCCACGCCGGGGTCGGCGACATATTGCTGATCGCCTTCGGGCTGGCGTTCGCGGAGTTTCTCGGTCTGGGCGTGGGTGCGCCGATCGGCATCGCCGTCGAGGGCCACGGTCGCCACGAGGAGCTCGCTCCCTATGTGGACCTGTCGCGCACGGTGGGCTGGTTCACCACCAAATATCCGGTCGCGTTGACGGTCGGTGCCCTGTCGTGGGCGGAGGTGGTCGCCGGTGAGGCCGCACTGGGCGCTCTGATCAAGGACGCTAAGGAGCAGCTGCGCGCCCTGCCCGATCCGCTGACCTATGGTCTGTTGCGCTACCTGAACCCCGAGGTCGATCTCGGTGGGCCTGACCCGACGATCGGGTTCAACTACCTGGGCCGTCTGGGTGCGGGAGCCGACCTGCCCGGCGACTTGTGGCGGATCAACGACGAGAGTCTGTCGTTTGCGGGCGTGGCTGCGGCGGTGCCCCTTCAGTTGGCGCACACGGTGGAGCTCAATGCCGGCACCATCGACACCGAGGCCGGGCCGCACCTGCAGGCGAACTGGACATGGGCGCCCTCGGCGCTGAATGACGAGCAGGTCAGCCGGCTGAGCCAATTGTGGTTTGAGGCTCTGGCCGGCATCTGCGCGCACGTGAAAGCCGGTGGGGGTGGGCTCACTCCGTCCGATATCGCCCCCGCCCGCCTCAGCCAGCAGCAGATCGACGAACTCTGCTCGCAGGGCGACGTCTTGGACGTGCTGCCGCTCACCCCGGTGCAGCAGGGTCTGCTGTTCCACACCAGCTTCGCTCCGGGTCTGGACGACCTGTACACCGTGCAGCTCGTTATCACGGTCAACGGCGCCCTCGATGCGCACCGCCTGCGCGAGGCCGTGCAGACGGTCGTCAACCGGCATCCCAACCTGGTGGCCCGGTTCTGCCAAGACTTCGATGAGCCGGTGCAGGTCATCCCCGCCAACCCGGTGCTCGCGTGGCAGGACGTTGAATTGGACCCAGCGGACGGCGACCCAGATCAGCAGGTCCAGCGACTGTGTGCCGCGGAGCGCGCCGCGGTCTGCGACCTGGTTGACAAGCAGCCGACGTTCCGGGTGGCGTTGATCCGCACCGCAGCAGACCGGTACCGCTTCGTGCTCACCATTCACCACATCGTGGCCGATGGCTGGTCGCTGCCAATCCTGATGCAGGAGATGTTCGGCAGTTACCACGGCGAGCGGCTGCCCGCGGCTCCGTCGTACCGCAGCTTTGTCACCTGGCTGCACGGGCAGGATCACATTGTGGCGCAAGGGGTTTGGCGCGGCGTAATGGCGGGTTTCGAGTCCCCGACATTGGTGGGCACTCCTGGCCAGATAGCGCGGCGAGACGTCGCATCCTTCCGGGTGTCCGACGACACCACAGCGGCCCTCACCGAGCTGGCCCGCTCATGCCACACCACCGTGAGCACCGTCCTGCAGGGCGCATGGGCGCAGCTGCTGATGTGGTTGACCGGTCAGCATGATGTGGCGTTCGGCACCGCGGTCTCGGGTAGGCCGAGCGAGCTGATCGGCTCGGAATCCATTGTGGGCCTGATGATCAATACCGTGCCGGTGCGGGCCACCACCACCGCCGGGACCACAGTCGTCGATCTGCTGGAGCAGCTGCAGCGCATCCATAACGACACGCTCGAACACGAGCATCTGGCTCTGCCCGAGATCCACCGCGTCACCGGTCACGATCAGCTGTTCGACACGCTCTTCCTGTACGAGAACTATCCGGTCGACCCCGCCGCCCTGTTGGGCGCGAATGACCTGACAGTTACCGAGTTTGACGTCCGCGAGTTCAACCACTACCCGCTTTCGGTGGTAGCGACGCCCGGCCACGAACTGAGCCTTCGCGTCGAATTCGACACAGCCGCTTTTAACCGTGCGGCCATTGCCACGCTGATCGACCGGTTACAGCGGGTGCTGGTGGCAATGATCGCCGATCCCGCGCGGCGGTTGTCGTCTCTCGATCTGCTCGACGCTGCCGAGCATGAGCGACTCGATGCGTGGGGGAACCGGGCGGTGTTGGCCCAACGGCCAAGCGGACAGGCATCGATTCCGGAGTTGTTCGCCGCACAGGTGGCTCGCGCCGCGGAGGCGGTCGCAATCACCTGCGGCGAGCGCTCGTGGACCTACCGCGACGTTGAGGAATCGGCAAACCGGTTGGCGCACATGCTTACTGGGCGGGGCGCGGGTCCCGGTCAGCGGGTGGCGGTGGTGATCCCGCGGTCGGCCGAAGCGGTGATGGCGATCTTGGCGGTGCTCAAGACCGGGGCGGCGTACGTGCCGATCGATCCGACGGTACCCGCGGCGCGGATGGAGTTCGTGTTGGGCGATTGCGCGCCTATCGCGGTGGTCACCACCGCGGACGTGCGGTCACGGCTGGAGCGGTCTGGCTTGCCCCTCATCGACATCGACGACCCCGCGCTGACGACTCAGCCCGAGACCGCGCTGCCTGCGGTGGCGACCGAGAACATCGCTTACGTCATTTATACATCGGGTACCACCGGAACGCCCAAAGGCGTTGCAGTGTCTCATCACAACGTCACCTGGTTGCTGGATTCGTTGGACGCCCAGTTGACGTTGGGCCAGGTGTGGACGCAGTGTCATTCGTTGGCGTTTGACTTCTCGGTGTGGGAAATCTTTGGCGCACTGTTGTATGGCGGGCGGTTGGTGGTGGTGCCCGATTCGGTGGTGCGTTCGCCAGAGGAGTTGCACGCCTTGCTGGTTCGTGAACAGGTCAGTGTGTTGAGCCAGACGCCGTCAGCGTTTTATGCGCTACAGGCCGCCGATGGGCTCTCCCCGGAACTGGGACAGCAGCTGAAGTTGCAGTCGGTGGTGTTCGGTGGCGAGGCGCTCGAACCCAACCGTCTGGCGACCTGGCTGAACCACCACCCGGGACTGCCGCGTCTGATCAATATGTATGGCATCACCGAGACGACGGTGCACGCCTCGTTCCGCGAGATCGTCGACGGCGACCTCGACAGCAATGCCAGCCCCATCGGGGTGCCGTTGGCCCACCTTGCCTTCTACGTGCTCGACGGGTGGCTGCGTCAGGTGCCCACCGGGCTGGTCGGCGAGCTGTATGTGGCCGGTGGCGGGCTGGCCGCCGGGTATGTGGGCAGGCCCGGGTTGAGCTCGACGCGGTTTGTGGCGTGCCCGTTCGGACAACCGGGTTCACGCATGTATCGCACCGGGGATTTGGTGTCGTGGGGCGCCGATGGTCAGCTGCGTTACGTCGGGCGTGCTGATGAGCAGGTCAAGATCCGCGGGTATCGCATCGAGCTCGGTGAGATCCAGGCGGCCCTCACCGGGCTGGACGGTGTCGATCATGCGGCGGTGATCGCGCGCGAGGACCGTCCCGGCGACAAGCGGCTGGTGGGCTACATCACCGGGACCGCCGACCCGGCTGAGATCCGCACCCAATTGGGTGACCGGTTGCCGACCTACATGGTGCCGGTCGCGGTCGTCGTGCTCGAGGCGCTGCCATTGACGGTCAACGGCAAACTCGACGTCCGCGCCCTGCCGGCACCCGAATACCGGGATGTGGACCATTACCGCGCTCCATCCAGCGCGGTCGAGGAAATCCTGGCCGGCATCTATGCCCAGGTATTGGGTGTGCAGCGGATCGGTGTCGATGACTCGTTCTTCGATCTGGGCGGGGACAGCATCCTGTCGATGCAAGTCGTGGCCCGTGCCCGCGCTGCCGGCGTAATGTGCCGTCCGCGTGACGTTTTCGTCGAACAGACGGTGGCGCGCCTCGCGCAGGTCGCCACGGTGGTCGTCGATGGCGAGGGCGGCCTGGTCGACGAAGGCACCGGGTCAGTGGTGGCCACCCCGATCATGCGCTGGCTGCACAGCGTCGAGGGTGCGGTCGAGCAGTTCAACCAGACGATGGTGTTGCAAGCTCCCGCAGGTGTCGCGCAGGCCGACGCGGTGGTGGTCCTGCAGTCGTTGCTGGACCGGCACGCCACGTTGCGGCTGCGCGTCGACGATGACGGCGCCGGCGGCTGGTTGTTGTGGGCGTCCGAAGTGGGGACAGTAGATGCCGCCGGCTGCGTGGATACCGTCGACACGCTGTCGGCAGAAGCGTTGGTGGCGGCCCGGTCACGGCTCAACCCGGGCGTCGGGGCAATGCTGCGCGCGGTGTGGGCCGAGTCGACGAGCCAGTTGGCGTTGATCATTCACCACCTGTCCATCGATGGCGTGTCGTGGCGAATCCTGTTGGAAGACATCAATATCGCGTGGGCCCAGCATCGCAGTGGCCAGCCGGTGGCGCTGCCGGCGCCCGGGACGTCGTTTGCCCGGTGGTCGTCGCTGTTGGCCGAGTACGCGCAGAGCGCAGACGTGATGGCCCAGGCCGAGGCGTGGCGTCAGGTGGCGGCAATCCCGGCCGCGTTACCGCCGGTACAGCCGGAGGACACCTACGTCAGCGCGGGCCAACTGTCGGTATCGCTGGATGTCGAGACGACCCGCCAGCTGCTTGGTGAGGCCCCGGCGGCATTTCGTGCCGGGGTTCAAGACATATTGCTGATCGCGTTCGGCCTGGCATGGACGCAACTCTTGAGCACCAGCACCCCTATCGGCATCGACGTGGAGGGCCACGGCCGCCAGGAGGAGCTGGCCCCGCACGTCGACTTGTCGCGCACGGTGGGCTGGTTCACCACCAAGTACCCGGTGGCCCTCAAATTCGGGGGGCCGGTCGGCGGCCTGTCCTGGGAACAGGTGACGGCGGGTGAGGATGCACTGGGCGCTCTGATCAAGGACGCCAAGGAGCAGCTGCGCGCCCTGCCCGACGGTCTGACCTACGGGCTGCTGCGCTACCTCGCCTCTGACTTTGATCTGGGTGGGTCCGACCCCGTGATCGGCTTCAACTACCTAGGCCGTCTGGGTGGTGCGGCCGAGCTCGGCAGTGAGTTGTGGCGGCTCAGCGAGAACAGTTTCTCGCTGGGCGGCGCCGCGGGTGCAGTGCAGATGCCGCTGGCGCATACCGTGGAGCTCAATGCCGGCACCATGGACACCGAGGCCGGCCCCCAGCTGCAGGCCAACTGGACCTGGGCGCGCTCGGCGCTGCATGACAAGCAGGTCAGCCGGCTCAGCGAGCTGTGGTTCGACGCGCTGACCGGCATCTGCGCGCACGTGCGCCGCGGCGGGGGCGGCTTGACCCCGTCCGACATCGCACCGGCCCGTGTCACTCAGCAGGACCTCGACAAGCTGGCGCGGCAGTACCGTATCGCCGATGTGTTGCCCCTCACCCCGCTGCAGCAGGGCCTGCTGTACTACACCGGCAGCGGGCAGGGCAGTGCCGACTTGTATGCGGTGCAGCTCGACATCACCGTGAGTGGTGCCCTTGACCCGCAGCGCTTGCGCGAGGCGGTGCACGCCGTCGTCGCCCGCCACCCGAACGTGGTGGCCGGTTTCTGCGAAGACTTCGGTGAACCGGTGCAGGTCATGCCGGCCGATCCGGCGCCGGCGTGGCAGTACGTCGAGCTGAGCTCGGCAGATGCTGATGTCGAGGAACAGGTACAGCAGCTGTGCACCGCCGAACGCGTCGCGGTCTGCGACCTTGCCGGCCAGCCGCCCTTCCGGGCTGCCCTGATCCGCACCGCAGACGATCTGTATCGGTTCGTGCTCACCAACCACCACATCGTGCTCGACGGTTGGTCGAAGCCGATCCTGCTGCAGGAAATCTTCGCCAGCTATTACGGCGTGCAGTTGCCCGCCGCCCCGTCCTATCGCAGCTTTGTCACGTGGCTGTCCGAACAAGATCGTGGCGCTGCTCGGACAGCATGGCGTGAGGTCCTCGACGGGTTCGACACTCCCAGCCTGGTGGGACCCGTTGGGCGCCCAGCGCTCGGTCTGCGCGGTACGGAGTCGTTCCAGGTGTCCGCGGAGACCACGCAGGCGTTGGGCGAGCTGGCGCGCTCGTACCGCACCACGGTCAGCACCGTCTTGCAGGCCGCGTGGGCGCTGCTGCTGACATGGCTGACCGGCCAGCACGATGTGGTGTTCGGCACAGCGGTGTCGGGGCGGCCACCCGACTTGGCGGGCGCGGAATCGATGGTCGGTCTGTTGATCAACACGGTCCCGGTGCGGGCGACCATCGGCGCGGAGACGACCACCGCCATCCTGCTTGACCAGCTGCAAAGCGCCTACGCCAAGACTCTTGACCACCAGCACCTGGCCCTGAACGAGATCCACCGGGTGACGGGGCACGACCAGTTATTCGACACATTGTTCGTATACGAGAACTACCCGATGGCCACCGCCGCGTTATCGGCCGTCGACGAGTTGAACATAAAAGGCTTCACCAGTCGCGAATACAATCACTACCCGCTTTCGGTACAAGCCGTGCCAGGCCACGAACTGGTTCTACGCGTCGAATTCGACACTGAAGTGTTCACTGCAGCCAGAATCGAAAAGCTGGTCGAACGGTTCCGGCGCGTGCTGGTAGCCATGACCGCAGATCTGGACGAGCAATCATGACCGTCCGCGCGGGACGGCCGATGGCGCCGCCGTGGCCACACGCCAGCGCCCGCGTCCCCCACGCCGCATCCCTGACAACTGAGCCTGTCGCCCCAGTACCGTCTCCGTTATCCCGACGCCCGTGGAGACCGCATGACATCGGACAACAGCGGAGCCCGCCGGTTCCCCACCGGCGTCGCCAGCCTGGCCGGACGGCTGCTGCGGTCCCGCCGCCTCATGCGCGCCCCGATATGGATCTACAAAGCCCGCGCGGGCGCGTTGTTCGGTTCGCGCATCCTGTTGCTCGAGCACGTCGGCCGCAAGTCGGGACTGCCGCGTTACGCGGCGCTGGAGGTCGTCGACCACTCCCCGCCCGGCACCTACGTCGTCGCCTCGGGTTTCGGTCGAAAAGCCCAGTGGTTCCGCAACATTGAAGCCAACCCGCGGGTGCGGGTGTACGCCGGCAGCCACGCGCCCAGAACCGCCGTCGCGCGGGTGCTGACCACACCGGAGGCCGATCGCACCCTGGCCGCCTACCGAACACGTCACCCCAAGGCGTGGGAACGCATGCGCCCGGTGCTGGAGCAGACGCTCGGCGTCCCGATCACCGACACCGATACCCCGCTGCCGCTGGTCGAGTTGCGCCTCGATTAGTTCTGGTCCGGCCCCTTGATCGTCATCGCGGCGACCAGCGCCAAAAACAGCGCGGCCGGAAGGCCGTTGACGACCTTGTCGCGCACCCGAACGTGCGCGCCGACCGCCAGCACGAAGTACAACGTCAGCATCGCCGTCGTCAGCCGCGCCAGCGCAGGAAAGCGGTGGACCGACAGCAGACCGACCGCGGCGGCCGCCTTCACCGCCGGCAGCACGGGCCGGATGTTCTCCGGGACGCCCACGTCATCAAGGACCTTCTTGATCGGGGCCACCTGGACACCGCACGCCACCGCGTCGACGGCGTGGAACACGCCGAGCGCCACGTAGGTCTTCGGGGAAGTCAACACACTCATGCACTAATCCTAGGGAGTCAGCTCCCCCGCCGCGCCGTCCGCGGGCTGGCGCGCTATCGCCTCCGCCTTGGCCACCGCCTGGGCGATGGCGGGGTCGGTTTCGGTGGAGAACCAGTCGGCGACATCGGCGTCGTCGTCAGCCTGGTGCCTCGGCGCCTGGTCAGCCGGGTCGACGGGTGACGGCTGGAAGCGGAACACCCCGTCCTGGCCCGGGGTTCCCAACAGCTTGGTGAACCCCTGCAACGCCGCGTTGAAGTCGCTGGGCACCACCCACACCTTGTTGGCGTCGCCGCGCGCCATCTCCGGCAGCGTCTGCAAATACTGGTAGGCCAGCATCTCGGGGGTGGGCCGGCCGGCCTTGATCGCGGCGAACGTCTTCTCGATCGCCTTGGCCTGCCCCTGCGCCTGCAGGTAGGCCGCGGCGCGTTCCCCCTGCGCGCGCAGCATCCGGGACTGCCGCTCGGCCTCGGCGGCCAGGATCGCGGCCTGCTTGGCGCCCTCGGCGGCCAGAATCTGCGCCTGCTTCTGGCCCTCGGCCTCCTTGATCGCCGCCTCGCGCATACCTTCGGCGGTCAGGATCATCGCCCGCTTCTCACGGTCGGCCTTCATCTGCTTTTCCATCGACGCCTGGATCGACGGCGGCGGGTCGATGCTGCGCAATTCGACGCGGGCGACCCGCAATCCCCAGCGGCCGGTCGCCTCGTCGAGCACGCCGCGCAGCTGCCCGTTGATCTGGTCGCGCGACGTCAGCGTCTGCTCGAGCGTCATGCCGCCGACGACGTTGCGCAGCGTCGTGGTGGTGAGCTGCTCCACGCCGACGATGTAGTTGCTGATCTCGTAGACGGCCGCCTGGGGCACGGTGACCTGGAAGTAGACAACCGTGTCGATGTTGAGGGTCAGGTTGTCCTCGGTGATCACCGGCTGCGGCGGGAACGACACCACCCGCTCGCGCAGATCAACCCGGGCGCGAACCCGATCGATGAACGGCACCAACAGCGTCAGTTGCCCACTGACCGTGCGGCTGTATCGCCCCAGCCGTTCGATCACCGCCGCCTCTGCCTGAGGTATCAGTGCCACCGACTTGGCCACCACCACGATGGCGAAGATCACCAAGACGGCCAGCAGCACCAAACCAGCAACCGCACCTTGCATCGGACTTCCTCTCTCTCAGTCCTTGGCAGCTTTGTCTCGCCGCCGCTACAGACTGCTCTTGAACACCACCGCGGTGGCCCCGTCGATCTGCATGACGGTGACCGGCTCACCGGGTTCGTAGACCTCGCCGTCGTTGAGCGGGCGCGCCGTCCACACCTGGCCGTCGAGTTTCACCTGGCCCTCGTCGCGTGCGACCCGCTCGAGCACCAGCGCGGTCTTGCCCTGCAGCGCCTCGATTCCCAAGCGCGGCATCCCGGCCGGCGTCAGCCGTCGCTTCAGCGGCGGACGAACCAGCACCAGCAGCAGCACCGAGACGACCAGAAACACCGCGCCGTTCGCCCACACCGGCCAGCCGGTCAGCCAACTGGTTAGCGAGGCGGCCAGTGCGCCCCCACCGAGCATCACCAAAAACAAATGGCCGGTAAGTGCCTCCGCACCGGCCAGCACCAGCGCGAATATTAGCCAAAGCACCGCGGCGGCCATGCGGCAAGAATACGCGTGATCCGCCTTTGCCGGGCAAAACAACTACACTGCGTTCTCGTGTGGTGTCCCAGTGTTTCGCTGTCCCTGTGGGCCAATGCCTGGCTCGCCGGAAAGGCCGCGCCCGACGATGTCCTGGACGCGTTATCCGTTTGGGCGCCAAAGCAATCGGTGACCGCGTATGATGCCGTCGCCGCGGGCCATACCGGGCTGCCCTGGCCCGACGTGCACGACGCCGGGACGGTCACGTTGCTGCAGACATTGCGTGCCGCGATCGGCCGGCCGACCTCGACGCCGGATGCGATCAGCCTGATGCGCGGGACGATCAACGTGGTTTTGCCGGTGCCCGGCGATGTGCGCGGGCTAACCCCCGGAACGCAATTCGAGCGCGACGCCCTGGCCGCCGGCGAGGCGGTCATCATCGCCAATCCCCGCAACCCCGCCGCCGCCGTCGGTCTGGTGCCCGAATTCTCCTACGAGGACGACGAGGACGCGCCCGACGACTACGAGACGCGGCTGGCGGAGTTGTGCGCGCTGACCTGGACGGTGTACTCGCTGCCCGCCGCGCCGGTGCTGGACCACCACGAGCTCGGCGACGCCGAGTACACGCTGCGCTCGGCCGTGCGCTCGGCCGCCGACGCGCTGGGCGCGATCGGGCTGGGTGCCGCGGCCTCCGACGTGGACGACCCGCGCGGGCTGGTCGAGCAGCTACTGGAATCCGCACGGCAACACCGCATTCCCGACCACGCGCCGACGCGTGCGCTGCGGGTGCTGGAGAACGCCGCGCACGTCGACGCCATCATCGCGGTCAGCGCGGGGCTGAGCCGATCCGACTCTCCGGACCGTTTCACCGCGCCCGTCGCCGCCGGCCCGGAACCGCTGGGAACGCAGTCATCGTCGGAGGCGCGCATCGCCAGCGATGCGCTGCGACCGCTGACCGCCGTGGTGCGTACGGCGCGGATGGCGGCCGTGACCGCGATCCTGCATTCCGCCTGGGGCGATTGATCCTGATGGCACCGACCCGCTTCGCCCGGCTCCGCCGCGCTCGCGATCGCCGCTAGTCCCGAGGGCCGGTGCCGGCCGCGCAGTGCGGCGGGCGGCACGGTGCGCCATTGGCGCTGGCCAGGCAGCCCGGCACCGGGTCCGGCCCGGCCACCCTCTCGGGCGGCCGGTCGTAGCGCAGTTCGTCGATCAGGTCGGCGGCCAGTTGCGCGAAACGCGGGTGGGCGTTGGGCGTCGAGGCCCGCACCATCGTCACGCCCGCCGCCTCCGCCTGGGCCGCCAGCTCGTTATCGAGGTCCCACACCACCTCGATGTGGTCGGCCACGAACCCGATCGGGCAGACGATGACGGCCTCGGTGCCGGCCTGCGCCAAGGCAGCGAGGTGGTCGGCGACGTCGGGCTCCAGCCACGGAACCTGGGGCGGCCCCGACCGGGACTGCCACGCCAGGTCGTACTCGGGGTATCCGGCGGCGGCCGCCACAAGGCTTGCGGCATAGGCGACTTGGCGGCTGTACAGCTGCGGGCCCAGCCGGTCGTCGGCGGCCACCGGGATGGAATGCGCGGTGAACACCAGACGCGCGCCGGCCTGTTGTTCGGCGGTCAGCGCGCCCGACGCCGCACCGATGGTGTCGGCGAAGATCTGCACGAACAGCGGGTGGTCGAAATAGGGCCGCAGCTTGACCAATTCGGGCGCATCCGGCCCGGCCGCCTCGCGCGCCCGCGCGATGTCCTCGACGTATTGCGTGCAGCTGGAATAGCCGCTCCATGCCGATGTGGTGAATACCGCGGCCCGCCGAATTCCGTTGTCCCGCATCGTCGCGACGGTGTCTTCGACGTAGGGTTCCCAGTTGCGGTTGCCGAAGTAGACCGGCAGGTCCAGGCCGCGGCCTTCGAGCTCGGCGCGCAGCTGCTGGATCAGCGCCAGGTTGATCCGGTTGATCGGCGACACCCCGCCGAAATGCATATAGTGCTCGGCGACGTTGTCGAGACGTTCCGGGGGCACGTTGCGGCCCCGGGTGACGTTCTCCAAAAACGGCCGAACCTGCTCGGGACCTTCCGGCCCACCGAAGGACAGCAGCAGGACGGCGTCGAATTCCATTAGGCTTTAAAGCAATTCCGCTTTTACAATAATTGGGTGCTTGCGCCGCCGTCGGCGTAGATGATGGTCCCCGTCGTCGCCGGCAGCCAGTCCGAGAGCAACGCGCACACCGTCTTGGCGACCGGCGTCGGGTCCTTCATGTTCCAGCCGAGGGGGGCGCGCTGGTCCCACCCCTCTTCGAGGAGCTGCATCTGCGCACCGGCCTCGTCGCCGAGCGCGCCGCCGACGATGGCGCTCATGGCCAGCGTCCGGATGGGGCCCGCGGCAACAAGATTGGAGCGCACACCGGACTTGCCCGCCTCGCGCGCCACGAATCGGTTGACCGATTCGAGCGCGCTCTTGGCCACCGTCATCCAGTTGTAGGCCGGCATCGCCCGGCTAGGGTCGAAGTCCATGCCCACGATGGAGCCGCCGGGATTCATGATCGGCAGCACCGCCTTGGCCAGCGAGGCATACGAATACGCCGAGATGTGAATGCCTTTGGAGACGTCCTCGTACGGCGCGTCGAAGAACGGGTTGATGCCCATCCCCGTCTGCGGCATGAAACCGATCGAGTGCACCACACCGTCGAGCTTGTTGCCCTCGCCGATCTCGGCCGACACCCGCTCGGCGAGCGAGTTCAGGTGTTCCTCGTTTTGCACGTCGAGTTCGATCAGCGGCGCCTTCTCCGGCAGCCGGTCGGCGATGCGCTGAATCAGGCGCAACCGGTCAAACCCGGTGAGCACCAACTGCGCACCCGCCTCCTGGGCCGCCTTGGCGATGTGAAAAGCAATCGACGAATCGGTGATGATCCCGGAGACCAGAATCCGTTTGCCGTCGAGCAGTCCTGCCATGTCCGTCCTTAAATCTGATCGAAATCCGTTGTGGGGGTTGAAGTTAGTGGCCCATGCCCATGCCGCCGTCGACCGGGATGACCGCGCCGGCGATGTAACTCGCGTCCTCGGATGCCAGGAAGCTGACCACCCCGGCGACCTCCGCGGCGGTGCCGACCCGCTTCGCCGGAATGAATTCCAGCGCCCCTGCCTGAATCCGCTCGTCGAGCGCACGCGTCATCTCGGTGTCGATGTAGCCGGGGGCCACCACGTTCGCGGTCACCCCGGCCTTGGACAGCTCCCGGGAGATCGAACGGGCCATGCCGATGAGACCGGCCTTGGAGGCCGCGTAGTTGGACTGGTTACCGATGCCCCAACTGCCGGAGACCGAGCCCACGAAGATCATCCGCCCGAACCGCTTCTTCTGCATGCTGCGCGACGCACGCTGGGCAACCCGGAACGCGCCGGTGAGGTTGGCGTTGATGACCTTCTCGAACCTCTCCTCGGTCATCCGGATGAGGAACGCGTCCGCGGAGACGCCGGCGTTGGACACCAGCACCTCGACCGAGCCCTGGTGCTCCTCGACCTCTTTGAAGGCGCGGTCGACGGCGTCGTTGTCGGTCACGTCGCACTCGACACCGAACAGTCCCTCGGGCGCCCCGGATCCGCGGTGCGTGATGGCCACCTTGTGACCGTCGGCGGCCAGCCGCTGTGCGATCGCCAGCCCGATCCCCCGGTTTCCGCCGGTGACCAGGACTGAACGGGATACGAATGCCGGTTTGACGCCGTTGGCGGCGAGTTCGGTGGCTGCTTCAGTCACCCGGCCAACTTATCGCCTCGGCCTGCCAGGGCTGCAATCGGCTCAGCGCGGACGCAACGCGAGAACCCGGGGTGGCTCCCCTAGGATCTGAGCCTCATGGCCGCAGCCCCGACCCGTCTCTTCCGGATCGACGCCCGAGCCGCGGCGCTCTTCGCGGTTTGCTGCGGCGGCTTGCTCATCCTGCTGCTGGTGCGCAACCACGGGCTCTTCGGCCACCCTGTCTACGAGGCCGGAGATCCGGCGGCCAACTCGATTCTCACCATGCAAGCCAAGCATTTCGCCCTGCTGACCGGGCACTACTCCAGGGTCGGTTTCCACCATCCCGGTCCGGCTTTCTTCTACGTGCAGGCCGCCGGCGAATGGTTGCTGCACGACGTGACCCGCGTCGTTCCGGCGGCCTACAACGGTCAGGCGATCGCGATCATGGCACTCAACGCGACGCTGATCGCACTCGCGTTGACCATCCTCTATTCGTGGGTGCGCTCGGCACCGGCAGTGCTCACGGCGGCCGGCATCACCCTCATCTTCCTCGCCGAGCACCCCCAGCTGGTCTGCTCCACCTGGATGCCGCACGCCTGCTTCGCGCCCTTCTTCCTCTACCTCGTCGCGGTCGCGTCGGTGGCGGCCGGACGGCTGCGCCACCTGTGGATCATGGTGCTCGCCGGCGGCCTGCTGGTGCACGGGCACGCGGAATTCCTGGCCGTGGTTCCCCTGCTTGCGCTGGTGGCGCTCGTCCCCCGGCGGCGCCAGTTGCTCACGCACCGCCGCGACGTGCTGGTCGCCTCAGCGGTGTTGGCGTTGTTCCTGCTTCCGATGGTGCTCAACGTGACCCTGCACTGGCCGGGCGAGATTCCGCAGTACCTGGCCTACGGCCACCGGGCCCCGAATCCGCCGGTCGCGGCCGCGCGATTTCTCGTGCAGTTCTGGGGCCCGAGTCCCGCCCTCGGCGCGGTGTTCCTGGTGGCGTTGTTCGCGGCGGATCTGGCGCTGGTCCGCAAGCTGTCACACCCCGGCATCGACGAGGCGGTGTGTGACTTCTCCCGCCGGCTGTTTCGGGTCACCGCATTGGCCACCGCGCTGTTCGCCTTCTACTGCTGGTACGGCGTGGACCATCTCTGGCAGTCGTACATCGGCGTCTTTTCTTACGCGTTGCCGCTGGTTTTGCTCATCCTTGGCTCGTCGGCGCTGGTGGTGTTGGCAATGTCGCGGCAAGTGCTGGTCGCCCGCCGCCTGACGGCCGGCGTCGCGGCTGTCAGCCTGGCGGTCGGGGTGGTGCTCGCGCTCACCACGGACTCCCTGCGCCGAGACCGCGACGAGCTGGCGGGCGTGCCGGTCGCACTCGACTACCTGGTCGCGCACGCCCACGGTAAGCCGCTCGTGCTGCAGACACGCACCGACGAATCCTGGGCCGACGCGCTCGCGCTCCTCGACGCCGCCACCCGGGAAGGACAGCGCGCCTGCCTGGCGCAGGAACGCTGGCGGCTCCAGGCCACCCCGGAGTTCATGTGCACGCCGCAGGAACTGGCCGGCGGGGCGCGCTTCACGCTCAGTCGCGTCGACCCGGTGGCGCCGGGCGTCCCCGTGGTGCCGAATCTCAATCCGATCCCCGCGTCTTACCCGCCCTCGGCGATCATTGCCGCCGGCTGACGGTCACCTCGGCCGAACGCTAGGTCGGTAGGCGCCGGTTGATCAGCAACGCCGCCAGTGCGGCGAGCGCCAGCACCACCGCACCCAGCCGCACCCAGCCCACGCTGGCGTCGCCCTTGATGGTCTCGTAGCCGATCTGCTGCTGCAGCGTCGCGTACACGGATTTCAGTTCCTGCAATGACGCTGCGTTGTAAGCGTTTCCACCCGAGAGCTGGGCGACCTTCTTCAGCGTCTCGTCGTCGACGGGCACCGGCTGGCGCTGGTCGTTGATCTCGACGAAGCCGTACGGGGTGCCGAAGGAGATGGTCGAGATCGGCACGCCCTGGTCCTTGGCGGTGCGCGCGGCGGTGAAGGCACCCTTCGGGTTGTCCGGGTTGGTCGGCATCGTCTCCTTGCCGTCGGAGAACAGCACGACGCGCGCCGGCGGCGGTTTGTCGCCGCCGCCGATCACCGCTCCCACCGTCGCGATGGCCTGCAGGGCGGTGAAGATGCCCTCCCCGGTCGCGGTGCGATCGGCGTACTGCAGCTTGTCCAGCGCGGTCTTGGTCGATTCGCGGTTGGTCGTCGGCGACACCAACACCGTCGCGGTCCCGGCGTAGGCGATCAGCCCGAGGTTGATGCCCGGGGTCAGCTCGTCGGCGAACTGCTTGGCGGCTTCCTGGGCGGCCGCCATCCGGGTGGGCTGCACGTCGGTAGCGCGCATGGATTGCGAGACGTCGATGACCAGCATCACCACCGCGCGGTTGCGGGGAATCCGGACGTCGTTCGTCGGGCCAGCCATCGCGATGGTGAACAGCACCAGCGACGCGATGAGCAGAATCGCCGGCACATGCCGCCACTTGGGTGGCCGTTTGGGGGCGACGCTTTCCAGCAGCTCCATGTTGGCGAACCGCAGCATGCGCCGCTGTCGCGCCAGCTGCATCAGGATGTAGAGCGCGGCCAGTCCGACAACGACAAGCAGGAACAGAAAGAACCACGAATGTTCAAAGCCCGACAATGACATTGGGCCGAGTAGCGGCAATGTCACTGCCGCCCTGCCAATGCACCGCGCCGGCGGGATTCGACAAAGCGCACGATGTCGGCGATCCAGTCACGGTCGGTGCGCAGCGTCAGGATCGGGGCCCCGCAGCTGCGGATGGTGCGCGCCACGTCGGCACGGTGCGCCGCGGCGGCCTTGGCGAAATCGTCGCGCAGCTGAGCGTCGATGGTGAACTCGCGGGTGACGCCGGACTCGGCGTCCTGCAGCACCACGTCGCCGATGTCGGGCAGCTCGACGTCACGGGGGTCCAGCACCTCGACGGCCAGCACCTCGTGCCGGGCGGCGACGGCCCGCAGTGGCCGCATCCAGTTGATCGGCCCCAGGAAGTCGCTGATGATCACCGCCATGCCGCGGCGGCGTTCCGGACGGCGCAACGCGTCGATCGCCGTCGCCAGATCGCCGCGCACCCCGACCGGGGCCCGGGGCGTGGTGGCGATGGTGCGCAGCAGCGTCTGCTCGTGCTGGCGCCCGGAGCGGGCGGGCACCCGGGTGATGTTGGCGCCGGTGGAGACGATCGCGCCGAGCCGGTTGCCGCCCCCGCTGTTGAGGAAGGTGATCGCGGCCGCGGCCGCGACGGCCAGGTCCCGCTTTTCGCACACGGTGGTACCGAAGTCCAGGCTGGCCGACATGTCGACCACCAGCCAGGTTTCCAGCTCGCGGTCGGCGATCATCTGCCGCACGTGCGGGTGCATCGTGCGCGCGGTGACGGCCCAGTCCATCCGGCGGACGTCGTCGCCTGGCTGGTACTCGCGCGACTCCCCCGGCTCCGAGCCCGGCCCCGGGATCAGGCCGAGGTGATCGCCGTGCAGCACACCGTCGAGCTTGCGTTTGACGGTGAGTTCGAGCGTGCGCAGCGCCGCCGCCAGCTTGGGGTCAACGATCTGACCCCGCTGCATCGATGGCGGATGGACCACCGGCCGCTTGGGGTCGGTCACCGACCGCTGGCCGCGCCGGCGGGTTGCATCACCGGGGGCACCGAATGACCTTGCTGCGGCACGGCATTCACCTGAGGCAGGGCAACCGTCTGCAGCACCCGGTTGATGACGATCTCCGGTGAGATCTCGTCGGCCAGCGCGTCGTAGGTGAGCACCAGCCGGTGGCGCAGCACGTCGGGGATGACGTCCACCACGTCCTGCGGGATCACGTAGTCACGACCGCGGACCAGCGCCAGCGACCGGGACGCCGCGATGATGCCCAGCGAGGCACGCGGGGACGCCCCGAACGAGATCCACGTCTTGACGTCGTTCATGCCGAGCTGTTCGGGGTGCCGCGTGGCGGTGACCACGCGCACCACGTAGTCGACCAGCGCGTGGTGGACGAAAACGTTGGCCGCGATGTCCTGCAGCCGCAGCAGGTCGCCGGTGTTCAGGATCTGCTTGGGCTCCGGCGGGCGCACGCCCATCCGGTAGATGATCTCCCGCTCCTCCTCCGGCGACGGGTAGCCGACGTTGATCTTGAACAGGAAGCGGTCGCGCTGCGCTTCGGGTAGCGGGTACACACCCTCGTGCTCGATCGGGTTCTGCGTCGCCATCACCAGGAACGGGTTGGGCAGCGGGAAGGTCTTGCCGCCGATCGACACGTGGCGCTCCTGCATGACCTCCAGCAGCGCCGACTGCACCTTCGCCGGGGCACGGTTGATCTCGTCGGCGAGCAGGAAGTTGACCACGACCGGGCCGAGCTCGGTGTCGAACTCTTCCTTGCCCTGCCGGTAGATGCGGGTACCGATGATGTCGGTGGGCACCAGGTCGGGCGTGAACTGGATGCGCGCGAACGTCCCGCCGACCACCTTGGCGAACGTCTCGACGGCCAGCGTCTTGGCCACACCGGGCACACCCTCGAGCAGCACGTGCCCCTTGGACAACAGGCCGACCAGCATCCGCTCCACCAGTTGGTCCTGGCCGACGATGATGCGTTTGACCTCGAAGATGGCCCGTTCCAGGGTCTGCACCTCGGCGGCCAGTCCGTTGCCACCGCCCGTCGGTGCTTCGTGAGCCGGGCCGGTTTGCCCGCCCGGGCCCGAGTAACCGCTGGCGCCTAGCGGCGGCCCACCTGCTGCTGTCATGAACTGCTACCTTCCACCGCTCAACCGACAAAGCTCATTCGGACACGACTGCTGGCACGACCGACGTCGTGGCGACGTGTCCGCGTCCAACTATTCCAGGCCCGCCGAATTCCGTCGACGCTGGTGCACCGGCCCGGGGGTGGCCCGCCCAACCGCAGGTGGGGTCAGTACTCGATGATCCTGGTCAGGAACGGGGTCATCCCGGGCTTACGAACGGGACTGACCGTAACCTTGGCGGCGCTGCCCGACGCCTCGAGCATCTGGCCGTTGCCCAGGTACATGGTGACGTGCTGGCTGCCGCCCGGGCCGTAGAAGATCAGGTCGCCGCGCCGGGCCTGATCCGGCGGGATGTGGCGCCCGGCGTTGTACTGGTCACCGGAGAACCGCGGGATCAGCACGCCGACGCCGGCGAACCCGTACCGCATCAGGCCCGAGCAGTCGAAGCCGGTGATGTTGGCGCCGTCGCCGACGCCCTTGCTCGGACCGTCCAGCGAGCCACCGCCCCACGAATACGGCACGCCCATCTGCGAGCCCATCCGGCGGATCACGTACTCGATGGCCTGCCTGCCGTTCGCCCGCGGAATCTTGGCGCCGGGATTGCTGGGAGTGGCCGCCGCGGCGGGAGGATCGCCACCGAGATTGATCCCGAGGCCGCTCAAGAACTGCTTGCCCAGATCCATCGTGGTCTGGGTGGCCTGAGCAGTGGCCTGCAGCGAGGCGTTGGCGACCGCGAGCGGGTCGCCGGGCGCACCGGCGCTGATCTGGGCCGGCAGGGTGGGGTCCCACTGGCCCGGGTCGGCACCGGCGAGAGGGGCCGGCGCCGCAGAAAACATCAGCCCGGACACCACCGCGGTGATCCAGGCGAAGTTGATGAGACGAAACCGATTGCGGGGCATGGCTCCTCGTTCAGTACTCACGCGATCACCACTCGATGTATCGGATCACGTAGGGCGTCATGCCGCTGGTGCGCACCGGGGCGACGCGGACCTTCAACCCGATGTCGGGGGCCTCGAGCATCTGGCCGTCGCCGAGGTAGATCGTGACGTGCTGGCTGCCGCCCGGCCCGTAGAAGATGACGTCGCCGCGGCGCATCTGTGAGGACGGGATCTTGCGGCCCAGGTTGTACTGCGAGCCCGAGTAATGCGGCAGCTTGATGCCCACCCCGGCGAACGAGTACAGCACCAGACCCGAACAGTCGAAGCCGGTGATGCCGGCCCCGGAGTCGATGCCTTTGCTCGGGCCGGCCGCGTTGCCGCCGCCCCAGGAGTAGGGCA
This sequence comes from Mycolicibacterium vulneris, assembly GCF_002104765.1. GTDB lineage: Bacteria > Actinomycetota > Actinomycetes > Mycobacteriales > Mycobacteriaceae > Mycobacterium > Mycobacterium vulneris. The sequence continues at coordinate 81,568 of NZ_NCXM01000007.1, forward strand.
CGCCGATCTGCGACATGCCGCGCCGGATCACGTATTCGGTGGCCTGCCGGCCGTACACCCGGGGGATGCGCCCGCCGACGCCACCGGGCGCCGCGTTGGTGATGCCGGTGTCGTCGGGCTTGAGGATGCCCATCTGCTGCAGGAAGTTACGGCCCAGACCGGCGGTGACCTGAGTCGAGGTGGCCGAGATGCCGAGCACCTGGTTGATCACCGCGATCGGGTCGCCGGGAACGTTGGCGCTCGGGATCATCGGCAACGTCGGGTCCCAGGCGCCATCCCACTGACGGCCCCCGGACGACGGCGCCGGCGCGCCCGATCCGGTCTCCCACCGGTCACCCGACGCGGGCGCTCCGGGCCCGCCCGCACCGGCGGCCCAAAGACGTGCGGCCTCGCGCTTGGCCGCTTCGAGCTTGACCTGAGCCTGATCCCGTTCGGCGGCAAGGCGAATGATGTCTTCGCGTTGCTGGTCGAACTTCTGCTTGGAGTTGGTCAGCGCCGCCACCGCCGCGTCCTGACTGGACTTGGCGTCGGCGGCGGCCTTATCGGCATTCTGCTTGGCCAGCCGCGCCGCCGATTCCTTGTTCACCTGCTCGGTGCGGGCCTGCTGCAGCTTGGCCATCACGGTCTGCGAGCTCGTCGTCAGGTTCTTGGCGGCCGCTTCGGTCGCGATGATGTCGTCGGGACTGCTCGCCGTCAGGTAGCTGTTCGACGGACCGTTCATATAGGTGGCCGCGGCGAACGTGTCGAAGCGGCGCTGCGCCCCGGCGATGGCGATGTTGGCGTCTTTGACCGCCTGCTGGCTGGTCTCCACATCGTGCTGGGCGGTGGCCGCGTTGTCCCGCGCGGTCTCCACGTCGACCAGAGCCTTGTTGACGCTTTCCTGCTCGGTCTGGATTTCGGCGCTCAGGTTCTGCAGCCGCTGGTTGGCCTTGGCGACGTCGGCGATGAGTGCGGCCAGGTTGTCGGCGGTGGGGTCGGCCTCCGCGAGGCCCGGCGTCGCGATCAGCAGCGCCAGGCTCAAAACGAATGGGACGACGGGCCGCACCAGCCTTGCGGCCGGTCGCGCAGAAGACCCCCAGCGTGTGCGTCTCATTCGACTCAGGTCTCCTACGGCTCAACACGACGGGTGGCGCCAGCCACAGGTTCCCCGAAAGGCGCCAAAGACAACACCAGCATCATTTGCACCGTACGTCACACCGGTGGGCGTGCAAACGCTCCACCGAAATCGCACTCTCTACGTGCGTTTAATGTGACCGAACAGTGACCTGCCCGGTTTGCCGCAGTCGGCCGCGAGGGTTCGTCGACGGAACCCGAAGAAGCGAATACCGGTGATTACACCGCGGTATTGGTGTCGGCGGCCGGGGTGGCCGCGGTGTCGTCGGTCGTTGCTGTGCGCTTGCTACGCAGCTGCAACAACCGGGTGCCGACCGCCGCCGCGAAGACGGCGATCAAGAGGAAAATCGTCAGCCCGGTCCAGGGAAACTCGGGCGTCTCCAACTCATGCAGGAAATGCTGCGCGGAGACCACCGGGTTGCCGGTCTTGGCGATGTCCTCGCCGGCCTCGAGCGTGACGCGGGGGAACTGCGTGCTGTAGCTGCCGACGTAGCTCGGGCTGAGCGTCAGCACCGTCGCGTCGTGATAGTCCGCGCCGACCACCGTCGAGATGTCGCGCAACGGGGTGTCGTTCGGGGGGTTGTGGTCGAGCAGCACGATCTTGAGGTTGATGCCGTCGGCGTGCGCCCGGTTGACCACGTCGAGCAGTCCCGGCATCGCCGACGGCGGGGCGCTGACCCCGGTGGCGGCGACCTGAGCCTTCACCAAGGTCATGTCGACGTCCACCGGAATGTAGAGCGGCAGCGTCGAGTGCGAGAACACGGTGTCCTGCGGTAGCGGTGCAACGAACGAATCGTGCCCGGTCATCTGCGCCTCCTGCGGTAGTGCTAGAGGCACCGTACGCGACTTCACCGTCGGGGGTTTAAACCGGCGGCCGCGGCGATAAGACTGAAGTCACGAGTGCCGTCGTAATGCAGGACAAGCGTACTGTTAAAGTTGGCCTCATCGTTTGGACGACCCGCCGACGCCAGCCCGTCGCGGTGGGAGAACTAAAGACTCTGGAGTTTGAAGTGACTGATTCTGTGAATTCGTTCGAAGCCCGCGACACCCTCAAGGTCGGCGACCAGAGTTACCAGATCTATCGTCTCGACGCCGTCCCCAACACCGAAAAGCTCCCCTACAGCCTCAAGGTGCTGGCCGAGAACCTGTTGCGCAACGAGGACGGCGCGAACATCACCAAAGACCACATCGAGGCCATCGCGAACTGGGATCCCAAGGCGGAACCCAGCATTGAGATCCAGTACACGCCCGCCCGCGTGGTGATGCAGGACTTCACCGGGGTGCCCTGCATCGTCGACCTGGCCACCATGCGTGAGGCCATCGTCGACCTCGGCGGCGACGCGGAGAAGGTCAACCCGCTCGCGCCCGCCGACTTGGTGATCGACCACTCGGTGATCGCCGACCTGTTCGGCACCCCCGACGCGTTCGAGCGCAACGTCGAGATCGAGTACCAGCGCAACGGCGAGCGCTACCAGTTCCTGCGCTGGGGCCAGGGAGCTTTTAAGGACTTCAAGGTGGTGCCCCCGGGCACCGGCATCGTGCACCAGGTCAACATCGAGTACCTGGCCAGTGTCGTGATGTCCCGAGCGGATGACGCGGGAAATCTGACCGCCTACCCCGACACCTGTGTGGGAACCGACTCGCACACCACGATGGTCAACGGCCTGGGCGTGCTGGGCTGGGGCGTAGGCGGCATCGAGGCCGAGGCCGCGATGCTGGGCCAGCCGGTGTCGATGCTGATCCCGCGCGTGGTCGGCTTCAAGCTGACCGGTGAGATTCAGGCCGGCGTCACCGCCACCGACGTCGTGCTGACCGTCACCGAGATGCTGCGCAAGCACGGTGTCGTCGGCAAGTTCGTCGAGTTCTACGGCAAGGGTGTTTCCGAGGTGCCGCTGGCCAACCGCGCCACGCTGGGCAACATGAGCCCCGAATTCGGTTCCACCGCAGCCATTTTCCCCATCGACGAGGAGACCATCTCTTACCTCAGGTTCACCGGCCGCCCCGAACAGCAACTGGCACTGGTGGAGACCTACGCCAAAGAGCAGGGGCTGTGGCACGACCCCGACCACGAGCCCGCCTTCTCTGAGTACCTCGAGCTCGACCTCTCCACGGTGGTGCCGTCGATCGCCGGACCGAAGCGTCCGCAGGACCGAATTGCCTTGTCGGCGGCCAAGTCCACCTTCCGCGACCAGATCCTCAGTTACGTCGACGGCGACGCGGACGGCCACCAGGGCTACTCGAAGCTGGACGAGGCGGTCGAGGAGACCTTCCCGGCCAGCGATCCCGGCGCGGTGTCGAACGGACACGCCGACGACGTCCCCGAGGTGCACTCGGCGGCCGCACATGCCAAGGGCCGCCCGAGCAACCCGGTGACTGTAAAGTCCGACGAGCGAGGCGAATTCGTGCTCGACCACGGCGCGGTGGTGATCGCCGCGGTCACGTCGTGCACCAACACCTCCAACCCCGAGGTGATGCTGGGCGCCGCGCTGCTGGCCCGCAACGCCGTCGAAAAGGGACTGGCGTCCAAGCCGTGGGTGAAGACCACTATGGCGCCCGGCTCGCAGGTGGTCAACGACTACTACGACAAAGCCGGCCTCTGGCCGTATCTGGAGAAGCTCGGCTTCTACCTGGTCGGCTACGGCTGCACCACCTGCATCGGCAACTCCGGTCCGCTGCCCGACGAAATCTCGAAGGCCATCAACGACAACGACCTGTCGGTGACCGCCGTGCTATCGGGCAACCGGAACTTCGAGGGCCGCATCAACCCCGACGTCAAGATGAACTACCTGGCGTCGCCACCGCTGGTGGTCGCCTACGCGCTGGCCGGCACCATGGACTTCGACTTCGAATCCCAGCCGCTCGGTAAGGACAAAGAGGGCAACGACGTCTTCCTGAAAGACATCTGGCCGTCGCAGCAGGACGTCTCCGACACCATCGCCTCGGCGATCAATTCCGAGATGTTCACCAAGAACTACCGCGACGTGTTCAAGGGCGACGAGCGGTGGCGCAACCTGCCCACCCCGAGCGGCAATACCTTTGAGTGGAACCCGGATTCGACCTACGTCCGCAAGCCCCCGTACTTCGACGGCATGCCGGCCAAGCCCGAGCCGGTCGCCGACATCACCGGCGCCCGGGTGCTGGCGCTGCTGGGCGATTCGGTCACCACCGACCACATCTCCCCCGCCGGCGCCATCAAGCCGGGCACCCCGGCCGCGCAGTACCTCGACGAGCACGGCGTGGATCGCAAGGACTACAACTCCTATGGTTCGCGGCGCGGCAATCATGAGGTGATGATCCGCGGCACGTTCGCCAACATCCGGCTGCGCAACCAATTACTCGATGGCGTCTCGGGTGGCTACACCCGCGACTTCACCCAGGACGGCGCTCCGCAGGCGTTCATCTACGACGCCGCGCAAAACTATGCGGCACAGAATATTCCGCTGGTGGTGCTGGGCGGTAAGGAATACGGATCGGGTTCGTCCCGAGACTGGGCCGCCAAGGGAACGCGGCTGCTGGGCGTCCGCGCAGTGATCACCGAATCGTTCGAGCGGATCCACCGCTCCAACCTGATCGGCATGGGCGTGATCCCGTTGCAGTTCCCCGACGGCAAGTCGGCCACCGACCTGGGCCTGGACGGCACCGAGGTGTTCGACATCACCGGGATCGAAGAGCTCAACAACGGCAAGACGCCAAAGACGGTGCACGTCAAGGCCAGCAAGGACGGTGGGGACGACATCGAGTTCGACGCGGTGGTGCGCATCGACACCCCCGGCGAGGCCGACTACTACCGCAACGGCGGCATCCTGCAGTACGTGCTGCGCAACATGCTCAAGTCCGGCTAGTCCCGGCCCGAATCCAGTCACCCAGTGCCCAAGGTCAGCGAGGACCATCTGGCGGCTCGACGCCGCCAGATCCTCGACGGCGCCCGCCGATGCTTCGCCGAATACGGCTACGAGCAAGCGACGGTGCGCCGGCTGGAGAAGGCGATCGGGATGTCGCGCGGCGCGATCTTCCACCACTTCCGGGACAAGGACGCGCTGTTTTTCGCCCTTGCCCACGAGGACGCCGAGCGGATGGCCGACGTGGCTTCCCGCGCGGGACTCATCCAGGTGATGCGCGACATGCTGGCCGCGCCGGACCAGTTCGACTGGCTGGCCACCAGATTGGAGATCGCGCGCAAGCTGCGCAACGATTCCGCGTTCAGCCGGGGATGGGCGGAACGTTCGGCCGAGCTGGCGGCGGCGACCACCGATCGGTTGCGCCGGCAGACGGAGGCGCACCGGGTGCGCGACGACGTGCCCGGCGACGTGCTGCAGTGCTATCTGGAACTGGTGCTCGACGGCCTGGTGGCCCGGTCGGCGTCCGGCGAGGACCCGCAGCGCCTATCCGCGGTCCTGGACCTGGTGGAAAACTCGGTACGCCGCAACGACTCTGAGAAGCGATCGTAACGTCACTGCGAACAAGGGGACGTGATTTCGCAGTGACGCTACGCCGGCGCGACCTTGGCGGTCCGGTTGGGCCCGCCGCGGCTGCGCATCGTGGTGCCCGACTCCCGCAGCAAGCTATGAATCGACCCGTACGACCTGCCGGTCTTCGCAACGAGGCTGCGGATGCTGGCGCCGCCTTCGTAGGCGTGGCGCAGCTCGTCCAACAACTGGTCGCGCGTCTTGGCCGACCTTTGCAGTGCTCTCTTCATGGCTCCTCCGACGCGGGACACGATCGCAAGCACCCAGAGTAAGAAGCCGCTGTCAGTAGCGGGCCGATTTCGCCAAATCGCCTGCGAAGTCGTGGCGATCGCGAGCGCGGCGCAGCCGGGCGAAGCGGGTCGCCGCCATTAACTCAGGCGAGCTCGATGAGATCCCGGTATTCGTCGGACCAGAAGTCCTCGGTGCCGTCGGGCAACAGCACGACGCGCTGCGGGTCGAGCGCCTCGGCGGCACCCGGGTCGTGCGTCACCAACACCACCGCGCCCTGGTAAGTGCGCAGCGCGTCGAGCACCTGCTCGCGCGAGGCCGGGTCGAGGTTGTTCGTCGGCTCGTCGAGCAGCAGCACGTTGGCGGTCGAGGCCACCAAACCGGCCAGCGCGAGCCGAGTCTTCTCGCCGCCGGACAGGGTGCCCGCCGGCTGGTCGAGCTGGGGGCCGCTGAACATGAACGCGCCCAACAGGCCGCGCAGGTCCTGCTCGCCCGAATCCGGTGCGGCGTGGCGGATGTTCTCCCACACGGTCGCGTCGTTGTCGAGCGTGTCGTGCTCCTGGGCGAAGTAGCCGATCCGCAGCCCGTGCCCGGGCTCGAGTCCCCCGGTGTCGGGCGCCTCGGTGCCGGCCAGGATTCTCAGCAGGGTGGTCTTTCCCGCGCCGTTGAGGCCCAGCACCACCACCCGCGAGCCGCGGTCGATCGCCAGGTCGACACCGGTGAACACCTCCAGCGACCCGTAGGACTTGCTCAGCCCGGTCGCCACCAGCGGCGTGCGCCCGCACGCGGCCGGGTTGGGGAACTTGATGCGGGCCACCTTGTCGGCCACCCGCTCGTCGTCGAGCGCGGCCATCATCCGGTCGGCACGGCGCAACATGTTTTGCGCGGCAACGGCTTTGGTGGCCTTCGCGCCGAGCTTGGCAGCCTGCGAGCGCAGCGCGGTGGCCTTGCGTTCGGCGTTGGCGCGTTCGCGGCGCCGGCGCTGCTCGTCGGTGGACCGCGCGTCGAGGTATTTCTGCCACGTCATGTTGTAGACGTCGACCTCGCCGCGCACCGCGTCCAGGAACCACACCCGGTTGACGACGTCGGCGAGCAGTTCGACGTTGTGGCTGATGATCACCAGCCCGCCGGTGTGCGCGCGCAGGAAGTCGCGCAGCCAGCCGATGGAGTCCGCGTCCAGGTGGTTGGTGGGCTCGTCGAGCAGCAACGTGGTCGACGAACCCGACATCCCCGCGCCGCCCTCGGATGCGGCGAACAAGATGCGGGCCAGCTCCACCCGGCGGCGCTGCCCACCGGACAGCGTCCGCAGCTGCTGCGTCAGCACCCGTTCGGGCAGGCCGAGACTCGCGCAGATGCGGCTCGCTTCACTTTCCGCCCCATAGCCGCCCAGGGCGACGAAACGCTCCTCCAGCTGCCCGTACCGGCGGATCGCGCGGTCGCGGGCGTCGTCGTCGGCGACCTCGGCCATCAACGCCTGCTGCTTTTCCAGGTCGGTCAGCAACACGTCGAGCCCGCGCGCTGACAGCACCCGGTCGCGGGCCAGCACGTCGAGGTCGCCCTCTTTGGGATCCTGTGGCAGATAACCGATTTCGCCGGCACGGTTGATCGCGCCCGCGTAGGGCTCGGTCTCGCCCGCCAGGATGCGCAGCGTGGTGGTCTTACCGGCGCCGTTGCGGCCCACCAGCCCGATGCGGTCACCGGGCTGCACGCGCAGGTCGGGACCGTCCGGGGAGAGCAGGATGCGCGCACCAGCGCGGACCTCGAGGTCCGTGGCCGTGATCACGATCGCTCTCCTTGTGTGAAAAGACGCCTATTTGTCGTCGGTGAACACCGGTGGTCGTCGTTCTGCGCGCGCGGCAACCGCTTCTTCGAAGTTGGCGGTGAGCAGGCGGACGAAAAGCTGTCCCAAGCCTTCGGCTTGCATGTGCCCTTCCAGGCTACCGGCGTCCAGTCCACTCCACAGCGTGCGCTTGGTCAACTCGATGCCCGGCCGCGAGAAGGCCGCTATGCGCGCGGCGATGGCGTAGCAGGTGTCCAGCAGCTGCTCCTCGGGCACCTGGCAGGACACCAGCCCGATGCGCTCGGCCTCTTCGGCGGTGATGTCGCGACCAGTCAGCATGATCTCGAAGGCGCGCGACGAGCCGATGGCCCGCGGCAGCAGATAGGACAACCCCAGCTCGCTGGCGGTCAGCCCGTTGTTGATGCCGGCGGCGCGGAAGTACGCGCTGGTCGAGGCCACCCGGATGTCGGCGGCCAGGGCCAGACACAGGCCGCCGCCGATGGCGGGGCCGTTGACCGCGGCGATCACCGGTTGGTGCAGCCGGCGCAGCGCCAGGATGACCTCGTCGAGGATCTCCATGGAGCGCAGCGCGTAGGTCGGGCGGGTCAGCCCTTCGACGTGGGGCACGGAGCCCGCGGACTTGTGATCGGCGCCGGAGGAGAAGCCTCGACCGGCCCCGGTCAGCACGACCACCCGCACCGAATTGTCGTAGGTGACCTTTTCCAGGGCCTCCTTGAGCGGGAGCATGACGTCGAACGCCATGGAATTCATCCGCTCGGGCCGATTCAGGGTTATCAGCGCGACGCCGGGCCGCGGGTGATCTACCAGTACCAAACTCACCCATGCAACCTAGCGCGTAGCTAACCATGGTTCTGCGCGCAGCGCGGCGTCGGGCCTATTCGGCTTGCTCGGCCTCGGCGGCCTCGACGTCGAAGGCGCGAACTTGCTGGACCAGGTCCTCCAGGGCGGCAGGCGGCAGGGCACCGGGCTGGTTGAACAGCAGTTTGCCCTTCTTGAACGCCATCAGCGTCGGGATGGACCGGATCTGGGCCGCCGCGGCCAGCTGTTGTTCGGCCTCGGTGTCGACTTTGGCGTGCACGATGTCGGGGTGTTTCTCCGCCGACGCCTGGAAAGTGGGACCGAACTGGCGGCATGGGCCGCACCAGGACGCCCAGAAGTCGACGAGCACGATGTCGTTGCCCTCGATGGTTTCGTTGAACTTCTCAGCTGTGAGATCAAGTGTTGTCACATTTGCCGTAACGCCCGGCGCCGACCCGATGTTCCCCGGTACACCAGGACTTCGGAAGCCGGCTGTCGACGCGCGGAGCAACTACCGCCTGCCGGACCGGCGCTGGTTACGGTTGCGTACGTTTTCCCGCGTCCGACAGACTGGGCCTGACGATCCGCCGCCTCGAGGACCAGTGAAGGAATCGCGTTGGGCCACTACATCGCAAACGTTCGTGATATCGAGTTCAACCTTTTCGAAGTGCTCGATGTCGGCGCCGTTTTGGGCACCGGCGGCTACAGCGACCTCGACGCGGACACGGTCAAAACGATATTGGCCGAAGCCGCTCGCCTCGCCGAAGGTCCGGTGGCCGAATCCTTCGCCTTCGCCGACCGCAATCCGCCGGTGTTCGATCCGGCCGAGCACAAAATCACGGTGCCCGACGAGTTGGCCAAGACGGTGGCGGCGCTCAAGGAGGCCGGCTGGTGGCGGCTGGGCATGGCCGAAGAGATCGGCGGGATGCCCGCCCCGCCGCCGCTGGCGTGGGCGGTCAACGAAATGCTCATCTGCGCCAACCCGTCGGCGAACTTCTTTTGCCTGGGCCCGTTCATGTCTCAGGCGTTGTATGTCGAGGGCAACGAGCAGCAGCGGCAATGGGCCGCGCAGGGCGTGGAGCGGGGCTGGGCGGCCACCATGGTGCTCACCGAACCCGACGCGGGCTCCGACGTCGGCGCCGGCCGCGCCAAAGCCATCCAACAACCCGACGGCACCTGGCACATCGAGGGCGTGAAACGCTTCATCTCCGGCGGCGACGTGGGCGATACCGCCGAGAACATCTTCCATCTGGTGCTGGCCCGCCCGGAGGGCGCCGGACCGGGCACCAAGGGGCTGAGCCTGTTCTACGTACCCAACTTCCTGTTCGACCCCGACACCTTCGAACTCGGCCCCCGCAACGGCGTTTACGTCACCGGGGTGGAACACAAGATGGGCATCAAGTCCTCCCCCACGTGCGAATTGACTTTCGGCGCAACGGATGTGCCCGCCGTCGGATACCTGGTCGGCGATGTGCACCGGGGCATCGCGCAGATGTTCACCGTGATCGAGCAGGCGCGCATGACGATTGGCGTCAAAGCCGCCGGCACGCTGTCCACCGGTTACCTGAACGCGCTGGCCTTCGCCAAGGAGCGGGTGCAGGGTGCGGACCTGACGCAGATGTCCGACAAGACCGCGCCGCGGGTCACGATCATCCACCATCCCGACGTGCGCCGCAGCCTGATGACCCAGAAGGCATACGCGGAGGGGCTGCGCGCGCTGTACATGTACGCCGCCGCACATCAGGATGACGCTGTGGCCCAAAGCGTTTCGGGTGCCGATCCCGAGATGGCGCACCGCATCGACGATCTGCTGCTGCCGATCGTCAAGGGGGTCAGCTCGGAGCGGGCCTATGAGGTGCTGACCGAGTCGCTGCAGACGCTGGGTGGTTCGGGGTTTCTCCAGGACTATCCACTCGAGCAGTACATCCGCGATTCCAAGATCGACTCGCTCTACGAGGGCACCACCGCCATCCAGGCGCTCGACTTCTTCTTCCGCAAGATCGTGCGGGACCGGGGCCAGGCCCTGCAGTTCTTGACGACTCAGATCACCGCGACCATCGACGACTGCGACGAGGCGCTCAAGCCCATTGCCCAGCTGGTGCAGACCGCGTATGACGATGTCACGGCGATGACGGGCGCGCTGACCGGCTATCTGATGTCGGCGGCCCAACACGCAGAAGAGATCTACAAGGTGGGGCTGGGCTCGGTGCGCTATCTGCTCGCGGTCGGCGATCTGCTGATCGGCTGGCTGTTGCTGGTGCAGGCCGGCATCGCGGCGCGCGCGCTGGCCGAGGGCGCCGGGAATGACGAAGCCTTCTATCGGGGCAAGATCGCGACCGCGGGGTTCTTCGCCAAAAACATGCTGCCGAAGCTCACCTCGCTGCGCGGCGTCATCGAGGCCATCGACGACGACATCATGAAGGTGGCCGAAGAGTCGTTCTGAACGCGGCAGATACACAGGTTAGGCACAGGTTAAACGGGTAAACCATGACGTTGTCTTCAACCGACGAATGGAGAAAACGTTGATCTCTGCCAGCTGTCACCTGCCCCGGCTCACTCGCTTTGCGGTATTCGCCGTCGCGGGGGCCACCGCATTGTCCCTGTCCGCCTGCGGCTCTTCGAACAAGTCCAATCCCCCGTCCACGTCCACGTCCACCTCAACCTCGACGTCCGTCGTCACGTCGACAACCACGTCGCCCACCCCTAACGCCGAAGCGCGGGTCAGCGGCCTGATCGCCTCGGTGGCGGGCAACTCCATTCAGGTCACCAAAGAAGACAACGCGACCGCCTCGGTCAACTTCACCTCCACCACCAAGATCACCGAGGCCGTGCCGGCGGGCCTGCCCGACGTCACCCCGGGCAGCTGCGTCAGTGTGAAGCCGACGAAGGAATCGGCGCCCGGGCAGTCGGTCACCGCCGCGTCGGTGAAGATCAGCGAATCCGTGAACGGCGCCTGCCCCAAGCCGCCGCAGAACTCACCCGGTGCTTCCACCACTACGCCGCCGTCGCAGGCGCCCGCGAAGCCGGCCTGGGTCCGGGGTTCGGTGGCATCGGTGTCTGGCAACACCATCAACCTGACCAACACGGATCCCAGCGGCAATACCACGCAAACGACCGTGACGGTCGACGACAAGACCAAATACACCAAGCAGTCGTCCGCGAACACCGACGCCATCACGCCGGGCAAATGCCTGTCCGCGCGCGGAACTCAGGACAACGGCGGCGCGCTGCAAGCGACGAGCATCAACCTACGACCGGCCGTCGACGGCAAATGCGGCAAGCCCAAGGAGCCTGGCCAGGGGCACTGACTCTGGCTCGGGCCACCTGAGATGCCGTCACTCCCGCCGGGCGCGGCGCGAACCCGCGCCCGGCGGGAGTAAGTGCTCAGGGCGGCGAAACGTTTGATCGGAGATGAGTTCTGTGCCAGCCATATCGCTGAAAACCCGGCGGACGCAGATCGCGCTCGGCGTCGTTGTGGCTTTCGTCGCGCTGTGTGTCGCCATGTGCGGCCCCTCGCACGACACGTCGACCAGCAGCGCCCCGCCGGCCGTCACGGCGGTCCCGCCCAGCGCAGCCCCCCGCGCCGCACCGCCGCCGGCGCCCGCGCCACCTCCGGTCGGCAAGGACTATGTCGAGGGCATGGTGCAGTCGAATTCGAACGGCACGATCGGGCTTCGTACGCGATCCGGCTCGGCGACGGTGGACTACACACCGCAGACCAGGGTCATGGACGTCACCCCGGCGAAGCTGACCGATGTGACGCCCGGCAGTTGCGTGAATGTCAAAGCCACCCCGCAGAGCGCACCGCCCTCCGGGGCTCCAGCTCCCGGCGGGCCGCCTCCCGGCCCGATCACCGCGCAGGCCGTGACGGTCACGCAGTCCGCGGACGGTAAGTGCCCGCCGCCGGCCGGCTTCTACGGCACCGTGGCCTCGGTGACGGGCAACACGATCGCCGTCACCGGCCTGGGCCCCGGCGGCCAGGGCGCGGCTACCAACGTGACCGTCGCCGACTCGACCTCATACCAGCGGCAGACGCCGTCGGACACCGAGGCGATCACGAACGGTAAATGCATTGGGGCCCAAGGCACTCAAGACGGTGGGGCCCTGCACGCGACGATGATCAGTGTGGAGGCGTGCCCACCCATGGGGCGCCCGCACCCGCACCTGCACCTGCCGCACCTCCCGCACATCCACCTCTAGGGACGCGGGAAGCCGCAGCGCGCCAAAGCGCTAAAAGGCCGAAAAGCCGGACTCAGACGGTGAAACCGAGGGCGCGCAGCTGCTCGCGGCCGTCCTCGGTGATCTTGTCCGGACCCCACGGCGGGTTCCACACCCAGTTGATCCGCAGGTCGTCGACCAGACCGGCGCCCACCAGCGCGCTGCGGGACTGATCTTCGATGACGTCGGTCAGCGGGCAGGCGGCCGAGGTCAGCGTCATGTCGATCAGGGCGACCGTTCCCTCGTCGCCGTCTTCGACGTTCAGCCCGTAGACGAGTCCCAGATCGACGACGTTGATGCCGAGTTCGGGGTCGACGACGTCACGCATCGCCTCCTCGAGGTCGGCAAGGAATTCTTCACCCTGCGCGGTGGTTTCGCTCATCTGTGACCTCCTCGAAGTCTGCTTCCTGGTCCGAACACGCTTTGGCCAGAGCATCTTTGAACGCCATCCAGCCCAATAGCGCGCATTTCACCCGCGCCGGGTATTTGGCCACCCCGGCAAACGCGATCCCGTCGCCCAGCACGTCCTCGTCACCCTCGACGGTGCCGCGCGAGGACACCATCTCGGTGAACGCGGTGATGGTCTTGAGCGCCTCGCCGACGCTTTGACCGATCACCTGCTGGGTGAGCACCGAGGTCGCGGCCTGGCTGATGGAGCAGCCCTGCCCGTCATAGGACACGTCGGCGACGGTCTCGCCGTCCTCGGACAGCGCCACCCGCAGGGTGACCTCGTCACCGCAGACGGGGTTGACGTGAAACACCTCGGCGCCGAACGGCTCCCGCAGCCCCCGGTGCTGCGGGTGCTTGTAGTGATCCAGGATCACGTCCTGATACATCTGCTCGAGACGCAATGTCAGCCTCTCCCAAAGAAATCCAGAGCGCGGCGCACACCCGCCACCAAGCGCTCGACCTCCTCGGCGGTGTTGTACACCCCGAAGGATGCCCGAGCGGTGGCCGCCAGGCCGAACCGGCGATGCAGCGGCATGGCGCAGTGGTGCCCCACCCGCACCGCGACGCCCTCGTCGTCGAGCACCTGCCCGACGTCGTGGGCGTGCACGCCGTCGACCACGAACGACACCGGCGAGGCGCGGTTCTCCATCGACACCGGCCCGACGATGCGCACGGCGTCGATGCCGGACAGGCCGTCGATGGCCGCGGCGACCAGCTGGTGCTCGTGGGCCTGCACGGCTTCCATGCCGAGGGCGCCGAGATAGCGCGTGGCCGCGCCCAATCCGACCACCTGTGACGTCATCGGGGTGCCGGCCTCGAACCGCTGCGGCACCGCCGCATAGGTGGACGATTCCATGGTCACGGCCTCGATCATCGAGCCGCCGGTCAGGAACGGCGGCAGGGCAGACAGCAGCTCGCGCCGGCCGTAGAGAACGCCGATGCCGTTGGGGCCCAGCATCTTATGTCCCGAGAACGCGGCGAAGTCCACGTCGAGGGCGTGGAAGTCGACGGGCTGGTGTGGCACCGACTGGCAGGCGTCGAGCACGGTGAGCGCGCCCACGGCCCGGGCGCGGCCGACCAGCTCGGCCACCGGGGCCACCGCGCCGGTGACGTTCGAATGATGGGTGAAGGCGACGACTTTGACGCGTTCGTCGAGCTGCAGCGAGTCGAGGTCGATGCGGCCGTCGTCGGTGACGCCGTACCAGTGCAGGGTCGCCCCGGTGCGCCGGGCGAGCTCCTGCCAGGGAACCAAATTGGCGTGGTGCTCGAGCTCGGTGGTGACGATGACATCGCCGGGGCCGACGGCACGGTCGAAACGCTTGTCCCCCAGCACATATGACACCAGGTTGAGCGCCTCGGTGGCGTTCTTGGTGAAAACCAGCTCGTCGGTGTCGGCGCCCACGAAGGCCGCGACGTCGGCACGGCCCTGCTCGTAGGCATCGGTGGCCTCTTCCATCAGCTGGTGCGCACCGCGGTGCACGGCGCCGTTGGACGTCAGCAGAAATTCCCGCTCGGCGTCGAGCACCTGCAGCGGCCGCTGTGACGTGGCGCCGGAATCCAGGTACGCCAACGGCTTTCCGCTGCGCATGACGCGCTTGAGGATGGGGAAATCGGCACGGATGGCCGCGACATCCAGGGGTGAGACGGCCGCCGAAGGTGTAGCCATGTCAGGCCCCGGTTGCCGCCGCTTGGGTGAAGCGGACGTAGCCGTTCTGCTCGAGTTCGTCGGCGAGCTCAGGACCGCCGGATTCGGCGATCCGGCCGCCGACGAACACGTGCACGTATTCGGGGCGGATGTAGCGCAGGATGCGGGTGTAGTGCGTGATCAGCAAGATGCCACCGTGCTCGGTCTCGGCATAGCGGTTGACGCCCTCGCTGACCACCCGCAGTGCGTCGACGTCGAGGCCGGAGTCGGTCTCGTCGAGGATGGCGATCTTGGGCTTGAGCAGTTCCAGCTGCAGGATCTCGTGGCGCTTCTTCTCACCGCCGGAGAAGCCCTCGTTGACGCTGCGCTCGGCGAACGCCGGGTCGATCTCCAGCGAGCCCATGGCCGCCTTGACCTCTTTGACCCAGTGCCGCAGCTTCGGGGCCTCGCCCCGCACGGCGGTCGCCGCCGAGCGCAGGAAGTTCGACACCGAGACGCCGGGCACCTCGACGGGATACTGCATGGCCAAGAAGATTCCGGCCCGCGCGCGCTCGTCGATGCTCATCGCGAGCACGTCCTGGCCGTCCAGCGTGATGGAGCCCGAGGTCACCGTGTACTTGGGGTGACCGGCGATGGCGTAGGACAGCGTCGACTTGCCCGACCCGTTGGGGCCCATCAAGGCGTGTGTCTCACCGGACTTCACCGTCAGGTCGACGCCATTGAGGATGGGGATCTCCCGCTCGGACTCGGCGGCGTTCGGGTTGACGACGCTGACGTGCAGATCTTTGATTTCCAGAGTGGTCATGAGGCTGTTGTTTCCGTCTTTTCCGTTAAGGCCAATTCGTGTTCGATGGCTGCGGTCAGGCGTTCCCGTATTTCGGGCACCGCGATCTTGGAGATGATTTCGGCGAAGAAGCCGCGGATGACCAGGCGGCGCGCCTGCTCCTCGGGGATGCCGCGGGAGCGTAGGTAAAACAGTTGCTCGTCGTCGAAACGCCCGGTGGCACTGGCGTGCCCGGCGCCGACGATCTCGCCCGTCTCGATCTCCAGGTTGGGCACCGAGTCGGCGCGCGCGCCGTCGGTGAGCACCAGGTTGCGGTTCACCTCGAAGGTGTCGGTGCCGGCGGCGTCGGCGCGGATCAGCACGTCGCCGATCCAGACCGTGTGCGCGTCGGGCAGCGAGGAGTCCGGATCACCTTGCAGCGCACCCTTGTACAGCACGTTCGACTTGCAGTCGGGCTGGGCGTGATCCACCAGCAGCCGCGACTCCAGGTGCTGCCCGTCGTCGGCGAAGTACAGCCCGAGCAGCTCGGCGTCGCCGCCGGGGCCCAGGTACCGCACGTTGGCCGTCATCCGGACCACCTCGCCGCCGAGCGTGACGGCGACGTGGCGCAGCACCGCGTCCTTGCCCAGCTTGGCGTGCTGCATGCTGACGTGCACGGCGTCGTCGGCCCAGTCGGCCAGCCACACCACGGTGAGCCGGGCGGCATCGTCGACGACGAATTCGACATTGTCGGCCAGCGTTCCGCTGCCCCGGTGGTCGATGACGACGACGGCCTCGGCCAGCTCGGAGACCCGGATCTGCAGGTGCCCGTAGGCCACCGCTCCCTCGCCAGGGCCGGTGACGGTGACACCGATCGGCTCGGCGATGCGGGTGTCACGCTCGACGGTGAGCACGGTCGCGGAGTTGAACGACGAAAACGCTTGCGCGGCAACACGGTCGGTCGGTACACCGCCCTGGCCGAGCCGCTCGTCACCGCGGGAGACGGTCTCGACCCGCAGGCCGGGCTGCTCGTTGACGCTGATTCCGGCCTTGCCGGTGGCGCGCGCCGACCCGTCGTGCAGGCCACGCAGCCGGCGCAGCGGGGTGAACCGCCAGATTTCGTCGCGGCCGTGCGGGACCTCGAACGCGTCCACATCGAACGAGGAGAACAACTCCCCCTTATTCAATGCGGTAAGCGAACTCCCCTCGACGGCCGAAGTCAGATTGTCCGCGGTCATCAGCGCCGCTCCTCATCGCTTCGCTCTGCATCGTTGCCGGCGCGGGTCATCCGACAGCGCCCTCCATCTGCAACTCGATCAGCCGGTTGAGCTCCAGCGCGTACTCCATCGGCAGCTCTTTGGCGATCGGCTCGACGAAGCCGCGCACCACCATGGCCATCGCCTCGTCCTCGGTCAGGCCGCGGCTCATCAGGTAGAACAGCTGGTTCTCGCTGACCTTCGACACGGTGGCCTCGTGGCCCATGGTGACGTCGTCCTCGCGGATGTCGACGTAGGGGTAGGTGTCGCTGCGGCTGATCGTATCGACCAGCAGCGCATCACATTTCACGCTGGAGCGCGATCCGTGCGCGCCCTTGTTCACCTGCACCAGGCCGCGGTAGGAGGTGCGGCCGCCGCCGCGAGCCACGGACTTGGACACGATGTTGCTCGACGTGTTCGGTGCCAGGTGCAGCATCTTCGCGCCGGTGTCCTGGTGCTGGTCTTCGCCGGCGAAGGCGACCGAGAGCACCTCGCCCTTGGCGTGCTCGCCGGTCATCCAGACCGCCGGGTACTTCATGGTGACCTTCGACCCGATGTTGCCGTCGATCCACTCCATGGTGGCGCCGGCCTCGGCGCGGGCCCGCTTGGTGACCAGGTTGTAGACGTTGCCCGACCAGTTCTGAATCGTCGTGTAGCGAACGCGCGCATGGGGTTTCACGATGATTTCGACCACCGCCGAGTGCAGCGAATCCGACTTGTAGATCGGCGCGGTGCAGCCCTCGACGTAGTGCACGTAGGAGCCCTCGTCGGCGATGATCAGCGTCCGCTCGAACTGACCCATGTTCTCGGTGTTGATCCGGAAGT
Source organism: Mycolicibacterium vulneris (assembly GCF_002104765.1). Taxonomy (GTDB): domain Bacteria; phylum Actinomycetota; class Actinomycetes; order Mycobacteriales; family Mycobacteriaceae; genus Mycobacterium; species Mycobacterium vulneris. Next base: position 99,131 of record NZ_NCXM01000007.1, read on the forward strand.
AGGCCTGCAGCGGGATGTCGACGTGCACACCCTTCGGGACGTAGATGAACGAGCCGCCGCTCCACACCGCGGTATTCAGCGCGGAGAACTTGTTGTCCCCGGCCGGGATCACGGTGCCGAAGTACTCCTTGAAGATCTCGGGGTGTTCGCGCAACGCCGTGTCGGTGTCCTGGAAGATGACGCCCTGCTTTTCCAGATCTTCACGGATGGAGTGGTAGACGACCTCCGACTCGTACTGGGCCGCGACGCCGGAGACCAGCCGCTGCTTCTCGGCTTCCGGGATGCCCAGCCGGTCATAGGTGTTACGGATGTCCTCGGGCAGGTCGTCCCACGTCGCTGCCTGCTTCTCGCTGGAACGCACGAAGTACTTGATGTTGTCGAAGTCGATGCCCTCCAGGTTCGAGCCCCACCCCGGCATCGGCTTGCGGTCGAAGATGCGCAGCGCCTTCAACCGCGTCTGCAGCATCCAGTCGGGCTCGTTCTTCTTCGCAGAGATGTCGCGAACGACGGCTTCGGACAGGCCACGCTGGGCGCTGGCCCCCGCGACGTCGGAGTCCGACCAGCCATAGCCGTACCGGCCCAGGGAGGCGATCGCCTCTTCCTGAGTCAGCGGCGCGGTAGCCGTCTTGCTGGCCTCGGGTGTGAGTGTCATCGAGACGCTCCTTTGGTGCTCGTGGTGTCGGTCATATGGCGCCGCTCCTGCTCATCGCCGCGCTCTGCATCGTCGCCGGCGTGGCGCGGGCTGGGCGCCTGAGTCAGGGGTACGTGCGTGGTGCAGGCGCAGTCGCCGTTGACGATGGTCGCCAACCGCTGGACGTGGGTGCCCAGCACCTCGGCCATGGCCTGCTGTTCGGCGTCGCACAGCTCGGGGAATTCCTCGGCGACGTGCGACACCGGGCAGTGGTGCTGGCAGATCTGCACGCCGTGGATCGGGCCGCCGACCTGCGTTGTGGTGGTGACGTAACCGGCCTTGGTCAGCGCGGTGGCGATCCGGTCGGCCGCCGCCTCGACGTCGGTGTCCGCCGCGCTGTCGGCAGCGGGAACGTCGGCCAGGATGGTGTCGATGCGCTGCCGGGCGAAGGCCTGCACCGCCTCTTCACCACCGATCTCGCGGAGTTGCCGCATGGCCGCCGCCGCCAGGTCGTCGTAGGCGTGGTCGAGCTTCGCCCGCCCGGCCGCGGTCAGCCGATAGCGCTTCGCGGGACGCCCGCGTCCCACCTGTTGCCACGCCGCGGCCGCGGTGGACTCGGCGTCACCGGCCTCGATCAGGGCGTCGAGGTGGCGTCGCACGCCGGCAGCCGCCAGGCCCAGCCGGTCACCGATCTCGCCGGCGGTGATCGATCCGGATTCCAGCAGCAGGCGCACGATTGCGCGGCGGGTGTGACCATCCGCTACCGGCGCGCCGACGTCCACCGCGCCGGTAATGGCGTCAGCGGGCCCATCGGGGCTGGTTCGGATTTTCACAACACCAGTGTGACGCAATTCCGGGGATCGGTCTAGCAAGGGTCCCCTGTCCTGGCGTTGCGCTGCTCACAGCCACCGCGCCGCAGTGACGCCGCCCGTCCGGCGGTTACGCTGCTCTGATGGCAGCCCGCCACCACACGCTGAGCTCATCGATCGCGAGTCTGCACGGCGACGAGCAAGCGGTGGGTTCGCCGCTGAACGATACCGAGCTCACCGCGCTGCGCCGCACCCGCCTGTTCGGCGCGGCCGGCACGGTGGTGATGGCGATCGGCGCGCTCGGCGCGGGCGCCCGGCCCGTCGTGCAGGACCCGACGTTCGGCGTGCGGCTACTCAACCTGCCGTCGCGCATCCAGACCGTGTCGTTGACCATGACGACCACCGGTGCGGTGATGATGGCGCTGGCCTGGTTGATGCTCGGCCGGTTCGCCCTGGGAAACCGGCGGATGTCGCGCGGCGACCTGGACCGCACCCTGCTGCTGTGGGTGTTGCCGCTGTTGATCGCCCCGCCGATGTACAGCAAGGACGTCTACTCCTATCTGGCGCAGAGCCAGATCTCGTTGGAGGGTCTGGACCCCTACCGGGTGGGCCCGGCGTCGGGCCTGGGCCTGTCCCACATCTTCACGCTGTCGGTGCCGACGCTGTGGCGCGAGACGCCCGCGCCCTATGGGCCGCTGTTCTTATGGATCGGGCGCGGCATCTCCGCGATCACCGGGGAGAACATCGTCGCCGCCGTGCTGTGCCACCGGCTGGTGGAGTTGCTGGGCGTGGGCCTGATCGTGTGGGCGACCCCGCGGCTGGCCCGGCGCTGCGGCGTCGCCGAGGTCAGCGCGCTGTGGCTGGGGGCGGCCAACCCGCTGCTGATCATGCATCTGGTGGCCGGCGTGCACAACGAGGCGCTGATGCTGGGCCTGATGCTGGCCGGGGCCGAATTCGCGCTGCGCGGCATCAACGCACCACGGTTGCTGCCGGCGTCGTGGAAGCGGTTGGGTCCGGACTGGGAACCGCTGGGGATGCTGGTCACCGGTTCGGTGCTGATCGTATTGTCGTCGCAGGTGAAGCTGCCGTCGCTGCTGGCGCTGGGCTTCGTCACGATGGCGCTGGCCTACCGCTGCGGGGGCACCGTGCGCGCCCTGTTGCTGACGGGCGGCGGCATGGCGGCGTTGTCGCTGGCGGTGATGGCGCTGGTGGGCTGGGCCAGCGGCCTGGGATTCGGCTGGATCTACACGCTGGGCACCGCCAACGTGGTGCGCAGCTGGATGTCGCCCCCGACGCTGCTGGCGCTCGGCACCGGGCAGGTCGGCATCCTGCTGGGCCTGGGCGATCACACCACCGCGGTGCTGGGGCTGACCCGTGCGATCGGCGTGCTGATCATCACGGTCATGGTGGCCTGGTTGCTGCTGGCCGTCTTCCGCGGCCGGCTGCACCCGATCGGCGGGCTGGGCGTCGCGCTGGGCATCACGGTGCTGCTGTTCCCGGTCGTGCAGCCCTGGTATCTGCTCTGGGCCGTCATCCCGCTGGCCGCCTGGGCGACGCGGACCGGCTTCCGGGTGGCGGCCATCGTCATCAGCCTGGTCGTCGGGATCTTCGGCCCGACGGCCAACGGCGACCGGTTCGCGCTGTTCCAGATCATCGACGCGACCCTGGCCAGCACCGTCATCGTCCTCGCGCTCATCGCGTTGACCTACAGGCGCCTGCCGTGGCGCCGCCCGCCCGGCCAGGACACCGAATCCAACGGCGAACCGGCCAACGACACGGCGGCAACGCCGCCGACTCCGCCGACCCCCCGCCCGGCGCCGGCACATGACGCCTACGCTGATTCCACGTGAGCTCGGCCTTTCCAGAATCGCGCGAATCCCCTGACGCAGTGGTGCTGCTGCGCGGGGTCACCAAGAAATACGGATCCGGCGCGACGGCCGTCGAGGCCGTCTCCAATCTCGATCTCGAGGTCTACGCCGCCGAGGTACTGGCCCTGCTCGGTCCCAACGGCGCCGGCAAGACGACGACGGTCGAGATGTGCGAGGGCTTCGTCCGTCCGGACGCCGGCACCATCGAGGTGCTCGGCCTGGACCCGATCGCCGACAACGCGCAGCTCCGGGCGCGGATCGGGGTGATGCTGCAGGGCGGCGGCGGCTACCCCGCGGCCCGGGCCGGCGAGATGCTCAACCTGGTGGCCGCCTACGCCGCCGACCCGCTGGACCCGGCCTGGCTGCTGGACACGCTGGGCCTCACCGACGCCGCCCGCACCACCTACCGGCGGCTCTCCGGCGGCCAGCAGCAGCGGCTGGCGCTGGCGTGCGCGTTGGTGGGTCGTCCCGAACTGGTGTTCCTCGACGAGCCCACCGCGGGCATGGACGCCCACGCCCGGCTGCTGGTCTGGGAACTGATCGACGCGCTGCGCCGCGACGGCGTGACGGTGGTGCTGACCACCCACCAGCTCAAGGAGGCCGAGGAGCTCGCCGACCGGCTGGTGATCATCGACCACGGGGCGACGGTGGCCTCCGGCACGCCCGCGGAGCTGATGCGCAGCGGGGCCAAGGACCAGTTGCGGTTCAGCGCACCGCCGCGCCTCGATCTGTCGTTGCTGTCCGCCGCCCTGCCGGAGGACTACAAGGCCACCGAGGTGACGCCGGGCGAGTACCTGGTCGAGGGGCACGTCGACCCCCAGGTGCTGGCCACCGTCACGTCCTGGTGCGCGCGGATCGACGTGCTGGCCACCGACATGCGCGTCGAGCAACGCAGCCTCGAAGATGTGTTCCTCGACCTCACCGGCAGGAAGTTACGGCCTTGACGGACAACGAGACTCAATCGAACCTGTTCCCCGCGGGCACCTTCGCTCCCGATCCGCGGCCCAGCGCGGTGCCGAAAATGCTTGCGGCGCAATTCGGTTTGGAGCTCAAGCTGCTGCTGCGCAACGGCGAACAGCTGCTGCTGACCATGTTCATCCCGATCACGCTGCTGGTCGGCCTCACGCTGCTGCCGCTCGGTTCGTTCGGCCAGCACCGCGCGGCGACCTTCACCCCGGTCATCATGGCGCTGGCGGTGATCTCGACGGCGTTCACCGGGCAGGCGATCGCGGTCGCCTTCGATCGGCGCTACGGCGCGCTCAAGCGGCTCGGCGCCACCCCGCTTCCGGTGTGGGGCATCATCGCGGGCAAGTCCCTGGCTGTGGTCACCGTGGTGTTCCTGCAAGCAATCCTGTTGGGCGCCATCGGTTTTGCGCTCGGCTGGCGGCCGGCGCCGACGGCGCTGGCGCTGGGCGCGGCGGTCATCGCGCTGGGCACCGTGGTGTTCGCGGCGCTCGGGCTGCTGCTCGGCGGGACGCTCCGCGCCGAGATCGTGCTCGCGCTCGCCAACCTGTTGTGGTTCGTCTTCGCCGGGTTGGGCGCGCTGACCCTGGAAACCGGGATCACCCCGGCGGCGGTCAAACTCGCGGCCCGGCTGACCCCGTCCGGCGCGCTCACCGAGGCGCTCTCGCAGGCGATGACCATGTCGGTGGACTGGTTCGGCGTAATCGTCCTGGTGGCGTGGGGCGCGGCGGGCGCGCTGAGCGCGCTGCGCTGGTTCCGCTTCACCTGACCCCCCGCGCGACCGGCCGTACTACAGGTCGTAGTTTTGGTGCCTTAGGATCGGGCCGTGGTTGGACGGATGCTGTTGCGCGTGGTGGACCTGCTCCCCACCCCCAGCGTGGGGGTGCAGCGCCTGATCGCCGCGGCCGTCATCCTCACCCAGGGCGGCATCGCCATCACGGGCGCGATCGTGCGGGTCACCGCCTCGGGGCTGGGTTGCCCCACCTGGCCGCAGTGCTTTCCGGGCAGCTTCGTTCCGGTGGCCCACGCCGAGGTGCCGCGCATCCACCAGGCCGTCGAATTCGGCAATCGGATGGTCACTTTCGCCGTGGTGATCACCGCGGCGCTGGCCGTGCTGGCCGTGACCCGGGCGCGGCGACGCCGCGAGGTGCTGGTCTACGCCTGGTTGATGCCGGTATCCACCGTCGTGCAGGCGGTGATCGGCGGCATCACCGTGCGCACCGGGCTGCTGTGGTGGACGGTCGCCATCCACCTGCTGACGTCGATGACCATGGTGTGGCTGTCGGTGCTGCTCTACGTGAAGGTCGGCGAGCCCGACGACGGTGTGGTCCGCGAGCGAGTGGTCAGGCCGCTGCGCGCGCTGACCGCGCTGGCCGGCCTGGACCTGGCCGCGGTGCTGGTCACCGGCACGCTGGTGACGGCCGCCGGCCCGCACGCGGGTGATCGCAGCCCCACCCGGACGGTGCCGCGGCTGAATGTCGAGGTCGACACCCTGGTGCATATGCACTCGTCGCTGCTGATCGCCTACCTCGCGCTGCTGGTGGGGCTGGGCTTCGGGCTGCTGGCGGTGCGCGCCGCCCGTCCTGTGCTGCTGCGGCTCGCGGTGCTGCTGGTGCTGGTGTTCGCGCAGGCCGCCGTCGGCACCGCGCAGTACTACACCGGGGTCCCCGCCGTGCTGGTCGCCCTGCACGTGGCCGGGGCCACGGCGTGCACGGCGGCCACCGCGGCGCTATGGGCGTCGATGCGAGAGCGGGCCGAGCCCGAGCCGCTCGCAGGCTGACTCCACCGCCAGGGCGAAGCGGTGCTGCGCGAGGTCGCGGGCAGCGGTGTCCAGCCGGCGCCAGCCCATTGACGGCGCGACCAGGTCGAGCCCCACCAACCGTTCGCCGGCCACGTCGACCCGCGCGCAGAGCAGCTCCCGGGCGGCGATGCCGGAGCGCTGGGCGGCCGCGGCGAGCGCGGCGTGGCCGAGGTCCCACGACTCGAATTCCGGCTCGTCCGGCCAGGCGTGCGACCGCTCGCCGCCCAGGAAGAAGAGCGACGTGTCGGGCGACGTGCCCGGATCGGTCGTCGGCACCCCGTCGTGCTCGAGGTCGCGCAAATACCGCTCATCGAGGTTCCAACCCACCGCGCCGGGCGGGTTGAGCAGGTGCCGGACGCGCCGGGTCCAGGCCAGGAATTCGTCGCGCCGATCCCGGATGCTTCCGACGGCCCGCAGTATCACCAGATCCGCTCCGGCGGTGTCCGGATCGTCCCAGGACAGCCAGCGCGCGTGCAGGCCGCGCCGCCGCAGCGCGCCCACCAGACCGGCGTCGTCGGCCGTCGCGCCCGCGCCGTCGCCCGCCCCCGCCAGCACGATGTGGGGGTGGAAGACGTCCGGACGAGCGAGTTTCATGCCCGGGCATGATAAGCAGATGCACGCAATCGAGATCAGCGAGACCGGCGGCCCCGAGGTGCTGCGCTACGTCGATACGCCCACGCCCACGCCCGGGCCGGGCGAGGTGCTGATCAAGGCCGAGGCCATCGGCGTCAACTACATCGACATCTACTTCCGCTCCGGGCAGTACCCGCGGGAGTTGCCGTTCATCCTCGGCTCGGAGTTGGCCGGCACCATCGAATCCCTCGGCGACGGCGTCGAGGGGTTCCGCGTCGGCGACCGCGTGGTGAGCGCCGCGGCGTCCGGTGGATATGCCGAATATGCCACGGCCCCAGCTCATTTGACTGCCAAGGTGCCCGACGGCGTGACGGCCGAAGTCGCGGCCTCCGCGCTGCTGAAGGGGCTGACGGCCCATTACCTGCTGAAGTCGGTCTATCCGGTGCAGGCGGGCGACACGGTGCTGGTGCACGCCGGGGCGGGCGGCGTCGGCCTGATCCTGACGCAGTGGGCCCGTCTGCTCGGTGTGCGGGTGATCACCACGGTTTCCACCCCGGACAAAGAGCGGCTGTCCCGGCAGGCGGGCGCCGACGAGGTGCTCCCCTACCCCGACGACGCGAAAGCGTTCGGCGAGCGGATTCGCTCGTTGACCGACGGCGCCGGCGTGGCCGCGGTGTACGACGGCGTGGGCGCGACCACCTTCGACGCCAGCCTGGCCAGCCTGGCCATCCGGGGCACGCTGGCGCTGTTCGGCGCAGCCAGCGGGCCCGTTCCGCCGATCGACCCGCAGCGCCTCAACGCCGCCGGCTCGGTGTTTTTGACCCGGCCGTCGCTGGCGCACTTCGTGCGCACCGGCCAGGAATTCAGTTGGCGGGCAGAGGAATTGTTCGCCGCGATCGCCGGTGGCGACATCACCGTCGCGGTCGGCGGGCGCTACCCGCTGGCCGAGGCGGCCCGCGCCCACCAGGATCTGCAGGCTCGCAAGACGGCGGGCTCGATCGTGCTGCTGCCCTGAACCGGCATGGTCACGCGAGCCCCGTCGGAGGGGCCCGTGTGGCCGAAGATCAGAACAGGTGCGGCAGCCCGATGGCCGAGTCCACGGCCAATGCGCAGAACACCACGGCCAGATAGTTGTTCGACTGCAGGAACAGCCGCAGCGGCTTGACCGGCTCGCCGGCGCGGACCCCGGCGTAGAGCTGGTGGGCCATCGTCAGGAACCACACCCCGGCGACCACGGCGACGGCCGCGTACAGCCACCCCGTCGCCAGCGCCAGCGCCAGCGTGGCCAGCACGGTCAGCCAGGTGTAGATCAGGATCTGCTTGGTCACCTGACGCTCGGTCGCCACGGCCGGCAGCATCGGCACGCCCGCCGCCTTGTAGTCATCCTTGTAGCGCATCGCCAACGCCCAGGTGTGCGGCGGCGTCCAGAAGAAAATGATGGCGAACATCACGAGCGCGGGCCACTGAATGGTGCCGGTGACTGCCGACCAGCCGATCATCACCGGCATGCAGCCGGCCGCGCCGCCCCACACCACGTTCTGCGAGGTGCGGCGCTTGAGCAGCAGCGTGTAGACGAACACGTAGAACGCGATCGTCGCCAGGCCCAGCAGCCCGGACAGCAGGTTCGTCGTCCACCAGAGCCAGACGAACGAAGCCACCGTCAGCACCAGGCCGAGCACCAGGGCGTTGCGCGTGGGCACCGCCGCACGGGCCAGCGGCCGCCGCGCAGTGCGCTTCATCACCTTGTCGATGTCCGCGTCGGCCACGCAGTTGAGGGTGTTGGCGCCGCCGGCGGCCAGCATCCCGCCGATCAGGGTGTTGAAGATCAGCAGCGGGTTCACTGTGCCGCGCTGGGCCAGCAGCATCGCCGGGATGGCGGTGACGAGCAGCAGTTCGATGACCCGCGGCTTGGTCAGCGCCAGATACGCCAGCACGGTGGCTTGTATCCGGCTTGGCAATCGGCTCGGCGCGGCGCGCCCGCGAACGCTCACGCAATAACTCCTTGGGGTCGCAGCGGCGCGCAGCATCTACTACACAAGATGGTAGACCGCGTTATGGCGATGGCCCGCCCGCGGGTCCAACACGGCCGATTTTTCGCAGACTTCCGAACTGAATGTTAAGCGCTTTCGACGGGCGCGTAATTTTCACACCTGCCGGCCGTGGGTACCCGAAATCCTGCGCTGCAAGAGCCGGCCCTCCCACACTAGGGTGGGATTGATCAGCTCGATGACCCAAGGACTGAGTCTGTGACGACACTCGAAGAGATCTCTACGCTGACCCAACCGCACCTTCCCGACGACTGGACCGAACTCGACTCGGCTGCCGTCGACACCATTCGGGTGCTCGCCGCCGACGCGGTGCAAAAGGTCGGCAACGGCCATCCCGGGACGGCGATGAGCCTGGCGCCGCTGGCCTACACCCTGTTTCAGCGGGCAATGCGCCACGACCCCAGCGACACCCACTGGCTAGGCCGCGACCGCTTCGTGCTGTCGGCCGGGCACAGCAGTTTGACGCTGTACATCCAGCTGTACCTGGGTGGTTTCGGGTTAGAGCTCTCCGACATCGAATCGCTGCGCACCTGGGGATCCAAGACACCCGGGCACCCGGAGTTCCGGCACACCGAGGGCGTTGAGATCACCACCGGCCCGCTCGGACAGGGCCTGGCGTCTGCGGTGGGCATGGCAATGGCCGCGCGCTACGAGCGCGGCCTGTTCGATCCCGACGCCGCCCCGGGCACCAGTCCGTTCGACCACTTCATCTACGTGATCGCCTCCGACGGCGACATCGAAGAGGGCGTCACCTCCGAGGCGTCGTCACTGGCGGGCGTGCAGCAACTGGGCAATCTCATCGTCTTCTACGACCACAACCAGATCTCGATCGAGGACGACACCAACATCGCGCTCTGCGAAGACACCGCCGCCCGCTACCGCGCCTACGGCTGGCACGTACAGGAGGTGGAGGGCGGCGAGAACGTCGTCGCGATCGAGGAGGCCATCGCCAACGCCAAGGCGGCCACCGACCGGCCGTCGTTCATCTCGCTGCGCACCATCATCGGCTACCCCGCGCCCAAGCTGATGAACACCGGCAAGGCGCACGGCGCGGCGCTGGGCGACGAGGAAGTCGCGGCCGTCAAGGAGATCCTGGGCTTCGATCCCAACAAGACGTTCGAGGTGCGCGACGAGGTGCTCGCCCACACCCGCAAGCTGGTGGACCGCGGCAAGGAAGCGCACGAGAAATGGCAGGCGGATTTCGACGCCTGGGCGCAGGGGCAACCCGAACGCAAGGCGCTGCTGGACCGGTTGACGGCCGAGGAGCTGCCCGACGGCTGGGACGCCGACCTGCCGCACTGGGAACCAGGCTCCGACCCGATCGCCACCCGCAAGGCCTCCAATGAAGTGCTCAACGCGGTCGGACCGAAACTGCCGGAGCTGTGGGGCGGTTCGGCCGACCTGGCGGGCAGCAACAACACCACCATCAAGGGCGCCGATTCCTTTGGGCCGCCGTCCATTTCAACCAAGGAATACACCGCGCACTGGTACGGCCGTACGTTGCATTTCGGTGTTCGCGAACACGCGATGGGCGCCATCCTGTCCGGCATCGTGCTGCACGGCCCAACCCGCGCCTACGGTGGCACGTTCCTGCAGTTCTCCGATTACATGAGGCCCGCGGTGCGCCTGGCGTCGTTGATGGACATCGACACGATCTACGTGTGGACCCACGACTCCATCGGTCTCGGCGAGGACGGCCCGACCCATCAGCCGATCGAGCACCTGGCGGCGCTGCGGGCAATCCCAAACCTGTCGGTGGTGCGCCCGGCCGATGCGAACGAGACCGCCTACGCCTGGCACACGGTCCTGGCTCGTGGCAACGGCAGCGGCCCGGTCGGCCTGATCCTGACTCGCCAGAATGTGCCGACCCTCGAGGGCACCAGCGCCGAGGGCGTCGCCCGGGGCGGCTACATCCTGGGCTCGGACGGCGAGGAGTCCGGCCAAGACCCCGACGTGGTACTGATCGCCACCGGCTCGGAGGTCCAGCTCGCGGTTGATGCGCAGAAGTTGTTGGCGGGCAAGGATATTGTCGCGCGGGTGGTTTCCATGCCGTGCGTCGAATGGTTCGAGTCGCAGCCCGAGGACTACCGCGACAGTGTGCTGCCGCCGACCGTGTCGGCCCGGGTGGCCGTAGAGGCGGGCATCGCGCAATCCTGGCACAAACTCGTGGGCGACACCGGCAGGATCGTCTCGATCGAGCATTACGGCGAATCCGCCGACTACAAAACGTTGTTCCGTGAATTCGGTTTCACCGCAGAAGCCGTCGCGGCCGCCGCGGAACAGGTAGTCGATAACTGAGAGAGGGCGATTCACATGACTCAGAACCCTAACCTCGCGGCGCTGTCCGCCGCGGGAGTGTCCGTTTGGCTGGATGACCTGTCGCGCCAGCGGCTGCAGTCCGGGAACCTACAGGAGCTGATCGACACTAAATGCGTTGTCGGCGTGACCACCAACCCGTCGATCTTCCAGAAGGCGCTCGCCGAGGGCGACGCCTACGAGGACCAGATCGCGGAGCTGGCCGAGCGGGGCGCTGATGTGGACGCCACCATCCGCACCGTCACCACCGACGACGTGCGCAACGCGTGCGACGTGCTCAAACGGGAGTGGGAGGCCTCCGACGGCGTCGACGGACGGGTCTCCATCGAGGTCGATCCGCGGCTGGCCGCCGAGACCGACAAGACCATCGCCCAGGCCGTCGAGCTGTGGAAGATCGTCGACCGGCCGAACCTGTTCATCAAGATTCCAGCGACCAAGGCCGGCATCCCCGCGATCACCGCCGTTCTCGCGGAAGGCATTTCGGTCAACGTCACGTTGATCTTCTCCGTCGAGCGGCACCGCCAGGTGATGGACGCCTACCTGGCCGGCCTGGAGAAGGCACGCGAGGCAGGGCATGACATTTCGAAAATCCATTCCGTCGCATCGTTTTTCGTGTCTCGGGTGGACACCGAGGTGGATAAGCGGCTGGAGAAGATCGGCTCGGAGGACGCCAAGTCGCTGCTGGGGCAGGCCGGAGTGGCCAACGCACGCCTAGCCTACGCGGCCTACCAGGAGGTCTTCGAGGGCGGCGATCGCTACGAGTCGCTCAAGGCCGACGGCGCCCGGGTGCAGCGACCACTGTGGGCGTCCACCGGCGTCAAGAACCCCAATTACTCCGACACCCTCTACGTCACCGAGCTGGTGGCGCCCAACACGGTGAACACCATGCCGGAGAAGACACTTGACGCCGTCGCCGACCACGGTGAGATCAGGGGTGACACGGTCACCGGCACCGCCGGGGAGGCGCAGGCGGTGTTCGACAAACTGGAGCAGATCGGTATTGACCTGACCGACGTCTTCAAGGTGCTGGAGAAGGAGGGCGTGGAGAAGTTCGTGGATTCCTGGAACGAGCTGCTTGAGGAAACACAGAAGCAGCTGGGTTCCGCCTCCAAATGAGTCCAGCCCGCACCACGCAACAATGGCATAACCCATTGCGGGACAAGCGCGACAAGCGGCTCCCGCGGATCGCGGGGCCGTGCGGGATGGTGATCTTCGGCGTCACCGGCGACCTGGCCCGCAAGAAGGTCATGCCGGCCATTTACGATCTGGCCAATCGCGGGCTGCTGCCGCCCAGCTTCTCCCTGGTGGGCTTCGCCCGCCGGGATTGGAGCACGCAGGATTTCGGCGACGTGGTGTACGAGGCGGTCAAGGAACACTGCCGCACCCCCTTCCGGCAGGAGAACTGGGATCGGCTGGCCGAGGGATTCCGTTTCGTGCCAGGCGCTTTCGACGACGACGAGGCGTTCGGCCGGCTGGCCGAGACGCTGGACAAGCTGGACGCCGAGCGCGGCACCGGCGGCAACCACGCCTTCTATTTGGCCATTCCGCCCAAGTCCTTCCCGGTGGTGTGCGAGCAGTTGCACAAGTCGGGTTTAGCGCGCCCGCAGGGCGAGCGGTGGAGCCGGGTGGTCATCGAGAAGCCGTTCGGTCACGACCTGGAAAGCGCGCAGGCCCTGAACAAGGCGGTCAACGCGGTCTTTCCCGAGGAGGCGGTGTTCCGGATCGACCACTACCTGGGCAAGGAGACGGTCCGCAACATCCTGGCGCTGCGGTTCGCCAACCAGTTGTTCGACCCGATCTGGAACGCGCACTACGTCGATCACGTGCAGATCACCATGGCCGAGGACATCGGTCTGGGTGGCCGGGCCGGCTACTACGACGGCATCGGCGCCGCGCGCGACGTCATCCAGAACCATCTGATGCAGCTGCTGGCGCTCACCGCGATGGAAGAGCCGGTCAGCTTCAGCCCGTCGGCGCTGCAAGCCGAGAAGATCAAGGTGCTTTCGGCCACCCACCTCGCCGAACCCCTCGACGAGACCACCAGCCGCGGCCAGTACACCGCGGGCTGGCAGGGCAGCGAGAAGGTGGTCGGGCTGCTGGACGAAGAAGGGTTCGCCAAGGACTCGACCACCGAGACGTTCGCCGCCATCACGCTCGAGGTGGACACCCGCCGCTGGGCGGGGGTGCCCTTCTACCTGCGCACCGGAAAACGGCTGGGCCGCAGGGTGACCGAGATCGCCCTGGTGTTCAAGCGGGCGCCGCACCTGCCGTTCGATGCGACCATGACCGACGAGCTGGGGGCCAACGCCATGGTGATCCGGGTGCAGCCCGACGAGGGCGTCACGCTGCGGTTCGGCTCCAAGGTGCCGGGCACCGCGATGGAGGTCCGGGACGTCAACATGGACTTCTCCTACGGCTCGGCGTTCGCCGAGGAATCGCCGGAGGCCTACGAGCAGTTGATCCTTGATGTGCTGCTGGGCGAGCCGTCGTTGTTCCCGGTCAACGAAGAGGTCGAATTGGCTTGGGAAATACTCGATCCCGTGCTCAAAAATTGGGCGGCCGGCGGTAAGCCCGAACCCTATGAGGCGGGCAGCTGGGGCCCGGAATCGGCCTTCGAGATGCTGCGCCGCACCGGCCGGGAATGGCGGCGGCCCTGATGATCATCGACATGCCGGACACCGCCACAACGGCGGTCAACAAGAAGCTCGACGAATTGCGGGAAAAGGTCGGCGCCGTCGCGATGGGCCGGGTGCTGACCCTGATCATCGCGCCGGACAGCGAGGCAATCTTCGAAGAGTCGCTGAAGGCGGCCAACGACGCCAGCCATGAGCACCCCAGCCGGATCATCGTGACGATGCGGGGCAATCCGTACGCGGACAAACCGCGGCTGGATGCGCAGCTGCGCGCGGGCGGAGACACCGGAGCCGGCGAAGTCGTGGTGCTGCGGCTGTCCGGGGCGCTGGCCGGTCACGCCGCCAGCGTGGTCACCCCCTTCCTGCTGCCCGACATCCCGGTGGTGGTCTGGTGGCCCGATGTTGCGCCCGCGGTGCCCGCACAAGACCCGTTGGGACGGTTGGCCATTCGTCGCATCACCGACGCCACCAACGGCGTCGACCCGTTGTCGGCGATCAAGAGCAGGCTGCCCGGATACACCGCGGGTGACACCGACCTCGCCTGGGCGCGCATCACCTACTGGCGTGCGCTGCTCACCTCCGCCGTCGACCTGACGCCGCACGAACCGATCGAGTCGGCGTTGGTGTCCGGTCTGGCAACCGAGCCTGCCCTGGACGTCCTGGCGGGATGGCTGGCGAGCCGGATCGACGGCCCGGTGCGCCGGGCGGTCGGCGAGCTCAAGGTCGAACTGCAACGCAGGAGCGAGACCATCGTCTTGAGCCGGCCGCAGGAGGGAAGGACGGCCACGTTGAGCCGGACCTCCCGGCCGGACGCCCTACTCCCCTTGGCGCGCAGGGAAACCGGTGAGTGCCTGGCCGAAGACCTGCGTCGACTGGATCCCGACGAAATTTACCAATCAGCGCTCGAAGGCATTGAGAAAGTGCAATACGTGTGAGCACCAGCATCGAAATTTTCCCGGACAGCCAGACCATGGTGGAAGCCGCCGCCGCGCGGCTGACCGACACCATCGCGAACGCCGTGGCGGAGCGGGGTCGAGCGCTCGTCGTGCTGACCGGCGGCGGCAACGGCATCGGCCTGTTGCGGTCGTTGGTGGGACGAGACATCGACTGGTCGAAGGTGCATCTGTTCTGGGGCGACGAACGCTACGTCCCCGAGGACGACGACGAGCGCAACGACAAGCAGGCACGCGCCGCGTTGCTCTCCCAGGTCGACATACCGTCCAGCCAGGTGCACCCGATGCCGGCCAGTGACGGGGAATTCGGCAACGACCTGGCCGCCGCGGCGCTGGCCTACGAGCAGCTGCTGGCCGCCAATGCCGCGCCCGGCGAGCCGGCTCCGAACTTCGATGTGCACCTGCTGGGCATGGGACCCGAGGGTCACATCAATTCGCTGTTCCCCGATACCCCGGCCGTACTCGAGAACACCCGCATGGTGGTGCCGGTCGACGACTCCCCCAAGCCGCCGCCGCAACGAATCACCTTGACGCTGCCCGCCATTGCACGTTCGCGCGAAGTCTGGCTGATGGTCTCCGGCGGTGGCAAGGCCGACGCGGTGGCCGCCGCCATCGGTGGCGCCGCACCGGTCAACGTGCCGGCCGCCGGGGCTGTCGGGCAGGAAACCACGCGATGGCTGCTCGACGAGGACGCCGCGGCCAAGCTGCCGTCGCGGTCTTCGAGCCAAAGCTAGCGTTCGACGCGGTAGCTGCCTTCGGGCTCCCGCCCGACCCGGGCCGGGTCATAATGACGGACATGGCAGACAGAACCGTGCGCGGGGGGCAAGAGCGAAGCCGGATCAAGACGCTCACCCAGGCCGCGTTGAACGCCGACAAGACGGTGGAGCAGGTCGAAGACGTCCTCGACGGTTTGAGCACCACCATGAAGGAGCTCAGCAGTTCCCTTTCCGCCCTGAACGCCACGGTCGAGCGCCTGGAGGCGGGCCTGGATCACCTGGACGGCACCATGACCAGCCTGGACGACCTGGCCAAGCGGCTGATCGTGCTGGTCGAGCCGGTGGAAGCCATCGTCGCGCGGGTCGACGACATGGTGCGGGTGGGCGAGACCATGATCTCCCCGCTGGCGATCACCGAGCATGCGGTGCGCGGCTTCGTGGACAGGCTGCGCAACCGGACCATCCAGTAGCCGCCTCGGCAGGACCCTCGATGGCCACCTTGCTGCTGCATCACTCCGCCTTCGCCGACCATCGGACGGCTCCCGGCCATCCGGAGCGGCCCGACCGGTACCGCGCGGTGGAGGCGGCGCTGAGCCGGCCGCAGTTCGACGCCCTGGTGCGCGAGCAGGCCGAGCCGGCCGACCTGGCGACGACCCGCTACGTGCACTCCAATCGCTACGTGGACGCGCTGGAAGCCGCGCGACCCGACGAGGGTTACGTCTACCTCGACGGCGGCGACACCATGATGGAGCCCTCGACCTGGGACACGGCGTTGCGTGGGGTGGGCGCCACGCTGCAGGCTGTGGACCGGGTGCTGGCCGGGGACGCCCAGAATGCCTTCGTCGCGTGCCGCCCGCCGGGTCATCACGCCGAGACCGAGCGGGCCATGGGCTTCTGCCTGTTCAACAACGTCAGCATCGGGGCGCGTCATGCACAGCGCAAGCACGGGCTGATGCGGGTAGCCATCGTCGATTTCGACGTCCATCACGGCAACGGCACCCAGCAGATCTTCTACTCCGACCCGAGTGTGCTTTATGCGTCCACGCATCAGATGCCGCTGTTTCCCGGGACCGGCGCGGCTCGAGAAACCGGCGTGGGCAACATCTTCAATTCGCCGCTGACGCCCGGTGACGGAGGCGCCGAATTGCGCACGGCGTTCCAGGACCGGATAGTGCCTGCGTTGCAAGCGTTTTCGCCCGAGCTGATCATCGTCTCGGCAGGTTTCGACGCCCACGAACGCGATCCACTCGGCTCGCTGACCATGACGGCCGCCGACTTCGCCTGGGTCACCAGGGAATTGATGACGTCAGCCGAAAAGCTGTGCGACGGCCGGTTGGTGGCGGTGCTCGAGGGCGGCTACGACCTGCAGGGCCTGACCGATTCGGTCACCGAGCACGTCGGCGAACTGCTGAAGGGCTGAGCTAACTTGCCTTCTGGTGCATCTCGGGGTACGGGCCGCCGACCGGCGTCGCCGCCCCCAGGATCTCGTCGATGGCGACGAGATCGCCTTCGGACAGCGTGACGTCGGCCGCGCGGGCGCTTTCCTGCAGGTATTGCAGGTGCTGGGCACCGACGATGGCCACGTGGACACCCGGCTGCGCGATGGCCCGCGCGATCGCCAGCTGGCTGATCGTCACGCCCAGGCCGGCGGCCAGAGCCTCAAGGCGCGCAACGACTTCCAGGTTGCGCAGGTAGCCGTCGCCGCTGAAGATGTCGCTCTTGCCGCGCCAGTCCTGGGCGGCGAAACTGGTGTCGGCCTTCATCGTGCCGGTCAGCAGACCGTGCGCCAGCGGCCCGTACACCATCACCCCGATGTCGTGCTCGCGCGCATACGGCAGCAGCTCGTCCTCGATATCGCGGCGGAACAGGTGGTAGGGCGGCTGCACCACTTCCACCGGCAGCGTCTCGGAAAACTCGCGCACCTGCGCGGTGTCGTAGTTCGACACACCCACATGGCGAATCTTGCCTTCCGACACCAGTTCTGCGAGTGCCCCGGCGGTGTCGGCGGCCGGGGTGTTGGGATCGGGCCAGTGCACCAGGTAGACGTCGATGTGGTCGATGCCCAGTGCGTTCAGGCTGGACTCCACGCCTTCGCGCAGCCATTTCCGGCTGCCGTCGCGAACCAGGCCGTTGCCGGTGGCCCGCAGGCCGCCCTTGGTGGCGATCACCACCTCGTCCCGAGACTTCTTCAGGTCGTCGCGAAGGGCCTTGCCCAGCAGGCGTTCGGACGCGCCGAACCCGTATTGCTGCGCGGTGTCGAAGAAGTTGATGCCGAGCTCGCGGGCGCTGCGGATCATGGTGATCGCGGCCTCCTCGTCGGCATGGCCCCAGTCACTACAAAACTCCCAGGTACCGAACGCCAACCGGGAAACCTCGAGCCCCGTCTTGCCGAATGTGATGGTCTTCAATGGCAACCTCCCCGTTGCATAGACGTCCACTGCGTATGCGGCCGGTGCGGCCGAGCCCCCGAACTCAACCATAACCAGGCCGATGCCGCGGCCCGCAACGTCAATGCTCAGCGCGGGAAGTAGCGGCTGTCGTTGTCGACCGAGTCGAAAATGTCCAGTGCGTGCTGGAACGGCCCGGACGTGATGCGCTGATCGGTCGCGTACGAGTGATCGAGCTGGAACACGACGCACAGCAGCACACCCAGCAGAACCGCGACCGTGCCGGACACGATGACGTGGCCGACGGTGCTGCCCATCCGCAGGAAACCCGTAAACGCAACCAGCACAACCGCACCGAAGATCAGGCCCGCCCACATCAGGGCGGGTATCCGCGGCTTGGTGCCCACGATCCGCTCGTTACGGTCGGACGCCAGCTCGCTCAACTGGTTGAGGAATTGCTGATTGATCGGCTTGGCCGCGATATTGGGCTGCTGGCGCCCGACGGTGCGATACATCCGGGTGATCGCGGCGCGCGCGCCGTCGTTGCGCTGCTTGTTCCACTCCGGGCCCGCCACCGCGCTCGCGTACTTACGCAACAGCTCCTGAACTTCGGTGCGCTCCGGTTCGGGCATCGCGACAGTTTGCCGGTACATCGTCGTCAGCGCCGACGCCTCGCCGGACACGACTACCTGGGTGGACGAGAAGTGTTCCCAGGTGGCCACCACGGTGAAGCCCAGCAGGGCGCCGTAGATGAACCCGACGACGGTCAGGAACGAGGCGATCGCCGGGTTCGGGTCCTTGCCGTAGCGCTGCATCGGCAGGATGCGGTTTCCCAGCCAGATGGAGCCCACTGCGATCGCGATCGCCACGGCGATGACAGAAACCAGAAAGAGCCACAGGGGTAGTCCGGATCCGCTCACTGCTCTCCTCGGTCGGCGTCGCGTCGATTCAGGGTATTCGCGAGCGGGCCGGGCCGGTGACCGATTCGGGGGTTATCAGCCGCTGTTTCGCAGCGCGCTGGCCAGTCCGTTCATCGTCAGCAAAATGCCGCGCTGCACCAATTCGTCGTCATCACCGGACCGGTAGCGGCGGAGCAACTCCACCTGCAGGTGATTCAACGGCTCGAGGTACGGGAAACGGTTGAACACCGAACGCGCCAGCGCCGGGTTGTCGGCCAGCAGGTTGTCCTGACCGGTGATGAGCTTGTGCATGGCGATGGTTCGGCGGTGCTCGTCGACGATCTTGTCGAACACCCGGTGCCGCAACTCCTCGTCGTCCACCAGTTCGGCGTAGCGCGCCGCCAGGCCGAGGTCACTCTTGGCCAGCACCTGGGCCAGATTCGACAGCACGCTGCGGAAAAACGGCCAGCGCTGGTACAACTCGTGCAGGATGTCCACCCGCTCGCTTTCGCTTTCCGGGCCCGCCGCGATCCACTGCTCGAACGCCGACCCGGTGCCGTACCAGCCGGGCAGCATCACCCGCGACTGACTCCATGCCAGCACCCACGGGATGGCGCGCAGGTCCGAGATGGACTGGGTGGGTTTGCGTGAGGTGGGCCGGCTGCCGATGTTCAGCGAACCGATCTCGCTGACCGGCGTGGAGGCCATGAAGTAGTCGACGAAACCCGGTGTGTCGTGCACCAACTCGGCATAGGCACGCTGCGCCAGCACGGCCACCTCGTCGAGCACCGCATACGCCGGCTCCGCCGCGTCGCCCAATCCCTCTACATCCAGCAGCGTCGATTCCAGCGTGGCGGCCAGCAGGCTCTCCAGGTTGCGTTGCGCCGCTTGCGGTTCGGCGTATTTCGCGGCGATCACCTCGCCCTGCTCGGTGAGCCGCAGCGAGCCGTTCACCGCCCCGGGCGGCTGCGCCAGGATGGCTTCGTAGCTCGGGCCGCCGCCGCGGCCGACGGTGCCGCCGCGACCGTGGAAGAGCCGCAACCGGATTCCGGTCTTGCGCGCCACCTCGACCAGGGCCAGCTCGGCCCGGTACACCGCCCAGCTGGAGGCCAGATATCCGCCGTCCTTGTTGGAGTCGGAATAGCCCAGCATCACTTCCTGGCTGTCGTCGCGCGCGGCCACCAGCGCGCGGTAGATCGGGAGTTCGAGCATCGCGTGCAGGATCGTCGCACCGTTGTGCAGATCGTCGATGGTCTCGAACAGCGGCGAGATGCCCACCGGGCAGTACGGCGCATCTCCGGACACGTCGATCAGGCCCGCCTCCTTGAGCAGGATCGCGGCCTCCAAGACGTCGGAGACCGAACGGCACATGGAGATCACGTAATTCGGTACGGCGGACGGCCCGTAGCGCTCGATGGCGTGCGCGGCCGCGCGTACCACGCCCAGCTCTTTGTGCGCCAGCTCGGACAGTTCCGCGCGGTCTCCGACCAGCGGCCGGCGGGTGGCCAGTTCGGCGGCCAACAGCTCGACCCGCTCATCTTCGGGCAGCGAACCGTAATCCGGATGCACCCCCGCCCACGCCAGCAGCTCGGCGACCACTTCCTCGTGCACGTCGGAGTTCTGCCGCATGTCCAGGCCGCACAGATGAAACCCGAAGACCCGCACGCCTTCTCGCAGCAGCGCCAGGCGGTCGTCGGCCAGCAGTGCGCTGCCGTGCGCGCGCAGCGACGCATCGATGGTGTCCAGGTCGGCCTGCAGCTCAGCCGGGGCAGCGTACGGCGTCAACCCCAGGTCCAGCTCGTGCTGCGGTCGCCGGTCCAGGATCTGGGCGCCCGTCGCGGTGAGCCGGGCGCGGATCACCCGCACCGCGCGCCGGTACGGCTCGTCGGCGCGGGCCTTCTCGCCGCAGCCCTCGGCCAGCTCGGTCAGCTCGGGGGTGACCGCGACCAGGCGCGCCGACATCGACAGCTCCTGTTCCAGGGCGGTCAGTTCGGCCAAGTAGTGCGCCAGCGCGGTGAACGCGGCGTTGCCGGTGGCCTGGCGCACCACGTCGCCCGTCACGTTCGGATTGCCGTCGCGGTCGCCGCCGATCCAGGATCCGGGCTGCAGGATCGGCTGGTTCAGCAGGTCCGCGTCGGGCCAGCGTGTCCGCAGCGCGTCGCGCACCCCGGCGTTGACCTGCGGGACCACCCTGAAGAATGCCGCGGCATAATAGCGCAGCCCCACCTCGATCTCGTCGGTGATCTGGAGCCGCGACAACCGGATCAGCGCGGTCTGCCACAGCGTCAGGACCTGGCGGCGCAGCTCGAGTTCGATATTGCGGCCCTCGTCGGTCTCCTGATGCCCCTCGGCGCGCAGCCGCATCAGCTCGGTGATCCGGTGCTGGGTGACGAAGACGGTGCGCCGGCGGGTCTCCGTGGGGTGCGCGGTGATCACCGGGGCCACCACCGCGCCCTTCAGCGCGCCGGCGACGGTAGCCGAATCCAGTTGCGCCCGGTCGAGTTTGGCGTAGGTCGCGGCCAGGCTGCTGTCCTGCGGCGCTTCGCCGGCGGCGACGTGAATCGCCCGGCGGCGCTCCCGGTGGATGTCTTCGGCGACGTTGGCGAGCAGGGCGAAGTGGCTGAACGCGCGGATGACCGGGATGGCCTGACGGATGTCGATGCCATCGAACATCCGCGCCAGCTCGGCGCGGTCGATCTCGGAGCGGCGCACCCGGAACGATTCCACCCGGGCGCGTTCGACGAGCTCGAACACTTCGTGCCCGTTCTGCTCGCGGACGGTGTCGCCCAGGATGGCGCCCAGCAGCCTGATGTCGGCCCGCATCGGTTCGGTCGCCTCACGACCGACCAGGGTGCGCTGTACGGCGCCGATCGGTTCCAGCGTGCCCTCGGATGCCTCAACCATGGGACCCAGTATCGATGCGGATGTCAGCGTCCGCCCGTCGACAGATCAGCGGTCAGCGGTACTTGATCAGCAGCGCCATGCCGACGATGCACACCAGCCAGATGGCGGTGACGAAGTACGTCAGCCGGTCCAGGTTCTTTTCCACCACCGTGGAGCCGGACAGGCTGGACTGCACACCGCCACCGAACAGCGTGGACAGGCCACCACCCTTGGCGCGGTGCAGCAGCACCAGCAGCACCACCAGGATGCTGGTAACGACCAGCGTGATCTGCAAAGCCAACTGCATGACGGCCAGCCTACCGGGGCGGGGTGGTTCTCAGGGCACCCCCCTATGGAAGGGGCCCACCGGCGGCGATCGCCGCCATCGTGGCAAACTGCTCGCCGTCCAGGGACGCGCCGCCGACCAGACCGCCGTCGATGTCGTCGCGGGCGACCAGCTCGCCGATGTTCTTCGCGTTCACCGAGCCGCCGTAGAGCACCCGGACGTTCTCGGCGATTTGCGGTGACGCCAGCGCGGCCAGTTCCTTGCGGATCGCCGCGCAGACCTCCTGGGCGTCGCCCGCGCTGGCCACCCGCCCGGTGCCGATGGCCCACACCGGTTCGTAGGCGATGACGACCTTGCCGAGCTGTTCGGCGGACAGCCCGGCGAGCGAACCGCGCAGCTGTTCCTCGCAGTGGACGACGTGGTTTCCCGCCTCGCGGACCTCCAGGTGCTCGCCGATGCAGACGATGGGGGTCAATTCGTGCCTGAGCGCCGCGGCGGCCTTGGCGGCCACCACCGCGTCGTCCTCGTGGTGGTAGGTCCGCCGCTCGGAGTGCCCGACGACGACGAACCTGCAACCCAGCTTGGCCAGGAAGGCGCCGCTGATGTCGCCGGTGTAGGCGCCCGAGTCGTGCTCGGACAGGTCCTGCCCGCCGTAGGTCAACCGCAGCTTGTCGCCGTCGACGAGGGTTTGCACGCTGCGCAGATCCGTGAACGGCGGCAGCACCGTGACGTCCACCTTGTCGTAGTACTTGTCCGGCAACGCGAACGCGATCTTTTGCACCAGCGCGATGGCCTCGAAGTGGTTGAGGTTCATCTTCCAGTTGCCGGCGATCAGCGGTTTGCGGCTCACGACTCAGGGCCTCCCTAGTTGTGGTCGGGCTGGGGTCGGCTCAACACCTCGATGCCCGGAAGCGTCTTGCCCTCAAGGTATTCCAGCGACGCTCCCCCACCGGTGGAGATGTGCGAGAAGTCGCCCTCGGGGATGCCCAGCGCGCGCACCGCGGCCGCGGAGTCCCCGCCGCCCACCACGCTGAACGCGCCTTTGCGGGTGGCCGCGGCGATCGCCTCGGCGACGCCCTTGGTGCCCGCGGCGAACGCCGGGAACTCGAACACGCCCATCGGGCCGTTCCAGAAGACGGTGCTGGCGTTGGACAACAGGGCCGCGAACCGCTTCACCGAACCGGGCCCGATGTCCAGGCCCATCGCGTCGTCGGGAATCGCCCCGGCCGCCACGGTCTGCGGCGTCGCGTCGGCGGCGAATTTCTCGCCAACCACGATGTCCACCGGTAGCCGCAGGACGTCGTGGTAGGTGTCCAGCAGTCGACGGCAGGTGTCCACCATCTCGGTTTCCAGCAGCGACTTGCCCACCGAATGCCCTTGCGCCGCAAGGAAGGTGAAGCACATCCCGCCGCCGATCACGATGCTGTCGGCCTTGGTGGCCAGCGACTCGATGACGCCGAGCTTGTCGGACACCTTCGACCCACCCAGCACCACCGCGTAGGGGCGCTTGGTGGAGCTGGTCAACTGCTCGAGCACCTGGATCTCGTCGGCCACCAGCGTGCCGGCGTAGTGCGGCAGCAGGGTGGCGATGTCGTACACGGAGGCCTGCTTGCGGTGCACCACGCCGAAGCCGTCGGAGACGAAAGCTCCTGTCGGCCCGACCAATTCGGCCAGCTGCTTGGCCAGCGCCAGCCGCTCGCCGTCGTCCTTGCTGGTTTCGCGGGCGTCGAAGCGGATGTTCTCCAGCAGCAGGACGTCGCCGTCGGTCAGGCCCTCGGCGCGCGCCAGCGCGTCGGTGCCAACGACGTCGCCGGCCAGCTGCACGTGGCGGCCGAGCTGCTCACCGAGTGCCGCGGCGACGGGCGCCAGTGACAGCTTCGGGTCGGGTCCCCCCTTGGGCCGCCCCAGGTGCGCGGTGACCACCACCTTGGCGCCCGCATCGACCAGCGCCTTCAGCGTCGGCACCGAGGCGGTGATGCGCCCGGCATCGGTGATCTTGCCTTGCGAACCGGACCAGTCGAGCGGCACATTCAGATCGGAGCGCACCAGCACGCCGCGCCCGGAAACCCCCTCGGCGAGAAGGTCTTTCAGAGTGTGGACAGCCACGGTTTACAGCGACTTGCCGACCAGGGCGGCCAGGTCGACGAGGCGGTTGGAGTAGCCCCATTCGTTGTCGTACCAGGACACCACCTTGGCTTGGTCGTCGATCACCTTGGTCAGGCCGGAGTCGAAGATCGAACTGTGCGGGTCGGTGACGATGTCGCTGGACACGATCGGCGCGTCGTAGTACTTCAGGATGCCCTTCATGGGTCCCTCGGCGGCGGCCTTCATCGCGGCGTTGATCTCGTCGGCGGTGGCGGACTTCTTCAGCTCGGCGGTGAGGTCGGTGACCGAGCCGGTGGGGATCGGCACCCGCAGCGCGTACCCGTCCAGCTTGCCCTTCAGCTCCGGGAGCACCAGGCCGATGGCCTTGGCGGCGCCGGTGGAGGTCGGCACGATGTTCAGCGCGGCGGCGCGGGCCCGGCGCAGGTCCTTGTGCGGCCCGTCCTGCAGGTTCTGGTCCTGGGTGTAGGCGTGGATGGTGGTCATCAGGCCCTTGACGATGCCGAACTCGTCGTTGAGGACCTTGGCGATCGGGCCGAGGCAGTTCGTGGTGCACGAGGCGTTGGAGATGATGTTCTGGCTGCCGTCGTACTTGTCGTCGTTGACGCCCAGCACGATGGTGATGTCCTCGTCGGTGGCGGGAGCGGAGATGATCACCTTCTTGGCGCCGGCGTCCAGGTGGCCCTTGGCCTTGGCCGCGTTGGTGAAGATGCCGGTGGACTCGACGACGACGTCGACGCCCAGGTCGCCCCAGGGCAGCGCCGCCGGGCCTTCCTTGACCTCGAGCGCCTTGATCTTCTTGCTGCCGACGACGATCGTGTCGTCACCCTCGAGGCTGACGTCGTGGGGAAGGCGGCCCAGGATGGAGTCGAACTTCAGCAGGTGCGCCAGGCTGGCGTTGTCGGTGAGGTCGTTGACCGCGACCACCTCGATGTCGGCGGTGCCTTGCTCCTGTTGGGCCAGTAAGGCCCGGTAGAAGTTCCGCCCGATGCGACCGAAGCCGTTGATACCTACTCGGACCGTCACTTGTCTCTCCTGTCGTCTTTTCTTTTCTGTGTCGTCTTCGCTGTGCCTTTGCATGTCCGCCGCACAGTGCCTGTGGTCAGCCTAGATCAGCGGCACAAAGGGTTGCCGCGCCGGTCAGAGTGCGGACCACTGCCCTTGCAGGATGACCATCGGTACAGGTCAAATCGTGTGCTGAACATCACCCTGGATTGTGCTTGCGGGCCCAGCCCAGCGCCGCGCCCGCGGCCGCACGGGTGGAGGCTGGGCTTGCGGGTGGAAGCCCGTACAGGCCGCCTCCCGCACACCCTTCCCCACGCTGCACGCTGCACGTCAACAACGTTGGCACGCGGCGTTAGGATGAGACGGCGCAAACCGAGGCACATACATATAGAGGAACGGGACGCCCACGATGGCGAAGCAACCGACAGTTGCCGCTGACGGACCTGATCCGTCCGTCGACAACCGCCCGGAACACGGCCCGGTCAGCCGGTCAGTGGTTTTGCAGTGTGCGTTGCGATTGGTCGATCGTGACGGTGTGGATGGATTGTCGATGCGGCGCCTGAGTGAGGCGGTGGGTCGGGATCCGACGGTGATCTATCGGCATGTGCCGAACAAGGCGGCGCTGCTCGACGGGGTCGCCGAGATCGTGCTGGGCCAATTGCGGGTGGACACCGCAGACGCGGACTGGGCCGGGCAGCTGCGCGCGGTGGCGCATGACTTCCGCCGACTGGCCCTGGCGCACCCGAACGTGGTGCCGCTGTTGGTGACTCGACCACTAGCCACGCCGCTGGGGCAGCGGCCGCCGGGTATGCTGCGGCCATTGGAGGACGTCGTTGCGCTGCTCACTTCGGTGGGCTTCAGCGGAGTCGACGCGCTACACATTTACCGGGTGCTGTTCGGCTACCTGTATGGCCATATCCTCACCGAGTTGCAGGAGGTCGTCGAGCGGCCCGAGGAGTCCGATGATGTGCTGCGCCTCGGGTTGCACCGGCTGGCGATCACCGAGTTCCCTCAGGTGCGTGCGCTGGCCTCAGCACTGGGCTCCTATAACGGTGCAGCCGAACTAGACCGCGCCCTGGATCTGTTGTTCATCGGTCTAAACGCCACCGTGGCAGCGCCACGGCGTTCGGCCCGCAAGCGCGTGAGGAAGTAGGCGGGCATGGGTCAACTGCGTCTCGGTGTCATCAGTGCGACTCGTAAGCACAACGAGCGCCGTCTGCCGATCCATCCACACCATTTCCACCGGATGCATGCCGATGTTCGCGCAAGCATCTATCTCGAAGCGGGGTAGCGGGGGCCGATCTTCGCAGCGGCCAGGTGTTGGGGGCTGGCCGCACTGCGTGCAAGACGAGGAGCTGACGCAGCGCGCCATCGAGCGTCGACAGACGCTGATCGCGTTCGAGTCGATGAACCTGTGGAGCCGCAACAGCTCGTTCAAATTGCATGTGTTCCATAAGAACAACGAGATCGCGGGTTATTACTCGGTGCTGCATGCCATGTCTATCGTCAGTTGGTCGGGTACCTACGGTCGCCGGCTGCGGGCAGGCAGAGTGCCGCTCGCCGGATTCCTTGCCCAGCGCGACATTCTCGTCAACTGCGTGTTGCAGGATAGCAACGCAGCACTCATCTTCCGGGGCGACGACGACCTCGCCGCACTACGGCCGAACAGCCTCATAATCGACGTATCCTGTGATGAGACAATGGGTTTAATCTGGGCACTCCCCACCTCGTTTGCGCGACCGACGTTTTCCGTCGGGGCGAACGTCACCTGCTACGCGGTCGATCACAGCCCTTCCTACCTGTGGGATTCGGCGACCTGGGAGATCAGCGGGGCGCTGCTCCCCTACCTAGCGACCGTGATCGCCGGGCGTGACGCGTGACAGGCCGATCGAACGGTGCGTCGGGCGATCGAGATCCTCGACGGGACTGTGCTGAATCCGAAAATCCTGCCCTTCCAAAATCGGCGTACCCAATATCCGCATGCTCGTCGCGCACGCGGCGGCCGCGAATCGGGGTAAGCTCATCGATATCGAGCAGCTCGGTTGCGAGCGAACATGCTCGACTACAAAGGAAATTCGATGGCTTCGCTCACAACGATCCGCACTCCCTACGAGATTCGTCTCCAACTCGTCACGGACACCATCAGCGCCCACTCCAAACTGGGCAGTGACGCGGCAGTCAAACTCGCCGCACATGTCCTGGCCGCATTGAACTCGATCCCCGAGAAGGTGCGCTGAGCAACGGCCCCGACTGGGCTCAAATATCAACGCCCGCACGGCTTCCGATTTGTGCGCGTTCTTTCGACGTACTGAAGGCTTGATCGAGGCCCCGACACCCTCGTTCGCTCATCGGACATCGCCGTTCACAACTGCGCGTTGAACCGATTCGCGTTAGTGTCAACAGTGTAGACGTATGGAGATGCGCCACGGTGTAGACTGGTCGAAGTGCCGCTGGCACGAATTGCGAGAAGGTGCCACCTATCACCGAATCACCTTGCGGCCGTGCGCTTTGGCGCATGTCCGGCGCCGTCGTTGCTGAGCGCGGCGGGAAAAATCGCGAGCCAAACTTTTTGAGCTGACAGCTCGGATCTACGGATGGAGCAGCATGATGAAACGATTGACCGGTCTGGACGGTGTCACCCTGCACGGCGAAACATCCGTGATGCCCACCCATGTGACGGCAGTGTTGTTTTGCGACCCTGAGGCGCGCGGCGAAATGACCGCCGCGGCGATTTCCCAGCTGCTCGCTGAGCGCACTGCTGCGACGCCGGGTTTCCGGCAGCGCCTGCTCACCCGAGCTTTCGGGTTGGGCCAGCCGTCATGGATCGAGGACCCCGCGTTCGATGTCCACAGCCATCTTCATTGCGTCCGGCTGGCCAAACCCGGCACCATGCGAGAGTTGACCACACTCATCGGTGAGCTGCATGGGCAGCCTCTGGACCGCCGCCGCCCGCTCTGGGACGCGTGGGTCGTGCAAGGTCTCGCCGACGGCAGACTCGTCGTGTTGATCAAGTTCTCCCACGCCATTACCGATGGTGTGGGCGCAGTGACATCGATGCTGCCCGAACTGATGACTGTTGACGCGCACGCTGAATTTGCTGCGGCACCCGAGCACGCCCGGGCCACGATGCCACTCGCGGCCGCGAGAGTGTGGGACGCGATCGACGAGGTCGCATCCAACGCCGCTGTGGGGATTCGGATCGCCGGCAGGTTGGGCCCCGTCGCGGTGAAGTCGGTGGTAGGAACCGCGCTGGGATCGGTACGTCGACTCCTCCCGGGTGTCGGCCCGCAACGGCCCGATGGTTTGGATTCCGAAGAGGACGAGAACTCGCCGCGAACGCAGCTCAACGCCCCGCTCACCGCGCGACGCAGCGTTGCGTTCGCCACGTTGGCCATGGATGACCTGCGGGCCATCACCGCCGCGTTCGACGTCACCGTCAACGATGTTTTCCTGACCGCAACGACATCGGCGCTGCGCCGTTGGTTGGCAACCCATGACACGGTGCCCAGTCATCCGCTGCGCACCATGATGCCGATCTCGACACGTGGTAGCGATGGCAACGCGTCCAATAGTTGGTCACCGGTGCTCGTCAAATTGCCGGTCAATCTGGCCGATCCGGCACAGCAGCTGGCCAGCATTCACGACGCTACATCCAGGATCAAGGACGGGCGACGCGCAGTGCCGCCCGTCAACCTCGCCGACGTCATAGATCTCGTTCCACCTGTGGTCATCGCCATGGCGATGGGTGTGTACACCGCCTTGAAACTGTCGCGATTCCACTCGCCAGTCGCCCATGTCATCACTTCCAACGTTCCGGGTCCCAGTGACGAAATCTATTGCGCCGGAGCACATGTGCTGGGAATGCATGCCATGGCCCCGCTGTTTGAGGGCTCCAATCTCAACATCACCGCCGTGTCCTATGGCGACACCCTGGCCGTGGGCATCGTCGCGTGCCCCGACAACGTCGACGACGTCGCATCGATCGCAAGCGACATCGAAGACGTGCTCGGCGAACTGAAAGTGGCCGCCGACGAAAAAACCGGCCAGAGCGCAGGCTTAACCCGCTCCAGCGACTCGGAGCCCGCCACGAATACCACTGCCACAACCCAATTCGCGGGGGCGCGAATTGGGCCGGCGCGCGCAATGGGCCTCGCGGCACGAGATGCCAGCGTAGCCCACTTCCCTAGTCACAGTGTGCCAACGCCGTAGGCCCACAGTGTTGACATTACATTTGATAGGGCGTTTACTGAAGGTCCAGTCCGAAACTGGTCGTCGGCGCTCACGAGTACGCCGTAGCACACCGCACTCAGGCTCTCACGAACGGCACTATGCCCGTCCTGGGACTTGCGGTTCCGGTCACCAGCATCATGATCTTCGTCTAGCCGACGCGTAGCGCCTACTCAGCTGAAGACCCGCGACCAAACACCGGAAATGAGGCGACAATGAGAAACTCTGGCCGCGCGAAACGAAACACTTTCCGCGAGAATGTGATCCACGTGGGCGCGGGCTTTCTCGCCAAGGAGCGTCCGCACGTCACACAGACGCTGTCCACGCTCGAGACGCATCTAGGCAGGTGGGATTCGAGTGATGTGGACATAGAAGTCACCCTGCAGGACCGCGGCGGCAAGGAGCAACGCATCACGCTGCGCACAACCCTTCCCGGCCATCCACTACTGGTAGCGGTCGCGGAAAATCCGGACATCACCCGTGCTCTGTGCGATGCAAAGCGCGAGTTGACCCGGCAGCTTGAACACCAGAAGTCGACGCACGATCCGATGAACAACCGTCGGCTCAGGCGCGCGACGATCCGCCATCCGATCTAGTTCCGCACCTTTCGAGGTCGCCCCGGTACGCAATGCAGGACCCACACAGACAGCAGCTCGCTTTCAGCGAGCAGATAGGTGCACGACCATGACGCACACTACCGAAACCCATTCGGTCATCACCTCTGCCGCGAAGCGCTTCACGCTCCCAACAGAATCCGATATCTCGTTGATCGACAATGGCCCATTGACCATCGAAGACGTACTCCGTGCGGGCATGCGCCGCAGGGCCAGACGTAAGGAAATGGCCCGGGAGTCGATCTGGGATTCCGAGGGCGGCGTGGGCGAGCGGGCATACGGGTTGACCGAGATGCGCGGCCGCAGGATGACCTGGAGGCCGTCGTTGGCCCCGCCGAGGATGTCGCCGCCGACATAGTTGGCGTTGTAGGCCGCCAACTCGGCAGTGCTCATGCTGACCGTCGCGACGATGCGGTCGCGGAATCCCGGGAACCGCTCGATCTGGTCGACGACCGCGGCGGTGGCGTCGCCGGTCTAGCCGAACGGCACGTGCGCATAGGCCCAGATGGAGAACGAACGGCCGCTGGGCCATCTTGCCTTGCGCGCGCTGGCGTTCGGTGTCGGCGATCTCGGCGAAGCCGCCGCCGAGGTGCACGCTGCCCGCGCGCCGGCAGTCGGGGTTGGTCCAGGGGATGTCGCCCCGCACCGCGAAGTCGAGACCTTGAACGCCGAGGAGCCCTGGCGGTAGCGCCGGTAGGAGCGCTTGACGCGGCCGGGCATGGCGTCGCCGTAGAGCCGCAACGCCGCGGCGGGGCTCAGGTCGAGCATGACGATGTCGGGTCGGGGATGTCGCGGCGGACGGTGACGGTGACCCCGGTGGCGATGGCGCCGCCGAACAGCGCGCTCCCCCGCCGACGGTGTCGCGCGCCTCCAGCACCTGCACGTCGACCCCGTGGCGGGCGAGCTGGATCGCCGCGGCCAGGCCGTTGGGGCCGGCGCCGACGACGACCGCTCCGTCATCGAGTGCCGTGCCGGGTCGTGACGTGCCGGGTCGTGACGTGCACGGGGTAGTCGTCGCCCGGCTCCGGCCAGGGCTGGCGGCTCAGCATCCCTGCGACGTCGACGTAGCCTTCTTCGATCAGGCCGGTCTTGGCGTCGACGATGCGGTAGGCCTGCGTCTGGCGATGGATCGGCTGGGCCTCCAGGATGATCACCCGCACGTCGCCCTCGTCGAAGTCGCAGCGCCGCTGCACGGCGGCCAGCAGCTGTTCGTTGTGCAGGTGGCCTTCGCCGAAGTTCCAGCCGATCAGCGGTCCGGCGATGATCTCGCCGTCGCGCAACAGGTAGTCGACCTCGTCGGCGCCGGCGGGCAAGGCGCGCGGCACCAGCCCGCCCAACGTCCGCCCGTGCGTGTGCATGGATCGCCACGCCATCAGCTTGTCGATCATGAGCTCGGCGGTCTGCGGATCGTAAAGCCGGGCAAGCTGATTGGGCGCCAGCGCCGACGCCTTGGTGATGTTCGCCTCGATCTTGTCCTCGACGCCCTTACGCAGACACCATGTGCTGGTGGCCCAGTTGCCCGCGTAGTAGCGCATCGCCGGAAGGAACGAAATCTGTTGCGGGAAGATGTTTCCCACGATCGGCACCACCGCCAGCGCGACGATCAGGATGATCAGCAGCAGCGGCGAGCTCAGCCCGGCGGCCGTCACGCCGGCGTAGTGCCCGAACAGATAGAACAGCGAAAAGATGAAGAAGACGTTCCACTCCAGCGGGACGCCCATCGGGATGGTGGACGTGATGTTGAGGTGGAACAGCACCATGAAGGCGATCAGGAACCACGCCCACCGGTGACCGTCGGCGACGAACACCAGAACCAGCGGCACCAGAAACTCGGCCGTTGTCCCGCCGACGTGGGCCATGACCTTCGGGATCCACGACGGCCGCAGGTCGTCGACCGGGTCGAGGTAGAGCCGGCGCTTGAACCAGTTGAACGCCCGACTGCGCAGCAGTGGGCTGTTGCTCATCATGACCGCGACGACGTACGGGAAGTGGTGGTTGAGCTTGGAGGTCGCCGCGCCCCACCACAGCGCCAGCATGATGATCTTGAAGGCGGCGATCTGATCGGTGAACCCGAAGAAGAACACCAGCAGGGTCAACCCGTAGTGCTCGCCGCGTGCCGCCAGGAACACGGTCTTGTCCCGCAGGCCCAGCAGCGCGAGCGCAACGATGGCGGGCACGACCAGCATGGGATCGATCAGGCCGACGTCGCCCGCCGCGGTGACCGGGCCGCCCCGCCCCGGGGAGAGCAGCGCCCAGACGCCGGAGGCCAGCACCACGAGGTACAGCGCGACGTCGACGACGGTGCGGCGGTCCCCACGGGTGAACGGGACCTTGTCCGGCCACGCCGGCAACCGAATAGTGTTGGGTCGCAACCAATACAGAAAGCCACCGAACGGCGGCCAGAATCGCGCGGTCAGCGGCCCCGATCCACAACCCAGGCCCAGCATCTCGAACAGCAGCGTGAAGACGACCAGCTTCTGGTACACGATCGGCTGCGTCCACCAGTCGGCGAGGTGGCCCAGCCCGCCCAGGCCCGGCGTCAGCGAGATCACCGCGGCGGCGCCGACGGCGTACCCGGCGATCTTGAAGACGTAGAACAGATAGACCGCGTACGGGGAGCCGAAGCCGTGTTCGACCCAGTGCCGGGTCATGATCTGGCGCCTGGTCGAACGCGGCAGGCTGAGCCACGTATGCGGGTCGACGTCGGGAAACTCCGGGGCCATGAATCCCATGGGCGGCCTCGTTCCTATCTAGAAACCAGCTGGCCCATAGAATGTATCGGCACCGCCACGCGGGTGTGCCGATTTGTGCGCGTCCGCGATCCGCCGGCTACCGCGTCACTGCCTCGATGACGAAACCGCTGCGGCGATGGGTGATTCAGCGTACGGCTGGGGCGGCCCGGCGAACCGCGGGGCGCGCCTGAGCCGAACCCGTTGCCGGTGCCTGGCGGACAAACCGCCGGCGCAGCTTGTCGAGTAGGGTGTCCAGCGTCCGCCGATCCTGCTCGGCGATGCGCACCAGGCGACGCAGGTTCGCCACCGCGTCGAGGTCGCCCGTGATTTCCGCGGTGCCGATCTTGTGCTGATACTCCTCGATGCGCTGATCGATGAAGCCGCGCCGCCCGGCGAGCAGCCGCACGAAGTAGTCGGCCTGCTGTTGGTCCGCGCTATCCGGGGCGGCCGCGGCGAGCGCGTCGGCGGCCCGCGCGATGGCCGGTGCGTGCCGGGACGCGTCTTGGCCCTGACGAGCGGTTTCCGGGCGGGACGCGGCGGTGTGGGAACGGCGCCCGCGCCGGTCCCGGGTGCCGGCCGATCTGTGTGTGGCGCTCGAGCGTGCGCCGCGCTCAGGTGACAGACCGGCGACGTCCATCGGATCCCCCTTGCTCGAGGATTACTTAAGGCGCCGTAACGATAGCGCCCGGGTCGGGACCGCACCACATACTTGGACGAAATAGGGTAAAACACCCCGACAGCAGCGAGGGTCCGGTCGCTACCATCGAGGGACTCGACTCGGCCCCCCAAACCTCAAGGGGCCTGGCGCGAGTGTCAAGGGAGGAACGTGACCGACAACGGCAACCCCGGCGGCGGGGACATCGGCAAATTCGACCCCGGCTTGACCCAGCGCCTGATGGCGGTGATGCGCCCGGTCCTGAAAACCTACTTCCGGTCCGAGGTACACGGCCTGGATGCGTTCCCGCCCGGCGGAGCGCTGGTGGTGGGCAACCACTCCGGCGGCATGTTCCCCATGGACGTCCCGATCTTCAGCGTCCACTTCTACGACAAACTCGGCTATGACCGGCCGGTCTACACGCTGAGCCACGACATCCTGATGACCGGCCCCACGGGAGACTTCTTCCGGCGCACCGGATACATCCGGGCCAACCGCGAGAACGCGGCCGAGGCGTTGCGGTCCGGGGGCGTGGTGATCGTGTTCCCCGGCGGCGACTACGACGCCTACCGGCCGACCCTGTCGGAGAACGTCATCGACTTCAACGGCCGCAAGGGATACATCCGCACGGCGATCGAGGCCGGCGTCCCGATCGTGCCTGCGGTGTCCATCGGCGGCCAGGAGACCCAGCTCTACCTGACCCGCGGCACCTGGCTGGCCGAGCGGCTGGGCATCAAACGCTTGCTGCGCAGCGCGATTCTGCCGCTGTCGTTCGGCTTCCCCTTCGGCCTGAGCGCGGTCATCCCGCCGAACCTACCGCTGCCCACCAAGATCGTGACCCAGGTGCTCGAGCCCATCGACATCGCCAAGCAGTTCGGCGACGACCCGGACGTCGACGAGGTCGACGAGTACGTGCGGTCGGTGATGCAGGAGGCGCTGACCGAGCTGGCCGCCAAGCGTCGCTTCCCGATCCTGGGCTGAGCCGTGCCGAATCCGTTGAGCGAGACCCTCGGCCTGGTCACCACGCTGAGCCGCGCCGGCATGATCGCGCCGATGCGCCCCGACCGCTACCTGAAGATGGCCGCGGCCATGCGCCGCGAGGGCATGGGCATGACGGTCGGCTTCGCCAGTGCGGCGCAGCGCTGCCCGGATCGTCCCGGGCTGATCGACGAGCGCGGCACGCTGACCTGGCGCGAGCTCGACGAGCGGATCAACGCGTTCGGCGCCGCGCTGCAACAGCTGCCCGCGGGTCAACCCAGGGTCGTGGGCATCATGTGCCGCAATCACCGCGGCTTCGTCGAGGCGGTGGTGGCCGTCAACCGGATCGGTTCCGATGTCGTGCTGCTCAACACCTCGTTCGCCGGGCCCGCGCTGGCCGACAGGCCGGACGCCGCCCGCATCGTGGCCTGGACGGACGGGCAACACGATCTCACCGTCGAGAAGCTGATCGCCGCCCACGCCGGGCAACAGCCCCAGCGCTCCGGCCGCAAGGGCCGGATGATCCTGCTCACCTCCGGCACGACCGGAACGCCCAAGGGCGCCAACCAGACCGGCGGCAACGCCGGAATCGGCACGCTCAAGGCGATTCTGGACCGCACGCCGTGGCGGGCCGAGGAGAACATCGTGATCGTGGCGCCGATGTTCCACGCCTGGGGTTTCTCCCAGTTGATCTTCGCCGCGTCCATGGCCTGCACGGTGATCACCCGACGCAAATTCGACCCCGAGGCCACGCTGGACCTCATCGACCGCCACAAGGCCACCGGGCTCGCCGTGGTGCCGGTGATGTTCGACCGCATCATGGAGCTGCCCGCCGAGGTGCGGCGCCGCTACAGCGGCCGGTCGCTGAGATTCGCCGCGGCATCGGGATCGCGGATGCGACCCGACGTGGTCATCGCGTTCATGGACGCGTTCGGCGACGTGATCTACAACAACTACAACGCCACCGAGGCCGGCATGATCGCGACGGCCACACCACAGGATTTGCGTGCGGCACCCGACACCGCGGGCCGGCCCGCGGGGGGAACCGAAATCCGAATCCTGGACCCGGAATTCAACGAACTGCCCACCGGCGAGGTCGGCAGTATCTACGTGCGCAACAACACTCAGTTCGACGGCTACACGGAGGGCTCCACCGGCAAAGGGAAGGACTTCCACGCCGGCTTCATGTCGTCGGGCGACCTGGGCTATCTCGATGAGGCGGGGCGACTGTTCGTCGTCGGCCGCGACGACGAGATGATCGTTTCCGGCGGCGAGAACGTGTACCCGATCGAGGTGGAGAAGATTCTGGCGGCACATCCCGACGTGGCGGAGGCATCGGTAATCGGCGTGGACGACGAACAATACGGGCAGCGGCTGGCGGCCTTCGTGGTGCTCGAGCCCG
Organism: Mycolicibacterium vulneris; assembly: GCF_002104765.1. GTDB lineage: Bacteria > Actinomycetota > Actinomycetes > Mycobacteriales > Mycobacteriaceae > Mycobacterium > Mycobacterium vulneris. The sequence continues at coordinate 134,613 of NZ_NCXM01000007.1, forward strand.
GCGCCGCGCTCGACGCGGGCGCCGCACCCGAGGCGCTCAAGCAGCACGTGCGGGAGAACCTGGCCAACTACAAGATCCCCCGCGAGATCACGGTGCTGGACGAGCTTCCCCGCAGCAGCACCGGCAAGATCCTGCGCGCCGAGCTGCAAGCGCGGGTGACCGGCTGATGCGGCTCGCCCGGACCATCAGAAAACCCCGGCCGCTCGCCCGGGCCGCGCTCGAATTGGCCAACGCCGCCAACGGTTTACGCCCACTCGCGCGCAAGGGCTACAGCACCGTGCTGGTCTTCTGGTTCGGCTGGCCGGCCTCCGAGGTGCCCGGCGTCTACTTCTCCGCCTCGCTGCTCGACGCGCTGCGGCGGGGCCGCCGCGGCGACTTCGCGGGCCGGCGCGGCAAGGCCGCCCTGGCCCTGACGGCGGCGTCCTGGGCCATCCTGGGCGTGATCAAGTATCGCGGCGTCACGACTCCCGGCCCGGTGCTGGAGGCGGGCCTGCGCGACCAACTGGGCGACGACTACGAAGAGGCGCTGAGCGAGCTGCCCCAGAGCACACCGACGCGCAGCGGGCGGCGCACCCTGCCGCTGGGCAACACCGTGGCGCGCCGCCGCTACGTCGAGAAGACCAACGTGGTGTCCTATGGTCCGCACGGCCGCGCCAACCTCGCCGACATCTGGCGCCGCCGCGATCTGCCCCGCGACGGCAAGGCGCCCGTCCTGCTGCAGGTGCCGGGCGGCGCCTGGATGATCGGGATGCGCCGCCCCCAGGCCTATCCGCTGATGAGCCACCTGGCCGCGCGCGGCTGGGTGTGCGTGTCGATCGGCTACCGGGTGTCGCCCCGGCACACCTGGCCCGACCACATCGTCGACGTCAAACGCGCGCTGGCCTGGGTCAAGGAGAACATCTCCCGCTACGGCGGCGACCCGAACTTCGTGGCCATCACCGGCGGATCCGCCGGCGGCCACCTGTGTTCGCTGGCGGCGCTGACGCCCAACGACCCGAAGTTCCAGCCCGGGTTCGAGGATGCCGACACCTCGGTGGTCGCCGCGGTGCCGGTGTACGGGCGCTACGACTGGTTCTCCACCGAGGGTGAGGGCCGGCGCGAATTCGTGGACCTGCTCCAAAAGTTCGTCGTCAAAAAGAAATTCGCGACCCACCGCGACATCTACGTCGACGCCTCGCCGATCCGGCGGCTGCGCGCCGACGCACCGCCGTTCTTCGTCCTGCACGGCCACGACGATTCGCTGATCCCGGTCGGTGAGGCCGAAGAGTTCGTCGAGGAACTGCGCGCGGTGTCGAAGAACCCGGTCGCCTACGCCGAATTACCGCACGCCCAACACGCTTTCGATATCTTCAGTTCCCCGCGCGCGCATCGGTCCGCGGAGGCCGTGGCGCGATTCCTGTCGTGGGTGTATGCCTCCACTGGTTTCTGAATCCGCCCGAGCGCGACTAGACGTGTCTCCGGTATGCGGGCTGCAACCCTCAGCTCGCGCCGCACCGACCGCGTGTCGCCCCATCAGAACTGCACCGAAGTCACATCGCTCTGCAAAATGACGCGGTGCGCACCAACACGTCGAAGCGGCAGATGAACACGTCAGGCAGACGAGCTGCTTATTGGCGGCGTCCGGTCCCCCGTCATCCGGATAGGTGAGCAGGGCCGTCGGGAGATTTGCGGGATCCGACCATTGATTTCGGTCGCGGTGCACCACACCTCCCAGCTACGGTTATGCAGTGATGTTTGGTCACGCATATTTAGAGCCAGATTGGCGGCGAGAAGCCCTGCGGACCAATCTGTGGGTTGTCCCTGCGATCGAAACAGCGGTCATATCGCTTCTCTTCTTCGTCACTTATACGGCAGACCGCGCCGCCTATTACGGGCACATTCATTTCCCAGAGTGGGTACTCAACGGTACCGCCGATACCGCGCGAGTCATCCTGACCACGATTGCCGCGGCGATCATCACCGTGATCGGCATCGTCTTCTCGATCACCATCGTGGTCCTGACGCTCGCCTCGACTCAATTCGGGCCGAGAATGTTGCGCAACTGCGTGCGCGACGTGGGAACGCAAGTGGCACTTGGGGCTTTCGTTGCGACGTTTTGCTACACGATGATCACCCTGGTATCGGTCGGTGGCGGTGAAAAGGGTGAGTTTGTTCCGCATCTGTCGATCACCGTGGCTTTGGCGCTGACAATCACCAATGTCGGCGTACTGATCTACTTCCTGAATCATGTCGCCGTGATGATCCAGCTACCCGTCGTGATCGCGGGCATCGCAAAAACTCTCACCGCCGAGATCGAGGCAGAAAATCGAGCAGGTTTCCCCGCCGACGAGGCGGAGCGCGAACCGTACGAGGAATTGCTGACTCGCCTGGCCGAGGGTGGTGCCCCGATCCGCACACCGCGCAGCGGCTACCTGCAAGTGATCCGAATGCAAAAACTGGTGAAGGTAGCCTCCAAGGCCGGTGCGGTCATCGAGCTGCCCTATCGCCCAGGGCATTTCTTCGTCGCGGGCCAGGTGATGGCGCGGGTGTGGCCGCCCAGTGCGGCCGCCGCGGTGGAGCAGAGTCTGGCTTTTGGCCATATCGCGGGTGCGTATCGCACACTCCCCCAGGATATTTCGTTCGGAATCGACCAATTGGTGGAGATTGCCCTACGTGCGTTGTCACCCGCGGTCAACGACACCTTCACGGGAATGACCTGTGTCGACTGGATCGCCGACGGACTTTGCCGGATTTCGCGTTCGTGGCATCCGCGACGGATCCGGTGTGACGCGCGCGGAGAGATACGCGTGATTGCCTACCAGCCCGATTTTGAACGGTTGGTGCAACGGGCTTTTGACACAATCCGGCAGGCGGCAGCCGGCATGCCCGCGATCCTGATCCGGCAGCTCGATGCATTGGCGAAGATCGCCGAGCAGACGCCCGACCGGACCCGGCAAACAGTACTACGCGACCAAGCCGAGGCTATCCAGAGATTAAACCTGGATACGGTGGCCGACCAGGGAGACCGAGACGACGTCACGCGTCGCTATCAGGCGGTCATGGCACTGATTGGCTCGGGCGACAAACCATCGTCGTCCGAGACGCTTGCCAGTTAACGCGTTCCCCGCTCGATACGCGCGGCTACGCCAACAGGAAGTAGCGCACCCACAAGTAGCCAATGCCGATTAACGCCGACGTCGCGGTCACTACCGCCCCTCGTCGGGTGAAGTCCCAGAAGGAGACGGCGCTGCCGGCGCGCACGGCGATCCCGACGACGACGACGTTCGCGCTGGCCCCGACGGCGGTGAGGTTGCCGCCGAGGACGGTGCCCAGGATCAAGGCCCACCACAGCACGCCGTGCGGGTTGAGGTGCTGATTTGACGCGGTGAACTGTCCGACGATCGGTGTCATCGTGGCGGCATAGGGGACGTTATTGACAAAGCCGCTGAAAAGGAAGGACACGCCGAGGATCAGTAGTGTCGTCATCCACGGCCCGCCACCGGTTGCATGGCTGGCCAAGTGCGCCAATTTATCGATGACGCCGGTTTTGACCAGCGTTCCGACCATGATGAACAGCCCCGCAAAGAACAGCAGCGTCTCCCACTCGACGCTGGACAGATAAAACTCACGGCCCAGACGGGAGATCACTATCAGGAGCCCGGCGCCGGTCATCGCCACGAGTGACGGCTCCATGTGGATCTGCTTGTGCGCGACGAACCCGGCGAAAACGGCAACCAGGATAACCCCGCAGTGGATCAGCAGCCGGGGATTGCGGATCGCTTCGCGTTCATCCATCGACATGACATTGGCGATTCGCTCAGGGTCGACAGTGAAAGCGCCGGGGAACAGGGGGCGTAGTAGCGCAACCAGGGCACCGAGAACGATGATCACCACGGGCGCCATGTTGGCCAGAAAGGACACAAAACTCAGGTCGGCTCCGGTGCCGATGATGATGGTGGTCGGGTCACCGACCAGCGTCGCCGCGCCGCCGATGTTGGCTGCGAACGCCTCGACGATGAGAAACGGGGAGGCAGCGACGTCCAACCGATCGCACACCAATAGCGTGACCGGCGCGATCAACAAGACCGTGGTGACGTTGTCCAGGAAAGCCGATCCGAGCGCGGTGACCAGCAACAGCAGCACCATGATCCGCAGCGGGGAGCCCTTGGCACGCTTGGCCGACCAGATCGCCACGTATTCGAACACGCCGGTCTGGCGCACGACGCTGACGATGATCATCATCCCCAGGAGCAGAAAGATGACATCCCAGTCGATTCCGGTGTCCTCCGAGTAAAAGACTTCATGGGAATTGACGACCGGCAAGAAGAACATGGCCGTCGCGCCGGCCAGCGCCACCAGTGTCTTGTTAAAACGCTCGATGGTGATCAACCCGTAGGCGATCACGAACACTACGACCGCGTAAATCGCGTGAAACGCGCTCATCTGCCGTCCCCCCGTTGGGCATGTGCGCGGCTCGGTACCGCGCACCGCGATCCACCGATCACGACTTCAGCACTGCGGCGAGCAAGCGTGAGGCCGTAATCACGCCAAGTAGATTTCCACCCCTTTCCACCGGGATCAGCGGAGTGCGCAGCCTCGCCATTTTCGCAGCGACTTCGAGGACGGTCTCGTCGAATTCAGCGGGCGGCACGTTGACCAAATGCTCTGGCAGCATGGCGCCGACCGCCTTGCCACGCAATCGGTCCGCAACGTGATCAGCAACCGACTCGCTCAACACACCAGCTAGCAATGGATCATCCTGCACAAAGCGCGGCACCACAAATCGAACCACTTGGGAGGCCGGTAGCACCGCGTAAAGTCCGCCAGACGCGTCAACGACCAAGATCCCCGGAAGCCGTTGCTCAGCGATCATACGGACGGCCTCAACCGCGTCAGCATCGATACGGATCACCGGAAAGGCCTCAGCAATATCCTCGGCGCGCATGCGCCGACCCTAGCAATCGCAGCCCGGCGATCCCAGCATTCTTGACGAATGCTGAACGGCGGCGGGAGGCTTGGCTGCCCGTCCGCCGGACTCTAGCCGCCCTTCAGCTATCGCAGAGCACAACACCTTTGCTCGGCCGCGTCATCATGCGGAACTGGCGAAGTCGGCGTCGCCACCGGCAGTGTTGTGGATCAGCCGAGTTGATACACCTCTGAATAGACCCGCGACATAATTGACCCCCCTGCAAGCTGGGGAGGTGTCGTGACGCATTGTTCTCGTCACCCGTTCAAAAGCTCCGAAACTTCTTGTGCGACACCGCCTTTGGTGCCGCGAGAAGACCAAGAGACGTCACCGAATTCCTATCGCTTTTCGGTCTTTTTACATGAATAAACATAACGTTAACAATCTGAACCACGCAGCCGCCGCAAAGTTGCCCGATGTAAATATTGTGGGATACACATAGGTGGCACTCCGCAGCCGAGATCGCTACAGGCCTTCCGGCCTTCCCGAATAATCCTCAGGGCGCCAACGTGATTCGTCCATGAACACAGAGGCATTTCCCGCTACCCGTAGCTGCTGCCCGCCGCCGTAGCTAACTCGACGGCCAGGCTGATCTCGCTCGGATTGCCCCGGAGGCGCAGACGACGCAGACTAAGCACGTGCGGCTGCCGGAAAAGAAGCTGCCGGGCTCTCGAAATGGCAACCGCGGGGAGGAAGGCCTTCGGCTTCCGGGAAACGGCCAGATCGGAGGAGATCTGTGAAATACCAATCGCTGATGCTGCCCACCTACCTCGGTGAGCGGCAACCAGCGGCGGCCAGGTCCAGGGCCGACGCCAACTTGGGTTTTTTCGGACAGCGGCCGCCCGTCGTCGTCGACCGCAACGTCGATGTGCCGGTGGTGGTCGTCGCTGTCGGGCGGCGGTGCGCAAAAGCGGCAAGCCTTTCGTTGTCGCTCTGATCGGGAGGGTGCGGGCATGAGATCGTCGACTGACCGGCTGGGTGTCTCGTTGTCGATCGGCGACGTGGGCAAGCGCCTCTTTTTGGGTAAGCCGCTGATCAGCGAGCACCTGGAATCGGAGAGCTTGTCGAACGTTGTTGCGCTGGGCGCGCTTTCACCGGATGCGATCTCGTCGACGGTTTATGGTCCCGAACAGATCATGGTTGAGCTGCTGCCTGCCGCCGGGTTGGCCGCGTACGTGCTGGTGCTTCCGATCGCCGGTGTCATCTTGCTGATATTGGCGCTGGTGACCGGATCGTATCGGCAGGTCGTGATGGCTTACACCCAGCGAGGCGGCTCTTATGTGGTGGCGCGGGCCAACTTCGGACCCCGGGTGGCGCAGCTGTCTGCCGCCGCGCTGTTGATCGACTACGTGGTCACCGTGGCGGTGCAGTGTGCGTCCGGCACTTTTGCGGTGGTGTCGGCGGTACCTTCGCTGGGCCCTTACCACTTGGAAATCACGGTGGTGGCGTTGCTCTTGATTGCTTACGCCAACCTACGCGGATTGCGGGAGGCGGGCCGGATATTCGCGGTGCCGGTCTACTCTTTCATCGTCATGCTCACGGTGATGATCGTGACTGGTGTCGTTCGTGAAGCCTTTTGGGGTTTACCGCAATACGATCCGGCGCACATTGCCGGAGCTGTGCCGGTGCATCAGGGCAACGGGCTGGTGATGGGCGCCACGATTCTGGTGTTGCTGCGTGCCTTCGCCAACGGCGGAACGTCGCTGACCGGCGTCGAGTCCATCGCCGACGCGGTCAACATCTTTCGTAAGCCGCAAGGCGTCAACGCGCGTCGCGTTCTCACCGCAATGGCCTGTGTCCTGGGGTTCTTGTTGGTTGGTGTCATCTACCTTGTGCACGTCACCCACGCGACTCCCTTTGTCGCCGAATATCCGTCGATGCTTTCCGAGGTCGCCCGTGCGGTTTTCGGTACCGGGGTGATCGGCAGCAGCATGTATTGGCTTCTGCAGACGGCGAGCGCGGCCATTTTGTTCTTCGGTGCCAATACCAGTTTCAATGGTTTCCCTGCGCTGACCAGTTTCATTGCCGAGGATAGCTTTCTGCCGCGGCCGCTGGTGAAACGCGGTCATCGGCTGGTGTTCTCCAACGCCATCATCACGTTGACCGCGCTGGCGCTGATATTGCTGCTGGTGACCGGCGGCTCGGTCGACGCGATCGTGCCGCTGTTCGCAATGGGGGTGTTCACCGGGTTCTCGATGGCCGGCTATGGCATGACCAAACACCATCTCGCCCAGCGTGGGCCGGGCTGGCGCCACAAACTGGTGATCAACCTGTCCGCGGGGATCTTGTCGACGATCGTGGTGGGGATCTTCGCGGTGGCCAAGTTCACCGAGGGGGCGTGGCTGGTCGTCGTGGTCATGCCCGCACTGGTGTTCGTGTTGATGCGGCTCAACCGGCGCTACCGCGCCGAGGCCACCGTCTTGAAGACGTCTTCCACCGAGCCGCCCGGGTCGGCCGCGTATACCCGACATCGAGTGTTCGTCTTTGTGGATTCGGTTGACCTGGCCGAGATCGCGGCGCTGCGCTACGGAAAGAGCTTGCACCCCGACGAGCTAACCGCGGTGCACTTCGTGCTGGACGCGGCTCATGCTGCGGAGTTAGCGGAGCTCTGGGACCGCTTCGATCAAGAGACTCCGCTACGCCTGATCGACTGTCCGGATCGTCACCTCAGTCGGGCCGCCCAAGAGCTGGTCCTCCAAGCGCTCGGCGAATGTCCAGAGACCGAGGTGACGGCTCTGTTGCCGCGTCGAACATATGCGCCGCTGGTGGGCCGGCTGCTGCATGACCGCACCGCGGACAAGATGTCTCGGGCTATCAGCCGGCTCCCGGGTGTGGTCGCGCTGATCGTTCCCTACGACACGGGGTCTCGGATAGCGCAGGCGACCGCCGCCGGTTTCGAGCAACGGATCGCCCGACGAATCGGCAAAGTGCTGATGCGGATATCGCGCATCGAGGAAAAAGACCACTCCTTGTCCCCGGCGGTGATCTCCGTGGCGGGCCTGGTTCCCGGGCGACGGGCCACCATCGAAGGATGGGTCAGGCGGGTCGAAGACATCAGCGAGGACCGGCGAACATCTCGGTGGATCCTGGTCGGCGATGACAGCGGAGAGGTCCGGGTCACTCTCCATCCCGGCCACGGTGAGACTATCCAGCCCGGTCAGCTGCTGCGGGTCACCGCCGAGGCGCGCCGAAACGGCAACGAGCCGATGTCGATGGTCGACCCCACCTACCAAGTCGTCGAGTAACCGGGGAAGTGATGTGTTGTGACAACATCTGATGTGACAACGTCGGTTCGCCGGCCGGTTATCCGGCCATCCATCGGCGACGTATGCAAGCGCGTCTTGCTGGGGAAGCCGCTGATCAGCGAGCAGCTGGACTCGGAGAGCTTGTCCAACCCGGTTGCACTCGGCGCGATTGCACCGGACGCGATCTCGTCGACCGCCTACGGTCCCGAACAGATCATGGTCGAACTGCTGCCACATGCCGGGCTGGCCGCGTTTGTGTTGGTGCTGCCGATCACCGCGGCCATCTTGCTGGTCCTGGTATTGGTGACGCTGTCGTATCGCCAGGTCGTGACGGCCTACGCCCGCGCTGGCGGCTCCTACCTCGTGGCGCGGGAGAACTTCGGGCCCCGGGTGGCGCAGGTCGCCGCCGCCGCGCTGTTGATCGACTACGTGGTCACCGTCGCGGTGCAACCCGCGGCCGGCACAGTGGCGGTGGTGTCGGCAATACCCCAGCTGCGTCCGTACAGCTTGGAAATCGCCGTGGCTGCGGTGGCCCTCATTTGCTACGCCAACCTGCGCGGGTTGCGGCACGCAGGCCGGATATTCGCCGCGACGACCTACTCGTTCGTCATCATGATGACGCTGATGATCGCCACCGGCTTCATCCGTGAAGTCATTTGGGGCTTGCCGACATACGCGTACGATCCGGAGCACCTTCCCGGGGCGGTGCCGGTGCATCATGACAACGGCCTGGTGATGGGGGCCACCATTCTGGTGTTGCTGCGCGCGTTCGCCCATGGCAGCACGTCGCTGACCGGAGTGGAGGCGATTTCCAACTCGGTCAATGTCTTTCGTAAACCGCAGGGCCCCAACGCGCGCCGGGCCCTCACCGTAATGGTCTGGATCCTCGGGTTCTTGCTGACTGGTGTGGCCTATCTTGCGCACCACACCCATGTCACTCCCTTTGTCGCTGAATATCCGTCGATGCTCTCCGAGATCGCCCGGACGGTTTTCGGCCACGGAGTGATCGGCAACATCCTGTACTTCCTCGTCCAGGCGTCGAGCGCGGCGATCCTCTTCACCGGCGCCAATACCAGTTTCACTGGCTTCCCGCCGCTGGCCAGTTTCATTGCCGAGGACCGCTTCTTGCCGCGGCCGCTGACCAAACGCGGTCATCGTCTGGTGTTCTCCAACGGCATCATCACGCTGGCCGTGCTGGCGGTGGCACTACTGCTGGCGACCGGCGGCTCGGTGCGAGCGTTGGTGCCGCTGTTCGCGATCGGTGTGTTCAGCGCATTCGCGATGGCCGGCTACGGCATGACCAAACACCATCTCACCCAGCGTGCGCCGGGCTGGCGACACAAGCTGGTGATCAACCTGTCTGCGGGGATCTCGTCAACGATCGTGGTGGCGATCTTCGTGGTGGCCAAGTTCACCGAGGGAGCCTGGGTAATCGTCGTTATCTTCCCCCTGCTGGTGTTGGCATTAACGCGGCTCAACCGGCAGTACCGTGCCGAGGCCGCCGTTCTGGAGACGTCACGCACCGAGCAAGAGCCTGCTGAGCTGTTCGACCATGCAAGACACCGGGTGTTCGTCTTTGTGGATTCGGTTGACCTCGCGGTGGCCGCGGCACTGCGTTACGGAAAGGGCTTGCACCCCGACCAGCTGACCGCGGTGCACTTCGTGGTGGACGCGGCTCATGCCGCGGACTTGCAGGCGCAGTGGGAACAGTTCGACAACGTCACTGCGCTTTGGGTCATCGACTGCCCGGATCGCCACCTCGGTCGGGCCGCCCAAGAGCTGGTCTTACAGTCACTCAATGATCATCCAGGCACGCAGGTGACGGTACTGTTGCCGCGTCGAGAATATGCGCCGCTGGTAGGCCGTCTGCTGCATGACGCTACTGCGGACAAGATGGCCCGGGCTGTCAGCCGGATCCACTCTGCGACCGCGATAATCGTGCCCTACGACATCGAGTCTCGAATAGCACGGGCAATCGCCGACCGTTCCGAGCAACCGATCGCGCAGGAAGCCCGCAAGTTGTAGATACGCGCTATCAGCCGCTCTCGCGCGCGGCGGCCTTCTCCAGGTCGGTCAAGGCCGGCTCGATCCGATCGGCCATGTCGTCGATGTCGTTGGCCACCTCGGGCGTCGTCACGAAACCGAAGTCCAGGTAATCGGTGTAAGAGAAGCAGGTGATGTTCAGTGCGACGTCCATCACCGGCGGCCCCAGCGGCACCAGCGAATCCAGCTTGGCGCCGGCCATGTACAGCGGGAACGGCGGGCCGGGGACATTGGAGACAACCAGGTTGATGGGAGCCAGGTTTCGCGACAGCCCGCTGGCCGTGTAGGCCCGGGCGGCCAACCCCAACAGCCCGGGCGGCGTGGTCTCGGTCAGCCCCATGATCTGATGCGCCGACAGCGCCTTGGCCATCAGCTTGGCGTTCTGGGTGCTTTCGTGAATGGCCCGCAGCCGCTCGCCCGGGTCTTCGACATCTGTGGCCAGCGAGACGGTCATCGAGCTGACCTTGTTGCCGACGTCGTCCTTATCGTCGTCGGTGCGCGTCGAGACCGGGATCTGCGCTATCAGTGGCTTGGCGGGCAACTCGCCGCGCTTCTGTAAGTAGTCACGCACCGCCCCGGCCACCAGCGCGAGCACGACATCGTTGAGCTTGAAGCCGTACGCGTCCTTGACGGCTTTGGCACGGGCCAGTTCGACGCGGCAGCCGGTGATGCGCCGGTGCGGCGAGACCGGCGCGTTGAAGCGGGTTTTCGGGGCCTCGAAGTAGCGCGGCGGCCTGCTGCGCACGCCCAGCGTGGCGATCTGCTGGCGCACGGTCTGTTCCATGAGCCTGGCGATACGAAAAGGCGTCTTGACACCAAGGTTGATGAGCGCGCCCACCGCGCGCCGTTCGATGCCGGGAATCTGCGATCCCACCAGCGATCCCACCGTTTCCTGTTGCGGCGGGCGCGGTTCCGGCGTGACATCCAGGAGAATCTCACCCAGGCCGGCGCCCGAGACACCGTCGACGATGGCGTGGTGCATCTTGGTCAGCGACGCGATCCGGCCGCCCTCGACGCCCTCGATTACCCACATCTCCCATAGGGGCCGGGCACGGTCCAGCTTGTAGGACATCAACCGGCCGGCCAGCTCCTCGAGCTCGCGGCGACCGCCCGGCGCCGGAACGGCGATGCGCCGGATGTGGAAGTCGATGTCGAGGTCTTCATCTTCGACAAACCAGGGCCGGTCCAGCCCCAGCGGTGCCCCGGTGACCCGCCACCGCAGCTGCGGCAGCTCCGGCAGCCGCTCGATGATCAGTTCGCGGAGTCGCTGGAAGCTGTACTCGGGTGATTCCTTCGGGTCGCAAATCGCCAGCGCTCCCACGTGCATGTGCCAGCCCGCGGTTTCGGCCGACCAGAACGCCGCATCAACGCTCGAAAGCCGTTTCATCACCCGACCGTAGCCCCCGCCCACCCGTTGCGAACAGCGATTGGCGCGACCAGTTACGCGTCCTCAAGCAAATCCGGCGTCACCGCCGACTCGGTATCGGGGATGCCCTCGACCTTCGCCTTTCGATCGGCCATCGACAGCAGCCGCCGAATACGGCCCGCCACAGCATCTTTCGTCATCGGAGGGTCGGCGAGCCGGCCGAGCTCCTCCAGTGATGCCTGCCGGTGCTCGACGCGCAGCTTGCCGGCCGAGGCCAAATGGTCGGGAACGGTGTCGCCCAGGATCTCCAGCGCCCGCTCCACCCGGGCCGCGGCCGCGACCGCAGCCCGCGCCGAGCGGCGCAAGTTGGCGTCGTCGAAGTTGGCGAGCCGGTTGGCCGTGGCCCGGACCTCGCGCCGCATCCGGCGCTCCTCCCACACCAGCCGGGTGTCCTGGGCGCCCATCCGGGTCAGCAGCGCGCCGATCGCCTCGCCGTCGCGCACCACCACCCGGTCGGCGCCACGCACCTCGCGGGCCTTCGCGCTGACACCGAGCCGACGCGCGGCACCCACCAGCGCCAGCGCCGCCTCCGGGCCGGGGCAGCTGACTTCCAGCGCCGACGACCGCCCCGGCTCGGTCAGCGACCCGTGCGCCAGGAAGGCTCCCCGCCAGGCGGCCTCGGCGTCGCCGACGCTGCCGCCCACCACCTGGGCCGGCAGTCCGCGCACCGGGCGGCCGCGGTTGTCGAGCAGGCCGGTCTGGCGCGCCAGCGCCTCACCGTCGTTGGCCACCCGCAGCACGTACCGGGTGCTCTTGCGAATCCCGCTGGCCGACAACACATGTACGACGGCGTTGTATCCGTACAGCTCGAAAATGTCCTTGCGCAACCGCCGCGCGACGTTGCCCAGGTCCACCTCGGCCTCGACCACCACGCGGCCGCCGACGATGTGCAGCCCGCCGGCGAATCGCAGCAGGGACGTGACCTCCGCCCGGCGCGCGCTGACCGATTTCACGATGAGGCGGCTCAGTTCGTCTTTGACTTCGGTCGTCATCGCCACGCGTCGTCACCCCTTGGTCCGCTGCCGGCCGGTCCACTCCCCCCGGCTGGTGGGCTGGCACCGTCGACCCGAATATCCGCGGTGGCCGTGACCGAAGACGGTCCCGGAGCCTTGTGGGCCGCCCGGACCCCGTCCAGGGCCGCCGCGAGCTTGCCTGGATCATGTAAAGGTGTACCAGGTCTGGCCACGTCGGCGAAGTGGACCTCGGCCGAAAGCAGTGTGGCGGTACGGCGCAGTTGATCGCGCTCGCGCTCACTGGGCACCCGTTCGGCGTCGATGATGATGTCGTGCACGCTGAATTCCGGTGCGTGCTGGGCCAGCACGTGCAAGTGACGCTCGACGGAGAAGCCGGCCGTCTCCCCCGGCTCTGCCACCAGATTGAGCACCAGGGCGCGCCGCGCGGTGGTCGCCCGCAGCGCCGCGGCCAGCCCGGGCACCAGCACATGCGGGATCACGCTGGTGAACCACGACCCGGGGCCCAGCACCACCAGATCCGCAGCCATGATGGCGTCGACGGCCTGCCGCGTCGCCGGGGGGTTGTCCGGCAGCAGCCGGACGCGGCGCACCTTGCCCGGTGTGGTCGCGATCGCCACCTGGCCGCGAATCAGCCGGAACATCCGCGGGTCGGATTCCAGGCCGGAGACGTCGGCCTCGATCTGGAGCGCGATCGGGCACATCGGCAGCACCCGGCCCTTGACGCCGAGGATGCGCCCCAGCTCGTCGAGTGCGGCCACCGGGTCGGCCAGCACCTCGGACAGGCCGGCCAGGATCAGGTTGCCGATCGGATGCCCGGCCAGGGCGCCGGTGCCGCCGAACCGGTGCTGCAGGATGGTCGCCCACAGCCGCCCATGTGGGCTGTCAGATGCCAAGGCGGCCAATGCCATTCGCAGGTCACCCGGCGGCACCACGTCCAGCTCGCTACGCAACCGGCCGGACGAACCACCGTCGTCGGCAACGGTCACCACGGCGGTCACGTAGGGAGTCAGCCGGCGGGCCGCCGACAGCGTCGCGTACAGGCCGTGTCCGCCGCCCAGCGCGACGATGCCGCGGTTCGTCGGCTCGGTCATTCGCGGCCCAGATCCCGGTGCAACACCCGCACCGACAGTTGGGGATCGGTCTTGAGCAACTGCATCAATGCCTCCGCGATCGCGACGCTGCGATGCTTGCCGCCCGTGCAGCCGATGGCCACCGTCATATAGCGCTTGCCCTCCCGGCGGTAGCCGTCGACGACCAGAGACAGCAATCGATGGTAGGCATCGAGGAATTCGGCCGCGCCCGGCTGGCTCAACACGTAATCCCGCACCGCGGGGTCCTGCCCGGTGCGGGGACGCAATTCGTCGACCCAGTGCGGGTTCGGCAGGAACCGCACATCCATCACCATGTCGGCGTCCATCGGCAGGCCGTACTTGAAGCCGAAAGACTCGACCGTGACGCTGGTGGTCGCGCTGGCGACGCCGGCGAAGGCCCGCTCGATGGTCTCGCGCAGGCCGCGCACCGACAGCGTCGAGGTGTCGATGATCAGGTCGGCGTTGGCGCGAACCGATGCCAGCATCCGGCGCTCGGCGGCGATGCCCTCGGCCAGGGTCTGATCGCCCTGCAGCGGGTGACTGCGCCGGTTCTGTTCATAGCGGCGCACCAGCATGTCGTCGGATGCTTCCATGAAGACCACGCGCGGGGCGATGTTTCGGGTAGCCAGCTCGGTGCGCACCGAGTCCAGGTCGCCGGTGAAGCCGCGCGACCGCACGTCCATCACCACCGCGAGCTGGGTGATCCGCGAGCCGGCGGCCAGACCGAAATCGACCATCCGGGTGATCAGCTGCGGGGGCAGGTTGTCGGCCACATACCAGCCGAGGTCTTCGAGCACCTTGGCTGCGGTACCCCGCCCGGCGCCGGATAATCCGGTCACCAGAACGACGTCGATACCGGCCGCGGCATCCACCGAGTGGCCGCCCGCGAACTCACCTGGGCCCGTCACCGGGCGGCCTCGGACTGATCGGGTCGCAGCGCCTCGAGGACGGCGGTGGCGGTTGCCACCCCGATGCCGGGAACGGCGGTGATCTGGTCGACGGTGGCCTCCTTGAGGCGGGCTATCGATCCGAAATGGCTTACCAGTGCCTTGCGGCGACGTTCTCCCAATCCTGGCACCGAATCCAACACCGATGCCGTCATTCGCTTGGATCGCTTGCTGCGATGGTAGGTGATGGCGAACCGATGCGCCTCGTCACGGACGCGTTGCAGCAAATAAAGTCCCTCGCTGTTGCGCGGCATGATGACGGGATCGGGCTCCGAGGGCACCCACACCTCTTCCAGCCGCTTGGCCAGGCCGATCACCGCGACGTCGGTGATGCCGAGTTCCTCGAGCACCGCGCTGGCCGCGTTGACTTGCGGCGCACCGCCGTCGACGACGTACAGATTCGGCGGGTAGGCGAACCGACGAGACTTTCCTTCCGCCGAAAGCATATTCGGGTCGTTTTGTTCACTCAGGTGCCGCGCGAAGCGGCGCCGGGTCACCTCGGCGATGGAGGCGACGTCGTCGGAGCGCCCCTGTCCCGCGGCTTCCCGGATGCCGAAGTGCCGGTAGTCCGATTTGCGCGGCAGGCCGTCCTCGAAGACCACCAGCGAGCCCACCACGTCGGTGCCCTGGACATGGCTGATGTCCACGCATTCGATGCGCAACGGCGCGTCGGATAGGCCAAGTGCCTCCTGGATGTTCTGCAGCGCAGCGGATCTGGCGTTGAAGTCACCGGCGCGCCTCAGTTTGTGTTGCTGCAACGCCTCTTTCGCGTTGCGTTGCACGGTCTCGGCAAGCGCACGTTTGTCGCCACGCTGCGGCACCCGCAGCACCACCCGGGATCCACGCAAGCCGGACAGCCAACTGGTCAGCTCGCCGGCATTCGACGGCAGGCACGGAACCAGCACCTCGCGCGGCACCGGGTTCACCGATTCGTCTGCGGCGCCACCCAATTCGGCCTGCTCACCGTAGAACTGGGTCAAGAACTGCTCGACCAGCTGTTCCTCACCGGAATCGCCAGGGTCGGCGGACATTTCGACGATCCAGCCGCGCTGGCCGCGCACCCGGCCGCCGCGGACGTGGAACACCTGGACCGCGGCCTCGAGGTCGTCGTCGGCAAACGCCACCACGTCGGCGTCGGTGCCGTCGCCGAGGACGACGGCCTGCTTCTCCATCGCCCGCTTCACCGCGGCCAGGTCGTCGCGCAGCCGCGCGGCCCGCTCGAAATCGAGCTGCTCGGCCGCGGCGTTCATCCGCTGTTCCAGCTCCCGGGCGAACCGGTCGGTCTTGCCGGACAGGAAGTCGCAGAAATCGTCCACGATCTGACGGTGCTGCTCGGCGCTGACCCTGCCGATGCACGGAGCCGAGCATTTGTCGATGTAGCCGAGCAGGCAGGGACGGTCGATCTGTTTGTGCCGCTTGAACACTCCCGCCGAGCAGGTGCGCGCCGGAAACACCCGGGTGAGCAGGTCCAGCGTTTCCCGGATGGCCCACGCGTGCGAGTATGGCCCGAAATACCGCACGCCTTTGCGGCGGGGGCCGCGATAGACCATCAGCCGCGGGAACTCCTCGTTGAGGGTCACGGCCAGCACCGGATAGGTCTTGTCGTCGCGATAGCGGACGTTGAACCGCGGGTCGAATTCTTTGATCCAGTTGTATTCGAGCTGCAGCGCCTCGACTTCGGTGTTGACCACCGTCCACTCGACCTTGGCCGCGGTGGTCACCATCTGCCGGGTTCGCGGGTGCAGGCTGGAGATGTCGGCGAAGTATGACGTCAGCCGGCTGCGCAGGCTCTTGGCCTTGCCGACGTAGATGACTCGCCCGTGCGGATCCCGGAATCGGTAGACGCCGGGCTCGACCGGGATGGACCCGGGTGCGGGGCGGTAGGTGGCGGGATCGGGCACAGATCCAGGCTAGTAGCCGCCGGCGTGGTGCCGAGAAAGGCGGGGCGCGTGCGGGTGCCGGTCTAGTGTTGTGCATACCGGTCACCACGACGTTTGAGGGGATTACCGTCGAGTCCTCGCTAGCCTGGTTGCTGCAGCCCCTCGGTGTCGACACCTTCCTCGACGAGTGCGCTGCCGGCCGGGCTACTTCGACCGGCTGCTGGCCGGGCCTTCGGCCGTCGACGATCGAGCATGTGCAGCCCGAACCGTCGGCCGTGCAGCTGGTCAAGGGCGGCGAGTATAAGGATCCGGCGGCCTACCGCCGCGCCGACGGCGGCCTGGACCCGTGCCGCTGTTGCCGAGCAGCTGGAGCCCCGAATCCGACGAAGGAACATCCGGGCAGCTAGAAGGCCCGTAGCGGGGCCCCGCGCGGTCGTGGCGGTTTGGGCGGCATCCGATCCGGCTACCAGGCTTCTAGCTCAACGTTAGAGTGGGGGGCAGAGCAATGGAGGGAGTCCGTAAATGATGAAGCGCTCGTTGGCCAAACTGGCCGTCGCGCTCGGCGGTCTGGCACTGGCGTCGACCGCTGGGGCCGGGGTCGCATCTGCTGATCCCGATTACGGTCCGATGATCCACACCACCTGTAGCTACGACCAGGCGATGCGGGCGGTGCACGCCGAGAACCCGATGGCCGCCCAGTACCTCGACCAATCGCCGCCCAACCAGCAGTTCTTGCAGCAGTACCTGGCATCGTCGCCCGATCAGCGGGTGAACCTGCTGCACGCGATCGAGCACAACCAGGGGGCCCAGCAGGCCCTGCCGATCTTCCAGCAAATGATGACGGACTGCACTCGGTACTGAGTGCCTTCCACCGCTCTGGCCTGGGCTTCCCGGCCCACGAGTTGAACCACCAGGCGGCGGGCCACCGCGTCTAAGCGGTGCGCCCGTCGACCTGTGCCCGGCGTTTTCGCCGCCCAGTCCGCCATCGGGAACTCAGGCTGCGCGTCACAGGCTGCCAGCAGCAGAACCCGGGCGGCCGCGCCCAGCCGGGCCTGAAGAGCCATCGGCCGATGGTGGAGCGCTCAGTGCATCTGCAGGTCCGGCCGATAGCGCGCCAGCAGCGACCGGACCGTGTCCATGGCGTCCACCGCGCGGCCCTTGTCCACGGCCTGGATGGCCATCACCGGTATGTACTCGTCATCCGGCAGGTCGATGCGCGCCCAGCGGTGACCCACCGGAAACGACACCCCGGCAACATCCGGCCACTCGATCAGCTTGTCGCCCAACAGATTTCTCACCGAAACGCCGGCCGGCCCCACTCGCAGCCGCGGCCGTGCGAACAGCAGCACGACGCCGGCGATGACCAGGCCCAGCACCGCGATCGCCACCTGATCGGAGGTCTGAAAGACCACCCCGGTTGACCCCGCCTTGAGCAACAGGCCCACCACGATATGCGCCGCGGCGATGAGAAACGCCGCTCCATAAGCGAATAGCGGTGTGCGATGGGGACGCAGCACCGCATCCCAGGACTCGCGGTCCGGCGGCGACGTCACGACTGAGCGCGCAACTCACGCAGGGTCAGTGCGGTGGTCAGGGCCGCCAGAGTGGCTTGGGCCCCTTTGTCCTCGGCCGATTCCGGAAGGCCGGCCCGGTCCAACGCCTGCTCCTCGGTGTCGGTCGTCAGCACGCCGTTGGCCACCGGTGTGGAAGTGTCCAACGACACCCGGGTAAGGCCCTGCGTCACCGCATCACACACGTATTCGAAATGCGGTGTCTGCCCGCGGATCACGACGCCCAGCGCGACGACGGCGTCGTGGTTGCGGGTGAGTTCCTGCGCCACCACCGGGATTTCGATCGCGCCGATCACCCGGATCACCGTCGGGTCGTCGATACCCGATTCCGAGGCCACCTTGCGGGCACCCGCCAGCAAGGCGTCGCAGATTTCGCTGTGCCAGGTGCTCGCGACCAGGGCCAGTCGCAGGCCGGATGCATCGAGCGGCGGAACCTCCGGCACACCGTCGGCGGGGCTCATCGGCGCCACTCCTCAGCATCACTTCGCTCTGCATCGTCGCCGGCGCGGCTCACAAAGCACCGCCGAATTCACCTGGCAGATGGACGGATTCGTGAAAATCGTCCAGCCCGGCCAGGTCGTGGCCCATCTTGTCCCGCTTGGTCATCAGGTAACGGATGTTCTCCGCGTTGGCGCGCACCGGCAGCGGCACCCGCTCGATGATGTGCAGGCCGTACCCGTCCAACCCGACCCGCTTCGCAGGGTTGTTGGTCAGCAGCCGCATCGAACGCACCCCGAGGTCCACCAGGATCTGCGCGCCGATACCGTAATCTCGTGCGTCGGCCGGCAATCCGAGCTTGAGGTTGGCGTCGACGGTGTCTTCACCGGCGTCCTGCAGCTGGTAGGCCTGCAGCTTGTGCATCAGCCCGATGCCGCGTCCCTCGTGGCCGCGCATGTAGAGCACGATGCCGCGTCCCTCGCGGGCGACCATGGCCATCGCAGCGTCCAGCTGCGGCCCGCAATCACAACGGCGCGAACCGAACACGTCACCGGTCAGGCATTCGGAGTGCACGCGCACCAGCACGTCGTCACCGTCGGAGTTCGGCCCGGAGATGTCCCCGCGCACCAGCGCGACGTGTTCGACCTCTTCGTAGATGCTGGCGTAGCCGATGGCACGAAATTCGCCGTGCCGCGTCGGTATCCGGGCCTCGGCGATCCGGGCGATGTGCTTCTCGTGCTTGCGGCGCCACTCGATCAGGTCGGCGATGGTGATCATGGCCAGGTCGTGTTCGTCGGCGAACACCCGCAGTTCATCGGTCTGCGCCATCGCGCCCTCGTCTTTTTGGCTGACGATCTCGCAGATGGCGCCCGCGGGCTGCAGACCGGCCAGCCGGGCCAGGTCGACGGCGGCCTCGGTGTGACCGGGGCGGCGCAACACGCCACCGTCCTTGGCGCGCAACGGAACCACGTGACCCGGTCGGGTGAAGTCGTCGGCGACGCTGGTGGGATCGGCCAGCAGCCGCATCGTGGTGGCCCGGTCCGAGGCTGAAATCCCGGTGCCCACACCCCGTCTCGCATCGACGGTGACCGTGTAGGCGGTGCCGTGCTTGTCCTGGTTCACCGCGTACATCGGCAGCAGGCCCAGCCGGTCGCAGACCTCGCCGTCCAGCGGCACGCACAGGTATCCCGAGGTGTAGCGCACCATGAAGGCCACCATCTCCGGCGTCGCCTTCTCGGCGGCGAAGATCAGATCGCCCTCGTTCTCGCGGTCCTCGTCGTCGATGACGATGACGGCCTTGCCGGCCGCAATGTCGGCAACCGCCCTCTCGACGGAGTCCAACCTCGTCATCTTTGCTACCTCGCCGTCCCCGCTGTCCGGCGGGAACACTGTCGAAACGGCTCACACGAGAAGCCCACGTGTTGCATTCAGTATGAACCACGGCGGCGGCGCCGTTATTGCCACGGCTTGATCAGTGGGACGGTCCCGGATCGCGTTGCGCCACCGAGTGGGCTGGCGACGCCGACGGCCTGACCACATCCGATGAGCGCGCACATATCTCGTCGCCGCGGATCCCCGCGGCATCCCGGTGTCGGATCGGGCCTCGCGACCCCCGTAATCGTTGCCGGGATCACAATTTTTCGCCGCCCCGGCCGCCGACACCGGGCACGACGCCAGGAACCCTTTTCGCGAGGGGAATGGCTCCGGGCGATTTCGGGCTCGAGGTAATCCGCAAACAGGATGGCGCCGCCAAAAATGGTTTGCTCAGCCCGCAATATCGTCACCTGGTGTCAAAAATAACCCTATGAAAGGCCCGTACAGGCCGAAAGCCTTTGCAGCAGATATGTGTTGGCTGTGCCCGATATTTGACACCGGCAAACGGCGGAAACGGGTTTCGCGCACATTAGCGCGGGGAAATCCAAGCCGCATGAATACCAACACACGAACACGACCGTGGGTCCGTCTGTGTACCGGCGCGCTCGCGGCCGGCGGCCTGGCCATGTCCGCGCTCGGACTGTCCACGGGCACCGCTGCGGCGGCGCCTCCTCCTCCGCCTATGTATCACCACCACTGGTGCCCGGGCGATCAGTGGGATCCGGGCTGGGGCCCGTACCAGAACTGGAACAGCTGTCACGATTGGGACGATAACAACGGTGGTCCGGCCGGTTACGGGGCTCCGCCGTGGGCGGGGCCGCCGCCACCGCCGCCACCGTGGGCACCGTGGGCCCAGATCGTCTGGGATCCCAACATGAACCATTGGGGTTACTGGGAAGGCCCCAACTGGCGCCCGGTGTAATAGCCGAGTAGCCAGCTGATCCCAACGCAGGCCGTTAGTCGCGGCGCGAGACGCCGCGGCTAGCGGCCTGCTGTCATGACGGCTTGATGTTGCACAGGTCGCGGGCGGACATGCGGTACCCGTCGTGACCCGAGAGCACCACCAGGATCTCTTAGTCAGCCCCGACAGGCCCGATTGCTGCAGACCCCGGTTTAGCGCGCCATCAACCGCTCAACGTATTTGGCGATCACGTCGACCTCGAGGTTCACCTGTGTGCCGACCGGAGCGCTGCCCAACGTGGTCAATTCGCGGGTGGTGGGGATCAGCGAGACTTCGAACCAGTCCCCCGGCTCGCCGCCCAGCGCGGACACCGTCAACGAAATCCCGTCGACGGTGATCGACCCCTTTTCCACGACGTAGCGGGCCACCTCGGCCGGCATCTCGATGCGCACCACTTCCCAGTGCTCCGACGGTGTCCGGCCCACGATGCGCCCAGTCCCGTCGACGTGCCCCTGCACGATGTGCCCGCCCAGCCGGCTGTTGACGGCCGCGGCGCGCTCCAGGTTGACCCGGCTGCCGACCTGCAATTCGCCCAAGTTCGACCGGTTGAGCGATTCGGCCATAACGTCGGCGGTGAACTGCCCGCCCGGTAGCAGCTCGGCGACGGTCAGGCACACGCCGTTGACGGCGATCGAATCGCCATGGCCCGCGTCGGCGGTCACGACGGCACCGCGGATGGTCAGCCGTGCGGCGTCCGAAAGGACGTCACGAGCCGTCACCTCGCCGAGTTCCTCGACAATTCCGGTAAACATCCTCTTAGGCTAATTGGCCCCCACTCACGCTGATGAGCAGGGCAAACACCCGCGCCCGGACGACACTGGCACCCCGCGTTCACCAGGGCAGTCATCGGCACCCTCTACGATGCAGAGTATGCAGACCCGCCGCCGTATATCGGCCGTCATCGCATCCCTGACCCTCGCCACCACCTTGATCGCCGGCTGTTCGTCGGGCTCAAAACAGAGCAGCGCGCCGCTCCCCGACGGCACGACCTTGGTGAAGCAGTCGGCCGACGCCACCAAGAAGGTGCAGAGCGCGCACATCGCTCTGAGCATCCAGGGCAAGATCCCCGGGCTACCCATCAAGACGCTGACCGGTGACCTCACCACGGCGCCGGCCACCGCCGCGTCGGGCAACGCCACGATCACCCTGGGCGGCTCCGACATCGACGCCAACTTCGTGGTGCTCGACGGAACCCTCTACGCCACCCTCACCCCGAACAAGTGGAGTGACTTCGGCAAGGCCTCCGACATCTACGACGTCTCGGTGCTGCTGAACCCCGACAACGGGCTGGGCAACGCGCTGGCCAACTTCAGCAACGCCAAGGCCGAGGGCCGCGAGAACATCAACGGGCAGAACACCATCCGCATCACCGGCAATGTCTCGGCCGACGCGGTGAACAAGATCGTGCCGCAGTTCAACGCGACGCAGCCGGTGCCGAGCACGGTGTGGGTCCAGGAGACCGGTGACCACCTGCTGGTCCAGGCCAACCTGCAGAAGAGCTCGGGCAACTCCGCCCAGATCACCCTGTCCAATTGGGGCGAGCAGGTTCAGGTCACCAAGCCCCCGGTGAGCTCGTGACCGCGGAGACCGCGGCCCCGACCGGGCACCAAACCGGGCGCCGCGTAGCGATCAGCGCGGGCAGCCTGGCGGTCCTGCTGGGCGCCCTGGACGCCTACGTCGTCGTGACGATCATGCGCGACATTATGACCGACGTTCACATCCCGATTAACCAGCTGCAGCGCATCACCTGGATCATCACGATGTACCTGCTGGGCTACATCGCCGCCATGCCGCTGCTGGGCCGCGCATCCGACCGGTTCGGCCGCAAGCTGGTGCTGCAGGTCAGCCTGGCGCTGTTCATCGTCGGCTCCGTGGTCACCGCGCTGGCCGGCCACTGGGGCGACTTCCACCTGCTGGTCGGCGGCCGCACCATCCAGGGTGTGGCCAGCGGCGCGCTGCTGCCGGTCACCCTCGCCCTGGGCGCCGACCTGTGGTCCCAACGCAACCGCGCCGGCGTGCTGGGCGGCATCGGTGCCGCGCAGGAACTCGGCAGCGTGCTAGGCCCGCTGTACGGGATCTTCATCGTCTTCCTGTTCCACGACTGGCGCTACGTGTTCTGGATCAACGTGCCGCTGACCCTCATCGCGATGGTGATGATCCAGTTCAGCCTGCCGTCGCACAAACGGGTGGAGGAGCCCGAGAAGGTCGACCTGGTCGGTGGCGTGCTGCTGGCGGTCGCCCTGGGCCTCGCCGTCATCGGTCTGTACAACCCCCAACCCGACGGCAAGCAGATCCTGCCCAGCTACGGGCTGCCACTGGTCATCGGCGCGGTCGTGGTCGCCGCGCTCTTCCTGCTCTGGGAGCGCTTCGCGCGCACCCGGCTGATCGAACCGGCGGGTGTGCACTTCCGCCCGTTCCTGGCCGCGCTGGGTGCCTCGCTGTTCGCCGGTGCCGCGCTGATGGTGACGCTGGTCGACGTCGAACTGTTCGGCCAGGGCGTGCTGGGACAGTCCCAGACCCAGGCCGCCGGGCTGCTGCTGTGGTTCCTGATCGCACTGCCGATCGGGGCGGTGCTGGGCGGGTGGATCGCCACCCGAGTCGGTGACCGCATCATGACCTTCGTCGGGCTGATGATCGCGGCCTACGGGTACTGGCTGATCCACTTCTGGCGCCAAGACGTGATGAGCCAGAAGCACAACATCTTCGGGGTGTTCAGCGTGCCGGTGCTGCACGCCGACCTGCTGGTGGCCGGGGTGGGCCTGGGCCTGGTGATCGGGCCGCTGACCTCCGCCGCGCTGCGGGTGGTGCCGTCCGCCCAACACGGCATCGCCTCGGCGGCGGTGGTGGTGGCCCGGATGACGGGCATGCTGATCGGTGTCGCCGCACTCAGCGCGTGGGGACTGTACCGGTTCAACCAGATCGTGGCGGGCCTGACGGCCGCGATCCCGGCCAACGCCACCCTGCTGGAGCGCATCGCCGCGCAGGGCACCATGTACCTCAAGGCCTTCGCAATGATGTACGGCGACATCTTCGAGGCCACCGTGGTGATCTGTATCGCCGGTGCGCTGCTAGGCCTGCTAATCGGCGGCCGCAAGGAACACGCCGAGGAGCCGGAAATAGCCGAGCCGCAAACGGTTTCGTTGGGTGAGCGCTAGCCGCTGCGCGGCACCAGGCTGAGCACCACGTCGGGCCCGACCCGGTCGATGCCGTCGAACTGCCAGCGCAGCGCCCGCCCGATCGTGGACACGCCCACGTCGTCGACCACGGTGACGGGACCGCCCAGCAGCGTCGGCGCGACGTAGGCCAAAATCCGGTTGACCACCCCGGCCCGCAGGAAGGCGCCCGCGAGCGTCGGGCCGCCCTCCAGCAGCACGTCGGTGCGGTCGGAGACGGCCTTGAGCACCTCCATCGGGTCGTGCGTGCGGATCAGCATGGTTCGCGAATCGTCGTTGAGAACCTTTGCCTCCGAAGGTATTTCACGCATCCCGACGACCACTCGCAGCGGTTGCCGGTCGGCCAGCGAGCCGTCGGGCAGCCGCGCGGTCAGCGCCGGGTCGTCGGCCAGCACCGTGCCGGTGCCCACCACGATCGCTCCGGCGGCCGCGCGTCGGCGATGCAGATCCAGCCGGGAGGCCTCGCTGGAAATCCACTGGCTGGAGCCGTCCGCGGCCGCGCTGCGACCATCGACGCTGCTAGCGTATTTCCAGGTCACGTGTGGCAGCCCGGTCCGTTGCTTATGCAGCCACTCGCGCAGCGGCCCGCCGGTCACCTCGTCGGCCAGCACCCCGGACTGCACCGCGACGCCGGCCTCCTCGAGCCGGGCCGCCCCACCGGACGCCTCCGGGTTCGGGTCGGCGACGGCGTACACCACGGTCCCCACCTTTGCGTCGAGCAGGGCGTTTACACAGGGCGGGGTTCTGCCGTAGTGGTTGCACGGCTCGAGGGTGACCACCACGGTGCCCCCGACCGCCAGATCGCCGGCCCGCCGCAGCGCCAGGATCTCGGCGTGATCGCCACCGGCCGGTTCGGTGGCGCCGACGCCGACCACCTCGCCACCGGCATCCAGGATGACCGCCCCCACCGGTGGGTTCGGATACGTGGTCCCCTTGACGTGGTTGGACTGGTCGATCGCCAGGCGCATCGCGGCGGCAAGACTGTCGCCCGGCGGAAGCGTCATCGACGCAGGTGCGGGGATGCGCCGGCGGCCTGGCGCCGCAACGCGTCGATCGCGGCCTTTGGGTCGTCGGCGCCGTACACGGCCGACCCGGCGACGAAGCAATCGACGCCGGCCTCGGCGGCCTGCTCGATGGTGTGGTCGTTGATGCCACCGTCGATTTCGACCAGGATCGTCAGCTCCCCCGCGTCGATCAGCTTGCGCGCGGTGCGGACCTTGCTCAGCACCTCGGGGATAAAGCTCTGGCCGCCGAAGCCGGGCTCGACCGACATGATGAGCAGCGTGTCGAACTGCGGCAGGATTTCGAGGTAAGGCTCCAGCGGGGTGCCCGGCTTGACGCTGATTCCCGCCTTGGCGCCCGCGGCGCGGATGTCGCGCGCCACCCCGACTGGATTGTCGGTGGCCTCGGCGTGAAAGGTGACGTTGTACGCCCCCGCCTCCGCGTAGGGAGGCGCCCAGCGGTCGGGGTTCTCGATCATCAGGTGGCAGTCCATCGGGATGGTCGTGGCGGCCAGCAGGCTCTCGACCACCGGTAGGCCGATGGTCAGGTTCGGCACGAAGTGGTTGTCCATCACATCGACGTGCAGCCAGTCGGCGCCGGTCACGGCGGCGGCTTCGTCGGCGAGCCGGGAGAAGTCAGCGGCAAGGATCGACGGCGCGATCAGCGGGCCCTTTGACGGTTCCGGATTGGGAGGCATGAGCGCCAGACTACTGAGCCGCGCGGCCCGCTTCACATCCGGCGCGGCCCCGCTACCCCGCCTCGCGGCGCAGCGCGGCCGCGAACATCGCGTCGGTGCCGTGCCGGTGCGGCCACAACTGGACGTGCGGCCCGTCCCCCAGGTCGGCGACGGGCTCGAACAACGGCCGGGTGTCGAGCGCGCTCACCGGCTGGCGGCGCAGCGCGTCGGCGACCACGCCGACGGTCTCAGCCAGGTGCGGCGAGCAGGTGGCGTAGAGCACCACGCCGCCAGGGCGCGTCAGCGCGATCGCGGCGCCCAGCAACTCGCGCTGCAGCTTGGTCAGCGTGGGCACGTCGGCGGGTTGCCGCCGCCAACGGGCCTCCGGCCGGCGGCGCAGCGCCCCCAGCCCGGTGCAGGGCGCGTCGACGAGCACCCGGTCGAACGTCGGCTCCAGTTCCGTCTGCCGCCCGTCGACCCGCAGCACGTCGACCGGCAGGCCACGGGTGTTCTCGGCGACCAGGTCGGCGCGGCGCGGCGCCGGCTCCACCGCGGTGAGACGGAACCCGGACTCCGGGTGCTGCTGCACGCCCAGGGACGCCAGCAGCGCCGTCTTCCCACCCGGCCCGGCGCACAGGTCCAGCCACCGGCCCCTGTCGCCGTCGACCGGCGCCAGGGTCAGCGCCCGCGCCACCAGCTGGCTGCCCTCGTCCTGGACCAGCGCGACGCCGTCGCGCACCGGCGTCAGCCGCCCGGGATCGCCGCCCGCCAGGTACACCGCGTACGGCGAATAGCGGCCGACCGTCCCGTCCACCGCGTCGGCCAACTCGGCGGCGGTCAGCGCCCCGGCGCGGGCGGCCAGGTGCACCTGGGGCCGCTCGTCGTCGCTGGCCAGCACCGCGTCGAGTTCGGTCGCGGCGGCACCCAACGCATCGGCGAAGGCCTGGGCGATCCACCGGGGGTGGGCATGCACGAACGCGGCGTGCCCGATCGGATCCTGCCCGGGGTCGGGGGCCAGCTCGGCGACCCAGGACTGCTCGTCGCGCCCGGAGATGGTGCGCAGTACTCCGTTGACGAAACCCGCTCGCGCCGAGTCGAATTCGATTCCGGCCTGCTCGACGGTGGTGGACACCGCGGCGTGCGCGTCGACCCGGGTGCGCAGCAGTTGATACGCGCCGAGCCGCAGCAGGTCGAGCAACACCGGGTCGATGGCCTGCGGCGAGCGCCGCGCGGCCGCGCCGATGACGGCGTCGAGCAGGCCCCGGGTGCGGCAGGTGCCGTAGGTGAGCTCGGTGGCGAATGCCGCGTCGCGGCCGGTGATTCCGCGTTCGCGCAGCAACGCGGGCAGCGCCAGGTTCGCGTAGGCATCGCGTTCGCTGACCGCCCGAAGCACGTCGAACGCAGCGCCGCGGGCCGGGTCAAGGGGCCGGCGCGGCGGTCGGCGGTCGCGCTGCTGCGGTCGCGGCGACTTGCGCTCCGGGCGGCCGCGCTGCGGTCTGTCGCGCCCGGTGCTCATGTCGCCCGCACCTCGGGGTCGAGCCGGGCGCCGCGCGCCCAGTCCACCGCGTTCATGAATTTCTTTCCGGGCGGCTGGATCTGGTCCAGCCGCACCGGCTCGGAACCCGTGCCGACCCAGACGCTCTTGCGGTCGACGTGAATAGCCCCGGGCAGCAACGGTTCTGAGGGCCGCGGCAGCGCGGAGGCCTCGGCGACCTGTACCGGCCCCAGTTTGATGCGCAGGTCGCCGATCAGCGTCCACGCGCCGGGATTCGGGGTGACGGCGCGAATGCGACGATCCACGACCAGCGCCGGCAGGTCCCAGCGCACCCGGGCCTGCTCGACGGTGATCTTGGGTGCGATGCTGACCCCGTCGGCGGGCTGCGGCACCGGTGTCAGCGTCGCATCGTCGATGCCGTCCAGCGTGGTCGACAGCAGTACCGCGCCCGAAACGGCCAGTCGCTCAAGCAGTTCCCCGGCGGTGTCGGTCGGCCGGATGGTCTCGGTCACGACTCCGAAGATCGGGCCGGAGTCCAGGCTCGGCTCGATCTGGAACGTCGAGGCGCCCGTGATGCTGTCGCCCGCGGCGATGGCCGCCTGCACCGGCGCGGCGCCGCGCCAGGCGGGCAGCAGCGAGAAGTGCAGGTTGATCCACCCCCTCGGCGGGACGGCCAGCAGGCCGTCGCGCAGCAGCGCGCCGTAGGCCACCACCGCGCAGCAGTCCGGTGCCAACTCCGACAGCTCCGCGACGAACTCGTCCGAGTTCGGCCGCGACGGCCGCAGCACCGGAATTCCACGATCGAGCGCCTCGCAGGCCACCGGCGACGGCTCCGGCTTGCCACGCCGTCCGACGGTGGCGTCGGGCCGCGTCAGCACCGCGATCACCTCGTGCCGCGGCGAGTCGATGAGGCGGCGCAATGCGGGTAGCGCGGGTTCTGGGGTTCCGGCGAAGACAAGACGCACCGGCCCAGTCTAGGAAGCGGCGCACGCAGGCCCGACCCGCCCGAGCCGACCCCATGTGCGTGCGTACACTATTGCCTATAGCTATTATTTCTGGCAGTCATTAACCACCGGTGTGAGCCGTACTGCCGATTCACGTCGACAACGAGGTCGAAAGACAACCCTTTCCCCTTCTCAAAGGAGGTCTAGATGACCCTCGACACCCCGATCAGCGACGCCTCGGTGGCTGCCACTCATCGCACGGTATGGGCGTTGGGCGACTACGCCCTGATGGCCGAGGAAGTGATGGCACCCCTCGGCCCCGCCCTGGTCAAAGCCACCGGCATCGGGCCCGGCGTGCGGGTCCTGGACGTCGCCGCCGGCTCGGGCAACATCTCGCTGCCGGCCGCGTCCACCGGCGCCACCGTCGTGTCCACCGACCTCACCCCGGAGCTGTTGCGACGGTCGCAGGCCCGGGCGGAGGCCCGAGGCCTGACGATCGACTACCGGGAAGCCAACGCGCAGGCGCTACCCTTCGGCAACGGGGAGTTCGACGTGGTCATGTCCGCGATCGGCGTGCAGTTCGCCCCCGACCAGCAGCGCGCCGCCGCCGAACTGGTCCGGGTCTGCCGGCCGGGCGGCACGATCGGCGTGATCAGCTGGACCCCCGAGGGGTTCTTCGGCCGCATGCTCGCCACCATCCGGCCGTACCGCCCGAGCCTGTCGCACCCCGTGCCGCCGGCCTCGCTCTGGGGTCGCCCGCGCTACGTCGCCGCGCTGCTGGGTGACCAGATCGGTGACCTCACCACGACGCGAGGCATGTTGACGGTCAACAGGTTCGACAGCGCCGAGGCCGTGCACGCGTATTTCAAGCAGCACTACGGCCCGACGATCGAGGCGTACGCGAACATCGGCCACAACCGGGTTCTGGCCGCCGAGCTCGACGCCCAGCTCGTCGAACTCGCGCAGCAGCACCTGGCCAACGGCACGATGGGCTGGGAGTACCTGCTGGTGACCGCGCGGAAGCGGACCGACTAGCTCTGATGGTGGCGACCCGCTTCGCCCGGCTCCGCCGCGCTCGCGATCGCAACAGCTCTGATGGTGGCGACCCGCTTCGCCCGGCTCCGCCGCGCTCGCGATCGCAACAGCTCTGATGGTGGCGACCCGCTTCGCCCGGCTCCGCCGCGCTCGCGATCGCAACAGCTCTGATGGTGGCGACCCGCTTCGCCCGGCTCCGCCGCGCTCGCGATCGCAACAGCTCTGATGGTGGCGACCCGCTTCGCCCGGCTCCGCCGCGCTCGCGATCGCCACAGCTCACTTACAGGTCGATCTCGGCGTCCAGGTGGACGTCGGGCTCGCCGCCCGCGGCGGTGAAGGCCGTCAGGGCCCGCACCAACCCGTGCCGCTCCGGCGGCGGCATCTTCGCCACGATGGCCGCGATCTCGGCGCGCCGGTGGGCGGTGACCTGATGGACGACGTCGCGGCCGCGGGTGGTGAGCGCGGCGAGCAGCTCGCGCCGCGAGGTCGGGTGCGGCAAGCGGTCGATCAGCCCGGCGGCGACCAACCGGTCCACCATCCGTCCGGTGGCCGACGGCTGCACGCCCAGCAGACCGGCCAGCGTTGCCAGGTTGACCGGGCCACGATTGGACAGGAGCACCAGCGTCCGGAACTGCGCGATGGTGATGGTCTCGTCGACCTGCCCGACGGAGCGAGCCGAGATGGCCATCAGCAAACGGGAGGCCGTCAGCAGGGCATCGGTGATGACGTCCAATGACTCGTCAACTGTGGCGTTGTCGGCTGCCATATCGCCCCTTCCCGGATGGTTTCCGGACTTCTCGGCGGCTAAAAATTAGAAAGTGTAGCAACACTCTAATGTCGTAGAAAGAGATTATTGCACGCGCATATTGTCGCCTAGGGTAATAGTTCGTAAAACTTAGCCGATGTGCAGGGGGTCGATCTGCACCCGGGCCGGCTCATGGGTTTGCCGGGCGCTGAGTACACCTACGCCGCGCCGCAGCGCGGCCGCCAGCGCCAGGCCCTGCTGGCGGGGCACGCGCACCAGCATCCGCGTCACCGGGGCACCGGCCGGCGTTCCGGCCGGGCGGCGCACCCCGGCCGGAAGGTCCACCGGCCCAAGCAAATCCGCGTGCAAGGAATCCTGGTCGGACAGCCGGGCCTCGTCGAGCAGCGCGGTCACGGCGCCGGCCGTCCCGTCGACGGCCGCCATGTGCACGCTGGGCGGCAGGCCGACCTCGGCCCGCGCGGTCACTTCCGCCTCCGCATGACCCACCGGATCCCAGCGGATCAGCGATTGCACTGTGGGAAGCGAGGATTCGGCGACCACCATGACCACGCCGCCGTCGCCGCGGGCGCGCACCAGCGCGGCGGCCGTCATCCAGCGCCACAGCGCGTCCTCGGCCGCGCGCAGGTCTTGGCGGCCCAACAGCGCCCAGGTGTCCAACAGCAGCGCCGCGCCATAACCGCCGGACGCCTGCGGCTCGGCGCCCGGGGTGGCCACCACCAGCGCCGGGCCGGCCGCGACCTCGGGCACCACGCCGTCGCCCGACGACGTGATCACCGCCGTGCCGGGGAACGCGCGGCCGAGTTCTTCGGCGGTGCGGCGCGCCCCGACGACGACGGCGCGCACCGCGTCCGACCCGCATCGCGCGCACCGGCGCGTCGGGTCGACGCGCCCGCACCAGCGGCACAGCAGCGCCGCGCCGCCCTCCTGCAACGACAGCGGGCCCGTGCAGTGCCGGCACCGGGCGATCGTGCGGCACCGCGCGCAGGCCAGCGACGGGAGGTATCCGCGCCGCGGCACCTGCACCAGCACCGGCGCCCCGGCCTGCAGCGCCGAACGGGCGGCGCGCAACGCGATGGACGGAATGCGCGCCGTGCGCGCCGCCGGGTCGCGCTCGTCGGCGTAGCCGGTGTCGTCCAGGGCGATCACCCGCGGCGTGCGGGCCCGCACCACCGGCCGCGCCGCGACGATGTCGTGGGCCCAGCCGCTCCGCACCAGCGCGTGGGCCTCGGCGGTGCGCACGTAGCCGCCGATCAGGGCGGCGCACCGGGCCTGATGCGCGCGCAGCATCGCCACCTCGCGGGCGTGTGGATACGGCGCCCGCGGCTCGGCCAGGCTGTCGTCGGCGTCGGCCCACACCATGACCAGCCCGAGATCGCTCAGCGGCGCGAACACCGCGCTGCGCGTGCCGATCACCAACCGCGCGGAACCGCGCAGCGCCGCCAGCCAGCGCCGGTACCGGGCCGCCGGGCCCAGGCCGGCCGACAGGGCCACCACGCTGCCCTCGTCGATCCGTGCCGTCGCGGCCTGCCACAGCGCGTCCAGGTCGCGCTGGTCGGGAACGATCGCCAGCGCCGATCGGCCGGTCCGCACGGTTTGCGCGGCGGCCTCGGCGAAGCGGTCCGTCCACGACTCGCCCGGCAGCGCCTGCCAGACGGCCCGGGCGGCCCGTGATTCGGCCAGCGCGGCCAGAAATTGAGCGCCCCGGCCGTAACCGTCCCAGCCCGACGGGTCGACGGGCTCCGGGACCGCCGCATCGCGGCTGACCAGGGCTTCCCGCTCCACCCGGGCGTGCCGGGCCGGTACGGCCAGGCGCAGCACGTCGGGGCGGGTGCCCGCGTAGTGGGCGGCCACCGCGTCGACCAACCGGCGGATTTCCGGGGTGAGCACCGGCTCGGCCGACACGACGCGATCGAGCCAGCCCAGCTTGCCGGGGTGATCGGTGTCGTTGCGGCGCTCCAGCACGAACCCGTCGACCAGCCGGCCGTGGAAGCGCACCCGCACCCGCACCCCGGGCTGCGCGTCGTCGGACTGCTCGGCCGACACCAGGTAGTCGAACTCCCGGTCCAGGTGCGGCACCGACAGCATCGGCAGCACCCGGGCGATGGGCTCCACCTCGACGGGCGTGCGCGCGCTCGGACTCACCGCGTCCCCGGGCCGCGAATCATGTTGTCATCCAATTGCTTACCGTCCGGTCCGCAGCGTACCGGGCACGGGCGACAATCAGCCCTCGGCGGGCGCCGGGGCGTCCCCGGCGGCGTCGGCGGGAAGCTCGCGGCCGAAGAAGAACCCGGCCGTGATCAGGATCTGGGCCGCCGCATACGACCACCAGATCGGGACCGCCAGCGCCTCATTGCCCAGGATGAAGCGGGCGATGGCGATCATCGAGTCCGAGACCGCGAAACACACCGCCCCCACCGCAGTCCAGATCGTCGGCAGTTTCGCCAACAGGGCCGTGCACACCATCGCGGTCAGCACCACGATGTAGACCGTCACCGGAAGCGTCAGCTTCTCCGCGCCCAGGTGGGGCCAGAACCAGGCCAGCAGCGCGATCGACGCCGCACACATCAGGACCACCGCAACGATGCGCACCGTCGACGGCGGCGCATCCTTCGAGAACGCCGGCACCAGCGGCAGCAGGGCGGCCAGAAAACACAAGTGCGCCAACAGGAATGCCGCCAGGCCCACCACGAAGGACAGCGTCCACCACGGGATCGCCAGCACCCAGTCGCCGACCGCCGAGAGCAGCAGCGCCAGCATCAGCCACCGCCGCTCGCGGACGACGGCATGCCCCGCCGCGGCCAGCGTCAGCAGCAACGCCATCGAGGCCTTGAACGCCGGCTGCAGCACCCAGTGCCCGGTCAACTCGATTCCCGGCGGCGAGCGCAGCGCCAGCACGGTCAGGTAGATGCCGTAGGCCAGGGCCACCCAGCCGGCCGCCACCCAGGCGCCGGCCACCAGACGAGGTGCGTACGGTACGTCCATGCCCAGCTTGGATAACACAGCCGACGAGAAACCCGCTATCGACCCCATCCTGCAGAAGGTACTGGATGCGGTTCCCTTCCGGCTATCCACTGAGGACGGAATCGACGCGGCGCGACAGCGGTTCCGCGACCTGCCGCGCCGGCCGCTGCACCCCGAGCTGCGGGTCGAGGACCGCACGATTCCCGGGCCCGCGGGCGCCATCGCGGTCCGGATCTATTGGCCGCCAACCCATTCCGACGCCTACCCGGCTGGCGCCCCGGCG
Source organism: Mycolicibacterium vulneris (assembly GCF_002104765.1). Classification (GTDB taxonomy): domain Bacteria; phylum Actinomycetota; class Actinomycetes; order Mycobacteriales; family Mycobacteriaceae; genus Mycobacterium; species Mycobacterium vulneris. Next base: position 167,843 of record NZ_NCXM01000007.1, read on the forward strand.
CCGGTCGTGCTGTATTTCCACGGCGGCGGGTTCGTCATCGGCGACCTCGACACCCACGACGGCACGGCCCGTCAGCACGCGGTCGGCGCCGACGCGATCGTGGTGTCCGTCGACTACCGGCTGGCCCCCGAGCACCCCTACCCCGCCGCGGTCGAAGACGCTTGGGCCGCAACGCTTTGGGTCGCCGAGAACGCCGGCGAACTGCACGGCGACCCGAACCGGATCGCCGTCGCCGGGGATTCGGCCGGCGGCACCATCTCGGCCGCGGTGGCGCAGCGGGCGCGGGACAACGCCGCCCCGCCGATCGTGTTCCAGCTGATGTGGTATCCGTCGACCATGTGGGACGCGTCGCTGCCGTCATTCGCCGAGAACGCCACCGCACCGATCCTGGACGTCAAGGCCGTCGCGGAGTTCTCCCGTTGGTACGCAGGCGAAGTCGACATGTCCGATCCGCCGTCGGACATGGCGCCGGGGCGGGCGAAGGATCTGAGCAACCTGGCGCCGGCCTACATCGCGGTCGCCGGATACGACCCGCTGCGCGACGACGGCATCCGCTACGGCGAATTGCTGACCGCCGCCGGCGTGGACGCCCGGGTGCACAACGCCGAGACGCTGGTGCACGGCTACCTGGGCTATGCCGGCGTGGTGCCCGCCGCCACCGCGGCGCTCGAGGGCGGACTGGCCGCGCTGCGAAGCGCCCTGCACCGGTGACCCCGCAGCGTACGGTAAACGCATGAGCGAGCCGACCACCGCCCGGCCCGGGATCGATCCGACGTTCAAGTCGCTGCTCGACGCCTTTCCGATGACCTTCCGCGAGGCCGACGGTGTCGAGGTCGCCCGCTCGCGTCTCCGGCTGCTCAAGGTGCCGCCCAAAATGCTGCCGGACCTGCGGATCGAGAACCGTACGATCGCCCACGGCGAGCGCACCGACATCCCGGTGCGCATCTACTGGCCCGACAGTGACGCCAGCCCGCTGCCCGTGGTCGTCTTCTATCACGGCGGCGGCTTTTGCCTGGGCGACCTGGACACGCACGACCCGGTCGCCCGTGCGCACGCCGTCGGCGCCGAGGCCGTCGTGGTGTCCGTCGGCTACCGGCTGGCCCCCGAGCACCCGTTCCCGGCCGGCGTGGACGACTGCTGGGCGGCGCTGCAATGGGTCGCCGAGAACGCGGCCGAGCTCGGCGGCGACCCGAACAACATCGCCGTGGCCGGCGACTCGGCGGGCGGCAATCTCGCCGCCGTGACGGCGCTGCTGGCCCGCGACAACGGCGGCCCGGCACTGCGCTTCCAGTTGCTCTGGTACCCGACCGTCACCGCGGACCTGTCCCTGCCTGCGTACACCGACAACGCCGACGCGCCGATCCTGAACCGTGAGGTCATCGACGCTTTCCTGTCCTGGTACGTACCCGACCTGGATATCACCGACCCGAAGGCACTGCCCACCACCATGGCCCCCGCGAACGCCGCGGACCTGTCCGGGCTGGCGCCCGCCTACATCGGCACCGCCGAACACGATCCGCTGCGCGATGACGGGGCTTGTTACGCCGAGCTGCTGGGCGCCGCCGGCGTGCCGGTGGAGCTGAGCAACGAGCCCACCCTGGTGCACGGGTTCGTCAGTTTCGCCCTGGCGATACCCGCCGCCGCGGAGGCCACCGAGCGCGGCCTCACGGCTCTTCGCAAGGCACTGCACCCCTAGGCAGGCAACGATGGTCCCGCACGAAGACGAAGCCCCCGACTATCACACGCTGATCATCGGCGCCGGGTTCTCCGGCATCGGTGCGGCGATCAACCTGGACAGGGCCGGGCTGCCCGATTACCTGGTGATAGAGGCCGGCGACGGGGTCGGCGGCACCTGGCACTGGAACACGTATCCCGGTATCGCCGTGGACATTCCGTCGTTCTCCTACCAGTTCTCCTTCGAGCAGAGCCAGCACTGGTCGCGCACCTACGCGCCGGGCCGGGAGCTCAAGGCCTACGCCGAACACTGCGCCGACAAGTACGGCATCCGCTCGCGGATCCGGTTCAACACCAAGGTGCAAACCGCCGAGTATGACGACGAGCGCGGCCTGTGGCGGGTGCAGACCGACCCGGCCGGAGTGGGGGCACCTCCCGGTTGCGGGGGCATCACGGCGCGATTTCTGATCAGCGCCTGCGGCGTACTGACGGTGCCGAACCTGCCCGACATCGACGGCGTCGACTCGTTCGGCGGCATCACCATGCATACCGCGCGGTGGGATCACGGCCAGGATCTGCGCGGCAAGCGCGTCGCGGTGATCGGCACCGGCGCCTCGGCCGTCCAGGTGATTCCCGAGATCGCGCCAATCGTGTCGTCGCTCACGGTGTTTCAGCGCACCCCGATCTGGTGCTTCCCCAAGTTCGACGTTCCGCTGCCGGCTCCGGCGCGCTGGGCGATGCGAATTCCCGGCGGCAAGTTCCTGCAGCGCCTGCTCAGTCAGGCCTACGTGGAGCTCACCTTCCCCATCTCGGCGCACTACTTCACGGTCCTCCCGCTGGCCAAGAGGATGGCCTCGTTTGGGAAATCCTATCTGCAGCAACAGGTTCAGGATCCGGACGTGCGTGAGCAGCTCACCCCGCAGTACGCGGTGGGCTGCAAACGCCCCGGCTTCCACAACGGCTACCTCGCCACGTTCAACCGCGACAACGTGCGGCTGGTCACCGAACCGATCGACAAGATCACACCCGACGCGGTGGCCACCACCGACGGCGAGAACCACGAGATCGACGTGCTGATCCTGGCGACCGGGTTCAAGGTGATGGACCCTGACAACGTGCCGACCTTCGCCGTGACCGGGAGCGGCGGAAAGTCGTTGAGCCGCTTCTGGGACGAGCACCGGCTGCAGGCCTACGAGGGTGTCACCGTGCCGGGATTTCCCAACCTCTTTACCGTGTTCGGCCCGTACGGTTACGTCGGCTCTTCGTATTTCGCGCTGATCGAGGCGCAGACGCATCACATCGTGCGCTGCCTCAAGCGGGCCAAGCGCGTCGGCGCGACCCGCGTCGAGGTGAGCCAGGAGGCCAACGACCGCTACTTCGCCGAGATGATGCGCCGCCGGCCCCGGCAGATCTTCTGGCAGGACAGCTGCCGGCTGGCCAACAGCTACTACTTCGACAAGAACGGTGACGTGCCGCTGCGGCCGGGCACCACCCCGGAGGTGTACTGGCGCAGCCGGCGATTCGACCTGGACGACTACCGGTTCACCCGCTAGCGTGCTCACGTGGCAAAGGAATTTCCGAGCATCGACAGGTCGCTTCGCGACTTCATCCGGGAGCAGGCCGTATTCTTCGTCGCCACCGCTCCGTCCGAAGGTGGGCGAATCAACCTGTCCCCCAAGGGATATCGCGACACGTTCGCAGTTCTCGACGAGCACACCGTCGCCTACCTGGATCTGTTCGGCAGCGGCGTGGAAACCATCGCCCATCTGCGCGACAATGGCCGGATCACCGTCATGTTCTGCTCGTTCACCCGCAACTCGCGGATCCTGCGGCTGTTCGGCACCGGACGGGTGATCCGCCCGGACGACACCGAATTCGCTGCTCTGATGCGACATTTCGGCGACCAGCACGCGGGGGTCCGCACCATCATCGTGATCGATGTGGAGCGGATCGCCGATGCGTGCGGATTCGCGGTGCCCTATTACGATCTCGTCGACGAACGGCCGGTGCTCGACGCCGCGCATCGCAAGGCCATCGACGGCCAGTACAGCCGGCTGATCGATCGCAACCGGCGCAGCATCGACGGGCTACCCGCGCTGGACGCGGATCACCCCCTGCCGCGTTAGATCGCGCGCTTGAGGTCGTCGACCTTGTTCAGCTGCTCCCAGGGCAGCTCGACGTCGGTGCGGCCGAAGTGGCCGTACGCGGCCGTCTGCGCGTAGATCGGGCGCAGCAGGTCCAGGTCGCGGATGATCGCGCCGGGCCGCAGGTCGAAGACCTCGGGGACGATCTTCTCGATCTTGACCGGGTCGACCGTCGCGGTGCCGAAGGTCTCGATGAACAGCCCGACCGGGGCGGCCTTGCCGATGGCGTAGGCCACCTGGACCTCGACCCGCTCCGCCAGCCCGGCGGCGACGATGTTCTTGGCCACCCAGCGCATCGCGTAGGCCGCCGAACGGTCCACCTTGGACGGATCCTTGCCGGAAAAGGCACCGCCGCCGTGGCGGGCCCAGCCGCCGTACGTGTCCACGATGATCTTGCGGCCGGTCAGGCCGGCGTCGCCCATCGGGCCGCCGAGGACGAACTTGCCGGTCGGGTTCACCAGCACCCGCGTCGCCGACGAGTCCAGGGTGTCGTGGGCCAGCTCCTCGAGCACGGTCTTGAGCACGTGCTGGCGGATGTCGGGATCGAGCGTCTTCTCCAGGTCGATGCCGTCGGCGTGCTGGGTGGAGACCACCACGGTGTCCAGGCGAACCGGAACGTCGTCCTCGTACTCGATGGTGACCTGCGTCTTGCCGTCCGGTCGCAGGTAAGGCAGCGTGCCGTTCTTGCGGACCTCGGTCAACTTCCGCGACAGCCGGTGGGCCAGCGCGATCGGCAGCGGCATCCGCTCGGGGGTGTCGTTGATCGCGTAGCCGAACATCAGGCCCTGGTCGCCGGCGCCCTGGGCGTCCAGCGGGTCGGCGGCACCCTCGACGCGGTGCTCGTGGGCGGTGTCCACACCCTGGGCGATGTCGGGTGACTGCGCCCCGATGCCGATGTTGACCCCACAGGTGCTCCCGTCGAAGCCCTTCTCCGAGGAGTCGTAGCCGATGTCGAGGATGCGCTCGCGAACCGTGTTGGTGATGTCGGCGAACGCCTCCTTGGCCGTCGTGGTCACCTCACCCACCACGTGCACCTGTCCGGTGGTGACCAGCGTCTCGACAGCGACACGTGAACGGGGATCCTGCGCGAGGAGGGCGTCGAGGACCGAATCGCTGATCGCGTCACAGATCTTGTCGGGATGTCCCTCAGTCACCGACTCACTGGTAAACAGGCGACCCTTTTCGCTCACAATGACAATCCTTCCAATTAGTTAGTTAGCCGAATTATATCGGTTGGCGTCGGCCCGGCCAGCACCTGCCCCGGTGCCGAGAAGAACTCGACCGTGCTATCCGCCGTCCCCCTGCAGGAACGCGGCGATCGCATCCACGATACGACTGGCCATCAATGTCTTGGAGCCGTGCTGCAGCGCCGACTCGGTACCGTCGGCCGCCAGCAGCCAGCCGTCGTTGCTGTCCACCTCGAAGGCCCGGCCGTCGCCCACCGCGTTGACGACCAACAGGTCGCAGCCCTTATTGCGCAGCTTCGCCCGGGCGTGAAACAGCACGTCCCCGTTGGCATCGCCGGTCTCGGCGGCGAATCCCACGATGGCACGCATGTTGGGCAGCTCGCCGTTGGCCCGCGCCCGCACCGCACCCGCCAGCACGTCGTCGTTGCGGACCAACTCGATGGTGGGGGGCTGGTCTTGCTCCTTCGAGCCCTTTTTGATCTTGGCGGCCGCAACCCGGGCCGGCCGGAAGTCGGCGACGGCGGCGGCCATCACCAACACGTCCGCCTCGGAAGCGTGCTTGGCGACCGCGTCGCCAAGTTGTTGGGCCGAGCTGACATGGACCACCTCGACGCCGGCGGGGTCGATCAACCCGGCGGTGTGCCCGGCGATCAGCGTGACCTCCGCGCCGCGCTGGGCGGCGACCCGCGCCACCGCATAACCCTGCTTGCCGGAGCTGCGGTTGCCGATGAAGCGGACCGGGTCGACCGGTTCACGCGTGCCCCCGGCCGTCACCAGCACCTTGCAGCCGGCGAGGTCGTAGGGCAGCGCGTCGTGGCGTTCCAGCAGCAGATGAGCCAGCGTGGTGATCTCCTCGGCCTCCGGTAGCCGGCCCGAGCCGCTGTCCGTCCCGGTGAGCCGCCCGGCGGCGGGTTCGAGCACGACTGCTCCCCGGCGGCGCAGCGTGGCCACGTTTTCGACGGTGGCCGGGTGCAACCACATCTCGGTGTGCATCGCCGGCGCGAACAGCACCGGACATCGCGCGGTGAGCAGGGTGGCGGTCAGCAGGTCGTCGGCCCGGCCGTGTACCGCCCGGGCCAGCAGGTCCGCGGTGGCCGGCGCGACGACGACCAGGTCGGCCTGCTTGCCGAGCTGGACGTGCGGAACCTCCGGCACGTCGTTGAAGACGCCGGTGTGCACCGGCTGGCCGGAGAGCGCCTCGAAGGTGGCGGAACCGACGAAACGCAGCGCGGACTCGGTCGGGATGACGCGGACCGAATGACCGGCCTCGGCGAGCTGACGGACGACCGTGCACGCCTTATAGGCGGCGATACCGCCGGAGACGCCGACGATTACTCTTTTCGCGACCCGATCGCGGTTGTCCACAGCGCGCCCGGCCCGGCCCTGTTACTCGCCCTCGGTGTGCTCGAGGAGGTCGGCGTGGATCTCGCGCATCGCTATCGAAAGCGGCTTTTCCTGCAGCCCGGGCTCGACCAGCGGACCGACGTATTCGAGGATGCCCTCACCGAGCTGGTTGTAGTAGTCGTTGATCTGACGGGCCCGCTTGGCGGCGTAGATCACCAGGGCGTACTTGCTCGAGACGCGGTCCAGCAGCTCGTCGATGGGCGGGTTGGTGATACCCAGCGGGGTGTCGTAGGCGCCCGGTCCCCCGGCGGACGGATCGAACCGGTCGGGGACGGCGGCCAATGCCGCGTCGGACTGCGGAATACTCACTTAGGTCAATCTCCTGGCGGATTGTCAGCGGCTCGTCGCCGCTGAAAGAACTGAAAAAATTCGGTGGTCAATCTTGCTGGGAAGTGGTCCGGCTTCTGGACTGGCCAGACGGGTCGTGCCGGCCCGGCGCAGTTCCCACCAGCAAGGATACCAATTCGGAGCACGCAGACTCCAATTCACTGTTCACGACCACCCGGTCGAAGTCGTTTTGGGCCGCCATTTCGGTGCGGGCGGTCTCCAGACGCCGCTCCATGACCTCCGGCGTCTCGGTGCCGCGGCCGACGAGCCTGGCCCTGAGGTCCTCCCAGCTGGGCGGCGCCAGGAAGACCGCGAGAGCCTCGGGCATCGCCTTCTTGACGGCCCGGGCCCCGGCCAGATCGACCTCGATCAGCACCGGGAATCCGCGGGCCGTTGCGGCCCGGACCGGCTCGGCCAGGGTGCCGGATCGGTGCAGTCCCGAATGGATTTCGGCCCACTCCAGCAGCGCGCCCTCGTCGATGAGCTGCTGGAAGCGGGCCGGGGTGACGAAGTGGTAATCGACGCCGTCGACCTCGCCGGGCCGCGGCGCCCGCGTCGTGGCCGAGACGCTGAAATGCAGGTCCGGGACCCGCTCACGCAGGCATCGGACCACAGTCGACTTGCCGACCGCGGAGGGACCGGACAGCACGACCACACGTCCGTTACCTGATGGTTCAGGACGTGTGCCGTGCTGGACGTCCGGTCCCCCGCCGGCGCTCACTGGCGCTCCTTGGGCCGGTGCGCCCACGACTCGGTTAGGAGCCGAACTTTTCCAGCAGGGCCTTGCGCTGACGATCGCCGAGACCGCGCAGACGGCGGGTCGGGGCGATCTCCAGCTCAGTCATGATCTCCTGCGCCTTGACCTTGCCCACCTTGGGCAATGCCTCGAGAAGCGCGGAAACCTTCATCTTGCCCAGGACTTCATCGGTCTCGGCGTCCTTGAGGACCTGGGTCAGGTTGGTGCCGCCACGCTTCAGGCGGTCCTTGAGCTCTGCTCGCGCTCGACGTGCGGCAGCCGCCTTCTCCAACGCGGCCGCGCGCTGCTCGTCGGTCAACTGGGGAAGGGCCACGATTCCTCCGTATCTGATCAATCAATTTCAATCGATCTCATTTTGTCTCGCCGGTACTTCTGCCAGCGGAGACGACCGTACTCAGGCCTTCTGACGAAATCTAACCCGGCCCCCTGCTTAAGGGGGCAAAGTCCCAGCATGCACCGGCGTGTGACCGGCCAGAGCGGTGCCTGCGGCGGGGGTCACGACAGTCGCGCCGAGCACCGACCAGGTGTCGGCACCGGCTCCGATTGGCTTCGTCAATAGGCCATCTACCTGCGGTTTGATCGGCCGACGACGGCGGCGGCCGTGGCGGCCGGACCGTCCGGAACGCCGCCGGTGGGCCGCCGTCACGCCTGGTGCGAGGGATCACGGATTTGTTGCGGCGTGTCGCGCGTGTCGTGTCGCCGGTCAAACGCCAGGCCAACACCGGCGTTCGGCCCGCGCCCCGGTCCTGACGGCCCCCGTGGGGGCCCCGGGGCGGCCTGGTGGCCTCGAATCCGGGCGTCCGGGCACCCTCCGACGGTCCGCCGACTCCCGGGCCCGGGGTGCCAGCCTGGGCGGCCTTCCGCACGTCACGCCTCGATCGCTCCAGCAATCAACGAGGCCGCCGCCGGGATTCGTCGTCGAAGCCGCCTGCCCGGCCGGCTTTCACGTCGCGGCGACCCCACGTCCGGCGGTAGGCATCCGAGCGCGCGCCGCGGCCGGATTACATGGGACGTGATCAAGATCTACTCGCCTGAACAAATGGTGAACTGTGACCAACCATCAAGGGCCGCAGCGTCGTTCGGCTACCGGGATGACCGCTGCGCCGGACGCGCGCGGGCGATGACGGGTGCTCGATTCCGCGATACCGGGCGAAATCTTCCCCCCAACTCCGCACACGCGGGCTAAAGACCATCCTGATTCCGTAATTGCGGGATAGTGGTGCCCCCTGGGTCTCATTTCAGCTAATCGGTGGCACGGAATCCGATACGATCGAGAAGTGTCCCACCTGCGAATTCGCCAGGCAGCCGAGCTGCTTGGCGTCAGCGACGACACCGTGCGGCGCTGGATCAACCAGGGCGCCCTTGCGGTCAGTCACGACGCCGCCGGCCGCAAGGTAATCGCGAGCGAGGACCTCGCCCACTTCTCCCGCACCAATGCGCCCGCCCCGCCGGCGGACCCGCTCAGCATCGGCAGCTCGGCCCGCAACCGGTTCGTCGGGCTGGTCACCTCGGTGGTCAGCGACAAGGTGATGACCCAGGTGGAGATGCAGTGCGGCCCGTTCACCGTGGTGTCGCTGATGAGCACCGAGGCCGCCGAAGACCTGCAGCTGCGTCCCGGCAGCGTCGCGGTGGCCGTCGTCAAGGCCACCACCGTCATCGTCGAAACCGCGCGGCCCAGCACCGCGCTGGCGTCGGACTAGGCGATCGCAAGCGCGGCGTAGCCGGGCGCAGCGGGTCGCCACCATCCGACTAGGCGCCCACTCACACCGCCAGGTAGGCGACCGCGTCCAGCATACGATCGGCCGCCGCACGCAGCTCCGGCACGCCCGGCCCGGCCCGCAGCACCTCGCGGGCCACCGCGGGCAGCAACTGCCCCGGTTCCGCGCCGCCCAGCCCGGCGAGCGCCTCCGGCCGCCCGCCCTGGACGCCGAGCCCGGGCACCAGGACCGGACCGCCCAGCGCGCTGACGTCGGGCGCCTGCAACACCGTCGCGCCCACGACCACGCCGACGTATCCCGGCCCGGACGGGGTCGCGGAGCGGTTCACCACCGCCGCCTGGTCGACGACCAGCTGGGCCACCGTGCGGCCGTCGAAGGCGGCACGCTGCACGGTGGCGCCCTCGGGGTTGGACGTGGCCGCCAGCACGAACACCCCGCGATCGTGCGCCGCGGCGGTCTCCAGTAGCGGCCGCAACGAGCCGAATCCCAGGTATGGGGTGGCCGTCACGGCATCGGCGGCCAGCGGTGAATCACCCGCCCAGGCGGCCGCATACGCCGCCATCGTCGTGCCGATGTCGCCGCGTTTGGCGTCGGCCAGCACCAGCACCCCGACCGATCGCAGGGCCGCGATGGTGCGTTCCAGCACCGCGAATCCCGCGGCGCCGTAGGCCTCGAAGAACGCGACTTGTGGTTTGACGACGGCGAATCCGGAAAACGCCTCGATGCAGATGTCGCAGAACGCCGCCAGGCCGTCGGCGGTCGTGGGCAGGCCCCAGGCGCGCAGCAATTCGGGATGCGGGTCGATGCCCACGCACAGCGGCCCGCGTTCCGCCTTCGCGTCCGCCAGCCGGATACCGAACCCGGTCACTGGACCCCGTTCCCGGCCTGTCCGATCTGGCTGTGCAGTTCTTGCAGGCTTCGCACACCGATGTCGCCGCGGATGCCCGCCTCGATGCCCTGGACGGCGGCTGAGGCACCCTGCACCGTGGTGACGCAGGGAATGTTGACCGACACTGCGGCCGACCGGATTTCGTATCCGTCGATGCGCGGGCCGGAGTTGCCGTAGGGGGTGTTGATCACCATGTCGACCTCACCGGCCTTGATCAGGTCCACCGCGGACGCCGCGGGACGACCCGGCTGCGGTTCCTCGAAGTGCTTGCGCACCTCGTCACAGGGAATTCCGTTGCGGCGCAACATCTCCGCGGTGCCCTCGGTGGCAAGAACGCGGAATCCCAGGTCGGCCAGGCGCTTGACGGGGAACACCAGCGAGCGTTTGTCCCGGTTCGCCACCGACACGAAGATGGTGCCCTGCGCGGGCAGCGACCCATAGGCGGCGGTCTGGCTCTTGGCGAAGGCGCTGCCGAAGTCGCGGTCGATGCCCATCACCTCGCCGGTGGATTTCATCTCCGGGCCCAGCAGCGAGTCGATGGCGGCCCCGTCCGCGCGGCGGAAGCGGTGGAAGGGCAGCACGGCCTCCTTGACCGCGATCGGGGCGTTCTGCGCAGCGTGGGCGCCGTCGCCGGACGCCGCCAGCATGCCCTCCTCGCGAAGCTGGGAGATGCTGGCGCCCAACATGACCCGGGCGCACGCCTTGGCGAGCGGGATCGCGGTGGCCTTCGACACGAACGGCACCGTGCGGCTGGCGCGCGGGTTGGCCTCCAGGACGTAGAGCACGTCGTCCTTGAGCGCGTACTGCACGTTGAGCAGGCCCACCACGCCGATGCCGCGCGCGATGGCCTCGGTCGCGCGGCGAACCTTCTCGATGTCGCTGCGGCCCAGCGTCACCGGCGGCAGCGCGCACGCCGAGTCGCCGGAATGGATGCCGGCCTCCTCGATGTGTTCCATGATGCCGCCGATGTAGACCTCGGTGCCGTCGCACAGCGCGTCCACGTCGATCTCCACCGCGTCCTCGAGGAAGCGGTCGACGAGCACCGGGTGCTCGGGTGACAGCTCGGTGGCGCGGGTGATGTAGCCCCGCAACGTCTCCTCGTCGTAGACGATCTCCATGCCCCGACCGCCCAGCACGTAGGACGGCCGCACCAGCACCGGGTAGCCGATGTCCTCGGCGATCCGCTGGGCCTGGGCGAAAGTGGTTGCGGTGCCGTACTTCGGCGCCGGCAGGCCGGCCGAGGTGAGCACGTCGCCGAAGGCGCCGCGGTCCTCGGCCAGGTCGATGGCCTCCGGCGGAGTGCCGACGATCGGCACGCCCGCGTCGGCCAGGCGCTGCGCCAGTCCGAGCGGCGTCTGACCGCCCAGTTGCACGATCACCCCGGCCACGCCCGGGCCGTCGCCCGCGGACTGCTGCTCGGCGCGGAACACCTCGAGGACGTCCTCGAAGGTCAGCGGCTCGAAGTACAGCCGGTCGGCGGTGTCGTAGTCGGTGGACACCGTTTCCGGGTTGCAGTTGACCATCACGGTCTCAAACCCGGCCTGTGACAACGTCGTTGCCGCGTGCACGCAGCTGTAGTCGAACTCGATGCCCTGACCGATGCGGTTGGGACCCGACCCCAGGATCAATACCTTGGGCTTCTCGGTCTGCGGCGCCACCTCGGTCTCGGCGGCGGGGTCCAGCTCGTAGCTGCTGTAGTGATACGGCGTCTTGGCCTCGAACTCGGCCGCGCAGGTGTCGACGGTCTTGTACACCGGGTGCACGCCCAGCCGCTCACGCAGCGAGCGCACACCGTTCTCGCCGGCCAGTTCGGGCCGCAGCGCGGCGATCTGGCGGTCCGACAGCCCGCTGTGCTTGCCGCGACGCAACAGGTCGGCGTCGAGCACCGGGGCGGCGATCAGCTCCGCGCGCAGCTCGATCAGCTCGCCGATCTGCGCCACGAACCACGGGTCCACGCCGCTGGCCTCGGCCACCTGCTCCACCGACGCGCCCAGCCGAAGCGCCAGTTCGATGTCGTAGAGCCGGCCCTCGGTCGGCGTCCGTAGCCGGGTCAGCACCTCGCCGACGTCACCCTCGGGGTCGGGTTTGGTCCAGAAACCGGCGCGGGTGGTCTCCAGCGACCGCATCACCTTGCCCAGCGCCTCAACGAAGTTGCGGCCCAACGACATCGCCTCGCCGACGGATTTCATGGTGGTGGTCAGCGTGGGATCGGCGCCCGGGAACTTCTCGAACGCGAAGCGCGGCGCCTTGACCACCACGTAATCCAGGGTGGGCTCGAAGCAGGCCGGCGTTTCCTTGGTGATGTCGTTGACGATCTCGTCGAGGGTGTACCCGATGGCCAGCTTGGCGGCGATCTTGGCGATGGGGAAACCGGTCGCCTTGGACGCCAGCGCGCTGGACCGCGACACCCGGGGGTTCATCTCGATGACGATCAGCCGGCCGTCGACCGGGTTGATCGCGAACTGGATGTTGCAGCCGCCGGTGTCCACCCCGACCTCGCGCAGGATCGCGATGCCCAGGTCCCGCATCCGCTGGTATTCCCGGTCGGTCAGCGTCATCGCCGGCGCGACGGTGACCGAGTCGCCGGTGTGCACGCCCATCGGGTCGAAGTTCTCGATCGAGCAGACCACGACCACGTTGTCGTTGCCGTCGCGCATCAGCTCGAGCTCGAATTCCTTCCAGCCGTAGATCGATTCCTCGATCAGCACGTTGGCGCTGGGGCTTTCGGCCAGCCCGGCGCCGGCCATCCGGTCGACCTCCTCGACGGACCGCGCCATCCCCGAACCCAGGCCGCCCATGGTGAAGCTGGGCCGCACCACGACCGGCAGGCCGAGCTCCTCGACCGTCTCGCGGACCTCTTCCATGGTGAAGCACACTCGGCTGCGGGCGGATTCACCGCCGACCTTGGCGACGATGTCCTTGAACATCTGCCGGTCCTCGCCGCGCTGGATGGCGTCGAAGTCGGCGCCGATCAGCTCGACGCCGTGCCGCTCCAGCGCGCCGTTCTCGTACAGCGCGACGGCGGTGTTCAGCGCGGTCTGCCCGCCCAGGGTGGCCAGCAGCGCGTCGATCTTGTTGCCGCGCTCGGCCTGCTGGGCGATCACCTTCTCCACGAAGGCGGCGGTGATCGGCTCGACGTAGGTGTGGTCGGCGTACTCCGGGTCGGTCATGATGGTGGCCGGATTGGAGTTGACCAGGCTGACCTGCAGCCCCTCCGCGCGCAGCACCCGGCAGGCCTGGGTTCCCGAGTAGTCGAACTCGCAGGCCTGACCGATGACGATCGGCCCGGAGCCGATCACCAGCACGTGGTTGAGGTCGGTGCGACGTGGCACTAGCGGCCCTCCCCTGCCATCAGCTCGATGAATTGGTCGAACAGGTACTCCGCATCGTGCGGTCCGGCCGCGGCCTCCGGGTGGTACTGCACCGAGAACGCTTGCCCGTCTGCGAGTTTGACGCCCTCGACCACTCCGTCGTTGGCGCAGGTGTGGCTCACGATCGCCTGTCCGAACGGCGTGTCGAAGGTTTGGCCGGCCTCGCCCTCGAGCGCGAAGCCGTGGTTTTGGGCGGTGACCGCCACCCGCCTGGTGGCGTGGTCGATCACCGGGATGTTGATGCCGCGGTGCCCGAACACCATCTTGTAGGTGGACAGTCCCAGCGCCCGGCCCAGGATCTGATTGCCGAAGCAGATGCCGAACAACGGGATTCCGGCGCCCAGCACCTCGCGGGTGACCGCGACGATGTGGTCGGCGGTGGCGGGGTCGCCGGGGCCGTTGGACAGGAAGACGCCGTCGGGCTTGAGGTCGGCGATCTGCTCGTAGGTCGCCGACGAGGCCAGCACGTGGGTGCGGACGCCGCGGCGGGCGAAGTTGCGCGGCGTGTTGGTTTTGATCCCCAGATCCAGCGCGGCGACCGTAAACCGTGGTGAGCCTTCGGGTTCCACGATGTAGGTGTCCGGCGTGCTGACCTCGCCGGCCAGGTCGGCCCCCAGCATCGACCGCTGCCCGCGCACCCGCGCCAGCAGTTCGTCCGCATCGGCGAGCGCATCACCGGAGAACACGCCCGCCTTCATCGAGCCGCGGGTGCGCAGATGCCGGACCACCGCGCGGGTGTCGATGCCGGCGATGCCCACGATCTGCTGGCGGACCAGTTCGTCCTCCAGGGTGCCGGTGGACCGCCAGTTGGACGGGCGCGGCGACGGATCGCGCACCGCGTAGCCGGCCACCCAGATCTTGTCGCCGCGACTCTCGGCGTCCTCGCCGTTCCAGCCGGTGTTGCCGATCTGCGGCGCGGTAGCCACCACGATCTGCCGGTGGTAACTCGGATCGGTCAGCGTCTCCTGGTAGCCGGACATGCCGGTGGAAAACACGGCCTCACCCAAAGTTTGGCCGATCTTGCCGAACGGTGTGCCGGTGAAGACGCGTCCGTCCTCGAGTACCAACTGCGCCTTAGTCACGAGCGCCGCTCCTCCTCATGCTGCGATTTGAGCCAGCCGTCGTATTCGTTACGGTGGTTCGCCCGGAAGCCGGTGTCGATCTCGACGCCCGACGGCAGCCGCCAACGGATCGCCAAGATGCCGACCCGGCCGGTCATTCTGCGCTCCATGCGGATCTGGGTGATCGAGTCCTGAGGGATCCAAATGGGTTGGGCCCGTACGCGTTCCACCATGATGCCCCCGGCATAGCGGGTCAGCACCGCTTTGCTACGGAAACCCAGATCACCGGCCGCGATCCGCTCACTCCAGCCCGGCGCCATCATGGAACCGCAATAGTGCCCGCGGGTGGTGATGGTCGCCGCCCCCACCTGGTCGGGAATTTCGGGCAACGCCCCGATCAGCTCCGCCTGCTGCCGCGAACGACGGTGCCAGGTCCGCATCATCAGCTGGATCACCACCGTGATCACCACCACCACCACGGCCGCGAAGATCAGCGATCCCACCAGTGTGCCCGAATTCATGCCGGGGACTTCCCGTCTCGGGCGGTGACCTTGCCGCGCAGCAGCGTGGCCGTCACGGTGGCGGGCAGCGTCATCGCCTCGTAGGGCGTGTTGGCCGACCGGCTGGCCAGGTCGGATCCGGCGACGGTCCACGAGGTCGTGGGATCCACCACCGTGAGGTTGGCCGGCTCCCCCACCTCCAGCGGTCGGCCGTGATCGGGCAGGCCCGCGATGCTTGCGGGGTTTTCACTCATCACCCGGGCGAGGTCCCGCCAGGTCAACAGGCCGGGGATGACCATCGTCTGCACCACGATCGACAGCGCCGTCTGCAACCCCAGCATGCCCGGGCGCGCCGCGGAGAACTCCACGCACTTCTCGTGCTCGGCGTGCGGGGCGTGATCGGTGGCTACACAGTCGATGACGCCGTCGGCCAGCGCCTGGCGCAGCGCCACCGCGTCTGCCGCTTCGCGCAGCGGCGGATTCACCCGGTTTTGCCCGTCGTAACCGGTCAGCCTGCTGTCGTCGAGCATCAGGTGGTGCGGGGTGACCTCGGCGGTGATCGAGATCCCTTGCCCCTTAGCCCATTTCACGATCTCCACGGTGCCCGCGGTGGACGCGTGGCAGATGTGCACCCGGGCGCCCGCGTCGCGGGCCAGCAGCGCGTCGCGGGCGACGATCGACTCCTCGGCGGCCCGGGGCCAGCCCGCCAGGCCCAGCCGGGCGGCGGTGGGCCCCTCGTGGGCGACGGCGCCGACGGTCAGCCGAGGCTCCTCGGCGTGCTGGGCGACGAGCACGCCCAGACCGGTGGCGTATTCCAGGGCGCGACGCATCACCAGCGGGTCGTGCACGCAGATACCGTCGTCGGAGAACATCCGCACCTGCGCGGCCCCGGCCGCCATCATGCCCATCTCGGTGAGCTCTTTGCCGGCGAGCCCGACGGTGACGGCGCCCACCGGGTGCACGTCGACCAGGCCGACCTGCTGGCCTCGGTGCCACACGTGGTCGGTGACCACCGGACTGTCGGCGACCGGGTTGGTGTTGGCCATCGCGAACACCGCGGTGTAGCCACCCAAAGCCGCCGCGGCCGAGCCGGTTTCGATGTCCTCGGCGTATTCGCGCCCGGGTTCGCGCAGGTGGGTGTGCAGGTCGACGAGGCCGGGCAGCAGCACCTGATCGGTAGCGTCGATCACGTCCAGGTCCTTTTCGACGCCTCCGGCCTCGACCAACCCGGGGCCGATGTCGGCGATCTGGCCGTCGTCGACCAGCACATCGACCCGATCACCCTCGCCGTACAACCGAACCCCGCGCAGCAGCACGCTCACGCCGCACCCTCTTCTCCGGCTAATTCGGTGCCGACCAGCACGTGGAACAGCACCGCCATCCGCACGTGGACACCGTTGGAAACCTGTTGCAGCACAGCCGATTGCGATGAGTCGGCCACCGAGGAGGCGATCTCCATACCGCGCAGCATCGGCCCCGGGTGCAGCACCACGGCGTGGTCGGGCAGCATCGCCTGGCGGCGATCGGAAAGCCCGTACAGCGAGGAGTATTCGCGCACCGAGGGGAAGAACCCGCCGTTCATCCGCTCGGCCTGCACCCGCAGCATCAGCACCGCGTCGGCGGCGGGCAGCTCGGCGTCGAAGTCGTTGGACACGGTGACCGGCCAGCCCTCGACGCCGACCGGCAGCAGCGTCGGCGGCGCGACCAGGACGACCTCGGCGCCCAGGGTGTGCAACAGCATCACGTTGGAGCGCGCGACCCGGCTGTGCAGGATGTCGCCGACGATCACGATGCGACGGCCCTCGATGCCGCCGAGCCGCTGGCGAATGGTCAGCGCGTCCAGCAGCGCCTGGGTCGGGTGCTCGTGGGTGCCGTCGCCGGCGTTGATCACCGACGGCCCTGGATCCTCTCGGGCGGCGTTCCCGCCCGAAGTCCACTCGGCCAGCAGGTGCGCGGCGCCGGAGGCCGGGTGCCGGATGATCAGCGCGTCGGCGCCGGCCGCGCGCAGCGTGAACGCGGTGTCGCGCAGCGACTCCCCCTTGCCCACCGACGATCCGGACGCGCTGACGTTGATCACGTCGGCGCTCATCCACTTGCCGGCCACCTCGAAGGACACCCGGGTGCGCGTCGAGTTCTCGTAGAACATTGTGACGATGGTGCGGCCGCGCAGCGTTGGCAGCTTCTTGATCTCGCGACCCACCAGCGCCTGGGCGAACCGGTCGGCATCGTCGAGGATGGCGGTGGCGTCATCGCGGCTCAGGTCGCCGGCCGCCAGCAGGTGGCGCGTCATCGTGAGATCACCACGCCGTCGTCACCGTCGTTCTCGCTCAGCAGCACGTGCACGCTTTCGCCGCGTGAGGTGGGGACGTTCTTGCCCACATAGTCGGCGCGCAGCGGCAGTTCGCGGTGGCCGCGGTCGACCAGTACCGCCAGCTGCACCACCCGCGGCCGGCCCACGTCGCGCAGCGCGTCCAGCGCGGAACGCACCGAGCGGCCGGAGTACAAGACGTCGTCGACCAGGATCACCAACGCGTCGTCGATGCCGCCGGCCGGAATCGAGGTGTCTTCCAGCGGTCGCGGCGGCTTCTGCATCAGATCGTCGCGGTAGAGCGTGATGTCCAGGGCGCCGTGGCCGACCTCGACGCCGCTGTATTCGCCGATGTGGGTGGCGAGCCGATTGGCGAGGATCACACCGCGGGTCGGGATGCCGAGCAGCACCACCCGTGGCGCGTCGGGACCATCCAGCGCGGTCTTTTCGATGATTTGATGCGCAATGCGGGAAATGGTGCGGCCCACATCGGCCGCCGACATCAACTCCCGGGAATCGCTGCCTAAGCCGGTGTCGCCCGCAGCACCCATAACGAAACTTGACCTCCTTCTCCGCCTCGCCGGACGGATCGTTAAAGGATGTCGACTGCGAGGCAGCGTAGCACTTATTTCGAGTGCTACGCCGCGAGGCACGTGCGGCGTCCGTCGCCCCACCCACGCCAGTCACTTCCGCCCCATGAGTCTCGGAATGGGGCGCATGGTGTGGCCCGCGGCACAGCGACACCTCGCGGCCGGCGCCGCCGCGGGTCGAGATTAAGCGCGATTTAATCGCCGAAAGGCGCCACGAATAATGCCGGCCCGCGAGCGCCGGATTCGACGAAAGTAAACGCTGAATTTCGGCGTAGAAATCTATTGCCGAGGCGGAGGAGGGGGTGGAGGCCAGGTGCGGCGCGGGTTGATCGGCCCACAGTTCAGGCCGATTTGCAGTGCCAGCCGCTTGCCTGGGGTTGGGGTGTATCGCAGCAGACATCGTCCGGCGATGTGGGCGTCGATTCCACGGTCGTCACCGGGTCCGCCATGTTGGTGGGCGGGTTTGAACACCGCCGATTCCATTGAGCGCCAGGGCAAATACTGGCAGCACCACCGCACGCTGCGGCTATCGTCCTGGCCATTTGATTGGCCATGAGGGTCAATTCTCATTTCTCCGCGCTGAATGTCCAGGGGCGTTATTCCGCGCTGAAATGGCGCGCGCTATTTCGTCCGCGCGGTGGGGCTAATCCGGCGCCGTCACCGGCCCGCTAACCTGACCAGGTGAATAGCTCGACCCTCAGTGGCAATGCCGCCTCCATTCGTGAGGTGTGCGACGCCGGCCTGCTCGCCGGTGCGGTGACAATGGTCTGGCAGCGGGGAGAACTGCTGCAGGTCAACGAAATCGGCTACCGGGACGTGGACGCGGGTCTGCCGATGCAGCGCGACTCGCTGTTACGCATCGCGTCGATGACCAAGCCGGTGACGGTCGCGACGGTGATGAGCCTGGTCGACGACGGCAAGCTGACGCTCAAGGATCCGGTCACCCGCTGGGCGCCGGAGTTGGCCGACGTTCGGGTGCTCGACGATCCGCACGGCCCGCTCGACCGGACGCACCCGGTGAACCGCACCATCCTGATCCAGGATCTGCTGACCCACACCAGCGGGCTGGCCTACGGCTTCTCGGTGTCCGGGCCGATCTCCAAGGCCTACATGCGGCTGCCCTTCAATCAGGGCCCCGACGCCTGGCTGGCCGAGCTGGCCGAGCTGCCGCTGGTGCATCAGCCGGGTGACCGGGTCACCTACAGCCACTCCATCGACCTGCTGGGCGTCATCGCCTCCCGCGTCGACGACAAGCCGTTCCACGAGGTGCTCGACGAACGGATCCTGGGCCCGGCGGGCATGACCGACACCGGGTTCTTCGTGTCACCCGAGGCGCGGCGCCGCGCGGCGACCATGTACTCACTCGACGAACAGAGCCGGCTGCAGCACGGCGTGATGGGCCCACCGCACATCACACCGCCCTCGTTCTGCAACGCCGGGGGCGGATTGTGGTCGAGCGCCGACGATTACCTGCGATTCGTGCGGATGCTGCTCGGCGGCGGAACGGTCGACGGCGTGCGGGTGCTCTCGGAAGAGTCCGTCCGGTCGATGCGGACCGACCGGCTCACCGAGGAGCAGAAGCGGCACAACTTCCTCGGCGCGCCGTACTGGGTCGGCCGCGGCTTCGGGCTGAACTTGTCGCTGGTGACCGACCCGGCCAAGAGCACACCGCTTTTCGGGCCCGGCGGCCTCGGCACGTTCAGCTGGCCCGGCGCCTACGGGACCTGGTGGCAGGCCGACCCCAGCGCGGATCTGATCCTGCTCTACCTGATTCAGAACCTGCCGGACCTGACCGTCGACGCCGCCACGGCCGTCGCCGGAAACACGTCGCTGGCCAAACTCCGCACGGCGCAACCGCGATTCGTCCGCAACACCTATCGCGCCCTCGACCTTTAAAGTCACATCCCGATGCCCGAATTCCCACCCGACCGCATCAGCGGTCCGCGGCTGCTGCTGCGCCTACCCACGCTCGACGACGCGGGGGCGCTGTTCCAGCGGGTCGCCCGCGACCCGCAGGTCACCAAGTATCTGTTGTGGGCACCGCACCCCGACGTGGCCGCGACGCGGCGCGTGATCACCGAAAAACTGAACGCAGGCGCGGACGAGAAGACCTGGGTCATCGAGTCGCGGCACCGCGGCGAGGTGATCGGGCTGGCCAGCTGCCGGCGCACCGCGCCGCACTCGGTCGAGGTCGGCTACTGCCTGGGTCGGCGCTGGTGGGGCAAGGGGCTGATGTCCGAGGTGCTCGGCATGCTGCTCACCGCGCTCGACGCCGACCGCGAGGTGTACCGCGTCTGGGCCACCTGCAGCGTGGACAACGAGCGCTCGGCCCGGCTACTCGAGCACGCCGGCTTCTTCCTGGAGGGGCGGCTCGCCCGGCACGCGGTCTACCCCACGATGGGACCCGAACCGCAGGACAGCCTGCTGTACGCCAAGATCCTGCGTTGACTAACCCTTTTCCGCCAAGCTGTCCTGCTCGAGCGCTCGGCGCGCGTAGGCCCGCACGTCGGCGTCGCCGTCCTTGAGCGCAAGTCCCAGGGCGTCCCGGGCGGCGGGCTCCGCGGCCCAGCGGGTCAGGCTGAGCACGGCCGCCTTACGCACGTCCAGATGGGCGTCGCCCAGCGCCTCGGACAGGTGCGAAACCGCGAAGTCGACCGGCGCGCCGGCCAGCGCGCGGGCCGCGCCTTCCCGCACCTGCCAGGCCGGCGCCCGCAGCGCCTGCTTGATGGCGGCGTAATCGTCTTGGCCGCAACCCAATTGGCCCAGGGCGGCCAGTGCGGCGGCGCGAACCAGCGGGTCGGAGTCGGCGACGAGCCGACGCACGGCACGGCTAGCTGGGGCCGCTGCCACCCTCAGCGTCGCCAGCCCGGCGGCCGCCGCGATGCGCACCTCGCGGTTCTCGTCGCCGGCGGCGGCGACGACACCTGCCACGTCGTCGACGGACACCAGCGCGCGCACCGCCTCGATGCGCACCCGATGATCGGCGTCGTCGAGGGCGTGACGGTATTGCGCGGCATCACCGGCCCGGCGGGCGGCCAGCACGTACAGCGAGGCCGCGCGCACCACCCGATCGGCCGAATCCAGGTGCTCCCGCACGCTTTCCGGCTGCGGCAACACCTCGACCAGCTCGCGGATGCCGTCGGCGCTGGTGAGGCGGACCGAGGCGTCGCCGTCGTTCAGCGCGGCGACCAGGGCGGGCGCATACCCGTCGGGGATGTGCTCGGTCAGCGTCGACACCGCGGTGCGGCGCACGCCGGGATCCGCGTCGGCGAGGTAGGGATCGAGGTCGGCCATCGTGGGTTCCTCGAGCGCCAGGACCTCGGCGATGCGCGGCGACGGCGGTTCGAACGCGGTTGTGGCCGAACCGATTCGGGACACCGCGGTGGCCGGCGCCTGGCCGCCGACCAGCGGCGGCTGCTCCACCGGGTACACGGTCCGGTCGGTGGGCGGCAGGCCGTCGAGCTCCGGGACGGGCACGAAATACGGTGCCACCGGCCGCTTGAGGAACACCATTCCTTTTTCGGCGTCGCCTTGGGTCGCTTTGCGCAGGTTGAGGTGATAGCCCCATTGGTCGTCGTCGCGGCCGGGTAGGTCGGCGCGATCGTGATAGAGGCCCCAGCGGGATTCGGTGCGGGTGTGCGACGAGCGGGCGGCCATCTCGGCGCAGTCGCGGATGAACGACACCTCCACCGCGCGCATCAGCTCGTGCGGATTGCGGGCGCCCATCTCGGCGATCTCGGCGCTCATCCGCTCGAAGGTGCGGATGGCCAGCGACAGCTTGGCCCCGGTCTTGGGCGGCGCGACGTAGTCGTTGACGAAGCGGCGCAGCTTATATTCGACCTGGGGTTGCGGCGGGCCGTCCGGATGTCGCAGCGGCCGGTAGATCAGCTCGTGCGCCTCGCGCACCTGATCCTCCGGAAGTTGTTGCGGCGCAGCGACCTCGGCCAGGGTCGAGGCGGCGTGCGTGCCGGCCAGGTCGCCGAACACGAATGCCCCGATCATGTAGTTGTGCGGCACGCAGGCCAGGTCACCGGCGGCGTACAGCCCGGGAACCGTGGTGCGGGCGTGCTCGTCGACCCACACCCCCGACGCGGAATGCCCGCTACACAAGCCGATCTCGGAGATGTGCATCTCGATGTCATGCGTGCGGTAGTCGTGGCCGCGGTTGGCGTGGAAGGTACCCCGGGTGGGCCGCTCGGTGGTGTGCAGGATGTTTTCCAGCGCGGTCAGCGTCTCGTCGGGCAGGTGCGACACCTTGAGGTAGATGGGTCCGCGCGCGGAGTCGATCTCGGTCTTGACCTCGGCCATCATCTGCCCCGACCAGTAGTCGGAGTCGACGAACCGCTCGCCGTGCGCGTTGACCTGATAGCCGCCGAAGGGATTGGCGACGTACGCACAGGCCGGGCCGTTGTAGTCCTTGATCAGCGGGTTGACCTGGAAGCACTCGATGCCGGACAGTTCCGCACCCGCGTGGTAGGCCATCGAATAGCCGTCACCGGCGTTGGTGGGGTTCTCATAGGTGCCGTACAAGTAGCCCGACGCGGGCAGGCCGAGCCGGCCGCACGCGCCGGTGGCGAGGATGACCGCCTTGGCGCCGACCGTGACGAATTCACCGGTGCGGGTGTTCAGCGCCGCGGCGCCCACGGCCCGGCCCTCGTTGGTCAGCACCCGCACCGGCATCAGCCGGTTCTCGATCTGGATCTTCTCACGCATCGACCGTTGCCGCAGCACGCGATACAGCGCCTTTTTGACGTCCTTGCCCTCGGGCATCGGCAGCACGTAGGAGCCCGAGCGGTGCACCCGGCGCACGGCGTACTCGCCGTGCTCGTTCTTCTCGAACTTCACGCCGTAGCGCTCCAGCCGCTGCACCATCGCGAAGCCGCGGGTGGCGGTCTGATACACCGTGCGCTGGTTGACGATTCCGTCGTTGGCGCGGGTGATTTCGGCGACGTAGTCCTCGGGTTCGGCCTTGCCCGGGATCACCGCGTTGTTGACGCCGTCCATGCCCATCGCCAGGGCGCCGGAGTGGCGCACGTGGGCCTTCTCCAGCAGCAGCACCTGCGCGCCGCTCTCGGCGGCCGACAGCGCCGCCATGGTGCCCGCGGTGCCGCCGCCGATGACCAGGACGTCACAGTCGAGCCGGGCCGCGGTCGCCGGGTCGGGAATCTGCATCATGCCGCCACCGCCGAGTGATTCAGTGCCGCAATGACTTCGGCGCGCAGCGCGGCGCGCTGGCGGTCGACGCGCGGCTCCGGCACGTCGACCTGGGTGCGCAGCGGCTGACCGGCCTTGCCCAGTACGGCGATGCGATCGCCCAGCAGCAGCGCCTCGTCGACGTCGTGCGTGACGAAGACGATCGTCGTCGGATGGGCACGCCAGGTGTCGATCAGCAGCCGCTGCATGGCCGTACGGGTCTGGGTGTCCAGCGCGCCGAACGGTTCGTCCATCATCACCGCGCGCGGCGCCCCGGCCAGACCGCGGGCCAGCTGGACGCGCTGCCGCATGCCGCCGGACAGGCTCTTGGGCAGGTAGTCGCCGAAGCCGGTGAGACCGAGCTCGGCGATCCAGCGGTCGGCCTCGGCGCGCCGGCCCGACCGGGCGAGGCCGCGCAGCCGCAGGGCCAACTCAATGTTGGAGCGCACGGTGCGCCAGGGCAGTAATGCGTTGTCCTGGAACACCATGCCCCGGTCACCCGAGGTGGTCGTCACCTCGTCGCCGTCGGCGACGATCCGGCCCTCGTCGGGCCGCAGCAGTCCCGCCAGGGCCCGCAGGACCGTCGACTTGCCGCAGCCCGAGGGACCGGTGAGCACCAGGATCTCCCCGGGCCGCACCGTCAGGCTCAGCCCGTCGATCACCGGTTCTCCGGTGTAGGACAAGCGAACTCGATCCAGTTCCAGACTCACTCCAGCCTTTTTTATGGTCATTGCCGGCCTTCCTCCTCGGCACGCGGCAGCCAGCTGGTCACCCGACGGCCCACGACCTCGACGGCCGCGGCCGTCGCGAAACCCAGCACGCCGATGGTGATGATGCCGACGAACACCTGGGGGTACGCCAGCACGGTGTAGTCCTGCCAGGTGCGGTAGCCAATCCCGAGTCGGCCCGAGATCATCTCCGCGGAGATCACGCAGATCCACGCCACGCCCATCCCGACCGATAGGCCGCCGAACACGCCGGGCAGGATGCCCGGCAACACCACCTGTTTAAGCACATCCCACCGGCCGCCGCCGAGGGTGCGCACCGAGTCCTCCCACAGCGTGGGCAGCGCCCGCACCGCGTGCCGGGTGCTGACCAGGATCGGGAAGTACGCCGCGAGGAAGGTGATGAACACGATGCCGGCCTCGTCGGTCGGGAACAGCAGGATCGCCACCGGCACCATCGCGATGGCCGGAACGGGTCTGACCAACTCCGTCAGCGGGCCGAAGGTGTTGGCGAACAAGCGGGAACGCCCCAGCAGCACGCCCGTCGCGACCCCGACCACCGCGGCCAATCCGAAGCCGGTGAGGATCCGGATCAGCGACTGCGCCAGGTCAAGCCAGTACTCGGAGGTTCCGAGCCGGCGTCCCAGCGCGTGCACGATCTCGGTGACGGTGGGCAGCGTGTCGAAGCGCAGCAGCAGCCGCACCTTGTCGGCGGTGAGCGCCTGCCATAGCCCGATCGCGGCGGCGACCGATGCGAGCCGCAGCAGCCGCCACTGCCACGGCGAGCCGGCACGCCGCGGGGTGGCCGTCGCCGGCGCCGTGTCGACGACTTGCGCCGACACCGGGGCTGCCGGGTCGCCGGTGAGATAAGCGGTCATACCGAACCTCCAAGGGCCTGCTGGTAATTCACGATGGCGCCGCCCGGGTGTGCGTTGAGATAGCGATGCGCGCCGGCCGGCGTGCCAAACGGCAGGTAGTTCTGGCCGTCTTGCACCCAGACCGCCTTGTCGGCGAACCACCGGGTGCCCAGCTCCGCGTCGGGCACATAGGCGGCGCGGACCTTGGCGCCCCGGGCGGCCGCCTCTCGCACCGCCCGAAGCAGACCGGTCGGGTTGGCGACCGTCTGCGTGGAATCCGAACCGTCCAGCCATAATTCGCTGGCCAGGGCGGGATCCCCGCGCAGCGCGGACGGGTTGGCGGTGGCGGCCCGGGCCGCCTCGTAGTTCAGCCCGCGTGCCCCGAACACGGTGCGCAACGGCCCGTCCTGGACGAAGCCGGACACGTCGAGGTCGGCGAAATCGCCGATCGACTTCAGGTACGGCACATCATTTTTCAACGCCTCGACCAGGGACGGTTTGAGCGTGGTGTCGAACGAGGTACCACCGGGGCCGTTGTAGAGGTACACCACTTCCTGCGGCAGGCCGCTCCCCTGGGCGACGATCCGGGCGGCCTCCAGCGGCCTGGAGTTGAGGAAGTCGGTGGCGTCCAGTTGCGCCTGCAGGAACGCGCCCAGCACCTCCGGATGAGACGTCGCGTACGAGCGCCGCACCACCACCCCGTGCAGGGTGGGCAGATTCAGCTCGGCGCCGTCGTATAGCAGTTTGGCCTTGTTCTGGAAGACCAGCAGCCCCGGCCAGGCGACGAACTGCGAAAGACCCTGCACCTGACCGGATTCCAGAGCAGAGGCACCGACCTGCGGCTGCTGGTTGAGCACTTCCACACCCTTGATCCCGGCCCTGTCCAGCGCCCGCATCAAGGTGCCGTGACCGGCCGACCCCACGCTCGCTGAAACCTTGGAGCCGGCCAGGTCGCGCAGCGTGGTCGCCGACGAACCGGGCGCCACCACCACCATGTTCAGGGCGCCCTTGGGGTTGTAGCCGGCGATGGAGACGATCTCGGTTTTTGCCAGCGGGTTGGCCTGCGTCTTCGAGCCGTTGATCAACATCGGATAGTCGCCCATCGAGCCGATGTCGATCTTCTCGGCAAGCATCTGCGCGGTGATCGGGGCGCCGGTGTCGTAATCCTGCCACCGCACTGCGTATTTGGTGCCGGTGCGGGTGGTGATGTCAGCCAGTCGGTGCTCCAGGTAGCCCTGCGCGCGCAGCAACGTACCCGCGGTGACGGTGTTGATGGTCTTGGACTGATATCCCACCACCACGTTGACCACACCGGAGGACTGCGACAGGGATTCCAGCGAGCAACCGGAGGTGAGCGCGGCGATCGCGATCACCACCGACGCCAGCCGGATGGCGCGTCGTTTCATGGAAGATCCTGGGGTCGAATGCTTTTCAGCGAAGGAGATAGGGCATGTTGACCGTGACGGCGCCGGTGGGACAGCGGGCCGCGCAGGGGCCGCAGTACCAACACTCGTCGACGTGCATGAAGGCCTTGCCGGTGTCGGGGTTGATGGCCAGCGCGTCGAGCGGGCAGACCTCCACGCACAGCGTGCAGCCGTCGATACACAGCGACTCGTCGATGGTGACCGGCACGTCGGCGCGGTTGTTGTTGATCAGCGTCATGGGTTGCTCCTCATCAGGTTGCCCCGCATGGTGATTCGATCGCCCCGCATCCGGATGTGCTCCAGGTCGACGGGGGTGCCGTCGGCGAGGCTGGTGAGCCGCTCCAGCATCAGCAGCGCCGCACCGTCGGGCACCTGCAGCGTGGCCGCCGAGTGCGCGTCGGCGGGAATGGCCTCCAGCGCCAGTGCGGCCGACCCCAGGCGTTGCCCGCTCACCTGCTCGATGAGCGCGAATAGGTCGTTGGTCTCCAGCGGATGGGTCAGAACCTCGCGGCCGATGTCCGGCGCGAGGTAGGTGAGGTCGAGGCTGAGCGGCAGGTCCCCCAGGTATCGCAACCGCTCGATGAACACCGCCTGCTCGCCCGGTTGCAGCCGCAGCCGGCGGGCCACCGACGGCGGCGCGGTGACCGGCATCGCGGCGCGCACCTCGTTGCGGACCTCACCGAGATCCTTGAACGTCTCCTTCAGGCCCAGCAGCGCGTCCAGCCCGTGGTCGTACTTGCGCTGCGCGACGTGCGTGCCGACCTTGGGTCCCCGGTCGATCAGCCCCTCGTGCTTGAGGACGGTCAGCGCCTCGCGAATGGTGTTGCGGGATACCGAGAATTCGGCGGCCAGGTCCAGTTCGGCGGGCAGGCCCTCCGGGTAGGCGTCGGAATGGATCTGTTGGCGCAGCACGTCGGCGACCCGGCGGGCGCGATTGGCCCTGGAGTCTTGAATGTCCCAGCTGGGTACTGGTTGCGCCACGGGAGTCACGCTAACGCAGCTCAGGGCCGTTTTTCGGGTCGTCGACCAGGCCCTGCGAGGGCGGTCGCGGGTATTGCGCCGGGCCGCCTCGAGGCCCGACCAGCTAAAACCGCCACCCACCGCGGTATTGCGCCACCTGCGCGAACGTGTCTGCTTTGTGATCCCGGTGAGCAGAACCTGCCACGCCGTGGAACCCGACGATTCCCGGATGGGCTCCCGACGGCGGAAGATGGCGTGCATGACGGACGTGACGAAGCACGCGTTGACCAAGGTGCCGGCGGTCACCCTGGGGTTCTGGGTCATCAAGGTCTTGGCGACGACGTTGGGCGAGACGGGCGGCGACACCGTCACGATGACGCTGAATTGGGGCTACGCCGCGGGGGTCGCGATTTTCGGCGTCGCACTGGTGGCGCTGGTGGCGGCGCAGATTCTCGCCAAGCGATTCCATGCGGCCCTCTACTGGTCGACGATCGTGGCCTCGACGACGTTCGGCACCGTGCTGGCCGATTTCGCGGACCGATCGCTGGGCATCGGCTACACCGGCGGATCGCTGCTGCTGCTGGCGTGCCTGCTGGCCACCCTGGGACTCTGGCGCTGGTCGCAGGGCACCGTATCGGTCAGCACCGTCTCCACGCCTAAGGTGGAGGCGTTTTACTGGGCGACCATCACGTTCTCGCAGACGCTCGGCACCGCGCTCGGCGATTGGCTGGCCGACACACGCGATTTCGGTTACGAACGCGGCGCGCTGGTTTTCGCGGTCGGCCTGGCGGTGGTCGCGGCGATGTACTTCTGGACGCCCATCTCCCGCGTCACCTTGTTCTGGGTCGCGTTCATCCTGACCAGGCCGCTGGGGGCGACCGTCGGTGACTTCATCGACAAGCCCGTCGCCGACGGTGGCCTGGCGTGGAGCCGCCCGCTCGCCTCGGCGGTGCTCGCGGCGCTGATCGCTGTGTTGGTCGTCGTCATACCGCAGCGGCCCGGTCACCACCCCGGCCGGCCCAAAGATGATGCGACGGAACACCATCCGGAAACCGGTATCGAGCAACCCGACCGTGATCCACGCTGACACGGCGGCGGCCACGCTCATCGAGAAGTTAACTCGCAAACCGGGCGCCACCCGCGGTAACGGGCAAGGCACGACGCGATTCTCAACGATTTCACAGCGATTCGACCGTACGGTTCGTCAGTCGGTAATGACGGCGGCACAAATCCCGGTGAGACGATCGTCGGTCACCCGGTGCGCATCACGCTGGAAAACCCGGGCGTCGTGTGGGTGGCGACCAACCGTTTCTGCCGCATGGGCGGCCCGTTCGCCGAGGTGCTGATCGAGGCCCGCTGGCCCGACTGAGGGTCCATCCGGTGCTCGACGTAGCGTTGAAACATGAGAGTCCTGCTCGTCGAGGATGAACCGCGGTTGTCCGCCACCGTGGCCAGGGGGCTCAAGGCAGAGGGCTTCGTCGTCGTGGCCGTCGGCAACGGTGTCGAGGGCCTGCGGAAGGCCACCGAAAACAGTTTCGACGTAATCATTCTCGACATCATGCTGCCCGGTCTCAGCGGCTACGAGGTGCTGCGCCGGATGCGGTCGCACAACGTGTGGACACCGGTGCTCATGCTCACCGCCAAGGACGGTGAGTACGACGAGACCGACGCCTTCGATCTGGGTGCGGACGACTATCTGACCAAACCGTTCTCGTTTCCGGTGTTGGTGGCGCGGCTGCGGGCGCTGATTCGTCGCGGCGCGCCGGCGCGGCCGGTGGTGCTGAAAGCCGGGACGCTGGCGCTGGATCCCGCAAGGCACACGGTCAAACGGGGCTCGACCCCGATCGCCCTGACTCCCCGCGAATACGGGGTGCTCGAGTTCCTGATGCGCAACAAGGACGTGGTGGTGACCAAGGCCGAGATACTGCGAAACGTGTGGGATGCGCATCATCACGGCCCCGACAACGTGGTCGAGGTCTACGTGGGATATCTGCGTCGCAAGATCGATGTCCCCTTCGGCACCAACACCATCGAGACGATTCGGGGCGTCGGTTACCGATTGCTCTGCTGAGACACGGGCAACGTCACGATCATCTTGGTTCCGCCGGAGGGCGGGTCGTCGATGGTAACCGTGCCCTCATGTGCCGCAACGATCTCGGCGACGATCGCCAGGCCGAGGCCCGTCCCTCCCCCGCTGCGGGCCCGGTCGGAATCCAGGCGCACGAAACGTTCGAATACCCGGCTGCGGTCGGCGGGGGCGATTCCCGGGCCGTCGTCGCTGACGGTCAGGATCGCCACCCGGTCCCGGCCGCCGACTTCGATGGCCACGCACGAAACCGCATGATGGACAGCGTTTTCGACGAGGTTACGGATCATCCGCGACATAGCCACCGGGTCGGCTTCCAGGCGCACCGGACGGAGATCGGTGTGGACCACGCATTGCTTGTCACGCCGCGCGCGGTCGGCCTCGGCCCGCGCGAGGTCGTCGAGCGCCACCTGCTCCTTGCGCCGGAGCAGCGTCTGCTCGTCGGCGCGGGCCAGCAGCAGCAGATCTTCGATCAGGGTGTGCATGCGCTGCGCCTCGGGCAGCAGGGTGTTCACCGCCAGGTCGGCGTCGAGCAGATCGGGATGAGCCTCGGCCACTTCCAGCCCGGAGATGATCGTGGCGAGCGGGCTTCGCAATTCGTGGGACGCGTCGCCGACAAAGCGTTGCTGCGCACGGTGACCCGCTTCCAGACGCGACAGCATCTCGTTCATGGTGACGGCCAGGGCCGCGATCTCGTCGCGGCTGTCCGGCACCGGCACCCGCTCGGCCAGGTCGGACGTCGAGATGTCGGCCACCCTGGTCCGGATGGCGTCCACCGACTGCAGCGAGCGGCGCACCAGCCAGTAGGTCGCCCCCGCCACCACCCCGACGATGACCGGCGCGCTGCAGGCCAGCAGGATCGCCAGCGTCCGCGCGGTCGCCTCGACCGCCTCGCTGCCTCCCCCTACCAGCACCGTGTACACACCGGATCGGGTCGCGACTTTTCGGCCACTCACCCGCATGTCGTCTCCGGCCACCGCGTCGTCGGGCAGGCCGCGGCGCAGGTTGAAGTCGAACTCGCTCGCGGAAACCAGCGGCGTATTCGGAGCCGAGCCGGATCGTTTGACCACGTTGCCATCCGGACCGAGCAGTTGGGTCGCGACGACCCGCTGGTCGGTGGTCAGCAAACGATTGTCGAGGTCGTCGGGCGAATTAGACTGCAGCGCCTTGGTGATGTCGCGGACCCGCTCGACTGCGGCGTAATCGACGCCCGACAACAGCTTGTGGTACAGGATCGCGTCCAAACCCGCGCCGGCCACGCTGAGCGCAATCAGCACGACGATCGCCGACACGGCCGCCGAGCGAGCCGAGATGCCCAGGTGGGCGAGGCGCCACGGAGCCGCCCGCCCGCTTCGCCGAAACGGCCAGACACCGGATACTCGCACGTCGTTAATTCTGCAGCCCCGCGGCCCGGCTGAAAACATCGAGCTCAGCGCGTTCTCAGCGGTCTCTCAGCGGTCGCGTCCTAGGCTGGCGCCGTCATGTTCAGTACTGCACGCCCTGTGCGCCGTAACGATCGTGCGATCGCCCGAATACTGGTCAGCGCGGCGGTCGTGTTCGGCTCCGGTGTCCTGGCTGCGCCGGCCGGAGCCGACCCGAGTCCGTTCAACACACTCAGTTCGAGCTGCAACCAGACGGCTCCTGCGGGCCGCGACGCACTCCTGCAGGGGATCCGGCGGGGTATCGCCGATTGGTCGCCGAGCGCACCGCACACCTCGGCCCGCACCACCTGCGGCGCGAATCCGACTCCGACGACCGGCTGATCGCTCAGCTGCTGTCGGCGACCGACGGCACGGCCGGGGCGTCGTTGGCACCGTTGTTGCGCGCGCCGTTCGTCGCCGACGCGTTCGCCGGCAACTCGAACGCCGCGGTCACCGAGCCCACCGCCGCCATCGCGGCGTTGCGTTGCGCCTCCATGCGCGCCAGCGCCGTCTCGGTGAAGACCGACAACCCGAGATCGGGGTTGTACCCGTGGATTTCCTTGACGTCGAGCTGGGCCAGGAAGTAGACGATCTCCTTGGAGACCACCTGGCCCGGGACCAGCACCGGAAAGCCCGGCGGGTAGGGCACCACGAAGGTGGTCGACACCAGGGTCTTGCCCTCGGCCAGTCGTCGCCCGGCCATGCCGATCAGCACGTGTTCGCGGTCGGTCTCCTCGTAGCCGGCGTAGAACGCCGATCGCATGTCGCCGAAGTTGCACTCGTCGACGGGCCGGAACGCGACGTCGAATTCGCTGAAGTCGGGCAGATGCGGCAGATCCTCGGTGATCTCCTCGACATGACGCTTCTGCAGCGCCCGGTCGGCGACGCTGGCCGCTTTCTCGATGCGGTCGAAATCGATTGCCACCCTTCGCAACACGTCGAGCAGGTAATGCACGCTGGACCAGGTGACGCCGATCGTGAAGATCAGCAGCACGCTGTTGATCGACGTCTTGTTGATCTGGATGCCGAATCGCTCCATCAGGATCTTCTCGCGGAAGTCGTAGCCGTTCATCCCGGTCGCGCCAACGAACAAGGTCACCCGCGTCGCGTCCAGCACGAACTGGTCGGAGCGCCAGGCCTCGTTCCACTCGGCCAGCGCGCCCTGCCTGACCTGGCGGTAGGAACTCACCGAGGACTCCCGGAACTCCTCGGGCACCAGGTCGGATTCGTCGAGGATGCGGAACCACTTGCTGATCAGCCGGTCCTTTCGCACCCGATGCCGGAAGACCAGCGCCATGTCGTAGACCTGCCGGACCAGTTGGAAGCCCTCGATGTCGACCTGTCGGCGGGCCAGGTCCAAGGACGCCAGCAGCTGCTGGTTCGGCGACGTCGAGGTGTGCGTCAGGAACGCCTCGCCGAAGGAATCCCGGGTGAGCGCGTTGAAATCCTGGTCGCGCACGTGGATCATCGACGCCTGCCGCAGCGCAGACAGCGACTTGTGCGTGGAGTGCGTGGCGTAGACGCGCACCCGGGCGGTGGCCGGGTCGGGCATCAGCTCGCGCTCGATCCACTCGGACCGGTCGACCCCGTCCATGGACGCGGCCCATTTCCGGTATTCCGCAACGTATTCCGGCGCTGCCAGCATCTGCTCCAGGCGCTCGGCGGACACCATGGCGGTCCGCTGCCGGGCCCACGGCACGGCCGTGGCGAACGCGTACCACGCCTCGTCCCACAGGAAGCAGATGTCCGGCTTGATCGCCAGCACCTCCTGCATGACCTGCAAAGGGTTGTAGACGACGCCGTCGAAGGTGCAGTTGGTCAGCAGCAGCATGCGCACCCGGTGCAACTGTCCCGCCGCCTCCAGGTCCAGCAGCGTCTGCTTGATGGTGCGCAGCGACACCGCGCCATAGATCGCGAACTGCGGCAGCGGATACGCGTCCAGGTACAGCGGGTAGGCACCTGCCAGCACCAGCCCGTAGTGGTGCGACTTGTGGCAGTTGCGGTCGATCAGCACGATGTCACCGGGCCGGGTCAGCGACTGCACCACGATCTTGTTGGCCGTCGACGTCCCGTTGGTGACGAAGTAGGTGTGGTCGGCGTTCCACGTCTTGGCGGCTTTGTCCATCGCCTTTTTGATGTTGCCGTGCGGGTCCAGCAGCGAGTCGAGGCCACCGGAGGTGGTGGAGGTTTCGGCCATGAAGATGTTGCGGCCGTAGAACTCCCCCATGTCCTGCAGCGACCTGGAGTTGAAGATGCTGGCGCCCCGCGCGACCGGCAGGGCGTGGAATTGGCCGACCGGCGCGGCCGCATACGCGCGCAGCGCATCGAAAAACGGTGTGGCGTAACGGTTTCGCAGTCCGGCGAGCACCGTGCTGTGCAGGTCGGTGACGTCGTTGAGCCGGTAGAACGTGCGGTCGTAGACGTCGGGCTCGGTGTCATCGCCGGCCGCGATCGACTCGTCGGTCAGCAGATACAGGTCGATGTGGGGCCGCAGCTCCCTGATCCACTCGCCGCACTCCACCCAGTCGTTGGCCCGATCGGGAATGACCCCGTCGGCATCCTCGTTGGGCCCCAGCAGCGTGTTCATCAGCGGCAGCCGGTCGCGGGACCGCAGCGGCAGGTCGTCGCGGATGATCGCGGCCTGAATCTCCCCGTTCAGCGCAACCGCCGCGATGGCGTCTTCGACGCTGGGCACCACCAGGATCTCGAACTGCACATCGTCGGACGCGCAGCGCAGCGCGCGCAGGCACTCGGCCAGGCTGTCCGGCGCCGTGCTCGGGGCGTCGTCGGCGAGCAGCACGGTGTAGAAGTGCTGCTGCTTGGCCTGCGCGACGAGCTCCTGGTCATCCAGCGGCGCGGAGGTGTCGAAAAGCCCTGCGCGGTCGCCGTATTCACTCAGCAGCCGCACGGCCAGGGAGACCTCCTCGGTGAGCCGCACCGTGGACAGGCTCTCCAGGTGGGCCCGGAAGATCGCCAGGTTCGCCGCACCGGGGTACAGCCAGTACCGCTCGTAGGCGGCGATGCGATCCATGAGGCGCTTCACCCGCGCCACGTCGTGGGTCTTGTCCAGCCCGGCGAGGTCCACCTCGGCGAGGTGACGGCAGGCGTCGTCGAGCAGGTTCCAGGTGTCGACCCGGGCGTAGGACGGGTTGGCCACCGCCGCCAGTGCGGACACTCGTAGTCGTCGCGGCTGGGTGCTGTATCGAATCATGACCTCACCTGTTCTTCTCGGATCGCCGCCGCTGACGTGCCGCTCGTATTGTGAACCCGCTGCGCCACGCCCGTGGTCATTTCACCTCAGCTTGCTCGGTGATCCGCCTCGTCGTCACTGTCCACGACGTCGCCTCGAGGGCGCCGATTGCCCCGCGCGCTGTCCGCCCACCGCAGCATGGGCAGCTCGAGGCGACGGACCGGCAACTCGGTGACATCGCTGAGCGAGCGCACCACGCCCTGCGTCAGCCCCATGATCGCGGCCATCACCGGCAGCAGCGGCTGCAGCGGCTTGGCCGCCGAACGCACCGTGCTGATGCGGCGGGCGACGACCACCCGTTCGACGCAGTGATACAACCAGGCGCCCACGCCCAGCGCGTAGATCGACAGCACCGAGGCCACGATGGTCAGGCCGTAGGCGGCGCAGATCACCGCACCCAGCACCACCGTCGCGGCCAGGATGGCCGCCACGAGCAGGCGCAGCTCCAACCGGGTCATGGTTGCGGTCCGTGGTCCTCCGGTGTGCCGGCGGTGTCGGAAGCCACCGCACCCCGAACCGCCTGGGCGGCGGCCCTGATCTGCGGTGTCACCAGCATGACGTGGCCGAGCACCCCGTTGACGAAGCCCGGCGAGTCGTCGGTGGACAGCTCCTTGGCCAGCTGGACGGCCTCGTCGACGGCGACCGGTTCCGGCACGTCGTCGGCGTGAAGCAGCTCCCAGACCGCGACCCGCAGGATGGCGCGGTCCACGGCGGGCAGCCGGTCCAGCGTCCAGCCCTGCAGATGCGAGCTGATCAGGTCATCGATGTGCGCGGCATGTTCGCCGACGCCCCGGGCGGCCGCGGCCGTATACGGTTGCAGGGGCGCGACTTCGGGGTTCGTTTCGGCGAGCCTGGTGCGGACGTCGACGACCTCCGCCGGGCTCAGCCCACGGGCCTCGGCTTCGAACAACAAGTCGACGGCACGCTTGCGGGCCTGATGGCGTCCCCGCACGGGTCTGCTCACGCGTTGACGCGCCCCAGGTAGCTGCCGTCGCGCGTGTCGACCTTCAGCTTGTCTCCGGTGTTGATGAATAACGGCACCTGGATCTCGGCGCCGGTCTCCACGGTGGCGGGCTTGGTGCCGGCGCTGGACCGGTCGCCCTGCAGGCCCGGCTCCGTGTGGGTGACCTCCATCTCGACCGAGACGGGCAACTCGAGGTACAGCGGGGCGCCGTTGTGGAACGCCACCTGCACCGGCAGGCCCTCCAGCAGGAACCGGGCGGAATCGCCGACCAGCGCCTCGGGCAGCGGGTGCTGCTCGTAGTCCTCGCTGTCCATGAACACGAAGTCCGAGCCGTCGCGGTACAGGTACGTGGAATCGCGCCGGTCGACAGTGGCGGTCTCCACCTTCACGCCGGCGTTGTACGTCTTGTCGACGACCTTGCCGGAGAGCACGTTCTTGAGCTTCGTCCGCACGAAGGCCGGGCCCTTGCCCGGTTTGACGTGCTGGAACTCGACGATCTGCCACAGCTGGCCGTCGATCACCAGCACCAGTCCGTTCTTGAAATCGGCAGTGCTTGCCACGGTTCGGTATATCTCCTCGAGGATGGACAGTCGCTACGGAACTGTCTGTAACTTGTCGGCCAGTTTAGAGCGCTCCGCGACCGTGCCCCGCGCGCCGGGGTCTGGCCGTGACGCGCGAAACGCCGTTAGTGGTGGACGTGTTCGGAGCCGACCGCGGCGTGCTCGTCCGGCGACGGCACCGGCTCGATCATCGTCAGCAGCGGGACGTGCAGCGTGACCCCGCTGGCGAACGGCATGTGGTTCGCGAAGTAGACGATCTGCATCGCCAGCCGCATCTCCCGAAGGGGCTCAGCGTACATGTCCCACCGCGAATCCCGGAGGCGCGCCAGACCCCGTGCCACCCCGTTCACGCACCCGACTGTACTCGGGGGCGCAACCCCAGCGAAGCCGTGAGTCGGCCGTAGCTAGTGCCGATCGCAAGCGCGGCGCATGCGATCGGGCGCAGCGGGTCGGCACCATCGGGACTAGGCCAAAACGGCGAGCTCCTTGGGGAACTTGGTCAGCAATTCCGGTGGCTTGCCAAGGGTTTCGTCAGGCACCACCAGCGTGTCCTCGATGCGCACCCCGCCGCGGCCGGGCAGGTAGACGCCGGGTTCCACGGTCACCACGGATTCGGCCAGCAACGTGCCGGTGGATGTGGCGCCGATGCCCGGCGCTTCGTGGATCTCCAGGCCCACGCCGTGGCCCAGGCTGTGGCTGAACTGCTCGCCATAGCCCGCTTCGGCGATCACCCGGCGGGCCGCCGCGTCCACCTCGCGCAGGTCGGCACCCGCGTGCAGCGCCTCGCGGCCGGCCCGCTGGGAGTCGGCGACCAACTGGTAGATCTCCAGCTGCCAGTCGGCGGCCTTTCCGAGCACGAAGGTGCGGGTCATGTCGGAGTGGTAGCCGCCGACCAGCGCACCGAAGTCGATCTTGACGAAATCGCCGCTGGCCAACACCGCGTCGGTGGGGCGGTGATGCGGGATCGCCGAATTCGGGCCCGCGGCCACGATGGTGTCGAACGAGATCGCGTCGGCGCCGTGGTCGAGCATCAGGGCCTCCAGCTCGCGGCTGACCTCGCGTTCGGTCCGGCCGGGCCGCAGGCCACCGCGCGCCACCAGATCGGTCAGCGCCGCGTCGGCCGCCTCGCACGCCAGCCGCAGCAGCGCGACCTCGCCGGCGTCCTTCACCTCGCGCAACGCCTCGACGGTTCCGGCGGCCTTGACCAGCTCGGTGGCCGCCTTGCGCTCGTCAAGCTCGCGGGTCAGCGCGTCGAATCCGTCGACGGTCACCACGTTGCTCTCGAAGCCCAGCTTCTGCGCGCCGGCCTCGGCGGCGTGCGCGGCCAGGTGCCGTCCCAGCGCCCGCTCGATGGCGACGTCGAGGTCCGGCGCCTGCTCGGCGGCCTGGGTCCGGTACCGCCCATCGGTGGCCAGCAC
Source organism: Mycolicibacterium vulneris (assembly GCF_002104765.1). GTDB lineage: Bacteria > Actinomycetota > Actinomycetes > Mycobacteriales > Mycobacteriaceae > Mycobacterium > Mycobacterium vulneris. Next base: position 204,631 of record NZ_NCXM01000007.1, read on the forward strand.
GGGGCCGCGATCGTCGGCGAACACCAGCAACGCGCCGTTGGATCCGGTAAAACCGGAGAGGTAACGGACGTTCACCAAGTCCGTGACCAGCAGCGCATCCAATCCGCTGGCCTCAAGTCGCGCTCTGAGCCTGTCCCGACGCTGTGAATGTGTCACAGGTCTTGACGGTACTCGCTACGCTTTTGGGCCATGAGTAACTGGATGTTGCGCGGATTGGTCTACGCCGCGGCGATGGTCGTCGTCCGATTGTTCCAAGGTGCACTGATCAACGCGTGGCAGACGCAGGCCGGGCTGATCAGTGCGGCGCTGCTGATTCTGTTCATCATCGGCGTGGCCGTATGGGGGGTTCTCGACGGCCGGGCCGACGCCCGCGCCAACCGGGACCCCGATCGCCGCGGCGACCTGGCGATGACCTGGCTGCTGGCCGGCCTGGTGGCCGGTGTGCTCAGTGGTGCCGTTACCTGGCTGCTCGCGCTCTTCTACAAGGGCCTGTACACCGGCGGGTTGCTCAACGAGCTGACGACGTTTGCGGCCTTCACCGCGCTGTGCGTCTTCCTGCCCGGAATCATCGGCGTGACCATTGGGCGCTGGCGGGTGGACCGGCAGTTCGAGAAGACTCCGGAGAAACACCACGGCCTTGACGAAAAACGAGAGCGGGACGGTGACACCGACGTGTTCTCCGCGGTGCGCGCCGACGACGCGCCCACCGGCGAGATTCCCACGCAGTCGTCCGGAGCCCACACCGAGGCGCGGACCGCGTCGGTCGCCACGGCCGAGCGCGAGGCGGCCACCGACAAGGTAGCCACCACCGAATCACCTACCGAAACGATTCAGCACACCGAGGACGACCCGAAGACCGAGGTGATCCGCACCGGCGACGAGCACACCAAGCCGGGCACCGAACACGACAAGGGCTAGCTGTTGGCGCCGGGCTCCCCGGCCAGATAGCGCAGGGCGAGCAGATAGCCCTGCACCCCCAGCCCGACGATCACTCCGGTCGCGACCGGGCTGAGGTAGGAGTGTCGCCGGAACTCTTCGCGCGCATGGACATTGGAGATGTGCACCTCGATCAGGGGCGCACTCAACTCCGCGCACGCGTCGCGCAGCGCCACCGACGTGTGGGTGAGTCCGCCGGCGTTGAGGATCACCGACTCGCCCGCGTCGGCGGCCGCATGGATCCAGTCCAGCAGTTCGGCTTCGCTATCGCTTTGCCGCACAACGGCTTTGAGGCCGAGCGTGTCGGCTTCCCGCTCGATGAGCGCCGCCAGTTGATCATGCGTCGTGTCGCCGTACACGTCCGGCTCGCGCCGACCCAGCCGGCCCAGGTTCGGGCCGTTGATGACGTTCACGACGGTGGTCATCGGCGCCGCTCCTCATCGCTTCGCTCTGCATCGTCGCCGGCGCAGGTCATGATGTTTCCGCCTCCGCGAGTCCGGCATAGGCCGCCGCCAACAGCGACGGGTCGGGGCCGGCCATCCGGCCCGGCTTGCCCAGGCCGTCGAGGACCACGAACCGCAGCACCCCGGCCCGCGACTTCTTATCTCCCGCCATGTATTCCAGCAACTGCGGCAGCGCGTCGGCGTCGTAGCTGACCGGCAGGCCGAGCGCGGACAGGATGGTGCGGTGCCGCTGCGCGGTGGCGTCGTCGAGGCGGCCCGCCAGCCGGGCCAGCTCGGCGGCGAAGACCAGTCCCACCGACACCGCCGCCCCGTGCCGCCACCGGTAGTGCTCGCGACGCTCGATGGCGTGCCCCAATGTGTGCCCGTAGTTGAGGATTTCGCGCAGCTCCGACTCTTTCTCGTCGGCGGCCACCACCTCCGCCTTGACGGCGATCGCGCGGCTAATCAGCTCCGCCAGCACGTCACCCGACGGGTCGACCGCGGCCCGCGGGTCGGCCTCGATGAGGTCGAGGATCACCGGATCCGCGATGAATCCCGCCTTGACGATTTCGGCCATCCCGGCCACAAGTTCGTTGTGCGGCAACGTCTGCAGCGTGTCGAGGTCCACCAGAACGGCGTGCGGCTGATGGAACGACCCGACCAGGTTCTTGCCCGCGTCGGTGTTGATCCCGGTCTTGCCGCCGACGGCCGCGTCGACCATGCCGAGCAACGTGGTGGGCACGTGCACGATGTCGACGCCGCGCAGCCAGGTGGCGGCCGCGAATCCGGCGACGTCGGTGGCCGCGCCACCGCCAAGGCTGATTAATGCGTCTTTGCGTCCAATCCCGATGCGGCCCAACACTTCCCACAAGAAGCCCACCACCGGGAGGTCCTTGCCTTCCTCTGCGTCCGGGATTTCGATGCGGTGCGCGTCGACGCCCTTGTCCGCCAAGCGGCTTCGGATCACCTCGGCGGTCTCGGTCAGCACGGGCTGATGGACGATGGCCACCTTGTGCCGGCCGCCGAGGAGTTCGTCCAGCTCGCCCAGCAGGCGGGTGCCGACGATCACCGGGTACGGCGGGTCGACGGCCACCTCGATGGTGACCGGATCACCGGAGCGCGTCATGTGGCCGCCCCGGCGGGAGCCTGCAACCGCGAGACGATGTAGCGGACCACCGCGCCGGGGTTGCGCCGGTTGGTGTCGACGCGGATGGTGGCCGCCCGTCGGTACAGCGGGCTGCGCTCGGCCAGCAGCGCGCGGTACTTGTCGGCGCGATCGGGGCCGGCCAGCAGCGGGCGCACCACGTTGCCGCCGGTGCGGCGCACGCCTTCGGTGGCGCTGATCTCCAGGTAGATGACGGTGTGACCGGCGAGCGCCTCGCGCACCCCCGGGCTGGTGACGGCGCCGCCCCCCAGCGACACCACACCGTCGTGGCCGGCCAGCGCGGCGCGCACCACGTCTTCCTCGATGCGGCGGAATTCCGGCTCCCCGTCGGCGGCGAAGATGTCGGCGATGCGGCGCCCGGTCTGCTGTTCGATGGCCACATCGGTGTCCAGGAAATCGACGCCGAGCGCTTTGGACAACCGCCGGCCGATGGTGGACTTGCCCGACCCCGGCAGGCCCACCAGGACCGCCTTGGGCGCCATTACGCGGTACCCCGGGCGGCCGGCGACTCCCGCTCGGCGACCGCCTGCCGGTAGGACTCGACATTGCGGCGAGTTTCGGCCAGCGAATCGCCGCCGAACTTCTGCAGCGCGGCCCGCGCCAGCACCAGGGCCACCATGGCCTCGACCACCACGCCGGCGGCGGGCACCGCGCACACGTCCGAGCGCTGGTGGATCGCGACGGCCTCGTCGCCGGTCGCCATGTCGACCGTGGCCAGCGCGCGCGGCACCGTGGAGATGGGCTTCATCGCGGCACGCACCCGCAGCGCCTGGCCGTTGGTCATGCCGCCCTCCAGGCCGCCCGCGCGGTTCGTCGAGCGGACCACGCCGTCGGGACCGGGGTACATCTCGTCGTGGGCGCGGCTGCCGCGGCGGCGTGCCGTCTCGAAGCCGTCGCCGATCTCGACGCCCTTGATCGCCTGGATGCCCATGACGGCGCCCGCGAGCTGGCTGTCCAGCCGGTTGTCGCCGCTGGTGAACGAGCCCAGCCCGACGGGCAGGCCCAGGACCACCACCTCGACCACACCGCCGAGCGTGTCGCCGTCCTTCTTGGCGGCCTCGATCTCGGTGATCATCGCCTGCTCGGCGGCCTTGTCGAAGGCGCGCACCGGGCTGGCGTCGATGGCGGGCAGGTCGCCCGGGCCGGGCGGCGGGCCATCGTACGGCGCCGACGGGCCGATCGAGACGACGTGCGAGAGCACCTCCACGCCGAGCGCCTGACGCAGGAACGAGCGGGCGATGGTGGCGGCCGCGACGCGGGCCGCGGTCTCGCGGGCGCTGGCCCGCTCCAGCACCGGTCGGGCGTCGTCGAAACCGTACTTGAGCATGCCCGCGTAGTCGGCGTGGCCGGGCCGCGGCCGGGTCAGCGGCGCGTTGCGCGCGCTGTCCGCCAGCTCGCCAGGGTCGACCGGATCGGCGGCCATCACGGTCTCCCACTTCGGCCATTCGGTATTGCCGATCTCGACGGCGATGGGGCCGCCCAGGGTGACACCGTGACGCACCCCGGACAGCACGCTCACCGCGTCCCGCTCGAACGCCATCCGGGCGCCGCGGCCGTAACCCAGGCGGCGACGGGCCAATTGTTCCGCAATGTCGAGGGAGGTGACCTCCACACCCGCGACCATGCCTTCGAGCACGGCCACCAGCGCGCGGCCATGCGACTCCCCAGCAGTGATCCAACGCAACACGGGTCCCATCTTCCCATGTCGACTTCCGAAAAGCCGATTCGCGCAGCCCGCGGCGGTAGTAGGTCCGGGCGCGGCGCCGGTCAGAAGAAACTGCTCGCGGGCGGCTCCGCGCGGTTGACGGCGACATCGCCGAGCACCGCGCCTTGTACACGGTCGGGTTGTGCGAGAACAGCGTCCGCGGGTTGCGCCAGTGCCGGTCCAACAGCGCCGACGCCTGCACGGCCGACGCGCCGCCGACGTCGAAGACGCGCGACGCGGCCCGCAGCGCCGGCTCCTGGATCGCGACCTTGACCCGCGCGGCCGCGATCGACGACCGGGTTTCCGGCCCGGGATCAATCCCGGTGCCGCGCGGCGCCTGCAGCGCTGGGGCGAGCTCGGCCGCCAACGATCATGGAGTCAAAGCCTTTCTGGGCGAATCGATGTCGTGCGCACGACGGCCAGCCGGAAAGGCTGTCAGAAGCGGACGCCGGCGGCAACGGTTTGCTGCGTCCTGAATTTTTCGCCGTGGGTGGACATTCATCCGTGCTGATTCTTGCGGTGACCACGAGATATGCCGCGAAGCCGGGCCACGCCACCGCGGTCATGTGCCACCATGTTGCCTGGTGGGTCAATTTCTCTGGTACATACCGAATACCGTCGAGCCCGGCCATCGAGGCGACGACACCGTCGACGGCTGGGGAAGCTTGGACTATTCGGTCGACCTGGCGCTGCGCGCCGAGCAACACGGCTGGGAAGGCGCGCTGATCGGCACCGGCTGGGGGCGGCCGGACACTTTCACCGTTGCGACCGCCATCGCCGCGCGCACCACCAACTTCGCCCCGCTGGTGGCGGTCCGCCCCGGTTATTGGCATCCGGCGCATTTCGCCAGTGCGGCGGCAACCCTGGATCGACTCAACGACGGCCGGCTGCTGATCAACGTCGTCAGCGGTGCCGATGATCTGGCCGCATACGGCGACGCCGAGGTCGACATGGGCCGCCGCTACGACCGCACCCGCGAATTCATCCGGCTGGTTCGCCGCTTGTGGAGCGAGGACGACGTCACCTTCCGCGGCGAGTTTTTCGGTGTCGAACACTCGACGTTGCAGCCGCGCCCCCTCGGTGCGGCCGACGGCCGGTACCCGAAGCTCTATTTCGGCGGAGCATCCGCGGCCGCCGAGCAGGTCGCCGCGACCGACGCCGACGTCCAACTGTTCTGGGGCGAGTCACTGGACGGAATCGCCGAGCGCATCGACAGGCTGAAGTCGTTGTCCGACAAGCTCGGTCGTGAACACGCGCCGCTGGAATTCGGCCTGCGGGTGACGACGCTGGTGCGCGACACGTCCGAGCAGGCCTGGCGCGACGCCGAGGCGAAGGTCGCCAAGCTGGCCGGCACGCCGACCATGCTGCTGTTGCACGACCCGGCCGGGTCCGAGGGTCAGCGGCGGCTCAACGACCTTGCCGGGCGCGGCGAGGTGGTCGATTTCTGCCTGTATACAACGCCGAGCAAGTACGGCGGGGAGGGCGCCGGCACGACCTGGCTGGTCGGCTCGGCCGTCGAGGTCGCCGACGCGCTGCGTAAATACGCCGACCTCGGGGTCAGCCATTTCGTGCTGTCGGACACCCCGTACAAGTCGGAGACGGTCAGGCTCGGCGACCAGTTGCTGCCACTGCTGCGCCCCACCGCCGTGCCGAACTGAGGCCGTCAGAGCAGCGTCAGCCCCACGCCCGCCGCGCTGGCCAGACACATCGACGGCCCGTGCGGCACCGGGGCCGTGCCGTCGGCACCGCCGCGAAGCCGGGCGACCGCCCCGAGCGCCGCGGTCAGCAGCGGCGCACCGAGCGCCGCGAGAAACCACACGCCGACGCCGAAGCACCCGGTCAGGGCGCCGAGACCGAGGGCCAGCTTGACGTCACCGGCGCCCATCCCGCCTGGCGCCGCGCAGTGCACCGCCAGGTAGATCGCGGTCAGGGCCAAGGCTCCGGCCAGCGCCGCGGGCCCGCGTCCGGCCAGCGTCGCGACCGCCAGGACCGCCGCGGCCCCGGTCAGCGTCAGCGCGTTGGGCAGGCGGCGTTCGCGAATGTCGTAGCAACTCAACGCCGCCAACCAGGCCAGCACCAGGCACGCGACCGCAATCCGCATGCGCGGCAGGCTATTCCGGCGCGGCCACCGCGCAAGTCATGGCCTCGCGGGGTGCGGGCCGCCCGGTGAACTGTTCCACCTGCGCGAAAGCCTGGTGCAGCAGCATCTGCAGGCCGCTGACCACCCGCCCGCCGGCGGCGCTCACCGCGGCGGCCAGCGGCGTGGGCCATGGGTCGTAGACGGCGTCCAGCAGCACACCGATGCTTGCGAAGGTGCCGGCGTAGCGTTCGGCCACGTCCGCCGGGATGGTGCTGACCAGCACCTCGGCGCCCGCCACCTCATCGGCCAGCCCGTCGCCGTCCAGGTCGCAGAACCGGGTCGGCACGCCCAGCTCGTTGCCCAGGTCCACCAGCCGGGCCGCCTTGTCGGGATTGCGGGCCACCACGGTGATGCCGGCGACACCCAGCTGGGCCAGGCCGGCGACGGCGGCCGGCGCGGTGCCGCCCGATCCACAGACGAGCGCCCATCCCGAGGCGCAGCCGAGCGCGCCGGCGACCCCGTCGATGTCGGTGTTGTCGGCCCGCCAGCCCGCGGGCGTGCGCACCAGGGTGTTGGCCGATCCCACCCGCTGCGCCCGGTCGGTGCGCTCGTCGGCGAATCGCAGGGCGGCGAACTTGCCGGGCATGGTCACCGACACCCCGACCCACTCGGGGCCGAGGCCGCCGACCACGCCGGGCAGCTGGTCTGCGTCGCATTCGATGCGCTCGTACGTCCAGTCGGCCAGGCCAAGCGCGCGATAGGCGGCCAGGTGCAATTGCGGGGACTTGGAGTGGGCGATTGGCTTGCCGAGCACGGCAGCCTTGCGGGGGCCCGCGCTAGCGGGGCGTGCTGTCGAGGACACCGTTGCGCTTAGCCAGCTCGATGTTGGCGAGATGTTGTTGATAGTCGCGGGTGAACAGCGTCGTGCCCTGGGCGTCGATGGTGACGAAGTACAGCCAGTCACCGGGCTGCGGGTGCTCGGCGGCCTGCAGCGCGTCGGTGCCGGGCGAACAGATCGCGGTGGCCGGCAGGCCCTGCGACACGTAGGTGTTCCACGGCGTCTTCTGGGCGCGGTCGGCGTCGCTGGTGGCCACCTCGCGGCGGTCCAGCGGATAGTTGACCGTCGAGTCGAACTCGAGCGTGTGGTGGGCGTGCAGGCGGTTGTAGATGACCTGCGCGACCTTGGCGAAGTCCTGGGAGTTGGATTCCTGCTGCACCAGCGACGCCACCACCAGGATGTCGTAGGGCGACAGGCCCATGGCCTGGGCGGTGTCGACCAGCCCGGACTTCACGTACTCCTCGCCGCCGGCGCCGATCAGGGTGGCCAGGATGCTCTCCGGCGACGCGGACGGATCGACGTTGAACGTGCCCGGCGCGATCAGGCCCTCGATCCGGCGGTGGTCCTTGCCGAGCTCGCCGACGGGTTCGGTGGCCCACGGCGGCACCGCCAACGCCAAGGCGGAACTGTTGGTCGCGGCCGCGCGCAGGTCCTGCGCCCGGACGCAGCGCGTGTCACCGTCGAGATCCACGCAGGTGGCGCGCGAGATCAGCGTCAGGATCCCCGGAGTCACCACGTTGGTCTTCATGTCGGTGGTGTCGTCGAGCTGGCGGCCCTCCGGGATGACCAGCCGGCCCACCCGGCTCTTCGGGTCGGTCAGCCGCGCGACCGCGTTGGCCGCCGGGATCTCGGTGCGCATCCGGTAGAAGCCGGGCTGGATCGAGTTGATGGCGCTGTTGCCGTGCGCGGCGTTGACGAACGCCCGGACCGTCTTGATGACCTGCTCTTTTTGCAGCGTCTCGCCGATGTTGGTGGTCGAGTCACCGGCCTGCACCTGAATCACCAGGTCCCGCTTGCCGCCGCCGCTGTAGTCGTTATCGGGCCCGAACAGCGTGTGCCACAGCTTGCCGCCGACGAAGACCCCCGCCAGCACCACCACGACGAGCAGCGCGAGCACGATCTTGCCGACGAACCGCCGCCGACGGCCCCGCTTGGCCTGTTTGCGGGAGACGCGGCTCGGCCGCCGCCCCGACGGCGCACCCACGGCCTCCGGCTCGGCCCGTTCCCGCCGTGCGCTGTCAACCATCGCTGTGCTCCCCCGCCACCGCCGCGCGGCGCTGATCCAGCCAACTCTGCAGGATCGCCACCGCCGCCGCCTGGTCGATCACCGCGCGCTGCTCCCTGGCCCGCACCCCGGCCGCGCGCAGCGAACGCTGCGCCGCCACCGTGGTCAGCCGCTCGTCGGCCAGCCGCACCGGAGTGGGAGGAACTCGGCGGGCCAGCACTTCCGCCAGCGCGTCGGCCACCTCGATCGCGTCGATCGCCGACGGGCCGGTGCGGTCGGCCAGCGTGCGCGGCAGGCCGACGACCACCTCGACGGCCTCGAGTTCGGCGGCCAGCGCAGCCAGCCGCCGCAGGTGTTTGCCGTTGCGGTCGCGGCGGACGGTCTCGACCGGGGTGGCCAGGATGGCGTCGGGGTCGCTGCAGGCCACCCCGATGCGGACGCTGCCCACGTCGATGCCGAGCCGCCGTCCCCGTCCAGGGTCCTGGTGGGGATCGCCGGGCCGGTCAGGCAAGCGGTGCTGTGCGGAGACCACTCAATCGACCCGCGTTATCACGGCGATCTCGGAACGTACCGCGCCGAGCGCTGCGTCGATGCCCGCCGGATCCTTGCCGGAACCCTGCGCCAGGTCGGCCTTGCCGCCCCCGCGGCCGTCGACGCTAGCGGCGAGCTGCTTGACCAGCTCGTTGGCGCGAAGCCCGAGATCCTGGGCGGCCGGGTTGGCGGCGACCGCATACGGCACCGACCCGCCCTCTCCCTCGGCGATCAGCGCGACCACCGCGGGATCGCTGCCCAGCTTGCCGCGAATGTCGCCGACCAGGGAGCGCAGATCGGCCGCCGTCATCCCGCCCGACATCCGCTGTGCCACCACCCGGACGTTACCGATACGCTCCGCGCCCGCCGCTGCGTTGGTCGCGGCGGCCCGCGCACCGGCCAGCCGGGCGCGTTCGAGTTCCTTCTCCGCCGCCTTGAGCCGCTCCACCAGGTTGGCCACCCGGGCGGGCACCTCGTCGGACGGCACCTTCAGCGACGACGCCAGCCCCGCCATCAGCGCGCGTTCCTTGGCCAGGTGCCGGAACGACTCGAGCCCGACGTAGGCCTCCACCCGGCGCACCCCGGAACCGACCGAGGATTCGCCCAGAATGGTCACCGGCCCGATCTGCGCCGAGTTGTGCACGTGCGTCCCGCCGCAGAGCTCCAGCGAGAACGGGCCGCCGATCTCCACCACCCGGACCTCGTCGGGGTAGGCCTCGCCGAACATGGCCATCGCGCCCATCGCCTTGGCCCTCTCCAACTGCTCGGTGAACGTGTGCACCTCGAAGTCGGCCTGCACGGCCTGGTTGGTCACCTCTTCGACCTGGGTGCGCTGTTCTTCGGACAGCGGCCCCTGCCAGTTGAAGTCGAACCGCAGGTAGCCCGGCCGGTTCAGCGACCCGGCCTGAACGGCATTGGGTCCCAACACCTGTCGCAGCGCCGCGTGCACCATATGAGTGCCCGAGTGCCCCTGGGTGGCGCCGCGGCGCCACTGCGGGTCGACGGCCGCGACGACGGTGTCGCCCTCCACGAATTCACCGGACTCGACGTTAACCCGGTGCACCCACAGGGTTTTGGCGATCTTCTGCACGTCGGTGACGGCGGCGCGGGCGCTCTGTCCGGCGCCCGTTCCGCTGATGGTCCCCTCGTCGGCGATCTGGCCGCCGGCCTCGGCGTACAACGGCGTGCGGTCCAGCACCAGCTCGACCCGGTCGGCCCCCTCGGCCCCGTGGGTGACCACCGGAACCCGCTTACCGTCCACGAAGATCCCCAGAATCTTTGCCTCGGAAGTCAATTCGTCGAAGCCGGTGAACTGGGTGGGTCCGGCGTCGACCAGCTCCCGGTAGGCGGTCAGGTCGGCGTGCGCGTGCTTGCGCGCGGCGGCGTCGGCCTTGGCCCGGCGACGCTGCTCGGCCATCAGTTCCCGGAAGCCGATTTCGTCCACGTGCAGGCCGGCCTCGGACGCCATTTCCAGCGTGAGCTCGATCGGGAACCCGTAGGTGTCGTGCAGCGTGAAGGCATCCGAACCCGAGATCGCTTTCGCGCCAGAGGCTTTGGTGGTGCCCGCCACCTCGTCGAACAGCTTCGAGCCCGCCGCCAGCGTGCGATTGAACGCGGTCTCCTCGGCGACCGCGATCCGCCGGATCCGATCGAAGTCGGCGACCAGCTCCGGATACGACGGGCCCATCGCGTCGCGCACGGTGGCCATCAGGTCACCGACGATGGGCCCCTCGATGTCAAGCAGCCTGGCCGAGCGGATCACCCGACGCAGCAGCCGGCGCAGCACATAGCCGCGGCCGTCGTTGCCGGGCGTGACGCCGTCGCCGATCAGGATGGCCGCGGTGCGGCTGTGGTCGGCGATCACCCGGTAGCGCACGTCGTCGTCGTGGTTGCCGACGTCATACCCGCGCGGCGCCCGCGCGGCGGCGGTGTCGATGACGGGCCGCAGCAGGTCGGTCTCGTAGACGTTGTGCACGCCCTGCAGGATGAAGGCGACCCGCTCCACACCCATGCCGGTGTCAATGTTTTTGCGGGGCAACGGCCCCAGGATCTCGAAGTCGGCCTTACCGGTGCCCTCGCCGCGCTCGTTCTGCATGAACACGAGATTCCAGATCTCGATGTAGCGGTCCTCGTTGGCGATCGGGCCGCCCTCGACGCCGAACTCCGGCCCGCGGTCGTAGTAGATCTCCGAGGACGGGCCGCACGGGCCCGGGATGCCCATCGACCAGTAGTTGTCCTCCATGCCGCGGCGCTGGATGCGATCCTCGGGTAGCCCGGCGATCTCCTGCCACAGCTGAACGGCCTCGTCGTCGTCGAAAAAGACCGTCGTCCAGATGCGTTCGGGATCCAGGCCGTAACCGCCCTGCTCGACACCGTTGGTCAGCAGCGTCCAGGCCAGCTCGATGGCGCGACGCTTGAAATAGTCGCCGAACGAGAAGTTGCCGGCCATCTGAAAGAACGTGTTGTGCCGGGTGGTGATACCGACCTCGTCGATATCGGGGGTGCGGATGCACTTCTGGATACTGGTGGCGGTCGAGTATTCGGGGGTGCGCGCGCCCAGGAAGTAGGGCACGAACTGGACCATGCCCGCGTTGACGAACAGCAGGTTGGGGTCGTCGAGGATCACCGATGCGCTCGGCACCTCGGTGTGGCCCGCCTTCACGAAATGATCAAGAAACCGCTTCCTGATCTCGTGTGTCTGCACTTTCGAGTCCGCTTCTTTCCGTTACTTCGACGTCTCATTCCCAGCCTATTCGCCGGGGCATGGCAAGCCCGTCTCACGACGCATTTCGACCGCTCACAGTACCTGCCCCGGCGCGCCGGGCACCGAGCCGCTAACCCTCCAGAAAGCTCAGCCGGACCGAGCGTTGCGGGTTGTCCCGGTTCAGGTCGACCAGGACGATGCTCTGCCACGTCCCCAGCATCGGCTCACCGGCCGACACCGGAACCGTCACCGACGGCGCGACGAGCGCCGGCATCACGTGGTCGGCGCCGTGGCCCGCGGAGCCGTGCGAATGCCGGTAGCGATCGTCGCGCGGCAACAGCCGTTCCAGCGTGTCGACCAGGTCGTCGTCGGAACCGGCGCCCGTCTCGATGATGGCCACCCCCGCGGTGGCGTGCGGGACGAACACGTTGCACAATCCGTCCCCGCGCGACCAGCAGAACCCGCGCACCGCCTCGGTGAGATCGACGATGCGGCGGCGGGAGGTGTCCACGTCCAGCACATCGGTATGCACCCGGCCAAGCCTACGGCGCCGGCCTCGCGACCAGCCAATGCATTGTGAGCGCTGCCACAACATCCGGGGGCCTCAGGAGCCTTTCGGCAAAGCATTGCGGCGAGTAACCGGCAGGAGGAAGGTAGCGGGTGGGACCGGTGGCGCCACCGGGGCGCCGCCCCGACATAGGAGGGGTCGACCGTGTACGCACGCTCCACCACCATCCAGGCGCAACCCCTGTCGGTCGACATCGGCATTGCGCATGTTCGCGATGTCGTCATGCCCGCGCTCACCGAGATCGACGGGTGTGTCGGACTATCGCTGCTGGTTGACCGGCAATCGGGCACCTGCATCGCCACCAGCTCGTGGGAAACCATGGAGGCGATGCGCCGCAGCGCCGAGCAGGTCGCACCCATCCGCGACCGTGCCGCGCTGATGTTCGACGGCAGCGCACGGGTCGAGGAATGGGACATCCCGTTGCTGCACCGCGACCACCCGTCCCGCCCCGGCGCGTGCGTGCGCGCCACCTGGCTCAAGGTGGTGCCGGATCAGCTGAGCCGATCGCTGGACTTCTACCGGATGGCGGTGCTGCCCGAGATGGCGGACCTCGACGGGTTCTGCAGCGCCAGCCTGATGGTCGACCACCCCGCCTGCCGCCGGGCCGTCACCTGCTCCACGTTCGACTCGATGGAGGCGATGGCCCGCAACCGCGACCGCGCCAGCGAACTGCGCAGCAGGCGCGTGCGAGAGCTGGGCGCCGAGGTGATCGACGTGGCCGAGTTCGAGCTGGCTATCGCCCACCTGCGGGTGCCCGAGCTGGTCTAGCTACCCCAATCGGTCCAGGACCGCTCAGGGCAGCGCGTCCCCGGGGAATCCGCGGCACGGGTGCACCCGGTAGGTGAAGACGCCCGCCGCCACACCCGGGTCGTCGGCCATGATCGCCGTGGTGTCCTCGACTGTCGCTGCGAACACTCCGATGCCGCACACGTCGGATTCGTCGACGATCGGCAGCACCACCGGGAGCACTCCGTCGTCGCGCAGCCCGAAATTGCGGCGGCCGTGCTCCCAGACGATGCCCGGCGTGTCCTCGTCGCCGTACTTCGGTCCCTTCTCCAGGATCACCACGCTGTAGGGCTGGGCGGTGGGCAGCAGGGCGCCCATCTCCTCGTCGGTGAAGAACCTCATGCCCGTCCCCTCTTACGGATGATCGCGCGCAGCCGGTCCAGCCGGCCGGCCATCTCGCGTTCACCGCCGCGGCCGGTGGGCCGATAGTAGTCGACCCCTGCCAGCTCGTCCGGCGGATATTGTTGTGCCACAACCCCATCCGGGTGGTCGTGGGAATACTTGTAGCCCTGCGCGTTGCCCAGCCCCGCCGCACCCGAATAGTGACCGTCGCGCAGATGGGGCGGAACCAGACCGGCTTTGCCGGCCCTGATGTCGGCCATCGCCGCGGCCAGTGCCGTGGTGACCGCGTTCGACTTCGGCGCGGTGGCCAGATAAATCGTGCAGTGCGCCAGGGTGAGCTGCGCCTCGGGCATGCCGATCAGCGCCACCGTCTGCGCGGCCGCCACCGCGACCTGCAGCGCGTTCGGGTCGGCCATGCCGATGTCCTCGCTGGCCAGGATCATCAGCCGGCGCGCGACGAACCGCGGATCCTCGCCGGCGACGAGCATGCGGGCCAGGTAGTGCAGCGCGGCGTCGACGTCCGAACCGCGCACCGACTTGATGAAGGCGCTGATGACGTCGTAGTGCTGGTCGCCGTCGCGGTCGTAGCGCACCGCGGCCTCGTCCAGAGACTGCTCGACGGCGGCGACGGTCAGCTCGCCGCCGGGCTCGACCGCCTCGGCGGCGACCTCCAGCGCCGTCAGCGCGCGCCGGGCGTCGCCCGCGGCCAGCCGCACCAGCAGGTCGACGGCCTCGGGCGCGACCGCGACCTGGCCGCCCAGTCCGCGTGGGTCGTCGATCGCGCGCTGCACCACTGTGCGGATGTCGTCGGCGCTCAGCGGCCGCAACTGCAGGATCAGCGAGCGCGACAGCAGCGGCGCCACCACCGAGAAGCTGGGGTTCTCCGTGGTCGCCGCCACCAGCAGCACCACCCGGTTCTCCACAGCGGACAACAGCGCGTCCTGTTGGGTCTTGGAGAAGCGGTGCACCTCGTCGATGAACAGCACCGTCTGCTCACCGGACAGCAGCGCCCGGCGCGCGGTGTCGATCACCGCCCGAACGTCTTTGACACCGGCCGACAGGGCCGACAGCGCCTCGAACCGGCGGCCGGTGGCCTGCGAGATCAGCGCGGCCAGCGTCGTCTTGCCGCTGCCGGGCGGCCCGTACAGGATGGCCGACGCCACGCCCGAGCCCTCGACCAGCCGGCGCAGGGGAGATCCGGGCGCCAGCAGATGGTCCTGCCCGACCACCTCGTCCAGCGACGCCGGACGCATCCGGACCGCCATGGGTGCACCGCCCGACACGCCCAGCCCGTGATCGGTCGGCTGCGGCGCACCGGGGAGGTCAAACAGACCGTCGGACACGGTTTCAGGCATACCACGGCGGGCGGACACCCGCGCCGCCCCAGGCGTGCGGGCCGTCAATCCGCGCGCTCCGGCCGCATCTTTGCTAAGTTCCCGTTTGCCAAGTTCCGCGCGCCTTCCTCCTAGGAAACTTCAGACACGAGGAAATCCGACAGCAAGGACGGACATGAGCCAACCTCCCGAGTATCCGGGCAGCCCGGCAGACCCCCAGGGCAGCAACCCTCCTGGCTACCCGCCGCCGAACTACGGCGCACCGCCGCCGCCGGGTTATGGCACACCTCCCCCGCCGCCGGGCTACGGCGG
>NZ_NCXM01000080.1 GCF_002104765.1 Mycolicibacterium vulneris
GAATTCGAAGCAATCATGACCACACCGGCCCCTCAGGCCGCGTGACCGAAACTGTCACCTGATCGTGCAGCAGACCCCTTCGAAGACACACGTGCGCGACTATGACGGATCGCTCGAATCGTGGCCTCATTGCCGGTGATGCCACGCCTCATTTGTCAGTAGAACCACGGCATTTCGTCGTGGCCGAAGTCGTGGAAATCACCGAATCGGCCGGAGTAGAAGACCAATCCGTTGCCATCCCGAAATCGTAGGTTTTCAACCTCGCCGAAGAACACCCGGTGGTCGCCGATGTCGTGGGCGCTGTGGACGCGGCATTCGGCTTGCACGAGTGCGTCTTTGATCATCGGCATCTTGTATTCACCGTATTCACAGACGATGAAGTCTCGGAAGCGGGCACCTCCTCGGGTGGCGAAGTGGCGAGCGATAGCCTCTTGTCGGCAACTGAGGATGGAGATCGCGAATCGGCCTGTAGCACTGACCATGTCCGTGGTCCGTCCCCCTTCGGCGAGCGAGACCATCAGGATCGGCGGGTCGAGGCTGATCGATGTGAGCGAGCTGATTGTCATGCCGCAGACGTCGTCTTCGTTTCCGCTAGTCACGATCGCAACACCGGTGGTGAAGCGGCCCATGCTACGCCGCATGTCAGTGGGGTTGGATGTGCGGAACGCGGGGAGAGCCATAGTTACACCTACTTGCTGTGGTACCGGGCCTGCTCGTTGTCCTGGACGTGCATCGCGGTGTTCCATTCGAAAAACAGGTCCGTACAGCACTCCGGAAGCGATTCGTTCTGCTGCGGCGGCGGAACCACCCACGACAACCACCGCAGCCACGGTCGCAGCGATGCCAAATCCCCAGTTCAAAGCCAGCGTCCATGTGAAAAGATTCGCTCAACCGGGCCGGGCCGTCGGATACGCGATTGTTTCATCTGATGAAATATGCGGCAGTTTGTCATGGATAATCACGATTATTTATCAGTCCGTATCAAATATGCTGCCGTGCAACATCTTTGAATACCGCAGCAATCGCTTATCGGCGCAGAACTTTGCCGGCCCCGGGGGAGTGGGCCGACCGGACGACAGAAGTTATCGGCTAATCGGAAGCTGTCGCATTGCTACCGGTTGGGGTCAACTGTGATGGCTGCACAAGGGTTCGAAGTCTTGCAGATGATCATTAATGGGTCAGATCGCCGGAGTAAAAGTCAGCAGGCGGGCTGTCATACCGATTTGCAACGATCGTGGAATGGACATCACCATTCCGTCTGGATGAATCGCCCTGGAAATCCTGGAGGCTCCTGACCTTGGAAACGAGGATGCAGGGATGTCGAAGGAACAATCGCTGGGTAAGCCCACGTCGCGGCGCTACAGTCCCGAGGAGAAGGCTGC
>NZ_NCXM01000081.1 GCF_002104765.1 Mycolicibacterium vulneris
CGCGCCGGCGAGCGCGGGCCGAAAACCCTGCTCCGTTCGGCGCGGACTCTTCGGGGTTGACCGCCCACCCTCACCCGCTTCCCCGCACCCCAGCGCCAACCGGCGCACTCCATCACCATCGGAAAACGGAGACAACACCATGTGCTACAACCGCATCGCCATCCTGGCCGACCTTCACACCGAACTCGTCAACGGAAACTGCAACCCCAGCCGAGGCTTCGCCGAACTGACCGCACCACTCCTGCTCGACGACACCTTCAAAACCCTTCTCTACAAAATCGCCGACCGCCGCCCCCTGCGGGCCGCCCTCCTGTGGAGCCGCATCGGCGACCACCTCAGCGGCCAGGCCCGCATCCAAGCCCTCACCCTGGCAGCAGTGTTCGCCCTCAAAGGGGGCAACCCCGGGATCAGCGCCACGCTGATCACCCGCGTCGAGGTCGAGGTTCGCCGCCACCACAACCCAACCCCCGCGATGATCGACATCCTCAAACTCGACCAGGGCGTCCGCGACCACCTGCCCCACGCCGTCGCCTAAACCTCCACATCCACCCCGCAGGAAGGAAACATCATGAGCAACCACATCGAGTGGGGCCACGCCGCACACAGCCCTCTACACCCTGTACTCACGCGATCGCGCCATCGAAGAACTTTGCCCCGTCGATGAAGACGAAATTACCGCCCCGTTCGTCCTGGGCCTGTGGAACGAAAACGGAGACGGACTCGCGCTGCAAGGCACCCGCCGCCAGCTCCTCGACTACCTCGGCCTCGTCATCGCCCACGTGCAACGCGAAACCGATCCGCGTCTCGAGCTCGACCAAGCACTCACACGGCTCCATACGCTGCGACACCACCGCGCCGCGCTCTCGATGACGCCAACTACAGCACATGCCACATCGCGGACCTCGACCAGCAGGAGGTCGACCTACTCAACGACGTCGCCGAAGCGGCCGCCGACGTTAACGACCAGCTCTAACTCAGCTCAGGCCCGGCCAGCACCTGCACCCGCGGGGTTGGCCGGGCCCCCCTTTTTCTTCCGGCCCCACCGTGCCGGCGCGCCCCGCGCGACCGGACTGGCCGCCTGGCGGCGGCCACAAACCCGTAGCCCCTCACCTCTTTTAGCCGTCAGCAGGGTGCTCATGGTAAGCGGGCGGGGGCCCGACCGCTCAACCCACGCCCACACCGAACTACGCAGGCCGAGTGACCTTTTCGGCCCAATGCCAGCCCGCCAGGGCGCTACCGCGCCGGCGAGCGCGGGCCGAAAACCCTGCTCCGTTCGGCGCGGACTCTTCGGGGTTGACCGCCCACCCTCACCCGCTTCCCCGCACCCCAGCGCCAACCGGCGCACT
>NZ_NCXM01000082.1 GCF_002104765.1 Mycolicibacterium vulneris
GAATTCGAAGCAATCATGACCACACCGGCCCCTCAGGCCGCGTGACCGAAACTGTCACCTGATCGTGCAGCAGACCCACGAGAACTTCCGAGATAAAATTGGCAACTTGGCGCGGAGGGAAGTTGACCACTGCCAGCACTAACCGGCCATCGACCTCATCGGTGGTATACAGGTCGTTGATCTGAGCGCTGGACTTCCGTATACCTAAGTCACCGAAATCAATCCACAACTTGTATGCGGGCTTGTTGGCGCGCGGGAATTCTTCGGCTTTGATCACGCGCCCGACGCGAATACCGACACCGAGAAACGTTTCGATCGTCGTCTGCTCTGACATCTGCCTCCTATCTAACCGCGCCTGTAATACACACTAGCGCAGTATGTTTCGGCGTCTTCGAGACCCCGGACGAACGCATGCTGTGCCACAGCGGCGTCGGCAAACGCGTTGATGGGCGTATCTATGCTATGAGCATGCATTCCATGATTGAGCCGCACTTCGAATCTGCAGCCCTGCTGACGATCGATGTTCAAACCGACACCCTCGATGGCGGCCCGCTAGAGATCCCGGGAACAGCGACAGCCGTACCCCGGATCGCCATGCTGTGCCAGGCATTTTCGCAGCGCTGGCCTGCCGATCGTACACATCGTCCGGCTCTACTTGGCCGACGGAAGCAACGCCGAGCCGGTGCGCAAAGACCTTGTCGTCGGCCTGACCCCAATGCTGCGCCCAGGCACACCCGGGCGGCTCCTGGCCCCAGGAATAGCACCCGACCCGACCGCACAATTTGACGATGAGCTGCTGCTGTCCGGACAAGCCCAACAGCTGGCCGATCAGGAGATTGTCCTCTACAAGCCCCGTTGGGGCGCGTTTTTCGCAACCACGCTCGAGGACCATCTCCGAGAAAATCACGTGGACACCGTGGTGATCGCCGGATGTAATTATCCGAACTGTCCACGCACGTCCATCTATGAAGCGAGCGAACGCGACTACCGGGTCGTTCTGGTCGAAGACGCGGTATCCGGGCTTTACGATCGCGGCCGCACTGAAATGATCAATATCGGCGTGACGCTGCATCGCGCCGAGTCTGTGATCGCGCACCTCGGCAAACGTCAGGCGACACAGCCGGACGGCAATAACGTCGGCAGCTGTCAGCCCAACGCATATTGAAGCTAGGTACGGCCGGCTACATCAACGCCGAACCCATCAGAGAGCTCTGAGGCCCGGTGGTGCGCGGCGCATCAAACCTTTTGACAAGTTCAGTGAATGATGCCGTCCCACTTGGCCTCGAAACAGTATCCAGTGGTGTCGGCAGGGGGCGGTCCGGCGCGGGCCAGCATGGGGGC
>NZ_NCXM01000083.1 GCF_002104765.1 Mycolicibacterium vulneris
GTGTATGACCTCGGTTGATGCTTGACATTTTGTCTTCGGGTGATGGCTGACAGTGTTTCGGTTGATGGTTGACAGTTACTTCGGCTGATCCTTGACACTCCCTAGATGAGGGAGTTGAGCGTGGCCGAGCAGCGGTATCAGGCCGTGTTGGCGGTGATCAGTGATGGGTTGTCGATCTCGCAGGTCGCCGAGAAGGTTGGGGTGTCGCGCCAGACGCTGCACTCGTGGTTGGCCCGGTATGAGGCCTTGGGCCTGGACGGGCTGGTGGATCGGTCGCATCGGCCGGTGTCGTGTCCGCATCAAATGCCCGCAGCGGTGGAGGCGGCGCTGCTGGAGTTGCGCCGGTCGCGGCCGTATTGGGGGCCGCGGCGGTTGGTGTTCGAGCTGGCCAAGCGCCGGATAGGGCCGGTGCCCTCGGAGTCGGCGGCGTATCGGGCGTTGGTGCGCGCGGGCATGATCGATCCGAGCCTGCGGGATCGGCGCTCCCGGAAGTGGAAACGCTGGGAACGCGGTGCGCCGATGGAGTTGTGGCAGATGGACATCGTGGGCGGTTTTGCGTTCGCGGATGGCACGAGCGCCAAGGCCTTGGACCGGGATCGATGATCACTCCCGGCTGATGGCCCGGGAGCGCACCGGCGCGGTCTGCGAGGGACTGCGGGGCGCCCTGCTCAGCTACGGGGTCCCCGAGCAGATCTTGACCGATAACGGCAAGGTGTTCACCGGCCGGTTCAACCACCCGGTGGTCGAGGTGCTCTTTGATCGGATCTGCCGCGAAAACGGGATCGAGCACCTGCTGACCCAACCGCGCAGCCCGACTACCACCGGCAAGATTGAGCGGTTTCATCGCAGCATGCGCGCGGAATTCCTCAGCAACAGGCCAGCTTTCGCCAACTTGAAGGCAGCCCAGCAGGCCCTTGATGAGTGGGTGGACTATTACAACACCACCCGGCCGCACCAATCGCTAGACATGAGCACTCCCGCACAACGTTTCGCCCCCGCCGCGGCCCGGTCGCCAGCACTGCCGACCGTTGAGCAGGCCGGCGGCGATCGCACCGGTGATGACTGGGTCAGCCGCCGGGTGTGCGCCAACGGCATCGTGTGCGTGTCCTGGCAGCAGGTCAGCGTCGGGCGCCACCATGCCGGCGCCCGCTGCGATGTTCACGTCGATGGCGAGCTGCTGCGGTTGTGGATCGGCGATCAACTCGTCAAAACCGCCGCACGCACCAGCACCGGCGAGGTACGAAACAAACGGGCCCTGCGCACCAGGACCAGGACCAGGACCAGGACCAGGACCAGGACCAGGACC
>NZ_NCXM01000084.1 GCF_002104765.1 Mycolicibacterium vulneris
TGAATCGCCCTGGTTTTCCCGGGGGCTCGGGCTATTGGATTTCGACCAGGGGTTGGTCGGTCCGTGGTGCATCGTAGAACGTGGCTTCGAACTCGGTCGGCGGGACGTCGTCGAGGTAGCTGTGGAGACGGCTGGTGTTGTGCCAGTACACCCAGGCCAGGGTGGCCAGCTCGACGTCCTCGACGGTCTTCCACGGCCCGCTGCGGGCGGGACCGTAGATCAGCTCGGCCTTGTAGTAGCCGTTCACCGTCTCTGCCAGCGCATTGTCGAAACTGTCCCCGATGCTGCCGATCGAGGGTGCCGCACCGATCTCAGCCAATCGCTCTCCGTAGCGAATGGACGTAAACTGCGATCCGGCATCGGAGTGACATGTCAAGCCCGGCAATGTGTTTCCGCGTGACCAGCGCGCCATCTCAATCGCATCGAGCACCATGGTGGTGCGCATGTGGGAGGCCACCCGCCACCCGACGATCATCCGCGAGTAGGCGTCGACGATGAAGCATACGTAGGCGACTCCTGCCCATGTGGGCACGAATGTCAGATCGGTGACCCACAACTGGTTCGGCGCGCTCGCCGTGAACTTGCGCTGCACCAGATCCGGGTGCCGCGCCGCTGCCAGGTCCGGTTTGGTGGTGCGCACCCGTTTGCCGCGCCGCGCGCCTTGGATGCCTGCGGCCCGCATCAGCCGCCCGACCTGATCGCGCCCGACATCGTGACCAGCCCGACGGGCCGCTTTCCACAGCTTGCGCACCCCGTAGACGCGGTAGTTGTCCTCCCACAGGGCCACCAGTGCTGGCCCCAGCTCGGCATCGCGGCGCGCCCGCGCCGACGGGGGCCGCGTCTTGGAGTCGTAGTAGGTGCTTGGGGCCACCGTCACCCCTGCGGTGCGCAGGACGGTGATGATGGGCTCGACCCCGAACTCCTCGCGCCAGGTATCGATGAAGTCGACTATTTCTTGTGTTGGCGGTCGAGCTCCGCACCGAAGAAACTGGCCGCTCGCTTCAGAATCTCATTGGCGCGCTTAAGTTCTCGGACCTCCTGCTCGAGCTCCTTGACCCTCTTGGACTCCGCGGTCGTCACTCCAGGCTCGTACCCGTCGTCGATGTCAGCCTGGCGTACCCAGGACCGCACCGACTCCACCCCATAGCCGAGCTGACGGGCCACCCGCGACACCGTGCCCTGCTCAGTACCAAGCTCGGTCCGCAGGGCGCGGACCATCCTGACCGCAGCAGCCTTCTCCTCGGGACTGTAGCGCCGCGACGTGGGCTTACCCAGCGATTGTTCCTTCGACATCCCTGCATCCTC
>NZ_NCXM01000085.1 GCF_002104765.1 Mycolicibacterium vulneris
GGGTCTGCTGCAGGAATAGGTGACATCTGAGTTGGCTTGCCCGTGATGGGTGAGCTGGAAGGATGTCAGTGTGCCCAGGCCTTACCCCCAAGAGTTCCGCGACGATGTCGTGCGGGTCGCTCGTAACCGCGAAGACGGGGTGACGATCGAACAGATCGCCACCGATTTCGGTGTCCACCCGATGACGCTGCACAAGTGGATGCGCCAAGCCGATATCGACGAGGGCGCCAAGCCCGGCAAGAGCACCAGTGATTCTGCGGAGTTGCAGGAGCTGCGACGCCGAAATCGGTTGCTGGAGCAGGAGAATGAAGTCTTGCGCCGGGCGGCAGCGTATTTGTCGCAGGCCAATCTGCCGGGAAAAGGCTCTACCCGCTCGTAACTGAGCTCGCCGCCGACGGGATCCCCGTGGCGGTGACGTGCCGGGTACTCAAGCTCGCCCGCCAGCCCTACTACTGCTGGCGGGCCAACCCCATCACCGACGCCGAACTCCTCGAGGCCTACCGCGCCAATGCCCTCTTCGATGCCCACCACGAGGACCCCGAGTTCGGCTACCGCTACCTGGTCGAAGAGGCCCGCGATGCCGGTGAGCCGATGGCCGAGCGCACCGCCTGGCGGATCTGCACCCAGAACCAGTGGTGGAGCGTGTTCGGAAAGAAACGCGGCAAGAACGGCAAGGTTGGGCCGCCGGTTCACGATGATCTGGTCGGTCGTCGCTTCACCGCTGGCGCGCTAAATCGGTTGTGGCTCAGCGATATCACCGAGCATCGAACCGGGGAGGGCAAGCTGTACCTGTGTGCGATCAAGGACGTCTTCTCCAACCGTATCGTGGGCTATTCGATCGGCTCCCGGATGAAGTCCCGGTTGGCGACCGCAGCGCTTCATAGCGCCGTGGCACGACGCGGCGATGTCGCCGGCTGCATAGTCCACAGCGATCGTGGATCTCAGTTCAGGTCAAGGAGATTCGTTCATGCCTTGAGCCGTCACGGCATGGTCGGCTCGATGGGCCGAGTCGGCGCGGCGGGCGACAATGCGGCCATGGAGAGCTTCTTCAGCCTGTTGCAGAAGAACGTCCTCGACCGCCGCCGGTGGGATACCCGAGATCAACTAAGGATTGCGATCGTCACCTGGATCGAACGGACCTACCATCGGCGCCGGCGTCAGTCCGGTCTCCGCCGGTTGACCCCGATCGAATTCGAAGCAATCATGACCACACCGGCCCCTCAGGCCGCGTGACCGAAACTGTCACCTGATCGTGCAGCAGACCC
>NZ_NCXM01000086.1 GCF_002104765.1 Mycolicibacterium vulneris
CCGGCGAAGGGTGGTCGGGCCATGACGGTGGGCCGGAAGCCGTACTTGGGCCCGGCGACTCCGTGGCCGGCCGCACTCGTACCGGCCAGCGGCATGCCACCGAGCAGGTTCCCGGGCCCGCCCGCGGCTTCGGGGGCGGCGCTGATGCTGCTGACCGGGATGGCATGTCCGAGCGCCGGTGCGGTCGGCGCCCCCGACCAGGCGACCGGCACCGAGAGCTTGCCACCGATGGAGGCCGCGCTGCCCAACGCCGCCACCGGGTGCGCAGCCGCCGCACCGCCACCCAACACGCCACCCAACCCGCCGAGCCCGGGCAACGCCTTGGCCGCCGCCGGCGCCGCGCCGCCCAACAGCCCCAAGGTCTTGGCCATCTGCACCCCGAAGTTACCCATACCGACACTGAAGTACGGCAAACCCTCGGTGTTATAGAACAAACCCGAGAACGGGGCGTAACCGTTGACGACCGATCCCAGGCTGGTGGGGAATGTGGTCTGCCCGGTCAGCAGGTACCACAGTTCGCTGTACGAACTGGTCGGCGGCCCGGACGAGGTCGAGGGCGTGATCGTCGAGTTCGTCGAGTTTGTCGTGCCACCCTGAGCCAGGCTGTTTAGAACTTTCGACGTGTTGGTTGCCGTCGAGTTGCTCGTAGCGTTGGTGACCGCAGCGCTTTGGGTGGCCTGACCGGACGGGTTGGTGACCTCCGGCGCGTTCTTGAACGGCGTCTGCTGGGTCGCAGTCGACGACTGGCCCGCATAGGTGTACATCGCACCGGCATCCTGCGCCCAGTACTCGCCGTACTGGGCCTCCAACTGCGCGATCGCCCCGGTATTCTGTCCGATCACATTGGTTTGGGTCAACTGCTGAACCAGCGCACGGTTGGCCGCGATCACCGGCGGCGGCACCACCGAGGCAAACGCCGCCTCAAAAGCCGCCGAAGCCGCATTAGCCTGAGTCGCCGCCTGCTCGGCCTGAGCGGCCGTCGTGCTCAACCACTCCGCATACGGAGCCGCCGCCTGGGCCATCGCCGCAGAGGCCGTCCCGGTCCACTCCTCACTGGACAGCTGAGTCACCACGTTCTGATAACTCAACGCGGCCGACTGCAACTCCGCAGCAATCGCATTCCACGCCGACGCCGCCGTCGTAAACGACTCCGAACCCGGACCCGCATACATCCGCGCCGAATTGAACTCCGGCGGAAACGCCCCATAATCCA
>NZ_NCXM01000087.1 GCF_002104765.1 Mycolicibacterium vulneris
GATGAGGCGGAGCGTGCCCGGTTGGATGCGTTGGGTAATCGGGCGGGGTTGGCGAAACCCGCTGCGTTCACGTCGATTCCGGTGTTGTTCGCCGGGCAGGTCGCGCGGGTGCCGGAGGCGGTGGCGCTGACCTTCGGGGGCGTATCGATGACCTATCGGGAGTTGGATGCGGCCGCGCAGCGGTGGGCGCAGCTGCTGGCCGGCCACGGAGTGGGCCCGGGACAGTATGTGGCGCTGGTGTTGTCCCGCTCGGCCGAGGCGATCGTGGCGATCCTGGCCGTGCTCAAGACCGGGGCGGCCTATGTGGCGATCGACCCCGCGGTCCCCCAGGCCCGGCTGCGCTTCGTCCTCACCGACGCCGCACCCGCGGCGGTACTCACCACCACCGGACTACGCGAGCGCCTGACCGGATGCGCCGTGCCGGTGCTCGACATCAACAACCCCGCACCGCATACCCAGCCCCAACCCAGCACCGCGTTACCGACACCGCAGCCAGACGACATCGCATACCTGATCTACACCTCAGGCACCACCGGCACCCCCAAAGGCGTCGCCATCACCCACCACAACGTCACGCAACTGCTGGCCTCGCTCGACGCCGGGCTGCCCTCCACCGGGGTATGGACCCAAAGCCACTCGCTGGCCTTTGACGTCTCGGTCTGGGAAATCTTCGGCGCACTCCTACGCGGCGGGCGTCTAGTCGTTGTCCCCGAAACGGCGACCACCTCCCCCGAGGACTTCCACCAACTACTGATCACCGAACAGGTCAGCGTGCTGACCCACACCCCCTCGGCGCTGGCCATGCTGCCCGAGCACGGCCTGGACTCGCTGACACTGGCCACCGTCGGAGAACCCTGCCCCCTCGACGTGGTCCAGCGGTGGGCCCCCGGACGGATCATGATCAACGCCTACGGCCCCACCGAAACCACCATGTGCGTGACCATCAGCGCCCCCCTGACCCCGCACACCCCGGTCGTGCCCATCGGCACCCCCGTCCCCGAAGCGGGACTGTTCGTGCTGGATACATGGTTGCGCCCGGTGCCGGCCGGGGTCATCGGCGAGTTGTACATCGCCGGCACCGGCGTCGCGGTCGGCTACCTGGGTCGGGCCGGGTTGACCGCGTCGCGGTTCGTGGCGTGCCCGTTTGGCGGGCCGGGGGCACGGATGTATCGCACCGGGGATCTGGTGCGGTGGCGTCCTGATGGCCAA
>NZ_NCXM01000088.1 GCF_002104765.1 Mycolicibacterium vulneris
CGTTGACCGGGTCGCGGTTTGTGGCATGCCCGTTTGGGGAGTCTGGGGCGCGGATGTATCGCACCGGGGATCTGGTGCGTTGGGGTGCCGATGGGCAGTTGCAGTATCTGGGCCGCGCCGATGAGCAGGTGAAGATCCGCGGGTATCGCATCGAGCTCGGTGAGATCCGCGCGGCGCTGGCCGCCCTCGACGGGGTGGAGCAGGCGGTGGTGGTTGCCCGGGAGGACCGCCCGGGTGATAAGCGGCTGGTGGGCTATGTCACCGGGACCGCCGATCCGGTGCAGCTACGCTCCCAGCTGGCCGAGCGGTTGCCGGAGTATATGGTTCCGGCCGCGGTGGTGGTGTTGGACGCTTTGCCGTTGACGGTGAACGGCAAACTCGATACCCGGGCCCTGCCGGCACCCGAATACGCCTCGGGCGAGGGCTATCGCGCCCCGGGTACCGCGACCGAGGAGATCCTGGCCGGCATCTACGCCCGGGTACTCGGGCTCGAGCGGGTCGGGGTTGACGATTCGTTCTTCGACTTGGGTGGGGATTCGTTGTCCGCGATGCGCCTGGTTGGCGCGGTCAACGCCGGTCTGGACGCTCATTTGGCGGTGCGCACCGTGTTCGAGGCGCCCACGGTGGCCCAGTTGGTGCTCCGTATCGGTGCCGATGGGGGTGGGCGCGAGCCGTTGGTGGCCGGTGAGCGGCCCGCGGTGGTGCCGTTGTCGTTTGCCCAGCAGCGGTTGTGGTTTATCGATCAGTTGCAGGGGCCTTCACCGATCTACAACATGGCGGCGGGGTTGCGGCTGGGCGGGCGCCTGGATGCCGACGTGTTGGGTGCGGCATTGGCCGATGTGGTGGGCCGTCACGAGAGCCTGCGCACCCGGTTTGCGGCACCCGAGGGCATACCCCAGCAGGTGGTTATTCCGGTGGAGCGGGCCGACTTTGGCTGGGACGTCGTTGATGCCACCGGCTGGTCGACAACACAGCTGGAGGAGGCCATCGAGGCGGCGGCTTCGTACGCGTTCGATCTGGCCACCGAAATCCCTTTGCGGGCAATGCTTTTCCGCCGCGCCGATGACGAACATGTGCTGGTGGCGGCGGTACACCATATCGCCGCTGACGGCTTGTCGATGTCCCCGCTGGTGGCCGATCTGGGGGTGGCCTATGCCAGCCGGTGTGCGGGGCATGGCCCCGAGTGGGCGCCGTTGGCG
>NZ_NCXM01000089.1 GCF_002104765.1 Mycolicibacterium vulneris
CCCGTGGACCTACGGTGGCCCACCCCAGCAACGTCCCTCCGGCAACCGCACCTGGTGGATCCTCGGCACGGTCGTCGTCATCGGCATACTGGCCCTCGCGGGTGGCATCGCGGCCTTTGCCGCACACCAGCTTTCCGGCGTGAAGTCGATCATCGCCACACCGCCGAATATCTCCAAAACGTCTAGCCCGCCAAGCATTTCGACGAATCCCGGCCCGTCGACCTCCCGCAGGAACTCACCTTCGCCGTCGACGTCACCCGCCGCACCGCCGGGCACCGAGCTCAGCGTCGCCGGCATCAACGAGAACCGGACCATCGCCTGCAATGACAACATCGTCAGCGTCAGTGGGGTTTCCAACACGGTGACGATCACCGGGCATTGCACCAGCCTGTCGGTGTCCGGCGTACAGAATTCGGTCACCGTCGAGGCCGTCGACAGCATCGAGGCCTCCGGCTTCGACAACAAGGTCACCTACCACTCCGGCGCGCCGAAGATCAGCAACTCCGGCGGCTCAAACGTGGTGCAGCAGGGCTGAGCCGAAAACGGCTGCTAGGCAGGCTCTTCGGCGTCGTCGTCCAGGACGCTGACCGCGATGCCATAGGGCAGGAAGCGCACCCTGCGTTTGGGATCGACGTTCTCCTTATTCGCCCGCAGTGCGTCGAGTTCAGTCGCATAGACCTGTTCGACGCGCGCGCCGCCGTTGGCGTCCACCGTGTAGATGGCCCACACGCCATCACCGGCTTCGCCGGCGGTCTCCGGAGCACTGCGCGGGCGTCGCGACAGGTCTTCGAAAACGGCGGACCATCCCGTCCGGCCACCGGGAGCGGCCACGAACTTGCTGACCCGCTCGAACACGTCGCGCAGCCCTTCGCTGCCCTCCCGGATCATTCGATCGAACTCGTCGGGGTCGAATCCGAATCCACTGTGCTCGCCCACGCGACCTCCTAGGCGCTCGTGCCGTAACTGCCAGTGTGCGCTCAGTCGGCAGCGTTTGCCACGTGCTTACTGGCCGGGCGGCGGCGGCGGGTTGATCGGAATCGGCACCGTGACGAACGGGAAGTGCAGGTACATCGTCATCGGTGGCTGCCGGGGCACCTGCGGTGCGGCCGGCGGGGGCGCAGGCGCCGGTGCGGCCGGCGGGGGCGCGGGCGCCGCCACCGC
>NZ_NCXM01000008.1 GCF_002104765.1 Mycolicibacterium vulneris
GTAACCCACGAACATGGGTGAGCGAGGCCCCGGCCCGCAACCCCGACACAACGCCGACGGTCACTCATACCGTCTAGGTCGGCCACTCGGATCGCCATGGCCACGTCTTCGAGCTCGTCAAGCGACGTGAGAATATGCAGCGACCGAATATGGTGCGTTACCAGTGAAGTACGGCGTAATGCATTACCTGCGTGATCGCATCGAGCATCAAATCCACGAATTTTGCATGTTGACGAACGCCTGATGCCGGCTACAGCCCGGATGGTACGGCCTTGCCGTTTACCGTCACTTCGACCTGGCCGGTCTGCGGGTTGTATCCGATCGTGCCGTGCTCGAAGTTCGACACGAGCAGATCACCGACGGCGTTTTGGTCGCTGATCGGGAGGCCCAGCGGACCTGCCGAACCGTTAGTGCCGGTGACTGCGGGCGCGCCGTCCGGGTCGCGTGGAACATTCCAGGCCTCCCGGATCTTGCCCAGGATGATGTATGCCGGCGTGCCGGCCTGGTCGTTCTTGGCGGTGATCGCGCCGCCTTGGAACTGCTGGAATACCACCCCGCTGTCCCGTGTCCCCGCGTTGCGGTCGCCCGTCAGCGGCTTGCCGAGAGCCTTCTTCTGATCCTCGGTTGCCGACGAGTACTTGGCGGCGATCGGGCCGGTCAGAGTCACCTCGACGTCCCTGTCCCCGGTGAGCTTCACCTCGGTGGGCTGCGCTGGGGTTTTAGACGTCGAGGTGGCGTTCACCCCGACCTGAGGCGATGTCGATGCCGACGCGTCGACGCCCTTGCCATTGCTGCAGCCGACAGTGATCAGTGCGACGGCGGCCAGGCCGGCGACTGTCGCGTGGCGGTATGCGATCGTTTTCAAGGGCTTCCTCCCGCGTCTTCCCGTGGTGTCGTAGCTCCGAACGAACTTACGCCGCGGTCATGGACGGCGAGCCAGAGCACCCGAGTCGGGATCGCCGCTGCTCGATGACATCGATGTTTGGCACGGCGCAATATGCAAGAGTCCCCCGGCAATGCGTTCGGCCGTTCGGAAGCCGTCGAGCACTAGTGCGCAGTCGCCTCTAGGTGCACGGATATTGCCCGTTGAGCACACAATTCGCCGGTGGCGAGTAGGAACCACTCAGCACGCCTCTTAGGCCACCTGTGGCCGAACCACCTGGTGGTATGACGCGATTCCAATTCGCGGGGGTGATTACGTAGTGCGTGCCAGATTGGGTAACGGTGCTATTCCACGCGTGCAGGACGGATTCCCCCACCGGCAAGTCGAATTCGATCTTCCAATCGGATAGCGGCGCCATGCTCGCGTTGGTAACGCTGAAGTTGGCAATGAAACCGGTCTGCCACGTATGTGCCACCGACAACGTCGCCGTGGCCGCAGCCGCATGGGCTACCGGGCTGATAGCGAGTCCGAGGATGGCAACCATCAGTGCCGACACGGTTGCGTGAAGCGCTGTGCCCCAGCGCTTCACGCAATTGTTCTGTCGGGCCATAGCAGCCAACCCTAGAACCAAACGCGCTATATCGGCCCTCGCGTCGCGGGTAAGCTGCCGTACCTTTGCTCAACCGAAACCGTCATGAAATTTTGGCCTCGGTCACCTATGCCGGTAGTCGAGGGCTGCGGCAGCGAATCCAACGGATAACAGCGGGCTGGCGGCCCCGCTTCCGTCGTCTCTAAACGTTAAAGATCCCGTGGTAGTAATCGTCGATGCGATCACGGCGTTGGAGTCAGATCCGGCGGATCCGCGAGTGGCTGGCGCTCAGCGCCTCGATCGCGCTGATCCCCTGGATCGTCTATCTCGGATTGACGCTGCCGCAGAGCTACACCGCCCAGCACTGGCAGGCAACCTGGGTTGGCTTTGATCTGTTGTTGCTGGCTTTCATGCTCGCGACCGCGACGCTCGGCTTTGCCCGGCATCGCCTGCTCCCGCTGTTCGCGTTTGCGACGGGAGTTCTTCTCCTCTGTGATGCTTGGTTCGACATGCTGACCGCGAGGCGTGGTGACTTTGCGCTGTCTGTGCTAACCGCGGTCCTTGGTGAGCTACCGCTGGCAACGGTTGCTGATCGGCGGCAGCGTACGCATTGCGCGCTTGCAGGCGGCCGGCCCATCCGGTCGTCAATGGCGGGCTTTCCTACGGCGCCGTCGACCCCGGCTGATCCCAACTGATTCGCCGGCTAACCACCGAAATACGGCCGATTCAAATGTTTCCACTCAACTCCAGCGCCGGTGATCGTAGGCTCCGGACATGCGTTCGCGTCGTTATGCGGTCGGGGTGTTGACCTCGTTATCGCGACCGGCGTCGCCGTAACGGCGTGCACCAAGAACACCGCCGGGCACGCGGCACCTCCCACCGGCGGCGTGGGCAGCTCGCAGATCAGCGCGTCGGCGCCGCCGTCGGCGACCTCGGTGACTCCAACTGGTCAGCCGGTCGGCACGGCGACGATGAAGGTCAGTGGTGGCAGCGCCCCGGTAACGATCCGTTACCGGATCAACGGGGGCCTGGAACAGACCGAGACCAATGTGTCCCTGCCGTGGGAAAAGCAGTACTCCGTCTACAACGAACTGGAGTCGCAGGTAACGGCCGACGGTGGGGACGTCGCCCTCACCTGCACGATAATCATGGGTGGCGACAAGCTCGTGTCCCTCAAAAGCGAACCGCGGCCGGTATGTAACTTCGCCTACTGGGGCTAGCCATTACTCGCGCGCCGTCGGCGACGGAGTCAACAAACCACTCGAAACTCTCGTAACCAGTCCGGCAAAGCCAGTGACCAAGTTACAGTCCAGCCAACCGGCAAGCTCGCGTGTGGCCGTCCGTCCGGGAAACGCCCGTACGTCATTCATGTGGTGCCGCTCGCAACACCAGCAGACCAGCGGTCGGCAGCGAAAGCATTGGTGATGATCATCGACCCCGAGCAGGAGCACGAACCGCCAAAGATGTTGATAAGGCGTCTTTTCGGGCTGACCAATGCGGAAGCCGATGTCGCGCTGCGGGTCATCAACGGTGAGGGCCTGAAACCGATCGCGGCGGATTTGGCGCTCTCAACGGCGACGGTCAAGGCGCACCTGCGGCACATATTGGAAAAGACCGACACCCACCGCCAAGCCGAGCTGGTGCGCCTGCTGCTGGCCATTCTCCTGTAGTTCTCATCGTCCCCCGAGCAGGCGCGCAGCGGAAGCCACCCGGCTCGCCATCATCCGTCCGCATTCGGGTCTCGGTAGTGACTACTGAGACTCTAGCGATGCCTGAGACCACTGGGACCGACTTACCCAAACCATCCCCCGACACCCCACCCGCTGGACGTCGATTGTCGACTCCGTGCCATATCTTGGATCGTCCGAGACATGATCGATCGAGACGGAGGGCATGTGCTGGACGACGACACCACGCTGTCGCCTGCCGACCTGCTCGAACTCAATCGTGGCCTTCAGGGCTCGCCGACGGTCCGCCTGCTGGCCACGCTGAACCTCAACCTCTACGCCACCCTGATGGAGCGCCAGCTCATCGGCGGCGTGGTCCCCGAGACCGACCTCGTCGTACGCCTCGAGCGCGACCTCGCCGAACTCGATCAGGCCGGCGAGCAATCCGGCCTGGCCCTGATCAAGTCCTGGGCCAGCCAGGGCTGGCTGCACCGGGTCGCCGACCAACGCTCCGGCGTCGAACGCAACCTGTGTTACCTGACCCAGGAGGCGCGCCGGGCGCTCGACTTCCTGCGCGGCATGCGCCGGCAGGACACCATCGCCACCGGCGGCTCGATCAACGGCATCGCATCCCGCCTCAAGCAGGTCGCGCTGCGCGTCGGCAATGACCCCGACCGCATCCGCGCCGGTATCGAAGCCGAAATCGCGGCGCTCCAAACCGAACTCGACGCGCTCGAACAAGGCGTCACCTCAGACGACCACGGCCACGACGTCGACCTTACCGACGCCTACGACGAAGCCCACGCCATCGCCCTGCAGATGGAACGCCTGATCACCGACATCGGCCAGTACGGGACCATGATCGAACGAGCCACCGCCGCCCTCGACGAGCCGATCGACAGCAACGTCGAATACCGCGACCGGCAGCGACGCATGTACGCCGACTACGAGGCCGCCTGGGACTCCCAGGGCCGCGACTCGCACCGCGCCTTCTTGCGCATGATCAACGACCCCGACCAGCGCGCCGAGTTCGAAGCCGACGTCGCCGCCGTCGCCGAGGCCCTCCCCGCCCTCGACCCCGCCCTGCGCAAGGTGATGGCCGGCTTCTTCGAACTGGTCGGCCATCAGATCGACGAGGTGGAACGCATCCAGCAGCGTTGCGCGCAGCGCGTCAAACGGTTCACCGCGTTCGGCACCCTCGAACAGAGCCGCGGCGTGGCCCGTCAGCTCAACGAGGCCATCGGCGCCGCCCGCAACCTGCTCAAAGCATCGCTGACCGACTCTCGGCTCGACATCGAATTCCCCCTGGCCCGCCACGCGTTCAGTTCGGTTGGCGCGCTGAGCTTCCGGATCGGCGACCTGTCCAACCCGAAGCCCGCTCAGGTCGCCGAGGGCGAGGTCGACCTGACCAGCTTCGCCGCGCTCACCACCCAGGTCGACGCACCCGCGATGTCGGAGATGATCAACACCGCAATCAGTTCCGGGACGAAACTGTCCCTTCCGGATGCGGTCGCGATGCTCGATTCGACCTACCTCGGCCACGTCATCGTGCTGTGGTCCTGGGCGCTCAAACAACCGGAATCCGCAGAGGGTTCTGAGTCGGTCACGGTCCGCTTTCAGTCCCTGGACGGGCGCGACCGCGAAATGGAGGTGCCGCACTTGATGTTCACCGAGCCGGTTTCCACCCTGTTGGGGGCTACCGCGTGACCGTCGAAGAGACCGTCGACTACAGCGGGTTCTCCGCGCTCCCCCAGGTCGACCAGACGGCCCGCGTCCCGCACCAGCGCCGACCCCGATTCGACGGCGACGTATCCGAGCTGCCCGACCGTGCCTGCTGGGCGCTGCAGCAGCTGCTGACGCGCCGGTACGTCAGTGCCGAAGCCGATCGCGACGTCTACAGCTGGGTGCTGGAGTACCGCGCCCAACTGTCGGTCAGGCTGTCCGAACTGGATCTTCTGCTGCGCGTCGTCGAGGGCGCCGACGTCGCGTTCGTCGAGCAGGCGCGCTACGAATCCGCCCGGGGCGTAAAGCTTTTGCGCCGTGAGCCGCTGGGCACCTACGACTCGATCCTGGCGCTGCACCTGGCGCAGATGATGCGCGCCTCGGGTGATCAGGCCGTCGTGATCAGCCGCGACGAAATGCACGGGCTGTTCTCCGGCGTGCTCAACGATGTCGACCGCGACGCCGTCACCTTCACCGCGCGCATCGACGGCGCCATCGCGCGGCTCGCGTCTCTCGAGATCTTGCGCAAGACCCGCGACGACGAGGAGAGCTACACCGTGAGCCCGGTCATCAACGCCGTCATGACGGCCTCGGTGATCACCGAGCTGCAGCAGCAGTTCGAGATCCTCCTGGGCGGCGGCGTGCCCGAGGAGCAGGGCCCCGACGAGGAGGAACGCGAGGATGACTGAACAGTTCCACCTGTCGCGCCTGCAGGTCATCAACTGGGGTGTCTTCGACGGGTATCACTCCATCCCGTTCAGCGAAGGCGGCGCGCTGATCGCCGGCGCCTCTGGCAGCGGCAAATCCTCACTGCTGGACGCTATTTCGCTCGGCTTTCTGCCGTTCAACCGGCGTAACTTCAACGCCTCCGGCGACAACACCGCCGCCGGGTCGAGCGCGGGCCGGCGGACCGTCGACAAATATGTCCGCGGCGCGTGGGGCCAGCGCAGCGATGCCGGCACCAGCAAGGTCATGTACCTGCGCGGCGACGGCACCGCGTGGTCGGCGATCGCCGTCACCTACCGCAGCAATACGGGCCGCACCGTCACCGGCCTGGTGCTCAAATGGCTCACCGGCGAATCGCGGTCGGATTCCTCGAGCCGGTTCGTGCTGGCCGACGGCGACCGTGATATCGAGAATGTCTGCAACCGCTGGGCCGCGGGCCGCTTCGACGCCGCGGTGTTCAAAGACGACTGGCGGTTCTCCACCAAGGTGGAATCGCAGTACCTCGCCCAGCTGTACGCCACCATCGGCATCCGTGCCTCCGACGCCGCGCAGCAGCTGCTCGGCAAGGCTAAATCGCTGAAAAGCGTTGGTGGACTTGAGCAGTTCGTCCGGGAGTTCATGCTCGACGAGCCCAGCAGCCTGAGCCGGTTACCCGAAGCGCTCAAGCAGATCGATCCCTTGGTCGATGCCCGTGAACTGCTGGCCGTCGCGCAACGCAAACGCAAGATCCTCGGCGACATCGAGAAGATCCAGCAGCGTTACGCCTCGGAGTCCTCCGACCTGGGCATCATCGATCTCGTCGACCAGCCCATGGTCCGCGCCTACACCGATCACGTCCGGCTCGCACAGTGCCCCGCGCAGATCGAATCGCTCGACGCCACCATCGATCAGCTCGGCAACGAATACGAAGACGTCACCCGCCAGCTCAATCTTGCCAAGGCCGAGGGTGATTCGCTGAACGCACAGATCAGCGGATCCAGCACCAGCCTGGGGCCGCTGCAGTCACAGGTGGCCGCCGCCGAGGCGCATGCCGAGCAGGTATCGCGCCGGCGCACCGCCTACGAGTCCATGCTCAACACCCACGGTCTCGAGATCCCGGACACCGCCGAAGAATTCTGGAATCTGCGCGAGGAACTCAGCACGCGGGCCACCGAGCTGCTGGCCAAACTGGATCGCGGCCGGGAATCCTCGACCGATGCCGAGTACGCCCAAAAGGTCGCCCGTATCGCCCGCGACGACGCCGCCAAGGAACTCAAACGCGTCGAGCGCGTCGGCTCGGCGCTTCCGGAGTTCGCGCTCACGATGCGCGAACACATCTGCGCCGCTGTGGGTATCGATCCCGGCGAGCTGCCCTATATCGCCGAGCTGATGGATCTGCGGCCCGAGCAGAACCGGTGGCGCGTCGCGGTCGAAAAGGTGCTGCGCGGTGTGGGCCTGCGGCTGCTCGTCCCCGACAGTCACTACGCGGCGGTGCTGCGGTTCGTCAACGAGACCAACATGGGCGGGCGACTGCAGCTGCACCACGTCCGCGCCCGATTCGTCGGCGCGGAGCTCGCCGAGGCCGAGCCGAACACGTTGGCGGGCAAGCTGTTCGTGGTCGACCCGACCCATGACTGCGCCGCCGAGGCCGCCGACGTCATCGCCGCGGCCGGTGATCACGTCTGCGTCGACAC
Source organism: Mycolicibacterium vulneris (assembly GCF_002104765.1). GTDB lineage: Bacteria > Actinomycetota > Actinomycetes > Mycobacteriales > Mycobacteriaceae > Mycobacterium > Mycobacterium vulneris. The sequence continues at coordinate 7,261 of NZ_NCXM01000008.1, forward strand.
CCCCGATGTGTTCTCCCGGTTCCGGCGCGCCGTCACCGACACCGGCCTGTACAAGGACTCCGAGCGCCTGGCCATCAAGGACGACCGCCGGCCGCTCAAGCAGGCCGACTACATCTACCAGGGCGATGTCGCCGCCAAGGTCGACGCGCTGACCGTGGATCTCGCCAACGCCGAAGAGGCGTTTCGCCGGGCCCGCAGCGTCGCCGACGAGATCGCCGCCGAGCGTCAGCAGTGGCGGGACCGGGCCGCGGCGTTCAAGGCGATCTGCGATCAGTTCGAACAGTGGACCCACGTCGACACCGAGACCGCCGATGGGCACGCCGACCGGCTGCGCGAGCAGTTTGAGCTGCTGCTGGCCGACAATCCTGACATCGAGGCGCTCACCGCGCGCGCCGAGGAGTGCTGGGAACAGATCCAGGCCCTGATGACCCGCCGTGGCGCCATCCAGACCCGCCGCGACGACCTCGACGGCCGACGCACCCAGCTGCTCGAGTTGCAGGAACGGCTCGCTCCGGCATTCGTGTCCGAGCCGTTGACCGATCTGCTGAACCGCTACGCCGCCGACGTGCCGGTTTCCCTGGACATGCTCAACCCCGAACCGCACCGCGACGCGGTCTTCACCGCGATCCGGCGCGAGCGTGAGCAACTACGCGAAAGTCGCAGGCGCTCATACGATGAGCTCGCGCGCATCCTCAACACGTTCGACACAGCGTTCCCCGACGCGATCCCCAACGACAGCGACGTGTTCGACGAACGCGTGCACGATTACGTCGCGTTGTGCCGCCACATCGACGAGCGGGAACTGCCCGAGGCTTACGAGCGGATGATGCGGCTGGTCACCGAGCAGGCGCCCGACGCCATCCTGACCCTGCACCGCGTCGCCGAGCAGGAGGCCCGGCGGATCAGCGAGCAGATCGAGCGAGTCAACACCGGCCTGGGTGCGGTGGAGTTCAACCGCGGCACCCGGCTCACGTTGCGCGCCACCTCGCGCAGCCTGACCGCGGTGGCCGAACTCACCGAGATCGTTCGGGCCATCTCGCGGCGCATCGCCGAGGTCGGCCTCGGCGACAAGCAGGCCATCCTGGACCAGTACGCCGACATCCTGCGGCTGCGCAACCGGTTGGCGTCGACCGCACCGGAAGACAAGGCCTGGACCCGCGACGCCCTCGACGTCCGCAATCGGTTCACCTTCGACTGCGCTGAATGGGACGTCAGCAGCGATGAGCTGATCCGCACCCACAGCAACGCCGGCGACAACTCGGGTGGCGAGCAGGAGAAGCTGATGGCTTTCTGCCTGGCCGGTGCGTTGAGCTTCAACCTGGCCAGCCCCGAAAGTGCCGACAACAAACCGGTTTTCGCCCAGTTGATGCTCGATGAGGCCTTCTCCAAGTCCGACCCGCAGTTCGCCCAGCAGGCTCTGCAGGCGTTCCGCAAGTTCGGCTTCCAACTGGTGATCGTGGCGACCGTGCAGAACGCCACCACCATCCAGCCCTACATCGACAGCGTGGTGATGGTGTCCAAGCGCGAAGCCACCGGCCGCGACTCCCGCCCGGTGGCCACCGTGAGCACCAAGACGATCACGGATTTCACCGCCTTGCGGCACGAGATGCGTACGTCGGCCGCGCTGGTCCCCGCCGGGGTGTAACACCCTTCGCTGAGACGGAGCACCTACCGCGAGCACCCTTTTGGGATCGGTAGCCGAGTAAAAAACGTAAGACTTTCGCAAGCTTTCGGCGTTGAATGCCCGATAGCAGCGAAAGGACAATGCTGTGGACAACTCCCGGACCCGGAGGAATGTTGTTGGTGCGGCCCTGTTGTCGGGCGGCATCGCAGTGGCCGGAATGGGGCTCGCGCTGGGTAGCGCACAGGCCCAGCCCGGCCCGGTGCCGCAGACACCCGGCCTGCTGGCACAAGACGGGCCGGTACCGCCCGGCGCGAGTGGGCCCTACACCTGTTGCCCGGAAGACCAAAAGACCGGGCTGCACCCCCAGACCGGTCGTGGATGTCCGGGGACGCAGGTCAACTGGGACGCGAGTCAATGCCACACCTGGTACGGCGTCGTCTGGGGGCACGGCAACGCCGCCCCCGGTATTTGGGAGGGTGGGCCACCGCCGCCCGAGGCGACGCGGAAGCCGTGGTGCGGATTTCCGTTCATGTGTTCCGGAACCCCGTGAGCCTAGGCTGATGGCTCCCGTGTGGATCAGCCGGCCGGCGGTACCGCGGGTGGACGGCATTCGTTGGCGCCCGGATCCCACCACCAGCCGTTGTCACAGGCGAGCGGTTGCGGCCCGACACCGAGGGGCCGGCACACGTTGGCCGTCGGGTCCCACCACTGGCCCGGATCGCAGGCCAAGGGTTGCGGCCCGACTCCGAGCGGTCGGCAGACCTTGCCGGTCGGGTCCCACCACTCGCCGTCTGCGCAGTCGGCCTTGCTCACCGCGGGCGTCATGATCGTCACGGCCGCCATCGACGCGAACGCCAACATGACGATGACTACACAATGGCGAATGAACGTCCTCATCGCGGGCCTCCCATCGTTCTTTCGATATCGAACCCAGCACTGGGCATCCCGGTCAAGAGCATTTTCTGCGATCGAGCGGTGCGGGTGGCGCATTTTCGCGATGAATTTGGCGCCGTCCACCGGTCAGACCTTCCGGACGGACAAACCGAGAGCAAAGCTGGAGATATGACGACGAAAAACGCGGCGTTGCCGCCGGTCGCCGATCACCACACCTGGCGTGCCGCGCTCGACGAATTACGCAAACGCGAGAAAGCGGCCACCCGCGAACTGGATGCGATCGCCGCCCAGCGGCGGCGGCTGCCGATGGTCGAATTGCCCGACTACACCCTGATCGGTGCCGACGGTCCAATCCGGCTGGCCGACATCTTCGACGGCCGTTCGCAACTGATCGTCTACCACCACATGTGGTCCGACGGCGCGCAGTGGCAGTGCGGCGGATGCACGGGCTTCACCTCGCAGTCCACCCGGCTGGAGTTTCTCGACAACTACGACGCCCGGTTCGTCATCGTCACCAATGGACCGATCGAGGAAGCGCTCGCGTACAAGCAACGGGTCGGCAATCGCATGGACTGGTATTCGTCATCGCGGAGCACGTTTGCCGCCGACATGGACTCGCCGCCGGGCGGTGGTTTCGGGGTCAACGTGTTCTTACGCGACGGCGACACGGTGTACCGCACGTGGCATACGAACGGGCGAGGGCCCTCGCGGCCCACCTACTCGGGATGGCTCGACTCCCCCGATATCGCCGCCGCGTACGGACCGGACAAATCATGAGCGCCGCCGAACGGTACGTCGTCACCCGCACCATCGCCGCGACCCCGGCGGAAGTTTTCGCAGTCCTGGCCGACCCATCCCGTCACCGGAACACCGAGCCAACCGACTGGGTCCGCGACGCGGTGGACACCGCGCCGATCACCGCCGCGGGGCAGATGTTCGCGATGAACATGTTCCTCACGCAGGCGGGCGGCGATTACGTCACGTACAACCTGGTCAATGTGTTCGAGCGGGACCACGCCATCGGGTGGCTGCCGGGGATCCTCGACGATTCGGGTAACCACACCCCCGGCGGTTGGTTCTGGCGTTACGACCTCGCCCCGAACGGTGACCGCACGGACGTCACCCTCACCTACGACTGGAGCGGCACGCCGCGGGCGTTCCGGGACCGCGTCGGTCAGATGCCGATTTTCGCTGAGGATTACCTCGCCGAGTCGCTGGCCACTCTTGAGGGGACGGTTGCGAGCTGAGCACTGAGCTCCCTACTCCCCCGACAGGGCGCACACTTGTCGAATGGAGGTATGTCATTTCATCGCCGCGCCGCAACCCTCGCCCCGGTTGCGCGCCTCGACGTCACCGCGGCAGACGTGATGGGGTCCGAGCCGCGCCGGACGCTGAACGGGCTGTCGGACATACGCGCGTTCTTTCACACGAACAAGGTGCCGCTGTACTTCATCTCGCCGACGCCGTTCAACCTGCTTGGTGTTGACCGATGGATACGAAACTTCTTCTACCTGACCTACTTTGACTCTTTCGAAGGCACGCACTCGCGCGTGTTCGTGCCCCGGCGGCGGGACCGCCGTGATTTTGACTCCATGGACGAGGTGTGCAGCCACCTCCTGTCCGATCCCGAGACGGTCGAGTTCATCGCCGGTAAAGGTCCCGGTGGCAAGTGCTGCTTTGTGATGCTGAACGAGGAAATCCAAGCCCTTGCGCGGTCGGCGGGCCTCGAGGTCATGCATCCGCCGATCGAGCTGCGCCAGCGCCTGGGCTCCAAGATCGTCATGACGCGCCTGGCCAACGAGGCGGGTATACCGAGCGTGCCGCACGTGATCGGGCGGGCCGGCTCCTACGACGAACTACTGGCGCTCGCACACAGCGCCGGTTTGGGAGACGACCTCGTCATCTCCGTCGCCTACGGCAACGCCGGCAGCGGCACGTTCTTCGTGCACGGTCAGCGCGACTGGGACGAGCATGCGGGTGACCTGACCGCGCAGCAAGAAGTCAAAGTCATGAAGCGCATCCGCAATGTCGAGGTGTGCCTCGAGGGTGCCGTGACCCGCCACGGCACCGTGGTCGGCCCCGCGATGACGAGTCTCGTCGGTTATTCGGAGCTGACTCCGAGCCGGGGCAGCTGGTGTGGCAACGACATCTGGCGCGAGGTGCTGCCGCCCGCCCAGACCCACGCGGCGCGGGAAATGGTGGCAAAGCTGGGCGACGTCATGCGCCGCGAGGGTTACCTCGGCTACTTCGAGGTGGACCTTCTGCATGACCTGGACTCCAACGAGCTGTACCTCGGCGAGGTGAACCCCCGCCTGTCCGGCGCCAGCCCGATGACGAACCTGACCACCGAGGCCTACGCCGACATGCCGCTGTTCCTCTTTCATCTGCTCGAGTACATGGACGTGGAGTACGAACTCGACATCGATGAGATCAACTCGCGCTGGGAGCGCGGCTATGGCGAGGACGAGGTCTGGGGTCAGGTCATCATCACTGAGACGTCACCGGATATCGAGCTGTTCACCGCGACGCCTCGCACCGGGGTATGGCGCATCGACGACGACGGTCGGGTCTCCTTTTCGCGGACCGCCAACGACTGGGCCACGCTGCTCGACGGTTCCGAGGCGTTTTACATGCGGGTCGCGGCGCCTGGCGACTTACGTTCCGAGGGCGCCCAACTGGGTGTGCTCGTCACTCGCTCACACCTGCAGACGGACGACTATAAGCTCAGCGAGCGCTGCCAGCGCTGGGTCAAGGGCATGAAGGCGAAGTTCGTCTCAACGCCCCTGACGCCGGCCGCACCGATCGTCTCCCGGCTCGTCGCACGAGCGTGAAAGGCGCCCCGGCGGGTCTCACTCTGGACAACTGGCTGTCGGCGCCCTACGCGCAATGGTCCTTCCAACACGTCGAGGACTTCGTGCCGACCGTGTGGATCTCGCACCGGCCCGCGCAGGTCGCGGCGTTGCCCTCAACCCCTTCCCCCCTGGGCGAGATACCTATGGTCGGTGCGGGCGAGGTCGCCACCACCGTGGGCGGGGTGATGGCCACCGCGGCGACGGACGGATGGGCCGTCGCACACCGGGGATCGTTGGTGGCCGAGGAGTACCTCGGCGGCATGGGCGCGCAGACCCGGCATCTCCTGTTCTCGGTGAGCAAGTCGCTGGTGGGGGCGGTCGTCGGCTCGCTGCACGAGGACGGTGCGATCGCGCTCGATGCGCCGGTCACGAAATATGTTCCGGCGCTGACGAATTGCGGCTACGCGGGCGCGACGGTGCGTCACCTGCTGGACATGAGGTCGGGCATCGGCTTCTCGGAGAATTATCAAGACCCGGCCGCGGAGATACATCTTCTCGACCAGGCGGTGGGCTGGGCGCCCAGGAATAGTCCCGATGCCCCCGCCACGTTGCAGGAATTCCTGTTGACCTTGCGGCAGAAGTCCGCCCACGGCGGCCCGTTCGAATATCGTTCGTGTGAAACCGATGTGCTTGGCTGGATCTGCGAGGTCGCCGCCGACCGGCGGATGCCCGAATTGATATCTGAACTGCTCTGGAGCCGCATCGGCGCCCAATGCGACGCCACCCTGGCTATCGACCCAGTCGGCACGGGGTTCTTCGACGGCGGCATCAGCGCCTGTCTCACCGACATGATCCGGTTCGGTTCGCTGTTTTTGCGCGACGGTGTTTCGTTGACCGGCCGGCAAGTGGTGCCGGCGGCGTGGATCGCCGACACCCTCGACGGCGGCCCCGACTCGCGCCAGGCTTTCGCCGCCAGCCCTGACGACAACGAAATGCCCGGCGGGATGTACCGCAACCAGATGTGGTTCCCCTATCCCGGCAACGACGTCGTGCTGTGCCAGGGCATGTGCGGCCAGATGATCTACGTCAACCGTCGCGTGGAACTGGTCGCCGCCAAGCTGTCCACCCAACTGGACTCGCACGAACCGCACATGCTCGACACGTTGCGCGCATTCGATGCGGTGGCACGCGAATTGGATTGACCGACAGGCTGGCCCGCCCGTGCACGCCGCGAATTTCGGTGAGCCGCTGCTGCGAACTTTGGCTATTCTGCTGTCTGTCTTGCTTCGCAGCCGCACAGTTTTGGCGGCCTTCACCGCGCCACAAAGATTGGAAGGGATCAAATGCCCTCACCTCGAAGGCCAGCCAGACTCGCTGTGCCCGTCATGGTTGCCGCTGCATTGGTCAGCAGCGCCGGCATCGCGTCCGCGACCCCCCAAGACGATGCGTACCTCGCACAATTGCGCGCCGTCGGCCTCACCTGGCCGCCGCAGACGGACGAGGCACTCATCGCCGAGGCGCACGACGTGTGTTACGACCTCACTTGGGGCTGGACGCCGCAACAGATCGCCGACGACCTGCACGCCCGCTTGGACACCAAGGGCGTGACGTTGCTAGACGTCGGCAGCCTGGTCAACGCCGCGCATTCGATCTATTGCCCCGGCAACGTGTGTGACGCTCCGAGCCTTTGCACCTGACAGTCAGGGCCATGGGAACCCGGGCGCGGGTGGGGGCACTTGCGACGGGTCCACTTCGACGAAGGTATAGACCGGGCCCGACGGGCCGCGAGTAAGGTCGGTTCCCGCCGGAACGGGAACCGTGTACTGGCAATGTCCCGGGCAGTAGTGCCAATAGGACGGGCCGGCCTGGGCCGTCGCCGCCAGCCCCAGGCCGGCGATCGCGAGGCCGCCCGAGGCACGCGGGGCTCCTGGTGAGGGGCGGATCAAGTGGCCTGTAGCGTGACGGCCGTGAAGTCCTCCCGGATGTATTCCTCCGTCGCGCTCGCGACTTGCGTCGCGGCAACCGTCATGACGTTCGCCGGCGCCGGCACGGCCACCGCGGCCGGCTCATGCCCCACCGCGGCGCCGCAGAACGGTGGAACGCCCGACTGGACATTGAATGGCACCACCGGCAGAGTCGCGGTCACCGGATCCACCGATACGACCGCTCCGCTGGTGAACGTGACCGCACCGTTCAGCGTGAGCCAGACCCAGGTGCATACGCTGCACGCCGGAGACGGGCCGGTGGTGTCCAACACCGCCACGGTCTCGGTCTGCTACATGGGCGTCAACGGACGGGACGGGTCAGTGTTCGACAGCAGCTACCAGCGCGGCGCCCCGGTCGATTTCCCGCTGACCGGAGTCGTGCCGGGCTTCCAGAAGGCCATCGCAGGGCAAAAGGTCGGGTCGACGGTCGCCGTCGCGATGGTCCCCGCCGATGGCTACCCCCAAGGCCAGCCGAGCGCGGGGATCCAGCCCGGCGACTCGCTGGTGTTCGCGATCAAGATCCTCAACGCCACGGGTTAGCACGACCCACCAAATCCCCTGTGCCGTAGGTCATTCGCCTAACGGCGCGAACATGAGCGCGGGATCTATGCCGAGTTGTTGGGCGACGTGGGTGGTGTCCCAATAGTCACGCCAGTGCGTGAGCGCACCGTCGCGCACCTCGAAGAGCGGGGCGGTTACGGTTCGCTGTTCGTCGAACTGTAGATGGCCGCCGCTCGATTAGGCGCTGATATGCGAATCGCTTAGCGAGAGTTCAGGGACGGCGCAGCGTGATGATGGTGACGTCGTCGTCGGTGTGGCCCGATGCCATCGCAGTCCAGATTCCGGTTGCCGCGATGTCGCCGGCCCGGCCGAGGTTTTCGGCCAGCAGGTCGAGGCCGTCGTCGATCGATTCACCGCGACGTTCCACCAGGCCGTCGGAGAACAGGACCATGCCGTGTCCGGGTTCGACGGTGAAGGTGCTGGGTGCGTATTGCACGCCTTTGACGCCGATGGGTGGCGAGAGCTTGATCGGTGCCGGTACCGCCGGCGCGCGGGAGTTCGTCAGGTATGGCATCAAGTGACCGGCAGACGCCGCCTCCACCCGGCCCGAGCCGAGATCGACCCGCGCGGCGATGACGGTGGCGAACGCGCCGCGAAGCATGTGCAGGCAGAAGTCGTTGAGCTGCGCCAGCGCCTCGGCCGGTGCGGCGCCGGCGAACAATTGGGCGCGCAGGGCGTTGCGCAACGCGGCCATGGTGCCGGCCGCGGCGATGCCGTGCCCGGCGACGTCGCCGATCAGCACGATGAGCCGGCCGTCGCGGAGCTCGAACGCGTCGTACCAGTCGCCGCCGACGTTGTCCCCCGCCGCCGGCTCGTAATGCGCCGACAGTTCCCAACTTTCGAGCGCCGGGATCGACTCGGGCAGCAGGCTGCGCTGCAGCGTCTCGGCCACGCGCAGCGCTCCGCGCGTGCGGCGGTACAGCGACTCGACCAAGTGGCGCCGCAATGATCCGGCGGATTCGGTCTCGCTCAGCGACCACGGCTCGCTGCGCTGGTGGACGATCTCGCGCCACCGGTCGAACGATTTGCGCGGGCTGAGGCGAAGTTGGTCGCCCTCGCTGCCCGCGATCGCCTTGTTGTACGGGTCGCCGCCCCAGTCGACCGAGCGCAGCACCTCCCGCCGGAACCAGATGGCGTATTGGCCGTCAGGCAGGTTGAGCACCAGTGCGCCGGCGGCCACCTGGGGATCGAGATCGAGCTCGGGTAGCACGCCCGATAGGCACTCGCTGCTCGCGATGTCGTCGTCCACGTCACGCGCCCAGGCGGCGACGGCCGACACGATGTCCGGCGGTGGAACCGAGCCACGCATCCGCAGATTGCCCCCGATGTCGATGACCACGCCGTCGGCGGGCACGAGGTCGAGCAGGTCGGGCGCGCCGAGCAGCGCCTCCGACAGCGGTTCGCCATCGTCGAGCGTGGCGGCGGTGAGCTTGGCCAAGACGGCCTGCGCGGCCAACCGCTTGTGTAGTTCTTCGTCCTCGAACCGGTCGACGAGTCGCAGCGACAGGGTCGAGCCGAGGAACTCGGCCGCCGCCCGGGTGCCGAACGGCGGCAGGTGCGGACCGGCGTAATGGTGGCAGGCGATCAGCCCCCACAGCCGCCCCTGCCGCAACAACGAGATCGACATCGATGCGTGCACACCCATGTTCTGCAGATATTCGACATGGATGGGTGACACGCTGCGCAACGTGGCATACGTCAGATCCAGCGGCGTGTTGGTCATGGGGTCGTTGCTCGGCACCAGCGGTGCCGGCGTGTAGTCGACGTCGGAAATCAGCCGAATCCAGTTCTTTTCGTACAGAGCGCGCGCCTGCGCCGGGATGTCGGTCGACGGGTAATGCAGGCCGAGGAAAGAGTTGAGGTCGTCGCGCCTGGACTCGGCCACAACCTCGCCGTTGTATTCCTCGTCGTAGCGGTACACCATGACCCGGTCGAAGCCGGTCAGATCGCGGACGGCGCGCGCGGCCGTGGCGTACAGCTCGGTCAGCGTGGAGGCCCGGTTCAACTCCTCCACCGCGCCGCGGACCGCCTGATACGTGTTCGGGAAGGAGAACGGCCGCTCGCCGTAGGCGATCTCGAGCTCCACCAGCAGCACACCACCCGGCTCGCGTTGCAGGATCGCGTCGAAGGCCCGCGGCTCGCCGGCGACTTCGATGGTGAACTCGAGCGGGTTGTTCTGGCGCAGGCTCCCGAAGGTCGCCGCGGCCTGCTCGACGCGGGCGGCTTGCTCGGAACCGATGAGCACCGACAGATGCCGGCCCAGGACGGCGTCGACGGGACGGCCGAGCAGCTCAGCGACGTTGGCGCTGACCTGGCGCACCTCGAACGCGGGCTCACGCACCACCGCGAGCACACCGCGCGGCTGGATGCTGCCGGGGACGTGGATCGGCTCACGCGCGCAGTTGTCCAGGTCGATCGGGGTGCCGATCGGTACGAGATCGGCGATCGGCTGATCCGCGGGTGCCGATGGCTGGACGAACCGCTCGTCGTCGGTCACACGCGCGGCTTTATCGGATTGATGAGGGGTAGCAGCCAGACCTCCAAGCTATCAATGTGCGTCGCCGTTTTGGATCAGGTCAGCGGGGGTCGCATTTCCAAGCGGATTTGCCCGGCACTGATTCGTATCCGCCGCGGTCACCCGCCCGCCGCGATCACCAATGTAATCTGAGCAGGTCATGTGCTCGATCGCCGTCCCAGCAAGCCGCCGCCTGTCGGTCGCGATGAAGGATGGCTCGGCGGCCGAACACGATGCCGCCGAGCAGAGCCCGTTCATGTCAGAGCTGCTCGCGGGACGGATTGGCGCGGCGGGCTATTCCGACTACCTGCTGCGGTTGCGCGTGGTGTACGCCGCCCTCGAGGACGCAGTGCGGGCCCGCCGCGACGACTCGATGGTTGCCGCCGTGTACGACCCCGCGCTGGAGCGCCTGACGGCTATCGATGCCGACCTCGAACATTGGCTGCCCCAAGGTGCCGCACGCGACGTCGACTCCCCCGCGGCGGCGGCCTACGCCGAGCGGCTCGGCGCGCTCACGTGGGGTGGGGCGCTGGTGGCCCACCACTACACGCGCTATCTCGGGGATCTCTCCGGAGGCCGGGGCATCGGCAAAATCCTGGATCGCACATTCGATCTCGGCGGCGCCGGCCTTGCGTTCTACGACTTCCCGGTGCGGCCCAAACCCTACAAAGACGCCTACCGCGCCCGCCTCGACGCCCTTCGCGCCGACACCGGCGAAATCGATCGTATCGTCGGTGAGGTGAAATTCGCCTTCGGCCTGAACCAGGCCATCTTCGATGAACTGGCCGACAGCGTCAGACTTGGTTGAATCCGCCGTCGGCGGTGACCGTGGACCCGGTGCTGAAGCTGGACAGATCGCTGGCCAAAAACACTGCGGCATTGGCGATCTCGGTGGGATCGGCGAAGCGGCCCAGCGGGATCGTGGCGATGCGTTCGGCGCGGAACTCTTCGACCGAAGCGTCGGGATCGGTCTGCGCGGCCAACGCGTCGCTTCCCGGCGTGGCCGTGGAGCCTGCCACGATGACGTTTACCCGAATGTTGCGGTCGGCGAGTTCGTTGGCCCACGCCCGGGCCACTGACCGGACGGCCGCCTTGGTGGCGGCGTAGATACTGAGCCCTGCGCGGCCCCGGTCGGCGGTGGTGGATCCGGTCAGGATGATGGAGGCGCCGTCGTTGAGTAGCGGCAGCGCTTTCTGCACGGTGTAGACGACTCCCTTGACGTTGGTGGTCAGCAGCGCATCGAGATCGTCGTCGGTGATCTCCCCCAGCCGCGCCACCCTCGTCGATCCGGCGTTGGCCATCACGATATCGAGACCGTTACCGGCGGCCGCGACCTCGGCGTAGAGCCGGTCCAGGTCCTCCGGTCTTCCGACGTCACCGCGCACTGCGGTGGCACGCGGGCCCAATGTGCTTGCCGCATAGTCGAGTTCGGGCTGCCGTCGGCCTGTGATGAAGACCCGGTCGGCGCCTTCGTCAAGGAACCGCTGCGCGGTGGCCAGCCCGATCCCGGAGTTGGCGCCGGTGATGACGGCGATCTTGTTGTCGAGCAATCCCATTCGGTTCTCCTGAGTTGCGCGGCCGGTGTGGCGTTCTGCTCCCCCGGCTATCCCTGTCTCGTGCGCTGCCAGATCAGGCGTCCGTTGCGGAGCTTGCCCTTGATGAGCACGGGCTCGGCCGGGCCGAGCTGCAGGCGGTCATCGCCGACTTGCGCTGCGCGGTACTGCGTTCCGCCGATCCAGTTGGGTAGCAGGCTGACGTCGACGTGGTGGGCGATCACGCCGTCGTCGAGGACGCTGTACGGGCCGGCGTAGGCCAGATAACCCCTGGCCGCCGCGGCCAATTCGTCGTCCGTGGCGATTTGAAGATCGCCGCGGGCGATCGGCGGGCGGTCCGCGCGCATGAGCTGGGCGGACATGTAGCCGTCGGCGGTGTACATGATGAGTCCGCGGGCGTCGGTTCCCAGCGGATAGCGCACGTTCGAGCCATCCACGTCGGAGCTCTCGTAGGACTCCAATGTCCAGGCCCCGACGAGGTACTCACGCAGATCCTGCGTGGTGAGTGTGGTCATCGTTGGCGCCCCTCCGTGATGTGCTGTGAGCGTGTGACCGCCGGACCGCTCGACCGCATCGATCGCGGTATCGGACTACGCCCGCCGTCGACGCATCGATAATGCCGCGCATTGCCTGCCCCAGCGCCATCGCCCCCCGTATCGCCCGTGACAACCGGCGGCGTCGCCCGACAGATTCCGTGTCGAACTAGAGTCTGCGGCATGATCGCCGCTTTGGTCATGTCGCCGTGGTCGGTGCGCCGCCCGCCGTGTGCAGCCGGTAAATCCGGACGCTAGGCCCGGTACAGACGCGTGGCGGCCCTGGCGCTGGCGCTTGCCGGACTGGCGTTTCTCGACTCGCTCAATGTGCTCAACGTCGGAGTGGTCTCGGCCGTAATCTTCGACAGCCGGCTAAGTCGCCGGTCACCAATTCCCGGCGCCCTGAGCTACATCGCGGGCGTATTCGCGGTGACGACCGCCTTCGGCGTGTGCGCCGTGCGGGGCATCGGCTTCACCACCGAGGTGCTCGACTTTCACCTGACGCCGGTCATTCGCTTCCGGGGTGAACTGCTGCTGGGCATCGTCCTGATCGGTCTGGCCTACTTCCCGCTGACCGCACAATCATCGGCACCCGGCTGGGCGCTGGCGGCGATGCGGCAACGGCCGTGGCTGCTCGCATTCCTGGGGCTGGCGGTGGGCAGTGGGCAGGCCCCGACCGCCGTTCCCTACCTCACCGGCCTGGCGATGCTCGCCGCGCTGCACCCACGACCGCCCCTCTGGCCACTGGCCATCATCGCCTACTGGGCGATCGCCCTCTCGCCGTCGCTGCTGATCCTTACCCTCTCGATGCGGAAAACCATGCGAGCCAAGCGCATTCAGCGCGCGATCGTCCGTGCGCTCACCCGCTACGGGCCGATATCGGTGCGGCTGTTGTTCCTGATTTTCGGAACCGGGCTCATCGCCGATGCACTCGTCAATCACAGCGCCCTGTGGTGACGCGCCACGACTTCTCATCTGTTGCACAGCGAGCCGGATTACCTTGTCGCGTGTGACTGATCGTCGAGAGCGCGCGATGTCCTTCGGTTCGATCGCCGAGAACTACGACGGGCTGCGGCCGCATCCGCCGCAGCAGGCGGTGGACTGGTTGTTGCCACCCGGCTGTGAGGTGGCCGTCGACGTCGGTGCGGGCACCGGGTTGTTCACCCGCACGCTTGTCGGCCGGGTGGGGCAGGTCGTCGCCGTCGAGCCCGATGCGCGGATGCGCGCAGTGCTGGCCGAGCGGTCTCCCGGGGTTCGCGCCGTGGAGGGCACGGGCGAGGCGATTCCCCTTCCCGACGATTCCGCGGACGCGGTGTTCGTCTCGTCGGCGTGGCATTGGATGGACCCCGAACGAGCGGTGCCGGAGATCGGCCGGGTATTGCGCGACGGCGGGCGGTTCGGGCTGATCTGGACCAGTCGAGATCGCGACGTCGATTGGGTCCGCGACCTCGAGGTGCTGCCCAAGGACGACACGTCCGAACTGGATGCACCCGACCGGTTCCGCCGCCGCCACGAGAACGTCGTCCTGCCCGATCCGCAGATTTTCCACAACGTCGCGCGGGAGACGTTTGGGTTTGTGCGGACCATGAAGATCGACGATGTCGTCGCGATGCTCGGCACCTACAGCCGGGTGATCATCGCCTCTCCGGATGACCGCGCGCAGCGGCTCGACAGCGCCCGAGCCGTCCTGGCCGAGCGATTCCCCGGCGCCGAAGCCATCGACATCCCGATGCAGTCCCGGTGCTGGCGCGCCGACCGGATCGCCCGCGGCCGCTAGCCGCCGCGCTGGGTTCGCTTTCTGCCGACAGCCCGGGGTTAAGCGCGTCACTTCTGCCGCAACCAGCCCGGCAAGGTAAGGAAACGCATGACGGTGCAATCGAGGTTCGGGAACGCCCCGGTACCGGTGTGACGTGATCCCGATCTTCGATCCCTCCACCGAGGAAAACATCGGCGCCTTCACCGACGGCGGCACCGAAGCCGTCGACGAGGCGGTTGCGCGCGCGAAAGCCAGTGCGGAGTCCGGGATCTGGTCCGGCAAGCCCGAATATGAGCGGGCCGCTACAAGCAGTCCGGCTGGGGCCACGAGTCCGGCAAGGCCGGCATCGAGACCTACCTGCAGACGAAGATCGTCTGGGCCCAGATGTAGCGGCCTCAGGCCTGCGGGCCCTCCGATGGTGGCCAGACCGTTCCGGGCGACGCGTCGCCGGGGCTTTCGTAATCGCCGCGGGACAGCGGCACCCACCGCTCGCTGGGTGCGGGCTGCTTCGACGACGGAAAGTCGCGCAGACTGCCCGTCGGCTTGGCGTCCCACTTGGCGAACGTCAACGGTGTCTGGAGCCAGCAGTGCAGCAGGTTGTAGGCGGCTTCCAGCGAATCGATGTGGGTGCGCTCCCAGCCGTGACTGCCGTCGAGCCCGAAGCCGACCAGCGCAGCGCGGGTGTTGGCCCCGGCCTCGATAGCCGCGGCGGCATCGGAGCGGTAGTAGCGAAAAATATCGCGGGCGAACGGAATTCCCTGCTCCTGTGCGAGCCGGCAGAGTTTGCGGGTCAGGTGGTAGTCGAACGGGCCGTGCATGTCGGCCATCGGGATCGTCACGCCGTCCTCGAGGGAATGCTGGCCGGGCGCGCACACCGCGTTGTCCACCGAGACCAACTCGGCGACGTCCGCGGGCAGGCCGTGGCTGGCGCCGTGGCCGACCTCCTCGGTGATGGTGACCATGATCGTGGTGCGGTGCGGCAGCACCACCTTGTTCTCGGAGAAGTTCTTGGCCAGGGCGAGCGCGATCGCGACGCCCGCCTTCCCGTCCAAGTGACGGGAGACGATGAAGCCGTCGGCGGTGAGCTCGGGGCTGGTGATCAAGGCCACGAAATCACCGACCTGCAGACCGAGCCGAACCAGGTCCTCCCGCGTCGACACCCTGCGGTCGATCCGAACCTCGACGTGCTCCCAGTTTGTGGGCTGCGTGTCGATCTCGTCGCCGAAGGCATGCCCGCTGGCTTTCAGCGGCATGACGGTGCCGGTGATGAACTCGTCGGGGTCGTCGATGAAGATGCGCACCCGGGCGCCTGCGGCGAACCGCGCCGAAAAGGTGCCGACGGGAACGATTTCGAGGCGGCCGTTGTCCTTGAGCTCGCGGACCATGCAGCCGATGGTGTCGGAGTGAACCACCAGCGCCCGGTCGGTGGTCGCGGACGCACCCGCGAGTTCGGCGGTCAGCGCGCCGCGCCGGGTCAGTGTGAACGGCACCCCGAAGTCGTCGAGGATGTCGCCGATCACCTG
This sequence comes from Mycolicibacterium vulneris, assembly GCF_002104765.1. Classification (GTDB taxonomy): domain Bacteria; phylum Actinomycetota; class Actinomycetes; order Mycobacteriales; family Mycobacteriaceae; genus Mycobacterium; species Mycobacterium vulneris. The sequence continues at coordinate 22,997 of NZ_NCXM01000008.1, forward strand.
CATCACCGCGTCTGTACGCCCCGACGGGCTCGGGGTCTGCAATAGCGCGAGCAGCGTGTCGATCATCCACGTGCGGTCGGCCTCGGCCATGGCCGCGGTCTGGCCCACGTCATCTCCTCTCGAGTCGTCGCCGAACGCGTTCAACCTACCGTGTGTGCGGCACGGAACGCCCGTTGCGGGGCGCCGTCGCGCACCCGCCACTGCGCACCCGGCATGTCCGCTGCCCTAGGAGGCGGATTCCATCTGGCAGATCAAATCCGCGAGGGTGAGGATTCGCTGGGCGTCGCGGACGTGCAGGCTCTCGATCATGCGGCCATCGACCGTGATCACACTGGTCCCGTCCGCCTGTGCCTGCTCGTAGGCCGAGACGATCTTGCGGGCGTCCGCCAGCTCCTGATGTGACGGACCGAACAGCTCGTTGGCGGGGGCGATCTGCGACGGGTGGATCAGGGTCTTGCCGTCGAATCCCATTTCGCGGCCCTGCTGGGCCTCGGCCCGGAATGCGCCCTCGTCGGTGATGTCGTTGAACACGCCATCCAGGATCACCTTTCCGGCCGCCCTCGCCCCCAACAACGCCAGGCCGAGGGCGGCCACGGCGGGCGCGCGCCCGGGGACGTGCAGGCCGTGCAGCTCGTTGACCAGGTCGTTGGTGCCCACCACCAACCCGGCCAGGCGATCGCTGGCCGACGCGACCTCCTCGGCTCGCAGAAAGGCCCGGGGCGTTTCGATCATCACCCACAGCTGCAACGACTTCGGCGCTCCCAAGGCGTCGAGCGCCTCGGCCAGCGCTTGAACCTGTTGGGCCGTCCCGACTTTGGGCACCAGTACGCCGTCGGCCGTGGACCCGGCCACGGCGGCCAGGTCGTCCCGGTGCCATTCGGTGTCCAACCCGTTGATCCGCACCACGACCTCGCGGGGCCGGTAGCTCTCCGACGAGATCGCGTCGCACACCGTCGCCCTCGAGGCGGCCTTCGCGTCCGGTCCCACCGCATCCTCGAGGTCGAATATCAGCACGTCCGCCGCTAGCGACTTACCCTTCTCCAGCGCGCGGGGCTTGTTGCCGGGCAGGTAGAGGGCGGATCGGCGCGGGCGCAGGGTCGGTGCCATGGAGGATTCACTTTCCTGTCGTCGTGCAGCGGGACGGGAGTCAAATGCCCGCGCGACGGGTGCGTGGTGCGCGCGGCATAGCCAGAAAGTACCCTTCGGTACCGGTGGTGTAGTCGCCGGTGGTAAGCGGCCCCGAGGGCGAATTGACCGACGCGGCGGGTACATCCCGGAAGGGGAAAGCGAATGTCATCATCTGGCTCGGCGCGTACCGAGGGCGACAGCTGGGACCTGGCCTCCAGCGTGGGGGCGACCGCGACGATGGTCGCGGCCTCCCGAGCGCTGGCATCGCGCGAGCCGGATCCGCTACTCGATGACCGGTTCGCCGAGCCGTTGGTGCGGGCGGTCGGGCACCCCTTCTTCATCCGCATGCTGGACGGCCAGATCCCGCTCGACACCGACGACATGCCGATGACGCTGCAGCAGCGGCGCGAGCAGATGACGGTGCGGACCAGGTTTTTCGACGATTTCTTCGGCGTCTCCACCGCCGTCGGCATCCGGCAGGCCGTCATCTTGGCCGCCGGGCTCGACGCGCGGGCTTATCGGTTGCCGTGGCCATCCGGCACGGTGGTTTTCGAGGTCGACCAGCCTGAGGTGATCGCCTTCAAGACCGCCACGCTCGCCCAGCTCGGCGCGGAACCGACTGCCGAGCGCCGGACCGTCGCCGTTGATCTCCGCGATGATTGGCCAACGGCGCTGCGCGACAGTGGCTTTGACACCGACTCCCCCACCGCGTGGATCGCCGAAGGCCTGCTGCCCTATCTACCGCCCGATGCCCAGGACCGGCTGTTGGACAACATCACAGCGCTCAGCGCGCCGGGCAGCCGGCTGGCCACCGAGAACATCACCGACATGCGCGTCTTCACCGACGAACGGGCCCGGGCGATGCGCAGCACCTGGCGGCAGCACGGACTGGACATCGATGTCGCCGAGCTGATTTGGCTCGGGGAGCGCCGCCCCGCCGCCGAGCACCTGGGGGCCATCGGCTGGAACGTTTCGCGTCACCCCACCGAACAGGTGTATGCCGACTACGGATTCGTGCTGCCGGACAACGAAATCCTCCAGCAATTCCGTCACGCAATCAGCTACCTCAGTGCCGAATTGCCCTGAGCCCGAATTGCCCTGAGCCCGAGGAGTGACGGCGCTTCGGCTAAGGCCGGGCTTCGCGCCACTCCCGCTCGAACGGCAGCCGCCACGCATTGGGCGCGATCAATTGGTGAATGGCATTCGGGCCCCACGTGCCCGGTTGATACAACTTGGCCGGCGGCGGATCGGTGAGCAGATCTTCCGAACGCTCCCACAATGATTCGATGCCTTCCGCGGTGTTGAACAGCGTGTGGTCGCCCCGCATCGCATCGAGAATCAGTCGTTCGTAGGCCTCCAGCACGTCCGCGACCGTCTCGATCTCCTGCGAAGAAAACTGCATGGACAGCTTGTCCAGCTTCATGCCCGGGCCGGGCCGCTTGCCATAGAAGGACAGCGAAACCTTCGAGTTGTCGGCGAGATCGAACGTCAGGTGATCGGGCCCCTGGGTACCCACCCCGGAGCCGGGCGGGAACATGGTTCGCGGGGCCTCCTTAAACGCGATGGAGATCACGCGGATGCCCTCCGCCATCTTCTTGCCGGTGCGCAGGTAGATGGGCACCCCGGCCCATCGCCAGTTGTCGATGCCGACCTTGAGGGCGATGAACGTCTCGGTGTCGGAATCCTTTGCCACGCCGTCCTCGTCGCGGTATCCGTTGTACTGCCCGCGAACCACATTGGCGGGTTTGACCGGCAGCATCGACCGGAAGACCTTGTTCTTTTCCTCGCTGATGGCGAACGGTTCCAGCGCCGTCGGCGGTTCCATCACCACGAACGCCATCACCTGGAACAGGTGGGTCACCACCATGTCCTTGTAGGCGCCGGTCTCTTCGTAGAAATTCGCCCGCTGGTCCAGCCCCATGGCCTCGGGAATGTCGATCTGAATATGGTCGATGAAGTTGCGGTTCCAGATCGGCTCGAAGAGGCCGTTGGCGAAGCGGAAGGCCAGGATGTTCTGCGCGGCTTCCTTGCCCAGGAAGTGGTCGATGCGGAAAATCTGTGATTCCTCAAAGGTTTCGTGCACGAAGTCGTTCAGCGCCACCGCGCTGGCCAGGTCGGTGCCGAACGGCTTTTCCATCACCACCCGTGAGCGTTCGACGAGCTTGGCGTCGCTCAGCATGGTGATGACGGCGCGCGCCGCCTTTGGCGGCACCGACAGGTAATGCAGTCGCCGGACGTTGGATCCCAGGTTGTCTTCAGCCTGCGCCACCGTCTCGGCCAGCGCCTCGGGTCCGGCGCTCTGCGGGACGTAGGTGACGATGTTGGCGAAGTTCGACCACTGTTCGGGCGTGAGTTTGTGCGTGCCGAAGGAATCGATCGCCTCCTTGGCGAGATCGCGGAATTCGTCTTGACTCAGGTCTTCCAGCGACGTAGCGACGATCTGAATATCGGGCGCCAATTCGGACTGGTCCAGGTACGCCAGACCGGGGATAAGCTTTCGTTTCGCCAGATCGCCCGTCGCCCCGAAAAGGACGATGACGTGCGGGTCGAGCGGGTCGGAACGGTGATGACGCGGGCGGGCGTCGGCAGCGGGGTAAGCGATGGTCTGAGGTTTCTCGGTAGCCACTCTTGCGATACTTCCACCGCCGCGGCGCTGTGTCTCGTTTCGTTTGATGGCCGCCGGATCTGGTTAGCGAACGCGCGATTGGGTATTGAATAGCGGCGGGTTCCCGGCGCCGGGGCCCGTCCCCCACCAACGCCCATGGAAAGCGATATGACCAAACCCGACAAAGACCCGCTGAGCCGCGCTCAGGAGCTGGAAAACATCGTCGATCAGCTCGAGGAAAAGGTTACCGAGGAGAGCGAAGCCGAAGGCGTTCCCGGCAACCGCAGCGACCGGGAACAAGTGGCTGTCCGCGGTACGACCAGCGAGCCGCCGGACTAGCGGGTCGCCGACCTGGCTCAGGTGAATACGGTCATTCGCTTGGTACGTCGATGGCGTGCGCCTTCAGCGTCGCCAACATCTCGACCGTCGGCCATTCATCGGCCCGGTAGCGGACCGGATTGATTCCCGCGACGGGAAGGATTCCCACCGCATCGACCACCGTCGGAAACGGCACGGTGAACTTGTCGGACACATTCGACGGGTCACCGACCAGGAACGTCACGTAATCGGTCTGCGGTAGCTCCCACGGGATCCCCTGCCCCCACACCGCATTGGTGCGCCGACCCCAGGCCGTCTCGATCATCTGCGCTTCGCCGACGTACTGCGGGAACAGCTCGCGCTCGTAGTGCTCCCGCAAGAATTCGGCCTGGTGGTTGTATTCCTTTGTGGCCAACAGGGTTCGGGCCCTCAACGCCAACCCGCGCAGGGGGTGTGGGCCGGCCTGATCGAACGACGCGATGATGCTGCCCACGACGGTGTAGCCCTGCGGCGAGATGGGTTGCTCGGCGTCGAGGTACATCTGCTCTGCGACCTCGAAGAGGTCCGCGGCGTTGTCGGGCGCGTCGGTGCCCAGCAGCAGCACGCCATCGCCCGGGAAGAACACCAGTGGGCGGTGGCCGCCGGCCACCGCCAGTGCACCCAGCCAGCCGGTGGCCAGGATCATGGAATCGATGTAGGTGCCGCCGTCCGCGTCTTTCAGCAGGTACTTCTCGCCCGGCTGAAAGGCCTGCTGACGCGCGGAAAGGTTGTCCCTGGCCACCGCGAACGCCTGATCACCGGTGATGCCCCAAGCTTCCGTTTCCGCCGGCGACACGATGGCCCGCACGGTGGGGAGGTCAACGACCACCATCTCGTTGATGAAGGGGAACACCGGGCGGACCCAGGGCTTGGCCCCGGTGTTGACCAAGCTGTTGACGTAGCTCTGCGGGCGCAGCACCGGCCGGAGCAAGGGTTGGGCCTCGGCCCAATCCATGGGCGGAGTCGGCTGTTGCTCGGTTGGCATGTCCACGGTCGGTCTTCCTGCTCTTGAACAGCGAACACACACCTTTGCACCCTGCGACGGCCGACACAAGTCAACCTTCTTGGTTGCCTCACGTCGCGGCGGCCGGCCCGAACCACATGGCGAGGGAGTCGCGTAGCGCCGGGTCGGTGCCGGCGCCCGCCCAGGCGACGTGTCCGTCCGGCCGGACCAATACCGCGGGCGGCACGCTCACGGCGCCGAGCACCGGAAGCACGCACCGGTCAACATGTTTCGCGTCGACCGTCGGAACCCGGGCCGCCCAGGGCGAGACGTCGATGCGGCCGGTCTCGCCGAAATTGAGCAGCACCGGGCGGGCGTCCCGCAGCAGGTCGAACACGCGCAGCGATCCGTCGGTGGTGACCAGGTCCAGGTCGGGCATGCGGCGTCCCACCAGCGGGTGTCCTTCGCCCAGGTCGTAATGGATGTCCAGGCCGGACATCATCGCGGCGAAGCAGGTGCGGGGACAAAAACCGATCGGCGATGCCACGCTGATCTAGGACTTCGATGGTGCGGGAGTGCAGACCGCCGGCCCGAGCTCCGATCAGGTCCTGGCTGGTGCGCCGCTCCACAACCGCGACGTCGATCCCCTCCAAAGCCAATTCGCCCGCCAGCATCAACCCGGTCGGGCCGCCGCCGGCGATGATCACCGCGTGCTCGGTATCGTCGTTCTCCAATACCCCCGAAACATCCACTTCGCCACTCCGATTCGCCTGAATTCCGGTCGAGGACAGCGATTTGCATCATCACCCGGGTCTTGCGGCAAGCCCCGGTATGCGCTATAGGTTGAAGCTGGCGGGGAAGTAATCACCAACGGTCGCGGACCGCGTCGATCGCGCGGTAGATCCGCTGCTCGCTGACCGGGCGAGGCGTGCCGAGTTGCTGGGCCCACAGGCTCACCCTGAGTTCCTCGATCTGCCGGGCGATATCGCGAACCTCGTCGGCCGCCCTCGCCGGCTGCGGCAGCTCATGCACCAGCTCGTCGAAGGCACCCTGCACGGCGTGCACCCGTTGCATGCGCTCCCGATCGGCCTGGGCGGCGCGAGGCAGCCCGTCCACGCGGCGACGGATCCCGAGCAGGTAGCGGGTGAGGTCGGCGAGCTGCGCGGCCCCGGTGGCGGTGACGAAACCGGCCGGCAACAGCCGATTCAGCTGCTCGCGGATGTCCGCGATCGCGTCGGTATGCGCGGGCGGCGGGCTGGCGGGCACCAGGAGTTGCACCTCCTGAGCGGCGGCCAGTACCTTCTCGACACGGCCCACGATGTCGACGGTGGTGGGCAGCAGGGACTTTCCCGCTCGCTGTTGCAGCGCGACGAACTCCGCGCGCGTCCACACCGGCGCCGACACGAGCGCGTCGGTCGCGGCATCGGCGCAGTCGTCCAGCAGCGCGGGCAGGTCACCATCCGGGTTGGTGCCGAGAGCGAGCCGGGTCCGTGGATCGAGTTGCCGCGCAATGGCTTTGACCGGTGAAGGGACGCTGAGCCGCACCAACCGCCGGATGCCGGGTCCCATCGCCTGGCCCTGCTCGGCCGATATGGCGAACACGCGAAGGTCGACGGCGCCGCCCGCGTCGACGAACGCGGGGAAGCCCCGCAAGATGCGTCCGTCAATCGTGCGTTCGACAACGCGCGGCAGATCGCCGAGGTCCTCGGGCCAGCCGCGCAATCCGGTCCGCTCCAGCTCGCCGGCGACCGCATGCGCGACGGCCTGCCGGGCCGGCGCCGTGAGCCGCTCCTGCAGCGTCCGCAGATCCTTGCCGCGGGCCACCTCGGTACCGTCTCCGGACTCCACCGCGAACGTCACCCGCAGGTGCGAGGGCAGCTTGTTCAGGTCGAAGGCCTCGATCGGCACCAAAACCCCGGTGCGACGCCGTAATTCGCGTTGCAACGCCGGCAGCAGCGGCTCGGCGGCCGGATCGATTGCCGCCAGCACCGCACGGGCCGTGTCGGGGGCGGGAACGAAGTTGCGGCGCAAGTCTTTCGGCAGCGAGCGGATGAGCGCGGTCACCAGTTCTCCGCGCAGCGCCGGCACCTGCCAGGCGAACTCGTCGCCACCCAAGCGCGCCAGCACGTCCATCGGCACGTGCACGGTGACGCCGTCGTCAGCGGCGCCGGGCTCGAACCGGTAGGTCAACGGCAATGCAACATCGCCGGTGCGCCACGTGCTCGGCCGGTCCGCGTCGGCGGCCTCGTCGGTGCGCAGCAGATCGGTGCGAGTGAACGTCAGCAGGTCCGGTGTCTTGTGCCGCTGCTTCTTCCACCAGGCGTCGAAGTGCCGCGCGGAGACGACGTCGGCGGGGATGCGGGCGTCGTAGAGCGCATACACGTCGTCGTCGCCGACCAGCAGGTCGCGGCGGCGGGCCCGTTCCTCCAGTTCCTCGAGCTCGGCCCGCAGCCGCGCGTTGTCCGCGAAGAAGTGATGGCGGGTGTGCCACTGTCTCTCGACCAGCGCGTGCCGGATGAACAACTCGCGCGCCACCACCGGCTCGATGCGCGCGTATCCGACGCGGCGCCGCGCGGCCAGCGGCAGTCCGTACAACGTCACCCGCTCGTAGGCCATCACCTCGCCGCGTTTGGCGTCCCAATGCGGCTCGCTGTAGGTGCGCTGCACCAGATCGCCGGCGACCCGCTCCACGACCTCGGGCTGGATGCGGGCGGCGGTGCGCCCGTACAGGCGGCTGGTCTCGACCAGCTCCGCCACGACGACCCAGCGCGGCGGCCGTTTGGTGAGCGCCGAGCCGGGCGCCAGCACGAAGTGCGAGTTGCGGGCCCCCAGGTATTCGCGGGTGTCCTCGCGGCGCATGCCCACATGCGACAACAACCCCGCCAGCAGCGCCGCGTGCACCCGCGCCTGGTCGGCCGGCTCCTCGGATGCGGCGTCTTCGACGATGCCCAGGTCGCGGGCGATGCTGCGCAGCTGCCCGACCAGATCCTGCCATTCGCGGATGCGTAGATAATGCAGGAACTCCGAGCGGCACATCCGGCGAAACGCATTGCCGGATAATGACTTCCGCTGCTCACGAAGATAGCGCCAGAGGTTGAGGTAGGACATGAAGTCGGAGTGCTCGTCGGCGAAACGGGCGTGCTTTGCGCGGGCCGCCTCCTCGCGGTCGCTCGGGCGTTCCCGTGGGTCCGGGATCGTCAGCGCCGAGGCCAGCACCAGCATCTCGCGAACGCACCCCTCGGTCTGTGCCTGCAGAATCATCCGGCCCAGCCTCGGATCGACGGGCAGTCGCGCGAGTCGGCGGCCGAGATCGGTGATGGCGCCGTGCTGGTCGAACGCGCCGAGTTCGGCCAGCAGTTGCACGCCGTCGCGGACGCTGCGCCGGTCCGGTGGATCGAGGAAGGGAAACTCCTCGATGTCGCCGAGCTGCAGGGCCGCCATCTGCAGCAGCACGGCGGCGAGGTTCGTCCGCAGTATCTCGGGTTCGGTGTAGCGCGGCCGCGCCGCGAAGTCCCGCTCGGAGTAGAGCCGGATGCACACGCCGGGCGCGACCCGGCCGCAACGGCCGGCCCGCTGCGCGGCCGACGCCTGCGAGATGGGCTCGATCGGCAGCCGCTGCACCTTCAAACGCCGGCTGTAACGCGAAATCCGGGCATTGCCCGGGTCGATGACATAGCGGATCCCCGGCACGGTCAACGATGTTTCGGCGACATTGGTCGCCAGCACGACGCGGCGCCCGGTATGCGGCGCGAACACCTTCTGCTGCTCGGCGGTGGGTAGGCGCGCGTACAGCGGGAGCACCTCGGTGTGTTTGAGTCCACTCAAAGCCTCTGCGGTATCACGGATTTCGCGCTCTCCGGAGAGAAAGACCAGGATGTCCCCCGGCGGCTCGGCCTCGAGTTCGCCGATCGCGTCGACGATCGCCTCGACCTCGTCGCGGGTCTCGGTACGCACGATCTCGTGGTCCGGGTCGTCCGGATCGTCATCGGAGGCCGAAGGCACGGCAACCTCCAGCGGCCGGTAGCGCACCTCGACCGGATACGTCCGGCCGGACACCTCGATGATCGGCGCGTTCTCGAAGTGCGCCGCGAAGCGCTGCGGCTCGATCGTCGCCGAGGTGATGATCACCTTCAGATCGGGTCGGCGAGGCAGCAACTCACGCAGGTAACCGAGCAGAAAGTCGATGTTGAGGCTGCGCTCGTGCGCCTCGTCGAGGATCAGCGTGTCGTAGCGCAGCAGGCGGCGGTCGCGCTGGATCTCGGCGAGCAGAATGCCGTCGGTCATCAGCTTGATCAGCGTGCGATCGCTGACCTGGTCGGTGAAGCGCACGGTGTAGCCGACGGTGTCGCCGAGCGGGCTGCCCAGCTCGTCGGCGATGCGCTGGGCGACGGTGCGGGCGGCCAGCCGGCGGGGCTGGGTGTGGCCGATGGTTCCGCGGATGCCGCGGCCGGCCTCGAGACAGATCTTGGGCAGCTGGGTGGTCTTCCCCGACCCGGTCTCCCCCGCGATCACCAGCACCTGATGCTTCCGGATGGCAGCGGCGATCTCCTGCCGCCGGTCGCTGATCGGCAGGTCGGGGTAGGTGATGGCGGGGACGGCGGCTTGACGGGCGGCGACGACCGTGTGCGCCGCGGCGACTTGTTCGGCGAGCTGTCGCAGCTTCTCGGGCGACGCGCCGCGGAGGTTCTTCAGGCGCCGGCCGAGCCGGGCCGCGTCGCGCAAGGTCAGGCCGTCGAGCTGGTTGCGCAACTGCGCTGCAGACGGTTCGGCCACCCCGCACAGGATAGGCACTCGCGCGCCCGCATCCCCAACGCGTCGACTGACCGGCTGGGTTGATGGCCGCCGAATGCGGGTATCACGTGGCGAGTGCATCGAAGGGATGCCGGTTGGTGGGGGAAGTGATCGGCGATGGTCGGTTGGCTGGACGAGCTGCAGCGGCGTAATCGAGTCGTCGGCGTGATCGTCGGTGTTGTCTACAAGTACAACGACGATCAGGGCGGCTACCTGGCCGCCCTGATCACCTACTACGGGCTGGTGTCGCTGTTTCCGATGCTGCTGCTGTTGACCACCGGTCTTGGCGTGGTGCTGGCCGGCCGGCCCGATCTGCAAGCCCAGGTCCTGCACAGCACGTTGAGCCAGTTCCCGGTCCTCGGCGCACAGCTGCACCACCCCGAGGGACTCAGCGGAGGAACGGTGGGCGTGATCGTCGGCCTGCTCGGCGCGCTCTACGGCGGCCTGGGGGTGGGGCAGGCGCTGCAGAACGCGATGGACACGGTGTGGGCGGTGCCGAAGCACAAGCGCCCCAACCCGATCCGGTCCAGGCTGCGCAGCCTGATGCTGCTGTTGGTGCTCGGCTCGGCCGCCGTCGCCGCCACGTTGTTGGCCGCGGCGGGCCACGCCACCGGGTCCGTCGGCATCTTCAGCAAGATCGGTCTCGTGCTCGTTGCGGTGGCCATCAACGCGCTGATCTGCCTGGTGGCCTTCCGAGTGACGACGGCGCGGGCCCTGACGTATCGGCAGGTGTTGCCGGGAGCGGTTGCCGCAGCGTTCATTTGGCAGATGCTGCAGTGGTTCGGGGCCGGCTATGTGGCGCATACCGTGAAACGGGCCAGCGCCACCAATAGTGTGTTCGCACTAGTGTTGGGGGCGTTGGCGTTTCTGTTCCTCGCGTCGGTGGCACTGGTGATGTGCGCCGAGGTCAACGTCGTCTTGGTGGAGCGGCTCTACCCGCGCGCGCTGCTGGGCGCGTTCAGCGACGACGCGGATCTGACGCTGGCGGATCGGCGGACCTACACGAACAAGGTCAAAGCCGAACGGGTCAAAGCCTTCGAGCGGGTCCACGTGCATTTCGACGACGTCAAACGCCTTCCCTCGAAAACCGTTGGGCGCCTTGCGATATTCGATGATTTTCGTCGCTCGCGCACGCCATGAGAACGGGTTTGTTCCCGGCTTATGGCGAGGTTGTGAGCCCGGCGCAATAGTCTGCAGTCATGAGTCTGGTCACCTATGAGCTGCAAGACCACGTTGCCACCATCACCCTGAACCGCCCCGAGGCGCGCAACGCCATCAACGGCGCGCTGCGCCAGGACCTCAACGCCGCCTGGGATCGCTTCCGCGACGACCTGGACGCGTGGGTCGGGATCCTGACGGCCAACGGCAGCGTTTTCTGCGCCGGCGGCGACCTGAAGGACGGCGAAGGCTCGGTCGGCACGTTCGGCGGCACCTTCTGGGAGAAACCCACCATCAACTCGTTCGAAAGCGGCATGGAATTGTTCAAGCCGACCATCGCCGCCGTACACGGCCCGTGCATCGGCTACGGCGTGACCGGCGTGCTGTTCTGTGACTTCGTCATCGCCAGCACCGAGGCGACCTTCTGCTTTCCCGAGGTGTCCATCGGGGTGCCCACCATCGTCGGGGCCATTCGGCTCCCGCACCGGGTGGGCTGGGCCAATGCGATGGAGCTGCTGCTGACCGGCAAACCCATGAGCGCCGAGCGGGCCAAGGAAATCGGTCTGGTCTGGAAGCTGGTCGAGCCGGAGCAGCTGCAGGCCGAAGCCCAGGCCTGGGCGCGCACCCTCACCGAGGCCGCGCCGCTGGCCCAGCGGGCGACCAAAGAAGTGGCGTGGCGAACTGCCGACATGGGCTGGATCGAATCCGTGCGTTTCGGCGAGACCATGCGCAAGGTGGCCGGTGCGACCGAAGACGTCGCCGAGGGGCTGCGCGCCTGGGCCGAGAAGCGCAAACCGCAATGGCGCGGCCGGTGACGATCGGCGGCGTCAGAACGGCGGCGCCGTGGCCCTGACTGGTGGGGCGGGCGAGCGATTGCGTGCCGAACTGGGTCGTGTGCTCGACGGCGGGGGCCGCGGCGCCGACCACGCCGAGACCGCCCTCGGCGACGGCCCGATGATGCAGCGGCTCGAGTCGTCCATCCTGGCGCTGGCCGAGCATCGTGGCCCGCGGAGCAGCATCTGCCCGTCGGACGCCGCCCGCGCGGTCGGCGGCGACGATTGGCGCGAGCTGATGGACGACGCCCGGGCGGCGGCCCGGCGGCTCGCCAGGTCGGGCGACGTGGAGATCACGCGGCGCGGCGAGGCCGTCGACCCCGACGGTGACTGGGGCGGTGCGATTCGCATCCGAACCACCGGGTCGTAGGCATTGGCGTTGCGCTGCAACGTCATTCGACCGCTCGAGCGTCGGTGCCCGTCCTGGTGTCAACCGCCGGCACGGTCATGACCGACGATATGACAGGATCTCGGCATGAGTGCACGCAGATTTGCTCGCTGGGTTGGTATCGCGGTTGTGACGACGTGGGCGCTGTTGAGTGCACCCATCGGAACGCCCACCGCGGTCGCAGATGGATGCTCGGACGTATCGGTGGTCTTCGCCCGGGGCACCCACCAGGAACCCGGTCTGGGCAACATCGGTCAGGCTTTCGTCGACTCGCTCACGTCGCAGCTCGGCGGTAAGTCCGTCGACGTCTACGCGGTCAACTATCCCGCCAACGACGACTACCACAACAGCGCAAACGCCGGGGCCAACGACGCGAGCGCACACATCCAGGACGTCGTCGCAAGTTGCCCGAACTCGAAGATCGTCCTCGGCGGCTACTCCCAGGGCTCGACGGTGATCGACCTGGCCACCAACGCGATGCCGTCCTCGGTGGCCGACCACGTCGCGGCCGTCGCGCTCTTCGGCGAGCCCACCAGCCAGTTCTCCACCATGCTGTGGGGCGGCCAACCGCTGCCGACGATCAACCCGGCGTATGCCTCCAAGGTCACCAGCATTTGCGCGCCCGATGATCCGATCTGCTCCGGCGGTGGCAACATCATGGCGCATGTTTCCTACATCGACGCCGGGATGACTGCCCAGGCCGCGACGTTTGCGGCCAACAAGATCAACCAGGGTGCCCCGAGGGTCTGACACCCGTCAGTCGTTAGCCCGCTCCTCCTGGTGTTGCCGCTTCTCGGCGGCCGCCAGCTGCGCCACCCGATCCGCCTCGGCGCGTTGCTTCGCGGCCTTGCCGAGCTTGTCCTCGGCCTCCGCGACTTTGGCCGCGGAAGCCTTGGCCGCGGCCTTCTCGGCGGCCTGAGTCCGGTCCTCCACCTGGCGCTTGGCCGATTCGACCGTCTGCTTGCGCTGCCGAACGCGCGAATCACGCATGTCGCTTTGAATTAACCTGTAGCACAACATATTTCGCGTTCATGGTGCCGCGTGGTGCGCGAACGAGCCATATGGCGATACCCTGGCCGGCATGGCCATCGAGTCCACCATGCTCCCCCTCGGTACCGTCGCCCCGGCCTTCACGCTGCCCGAGCCGGCCACCGGCCGCACGCTCAGTCGCGACGATCTGACCGGCCCCGCCCTGGTCGTCACCTTCATCTGCAATCACTGCCCGTACGTGAAGCACGTCGCAGACGCGCTTGCAGCGCTCGGTCGTGACCTCGCCGAGCAAGGCGTTGCGATGGTGGGCATTTCGAGCAATGACGTGGTCACCTACCCGCAGGACGGGCCCGATCAGATGGTCGAGGAGGCCCGCAGCCATGGCTGGACGTTCCCGTACCTTTATGACGAAACCCAGGACGTCGCCCGCGCTTACTCGGCCGCCTGCACGCCCGACACCTTCGTGTTCGACGGCGAACGCCGGCTGGTCTACCGCGGCCAGCTCGACGACTCCCGGCCCAAAAACGGTCGGCCGGTCACGGGCGCGGACGTCCGCGCCGCGGTCGACGCGGTGTTGGCCGGGCAACCGGTGAATCCCGAGCAGCGTCCGTCCATCGGGTGCGGCATCAAATGGCGTTGAGGCGCGGTTAAGAACATCGATTTCGGGTACTTGGGCTCCCACTACCGCGAGAGGGAGGCGTTATGCGAGGAGCTGTTATCTACGGCGCCGGCGATGTCCGATTCGAAGACCTGCCGGAACCCGAGATCGTCACCCCCACCGACGCGATCATCCGCACCACCGCGACCTGCGTGTGCGGCTCGGATCTTTGGGATTACCGCGGCATCAACCCCGTTCCCGAGCCCAAGCCGTTCGGTCACGAGTACTGCGGTGTCGTCGAAGCCGTCGGCAGCGACGTCACCTCGGTCAAGCCCGGCCAATTCGTCATCGGATCCTTCTACGCCTCCGACGGCACCTGTCCGAATTGCCGCAACGGACTTCAGAGTTCGTGCGTAAACCGCGTGCTGATGGGCGGCTGCCAGGCGGAGTCCGTGCGCATCCCCTGGGCCGACGGCAGTCTCGTGGCACTGCCCGACCAACCCGACGAGGAACTGATCCCGGACTTACTGACCCTGTCGGACGTGATGGGCACCGGGTGGTTCGCCGCCGAAGCGGCCAGCGTCGTTCCCGGCATGACGGTGGCCGTCGTGGGTGATGGCGCGGTGGGGTTGTGCGCGGTGCTGGCCGCCCGCCAAAAGGGCGCCGAGCGGATCATCGCGATGAGCCGCCACGAGCCCCGACAGGAGCTGGCCCGTGAATTCGGCGCCACCGACATCGTCACCGAACGCGGCGATGACGGAGTGGCGGTCATCAAGGAGATGACCGAAGGCGTCGGCGCCGACGCCGTGCTGGAATGCGTGGGTACCGGCCAGGCAATGCAACAAGCCATCCAGTCCGCTCGCCCGGGCGCCTTCGTCGGGTTCGTTGGTGTCCCCCACGATGTCGCGATCACCGGCGAGCAGCTCTTCAGCACCCAGGTCGGGTTGCGCGGCGGACCCGCCCCGGTCCGGCACTTCCTGCCATCCCTGATCGAGTCGGTGCTCGACGGAAAGATCAACCCCGGCAAGGTGTTTGACCTGCGCCTTCCCCTCGAGCAGGTCGCCGAGGCCTATCGAGCCATGGATGAGCGTCGCGCCATCAAGGCCTTCCTGCAGCCGTAGGTGAGGTCGGTCACTGCGCTGCCCGGCTCGACGTCCACCGCGTCTTTTCGGCTAACGTCGACCGTATGTCCAAAGTCTCCGGCAACGACCTGATCGACGACGTCACCCCTGGCGACATCATCGCCGTGGACCGCGGCTCGGGTGAACAGCCCTACAAAGTCGTCTTCAAGGACCCCAGCGACGCGGGGTATCTCATCACCTTCGAGGCCGACGGCGGTGAGACCTTTCAGCTCGATCTGGCGGCCGGCACGCGGGTGAAGCGGTCCCTCGAGGCAAAATGGGAATCGGCACAGAGCCCGACACCCAACTTGGACGACTGAAGCCGGCATCCGCACGGGCAACCTCCCGATCCTTACCCGACGCAGATACCGGGGCTCGAGCCAGGAGGAGGTGCCGCGCCGGGCACGACGCCGCCGGCCGCGCCCCAAACCTGCGGGGTCCGAGCCACAACCGCCGATTCACCCCCAGTTCCGTGCTCACCGTCGTTGCCGTGTGCATCGTCGCCGTGGCGTTCATCGCGGTAGCGGTGCTGATGGTGATGAACATGGTCGGGGCGACCGGTTAGATGTCGAAACCGTCCGCAGCGCTTCCTGATTACGTTGGCCCAGTAGCGGGCATAGCCACATGCATGGTCGACGATGCCGCGCAGGCGCCACAGGAGAATCCGGAAAAGGACCAGTCGCAGTGGGTGACCGGCGGCGAACCCATGACCGGGCCGCAGCGCAGCTACTTGAACACGCTGGCACAAGAAGCGGGCGAAGAGATCCCGGACAACCTCACCAAGGCCCAGGCCTCCAGCCTGATCGACGAGCTGCAACAGCGCACCGGGCGGGGCGGTGGCTCATGACCATTAATTCCGAGGACGTGCGACGGCTACTCGCCAGCCCGGACGCGGACGCGACGCTGGTGGTAATCGAGGGGCGTGCCGCGGTCGTCGCGCCGGCTGATCTGGAGTCAGCCGAATATCGAGGGGCCCTGCAGATCGTGACGCGCCAGGAATTGGTGCAGCGAGTCGGACACGCGCAGTTATCCGACCGCGAGGTTATCGAGCAGGCCGAGCAACTCGACACTGCGCTGCGCAACTTGGGCGGCTGACGCGTTGCTGCGCAGCCGCTATGGCCCGATGGTGACTCGGTCACCCACGCGGATTACGCCCGGGGCCACCACCGCGAGGTAGGCCCCCGCACATGGCTGCGTGCCGTGACCGCCTGTGTTCAACCGGTTTTCGGCCGCGGGTACGCGAAGCGCCTGCGGAGCTCGTGGCAGCGGTCCGTGCTCGAGCGTGGGGACCACGCAGCGCGATGTGGCCGTCAGGACGCGCAGCCGCGCCTCCCCGATGGCGATTTCGCTGCCCACCCAGTCGTTTTCGGCATACGGCGGATAATCGGGCGGCGTCGCGATCACCAGGTTCGGGCGGTAGCGCAGCGCCTCCACGCCGATGTGTTCGAGGGTGGCCGTCGTGATCGCATGCAACGGGGCTTCGTCGGTGAACGACTCGCCCGGGGTGGCCGCGGCGATGCGCAGGATGCGGCCGTCGACCTCGGCGTCGAGACCGAGTTCCAGCAATTGCTCCGGATCGGGACGCACCAGCGTCGCGCCCTCGGGGCGTTGGGTGATCAACCGGACCCGCCGGCCGGTCAGCCGCGAGATCAGCTCGTCGACGCCCGGATCGTCGGCGGCGACGTCGGTCCCGTCGGGCAGGCTGATGCGCACACCCTGGGCACCGGCATGTGCGGTGCACGTCAGCAGATCACGCCACAGCCGCGGATTCTTCGCGCTGGCCACGTGCCCGGTCTCACCGTCGAGGAGCGCCAGCCGCCGGTCGCCCTCGGCGCCGCGCTCGTCGACGAGCAGGCGATCGAGGGCTTCGCCGAGCATCGACTTCACCGGATAGCGAAGCAACGCCTGCACCCGCATCCGTGCGGCATTCCAGACCTGGGCGGTCGAGTTGTCCATCACGCGCCTTCACTGAAGTTCCACTGCTCACTGTGCCCGAAATGGCCTGGCGTCACCAGGGTTCAGCCCGGCGCCGCGGTCACCACGATCGACTGATCGCTGGTCTGCCAGGTCGTCGTGAACGTGCTGAAGCTGACCTGTTCGTCGGCGTGGTCGACACCGGGGTCGTTGAGGTGCACGATCTCTTTGCCGGTGTCGATGCCCGTCACGACCAGGAAATGGTCAGCCTTGGTGCGCTGGTCGTCGGCGTTCAAGATGACCGAGGAGTTGACGAAGGCGATGATCTTTCGGTCCTTGGCCAGGTATTGCTCGAGGAGCGGCAGTCCGTTCTGGTCCCGGTCGGACGTGGAGCTCATCTCGGATTTGATTCCGAAGTGGTCGAGCAGGATCACCAGGTCGGACATTGAGATGCCGGCGTCCGGGCCGGAGTGGCTCGGGTCGTTGCGCGGCGCGTAGATCGGTCCGGGATTGGCCCCCGACGGCGTCGACTCCGCCAGGTCCAGCATCTGCCGTTCGGTGGGTGCGTTGCCGGTGGCCTCGCCCACCACGTCGGCGATCGACACGAGTCCGCAGTTGTCCTCGAGCGACTGCGCCACCCAGTACTTCGCCGCGGCGGCGGGGTTGCCGTACACGCCGGGTGCGGTGGTTGTCGCGGGGCCGGCTCCTGGTGTGGACGATGAATTTGTCTGTGCCGCAACGACTTTGGCCAATGAGGTGGTGGCGGTCGTTGTCGCCGGCGGTGCGCCGCCGCACCCCGAGGCGAGCGCCGCGGTGGCCAAACCGATGCATGCGCCGATCACCGCGGCGCGGGCCGCGGGGGTGGTCCGAAATGTGAGCATCAGCGAGGAAGGTCCCGTCGACGGTCGAATGGCCAGCAAACGGTAGCACCCGCACCGCACCGCTATTGTCGAATAACGCGAGAACCTGTGTGCTCGCCCGGATCGACCGACGAACGTACAGCGCCCGGGGCCCGGATCAGCTTGGCAGCAGGCGCTTTTTCTGCTCTTCGAATTCCTGCTGGGTCAAAATTCCCGCGTCGCGCAGCGAAGCCAGTTCGCGCAGCTCGGCGGCGATGCTCGTGATCGGGCCGCCCGCGGCAACCTGCGGTGGTGCCTTCGGGTCGGTCGTCGGCGGCTTCGGCGCCTCGCGCGTCGCCTTCTCGATCTCGCCGGCCCGGGACCGCTCGCGACCCAGTGCCCCCCCGGTACCGGCCATCGCGCGCCCGGCCATGCTCGCCGTGGCCATCTCGCCGAACAAACTCCCGGTTCCGCCGGGAGCGGCCGCGGCCGCTGCGGCGGCTTGGGCGCCGGCACCGGCGCCGGTGGCAGGCAGCACCAAGGCGGCCGGGCGAATCGCCGGGGCGGCCGCGGTCCAGCCCGGCGGCACCGACAAGCCTCCAACGGTGTTCGCCTGGCCCAGCCCCGCTGCCAATGTTCCGAATCCGCCCGCCGGGTTCGTGACGACCGGGAACGGCGTGGGCGGCACCGCGCCCGTGCCCGGCCAGGACTGCACCCCGGCCCAGCCGCTGACGATGTCATCGGTGTGGAAACCGGTATACGCACCCATGATGTCGTAAGGAAAGGAGACCGCCGTCAGTGGTGTGTCGATACCAAGTCCGGCCACGCCCGACGGCAAGTCGACGGTAATTGCGATCACATCGCTCAAAAAGTCCAACGTGTTCAGCGCTGACGAAGGGTCAGGGGCTGCAAGTGGCGCCGCTGACAGGTTGGTCAGCAGGTTGGGTACCGCGGACATCGATTGCTGGGCCACGGTGTTGGCCGTGTTCCCGGCGCCGGTTCCGGTGGCCTGGCTGACCGCGTCGGACTGGGCAACGTCGGAGTTGGTGGTCTGATCGGGTTGGGTGAACGGTGTCAGCCGCGTCGCCGAGGCCGTGGTACCCGCGTAGCCGAACATGGCCGCGGTGTCTCGGGCCCACATCTCGCCGTACTCCGCCTCGGTCGCGGCGATCGCCGGCGTGTTCTGGCCTAGGAAGTTGGTCGCGACGAGCGTCGCCAGCTGGATGCGGTTGGCCGTGACCACCGGGGGCGGCACCGTTTCGGCGAACGCCGTCTCGTAGGCGAAGGCCGCTGTCCTGGCCTGGTTGGCGGTTTCTTCGGCCTGGGCGCCGGCGGTCCGCATCCACTCCAAATAGGGGGTGATCGCCGCGACCATGGAGGCCGACGACGGGCCGACCCATGGACCGGAGGTCAGGGCCGTGATCTCGGCCTGATAGGAGTTCGCGGTTGTTTGCAGCGCGGCGGCCAATTCGTCCCAGGCCATCGCGGCGGCCAGCATCGGTCCCGACCCCGGACCGGCATACATCCGCGCGGAGTTAACCTCCGGCGGTAGTACCGCGAAGTCCATGCCGTTCTCCTTCGATCGCTCGAGGCAGCCAGCCCGTTGACGGCCTCGATGCGCGCCGTTTGAGAATAGCCAGCCGAGCAGCAAACAAATCGCATTCCCTCCGGTGCTGCCAGTGCCGCGAACGAAGACGGCCGAATGAGACCGTCTACTGTGCTAGTGAGTCGGCCCCACACGTTCGCAGGTGCGCCCACGTCAACGAATACAGCGAAATTGTTACCGCGGGTTAACAGTAGATTACCTGCACATCACGGCCGAAACTCACAACGGCTCGGCGCGTATTGCGCGAACCACTCTCAGCCCGCGTCCATCAAGATGCGCCGCGTCTGCCCGCGTTCCCCGGCCCGGTTTCGCCTGACCGGCGTCGGTAAAAGCCCTGTTCAGAGCCGCGGGCGGGCATGTAGCGGGTCTGGCGGCGTCCGCTCTGCTTGGATTTGTGGCATCCCCGCGAGTGAGGTCCGTTGATGAAGATTGTGGTGGCCGCCTACGGCAGCCGCGGCGACGTCGAGCCCTGCGTCGCCGTCGCACGGGAGTTGCACCGCCGAAGGCACGACGTCGTCATCGCGGTGCCACCCGACAAGCTCGACATGGCCGAGTCGGCGGGGCTTGCCGCCGTCGCGTACGGGCCCGACAGCCGCGAGCAGATCAACATGGCGACCAATTTCGTCCGCAACGTCCAGAATCCGATCAGCGCGCTGCCGCAGCTCATCGAGCGCGTCACCACGGTGTGGATCGGCAAGAGCGAGACGCTGACATCGGTGGCGGCCGGTGCCGACCTGCTGGTGGCGGGGATGAACGAGCAGCGGCTGGCCGCCAACGTCGGGGAGCATTTCGGCATACCGCTGGCCGCGCTGCATTTCTTTCCCGCCGAGACCTTGGAGCTCGGCCGGCTGCAGTCAGAAGTCACCGGCGCGGCCGAATCGGCACAGCGTCGAGCGTTCGGTCTGCCCGACAACCCGTCGGCGCAACCGGCGGTCGAGATTCAGACCTACGACGAGCTGTGCACCCCCGAACTGGCGAAGCAATGGGCCGGGCCGGGATACCGGCGGCCCTTCGTCGGTTCGCTGACCCTCGGGCTGCCGGCCGATGCGGACGACGAGGTGTTGTCTTGGATCGCCGACGGGACGCCGCCGATCTATTTCGGATTCGGCAGCACGCCGGTCACCTCCCCCGCCGAGACGGTCGCCGTGATCAGCGCGGCCTGCGCGCGGATAGGCGAGCGGGCGTTGATCTGCAGTGGCCCAAACGATTTCACTGACATCCCGCCCGCCGACCACAAGATCGTGGAGGCGGTGAATCACGCCGCCGTCTTTCCGGCGTGCCGTGCGATCGTGCACCACGGCGGCGCCGGCACCACCGCCGCCGCCATGCGGGCGGGCGTACCCATGTTGATCCTCTGGCTCTGGCTCGATCAGCCGATCTGGGCCGATGCGGTCAGCAGGTTGAAAGTCGGCCTGGGGCGGGCGTTCTCGGCCTCCACGTTGGACTCACTGGTCGCCGACCTGCGCTCGGTGCGCTCTGCGCACCACCTCAGCCGAGCAAGGGAGGTGGCCACCCAAATGACCACGCCCGATCAAAGCGTCGCCGCGGCGGCCGATCTCCTCGAAGCCGCCGCAGGCCAGGCATAGCCGGCCGGCCCGTTCGCCCAGCGGTGGTGTAAAGCCCGCCGGTCGTGTAGAAGGTTCTGGTGCAGGATCAGCCGAATAGGTCGTTCGACCCGTTGATGCTGCGTGAGGCGATGATCAGGCGGCTGTATCGCCGATTGTCGGCCGAGGGCCACATCAGGGTGCCGGCGGTGCCGGGCCTGATCGACGAGTACGTCCAGCTGTGCGGCAACGTCTGCGCCACCCTGGGCGTCTGGCACACACCTGAACAAGCCGCGCAGCTGCGGTCGACGCTGGAAGTCGAGTTGGCGAAGGCATTCAAGGCCTCCCCTCGTTCGGAGGTCCTCATCTCGTACCACGCACCATTCGGGACGGGCGTGAACTTCCGCGTCCACGCCGACTGGCGCACGATCGAGGCCGACTATGACCAGTGGGTCGAGGTCCGCCCGCCGCCGCTGTTCGGCACCGAGCCGGACGCTCGGGTGTTGGCGCTGGCCACGGAGGCGGCCGATCCATCGGTCTATCGGGTGCTCGATGTCGGTGCGGGGACCGGACGCAATGCGCTCGCCCTGGCCCGGCGCGGACATCCGGTCGACGCGGTCGAGATGACCGCGAGGTTCGCCGAGGCGATTGTCGCCGAAGCCGCCGGTGAATCGTTGTGCGTGAACGTCATTCAGAGCGATGTCTTCACGGCGATGGAGGGCGTGGGCGAGCAGTATCAGCTGATGGTGCTCTCGGAGGTGGTGTCGGACTTCCGTACGCCGCACGAATTGCGCGGTATGTTCGAACTCGCCGCCGATTGCCTGGCGCCAGGTGGGCGTTTGGTTTTCAACACCTTCCTGGCCCGCGACGGCTACGTTCCCGACGACGTCGCGGTGCAACTCAGTCAGCAGTGCAACAGCATGATCTTCACCCGCGACCAGGTGGCCGCCGCGGCGGCCGGCCTGCCTCTCGAGCCGATCGCCGACGACTCCGCCTACGAGTATGAAAAGGCACAGCTACCGTCGGATGCCTGGCCGCCCACGGGCTGGTTCGAGGGATGGGCCGGTGGCCTCGATGTGTTCGACCTCGAGCGTGACGACTCCCCGATCGACTTGCGCTGGCTCGTTTTCGAGAAGGCGAGCTGACGTTCGTAGCTACGCGGTCAGGTCGCGGGTGGCCGGGCCCTCGAGCAAGGTGCCGTCGGGAGCGAACCGAGACCCGTGCAGCGGACACTCCCACGCGTCGTCGGCGTCATTCCAGTTCACGATGCCACCCAAATGCGGGCACACCGGCGAGACGCGGTGCTCGGTCCCGTCGACGCGGCAGCGGGCTTCCAGATGCCACGGCGGGCCACTCACAACGCCGCCTTCGCCGTCGACCGGGCTGCGGCGGTGAGTCCGGATCGCCGGGGTGATCCAACCCTTCGTCAGATTGAAGCCGACCTCGAGGTTGGCTTGCAGGGCCGTCGCCAGCCCCGTCAGCTCGTGCGGACTCCAGCTGGCGAACGCGCGGGCCCAGTCCATCCGCCCGCCCAGGATACGGCTGGACAGCGCCAACGCCGCAGCGGGGCCGTTGGTCATCCCCCACTTGTTGAAACCCGTTGCGATAAAGATGCTTTCGGTGTTCGGCAGGATGGGGCCCACGTACGGCAGGTGGTCGATGGGGGTGTAGTCCTGCGCCGACCAGAAGTGGGTCTGCACGGCGCCCGGGTAGTGCTTGCGCGTCCACGCCGACAGCTCGTCCAGCGCCTCGGACGGACTCTTCTCGCGCCCCACCGTGTGGCCGGCCCCGCCCACGATCAACCGCTCCCCGTCCGCGACCGGCGCGTACCGCACCGACCGTGTCGGCGAGTCGGTGGAGATCATCATCGGCCGGGTGATGTTGCCCGGAACCTTGAAGGCCAGGCAGTAGGACCGGCTCGGCTTCACCCGCGCGAAATACCCGCCGCGATCCAGGATCGGGATGCCGGTGGCGAGCACCAGTTGGGGGGCCTGAAGTTCGACGTCTCGCTGGCCGGCGTCGTCGACGTGCACGCGCACCCCTTTGCCGCACCACGACACCCGTCGCACCCGGGTGTGCTCGACCAGCCGTCCACCGCGACTCAGCAGCTCGACGGCCAGCGAGTCGAGGAACGACATCGGGTCGAACTGCGCCTGATCGGCCAGCCGTACACCGCCGTGATAGGCGAACGGCACCTCGGCATCGTCGTCCCACACCACCGGCAGGCCGACCGCCTGACACGCCGCGAGCTCGGCGCGCGCCGACGGGACGCCCCGCACGGATTGCGCGTAGGTGTAGGCATCCTCGCGCTGCACCGCCACGCCCTGCGCCTCGCAGTGGCTCAGCACCCACTGCTGGCCTTCGCGGTTGCCGTCGACGTACGCGCGCGCGACCTCCCGGCCGTGCCGTGGCAGCACCTTGGATAGCTGACTGCCCTGCAGCAGGCTGATTTTCGCGGTGGTGTTTCCGGTGGCGCACGCGCCGACCGTGCGCGCCTCCAGCACCAGCACATCCTTGCCCGCGCGGGCCAGCAGCACCGCCGTCATCAGGCCGGTGATGCCGGCGCCCACGACGATGACATCGGCGGACCCGGAGCCCTGATCAAGCCGGCTTGGGGCCCAACGCTGTTCGGCGCGTTCGGTCATCCACAAAGAAGTCACGGCTGACCTGATACCCGGGCCCGGCCCGGGGAAACGCCGCTACTCGCTCACGCCCGCTTCAACCGGGCTTTTGCCTCCTTCCCGGCGTCCGCGGCGGTTCGGGCCGCTTCCCGTGACTTGTCGTAGTCCTTTTCGGCGGCGCTGAGTTCCCGCTCGGCCGCCCGCAGTGCCCGGGCCGCATCGTCACGTTGCTGCCGGGCGGCATCCCGCTGGGCCAGTCGTTCGGTCACCAGGTCGTCGGCCTCGGCCTTGGCGCGTTCGGCGGTGGCAACGGCCGCGCTCAGTTTCTCGCGCCGTCGCTCCTGCGCCTTCTCGTCCGCCGACCGCTCCCGCGCGGGGGTGCTCTGCGGCTTCGCCGGTTCGCTCGACGTGTCCGCCGACTCCGGTACCGCGTCGCCGAACGCGCCGAAACCCGACCACTGCTCGGGCCGGGTCAACCTGCCCAGCCGCGCGCTGATCTGCGGGTCGGCGATCGCGGCTTGCAGCGTGCTGGTCAGATCTTCGCGCACGGTCGCCGACGGTTGCGTCAGGTCGGCCGCCCGCAGCGCCTTGCGGGTGAGTTCGTCGATGAGTTTGTGTTGCTCGGCCGACAGTTCCCGGATGCGCCCACCGTCCATTGCCGCGTGCGCAGCGCGCAATCGCTCCCCCAGGTCTGCCAGCCGCTGCCGGGTGTCGGCGTGCCGGAGCGCCAGCCGATTGACGATCCACGCCGCCGTCGTCGCTTTGTTGGTGGCGGAAATCCGTTTCGCGGCCGCGCTATCGCCGCGCTGCTTGGCCGCGGCGGCCAATCTGGCGCGCTCCGCGGTGAACTCCTTCGGTGGCACCTCGTAGAGGCTGTCGAGTTCCTCATCGGCCATGCAGCCATGATCTCTCGCGGACCGCCGGTGGCGGCTCGAAGTGACGAAGCCCAACCGCGGTTTAAAAACCGCACGTCGCGGGATACCTCATCTACAACATCGACATCGCCGGGCAGAAGTTCGCGGCCTGCGAGTAAACAGAAGGCGGGGATTCGGCAGCTTCATGGCGTCCAAGTTCAGCGATCAGTTCGTCGGCCGGATCCTCCGGATGAGTCGCCCTCGCCAGCTCTTGCTCGCGGTGTGCGCCATCGTCGCCGTGGTGGGTGCGATATACGTTGCGTCGACCTCGCACTGCTCAGGCCGCGGATGCAATCAGCCCAGTGCACCCACGAAAACCGCTGAGCCGGCCCAAATAACGATCACCCCGGGTCCCGACGCCCACGACGTCGACCCCGTCGCCCCGGTCACGGTGAAAGCCGAGAACGGGACCCTGACGGGCGTCGACATGGTCAACGAGAGCGGCAAACCGATCGAGGGCGTCATGACCCCGGACAACACGGTGTGGAAGCCCACCGTCCCGCTGGGCTACGGCCGCACCTACACGCTGACGGTCACCAGCCGCGGCGTCAGCGGCGTTGCGGCCAAGCAGGTTTCGTCCTTCTCCACACTGAAGCCGTCCAACCAGACCAAGGTGTCGTTCACCACGACGTCGGAAGCCGCGCTGCACGACGGCGGCACCTACGGCGTCGGAACGGTGATCGTGGCGCACTTCGACGAGAAGATCACCGATCGCGCCACCGCCGAGCGGCAGCTGTCGGTGACCACCACCCCGAAGGTGGACGGGTCCTGGTATTGGGTCGACGGCCAGAACGCGCACTGGCGGCCCGAGCGCTACTACGCGCCGGGCACAAACGTCACCGCCGAGGCGAAGATCTACGGAATTGCCTTGGGCGACGGCCTGTTCGGGCAAGACGACACCAAGGTGTCCTTCCGTATCGGCGATGCGCACGTATCGATCGCCGACGACGCCACCCACCAGGTCAGCGTCTTCAGCAACGGAAACCTGCAGCGCACGATGCCCACAAGCATGGGAATGGGCGGCACCGAAGACGTCGGCGGCAGGACCATCTCACTCTGGACCCCGTCCGGCGTCTACACCGTCCTGGACAAGGGCAATCCCGTCATCATGGACTCCTCGACCTTCGGCCTGCCCAAGAACTCGAGGCTCGGCTACCGCGAGACCATCAATTGGGCCACCAAGATCAGCTCGGACGGCATCTATCTGCACGAACTCGATGCGACGGTGTGGGCCCAGGGGCACCGGGACACGTCGCACGGCTGCCTGAACCTCAATGCCGACAACGCGAAATGGTTCTTCGACTTCTCGATGCCCGGCGACGTGGTCGAGGTCCGCAACAGCGGCGGACCTCCGCTGAAGCTGGCGCAGAACGGCGACTGGACGCTCAGCTGGGACGAGTGGCGCAAAGGCAGCGCGCTTAAACCCACGTGACCGTGATCCAGCTCATTCGTCACCCGGAGTTGTGCCCCACTTCACAATAAAGTCTTGACTCGTTCCAAATAAGTGCGTCATATTGGTGGCGTGTCATCGACGGCCGATTACGCGGACAGGTTGCGGATGGCCGATCTGCGGGTGACCCGGCCACGGGTTGCCGTGCTGGAGGTCGTGGACGCCAATCCGCACGCCGACACCGAGACGATCTTCTCGGCGGTCCGCGTCGGCCTGCCCGATGTCTCGCGCCAAGCCGTCTACGACGTGCTCAATGCGCTGACGACCGTCGGCCTGGTGCGCCGCATCCAGCCCCTGGGCATGGTCGCCCGCTATGAATCGCGCGTCGGCGACAACCACCACCACGTCGTCTGCCGGTCCTGCGGGATCATCGCCGACATCGACTGCGCCGTCGGCGACGCTCCCTGCCTCACACCCTCGGACGACGACAACGTTCTCGATGGCTTCGTCCTCGATGAGGCCGAAGTCATCTACTGGGGCCTGTGCGCCGATTGCTCGACGGCAGGTTCCTAGATCACAGCCCGTGATCGCAACCCGATTTACCCACCCTCGAAAGGAATGCTGTGTCATCTGATACATCCGCCAGCCGCCCTCCCCAGCCTGACGCCGGGTCGGCAAGCACAAGCGAAAGCGAAAACCCAGCAATCCCTTCACCGCAGCCGAAGTCGAATGCGCCACGCACGAATCAGGACTGGTGGCCCAACCAGGTCGACGTGTCCAGGCTGCACCCGCATGTCGCCCAGTCCAACCCGCTCGGTGAGGATTTCGACTACGCCGAGGAGTTCGCCAAGCTCGACGTCGACGCGCTCAAGGCCGATATGGTCACGCTGCTGACGACCTCGCAGGACTGGTGGCCCGCCGACTACGGCCACTACGGGGGCCTCTTCATCCGGATGAGCTGGCACGCTGCCGGTACGTACCGCATCTATGACGGTCGCGGTGGTGGCGGCCAGGGCATGCAGCGCTTCGCCCCACTCAACAGCTGGCCCGACAACGCGAGCCTGGATAAGGCGCGCCGATTGCTGTGGCCGCTGAAGAAGAAGTACGGCAACAAGATCTCCTGGGCGGATCTGCTGCTCTTCGCCGGCAATACGGCCCTGGAATCGATGGGATTCAAGACGTTCGGCTTCGCCTTCGGCCGCGAAGACGTCTGGGAGCCCGAGGAAATCCTGTTCGGTGAAGAAGAGGAATGGTTGGGCACCGACAAGCGCTACTCGGGCAAACGCGATCTCGCGCAGCCTTACGGCGCCACCACCATGGGCCTGATCTACGTGAATCCCGAAGGGCCCGAAGGCAAGCCGGACCCGATCGCGGCCGCGATCGACATCCGCGAGACCTTCGGCCGGATGGCGATGAACGACGAAGAGACCGCCGCGCTGATCGTCGGCGGCCACAGCTTCGGCAAGACCCACGGTGCCGGCGACGCCGACCTGGTCGGCCCCGAGCCGGAGGCCGCCCCGATCGAACAGCAGGGGCTGGGCTGGAAGAGCTCGTTCGGTAGCGGGGTGGGCAAGGACGCCATCACCAGCGGCCTGGAGGTGGTCTGGACGCCGACGCCGACCAAGTGGGACAACTCCTTCCTGGAGACGCTGTACGGCTACGAGTGGGAGCTGACCAAGAGCCCCGCAGGCGCCTGGCAGTTCACCGCCAAGGACGGCGCCGGCGCGGGAACCATCCCCGATCCGTTCGGTGGGCCGGGACGCGCCCCGACGATGCTGGTCACCGACATCTCATTGCGGGAAAGCCCGATCTACCGCGACATCACCCGGCGCTGGCTCGACCACCCCGAGGAGCTGGCCGACGCCTTCGCCAAGGCCTGGTACAAGCTGCTGCACCGCGACATGGGACCGGTCTCCCGCTTCCTGGGTCCCTGGATCCCCGAGGCGCAGCTGTGGCAGGACCCGGTTCCGGCCGTCGACCACGAACTCGTCGACGATAAGGACGTCGCGGCCCTGAAGAGCAAGGTGCTCGCATCGGGTCTCTCCGTCCCCCAGCTGGTCAAGACCGCCTGGTCGGCCGCGATCAGCTACCGCAACACCGATAAGCGCGGTGGTCCCAACGGCGGGCGGCTTCGTCTCGAGCCGCAACGGAGCTGGGAGGTCAACGAGCCGTCCGAACTGGACAAGGTGCTGCCCGTGCTGGAGCAGATCCAGCAGGACTTCAACGCGTCGGCGTCCGGCGGCAAGAAGATCTCCATTGCGGACCTGATCGTGCTGGCCGGTTCCGCGGCGGTCGAGAAGGCCGCCAAGGACGCCGGTTACGAGATCTCGGTGCACTTTGCCCCCGGGCGCACCGACGCCTCGCAGGAGACTACCGACGTGGAGTCCGCCGCCGTGCTCGAGCCACGGGCCGACGGGTTCCGCAACTACGCGCGGCCGGGCGAGAAGGCCCCGCTCGAGCAGCTTCTACTGGACCGCGCGTACCTACTCGGTGTGACGGGTCCGGAGCTCACGGTGCTCGTCGGCGGACTGCGTGCGCTGGGCGCCAACCACGGCGGCAGCAAGCACGGCGTGTTCACCGACCGGCCGGGCGCGTTGACGAATGACTTCTTCGTCAACCTGCTCGACATGGGCACCGAGTGGAAGGCGTCGGAGACCGGGGAGAACGTCTACGAGGGTCACGACCGGGCCTCCGGTGCGCTCAAGTGGACCGCGACCCCGAATGACCTTGTCTTCGGCTCGAACTCGGTGCTGCGCGCACTGGCCGAGGTCTATGCCCAGGACGACGCCCAAGGCAAGTTCGTGGAGGACTTCGTCGCGGCGTGGGTCAAGGTCATGAACAACGACCGATTCGACCTCAAGTAACGGGTCTTGATTAAAAGCGGCACCCCGCGAGCGATCCGCTCGCGGGGTGCCGTTCTTTCGCGTCTGGTTCAGCGATCGAGATCCCACTGACCGAAGTCGGCGGCGAGGACATCGTCGACATCGACATTGATGCCGCCCAGCAGCGGCCCCGGATTTCCCGGACTGTTGACGACCGTTTGGTAGAGCACCGCGGCCGGTAGGCGATCGCCGTGCGACCAGGATCTCGTCTGCCACACCCATTGGTGTCCCGCGCTGGTGGACGGACCGACGACGCCGTCCCTGATCGCCCATCCACACACCTGGGCGTCTCCGTAGATGCCGGTACGGCCCACCCCCAACACCGAGTTGATCCCTCGAAACCATTGGACCGCAGCGTTATTCCAAGCGCTGGCGTCGATGTCGTCATCGACGCTGAAGAAGATGGGTGCCGAGTTCGGCCCGCCCGCAGCGGAGTGCAACTGCATGGCCGTGTGTGCATCGGCCACGCCGCCGTCATAGCCCCGGGTGAAATCCGAAGGGTCGGGCCAGCCGGGCTTGCCGTACTGGAAGTTGCTGACGATATGCAGCCCCGCCGCACGCAGCGAGTCGGCGTAGTCCCGGGTCAGCGGCTTGGCCTCGAAGTTGGCGCCCGGCCGCGACTGCGACACGTAATTCACCACGCCGTCGTAGCCGGCCGACTTGATCTCGTCGGGAGCGATCCGGCGCTCGGCGAAATCGATCAGCCTCATGCCGGTCGCGGACGCCGTCGGGGCCTCGACGCCCGCGCCCAGGCTCAGCAGCGCCGGCGCCATGGCATAGGCGCCGGCACATTTGAAGAGGTCGCGCCTCGAAGGCGATCGTCGATCGCCGCGTCCACTCGGTCCGGCCGAATCCCGCACCGCGCGATGGTAACAAAAAGCCCACGCCTCCTTTCGGCCGATCTTTGCCGGTCAGCGCGGGTTAACTCCGGGGGTGCCGCGGCCGGAACCGACCGGTCGGAAAGATGGCGGACACCGAGCAGTGGCATGATCTTTGCGTGTCGGACATCCTGGGGGCCGCCTACGCGCGGGACGGCGGATCTCCGGCTCGTTGCGCTCGATTAGGTGATCGAACTATAGTCTGGACACATGTCCAGTTTGCTGTCACGGAGTTCGGGAGTCCGTTGACCGCGATGGATTCGGCGCCATTCCGCGGTCATTTTCCAGCAAAGAAGAGTTGAGTATGCGAATTGCCCTGCTGTCCTACCGTAGTAAGACCCATTGCGGCGGACAGGGCGTCTACGTGCGCCATCTCAGCCACGGTCTGGTGGAACTCGGTCACGACGTCGAAGTGTTTTCCGGACAGCCGTATCCCGACCTGCTCGACCCGCGGGTCCGGCTCACCGAGGTGCCCAGCCTTGATCTGTATCGCGAGCCCGACCCGTTCCGGGTGCCGCGGCCGAGCGAGATTCGTGACTCCATCGACCTGTTGGAATTGCTCACCACGTGGACCGCGGGCTTCCCCGAACCGCGAACGTTCACGATGCGGGCCGCGCGGTTACTTGCCCAGCGGACAGCCGATTTCGACGTCGTCCACGACAACCAGAGCCTGGGCACCGGACTGCTCAGCATCGCCGAGGCGGGACTGCCCGTCGTGGCCACCGTGCACCACCCGATCACCCGCGATCGGGTGTTGGACCTGGCCGCCGCGCGATGGTGGCGAAAGCCGTTGGTGCGCCGCTGGTATGGGTTCTTGGACATGCAGCAAGGGGTCGCCCGGCACATCCCCGACCTGTTGACCGTCTCGTCGTCGTCGGCCTCGGACATCATCGCCGACTTCGGCGTGGCACCGGAGCAACTTCACGTCGTCCCCCTGGGCGTGAATACAGAGCTGTTCAAACCGGGATCCGGTCCCCGCGAGCCCGGCCGCATCATCGCGATCGCCAGCGCCGACACCCCGCTCAAGGGTGTGCGCACCCTGCTGCAGGCGGTCGCCCGACTGCGGACCGTCCGTGATCTCGAGTTGCGGTTGGTCGCCAAGGTGGAGCCCAACGGGCCGACCCACAAGCTCATCGCCGAACTCGGGATCTCCGACATCGTGCACATCACCAGCGGGCTGTCCGACGCGGAGTTGGCCGCACTGTTCGCGTCCGCGGAGGTCGCCTGCATCCCCTCGCTCTACGAAGGGTTTTCGCTGCCCGCCGTGGAGGCCATGGCCAGCGGCACCCCGATCGTCGCCAGCCGGGTCGGCGCCCTGCCCGAAGTCCTCGGGACGGACGGTGCTTGTGCCGAGCTGGTGCCGCCCGCAGACGTGGACGCGCTGACGCACGCGCTCGGTGAACTCCTGGACTCCCCGGAAAAGCGCCGCAGCCTCGGCAAGGCGGGCCGCACCCGTGCCGTCAACGTCTTCAGCTGGGAAGCGGTGGCCGCTCAGACCGTTCGGGTCTACGAGCGGGCGATCGCCCGCAACGCGCAGAGCGGAGCGCCATGCTGACGGTCGATTTCGACCGGCTCGGCATCGGGCCGTCGACCAAGGTCATCGACGTGGGATGCGGAGCCGGCCGCCATGCGTTCGAAGCGTATCGGCGCGGCGCAGACGTCGTCGCCTTCGACCGCGACGAAGCCGAATTGCGTTCGGTGGACACCATCCTGCGCGCGATGGCCGAAACCGGTGAGGCGCCCGCCGGCGCGTCGGCGAAGGTGGTCGTTGGTGACGCGCTCAAGCTGCCCTACGCCGACCAGACGTTCGACTGCGTCATCGCGTCGGAGATTTTGGAGCACATTCCCCACGACGACGCGGCGATCGCCGAGCTGATCAGGGTGCTCAAAGTCGGTGGCACGCTGGCGGTCAGCGTGCCGCGGTGGCTGCCCGAGCAGGTGTGCTGGTGGTTATCCGACGAGTACCACGCCAACGAGGGTGGCCACGTACGCATCTACCGGGCCAGCGAATTGCGCGGCAAGATCCTGGGCGGCGGACTGGAATTGACCCACACCCATCATGCCCACGCGCTGCACTCCCCCTTCTGGTGGCTCAAATGCGCTGTGGGCGTGCAGAATACCGACCATCGCGCGGTGGCCATCTACCACAAGCTGCTGGTGTGGGACCTGATGCAGCGGCCGAAGATCACCCAGCTGGCGGAGTCGCTACTCAATCCGCTGGTGGGCAAGAGCGTAGCGATGTACTTCGTCAAACCGCAGGCGGCGAAAAGCCAAGCAAATGAAGGATATTCAGTTGCATCGGTCTAATCCGCCCGCAGTTCCGGGGGTCCTCACTCCCGAACAATGCCGACAGACCGCGCTTTCCATCGCCGCCGCACAGGAACCATCGGGCGCCATCCCCTGGTTCGAGGGCGGCCATACCGATCCGTGGGATCACATCGAGTGCGCGATGGCACTCACCACTGCCGGGCTGCTGGAGCCGGCGCGGGCCGCCTTCGACTGGAGCCGCCGCACCCAGCGCCCCGATGGCTCGTGGCCCATCCAGTTCCGCGCGGGTGTCATCGAGGACGCCAACAGCGACAGCAACTTCTGCGCCTACGTCGGCACCGGCGCGTGGCATCACGTGCTGGTCACCGGCGACGAGACGTTCGCGGCCGAGATGTGGCCGGTGGTGCGTAAAGCGATCGACTTCGTCATCGACATGCAACTCGGCTATGGCGAGATCGGTTGGGCACGAAGCGAAGCCGGCGTGTTGCCGGAAGCCCTCCTGACCGGGTGCTCGAGCATCTTTCACAGCATCCGCTGCGCGCTCGCCCTGGCCGCCCTGGTCGAGGACCCGCAGCCGGAGTGGGAATTGGCGCTGGGCCGCCTGGGTCACGCCATCGCCGCACACCCCGAGACTTTCACCGAAAAGGACCGCTACTCGATGGACTGGTACTACCCCATCCTCGGTAGCGCCCTGCGCGGCCGGGCGGCGGCCGCGCGCATCAAGCAGCGTTGGGATGCCTTCGTGGTCGACGGCCTGGGCATCCGGTGCGTCGGCGATCGTCCGTGGGTGACCGGTGCCGAAACCTGCGAGCTGGTGATGGCGCTGGACGCCATCGGGCAGCGCGCGGATGCTCACCGGCAGTTCGCCGCGATGCAGCATCTGCGCGAAGGCGACGGATCTTATTGGACGGGACTGGTTTTCGCGGATGGTAAGCGGTGGCCCGAGGAGCGCACCACCTGGACCGGTGCGGCGATGATCCTGGCGGCGGACGCCCTGTCGAACACCACCGCCGGGGCGGGAATCTTCCGCGGCGACGAGCTGCCGGTGGGCCTGCAGACCGACTTCGATTGCGAATGCGTTGTCACCGGCCCGGGCCGGTAACCCGCTGCTCCGCTAGAGGCGCTCCCCCGGCTCACCACTGACACGTTCGAGCAGCCGCAACGATCCGGTGGCCGAGACCTCCCGGAACTGTCCGGAATCGAGTGCGCGACAGTAGATGTAATACGGTGGCCGTCCGCCGTCCTTCGGGTCGGGGAACACGTCGTGGATGACCAGTGCCCCACCGGTGTCGACCCACCTGGCCCAGCCGTCGAAGTCCTGGTTCGCGGCGGCCTCGCTGTGGCCGCCGTCGATGAAGAGAAACTGCAGCGGCGTGCGCCAGGCCCGCGCCACCAGCGGTGACTTGCCGATGATCGCGACGACGTGGTCGTCCAACCGGGCGGTATCGAGCGCACGACGAAACGTCGGCAGCGTGTCGAACAGGCCCGTGACCTCATCCACCATCGACGCGTCGTGATAATCCCAGCCGGCCTGGTGCTCCTCGGAACCGTGATGGTGGTCGACGGTGTAGACCACGCCACCGGTCTGTTGCGCCGCCGCACCCAGCAACAGCGTGGATTTACCGCAGTACGTGCCGATCTCGACGCCGATGCCGCCGCCGAGATACCGCAGCGCGGCCTCGTACAGCGCGCGGCCCTCGTCGGCCGGCATGAAACCTTGCACCCGTTCGGCCAGGGCGAACAAGCGCTTGGGCGCACGCGCGTCGACGTGACTCATCAGCTGAACCTATCGTCTCGATCGGCGCCGCCGACACCGTGGTCGTTGTTCGCACTGAGCGATCACCCGCGATCTGTATCCCGGCTGCCCAGCGGACCGAGCGGGTTCGCTCTACGATCATCGTGTGCGCGCCTTGCTTAGCCGTGAATTTGCTGGTGTTGGCTTTGCCGCGGTCACGGCCGCGGTGGCCCTGATGTTGCCCGCCGCGGTGCTGCCGCCCGGGACGCCGGGGGCGGCACCGCCGGCCGCGGCCGCGAACTGCCCGCCGGTGCAGATCGTGTTCGCCCGCGGCCGTTACGAATCACCCGGGCCGGGCGTGCTGGGCAATGCGTTCATCAGCGACGTGCGCAGCAAGGTGAACCGGACCGTCGGCGCATACGCCGTGCAGTACCCGGCCGACACCGAGGTCGCCCAGGGCGCCAACGACATGAGCCATCACATCCAGGACATGGTCAACAACTGCCCCGACACCCGGCTGGTGCTGGGCGGCTACTCGCTGGGCGCAGCGGTCACCGACGTCGTGCTGGCGGCGCCCATCAGCGCGTTCGGTTTCGACAGCCCGCTACCGCCCGGCGTCGATCAGCACATCGCCGCCGTCGCCTTGTTCGGCAACGGGAGCCAATGGGTGGGTCCGATCACCAACTTCAACCCGACCTACAACGACCGGACCATCGAGTTGTGCCACGGCGCCGATCCCGTCTGCAGCCCGGCCGACCCGAACACCTGGAAGGAAAACTGGCCACAGCACCTCGCGGGCGCCTACATCGACGCGGGCATGGCCAACCAGGCCGCCGACTTCGTCGCCGGCAAGCTCTGACCCGGGTCGCGAACGGCGCCCTCTCTCCCGACCACTAGGCAAGGGTCAACTCCGCAAGCTAGTGGATTCGCGCGTCGATCAATGGTCTGGCATGCCAATGGGGATGCGGGCCGGCAGGCGTCCGAAGACCTCGATCCCCGCAGTCGCAGAACCTAGGATCGAGAGCAATCTGCGGTAATTCCAGATTTCTGCCGCCAGCTGAGAGGAGACGCAATGCCGCGTCTTAATCCCATCCCGCGGGGTGAAGTCAGCGACGAATTCACGCTGAAGATGTACGGCTTCATGTTCGGCGATCGTGATCCAGTTGCCGAGCCGGGCGCCGTCGGCGGCACACCCGGCAACTGGTGGACAGTGATGGCACAGTCCCCTCCCGCGCTGCGCCATGCGGTGCGCGGCTTCCGCCTCTACCGCGAAGAGGTCTCCATCCGCGCCGATCGGCGCGAGCTGGGCCAGATCCGGGCGGGCTGGGTGGTCGGCAGCCAGTTTGTCTTCTCGCAGCACTGCAAGGCGTGCCGGTCGGCGGGACTGTCCGAGGAGAAGATTGCGGCCATACCGTCTTGGCAGACCGCCGAGTGTTTCGACCAGACCGAGCGGCTGTTGCTGGCGTACGCGGATTGCCTGGCGGGACAGCATGGCCGAGTGCCAGAGCGGTTGTTCACTCAGTTGCGTGAGGCCTTCACCGACACCGAGATCCTCGAGTTCACCTACACCACGACCATGTACGTGATGCACGCGATCATGTCTCGGGCACTGCGGCTGGAGTTCGACGACGTCGACGACCCGGTCGTCGAGGTTGACGATCCGACGGGCGGCGGTGTGCTCGATATCGGCGCCGCGACCTCCGGGCGTGACTGACGTGACGCGTTAAGCGGTTTCTCGACGGCGTTGAGTGGGGGCGTCCACTTCGTGCCTGCGCAGGTTCGCACAGCCGAGGATAGCGCCGGTTCGATTAGACCGACGGCGGTGTGCCAGAAAAACTCTCCGCCGAAATGATCGACCGCACGGAGTACAAACGCGGCGGCAAAGGCGATTGCTGCGGTTAGCGAACGGGGCGTGGTCACCGCACCCCGGGCCGTAGATCATTGGCAGTTCCCAACTAATGAATACTACAAACGGTAGTAGTATTGGGACGCCTTAAATACCTCAACTATGACTTGAGAGTTTCGGCTGAGCCTGCCGGATTGCTGTTTGCTCCGAAGCCTGCTTTTGAGGGCCCCGGATGCGAACGGGTTCACGCCAATTGAATGGCGAAATCAGGCGGGAGTGTTGCCGCTGGAGTACAGCTTGAAGTTGCGGACCATCGGAACCGCCGGGTTGCCAGCTGCGGCGCGCTGGCGGGCGCGGAAGGACGGATGACGGCGCATTGCTTCATTGCGTTCGCGTTCGCGACGTTGAGCGGCGGCCCATGCCGGATGGGACTGAAGGAATATAACCGTGCCTTCTTCTGTATTCGCCACGATCGTCACTCCTCTCACTACCACCCGCAAAAGCTACAACAGTGTGGTTATCGGATCGTGATTCCAGAATGCCCGCCGAATCCTGAGACCAAACCACCCGTCAAGGTGAGAATTGGCCGTGAATTCGCGAACGTAATCCGTTGCCACTGCTGTGCTGTCGTCCGTGCTGGTACGACCGCGATCAGAACCATAGCGACGGGCACCGACAGAATTGCCGTTTGAGCCTCATGCGCGGTTGGCTGCTAGGGTCCTTTGCTTATGCCGGAGATCGATCGCCGCCGCATGATTCTGACAACCGGGATCGGCGTGCTGGCAGCCACGCTGCCGGTCCCGAAAGCCTGGGCCTACCCGCCCCGGCAGGACGAACCTGCCGGTCGGATACCGCCGCCCGCGGCGCCCAGCGGCCAATCCGGGAGCTACATTTTCTCGGACGAATTCGATGGTCCGGCCGGCTCCGCCCCCGACGCGTCGAAATGGGCGATCGCCAAAGCCCGCGAGACGATCAAGGACCCGACCTACTGGGAGCTGCCCGAGCACATCGGACAGTACCGCGACGATCGCCGCAACGTGTTCGTCGACGGCAATTCCAATCTGGTGCTGCGCGCCGCCAAGGACGGCCCCACCTACTACAGCGGCAAGGTGCAAAGCCTGTGGCGCGGCGGCGTCGGCCACACCTGGGAAGCCCGGATCAAACTGAACTGCCTGACTCCCGGCGCCTGGCCCGCGTACTGGCTCGGCAATGACGATCAGGGCGAGATCGACGTCATGGAGTGGTACGGCAACGGCAAATGGCCGTCGGCCACGACCGTGCACGCCAAGGCCAACGGCGGCGAATGGAAGACGCACAACATCGCGGTGGACAGCGCCTGGCATACCTGGCGCACGCAGTGGGACGAGGCGGGCATTCGGTTCTGGAGGGACTACACCGACGGCGCTGCGCCCTACTTCGACGTGCCGGCGAGCTCGCTGCCGGACTGGCCGTTCAACGGGGCGGGCTACACGGTCTATCCGGTGTTCAACCTGGCAGTGGCCGGATCGGGCGGCGAAGACCCGGGCCCCGGCAGCTACCCCGCCGACATGCTCATCGACTGGATACGCGTCTGGTAGGCGACAAATCTCAGTGCGTCAGCAGCGCGACCGCGGTCGTGGGCCTGCCGCCCGGACGGCGCAAATCCGTTCGCAGCCAGGCAAGCGGACGCATCCATATCGGTAAGCGGCCGAACCGTTTGGCAGCCACCAGCAGCGATTCCGCTTCGACCGCTCGCCAGCCGAGGTCTTCGAAGAAGGCCAGCCCGTTTTCGGGCGCGAACTTGAAGGGTGCGTTCTCCGAAATCCCGGCGACATTCTTGTTGATCCGGTCCTTCAGGCCGGGAAAGGCGAAATCGATCATCCACCAGGCGACCTGGGGTCGCTTGATCGCACCCGAAAGGGCCGCGATGTCGGAGGCCTCCAGATACATCGACAGTCCCTCGGTCAGCACGAAGGCCTTCGCCGCGCCGTCCAGCGCTTCGCTGAAGAAGCGGTCTCGGGCGTGCGGGTCGGCGAGGTCAACCGCCGTGCGGTTGAGGCGGCAGCGCGGGGCCTGATCAGCAAGTACTTGCGTCTTTTCGGCGAGCAGCTTGGGCAGGTCGGCCTCGATCCAGGTGAGATCCGGCGGGAGGTCGAGGCGATAGGGCCGGGTGTCCAGGCCGGCGGCCAGGTTCAGAACGCGGTCACAGCCCTGCGCGAGTGCGTCGGCGATGGCATCGTCGATGAGCTTGGTCCGTGCGACAAGCCACCAACCGCTGCGATCCGTCCATGGAACTCCTGCCACGATCGCGCGACCCTGTTCGCCGGCGAGGCGTGCCGCGAGGTGGTCGTTGAACAGCGCATCGGGGCGGGCCGATTCGGTCGCCCGGTGCAGCGCCGTCCACCGGGCCGTATCGGAAACATGGGTGATGGTGTGCGCTGGACCAGACATACGTTGCGTTATAGCAGTACCGTCTGCGCCCTACTGACCAGCCCTGCCTCCGGCGAACCAGGCCTCGGTCACGGTGCGGGTCGCAGGCGGAGGGAGGACGGCGTCCGGTGCGCCGAGGCGACCGACCTTGACGGTCCACGCCGGCGATGAGCGATCGATGCAGGATCCGGCCCCCTGGCTGGGCAGCCACAGCACGGCTAGGTCGCTGCCGCATCCGTAGACGCCGGTGTACCCGTCGGCTCGTCCACCCCACGCACCGCCGTTGCGCAGCAGGCAGCGGGTGCCGTCGTCGAGGGTGAGCGCGAACGGATCCGGGGTGGCGGTCGCGCGCACGGGCGGAAGATGACCGTCGAACATCACCCGGTGCATCTGCATGTCCCACGGATTATCCACGCACAGAAGCGATCCCGGCGTCGACGGCCAGCAGGTGCCGGCTCCGGCCGCACTCGGCGAACAGTAGTAGACGTCGTCGGCAACCGCCGACGGCGACGGTTCCGAGCAGTCGCCGGCCTGCGCGACGTTGCCCGGCCCCGATGCCACCTTGTACCCGTTGATCGCTTCGCCGCTGGGGCCGACGGCCATCACGGTAATCACCTGGGTGGCCGGCGGATCCGCGCCCGCGGGTCCGGCCGTCGAGGTCGCCATCACCAGCAAGGCGATCCAGACCGGCGCCATGCGGGTCACCACGTTCATCGAGCCAACCCTTCTCCCCTTTGTGCAGAGTAGAGCGCACGCGAGGCCGGCGGCCCGAATTGGCCGGGTCCGTTGCCGGCGGCCGGGTGGGACGCGTGATTGGGATCGGTAGCCGCGGGACGGGTCTGTACTTACCGCAACGGCGCCGCCACGGAGGCGGCGCCCCACGAAAGGAAGACAGCAAATGAACATCGTCCCGACCAGCATCCAAGAGCAGATCAACCGTGTCGATCGCCAACGAAGCCTCTACATCGGGATCAGCACCGGCCTGCTCGCGATCTGGAGCGTTTACCGGCTGATCTGGATGCTTTATCTCGGAATGACTTTCGGCTGGTTCTTCGGCGCGATGGCATTCCAGGTGGTGCTGTGGGGTGTGATCGGGACCGCCGCCGCGGTGGCCTCCGTCGGGTTCCTCAGGCGCTACAACAAGGGATCTTGACTCGCCTGACGGCCGTCGGAGAAGTCCCGGACCTGGTTGGGGTCCGGGACTTTCCGTTGTGAGACAACAGGTTTAGAGCTGAGCCCAGACCGACTTCGTCTTCAGGTAGATCTCGAGGCCCTCTTTTCCGAACTCGTGACCCCAGCCGGACTGCTTGTATCCGCCGAACGGCACATCGTGGTCGAAGACCAACTGGCAGTTGACCTGAACACTGCCGGCCTGCAGCCGCCTCATGATGCGGTGGGCCCGGCCCAGGTTCTCCGTCCAGGCGGTGGCCGCCAGGCCATAGGTGGTGTCGTTGGCCAGGGCCACGGCCTCGTCCTCGTCCTCGAACGGCAGGATGGTGACCACCGGCCCGAAGATCTCCTGCTGGTACAGCCGCATGCTGGTGTCGACATTGGTGAGCACCGTCGGGTGCACGAAGTAGCCCTTGCGGTCCAGGCGGTGCCCCCCGGTGACCACCTCGACGCCGTCCTTCTTGCCCTCGTCGATGAAGCCCATGACGCGGTTCAGCTGCTTCTCACTGATCAGCGGGCCGCTGACGCAGCCCTCCTCGCTGGGGGCGCCCAGCTTGAATGAATTCGCCATCATCGCAATGCCTTCCACGACCCGGTCGTAGACGCCGCGCTGGGCGAAGATGCGCGACCCGCACACGCAGCCCTGGCCGGAGTGCACGAAGATGCCCAGCGAAGCCATCATGATGGCGTTGTCCAGGTTGGCGTCGTCGAAGATCAGCACCGGCGATTTGCCGCCGAGTTCGAGCGTGACCTTCTTCAGGTTGTCGGCCGACGCCCGCACAATCTCCTTGCCGACCTCGGTCGAGCCGGTGAAGGCGACCTTCTGGACATCGGGGTGCGCGGTGATCGCGGCGCCCGCGGTGTGGCCGTAACCGGTCAACAGGTTGACGACCCCGTCGGGCACGCCGGCCTCGTGGATGAGCCTGTCCAACAGCAGCGCCGACAGCGGCGTCTCCTCGGCCGGCTTGACCAGCAGGCTGCCGCCCGCGGCCAGGGCCGGAGCCAGCTTCGCGCTGGCGTTGAAGATCGGGCCGTTCCACGGGAAGATCAGGCCCACCACGCTGTACGGCTCTTTGAGCGTGTAGGCGTGCATGTTGACGTAGTTGTCGGTGGCGATGCCGTCGGTCTTCACGTCGTACGCGACCCCGTTGATCTTCGAACACCAACCGGCGTAGTAGCGGAAGAACTCCGAACAGGTCGACATCTGCAACTGGGCCTGCATCAGCGGCATGCCGGTGTTGAGCGAGTCGAGTTGGGCGAACTCCTCGGCGTGCTCGTCGATCAGTTCGCCGATCCGCCACAGGATCTTGGCCCGCTCGCGGCCCGGAAGGTCCGCCCAGACCCCCGACTCGAAGGTCGCCTTCGCCTTCGCCGCGGCGTCGTTGACCGCTTCTTGGCCGCAGTCGGTGAATTCGGTGATTGTCTCCTCGGTCGCGGGATCGATGACCGAGATGACGTCACCCGTTCCGGGGCGCTTGCGAATGTCGTCCAATACCGCCTGCACCGTCATCTGATCCCTTTCGTACCGCCAGTCGTGGCGCCCCGGCGCCCCATGCGCTCAGTGCTGAGCACTTGCTTAGCATTGTGCGCACGGCTGGTCAAGCTCCATGGGCTCAGCGCAGTTGTTGGATGCGAATGAGATTTCCCGCGGGATCGCGGACGGCGCAGTCGCGCAGCCCGTACGGCTGGTCGGTGGGCTCCTGGACGATGTCGACGTCGCCGGCCTGCAGCCGTTCGAAGGTGCCGTCGAGGTCCTTGGTGGCCAGCAGCAGTGTGGCGTAGCTGCCCTTGGCCATCATCTCGGCGATGGTGCGGCGCTCATCGTCGGTGATGCCCGGGTTGGCGGCGGGCGGGTTCAAGACGATAGACGTATCCGGCTGGTTCGGCGGGCCGACCGTGATCCAGCGCATCGTGCCCTTGCCGACGTCGAGGCGAACCTCGAACCCCAGGACGTCGCGATAGAAGGCGAGCGATGCTTCCGGGTCCTGGTGGGGAAGGAAGCTCGAGTGAATGGTGATGTTCATGCGGTCAGGCTAGGTGCGGCCCGACGGCGGATGCTTCTCGATTCCTGATCGGTCTCGTCACCTGTTTGGCCACGCAGGGTGGCATACCGGCCAGCGCACCGGCCGCTCGGCGCCGGTACGCGCTGGGCGACACACCGACCAGTTCGGTGAATCGGGTGCTGAAGGTGCCCAGGGACGAGCACCCGACCGCGAAGCACACCTCGGTGACGCTCAGATCGCCGCGGCGCAGCAGCGCCATCGCTCGCTCGATGCGCCGAGTCATCAAGTAGGAGTACGGCGATTCGCCGTAGGCGCGCCGGAATTCGCGGCTGAGGTGGCCGGCGGACATGTGCACCCCGCGCGCGAGCGCTTCGACGTCCAGCGGCTGCGTGTAGTCACGGTCGATGCGGTCGCGGACACGGCGCAACAGGACCAGCGTGCGCAGGCGCTGGGCCGCGTCTTGTCCGTTGGTCACCCGGTGATGTTGTCATGTTCGTCCGCAGTTGCCCAGCATCGTCGAGCTCCCCTTGCGCCAGCCGTGCAGGAGCGTACTGTCCCCGAAGCATGGGCGATGAGATCGCTTTCGTCGAAGCGAACGGACTGAGATTCGCCTATATCGAACAGGGCTCCGGGCCGCTCGTGCTCATGCTGCACGGTTTCCCCGACACGGCGCATACCTGGGATGACCTTCGCGCACGCGTTGCCGCCGAGGGCTACCGTGCGGTCAGCCCTTACATGCGCGGATACCACCCCAGCGCGATCCCGGCATCCGACGCTGACCAGGAGACTCTGGCGCGCGACACGCTGGCACTCATCGAAGCTCTCGGCGCCCGCGACGCCGTCATCATCGGGCACGACTGGGGAGCCGCCGCCGCATACGGTGCAGCGGCCCTGGCCCCTGACCGGGTGCAAAAGCTGTTCGTCATCGGCATTCCGCACCCTGCCACGCTCAAGCCGACACTGAAGAAGCTGTGGGGCGTCCGCCACTTTGCGGCATACAAGTTGCCGGGAGCGCCGGAGCGCTTCGCGCGCAACGACTTCGCGGCGCTGCCGGCGATTTATCGACGGTGGTCTCCGACGTGGAATCCCGATCCGCAAGAATTCGACGCGGTCCGCGCGAGCTTCTCCAACCCGGAAAGCTTGAACGCGGCGTTTGGCTACTATCGAAAGCTTTCCCCCAAGCCCAGCGCATCACTGGCGGCGCGAATCGCGGTGCCGGTGGTTGCTTTCGCGGGGTTGGACGATCCGGTCGCCGAGCCGTCGGACTATCGGCGCGCCGCGCGGATGTTCGACAACGAGTACATCGTCGAGGAGGTCGGAGGCGGACATTTCATGCATCGGGAGTATCCCGAGTCGTTCGCCGAACGCGTCCCGACTCACCTGTGAGAGAGACGGCCCCCTAGACGCAGACGAGCTCGGGGTGGAACCTGGCCGCCATGCGACGGATTCCGTCGCGCCAGTCGACCGAGGTGCCGCCGATGAGTTCGTGCATCCGATCGATGGTGGTGGGATTGCCGCGCAGCGCTTGGTCGCTCACCTCGAAGGTCGGCTCCCTGCCGACGAGCGAGCCGAGGTACTCGCACCACTCCTGCAGGCTGACCGTCTGGTCGCCGCACCAGTTGACCGTGGTCGCCGGGACCGACGCGACCTCGAGCAGCTTGGGGATGGTCGCGATGATGTCGTCCTCGTGAATGGGGTTGTAGCGGGCGGGTTCACCGGGTGGAACGGGAATCGGGATGCCGCCCAACATCATCTCCATGTGGTAGAACGGCCATCCGCCGTTGTCACCGTAGGGGACGTTGAGCCGGGCGATCGTGGTGGGCACGCCGACGACGCGCGCCACCGACCGGGCGACCACTTCCCCGGCGATCTTGGAGATGGAATAGGTGGGGAACAACGGCTTGTGGTTGTCGCCCAGGGCGGACCGCTCGCTGCGGGGGGCGTCGTCCGGCGGGTCGTACACGGCGGCCGACGAGCAGTGCAGGAAGGCCGTCGCGTTGCGGCAGTGGGCCATCAGCAGGCCGACCGACTCCGCGTTGGCCGCCAGGTCCTTGTCCCAGCTTCCGCTCTTCGCCACCGCCAAGTTCAGGACATAGTCGAAATCTGTTGGCAGAGCGGTGAAGTCACCGGCCGCTAGATTCACCTTTTCGCAGCGAATCCCGGCCTTCTCGAGGCCTTCGCGCGCGGCGGGGTCGGTGAATCGGGCGATTCCCCAAACCTCGTTGTCGGCGGCAAGCGCCCGGGCGATGGGGGTGGCGATCTGACCGGTCGGACCGGTGATCAGGATTTTTGAGCCGCGCATGCGCTGAATGGTAGCGAGGAGCCCGCGCAGTACCTAGATTCGGCGCCTCATCAATTGGCGCGTGGCGTTACCGGATCGGTTGACCGGATCGGAGTCGGCGACTTACAAGCCGGGCTGGTCGTCGATGATGCCCAGCCAGATCTGGGCGACGTCGATGGCGACCTTCTCGCTGATGAAGGCGTGCTGCGTCCCGGTGTAGATGTCCCGGAAGGCGCGCTCCAGCCGGCTGCCCTCCCGGATCGAGCTGGTCCCGGCGACCAGGTGGGCCCATTCCGCGCAGCCGCGGGCCGTGTCGGTGGCGTAGACCGCGGCCACCCGCATGTCGGCGCGAAGCGCCGGTGTCAGGTCCTGCCCGGACGCCACCGCCGCCTCGGCGGTGGTGAACGCGTCGAGCACCAGCAGGCGGGCCGCACGCCAGGCCGCGCGGTGATGCGCCAGCCCCTTCTGGAAGGTGGGTCGGCTGGCCAGTGCCGCCATGTCACTCATCCGGAATTTCGTCGCGGCCAACTCCTGGACGTCGTCCAGCATGCTCTTGGCCACGCCCAGCGCCCACGAGGCGTGCCCGGCGGCGGTCACGGGCATCAGCCCCATCCGGGTGGCCGGCGAGGTTCCCCGGCAGGGCCGCCGCACGAACAGTTCGAACGTGCGACTCTGGGGTACGAACAACTCCTGCGCGCTGTAGTCGTAGGAGCCGGTCCCCTTCAGCCCTTGCACGAACCAGCCGTCGTTGAAACTGATCTCCTCCCGCGGAATCACCGCGACCCGCATCTCCGGGAAACCCTCACTGATCCAGCGCATCTCGCCGTTGTCCATCGGCAGGAACCCGGCCGCGACGTATTGCGCGTGACCGGTGCCCGAACCGAAGTTCCACGCGCCGGTCACCCGGTAGCCGCCGTCGACGGCGGCGCCTTGCCCGTTGGGAAAGAACTGGCCACCCACAGTGACCCGGTTGTCGTGCGCGGTAAACACTTCGGCGAAACCCTCGTCGGGCAGGTAGGCCGCCGCGGCGAAGGACGATGGCAGGTTGGCGATCCCGACCCAGCCGAATGACCCGTCCTGCCAAGCCATTTCGATCCAGGTTTCGATCATCTCGGTGAACGACGGCTCGACACCGCCGGCCACGACCGGGTTGAACGCCGACATCAACCCGCTGGCCCACATCGCGTCGACGATCGCCGGGGTGAGGGTTCGCGCCCGCTCGGATTCGGCGGCTTCGGCGCGCACCAGGTCCCGCATACCGCGGGCCAGCGCGAGCACCCGGTCTTCGGCGTCGGCGATCGAGGTCATGAGGGTGACCGTATCAACCACAGATGGCTTCCCGAACGAAAATCAATCGGTCGCGCCGGGTCGTACGCTGTGGGTTGTGCGCTGGATCGTCGACGGCATGAATGTGATCGGAAGTCGTCCCGATGGCTGGTGGAAAGACCGCAACGGTGCCATGGTCACATTGGTGGAAAGCCTGGATCGGTGGGCGTCGGGTCGAGGAGAAACGGTGACAGTGGTTTTCGAACGACCGCCACCGACGACCATCACGTCATCGGTGGTCGAGATTGCGTACGCGCCCAGGGCGGCCGCGAATTCGGCCGACGACGAGATCGTCCGCCTGGTCGCGGCCGACGCTGCGCCGCACGACATTCGCGTCGTGACGTCCGACCGAGCGTTGACCGAGCGAGTGCGAAGTCTCGGCGCATCGGTCCACCGGTCGGAGGGCTTCCGCGACCTGATCGATCCGCGGGACCGATGACCACCGG
Source organism: Mycolicibacterium vulneris (assembly GCF_002104765.1). Taxonomy (GTDB): domain Bacteria; phylum Actinomycetota; class Actinomycetes; order Mycobacteriales; family Mycobacteriaceae; genus Mycobacterium; species Mycobacterium vulneris. Next base: position 67,981 of record NZ_NCXM01000008.1, read on the forward strand.
CGGCCCGAGTCCCGCGCCCAACCGGGTCTGCGCGCTCGCACACATCGACATCCCCATCATCCAGGCGCCGATGACCTACATCGTGGGCGCCCAGTTGGCCGCCGCGGTATCCAATGCCGGCGCCCTTGGCATCATCGAGACCACCTCGGGCCAGGGCCGCGCCGACCTGCGACGGGTGCGCGAGCTGACCGGCGGTGCCGTCGGCGCGAACATCGCGTTGCTGTTCAACCGCGACCCGGCGATGCTGGATCTGCTCGTCGCCGCCGACATCATCAGCGAGATGTGGCGAGGCGGGCGCGGAGGTCAGCCCGCCGCCGCCAGCGCCGCGTCGTAGTTGGGCTCCTGCGCGATTTCGGGCACCAGCTCGGTGTAGGCGACGTTGCCGTCGGCGCCGATCACCACGATGGCCCGGGCCAGCAATCCGGCCATCGGACCGTCGGTGATGGTGACCCCGTAGTCCTCACCGAAGCTGTCGCGGAACGCCGAACCGCTCTTGACGTTCTCGATGCCCTCGGCTCCACAGAATCGCGCCTGAGCGAACGGCAGGTCCTTCGAGACGTTCACCACGGTCGCCCCGCCCCCGGCGGCGCGCTCGTTGAAGGTCCGCACGCTGGCGGCGCACACCGGCGTGTCGATGGACGGAAAGATGTTGAGCACCAAGGGCTTACCGCCGAATTGCTCGCTGCTCACCGCGGCCAGATCGCCGCCGACCAGACTGAAGGCCGGGGCTTTGGATCCGACGGCAGGCAGCTCGCCGACAGTGTTGATCGGGTTTCCACGCAACGTTATCTGTGCCATGGGCAACAGTCTGCCAAGGCCGCCGTGGCCGCCGTGGGGCAGGTCCCATGTCCTAATCAGTGGGATACATGGCATAGACGACAGACCCCGGTGTGCCCAACACTGAATCCATGCCTTGCAAGGTGGTCATCGCCGGTTTTCCCGGCGTGCAGGCGCTCGACGTGGTGGGCCCGTATGACGTGTTCACCGGCGCATCGCTGTTGACGGGCGGCGGCTACGACGTCGCGATGGCCTCGGTCGGTGGTCAACCGGTGCAGACGGCCACCGGGCTGGCGTTTGTGGCGACCCCGTTACCGGATCCGGGCGACCCGATCGACACGGTCGTTCTCCCGGGCGGGGCCGGCGTCGACGCCGCCCGGTCCGACGGCGACCTGGTCGCCTGGATCAAGACCGTCGCCACCCATGCGCGCCGGATAGTCACGGTGTGCACCGGTGCGTTCCTCGCCGCCGAGGCGGGCCTGCTGGACGGGCACCGGGTGACCACCCATTGGGCCTTCGCCGAGCGGTTGGCGAGTGAATTCCCGGCCATCGACGTCGATGCCGACCCGATCTTCGTGCGAAGCTCGGACACCCTATGGACCGCCGCCGGCGTCACCGCGGGCATCGACCTCACGCTCGCGCTGATCGAAGACGACCACGGCACCGAACTCGCGCAGACGGTCGCCCGCTGGCTCGTGCTGTATCTGCGCCGGCCGGGCGGCCAGACGCAGTTCGCCGCGCCGGTGTGGATGCCGCGGGCCAGACGGGACTCGATCCGCGAGGTGCAGGAGACGATCGAGGCCGAGCCGGGCCGTCCGCACAGCGTCGACGAGCTGGCTCGCCGCGCCGCGATGAGTCCGCGGCACTTCACCCGGGTGTTCACCGCCGAAATCGGTGAGGCGCCCGGCCAATACGTCGAGCGCATCCGCACCGAGGCCGCACGACGGCAGTTGGAGGAGACCGACGACACCGTCGTCGCGATCGCCGCTCGGTGCGGCTTTGGCACGGCGGAAACCATGCGACGCAATTTCCTTCGTCGCGTAGGCATTCGCCCGACCAATACCGCAAGGCCTTCGCCTAACATCGAAAGGACGACTCTGATGACTCAAATCGCCATCGTGGCCTATCCGGGATTCACCGCGCTGGACATGATCGGTCCCTACGAGGTGCTGCGCAACCTGCCGGGCGCCGAGGTGCGCTTCGTGTGGCACGAAGCCGGGCCGATCACCGCCGACTCCGGGGTGCTGGTCATCGGCGCCACCCACTCGCTGGCCGAAACCCCCTCCCCCGACGTGCTTCTCGTTCCCGGGGGCCCGTCGACACCGGTTCACGCCCGTGACGACGCGCTGCTCGACTGGCTGCGCCAGGCCCACCACAGCGCGAGCTGGACGACGTCGGTGTGCTCGGGGTCGGTGATTCTGGCGGCCGCCGGCCTGCTGGACGGCCGACGCGCGACGTCGCATTGGCTGACGGTCCCCGCGCTGAAGGCATTCGGCGCGGTTCCGGTGGCCGACGAACGGATCGTCCACCAGGATGACATCGTCACCAGTGCGGGCGTGTCCGCCGGGCTCGACCTCGCGCTGTGGCTGGCCGGCCAGATCGGTGGCGAATCCCGCGCTAAGGCAATCCAGCTCGCGCTCGAATACGACCCGCAGCCGCCGTTCGACTCGGGTCACATGTCGAAGGCGTCGGCGACCACGAAGGCCGCCGCGACCGCGCTGCTGTCCCGCGACAGCGTGAAGCCTGCCAACGTCAAAGCCACCACCCTGCTCGCCTGGGAGCAGGCGCTGGGGAAGGTCCGGTCGCGGCGCCGCGGGCGGGCGGTCGCGTCGGGCACGGCGTAGGTGAGTCAGAAAAAAGCCAGCGCCGGTGATAGCGCTTCGCGCGCAAGGACTATCGCTCCCCGACGCTAGGCGCCGGGCTGCAGGATCTCGGTGGTGGCGAGCTGGCCGCCGGCCTGCATCCACGCCGCAACGACGCCGGGCGCGTCCCGGTCGGGGTTGTAAATGTCTTCCTCGCTGGAGAAGAGCCCGTCGCCGGCGTACACCAGCCGGGTCCAGTTCGGAAACCAGAACGGTTCACCGTTCGGATCGGTCGGGTGATCCAGCAGGTTCTTGATCATGACGACGACGGCGTCGTTGTCCTCGTCGTGAGCGACCCAGTCATTGGGAAAACGCATGTGCGGGAACGGCGCCATCACCGCGACGATCCAGTCGCGGACCGCCTCGCGCCCGTGAAACACGCCGTAGTGATGCTCGGTGTAGACGACGTCGTCGGTGAAGAGGTCCGCAAACGGCCGCCAATCGCCCGAAGCGCTGCACCCTTCGACGACTTTGGTGTAGTTATCGACGGCTTTGTCGATTTCTGCCCTGGTGAATTTGCCCATAGCGGACACACTAGAACGTGTTCCGGTTTTGGGTCGCTCGTATGGATGGGGATCGCGGATGAACTTGATGGACTTGTTCGACCTGCGCGGCAAGAGGGCGTTGGTCACCGGGGCGTCCAGCGGCATCGGCAGGAAAGTGGCCCAGGCCTACCTGCAGGCCGGCGCGGACGTGGCCGTCGCGGCGCGGAGTGTCGAGGCGCTGGAACGCATCGCCGGCGAGCTGGCGGCGGACGGTGACGGCAAGGTGGTGCCGATCCGATGCGACGTGACCCGGCCGGACCAGGTGACCGGCATGGTGGACCGGGTGATCGCGGAGCTGGGCGGCATCGACATCGCGGTCTGCAACGCAGGCGTCATCGACGTCGTCCCGATCCTGGACATGTCGCCCGAGGAATTCCAGCGCATCCAGGACACCAATGTCACCGGTGTCTTCCTGACCGCGCAGGCGGCGGCCCGGGCGATGGTGGCCCAAGGGCGCGGCGGCGTCATCATCACCACGGCCTCGATGTCGGGCAGCATCATCAACGTCCCACAACAGGTCGGCCACTACTGCGCCTCCAAGGCGGCCGTCATCCACCTGACCAAAGCCATGGCGGTCGAATTCGCGCCGCACAACATTCGGGTCAACAGCGTCAGCCCCGGTTACATCCTCACCGAGCTCGTCGAGCCGTTGACGGAGTACCACCGCCTGTGGGAGCCGAAAATTCCGCTCGGGCGCATCGGCCGTCCCGAAGAGCTCACCGGTCTCTACGTCTACCTGGCCAGCGAGGCCTCCAGCTACATGACCGGTTCGGACGTCGTGATCGACGGCGGCTACACCTGCCCCTAGCCCGGCCGGCTATCGCTCCAGCTCGCCGGATATTCCGCGTTCGAGGTTCGCCTGTGTCGCCGACGGCAGCACCAGCAGGCCGTCGAGTTCGTTGCGGGCCACGTCATAGGCGCGCTGGCGTTCGTGCGACGCCGCAGCGGGGTCGGCCGCGACCCGTAACAGGTTCTGCGCCCGCGCAATTCGCTGCTGAGCCGCCCGGGAGAAATCGTTGCGGCGCCTGCGGATCGCTTCGGCCTCGGCGGCGTTGAACGCGGTGACGTAGTCCTCGACGGCGGCCATGTATCGCGCGGCGCCGTCGCGGTCGTCGAGCAGATCCTCGGCCTTGATGGGACGCAGGAAGTCGGCCCGCAGCTTGGCTTTGTGGAACGCGATCGTGTTTGCGTCGCGCATGTCGGTCATCAGGGGGAAGTCCAGCAGCTTGGCAACGTCGAGCTCGTACTCGAGCCAGCGCGCGTCGGTTCGGCCGTGCTCATCGAGAACGCGGCGGATCGAGCGCCACTGGGCCGCCTGATTCACGCCGGCCCCATCCGCGGCGGGCGCCTCGGGTAGTGGTGTCCGGTCGATTTCCCGCGACCGTTCGTCGGTGCGCCGGCGGTAGGCGCCGTATGCACGCACCGCGGCGACGATCGCGCCCGTCAGCGGCAGGATCAAGATCAACAGCTCCGCCAACCGGAATATCAAGCCCACCTGGCCAGGATGCCACCCGCGACGGCCGGCATTCGGTCAACTCTGCGGGCGGGCCCCGAGCACATCGCGAAACAATGCCTGTCGCAACGCGAGTTCACGCGGATCACTCCACAGGTGAAACCCGAGCCGGTTCATGACATAAGCGAACCCGATGCCGGTATCCGGGTCGGCGCACCCGAAGGATCCCCCGAACCCCGGCGTGCCGAAGGCCCTGTCGGACGAGCCGAACACGAACTGCGGCACCGGCTTACAGAACCCCAGCGAATACGCCACGTCGATGTGCATCACCTTGTCACGCACGCCGTGGCTCGGCGGAACGGCCGGTGCCATCAGCGCCCCGAGGGTGTCCGGGCTCAGCGGAACCTCGGCACCGCCGCGCGCCGCGCTGCCGTACATGCGCGCCACCGACCGGGCGGTGCCGATTCCGTTGGCCGACGGGATCTCGACGGCCCGGACGTCGTCGCGGTTGTAGTCCCCGTCGAACGGGTTGACGCCGCGCGGGACCGCGATGGTGCGCGCCGTCAGGCCGACCGGGTTCAGCGACGCGCCCACAAAGCCAGCGGGCATGACGCCCAGATGCAGCATCGTTTCCGCGCGCGCCCAATTGTGAATATGGGCGACCCGCGCGCGGTCGACCGAGGCGGGCAGGCCGATGTGCAGGTCGAGTCCCGCCGGCGCGACGATCTCGTCGGCCAGAAACCGGCCCAGCGTGCGCCCGGCCGGGTCTGTCCGGCGAATCAACTCGGACTCGTACCAGCCGAGCGTGATCGCGTGATAGCCGTGCCGGGTGCCCGGCCGCCACGCCGGCACCTGGGCCGCCAGGATCGGCGACAACCGTTGCGGATCGGCTACGTCGGCCAGCGTCGGCTTCGGCTTGAGCGCGCAGACTCCGGCCTGATGCGCCAGGAGCTGGCGGACGGTGACGTCACCCTTGCCGGCCTGCGCGAATTCCGGCCAGTAGTCGGCGACCTTGGCATCGTAGGAGAGGAGTCCGCGCGAGGCCCCCACCGCCACGACCAGGGCGGCGACGCCCTTGGTCGTGGAGAACATGTTCACCATCGTGTCGGCCTGCCACGGATCCTTGGTCAGCCCGTTGCGGTAGCCGCCCCACAGGTCGACCATCTTGACGCCGTCGCGGTAGACGGCGACGGCCGCACCGACTTCGGCGCCGTCGCGGAAGGTCGCACGAAAAGCGTCGGCGACCTTGCCGTAGCCGGCCTCCACGTCGCCGCCGATCAAATCCGGCGACACCCTCAACTTGAGAACCATCTCGCGCCTCCGAGTGGAGACTATCCAGCCCGGTTGACGCGCAGGCCCTTTTGAGGGTTCGCCCGGTTAGCGGACGCCCAGGATGCCGTCGAGGTACTCCGCCCGGCAGGCCCTGCGGGCCAGCTTGCCGCTGGTGGTGCGTGGGATGGCGCCGGCCGGCAGGAGACGCACGTCCGAGACGGTCAGGCCGTGCCGCTGCGCGAGCGCCGCGCGGATCGCCTCGATCGCCGGTTGCGGATCCTCACGGCTGGTGCCCGCGGCGCGTTCGGCGATCACGACGAGCCGCGCGGCATCGGGGTCGTCGCCGTCCGGCGCGGAAAACGCCGTCACGTATCCGCGCCGGACGATTTCCGACGCTTCGGCGACGGTGGCCTCGATGTGTTGCGGGTAGTGGTCGCGGCCGTCGATTGTCACCAGGTCCGCGATCCGACCGGTCACGTACAGCTCGCCGTCCAGGTACACCCCCAGGTCGCCGGTGCGCAGCCAGGAGCGGTCCGGATCGGCGCCGTCGGCGTGGCTGCCCGCGGCGAGCCGGGATCGCAGCTCGGCACCGAACGCCCGCCGCGTCTCGTCCGGCAGGCCCCAGTAGCCGCGCCCGACGTTGTTGCCCTGCAACCAGATTTCGCCCACCTCGCCGTCCGGCAATTCGGATCCGCCGGCGGGGTCGACGATGACAGCCCATTCGCTGCGCGCGACCTGGCCGCACGACACCTGCGCGACGGCGTTGGGATCATCCGCGTCGACGCGCACCGCGTGTCCCGCGCCCAGCCGTTCTGAGTCCAGGTACACCGCCGTCGCCTCGGCGGCGGGGGCGATGGTCGCGACGAACAACGTGGCCTCGGCGATGCCGTAGGACGGCTTGAACGCGGTCCGCGGCAACCCGTACGGCGCGAACGCCGTGTTGAAGGTCCTGATCGAATCGATGCTGACGGGTTCGGAGCCGATGATCATCACGACGTTGCGCAGGTCGATGTCCGCACCGCGGCCGGGCAGGCCGCGCTGCGCGGCCCAGTCGTAGGCGAAATTCGGTGCGGCGGTGACGACATTGCCCTGCCGCGACCCGTCGGACAGGGCCTGGATCCATCGCTCGGGCCGGCGGACGAACGCGGTGGGAGACATCAGCGTGGAGTGGCCGCCGTAAACGGCCGGGAAGCCGATCATCGACAAACCCATGTCGTGGTAGAGCGGTAACCAGCTGACGCCGTGGGTGTTTCGGTCCAGCAGGTCGATCGACAGGATCATCTGCACCAGGTTGGTGCCCACCGCCCGATGGGTGATCTCGACGCCGACCGGCGGCCGGGTCGAGCCCGACGTGTACTGCAGGTGCGAGACGTCGTCCATGCCGAGCTCGGTGGGCACGAACGACTCCCCCGCCGAATCGGGTATCTGGTCGATGGCGATCACCCGCGGCCGGCGCAAGTGCGGGTGGCCGGCCAGAAACTTCTCCACCGCCTCTCGGGCGGGTGCCGTCGTGAGTACGACGGTGGGCTCGGAATCGCGCAGCGCGGTATCAAGCCGTTCGGCGTGCCCGGGCAGTTCCGGAGCGAACAGCGGCACCGCGATGGTTCCGGCCTTGACCGCCGCGTAAAAGCCCGCGACGTAGTCGATGCCCTGCGGCGCGAGGACCGCAACGCGCTCACCATGACCGGCCACTTGCTGGATCCGTGCGCCGATGGCCTCCAGCCGGACGCCGAACCGGCTCCACGTCACCTCTTCGGCCTCGCCGTCGACCGAACGGCTGTAGTCGAGGTAGCGATACGCCACGGTGTCACCGACGTTCGCGATGTTGCGGTCGATGAGCGAGATCAGGTTGACCCAGGGCGGCAGCGCGACCCGGCCGGCCGCGTCCAGGCAGTCCTCGATCCGAAGTAGGCCACCGGCACGTGGGCCGTCCTGCCGGGAACCGCGATCCATTACTGCAGTCTAGGCAAGGCGATGCGACGGTCCGCCTGCGGTGAATCGGCAAACATCAAGAGCGGCCGGCGCATTCGCCGATCCCGGCGGGTCTTCGATAACCGGGCTGACAGCGGCGATCCACCCGATCCGGTGGGCGCCCGGCGTGGGCGGTAGCCTACCGGCGAGCGGCGTCCAGGGCCGTCCGTTTGCTACCACCAGGAGATGTCATGCCGGGCCGGAACTTTTCCTTCGAAATCACCCGAACCAGCAGCGCGCCCCCCGCGACGGTGTTCCGGCTGGTAGCCGACGGCGCCAACTGGTCGCAGTGGGCGAAGCCGATTGTCATGCACTCGAGTTGGGCTCGCCAGGGTGATCCCGCGCCGGGCGGCGTCGGGGCCATCCGCAAGGTGGGCATGTGGCCGGTCTACGTGCAGGAGGAGACGGTCGAGTACGAGCCCGACCGTCGCCACGCCTACAAGCTGGTGGGCCCGGCCACCCCGGCCAAGGACTACGCCGGCGAGGTGGTCCTCACGCCGAATGCGTCGGGCGGGACCGACATCCGCTGGACCGGCTCGTTCACCGAAGGCGTTCGCGGGACGGGCCCGCTGATGCGCGCCGCGATGGGCGGAGCGGTCCGGTTTTTCGCGGGCCGGCTGGTGAAGGCGGCCGATCGCGAATCCACCGGCGGCCGCTAGGTTCTCGCATGGCGCGTGACGGCCGCGCACAGCGGCCGCCACGCTTGGATCACGATTTACGGGTTGTTGAACTGGTTCTCGTAGGTCTGTTGCTGCTGCATGTCCTGATTGAACTGCTGCTGGGCCTGCTCGTTTTGCTCTTCGGCCTGTTGCATGGACTGCTGCAGCTGCTGCTGATTCAGCTGCTGTTGCAACTGGGCCTGGTCGTCGCCGTCATCGGCCGCGAGGCTGCCGCCGGTGAGACCCGGCGGCGCCTGGGGAAAGGCCATGTCCGTCAGGCGCACCGATCCAGGTCCCAGCGTGGTTCCGGGAGTCTGGGGCTGCGCCGCGTCATAGAGGGCCAGGACGGCCAGCGTCGCGGCGCCCGCGAGAGTGAGGCGCAGTAGTCGCCGGCGGCATCCGCCGGCGATCGTGGGGCGAGGGGTGTTGGTGGTCATCCTCCAGGTATGCGCCGCGTCCTTAGCCGCCCCCTGAGACCCGCCTGTCGCCTGGATATGAAGCTGCGCGATGGCCGCCGGGCCCGGCCGTCGTCGGAAGCCACGCCGCAGCCCGGCGAAATACACGGGCCGCGAAGGGAATTCACGTGGGCGGATGCGCAGCGCTACTTCGCGTCGACCTCGTCCTGATACTTCTTAGTCATGTGCGCCACGGCATCCAACTGCGACTGCGCGAGGTTCTCCCGGGCCTGGCCGGCGCGCGCGGCGGCGTCCAGCGTCGGCTGCGCCTGCCCCTGGAAGTGCGGCATCACCTCGGCGGCGAACAACTCGGCTGACCGCCGGGTGGCGGCCGGGTTGGCCCACTCGTGGCCCATCTGGAGCATGCAGCCGAAACCGCCGGACTGATCCCACAACCGCTGCACCTGTTCACGCGCCCGCTCAGGCGTGCCGATGACGCCCGCCCCGTTCTCGTTGATGACGTCGATCATTTCGTCGAGCTGCTCGCCGGGCATCGTCATCTGCGGGAACGCGGCCACCTTCTGGAAGTACCGGAACCACGGCTCGATGCCGAACTTGACCTCTTCACGGGCCTGCTTCTCGGTCTCGGCGAGGTGGAACAACCCGACCAGGCTCCAGTTCTTGCGGTCTACCTGCATGCCGAAGGCGGCGGCGCGCTCCTCGACGATGCCCCAGTGGTAGGACAGCGCATTGAAACCCTCGACCGTCAGGGTCGCCCCGATGGACAGCAGGCCGATGCCGTGCTTGCCGGCCAGTCGCGCACCCGTCGGCGACGCGACCGCGGCGACGGACAGCGGAATCCCGCCGTCGGAGTAGGGGGCAAGCTGCAGCTTGGCATCGAAGAGTTGGTGGGTTGCGGTCTTGGCGCTGACCGTCTCCCCCGCCAGCAATCGCGCGACGATGTCGAGGTTGGTTTCCAGTAGCTCTCGGGTGTCGGTAGGGGTGAGTCCGATCATCGACGAGTCGCTGGGCAGCGAGCCGGGCCCCACGCCGCCGATGATGCGGCCGTGTGTCAGGTGATCCAGCAGCATCAGCCGATCCGCGACCCAGAGCGGGTTGTGATACGACAACGAGATGACCCCGGTGCCGAACCGGATCCGCTTTGCCCGTTCGGCGGCGGCTGCGATGAAAATCTCTGGGGAGCTGATGATTTCGCTGCCTGCCGAGTGGTGTTCGCCCAACCACACTTCGTCGAAGCCGAGGGCGTCGAGGTGCTCGACGAACGCCAGATCTCGCTGCAGGGCCAGCGTCGGGTTGGTGCCCGCGCGGTGGAACGGGGCGATGAAATATCCGAACCTGAGCTTCGACATTGAAGTCCCCTTGCATCCGAGTTGCGGAGAACCATAACCCGGATCGTGGGCTCGCCCTAGGCCTCTGAGATAGGGTTCAGCCGATGGGGCCAGGTAGTCCCGGCCCCACCGGCTAGGGAAACAAGTCTTTCGTGGTGCGTTTCAGCGCCGGCTCAACGCGGCGGCTCGGCGATCAGTAGCCGCCGCAGACGTTGCCGACGCAACCGCCACCGCCGCCCGGACCGCCGCCGCCACCGCCGACGCCGGGGATGCTGCCGCCGCCTCCGCCGGGACCGCCGCCACCGGTCGGGCCGCCGGGAATGCTGCCGCCGCCTCCGCCGGGACCGCCGCCACCGGTCGGGCCGCCCGGCACGCTACCGCCGCCGCCATTGGGTCCGCCGCCGCCGTTCGGGCCGCCGGGCGCAGTGGTGGGCGCAACGCTGGACGACGGGGTGGTCGTCGGGGTGGTGGTGCTGCTCGGGCCGCCTTTATGACCGCCGCCGCAGGCGACCGACAGCACGAGCATCGCCGCACCGCCGAACAGCGCGACCGTCGTCCTCGGTCCAGATCTCATCAGATCCCCCATCTCCGCTTGCGCCACTTCGCCCCGCCCACTTTTTCTTACCCCCGGGCGCGGCCGCGCAAACAAATTTCGGCGCCGAGATTGCGCGAGACGAAGATGGCCCATCACTCCGGTGTGATGGGCCATCGCGAACGGTGAACGGCTAGCAATTGGCTCCTGGGATGCAACCGGCGAGCGTGGCGATGTGCAAGCCCGACGCCGGTGCGCCGGGCAGCGGCGTCGCGACGTTGGCCGACGGATACGCCGGTGCAGTCGTTGCGCTGCCCGCCGGGCTAACATCCGCAGCACCGAATTCGACGGTCAACACAACCGCTGCCGCACCACCGGACACTACGATCGCCTTCTTGATCGGGGTCCTCATCAGGCGCTCCCCTCAGTTACGGCGCGTTTGTTAAATCTGAGCGCATGTTTGTTACAAGCTAAATCCTACACTTGTGCAACTGTTGGCGAGGTAAATTTTTGGCGTCGCACGTGGGGCGAATCGAGGTCGGTACCAGACTGCCGGTGCAGGTGGGTGGCCGCGTCAGGCCCTGACAACCTACCGACGCACGTCGGACCTGTATCGATGGGACGGGTCAGCGGCCGCCGCATCGGTCGATGGGCGGCCGCGGCCGACCCGCTGGCTAATCTTCTTTGGTGATCAACTTGCGCAATGCGACCCGGTCCGGCTGCAGCAACTCGGCGATGCGGGGCCGGTTCACCTCAGCAACGATGATCTCGCCGACCTCCTGGTAAACCTCGCTGAAGATGCCGTGCGATTTCATCTTCGAGGTCTGATACTGGTTGTCCTCGGTGGGCGTCACATAGATCACCGCGTCCGCCTTGAAGCGGTGCACCAGCCAGAGGTGGATCAGCGTCATCAGCCGCTTCTGCCGTAGCTTCTCGGCGAAGGTGTTCTGGTCGCGCACCTGAAGGATGCTGCGGCCGTGCCGGTCCTTGATCGGATCGACGACGACGTTGGCCAGCTGCTCGTCGTCGTTGCCGTAGATGCCCAGCTCGAGCACGTCCGAGCCGGCCCGCCGGGGCCGCAGTTGCACGCGGAGTTTCTCACCGAGGTTGTAGTTCTCGCTCCACATCGCCAGCCACTCCTCGAGCAGCTTCTTCGGCACCTCGGTCTGCACCAGGTGCTGGTGCTGGGTCGAGCCCTCGCCCATCGCCTTGGTGGTTGCGGTGCGGCCCGATGAGGCGGTCAACGCCGCGTCGCTGCGCGGCCCGCCGACCAGGGTTTGCGGTGTGCGGTAAGGCGATTCGACCAGGCGCATCTTGCGCTGCAGGCGGGCCAGGGCCAGCATGCCGTCCTGCTGCAGCGAGGTGGCGAACTCCTCGGCCGCGACGCCGTCGATCTGGTGCCCGCCATAGGTGATGAAGTTGAAGACGAAACCCATCTTGCCCAGTTCCTCGGGGAACTGTTTCATCTGCTCGTCGGTCATGCCGGTGGTGTCCCAGTTGAACGACGGCGACAGGTTGTAGGCCAGCATCTGGTCGGGGAACTCGGCGTGGATGGCGTCGGCGAACTGCTTGGCGTCGGCCAGGTCGGCGGTCTTGGTCTCCATCCAGAGGATGTCGGCGAACGGCGCGGCCGCCAGGGATTTCGCGATGGCGTACGGGATGCCGCCGCGGATCTGGTAGTACCCCTCCGGGGTCTTCGACAGCTCGCAGTCCCAACCGGGGTCGACGCCCAGCTCCTTCGCCTTGGCCTTGGCGGAGTACAGGGACGCACGCGCCGCGAAAGCGCGCCACTCGTCGACGCTCATGTCGGCCGGCTCGCCTTCGCTGGCATCGAATTCGAGCACCTCGGCCACGGCCTCGCCGTAGGTCATCAGCCCGGCGTCATCCTCCCAGGCCGCCACGAACCGCGACTCGACCTGATCGAACAGGTCGCCGATCGACTTTTGACCGTTCTCGCGCCACGTGTTGACGGCGTCGGAGATCACGCCCTGGATGCCCTGCCGCTCGAGCCAGGCGCCGGCCTCGGCGTATTCCCCCTCCGGCAGCGCGTAGAGCAGGTGACCGTTGAGGTCTTTGACACCCAGCTCGTAGAAGCGGCGCACCATGGCCAGGAAGCACGACTTGTACGACGGGATGTTGAGGTTGGTGGCGCCGAGCAGGAACGGCTGGTCGCGCTCGTCGGCCCGGCTGTCGAGCAGGTTGGCCGCCTCGGCATCGGTGCGGGCGACGATGATGCCCGGCACCTTCATGATGTCGAGCTGGAAGCGCGCGGCGTTGAGGCGTTTGATCTGCTCGTCCGACGGCACCAGCACCTTGCCGCCCTGGTGGCCACACTTCTTGGTGCCGGGGCGCTGGTCCTCGATGTGGTACCCGGGCACGCCGACCTCGACGAACCGGCGGATCAGGTTGCGCACGTGCGGGTCACCACCGTGGCCGGTGTCCGCGTCGGCGATGATGAACGGCCGGTAGTCGTATTCCGTGGCGGTGGCCCGCTGCTGCTCGCTCATGTTCAGGCGCTGGTACTGCTGGTTGCGATCAGCGGTCAGCAGCGCGCGCACCAGCACCGCGGCGTCGTCGGGCACCTGACTCAGCGGGTAGCTGGCGAGGTCGGGTCCGGGATCCTCGGTGGTGGAGCCCTTGGCGGATGTCGCCCAACCACCCAGATAGATCCCCTCGATGCCCATGCGCTTCATCGCGACGGCCTGGCCGGGCGAGTACGGGCCGAACGTAGTGATGCTCTTCTTCTCGGCGAACAGCTCGCGGAGCCGCTCGTAGAAGGCGGCCGCCGCGTTGCGGGCGACGGTGTAGTCGGTGGGGATGGTGCCGCGCTGCTCTGCTACCTGGCGGGCCGTGAAGAGGCGCGTGATGCGAGAAAAACGCGGCTCGTCGAAGTATTGCTGCGTGGCAGCGACCTCGTCGTCGAACGATGGCCGGACTTGCGTGTCCTTGTCGATGATCGCCATATCTTCCGCTCCTCTTCGCACACGATTGCACTGAACGCGAGTCTATCCCCGGGAACGGCGGTTCAATCAGGGGTCGAAGGACTCGAGCCAAAACTGTTGCCGCACCCGGTACTTGCGAGAGCTTTTCGGCGGCGGGTCGGTGATCGGCGCGGATCGTTCGCTGCCCGGGATGTTCGCCGACCGGGGTGCCGCGCCGTGGTGGGCGTCAACGCCGTGGGAGACAATACTTTTCGGCACGGTGTCGATCAGGGGGCGGCTGCACGGCTGGCCAGCCAGTCCCGCTGGCGCCGGACGAACCTTGCGTCGACGACGCCGCCATGGCCCGGGACGTAGATCGCGTCGGGGCCACCGACCGCCAGCAGCCGGTCCAGTGTCGCCGGCCAGGCCGCGACATCGGAGTCGGTGTCGATCGCGGGGTCGCCGGACTCCTCCACTAAGTCACCGGTGAACACCACGACCCGCTCGCCATCGTCCGCGCCGGGCGCGACCACCACCAAGTCCGTCGCGGTGTGGCCACGGCCGAGGTGGGCGATCGCCACCGTCCGGTCCCCCAGGTCGACGATGGCGTCGTAACCGCCGCTGTGCGCGGGCCGCAAGGCGGCGACCGCCGCGTCCACCTCGGCGGGGTCGGCGCCATGCCGCAGGGCATCCTTGCGGAGCTGGTCGGTTGCCGAGGAAAGGTGTTCGGCGACCTCGGGGGCGCAGTGCACCCGTGCCCCGGTGAACAGTGATGAACCCAGTACGTGGTCGAAGTGCTTGTGCGTCAAGACAATATGGTTCACCGGGCGCCCGGCGAGCAGTCGGACGTCGGCGTCGATCGCGGCCGCCTCGGTGAGCGTGGTTCCGGTGTCGACGAGCAACGCCCCGTTGCAGCCCCACACCAGCCCGATGGTCACGTCGCAGAACGGGAGCCGGCAGCGATGCACGCCACAGGTCAGTCGTTCCCAGGCGAGATGCACACCCAAGAAGGTAGCCGCGCCGGATTCCGGTCACCACCTTTTCCCCGGCCTTCCCGGCGGCCTTATGTCGGAAATAGTTGACATGTCGGGAATATCCGACATAGATTGGCGGATGTGGCCAGTGTCGATCGCGTCTTCCTGGCGTTGGCCAACCCGGTGCGGCGCGAACTGCTGGAGATCCTCTTCGACCAACCGCTGTCGGCGGGGGAACTCAGCGAACGGTTCGAGCTCAGCCGGCCGGCGGTCGCCGAGCACCTCAAGGTGCTGCGTGAGGCGGGGCTGGTGGCTGACCAGCCGCACGGGCGGCATCGCATCTACCGCCTGACCGCGGAGCCGCTGGCGGAGCTCGGCGAATGGTTGCATCCCTTCGAGAAGATCTGGCGTGCCCGACTGGCCAAGCTCGCCGAGGTGGCGGAGGAGCTGAAATGACCGAAAGGTCACGGTTCGCGACCATCCGGGTGGATCAATTCGTGGCGGCGCCACCGGCCACGGTGTGGCGATTGCTGACCGAACCCGCCCTGATGAAGCTGTGGTGGGCCGAGGGGCAGGTGGCCGCGGTGGTGGGCCACCGGTTCACCCTCGACATGCCGGGCTACGGCAAGCAGCCGTGCACGGTGCTCGAGGTCGACCCGCCGCACCGGTTCGTGTACACGTTCACTGCCGCCTGGACACTGACCTGGCGATTGGAAGCCGAAGGGGGCGGTACCCGAGTGTTATTGGAACACAGCGGCTTTGACCTCGACGACAATCGCATGGCGCAGGCTTTCGAGCGGATGGGGCCGGGATGGCGCGACGTCGTCCTCCCCCGGCTCGCTCGGATCGGCGCCCAACCAGGTCCCTGACGCGCCGTGCGGCTGGTTTCGAGCCGCACCGCACTGGCTATTTTCCCGACATGGCTATCACGGATTCCCGCGAAGTCGTCATCGAGGCGACGCCCGACGAAATTATGGATGTGCTGTTCGACATCGAGTCGTTGACCGAGTGGTCGTCGGCCCACAAGAAGGTCGAAGTGCTCGAGCGCGACGACCAGAATCGCCCGACCAGATCCAGACAGGTCGTCAAACTCGTCGGCGTCAGCGATGAACAGGAGCTGGCGTACACCGTCCACGACGACGGCGTGGGCTGGACCCTGATCAGCGCCAAACAGCAACGCGCTCAAGAGGGTCGGTACACGCTCACCCCCGAAGGCGAATCCACCCGGGTTCACTTCGAGCTGACGGTGGACCTGGTGGCGCCCGTGCCCGGGTTCCTGGTCAAGAAGGGGGCCAAGAGCCTGATGGACACGGCCACCGAGGGTCTGCGCAAGCGGGTGCTCGAAGTCGAGAAGCGCGGCAAGTAATGTCACCGCGCCCGGGTTGAAAATCGGGTCCTTCCCCACCGCGAGCGCGCGAGTCAGACTGTTATTCATGGAATCGACGCCGGCGGGCACGCTTCACCGAATCGCGGCGATCATCGGTGCGCTGGCGATCGCGCCGGGGCTGGCCGGCTGCGGCGGCCAAGGTCATGGCCACCAGACCACATCGTCGACGCCGAAGATCACCACCCTCGGCCGCACAGTGCCGAACGCGCCCGGGGACGGGCCATTGACAATCAGCAGCCCGGCTTTCGCCGACGGTGCGCCGATTCCGGTGCAGTACACCTGCAAAGGCGCCAATATCGCGCCGCCGCTGGCCTGGTCGGCGCCACGGGGCGCGGCCCTGGTCGTCGACGACCCCGACGCCATCAACGGCCTGTACATCCACTGGGTCGTTGTCGGGATCGCCCCCGGTTCGGGCAGCACCGCCGACGGTCAGACCCCGGCCGGGGCGACCGCCCTGCCGAACACGGCGGGTCAGCCCGAGTACAAGGGCCCCTGTCCCCCGGCCGGTACCGGAACGCATCATTACCGGTTCACCCTCTACCAGCTGCCCAATGACTATCGACTGCCCGGCGGCCTGGCCGGCGTTCAGGCGGCGCAGACGATCGCCGGCGCCGCGACCGCGCAGGCGCAGCTCACCGGAATGTTCGGCGGCTGAACCCGAGCGGGCCCGCCATGCCATCAGAACCGACGTTAGACGTAACGCAGGCAATACAATTCGCCCAGCTCGTCAATGCGACCTACGGGACGTCGCCCAGCGACCTGACGAATAAGGCCGGTCAAGAGTTGAGCGCCGGCGGCGTCGACTACACCGTGGTCACCACGATCTACACCAACGATCTGGCGACCGACATGAACCCGGCCCGTGGCCTCGACGAAGTGTCCATCGGGCTGATCTGCCAAGAGGACAAGACGGGCGACGTCGCGATCGCGATCCGCGGCACCGAGGGATGGCTGGAATGGATTAACGACGCCGACTTTCTCCAGGTGCCATGCCCGTTCCTGGCCGGCGCCGGGCACACCGAAGACGGCTTCACCGACATGTACGAATCCCTGCGGACCGGAACCACGCCGGGTTCGCCGACGGTGGTCAACGCGCTCGGGGCACTTCCGTTCGCTCAACCCGTCGGCTCGGTGACAATCTGCGGGCACAGCCTGGGAGGGGCACTCGCGACACTGCTGGCGCTTGACGTGGCCGCGAACACAACGTTCACCAACCCGGCCGTTTACACCTACGGCAGTCCACGCACCGGCGATTCGCTGTTTGCGGGCACATTCGACCAGGTCGTCAAGACCTCCTATCGCGTCGCAAACCGCCTGGACATCGTCCCCGCGCTGCCCCCGCCCATCGACTACGAGCACGTGCTCAATCCGGTTGAGCTGAACCCGGTCCGGTTGCTGCCGCTTCCACCCAAGGTCTTAGTCAAATACACGGTGCCATGCGAACATTCGCTCGCGACCTACCTGTACCTGTTGTCGCTCCAAACCACCGGCGCGGTCGTGCCCCTGGACCCCGGCTGCCAACCCTAATCAGACGGTTCGGCACGCGTCGTCGAGCACCTGATAGGCGGCGTTGTAACCGGGGGTGAAGGTGATGCCCGGTCCGCCATGACATCCGGCGCCGGCGAGGTACAGGCCGTCGATCCCGATGGGCATATCGAGGAAGCCTTTCGGGCCGGGCCGGTTGGGACCCATCAGGTCGGGGTGCAGCAGCCCGTGGCAGAAGTCGCCCGAGGGCGCGCCGAACATGGTGTTCATGTGGTAGGGCGCGAACGTGATGTGGCGAATCAGGATGTCCTTGAAGTTCGGCGCCAGGCGGGTGATCTTGTCGATAACGCGTTGAGCCATCAAGTTTTTGAGATGCCCGTGCTGGTCGCGGGTGACCTCGACCGGGAAGGCGTAGGCGAACGCGCTCGCCGCGTGCTTTCCGGGCGGCGCCATACCGGGGTCGTGCACCGACGGGATCTGCATTCCCATCGATGGGTTATCCGGAACGACGCCACGCCGGCAGTTTTCCCAGTGCAGCTGCTGGGATTCGGGTGACCCGAAGATTCCGACCGACTGTTGCATGCCGTCGGCGTTGAGGAACTCATATGGCGGAGCGAATTCGGGCAGCCCATCCAGGGCGAAGTGGATCTGCACGAACGAGGCCCGGTGGTCGCGGCCGGAGATGCGTGAGACCAGCTGTGCCGGAACATGTTCTGGCGCAATAAGTTCGGTGAGCGTGATATCCGGCGACAGGTTGGACACCACGATGGGCGCCGAGATCGTCGATCCGTCGCGCAGACGCACACCGGTCACTTTGCCGTGGTCGACGAGGATCTCCTCGGCCTTGGTGCGGAACCGGATCTCGCCGCCGTGGGCGATGAAGAGCTCGCGCAGATGCGCGGTGAGTGCGCCGATGCCGCCCTTCAGCTTCGTCATCATCGCGGTGCTGGCCGCGTCGTTTTGGGGCACGGCTAATGCAAACGCCAAACAGGTTGCGCTGCCCGGTGTGTACGGGCCGCGGTAGGTCGAGTTGACGGCCAGGAATGCCAGCATCCCGCGCATGACCGCGTGCTTGTCTTTGTCGGGCAGGTAGCGGTCGATCACGTCCATGGCCGAGCCGAACAGCATCTCGTGAATCGCCCGGCGTTCGGCCTGGTCGGTCGCGCAGGCATACATCTCATCGAGGGTCTTGGGCGGCCGGCGGACGTCGAAGCGGCCCAGCGCCTTCGCCGGTCCCTGACTCCAGCCGATCAATTCGGCCATGCCGGTGACCGCCTCGATGCCGTGCCTCTCGCTCAGATGCGTCATCAGCCGCATCGGGTCGCGGTAGAAGATCATCGGCTCTTCGCCGTGTTCGCCGATGTTGATGGACATCACGTCAGGTTCCACCGCCGGCAGCGTGTCCAGCCCGAGGTCCTTGGTGAGCTGGCTCGCGATGGGGAACTGCACCGAACCGGCGATCTCGTACCGGAAGCCGTCGATCAATTCGACCGTCGCGGCCATCCCGCCCGCGTAGGTGTTGGCCTCCAGGCACAGCGTGCGCAGGCCCGCGCGCTGCAGGATCGCCGCGGCGGTCAGCCCGTTGTGCCCGGCGCCCACGACGATTGCGTCGTACTCGGTGTTGGTCATGATGTCGGCCCTCGCCTCCGTCGGGTGATCGCTTGGCAAGAATATGTCAGTACTGACATAATTGAAAGATGCCAGTCGTGACCCGCTCGCCTGGGATACGATCACCGCTGAGATGACCGCCCCAGGCAACCGTCATGAACAACGACGACGATCGACGCATGAGGCACTTCGTCAAGCGGCGTTGAAGTGCTTCGCCCACAAGGGGTTTGCGAACGTCACCGTCACCGAGCTGGCCCGCGAGGCCGGTGTCACCGAACGCACCTTCTTCCGGCACTTCCCGACCAAGGAAGCCGTGCTCTTCCAGGACTACGAGACCCAGTTGGAGTGGCTGGCCGAAGCGCTTGCGCAGCGACCGGCCTCGGAATCGCTGTTCGACGCGGTACTGGCCAGTGTCACCGCTTTCCCGCACGACCTCGAAGTGGTGCGCCAGGCCGCGACCGCCCGGGCCGAGCTGATCAGCGCCGAGCGGATCGCCGGTCACCTGCGGGTCGTGCAGTCGTCGTTTGCCCGCGTGCTCACCGACTTCGTCAGGGGACGCAATCCGGATCTGGCGAACATCGACCTGGCCGCCGAGGTCGCGGGTTCCGCGATTGCCGCGGCCCTTGTTGCGGCAGTGGAGAATTGGGGCCGCAGAGGTTGCTCCGGCGATCTTGGCGCGGACGTGACCGCGAGTTTGGATCTGATGCGTTCCGGTCTGGCGTCACTTGCCTGACGGTTCGCGGCCCCCGCCCGGTGCTCGGGCGGGACCTCCTTGGTGAGCAGGTGGACGAGCGGCGCGCGGGGCCACCCGGTGTCTTCCATGACCAGTGCCAGAGGGTGCCGATTGTCGGGTCTATGCCTGGCCTCGACGACCACGATCTGGTTTGCTCAGCTCAGTACCTCTCTTCACCGGGCAGGAGTTCGCTGATGGCCCGTCTCAACGTGCCGGATGGCCCCGGCGGCGAAGCCGCCATGATCTGGACGCTGCGGCCGGAACTCGGCGGCATGGTCGAACGCATGATCCGCGGCGCTTATCAGCAGAGCATCCTTCCCGCCAATGAGCGCGAGCTCGCCCGGATGCGCATCGCGCAGATCAACGAGTGCGTGGCCTGCTCGGATTTTCGCGCCCAGTCGGTGTTGGACGCCGGTGTGTCACCCGAGCTGTACGACAATGTCGCCGCGTACGCAGGCTACCCGGGATACACGCCGCGCCAACGCCTTTGCATCGAGTACGCCGAGCGCTTCGCCACCGACCACGCCTCTCTGGATGACGTCTTCTTTCAACGACTTCGGGAGTTGTTCTCCGACGAGGAGATCTTGGATCTCACGCTGTGCGTCGCGGTCTTTCTCGGCCTGGGGCGCTCGCTGAGCGTGTTGGGCGTCGACCAGTCCTGCGCCATCGACCTCTGACGACTCGGAAGGAACCCATGGACATCGCCACCGTCGACGAACTGCTGAGCACCACGCGGTCGGTTCGTAAACGCCTCGACCTGACCCGCCCGGTAAGTCGCGAGGTGATCCTGGAGTGCATCCAGCTGGCGATGCAGGCGCCGACGGCCAGCAACACGCAGGACTGGCGCTGGCTGGTGATCACCGACGCGGACAAGCGAGCCGCGATCGCCGAGATCTACCGCAGCATCGGCGCGCAATACCTGGCGTACGCGGCGGCGAACGCGACGGACCCTCAGACGCAGAGGGTGTACCAGAGCGCCATGAGCCTGACCGAGACGCTGGCCGAGGTGCCGGTGCACGTCATTCCGTGCATCGAACAGCGCATCGACTGCGCCGAATTGGGCATCGCCGCGGCGGCCTGGGCATCGATCATCCCGGCGGGCTGGAGCTTTCTGCTGGCTCTGCGCTCGCGGGGGTTGGGGTCGGTGTGGACGACGATGCATCTGTTCAAGGAGCAGGAGGTCGCCGAGCTACTCGGCATTCCGCCCACCGTCACGCAGGTGGCGCTGTTCCCCGTCGCCTACACGATCGGCACCGACTTCCGTCCGGCCAAGCGGCCCCCCGCGGAGACCATCACATTCTGGGACAGTTGGGGAGACGGCTGATGCAGTCCTACACGGTGCGCTTCCACATCGACGCTCCGCCGCGGAAGGTCTGGCGGGTGCTGCATCCGCCGGCGCCACCGAATGCCCCACGCCCGCGGGTGCTCACCTGGCCCACCGGCAGCATGGAAATCCTCAACGAGGGCGACGAAGCCGGTGAGGGACTGGTCCGCACCTGCATCTTCGAAGTGCCCAAATACCTGCTGACCGGCGGCAGAGCGCGATCGTGGGAAACGGTGACCGAGGCAGAACTCAACAAGCTGTCGCGCTACGTGGCCGTCGGCGCCCCGCTGTGGTCGCGCGCCGAGGGCTATCACCGGCTCGAAGAGCAGCCCGACGGCACCACAGTGCTGACGTTCCATGAGACCTATCACGCCTACAACCCGGTGCTGCGCTTCTTCCTCGAACGCCCGGTGCACGCGAAGATCTCCCGCGACAACCTCGAGACCTACGAGCACGCGCTCGGTTACGCGGGCCGAGTGCGGCGACTCCCCTAGCTGATATTCGCCGCAGGGCCGGTTTCGCAACGATATGAATTAGGTTCTTGACCCCGGTACCCTCGATGCCTATGGGTGGAGTACCTACTGCGGCAAGGTTGGTTGCTGCGAGCCTGATGGTCGCGGGCTGGGCCGCGTCCACCGTGGTCGCCAGCGCTGATCCGGACGAGACACAGGGACCGGCGCCCGGGCCGACACCGGCTGCGTCACCGGCACCGTCGCCGGGCGCCCCACCCGCACCCGCCGGGCCGAAGACGTCTATCGATAAGGACGGCATCTACGCGGTGGGAACCGACATCGTGCCGGGCATCTACAGCTCCGGGGGCCCCGTCGACAACGGCACCTGCTACTGGAAGCGGACCGGCAACCCAGACGGCAACCTCATCGACAACGCCATGTCGAAGAAGCCGCAGGTAGTACAGATTGATCCGGGCGATAAGGCGTTCAAGACCTCGGGCTGCCAGCCCTGGCAGCTGACGCCGGACGCCGTTCCGCCCTCGACCGCGCCTCCCGCGGGTGTGCAGGGCACGCTGGGCATCCTCAACAGCCTGCTGGGCGGTCAGCAGCAGGCGCGGCCCGCCTCGCCGTCCCCGCAAGCTCCGGCGGCTGCACCGGCCCCGCAAGCTCCGGCCGCCTCGCCGGCTCCGCAGGCGCCGGCCGCTTCACCGGCCGCGCCGGCGACCTCGGTGGCCCCGCAGGCCGCGCATTCCTGACCCGCCTCGAGAGCACTCGACGCTGACCCCGGCGCAACCCGGGACGGGCCTCTTTTCGCTACCGTGGCGCCGTGGCACATTCGCAGCAGATTGTCGTCGTCGGTGCGGGCGTCAGCGGATTGACGTCGGCCATCTGTCTGGCCGAGGCGGGCTGGCCGGTCCGGGTGTGGGCGGCCGCGACGTTGAAGCGGACGACGTCGGCGGTGGCCGGCGCGATCTGGCTTCCCCCGCGGCCCGCCGAGCGTGCGGCCGAGACGCTCGGCTGGGTCGAGCACTCACTGCGGGTGTTCGCCGATCTTGCCCAGGATTCCAACTCCGGGGTGCAGCTGGCGCCGGCGCTGGCCGTCGGTGAGCTGAGCGCGAGCCAGGCGATGTCGTCGGCCGCGGCGGCGCTGATCCCCGACCTGCGCCCGGCCGACGCGGCCGATGTCCCCGAGGGCTTCGGCGCCGGATTTCGCGCGACCGTGCCGATGATCGACATGCCGCACTATCTCGACTACCTGACGAGGCGGCTGGCGTCGGCCGGCTGCGAAATCGAGGAGCGTCCCGTGCAATCTCTCGACGAGGCCGCCGACGCCGCCGGAATCGTCGTCAACTGCGCCGGGCTCGCTGCGGGCGCGCTGACCGGTGACGACACCGTGCAGCCGTTATTCGGCCAGCACGTGGTGCTCACCAATCCCGGTCTGCGGCAACCGTTTGTGCAAATCAACGACGGTCCCGAATGGACCTGCTACTTCCCTCACCCGCAGCGGGTGGTCTGCGGCGGCATCAGCATCCCCGGCCGCTGGGACACCGCGGCCGACCCCGACTTGACCGAACGCATCCTGCAGCGCTGCCGCGTCGTCGAGCCGCGACTCAACGACGCCGAGGTGATCGAGGTGATCACCGGGTTGCGTCCCGACCGTCCGTCAGTGCGGGTGGAGGCCGAGCCGTTGGGGCGGGCGCGCTGCATCCACAATTACGGGCACGGCGGCAACGGCGTCACCTTGTCCTGGGGTTGCGCGCGCGAGGTTGTGAGCCTGGCAAGCGATGGTTAGCGCCCGGCGCCGGTGCGCCGAATCACCAAGGACAGCAACCAACTAACGATCGACAGCACGATCGCGGCCCAAATTGCGGTCCACCAAAAGTGATCGATCTGCAGCCCCCAATGCGTGGTGTGCTCGGTGATCCGCGCGGTGATCCAGAGCATCAGCGCATTGACGACGACATGGAACAGGCCGAGCGTCAGGATGTACAGCGGTATCGACAAGATCTGGACGATGGGCTTGATGAAGGCGTTGACCAGACCGAAGATCACGGCGACGACGAAGATGATGCCGACCCGCTCCAGCTTCGTGTCGCCACCCACGAAGCTCAGGCCGTGCACGAAGAGGGTGACGATCCACAACGCCAATCCGGTCAATGCGGCGCGCAGCAGAAAAGGGCCCATGCCCCGAAATCCTGCCATCCGCTCGGCCGGGAAGTAAGCCGGAAAGCTCAGTTCAGGTTGTAGAAGCGCTGCGCGTTCAAGCCACCGATCTTTTCCCGGGAGCCCTCGCTGATGTCGCCTCGCGTGCGCAGGTGCTTGGTGCTCTCCGGCCACTCGCCGTCCCAGTGCGGGTAGTCGCTGGCGAACATGATGAAATCGTCGCCCAGCACATCGATCACGCCGGGCAGGATCGGTTCCTCCGGCTCGCACGTCACCCAGATATTGCCCGCGGCCAGATAGTCGTGCGGGTCGCGTCGCCAGCCGCGCTCCACCCAGTCGCCGCGCTTCTCGTAGTGCTCGTGCAGCCGATCCATGAAGAAGGGCACCCAGCCCGCGCCCGCCTCCAGGAAGGCGACCCGCAACTCCGGGTGGCGCTCGAAGACGCCGCCGGAGACCATCGCGGTCATCGCCGTCATCTGGTCGAACGGAAAACTGATGCAGTGCACCTGGATGTAGTTCGTGAAGCGGTCCACGCCGATCTTGGGCAGATGGATGCCGGGGGCGCCGTGCACGCCCAGCGGCATGCCGAGATCGACGGCGGCGGCGTAGAACGGGTCCAGGTCGGGATGGTCGAGGTTGCGGCTCTTGAGCGCCGGCGGCGCCAAAGTCGCAATCAGCCCAAGCTCTTTGGCCTCCGTCATGACGTCGACGGCCGCCCGGCCGTGCTCGATCGGTGTCACGGCGACGCCGCGCAACCGGCCGCCCGACGAGGCGCAGTAGTCCGCGATCCACTGGTTGTACAGGCGGGAGAAGCCGGCGGCGAATTCCGGATCCTCGAGACTGGGCGCGCACAGTCCCATGCTCGGATACAGCACCATCGTGTCGATGTGATCGAGGTCCGCGTCGCCCAGCACGCCCTCGGGTGAGCGGCAGTTGATGTCGGGCGCCTTGCTGATCCCATGCTCGGGTGGGCAACCCGCGCCCGGGCCCGTGTCCTCCGGGTAATTGCGGCCTTCGAGCGTCAGACCCGGCCGCCCGTCCGTGCTGAACTTGACGTGCTGCGGCCAGCGTTTGATCGCTTCGATTGCCAGCGAAGAATTCTCGGCCACATGCCCGTCGGCGTCGATGATCCGCATGTATCCGGAACTTACTCCGGGAGTCCGCGTGGTGGAACAGGTCGCGCTATCGCGCCGCGTCCTGCACGATGCTGACGTGACCAGTCCTCAGAAAAAGTTGACCGCCGATCAGCGGAACTCCTTGATCGCGGCGCTACTGGGCTGGACGATGGACGCCTTCGACTACTTCATCGTGGTGCTCGTCTACGCCGACATCGCCAAGACGTTCCACCACAGCAAGGCCGAGGTCGCGTTCGTCACGACGGCCACCCTGATCATGCGGCCCGTCGGCGCGCTGCTCTTCGGGCTGTGGGCCGACCGCGTCGGCAGGCGGCTGCCGCTGATGGTCGACGTCATGTTCTATTCCGTAGTGGGCTTCCTGTGCGCGTTCGCGCCGAACTTCACCGTGCTGGTCATCCTGCGCCTGCTCTACGGCATCGGCATGGGCGGTGAGTGGGGGCTCGGCGCCGCGCTCGCCATGGAGAAGGTGCCCGTCGAGCGACGCGGGTTCTTTTCCGGGCTGCTGCAGGAGGGGTACGCGTTCGGCTACCTGCTGGCGAGCGTCGCCTCATTGGTCGTGATCGACTGGCTCGGGCTGTCGTGGCGGTGGCTGTTCGGGTTGAGCATCGTGCCCGCCCTCATCAGCCTGGTCATCCGCTACCGGGTGGAGGAGTCCGAGGTGTGGGAGGCCGCGCAGGACCGGATGAAGCTCACCAGCACCCGAATCCGCGACGTACTGCGCAGCGGCGCGATCATCCGTCGGTTCATCTACCTGGCGTTGCTGATGACGGCGTTCAACTGGATGAGCCACGGCACGCAGGATGTCTACCCCACCTTCCTGGGCGCGCACGCCAACCACGGCGCCAGCCTGGCCAGCACGACGGTCAAGTGGATCGTGGTGGTTTACAACCTCGGCGCCATCATCGGCGGGCTCGTCTTCGGCACCCTGTCGCAGCGATTCAGCCGGCGCTACACCGTCGTCTTCTGCGCCGTCTTGGCACTGCCGATCGTGCCGTTGTTCGCGTACTCACGCAGCGCGGCGATGCTGTGCCTGGGTTCGTTTCTGATGCAGTTGTTCGTGCAGGGCGCCTGGGGCGTGATTCCCGCCCACCTCACCGAGATGTCCCCGGATGCCATCCGCGGCCTCTACCCCGGCGTGACCTACCAGCTCGGAAACCTGCTGGCGGCGTTCAACTTGCCGATCCAGGAACGCCTCGCCGAATCACACGGCTACCCGTTTGCCCTGGCGGCGACGATCGTGCCCGTGCTGATCACGGTCGCGGTGCTCACGCTGATCGGCAAGGACGCCACCGGAATCCGGTTCGGCACCACCGAAAGCGCTTTCCTGGCAAGCGAAGTGGCGTGACGCTATTCGCTGTTGTCCAGCAGGCGCCGCAGCAGGTGCATGGCCACCGTGGTCGAGCGCTCCCGGACATCCGAGCGGCTGCCGGGAAGCCGCAGCGTGCGGGTGTCGTTGCGGCCGTTGGCCGCTACGCTGAAACAGACCGTGCCCACCGGCTTTTCTTCCGTTCCCCCGCCCGGGCCGGCGATCCCGGTGATCGCGACCGCGGTGTCGGCCCCGAAGCGCTGCAGCGCGCCGGCCGCCATCGCCTCGGCCACCGGCTCGGACACCGCCCCATGCGCTTCGATCAGCGCCGGGTCGACGCCGAGCAACTCCGCCTTCGCTTCGTTCGAGTAGGACACCACACCGCCCGCCACATAATCCGACGAGCCGGGCCGGTCGGTCAGGCGCGCCGCCAGCAGTCCCGCGGTGCAGGACTCCGCCGTCGCGATCCGGTGCCCGGCCAGGAGTTGCGCGACCAGATCGTCGACGCGGGAGCCGTCCTCGGAGTAGAGCTGATGTCCGTGCCTCTCCCGCAGTAGCTTGACCAGCTGTGTGTAGGCGTCGGCGGCGTCCGGCTCATAGCGGGTGACCATTTCGATCTCCCCGCGCCGCAGGCACGTGGTGATCTCGAGTTGCCCGAAGCCGGGGACGACCTGCTCGGCGTCGCGCAGTGTTTCGGCCAGCCCCGACTCGGGCAGCCCGAACATGCGCAGCATCTCCTGCCGGTAGACGGTTCGGCCGGCGATCGCGTCCTGCGCCGCGGGCGTCTCGATGGCGGTGTGCCACATGGGCTGCAGCTCGCGCGGCGGACCGGGCAGCACGATCACCGTCGGCCTGCCGGGCACGACGACGCCGGGTGCGGTGCCGACCGGGTCGAGCACCTGCGCCCCCGCGGGCACCATTGCCTGCTTGCGGTTGGCGGCGCGCAGCGACTCGAAAGTGCCGGGATCCAAGGCGGATTGGAACGCGGGGTTGCGCGCCATCAGCTTCTTGAGGATGTTGGCGATCTTCTCTTCGACCTCCGCGTTCAGCACCAGGTCCCGTTCGCAGAAGCGGGCCACCACCTCGACCGTCATATCGTCGGCCGTCGGTCCCAGGCCGCCGCTGGTGACGATCAGATCCACGCCCTGGTCGGCGAGGAATCGGAGCTGCGCCTCGATGTCGGCCGGCCGGTCGCCGCAGATGGTGATGTGCGCCAGCTCGACGCCTAATTCCAGGAGGCGATCGGCGATCCAGGGGCCGTTCGCATCTTGGACGCGTCCGGTGAGAACCTCGGTTCCGGTGACAACGATTCCTGCGCGTGCGCTCACCGCCCTGAGCCTACGCATGGGAGCGAGGACCTTCATTGCGAGGACAATGAGCCCATGATCGAGTTAGAGGTTCTTCAGGCCGACGTCACCGAGCTCGAACTCGACGCGATCACCAACGCGGCCAATACGCAGCTGCGGCATGGTGGCGGTGTCGCCGCGGCCATCTCGCGCGCGGGCGGACCCACCGTGCAGCGCGAATCGACGCAGAAGGCGCCGATCGGGCTCGGCGAAGCGATCGAGACCACGGGCGGCGACATGCCGGCGCGCTACGTCATCCATGCGGCGACGATGGAGCTCGGCGGTCCGACGTCGGCCGAGATCATCGCCGCCGCCACGGCCGCGACACTGCGCAAGGCCGACGAGCTCGGTTGCCGCTCGCTCGGGCTGGTGGCCTTCGGCACCGGTGTGGGCGGCTTCCCACTGGACGAGGCGGCGCGGCTGATGGTCGACGCCGTGCGGCAGCACCAACCGGGTTCGCTGCGCAAGGTGGTGTTCGCCGTACACGGCGAGGCGGCCGAACGGGCGTTTCAGTCCGCGGTGCGCGGCTGACCCTCGGAGAGGTAGCGCTCGACGGTGGCGACCTTCTGCGTCATCGCGTCGCTGGTTCCGGCACGCCAATCCGCCTTGATCACCGTGCTGACCCTGGGCGCACGGGCGGCCACGGCCTCGACCGCGCGCTGCACCACGGCCATGACTTCGGCCCAGCTTTCGCCTTCGATGACGGTGAACATCGAATCCGTTTTGTTGGGCAACCCGGATTCGCGAACCACGCGAACCGCTTCGGCGACGATCTCGCCGACACCTTCGCCCACTCCCATCGGGGTGACGGAAAACGCGACGAGCACAGACACCCCACGAGCGTACCCAACCTGTGAAAGGCCGGTCTGGCACCATCGAGGCCCATGCGGGTGTTGGTGCAACGAGTCTCCTCGGCAACGGTCTCGGTGGAGGGTGCGGTGGTTGGGGCCATCAGCCCGGATGGCCAGGGCCTGCTGGCATTCGTGGGCGTCACCCACAGCGACGACCGTGACACGGCGCGACGGCTCGCCGAGAAGCTATGGCAGTTGCGGATTCTCGCCGACGAGCGCTCCGCGGCCGATGTCCAGGCTCCCATCTTGGTCGTCAGCCAGTTCACGCTCTACGCCGACACCGCCAAGGGCCGCCGCCCGTCATGGAACGCGGCCGCTCCAGGAGCGGTCGCCGAGCCGCTGGTCGCCGAATTCGCCGAGGCGCTGCGGCAACTCGGTGCCGAGGTGGAGACCGGGGTGTTCGGTGCGAACATGCAGGTCGAACTCGTGAATGACGGTCCGGTAACGGTGATTTTGGAGCTCTGAAGCCGCTTCGGCAGGTACTGTTGAAACGTCGGCTTTTCGCGGCCGGCGCCGACGGGAGGGGCAAGCATGAGCACGACACCCGAATTCGGGTCGCTCCGTTCCGACGATGACAACTGGGACATCGTCAGCGGCGTCGGGTATACCGCGCTGCTGGTGGCGGGCTGGCGTGCGCTGCACGCCGTGAGCCCGCGGCCCTTGGTGCGCGACGAATATGCGAAAGTTTTCATCGCCGCGTCACAGGACCCGTATTTGGCGGGCGTGCTTGCCAACCCGGGTAGCTCCGATGATGAGTTGGCCTTCCCGCGTCTATACGGCGTGCAGACCCGTTTCTTCGACGACTTCTTCGATGCGGCCGGCGCGGCGGGCATCCGGCAGGCGGTGATCGTCGCCGCCGGGCTGGATTCGCGGGCGTATCGGCTCGAATGGCCGCAAGGCACAAGGGTCTTCGAAGTCGACCTGCCGAAGGTGCTCGAATTCAAGGGCCGGGTCCTCGGCGATCAGGGCGCCACCCCGAAGGCCCGCCGGATCGAGGTCGCCGCCGATCTGCGCACCGACTGGTCGCGGCCGCTGGAAGCGGCCGGGTTTGACGTGGAGAGTCCGAGCGCGTGGTCGGTGGAGGGGCTGCTGCCTTACCTGACCGACGAGGCGCAACACGCGCTGTTCACCCGGATCAGCGGGCTGAGCGCGCCGGGCAGCCGGGTCGCCATCGGTGCGCTGGGATCGCGCCTGGACCACGACCAGCTCAACGCTCTGGAGGCCAACCACCCGGGCGTCAATGTGTCCGGCAGTGTGGATTTTTCGGCGCTGACCTACGAACCCCAGTCGGACCCGGCGGAGTGGCTCACGGCCCACGGCTGGAACGTCGAGCCCGTCCGCAACACGCTCGATCTGCAAGCCGGGTACGGCATGACCCCGCCGGATGTCGACGTGAAGATCGACAGTTTCATGCGGTCGCAATACATCACGGCGACCAGGTGAGGACGCGGTCGCCATGGCTACGTCCACGAAGGTCACCAGGCTCTCCCCCGCCGACGCCATCGCGGAGATCCGTGCCGGCGCACCCGGACCCGCAATCGGCGCCTTCTTCGATCTAGACGGCACGCTGGTAGATGGCTTCACCGCGGCCGTGCACGTTGGAGATCGCATCAGGCGTCGGCAAGCCGGGATCGGTGAGGTGCTTGGGGTGTTCGACGCGGCGCTGCGGTATCGATTCGGGCGCTTGGAG
This sequence comes from Mycolicibacterium vulneris, assembly GCF_002104765.1. Classification (GTDB taxonomy): domain Bacteria; phylum Actinomycetota; class Actinomycetes; order Mycobacteriales; family Mycobacteriaceae; genus Mycobacterium; species Mycobacterium vulneris. The sequence continues at coordinate 98,172 of NZ_NCXM01000008.1, forward strand.
TTTGAGCGGCTCATCGTGCGGGCGGCGGGCTATCTGCGCGGCGAATCTATCGGCGATCTCGACGAATTGGGTGAGCGGCTGTTTGTCGAGCGGGTTGCCTCACGGCTCTACGCCCACATGCATGACATCGTGCAAGCCCACCAGCAGCGCGGACACACGGTCGTGATGAGTTCCTCGGCGCTGTCCATTCAGGCCCTGCCCGTGGCCCGCTTTCTCGGCATCACCAACGTCCAGTGCAACCGATTCGAACTCGACGAGCACGGACGCCTGACCGGAGGCATCGTCAAGCCCATCGTGTGGGGTGCGACGAAGGCCGATGCCGTGCGGCAGTTCTGCGCCGCCAACGATGTTGCCGTGCAACGCAGTTACTTCTACGCCGACGGTGACGAGGACGCGCCGTCGATGTCGCTCGTAGGGTATCCGCGCCCGGTGAATCCGCGTTCGGGGCTGGCGGCCGCCGCAGCGGTGCACGGATGGCCGGTGATGTGGCTGGTGTCGGATCGCCGCCGGCCGATGCGGACGCTGCGTCATCTGGCGAATCATGTTCGCCGCGAAAGGGACTAGGGCCTCAGCAGGATCTTGACGTCGTCGCCCGATCGCGACTCCGCGGTCGCGTAGCCCTTGGCCGCTTCGTCCAACGGCATTGTGGTGGTGAAGATGCCGTCGACATCGAGGCGGCCCGACTGCAGCAGCGGGATCAGCTCCGGCCAGGTGCGTTGCACCGGTGCGGTGGTGAATCGGATCGTCGTGCTGCGGATCAGGCAGCCCAGGGCGTTGAGCGGGAATGGATTCATGTCGTGCACACCGACGACCGAGACCGTGCCGCCGGGCCGCACGGCATTGATCGCGTCGGTCAGGGACGCGTCCGTGGCGACGGCGTCGATCACCGCGTCGGCGCCGCGGCCACCGGTGGCGGCCATGATCGCCTCGAGCGCCGGCACTTTGAGCGGCGTCGCGCCCCACCGGGCGGCGCGCTCCAGTCGGCCATCGACCCGGTCCACCGCGAAAACCGTTGCCGCGCCCTGAAAGAGCGCACTCCGCAGCGAGCACAGCCCCACCGCGCCCAGGCCGATGACCACCACCGTGCCGCCGAACGGAATATCGGCCCGCTGCGCCGCGGCCCAGCCGGTAGCCAGGTTGTCGGTGAGCAGCAGTGCCTGCTCGATGCTGATGCCCTCGGGCATCTTCAGCAGCTGGAAATCGGCGGCGGGCACCGCGAGCAGGTCGGCCTGCGCACCGCCGAGCACACCGCCACCGAAGATCTGGAAGCCGGAGTGGCACATCACCGGATCGTGGGTGGCGCATCCCGCGCACGCGCCGCAGCCGGTGACCGACGACACCAGGACCTGATCGCCGACCTTGACGTTGCGCACGTCCGGCCCGGCGTCCACCACGGTGCCGATGGCCTCGTGGCCGAGCGCGATCGGGTCGGGCATCGGGAAGTCGGCCTCGTAGAAGTGCAGGTCGGATCCGCAGATGCCGGCAGCGGTCACCTGGACGATCGCCCCGTCAGGCCCAGGGAGGGTTGGATCGGGCCGGGTGTCCACCCGGATGCTGCGGGGCCCGTCGACGACTACGGTGCGCATGGTGAGGTGCTCACTTTCCTTGTCGCGCTCAATCTTTCGTTCGCACTGAAAATTGTGACCAGTCGGGCTCGCGCACCGCCGACCAGTATTCGTTGAGCCGCCACGGGCTCACGGTGTGGATCTCGCCGTCGGCGTTCTTGAAGTACGAATGCTTGACCGCCGGATGCGACCACACCATCTTCTTGATCTGGTTCTGCGTCCGCCGGTGCCAATCGGTGGCGGCCTCGGGCTTGGGTTCGATGGAGTGCACGTCGGTCTCGGCCAGTCGCGCCAGGCACTGGTCGACGTAGCGCATCTGCAGTTCGGACTGAAAGATCAGGCTGCCGCCGTGGGCCAGGTGAGTTCCGGGGCCGTAGACGATGAAGAAGTTCGGGAATTGCGGGACGGTGATCCCGAGGTAGGCATAGGGGCGGCTCCCCCACATCTCACGCAGGTCGATGCCGTTTCGGCCGGTGACCCTCAGCGGCCACAGCACATCGGTGTGCCGGAACCCGGTGGCGTACACGATGACATCGACTTCGTGCGTCACGCCGTCATCGGTGACGATGCCGTGCGGCGTGATCTTGGCGATGCCGGTGCGCACGAGTTCGACGTTGTCGCGCTGCAGCGTTCGCAGCCAGCTGCCGTTGTCCTGCAGGGTCCGTTTGCCACAAGCAGGATAGTCGGGCATCACCTTGGCCAGCAACTCCGAATCCTCGCTGACCTGGCTGGTGATCCATTGCGAGAACATCATGTGCGCGGCGGCGTTGAGGTCGCTGACGGCGTGATCCTGGTCGGCATAGCCCGGGTCGCCTTCGGCGGCGTCCAGGCCCTTGTCCGATCCGGGCCACAGCACCAGGAAGCGGTACCACCGGCCGTAGAACGGAAGGTGGCGCATCGCCCAGCGCACTCCGTCGCCAACCTCGTCGTGATACATCGGGTTGGGAAACATCCACTGCGCGGTCCGCTGGAACACGGTGAGGTGCTCGACGTCTTCGGCGATGGCGGGCGCGATCTGGAAGCCGCTGGCGCCGGCGCCGACGAGCGCGACCCGCTTGCCCGTCAGGTTCACCGAGTGATCCCAGGCCGCCGAGTGAAAGGACGGTCCCTGGAACGTGTCCGCTCCATCGAAGGCCGGAATGTTGGGACGGTTCAGCTGGCCCACCGCGGTGATGAGCGCACGTGCCTGCACGGTGGTCGTCTCGCCGTCGGCCGAGCGCAGCGACACGCTCCACGTGCCGTCGTCGTCGTTCCACTCGGCCGCGACGACCTCGGTCCGCCACCGCACGTGCGCACCCAGGTCATGGTTGTCGATGACCTTGGTGAAATAGTCCTGCAGCTCGTATTGCTCGGCGAAGAAATGCGCCCACTCGTTGTTGGGTTCGAAGCTGTAGCAATAGAAATGATTGGCCACATCCACCCGGGCGCCGGGATAACTGTTCTCCCACCATGTTCCGCCGGGGCCGGCGTTCTTCTCCACGATGGTGAACGGGATGTTGGCCTGCTTGAGGCGCACACCGGCCAGGATGCCGGATTCGCCGCACCCGACGACCAGGACGGGAAGCTCGGCGGCGCGCCCGGCCGGCAACGCGGCGGGACGCCGGGGGTCGACGCCGTCGAGATCGAGCTCCTCGGCAACCAGCGATAGGTAGTCATCCGAAACGTGCTCGCACGCCGCCCAATCCATCATCTCCCTGATGAGGTCCGGGCTCAGCGGCTGCGGCTCGGGGCAACCGCGATCCCGGTACTCGGTGATCACTGTCAGGGCTTCGGCGCGGGCGCGCGCCTTGTCCTCCTCCGACATGAACCCCTGAACCTCGTTGAGGAAGATGCCCACCTGCTTGAAGTCGCGGATGAACCTGGGGTTGCCGGTGATGTGGACGAGCGAGAGCAACAGCGTGGGGACGCTGACATCCTCTAGCGCCGCGGCGATCTCGGACGTGGATGTGGTGAAGGGATCGCCCGCGTAGCGGCTGCGCATCAAGCCGATCCTCCCGATGGTTTGGAAGCCAATTACGCTACGCATAGTTTCGTAATTGGCAGCACTACGCTACCCGGTCGCTCGGCACGGGATCAAGGGATCCGGCGCCTGGGCCTCATCTCCATGAGACGCTGTGTCTGATCGGCCAGCGAGAGGGCTGCAGGATGGCGCGCACCGAGAACCACACCTGGGACCTGGCGACCAGCGTGGGCGCCACCGCCACCATGGTGGCCTCGGCAAGGGCCCGGGCCACCCGGGACGGCCTGATCGACGATCGGTTCGCCGAGCCCTGGTGTGCGCGCCGTCGGTATCGAGCTGGCGAATCTGGGCATCCCCGGCGAACGCAATGACGTGGCCACCTATCTGGAAGACCGGGGCTGGCAGGTGGTCCGCACGGCGCTGAATCGGATGCTGGCCGACAACGGATTCCCGTTGCAGCCCACCGAGGGCCCCGACGGCGAAGAGGCGCCGTTCGCCGAGAACTACTACTGCACCGCCGTCCCGCACAAGAAGGCCGACACCCATGCCAAACAGCAGGCGCGCCAGGCCATTTGACGGATACGGGTGCTCGAATCGACTATCCGGGCGGTGGCGGCATCGAGGATCCGAGCGCTTTTCCCGGCGTCAATAGTCGAGTCCGTATCCGCCGCGCAAGTCCTTGTGCGCGGCCTCCGGGGTGCGGTCGCATAGGCCCACGAATGCGTCGAGATCGAGATCCGATTGCTTGCCCAACTCGTCCAGCCAGACGGTCTCCACCTTCCTCAGCTCGGACCACTTGAGTTCGCCCTCGTAGTACACGGTCACGTCCTCACGTGGGGCGGGGCAGGCCATGGTCTGTGCCAATTGCCGCTTGCACGAATCCAATTGGCTTAGTGAGTAGCCATGCTCGCGGAACTGACGATGTTCTTGGCGTCGATGCGCTTCGTCCAGATCGAGACGGTTGCGCTCAGATCACGGATGGAAGCGGTACGACGGCGTTGACCACCAGCGTCATCCAGTTCATTCGTCGACCCTAGGCTCACGCTCGTCGGTACCGCACGAGAATCGCCGCGAGCGGCCCCGGGCTTCCAGCGCCCCGACGCCTCTTGCGCTGCCGAGAACAATGGGTCCAAGTGGCGACCGCGCTGCGGCGCGGTGCCCGGGATGGATCAGAGGTGGGTGAGAGCCATGGCCTCGTTGCTCATGGCCTGCGGCGGGTTCCTGTTCGCCGTCATATGGATGGACTTGATTTTCGACGTCCAAGTTCTCCGCTACCGGAAGACCTCGACCGAACTGCCCGAGCCGGTGCTCGCGTCCATCGCGGCGTACTACCACCGCGCGACCACCACGTCGCGGCCGATGAACCGCTTGATCGCGCTCGTCATGCTCACGTTGCTGGGAACGCTCGTGCTGCAGGCCGCGCGCGGACACGACCCAGGCTGGCTGCTGGTGACCTCGGCCCCGATTGCCGGCATCCCGATAATGCTGGCATTGACGCACACCGTCCCCGATGCGGTACAACTCGGGCGTCGCACGGACAGCCCATCCGAGCAGACGCGCCTGGCACGCTCGATCTGCCGAGACCATCTGCTGTCCGCCGCCTGCATGCTCGCGTTTCTCATCCTGTGGGGGGCGACCAGCATTGCGATCTGACTTGCACGACGAGTCGTAGTAATGAGGCGCAGGTCAGGACCCGCTGGCCACGTCAGTGAGCCACGTATTAAACTAGAACACGTTCCAATTCGGCGAGCTCCCAGGAGTTGTAATGCACACCCCTATCTGCGACGAACTCGGGATCGAGTTCCCGATTTTCGCCTTCACCCACTGCCGCGACGTCGTTGTGGCGGTCAGCAAGGCTGGGGGGTTCGGCGTGCTCGGAGCGGTCGGCTTCACGCCCGAGCAGCTGGAGATCGAGCTGAAGTGGATCGACGAGAACATCGGCGACCACCCGTACGGGGTCGACATCGTCATCCCGAACAAGTACGAGGGCATGGACTCCCACCTGTCGGCGGAGGAGCTGGCCGAGACGCTGCGCAAGATGGTGCCGCAGGAGCACCTGGACTTCGGCAAGAAGCTCCTCGCCGACCACGGCGTGCCGGTCGAGGACAGCGACGGCGACACCCTGCAGCTCCTCGGCTGGACCGAGGCCACCGCCACGCCTCAGGTCGAGGTGGCGCTCAAGCACCCGAAGGTGAAGATGATCGCCAACGCGCTGGGCACCCCGCCGGCCGAGATGATCAAGCACATCCACGACGCCGGGCTCAAGGTCGCGGCGCTGTGCGGCTCCCCCTCCCAGGCCCGCAAGCACGCCGACGCCGGCGTCGACATCATCATCGCCCAGGGCGGTGAGGCCGGTGGGCACTGCGGCGAGGTGGGCTCGATTGTGCTGTGGCCGCAGGTCGTCAAGGAGGTGGCCCCGGTTCCGGTGCTGGCCGCGGGCGGCATCGGCAGCGGTGAGCAGATCGCGGCCGCGCTGGCGCTCGGCGCGCAGGGCGCGTGGACCGGATCGCAGTGGCTGATGGTCGAGGAATCCTCGAACACCCCGGTCCAGCAGGAGGCCTACGTCAAGGCAGGCAGCCGCGACACCGTCCGCAGCCGCTCGTTCACCGGCAAGCCGGCCCGCATGCTACGCAACGACTGGACCGAGGCATGGGAGGCGCCGGACAACCCGAAGCCGCTCGGAATGCCGTTGCAGTACATGGTGTCCGGCATGGCCGTCCGCGCCACCAACAGGTACCCCAACGAATCCGTCGACGTGGCATTCAACCCCGTCGGACAGGTGGTCGGACAGTTCACCAAGGTGGAGAAGACCTCAACGGTAATCGGGCGCTGGGTGCAGGAGTATCTGGAAGCCACCAACCGGCTCGACGAACTCAACGACGCCGCCTCCGTATAACGCGGAGGCGGCGCGCCTAGACGTCGTCGACGTCGTCGCGGCCGGTGAACACTTCCTTCGTCCGGTCGAGCGCGTACGTGCCGATGTCGATCGAATTCTGAACGATGCCGCTGGCGCCACCGGCGAGGTCGCCGCGGATGATGTCGCCGGCGTGTTCGACGATGTCGGAGGCTTTCTCGACGGCGTTGGTCGCGATGTCCCTCGCCGCGTCGACTGCATCTTTGGGATTGAAGGCCATCTCGAGTCTCCTTTTGTTTGCAGGGCGGTCGCTTCGACTCTAGACGGGGTCACGCACCATTTCTCGTCGGTGTCGCGGCCTGGTAGTGCACCAACGAACGCCAGTAGTCCTCGGGAATTTCGGCGCCGGAGCGCATTATTCGCGCCAGTCCGATGGCCATCGCGATGCCCAGCAGTCCCAGCCCCAGCCCGGCCAGTGCGATGACGCCCCACAGCACGGCGGTGACCGTGGGCCACGGCGACAGCACCGCGAGCATCGGCGCGAAGAAGAACCCCGTGCCGATGTACCACGCCGACCCGGCGCGATCGGAGGCCAGCACGAAACGCAGCCAGCGAGGAATTGGAATTTGGTCCTGCGGGCGTTCGCGCATCGTCGTTATCCGCTATCCGCTTGGCGGGAAGAACCCTGCGCCGGTGAACCACCCGGGCTGCCACCCCTGAGCTCCCAGGCACAACATGGGAAGTCCGTCCGGAGTCTGCGCCGCGGCCTGCGAGCCCGGGCATTTAGCGCCGGTCTGCTGGACCCCGTACAGCGGGTACGACGCCACCCAATATCCGGTGGTGGCCGCCGGGAACTGGTTGGGCGGCGGGAAGTGGCAGGCCTCGGCCTGGCCGCTGGGCCCGCGCCCGAAGATGAAGCGTTCGTAGTTGTCGCACGGAGCGCCCAACGAAGCCTGATAGTTCATCCCCGGTACGTCGCCGTCATATCCGGCGGCCGCGCACGGTGCCAAGCCGATCGTGATGCCCGCTATCGAAGCGGCGCTGAGCAGTTCCCGAATCATGTCCTACCCCGCCTGTCGTCGCCGGTGACCTGCACCAAAGCATATCGGTCGGACCGCCGGCCACAAGACTGTTCCGGCGTACGGCCGCGATCGCCGGCTTTGACCCGCTCCTGGGTGAAAAACCGCCGGTGGAGAACACGTTCCAATTCGCACCCAGGGATCTTGCGTCAATGCTTCCCAACCAAGGTGCGGCAGTGGTTTCCTTGCACAAGGACGACTAGACCACTTCGTCATCGAGGAGCGGGCAATGCCAACCGTCGAGCCAACCGTCGAGCCAACTGCCAAGCCGGTCCCCAATCTGCCTCCCGGCTTCGACTTCACCGACCCGGACATCCACGCCGAGCGACTTCCGGTGGAAGAACTTGCCGAGCTGCGCCGGACCGCACCGATCTGGTGGAACGAACAGCCGGACGGGGTGGGCGGATTCGACGACGGCGGCTTCTGGGTGGTGTCCAAGCACAAGGATGTCAAAGAGATTTCGCGGCGCAGCGACGTCTTCTCCAGCCTCGAGAACACCGCTCTGCCCCGATACAAAGAGGGCACGGTGCGCGAGCAGCGCGAGACGGGCAAGTTCGTGTTGCTCAACATGGACGCCCCGCAGCACACCCACCTCCGCAAAATCATTTCCCGCGGATTCACCCCCCGCGCCGTCGAGCTCCTGCGCGATGACCTGAACGAGCGCGCCCGGCGCATCGTCGCGGCCGCGGCGGCCGAGGGTTCCGGCGACTTCGTCGAGCAGGTGTCGTGCGAGCTCCCGCTGCAGGCGATCGCCGGGCTGATGGGGGTGCCGCAAGAGGACCGCATGAAGCTGTTCCACTGGTCGAACGAAATGGTGGGCGATCAGGATCCTGAGTTCGCCCGCAACGACGCGATGGGCGCCTCGATCGAACTGATCACCTACGCCATGCAGATGGCCGCCGACCGTAAGCAGAACCCCGGAGACGACATCGTCACCAAGCTGATCGAGGCCGACGTCGACGGGCACAAGCTCTCCGACGACGAGTTCGGCTTCTTCGTGATCCTACTGGCCGTCGCGGGTAACGAGACCACCCGCAACTCGATCACCCAGGGCATGATGGCCTTCACCGACTTCCCGGATCAGTGGGAGCTGTACAAGCGCGAGCGCCCCGTCACCACCGCCGACGAGATCGTGCGCTGGGCGACGCCGGTCACCTCATTCCAGCGGACCGCTCTGGAGGACTACGAGCTGTCCGGTGTGCAGATCAAGAAGGGCCAGCGGGTCGTAATGGTCTATCGCTCAGCCAATTTCGACGAGGACGTGTTCGATGACCCATTCACCTTCAACATTCTGCGGGATCCCAACCCGCACGTGGGTTTCGGTGGCACCGGCGCGCACTACTGTCTGGGGGCCAACCTGGCGCGGATGACCATCGACCTGATGTTCAATGCGATCGCCGACGCCATGCCCGATCTGGAATCGGCGGGCAAGCCCGAGCGACTCCGGTCGGGCTGGCTCAACGGAATCAAGCACTGGCAGGTCGACTATCACACCAACGGTGCCGAGAAATGCCCTGTCGCGCATCACGCGCAGGGGTGACAAGCTAGGGACATGCCCACTCATCGAGCCGTCCATGTCCCTTCCGCAGGTGCAGCTTTGGAGCTGGTCGACGCCGAAACCAAACCACCGGGTCGCGACGAGGTACGGCTGACGGTCGCTGCGTGCGGCATCTGCGGCACCGACGCGCACTTCGTCAACGGCGGATTCCCCGGCATGTCCTGGCCGCTGACTCCCGGGCATGAAATCGCCGGCAAGATCGCCGAGATCGGCGATGGCGTACAGGATTTCGCGATCGGTGATCGCGTCGCGGTCGGCTGGTTCGGCGGTTGTTGCCAGCGCTGCAACCAATGCCGTAAGGGCCTGTTCATTCACTGCGAGAACGGCAAGGTGCCGAGTTGGCAGTATCCCGGTGGATACGCGGAGTCGGTGACCGTGCCGGTGAGCGCGCTGGCCCGTATCCCGGACGAGCTCTCCGACGCCGAGGCCGCCCCGATGGGTTGTGCGGGCGTGACAACGTACAACGCCTTGCGGCACACCAAGGCGCTCCCCGGCGATCGGGTGGCGATTCTCGGTGTCGGCGGACTGGGCCACCTCGGCGTGCAGTTCGCCCGGGCGATGGGCTTCGAAACCATCGCGATCAACCGCGGTACCGGCAAGGCCGACGATGCCCGGAAGCTGGGCGCCCATCACTACATCGACTCCACCGCCAACGATCCCGCCGAGGCGCTGAAGGATCTTGGCGGCGCGACCGTTGTCCTGGCCACCGCCGGCAATTCACAAGCCATGGCCGCCACGGTCGGCGGCATACTCCCCCAAGGTGAACTGGTCACCATCGGGGTCACGCCCGAGCCGCTGCCGATCAGCCCGGTGCAACTGATAACGCCGGGCGTCAGCATCGTCGGCCATCCCTCCGGTACGGCGAAGGACGTCGAAGACACGATGCATTTCGCGGTCTTGTCCGGCGTGCGGGCGTGGATCGAGGAACTTCCGCTGTCCCAGGCCAAGGAGGGCTATGCGGCCCTGGAAGAGGGTCGGGCGCACTACCGGACCGTCTTGACCATGTGACACAGTCGGTTCGTGACTTCCGACGAAAACTCGGTCTGGACGATCGGTCCGGCTGACGGTGAATTGTTGTTGCACACCGGTGTTGCCGGTAGGGCGGCACGGATGGGGCATCGTCTCACCATCGCGATGACGCGCTGGCGCGCCACCGTACGCTGGGCCGACTTTCGACCCGACAGCGCGGAGCTTGTGGTCGAGACCGATTCGTTCGAGGTGCTGCGCGGCGACGGCGGAGTCAAAGGGCTGTCCGGGACCGAGAAGGCATTGGTGCGGTCGAACGCGCTGAAGTCATTGTCCGCCAGTCGATTCCCCGAAATCCGATACACCACGGACGTCATCGAGGAGGCCGACGACGGGTACCGTCTGACCGGCACGCTCGAGATACGGGGAAAGTCGCGAGACCACGTGATCGAGGTGCACACAGAAGATCTCGGGGAGTCATGGCGGATGTCGGTCGAATCCACCATCCGCCAGTCCGACTACGGCATCAAGCCCTACTCGCTGCTGATGGGGTCGGTCCAAGTCGCAGACGAGGTGTCGTTGACTTTCTCCGCGGTTCGCGCCCAGGACAATTGAGCATCGGCGGCGCAGCGTCGGAATAAAGGTCAGGGCTGCGGGTCGGTCGCTGAGCGCGGGGATGAATCAGCCGCCGGTTCGCCGGTGTCGCCGGGAATGTGCTCCAGTACCCGCGTCAGGTACGGCTGTCGGTCGCCGCCGGCGCCCGGCTGCTCTTCCGGAGCGCTCGGCTCCGAAACCGGTTCCCCGGCAGGCGGCTTGGCCTGCGGAGCCGTTGGCTTGGTCGGCGGGGCCGCCGGAAGCGGTGCGACGGCCGTGACCGCCTCGGCGATCTGCGTTGTCGGCGGGTGGCTAGCGTGCTTCGGCGCGGGCGCCGCGCTGGCGGGACCGACGTGAATCCCCACCGCGAGTGACACCGAGCCGACGAAGGTGATGGCGCCGGCCGCCAGCGCGGTGACGGCCCCGGAGTAGGACAATTGCCGCTTCTGGGTGGGTGCCGGAACGGGTTCGCTGACGTCCTCCACCAACTGCTCGTCGGTGAACTCGGTGCTGCGGGCCGCGGACAGTGCGGCGCCGCGCGCGATGGTCACCTGGGCCATCGACTGTACGAAAACCGGCACCGGCAAAGTCTTTTCGAGTTGCCAGGAGAGCCCGTCGATGTCGTCGTGGGCACCGACGACCACAACGCCGCCCGGCTGCCATCCGTTGCGCTCGAACATGCCGGTGAGCCAGCGGGTCAGGCCGTCGAAGCCGCCGCGCACGTGCTTGGTCGCGGTCTGGGTCTCCCCATCATGGGTGTCGACCATGACGACGGTGGTCGCGTCGTGGTCGAGAATGCAGACCGCCGTCTGCTCGTAGCCGATGACGGGCGCGATGGCCTGAGCCAACGTCTCGAACGCGTCCAGGAACCGGATCGGCACGACGTTGTCGAATCCGGCATCGGTCAACGCCTCCAGCACCAGCGCGGCCTGTGCGGATGCTTCGTCGTTCCAGGTCACTCCGATGACACGCAGGCGGTGGTCGCTTGCCGCCGCTGCCGTGTCGACCCGCAATACCTCGTCTACCACTTGCTCTGCGGTACCGACGGCGTGAACGCCGTGGCCAGCGCGTAGCGCCAGCTCCTGGTGATCCAGGATGGTGCCATCCGCGCCGTGTCCTTCAGCGAGGACCCAACCAACGGTGGTCGGCGTCACTGACAGGCCAAGAACCGTGTCCAAATCTATGCCCCAATCGGTCCCGCGTCCGACGCCCTCAGCCGCACCGACGCGCACCATGAAGCCGCAGGTGCGGTGATTCGTGAGAGCCGGAACAGACACGGGATAGCGTGGTCTTCATCGGCTTGCTTCGAGAGAGCCTACGCGGTCGGCGCAAGTCCGGCTGCCCCGGTCAGCCCTCGCCTGGGAATCGCCAGATGACAGGGCCGCGCCGGGAACCGCGAGCGCGGCTGGCCACGTGCCACGGATATCGGCGGTGGCTGTTCGCCGGCAAAAACCCCATCTTTTTATCGGCCGAGAAAATATTTATCGGTGTCGCGGTACGGCGGAGACACCTTCAAACGGTCAAAAATGCGACGCGCACTGTCCGGTGGCGATCCGCGCCGAAGTCCGGCGTGCCCTTCATTTCGGGTGCTTTCCATAACGTGGCGTATCGCGGGGGTGCTCGGCGCTCTCCGCGCCTGAAGGGGCGGTGCTACCTGGGCATTTTCTGACCCGACGGGTTGGACCGTCATCGAGCGGGTACGCGTCGCCTGTCGTTGCCCGGGTGTGCCGGGTGGCGAAATTATGAGGTGAAATGCGATGCCGAAACGAGACGCGTTCGCGTCCCAATCGACATTTCGCGGACTCACGCGGTAAATTCCTGATGAGACCACGATCACACTGACCACATCGACAAGGGGCAGGTATGACAGATCTGAGCGAGAAGGTCCGGGCCTGGGGGCGCCGGCTTTTGGTCGGCACAGCGGCGGCAGCCACGCTGCCGGGCCTGATCGGTCTTGCCGGCGGCGCCCCGACAGCGAACGCGTTCTCCCGTCCGGGTCTGCCCGTCGAGTACCTGCAGGTGCCGTCCGCGGGCATGGGCCGCAACATCAAGGTCCAGTTCCAGAGCGGCGGCAACGGTTCTCCCGCGGTGTATCTGCTGGACGGCCTGCGGGCCCAAGACGACTACAACGGCTGGGACATCAACACACCGGCGTTCGAGTGGTACTACAAGTCGGGCCTATCGATCGTCATGCCGGTCGGCGGCCAGTCCAGCTTCTACACCGACTGGTACGGTCCGGCGTGCGGTAAGGCCGGCTGCTCGACTTACAAGTGGGAAACCTTCCTGACCAGCGAACTGCCCGGGTATCTGGCCTCCAACAAGAGCGTAAAGTCCAACGGCAGCGCCGCGGTCGGTATCTCGATGTCCGGCTCCTCGGCGCTGATCTTGGCCGTGTACCACCCGGGGCAGTTCATCTACGCCGGCTCGCTGTCGGCCCTGATGGACCCCTCCCAGGGGATGGGGCCCTCTCTGATCGGTCTGGCGATGGGCGACGCCGGCGGCTACAAGCCCGACGCCATGTGGGGGCCGCCGAGCGACCCGGCCTGGGCGCGCAACGACCCGACCCTTCAGGTTGGGACGCTGGCCGCGAACAACACCCGCCTCTGGATCTACTGCGGTAACGGGACGCCGTCTGAGTTGGGTGGGGCGAACATGCCCGCCGAGTTCCTGGAGAACTTCGTACGGAGCAGCAACCTGAAGTTCCGGGATGCCTACAACGCGGCCGGTGGCCACAACGCCGTGTTCAACTTCGACGCCAACGGGACGCACAGCTGGGAGTACTGGGGAGCCCAGCTCAACGCCATGAAGCCCGACCTGCAAGGCGCCCTCGGCGCCACCCAGGGCGGCGGCGGATAACCCTTCGCCCGGCTCGTTCACTACTGCGCCTGACAACTTGGTCAGGCGCAGTAGTGGTTAAGGGGCCGACAGCCCGGCGGTTTCGTCGTCCGGCGACAAATGATCACTGTGACGGCATCACGTCGGAGCTTCTCGGCCGACGCCGGGCCACCGACACGCCAGAATCATCGTCATGCACCGCAGCGTTCGCCCGCCCCGCCTGGCTGCGGCCGCGCGCTGTGCTGCCGTGATCGGCGGCCTGGCGATGCTTGTGGCGCCGGTACGGGCCGACTCGGCGAGCCCGCTGACCCCCTTGGTCGACGCCGCCGCGCAACGGCTGCAGGTTGCCGAGCCCGTCGCCGCCTACAAATGGAACCAGCACGGCGCCATCGAAGACCCGGCCCGCGTCCAGCAGGAGCTGGCCAGGCTGGGCGACGAGGCCGACGCCGGACACGTCGACCGCGACTACGTCACGCGGGTTTTCAGGGACCAGATCGGCGCCACCGAGGCCATCGAATACGGCCGGTTCGCGGACTGGAAGCTGAACCCGGCAAGCGCTCCGGCCGACTCGCCGGACCTATCGGCGTCGCGGTCAGCAATCGACGCCCTCAACCGGACGATGCTGACCCAGATTGTGGCCAACTGGAGCCTGCTGCACTCGCCGGAATGTGCCGCGAAACGCGACGCCGCACGAAGCGGCGTCATCCGGGATCGTCAGCTCGACAGCCTGTACCAAAAGGCCCTGTCATCAGCGACGCAGTCGTATTGCCAGCAATAATTTAATTTTTCCTCACCGATTTCTAACGGTCCGATTTGGCCTGCCGATAAGGCGGTTTCCGCAGATAGATGACATATCTCGCGCCATTTTCAAATAGGTAACGCTTTGGCCACACGCGCCGAAATCCTGGACATGAAAGTTCTCTGCAAGCTTCTCGTCAAGTCCGTAGCGGTCGGCGGGTTCGTTGCAGCGTCGATGGCTTCGTCCACGGGTGTGGTGAGCGCGGAAACCGCTCCCAACTGGGACGCGATCGCTCAATGCGAATCCGGTGGCAACTGGCACGCCAACACCGGGAACGGCGAATACGGTGGGCTGCAATTCAAACCGAGCACCTGGGCCCGCTACGGCGGCGTCGGTAACCCCGCTGCCGCATCCAGGGAGCAGCAAATCGCCGTGGCCAACCGGGTTTTCGCCGAAGAGGGCGTGGAGGCCTGGCCAAAGTGCGGCGCGCAGTCCGGCCTGCCAATCGGTTGGTACTCGCACCCGGCCCAGGGCATCAAGCAGATCATCAACGGGCTGATCCAGGCGGCCGTCCCGCACTGATGAAACGCCCCTGCGGCCTATGTCCCAGCGCCTAGCTATGTTTGGATCAGCCCATGGAAGGTTCGGCGACTGTTCATATGGCGGCGCCTGCGGCCAAGATCTGGAATCTCATCGCAGACGTCCGCAACACCGGAAAGTTCTCCCCGGAAGTTTTTGAAGCCGAGTGGCTGGGCGGCGCGACTGGCCCGGCCCTCGGCGCGAAATTCCGCGGCCACGTCAAGCGCAACGAGATGGGCCCGGTGTATTGGACGACGTGCAAGGTCACCGCGTGCGAACCGGGTCGCGAATTCGGCTTCACGGTGCTGCTCGGTGACAGGCCGGTCAACAACTGGCACTACCGCCTGGCGCCCAGCGGCGGCGGGACCGACGTCACCGAGTCGTTTCGGCTCAACCCGGCGCCGTGGCTCGGGGTGTACTGGTTGTTCGGCGGCTTTCTGCGCAAGCGCCGCAACATCCGTGACATGACCAAGACGCTGAACCGCATCAAAGACGTGGCCGAGGCGGACTGACGCTCGTGAAATCGGTCTTCATCACCGGCGCGGGCAGCGGCATGGGCCGCGCGGGGGCAAAGCTGTTCCACGCCAAGGGTTGGCGGGTGGGCGCGGTCGACCGCAACGAGGCCGGCCTTGCGACCCTGAGCGATGAACTCGGTGACGATCGGCTGTGGACCCGCGCCGTCGATGTGACGGACAAGGCGGCCCTCGACGGCGCCCTGGCCGATTTCTGCGCCGGCAACACCGGTGGCGGCCTGGACATGATGTGGAACAACGCCGGCATCGGCGAATCCGGCTGGTTCGAGGACGTGCCCTATGACGCCGCGATGCGCGTCGTCGACGTGAACTTCAAGGCGGTCCTGACCGGTGCCTACGCCTCGCTGCCGTACCTCAAGAAAACCCCCGGCAGCCTGATGTTCTCGACGTCGTCGTCGTCGGGCACCTATGGCATGCCTCGCCTGGCGGTCTACTCGTCCACCAAGCACGCGGTCAAAGGTCTGACGGAGGCCCTGAGCGTGGAATGGCAGCGACACGGGGTGCGCGTCGCCGATGTACTACCCGGTCTGATCGACACCGCCATCCTCACGACGACGGCCAACCACTCCGACGACCGGACCGCGCCCATGACGGCCGAGCAACTGCGGGCCACGGCGCCGAAGAAGGGCATGCTTCGATTGATGCCGGCAAGCAGCGTGGCCGAGACGGCGTGGCAGGCCTACCACAATCAAAAGCGGTTGCATTGGTATGTGCCGAAGAGCATTCGCCTGATTGACTTTTTCAAGGGTTTGAGCCCGGAATTCGTGCGCCGCAGCATCGTCAAGTCCCTACCCAAGCTGGTGCCGAAGCAACAATAAGGAGGTCGGCTGGTGCAAAATCGGTTGCTCATAGTGGCTTTGGTCCTGGCCGCGGTCGTCGTCAGCGTCGCCGGGTGCAGCGCCGCCCAGACGACACCTCGCCGGGCCGCCCGCCTGACCATCGACGGCGCGACTCACACGACGCGTCCCCCCGCGTGCCGGCAGGATCAGATGTATCGGACCATCAACATCGGCGACCACGATGGCGGGGTTGAAGCGGTGGTGTTGCTCAGCGGTTACCGGGTGATGCCGCAGTGGGTGAAGATCCGCAATGTCGACGGCTTCACCGGCAGTTTCTGGCAAGGCGGGGTGGGAGACGCGCATGTCGACCTCACCAACGACGCATACACCATCACGGGCAGCGCGTACGGCATCAACAGCAGCAACCCCAATAAAGTGGTGACCACCGACTTCAAAATCGTCGCTGAGTGCTGACTCTCGAGGTGGTCGGGGCCTAGGCTCGAAACGACACCGGACCAGGGAGGGGCCAGTGAAGGAACGATTGCACTGGTTCGCGATGCATGGCTTCATCCGGGGAGCCGCTGCGCTCGGAGCCCGGCGCGGTGAGGTCCAGGCCCGGCTGATCGCCGATCCGGCGGTCGCCGCCGACCCGATCCCCTACTACGACGAGGTCCGCGCCCGGGGCAAGCTGGTGAAGGGCCGCGTCGCCTATCTGACGGCGGATCACGCGCTCGCCCATGAGCTGCTGCGGTCCGATGATTTCCGGGTGCTGATCTTCGGATCGAACCTGCCGGCGCCACTGCGATGGCTGGAGCGCCGTACCCGCGATGACCTCCTGCATCCACTACGGGCACCGTCGTTACTGGCGGTCGAGCCGCCCGACCACACCCGCTACCGCAAGACCGTATCGGCGGTGTTTACCCCCAGAGCGGTTGCCGCGCTGCGAGATCGGGTGGAGCAGACGGCCGCCGAACTGCTTGACCGGCTGGCCGGCGAGGTGGGTGTCGTGGACATCGTCCGGCGGTACTGCGCGCAACTTCCGGTTTCGATCATCAGTGAGATCCTCGGCGTGCCGGAGACCGAGCGGCGGCGTGTGCTGGAATTCGGGCAACTGGCCGCCCCGAGTCTCGACATCGGATTGCCGTGGCGACAGTACCGCAGCGTGCAGGAAGGCATTGCCGGCTTCAGCTCCTGGCTCGACGAGCACCTGCAGCAGTTGCGCTTGGAACCCAGCGACAATTTGATGAGTCAGCTGATCCAGACCGCCGAAAGCGGCTCTGCGGAAACGTATCTCAACGAGAAAGAGTTGCAGGCGATCGCCGGTCTGGTGTTGGCCGCCGGTTTCGAGACCACCGTGAATCTGCTCGGCAACGGGATCCGAATGCTGATGGACGCGCCCCAGCACCTCGACACCCTGCGACGGCGCCCCGAGCTGTGGCCCAACGCGGTCGAAGAGATCCTGCGGCTGGAGTCGCCGGTGCAACTCACCGCACGGTTGGCGCTCAACGATGTCGAGATAGCCGGCCGGCAGTTAGAGCGCGGCGATTTGGTGCTGGTGTATCTGGCCGCCGCCAATCGGGATCCCGCCGTGTTCCCCGACCCGCATCGCTTCGACATCGAAAGGGAGAATGCCGGAAGGCATCTCGCCTTCTCCGGTGGCCGGCACTTCTGCCTCGGCGCCGCCCTCGCGCGTGCCGAGGGCGAAGTCGGACTGCGCACGTTTTTCGACCGCTTCCCCGGGGTGCGCGCGGCGGGTGCCGGATGCAGGCGCGAAACCCGCGTCCTGCGGGGCTGGTCGTCGTTGCCGGTGAACCTGGGGCCGGCCCGGTCGATGGCCGCGGTGGACTGCTAGCGGTCCACGCCGCGTGAACCCCCGGCCAACTCATTGACACCTGGGCGGCAACAGGGTTCTATTTGCCGTTATGACAGAGGTTTCTATGATCGCGGTCGAGGATGTCGTACGAGGGCTGTGGCAGGCCCTGTCGCGGCGCGACTGGGAAGCGATCAAGACGTTCCTGTCCGACGACTGCCTCTATGTCGACATGCCCGTCCCCGCTTTGGCGGCCCGTGGTCCGGAGGACATTGTCAAACGCCTCAAGATGGGGCTCGAGCAGTTGGCCGGCTACGAGAACCACACCGGGGTGCTGGTGTCCAACGGCTCCGACGTGCTCTACGAGCACTCCGAGACGTGGACATTCGCCACTGGCGAACAGGGTGTGCTGCGATTCGTGACGGTCCACAAAGTCGTCGACGGCAAAGTGACTGTCTGGAAAGACTATTGGGACTTCAACAGCCTGGTTGCCTTCGCTCCCCCGAACCACTTCGAGGGCTTGGCAAATGGTGATGTGAGTTGGGTGTTCGACGCGTCAGCGCTGGTTTGACGGTCCGTTCTCAAGGCAGACCTGCGGCGGTGGAATGCGTCATTCAGGCTACGACTCGGCCATCTTCCGGAGGCGTTTCAACGTGTCCGAGAGTGTGCGTCCCACCTGACGCACCGCGATCCGGTCGGCGATGTACCCGAGAATTCCCCCGGGCGCCTGATACGACAGCCGGAACGTTACCTTTGTGCAGCCATCGCCTGTGTCGCGCAACCGCATCCGCCCGCGCAGCGTCACCCCGGTGATACCCACGAACGCCAGGTCGCGGCCGTCGTCGAACTCGACCACCTCGATCAACCCGCCAACGGGTACCGAACCGATCTTCCAGTGGACGGTGTAGCGCGCACCGACACCGGCGGAGATCTCGTTCGACGACTCCCACCGCTCCAGGTTTGTCATGAACGACGGATAGCAGTCCGGGTCGCCGACGATCTTCCACACGTCGGCACGGTCGGCGTTGATGACGCAACGGCGTTCGACGCGCATCAGCCGATCACCGGGAATCGACGTTCTGCGGCCAGCCGGTCGACACCACCCTGGAGGCTGGCCATCACCTTGTCATGCACCGCCTGGTCATCGCCGTCGACCTCGATCGGGTCTTGAACCTCGATCACGATCTTGGTGGGCAATGGGATGTGGCCCGCCAGATCGCTGATATTGAGGCCCCAGGGCAGCGCCAGCGAGATCGGGATGCTCTTGAGCCGCAGCAACTTGTCCGCCATCAGCAGCTTGGCCAGCCACTGCCCCCTGTTCAGGAACAGCGCGCTCTCCTGCCCGCCGACGCTGGCGACGGGGACGATCGGCACCCCGGCCTCGCGGGCCAGCTTTACGTAGCCCATGCGCCCGCCGAAGTCGACCTTGTGGCGTTCCCACGAGGGCCGGAATACCTCGTAGTCGCCGCCGGGATAGACCAGCAGGGCCGCTCCGGATTCTAGTGCGAGACGAGCGTTTTCGGGGTTGGCGGCGACGGTGCCGAACTTGCGTAGCGAGCCGAGCGGCGGTGCGGAGACGACGAGGTCGTGCGCCAATTGGTAGAAGGGCCGCTCGACGCCGAAGTAGGAGCAGAAGGCGAGCGTGAAGACAAAGGTGTCGGGAGGCACGTTGCCGCCGCTGTGGTTGCCGACCAGCAGCACCGGGCCCTCGGGCGGAATCCGGTCGAGGCCCCGCACGTCCGCCCTGAAGTACAGCGACGCCAGCAGCCAGGTGCCCGGCAGCTGGTCCCGGATGTAGTCCGGATCCCGCTGGTCGAGGTCGGCTTTGGGCACCCACGACACCACCTTGTCGCGGGCCCAACCCAAGACGCCCTTCGCGGTCGCCATAATCGGCGGTATACCCCGGCGTCACCGGGGATCAAACGCGGTAGATGCGCGCGGCGTTCTCTCGGGCGATGAGATCGACCACCCGGATGGCGTCCGCCTCGCTCCAATCACCGCGGTCCACGAATTCCCGTAGCACGCGGTCAATACCCCTGCGCCACAAGGCCGCACCGAGAAAATGCAATTCCGCCGGGCCGAATCCGTCCGACGAGTAGAGGATCTTGGAGAAGGGCGCCATCTCCAGCAGTCGCGCGATGAAGGCCGGCGCCCGCGCGCCCAGGTGGTTGACGCTCAAACCGCCGTCGAGATAGACGTTGTTGAAGGCCTGGGCCAGATAGCCGGCCTCGCGCTCGTAGGGATAGCAGTGCAGCAGGACGATCGGGACATCCGAGGTGTCGCGCAGAAAGTCAACCAGCAGCAGCGGGTTAACCTTCTGTAGGTCGCAATCACGGTCGCCGAACCCGACGTGGAACTGGAGCGGCTTGCCCAGTCTCAGCGCCTGGTGCAAACCGAACCGCAGCAGGACCCTGTCCCGCAATCGGGTACCGCCGCGCTCACGCCAGCGACTGGCGGCCTCGGCGACCTCCGCCCCCGACGGTTCGCTCAGGTCGCCATCAAATCCGCCCCGGTAGGCAAGAATCGATTTGGTGCCGACCGCGCCGGCTGCGCGCCCATGGAGGATCTCCTCGAACGCCCCGGCGTAGTCACCCGGCGCCTGCACGGCCTGCTCGGCCACCTCCTCGAGACGGACGACCTCACGCGCGCGACCGCCGGACAGCCGGGCCATGTCCGCGACCCCGGCGATACAACTGCTGCCGATCCCCGTGTCCACCAACCAGTCGCTCACGCCGGCGGCCGCCAAGAACAGCCGCGCCAGCTCCTCCTCCTCGAAGCGGCTGCGCCGCTCCCAATAGGCCTGCGGATCGACGTGTTCGGGCAGCCCCAGGACGGGGGCGCAATGCGCGCGCACCGCGAATCCGAGTTGTGAGTCGAAGCCCGGGTAATCGATGCCTTCGCTGTTGGCCTCGTTGAGTGCGTTCTCGAATCGCTGCCGGTCTCCGGGCGTCAGCCAGCAACCGTGCACATGCTGATCGACCAGCGTCACTCCGCCGATGTGCTGGGCCAGGGCGCGGGTGTCGTAGACCATAACCAGTCACAGGCTCCAGGCCATGCGGAATTTGTCCGCCAGCTGCTCGGGCGCCAGGTCGCCGTAGCGCTCCTGCTCCAGGCGGCGAACCGCGACCACCATGTCGACCGCCGGATCGCCCAGGATGCGGCGCATCGCCTCTGAACCATCAAGTGCCGCAATCACTTCGGTCTGCAAATCGGTCAGGCGCACGACGCCGTCGCGCTCACGGTCGGAGTCGGACAGCATTGCCGGGTCGACCGTGATCTCCGGTGGCAGGGCCGCCTGGCACTTGATGCCGTCCAGGGCCAGCCCGAGGATGGCCGCTGAGGCGAGGTACGGGTTCGCCGACGGGTCGACGATCTTCACCTCGACATTGCCGCCGCGTGGATTTCCCAGCCCGCCGATTACGAATCGCACTGCGGCCTCGCGATTTTCGGTGCCCCAGCACGCGTAGGCGCCGGCCCAGTTGCCGGGGCGCATCCGTAAGCCGGAGACGATGGACCCGCACAGCACGCCCTGGGCCTCCGGCAGGCCGCGGACCACGCCCGCTATCGCGCTCTCCCCCGCCTCCGTGATGCCGTGGGTTCCGGGGCCGTCGGAGAACAGCCGGCCTTCCGACGACGCCAGCGAAAAGTGTTGGTGGGCACCGGATCCGACGCCGTCGGCGAAAGGCGCGGGCGACAGGCTGATGCGCAGCCCGTGCCGGCGGGCGGCGCGGCCGATGATGAGCCGCATCAGGATCAGCTGATCGGCGGCGGCCACCGGGCTCTGCGGTGACAGCGAGATCTCGAACTGGTTCGCCCCGTACTCGGGGTGAAACTGTTCAATCGCGATGCCGGCGCTCGTCGCCGAGCCGATCACGTCGCGCACGAACGCTTCGTGCTCCAGCACGCCGGCCAGACCGTACTGCGCCCACAACGTCGACGGCAACCGGTCGCCATCCGGGCCGACCAGAAGGAATTCGATCTCGTGCCCGATCGCGGCGTCGATCCCGGCTTCGGTGAGCGCGGCCTCGAGACGCCGCAAAGTTCCCCGGCTGCACGTGGGAACCGGCGTGCCGTCCTGGGAGAAAAACGCGGCGGGCGCCCACGCGAGACCGTCACCGACGATGCGCAACGCGGACAGATCGATACGAAGACGTTGGTCCCCCACCACGCCCACATCGGCGGTGAAGGCGATACCGGTCTGATCGATGGCGAATGCGTGCCAGGACGGGCTGGCCCCCAAGCCGGGATCCGCGAAGGTGTTGGTTCGCCGGATCGGCACAGTTTTGGCCAGGGTGAGCCCGGCGGGATTCACCACGGTGCCGATGACCGTGTCGACGCCCTCGGCCTCCAGTTGGGCAATGGCCGCGGCGGCAAGCGGTGCGCCGGTCATGGCTGTCATTCTCCCAACCTCGGATCTCGCCGTACGGTAAACGGCCCACCCGCACGCTCAGTTCTGCCGGGTGACCAATTCAGTGACGAACCGATCGAGGAAGCCATCCACCGGCGCCGTGCCCACCGGTCGGATGACGAATTTCGTCAACCCCGCCTCGATATAGGCGTCGAGTTGTCGGTGCAGCTGATCCCACCCGGCGGCGATCAGCTCGCCGGGGTCGCGGTCCGGGCGACGCCGGCGCACCGCCGCGGCCAGCTCGGCGGGCAATTCCGCATCGGCGACCGCCAACGAGATGCCGAAGTGGTCGGGTTCGATGCTGCGGCCGGCGGCCGCGGCGGCCCGCTCGATCGCCTCGCGCCCGGCCCGCGCCTCCGCCGGGGTGAGGAAGCTGCCCAGCCAACCGTCGCCCAGCGCGCCGATGCGTCGAAACGCGGCCGGCGCCGAACCGCCCACCCAGATGTCCAGCGGCGGTGTCGGTCTCGGGGCTACGGCCACATCGGTGACGCTGAAGTACCGGCCGTTGAACGTCGCCGACTCCTCGACGAGCGCTGCCCGCAGCAGCCGCAGCGACTCGTCGAACACCGCCGCGCGCTCGCCGTCGGGGACCACGAACACCTCGCGTTCGGCCGGTATCGCCGAGCGCAGACCGAAGACGGGTAGTACCCGCTTGGGCGCGACGGCCGCCAAGGACGCCAACTGTTTTGCCACCAGCACCGGATGCCGCCCCGGCAGCACGGCCACGGACGTGCCCACCTTCAGCCGGGTCGTCCGCGCTAGTGAATACGCCATGCCGACCACCGGATCGACCGCCGGCGAGTACACCAATTCGGAAAACCACAGCGAGTCCACCCCGCCGGCCTCGAGGTGATCGACGATGGCGGCCAACTGGTCCGGTGTGGTGTCGGCGCCCAGGCCGACGCCGAAGCGAATCTTCATCGGCGCCTCCCGCGGAGTCCTCTCACCCACAGCGCAACATCACCGCGCCACCATTTGTGCCCGGGGTGCGCTCATCGTCGGTCCGGCCTCCGCGGGCGGGGAACTAGCCGCGGCTAGGGATGGTGAGCTTGCAGGCCTGGCCGATGTCGAGGGTCCGCAGCACTCGACCCATGCCGACCCACAGCGCGCAGGACAGGGCCAGGTCGGCCAGCAACTCGTCCGAGAAGTGTTCCGCGCAACGGGTCCAGAAGTCTTCGTCGTCGCGCAGGGCGGTGTGGTCGGTAGCGAAGCGGTCCGCGAACTCGGCGGCCAGCCGCTCCTGGTCGCTGTAGCCGGGCCAGGTACGCCATTCGTGGACGTGGTCGTACAACTCCTCGTCGACGCCGGCGGCGGGTCCGTCTTCGTCGCGGGTGTTGACGCAGACGACGCATTCGTTGCGGTGGGCGATCACGGCACGGGCCAGTTCGCGGGTGCGTAACGGCAACCGGTTCTTGGTGTAGACCGCCTGGCTGAAACCGCCCAGCGCGCCGCCGATGTCCGGAGACTTCGCAAACCAGCCGGCCAGGTCGTCGTCAGCAAATGTTCCGATTCGGCTCATGGCGTGATGGTACGCCCGCGTCGGAGGCCGGGATGGGGATGTCGGCGGATGCGTATCGGCACCGGCTAGCGAGCGGCCGACGGGATCGCCTTGGTCGGCTGCTCGTCGTGCCAATCGCGTTGCGCCAGAACGCGATGCGCGACACGTTCCAGTGCGGCCTCCACCGCGCGACGGTCCGGGCGGCCCTCGACGCCCGGTGACCGGGCGAGCTTGTCGACGAGCCACGCGAGCAGCAGCGACTGTACGTAGGCGACTTGTTGTCCTCCGGCCGGTGTGAGCCACATCTGCTCGCCGTCGCGCCGCGCGTAACCCGCGGATACCAAGCGCGCGAAGGTGGGCTCGAGAACCTCGAACGGTACCCGTAGATAGTCGGCCATGTCGGTGAGCCGGGCGGTCCCGTACATCTGTGTGTACCGATTGATCCGCAGGACACCCCACAGCCCGGCGACGTCGAGCCGGCAATCGGGTCGCATGGCGATGCTGCGCAACCGCATGCCGGTTTCACCGCGCATCATCCGGGCGATCGCATTCTCCAGCATCTGGTCCGGCGTCTCGCTGGTCGGCATCCCGAATGCATCACCGAGATCGACTGTGCTGTCGTGGAATTCCTGGAGCGGGACCTCGCGGAGGAACAATGCCAGTACGAACCCCACCAGCGCGACCGGAACCGCCCAGAGGAAAACCTGGGTGAGCGACTCGGCGTAGGCGGCGACGATGGGGGCGGCCATCTCTCGGGGCAGCCGGTGCAACGCCTCCGGCGACGCGGCGGCCGCGGCCGGTGCGTGGCTGGCCAGCATCGCCGGGCCGATCCGGCTGTGCAGAAAGTTCGTGAACAGCGAACCGAAGATGGCGGCGCCGAACGAGCTGCCGATCGTGCGGAAGAACGTGACGCCGGAGGTCGCGACGCCCAGGTCGTCGAAGGCCACGGTGTTCTGCACGATCAGGACCAGGGTCTGCATGCACATCCCGATCCCGGCGCCGAGGACGACGAGGTACAGCGACTGAACCAACACCGATGTCGACGGGTCCATCCGCGACATCAGAAAGAATGCCACCGCCATGACGGCGGTGCCGGCGACGGGGAAGACTTTGTATCTGCCCGTGCGGCCGACGATGACACCACTACCCATCGAGGTGGTCAGCATCCCGATCACCATCGGCAACGTGCGCAGGCCCGACGTGGTGGCCGAGACGCCGTCGACGAATTGCATGTACGTCGGCAGGAATGTCAGGGCGCCCAGCATCGCGAAACCGACCACGAAAGACAGCACACAGCAGACGGTGAACACCGAACTCCGAAAAAGCCGGACCGGCAGGATCGGCGCGGCAGCGCGGCTCTCCACCCAAGCGAAGAGGCACAACGCGATCACCGAGCCGACGAACAGGCCGATGATCATGGGCGATCCCCAGGGATAGGTGGTGCCGCCCCAACTGGTGGCCAGCGTCAGGCCCGCGGCGCCCAGGCCGACTAACAGGATCCCGGTGTAGTCGATGACCGGTTTGGTGCGGTCGGTCAGCGCCGGGATGGCGGCGGCCGCCACGAAGAAGACCACGACCGAGATCGGCACGTTGATCCAGAAGGCCCAGCGCCAGGTGAAGTGGTCGGTGAAGTAGCCGCCGAGCAAGGGACCGATCACGGTGGTGACGCCGAACACCGCTCCCATCGCCCCTTGGTAGCGGCCGCGGTCCCGCAGCGGGATCACCTCGCCGATCAGGGCCATGGCCGTCACCATGAGTCCGCCGCCGCCGATGCCCTGCAGCGCGCGCGAAGCGACGAGCATGCCCATCGAACTCGAGAGCCCGCACAGCACGGATCCGACGACAAAGAAAACGACGGCCGCCTGGAACACCCGCTTGCGGCCGAACAGGTCACCGAACTTGCCGACGAGGGCGGTGATGATGGTCGACGCGAGGAGGTAGCTGGTGACCACCCACGATTGATGGCCTGCGCCACCGAGATTGGCGACGATGGTCGGCAACGCGGTCGCCACGATCGTCTGGTCCAGTGCGGCCATCAGCATGCCGAGCAGGATCGCCACGAAGATGAAATTGCGTCGCTGCGAGTCGACCGCGACATTGCCGGGTTGCGAATCCGAAGTGTGGCCGGCCGGAGCCGCTGCTGGTGTCGTGCTCGTCATGCCTGCCTTCCCACGGCGTTCGATGGTAATGAATGCCCACGGTCAACCGGTGGCAACCAAAACCCCGCGTAAGGCGGCGCCCGAAAGTCAGCTGGGTGGCCGCGACACGCACTGCGCCGAGTACAGCTCGACGCCCAGCTTGTCCATCAACTCGAGCTGGGTCTCGAGGTAGTCGATGTGCTTTTCCTCGTCGGCCACGATCTCCTCGAAGAGGTTCGCGGTGGTGGAGTCCTGCTTTTCCCGGCACAGGATGATCGCCGGCTTGAGCCGCTCCATCACCTCGTATTCGATGGCCAGGTCGGCCTCGAACTGCTCGCGCAACGTCTGGCCGATGCGCAGCGAGAAGAGGCGCTGGTAGTTCGGCAACCCGTCGAGCAACAGGATGCGGTCGGTGATCGACTCGGCGTGTCGCATCTCGTCGAAGGACTCGGCCCGGGTGTGCTCAGCTAACTCGGTGAAACCCCAGTTGTCCTGCATCTTGGAGTGCAGGAAGTATTGGTTGATCGCGGTGAGCTCGCTGGTCAACTGCTCGTTGAGCAGACGCAAAACTTCCGGATCCCCTTGCATTGTCACTCCTATGGTGTGAGCGGCTGTCGTGTGTGGCCGCGGCGGGCGCGCTGGGCTGGAGCGCGCAAACCTGGGCTGTAGCAGCACTTTGCCACGGCCGCTTGGAATGTTCCAGCAAGGTTTGGCTGCACTCAGTGACGCCAAGAGTGAAGTAAGTCGCCCCTTGGTTAGGTTAGACTGCGCTTACGAACTTAGGTTAGACTCCGCTAATAAGCGGCATGCGCATTCGGCCTCATTGCCAGGGTGCCCGAGGACTCGGAACGCCGGAGTCGGACCGAATCGCAGACGCTGGACTGAGCTCTCGACGAAGGGAATTTCGACGTGCAGGAGGTGCGCTGATGTACGTGTGCCTCTGTGTTGGGGCAACCAACCAGACCGTGTGCGACGTCGTCGCACAGGGCGCATCGACCTCCAAAGAGATCGCCGCCGCGTGCGGCGCCGGCGGTGACTGCGGCCGCTGCCGGCGCACGTTGCGCGCGATCCTCGCATCCCAGGCGAAGCTGGAAACGGCTCCTTCGATCTAGCGTTTGTTGAAGGCGGCCAGGGCCGCCGCGTTGGCATGTGCGCCCATCAGTTCCGCGAAGTGCGCGTTTTCCCGGGCGGTGGCCGCCACGATCTCCGGGCGGACGGGTTCCATCATGGTGTGCTTGACAGCCATCAGGCTCGAAATCGGCCGGGAGGCAAGGACTTCCGCGTGCTGTCGGGCCTGCGCCAACAGTTCGTCGGGTTCGCAGACACGCCAGACCAGGCCCATCCGCAGCGCCTCGTCGGCGCCCACCCATTCCGACGACATCAACAGCCAGGCCGCGTTCTGCCGGCCCACCAGCTGGGGCAGTAGATATGACGACGCCGCTTCCGGCGCCACGCCCAGGCTGGTGAACGGGCACTTCAGCCGGGCAGTCGACGACATGAACGCCAGATCGGCATAGCCGAGGATGGTGGCGCCGATTCCGACGCCTACCCCGTTCACCGCGCAGATCAGTGGCTTCGGAAACGCGCTGAGCGCATTGATCAACCCGATGAAGCCGTGCTTGCCGGGGGTGAAGTCGGGGTCGGTGATGCGGGCCTGCATCTCGGCCAGGTCGGTGCCGGCGCTGAAGCCGCGCCCCGCGCCGGTCAGCAGCACGACCGCGACCTCGGGATCCTCGGCGGCGGCCAGCAACGCCTCGGCCGTGGCGTCGTAGAGGGCTTCGTTGAATGCGTTGAGCGCCTCGGGCCGGTTCAGCGTGAGGGTGCGTACCCGGTTCTGGTCATCGATCTGCAGCGTCACGCGAGCAGCCTAACGAGGCTAGCCGTTGCTGTAGACGCGGGTTGGGGCGATGAGCACCACGGCGCGGCCCTCGGCAGCCATCACCCGGTCGTACTCGTCCCAGTCGTCGTGGGCGCCGCCCGCCGCGGTGAACACGTCACGCAGCAGCAATCGCAACTGATCGGCGTCCGTCAACCAGGGACGGGAATCCTCGGGGCCGACCAACTCCGCGCGGCCCTCGACGGTCGCCCACTGCCACCCGCTGCGGAAGGTCACCGCCAGCTGCGGACGGGCGCGCAGGTTGGCCAGCTTGACCCGGCCGTAGGTGGTAAAGCCCAGAACGGGTTGGCCATTCGCCGGGTGCGGCAACAGGCCTACGTTGACCAGTGAAGCCTGCACGGTTCCGTCGGCACGAACCGTGGAGATCACCGCCAGCCCGCTTTCTCCCTTGGCCAGCGACACTGCCTCGTCGAGTGTTGTCATGAGTGGTCCTCAATCCCGGAACGGTGTCTCGAACACGTAGCGGCTGGTCGGCACCGTGTCGATGTTCTCGTTGGCACCGAATGCGGTTGTGCTGGCGACCATCCGGCCCAGCCGGTCCTGTAAGTCCTTATCATCGGCGGCTCCGAAGAACGCGTGGAGGTCGGTGATGGCCTCGATCGGGAACAACTCCTCGACGATGCCGGCGATTCCCGGCGCATCCGGCGTGAGCGCCCGCACCACCCAATTCTGGGTGTAGCCGAACGTCGACTGCGTTTCGATGGCCACCGAGGTGTGGTCGCGTTGCCAACGGTTCAGCCAGGTTGCCTGGTCCATGTCGGCGGGCCGGCGCAGCAGTGCGATGTTGGCCAAACCCGGTGTGCGAGAACCGGGTTCGACGGCGGGCGCACTCAGCGGGACCGACTCGGTCACCAGGTAGGCGGCCAGCTGCTCACATTCCTGGGCCAGGAATTTGAATGCCGCCGTCATCTGGTCGCCGTAGCACTGCTGGGTCCACATGCTCACCACCGCGGCCACCGGCGGGGCCAGGGGTGTCAATGTCATCAGCGAGTGACGCACGGTGCTGTCGCGAACGTTCATCTGTAGCCCGACGACGCCCAGTTGCAGCAGCGCATCGGCGATATGACCCCGTTGCCGGGCGCACCACGCGTCATCCGGGTCGGCCCGCATCAGCACGGCGATGACCTTCTCCATACGCAGAACTTACAGTCGCCGGCCGGCTATTTGACCAGCCGCACCTGGTGCTGGCCGCTGATCAACGTGCCGATGAGCCCGGCCAGCTGGCGATAGGTCTCGTCGCGCCCGCTCGACGAGCGGAAAACCAAACCGATCCGCCGGCCCGGGCGCGGTGCGGCGAACCGTGCGAGGCCCAGGCGGCTTCGGGACGCCTCGACCGGCACCGCGCTCTGGGGAATGAGCGTGACGCCCAGGCCGCCGGTCACGCATTGCACGGCGGTCGCCAGTGACGCGGCCCGGGTGTTGGCCAGCTCCGCGCGCACACCCGCCTTGTGGCAGACGTCGAGTGCCTGATCGCGCAGGCAGTGCCCCTCATCCAGCAGCAGCAGCGGCAGGTCGGCCAGTGCGGTGGCCGGCACCCGGCGCTTGCCCGCCAGCGGATGGCCCGGCGGGAGGGCGAGCACAAAATCCTCGTCGTAGATCGGGATCGCGGTGACGCCGGCGCCCTCGGCGGGCAGGGCGATCAGGGCCGCGTCCAACGCGCCCTCCCGCAACACCGCCAACAGCCGCTCGGTCTGGTCTTCGGTCACCCGCAGCGTGAGCCCCGGCAGCTCCTCGGCGACGCCGGCCAGCACGGTCGGCAGCACATAGGGCGCCACCGTGGGTATCAACCCCAGCCGAATGCCGGCCCGCAGCGGGTCCGACGAGCCCGCGGCGGCGGCGCTGAATGCGTCCGCCGCCTCGACGACGGCCTGGGCGCGCGGCAGCAACTGGGCGCCCTCCGTTGTCAACAAGACACGCCGGGTTGAGCGCTCAACCAGCTGGGTGCCCAGGCCCGCTTCCAGCGCCGCCAGCGCCTGCGACAACGTCGACTGGCTCACACCGAGAGACGTTGCAGCGCTGCTGAATTGGCGTTTCTCGGCGACCGCGACGAACGCGCGCAGGCCGGCGATAGTGGGCTGATAACTCTTATCGGACATACCTATAAGTCTAGTGGGAAATATCACCTTTACTTCAACTAGGGTACGCGGCAACATAGTGGAGGAAAGCTAATCTTGAGTAAATCCAAACAAGGAGCGACATGCCTCTGCTGACCATCGGCGACCAGTTCCCCGCCTACGAGCTCACTGCGTTGATCGCGGGCGATCTGACCAAGGTCGACGCCAAGCAGCCTGGGGACTACTTCACCACCATTACCAACGAGGACCACGCCGGTAAGTGGCGCGTGGTGTTCTTCTGGCCGAAGGACTTCACCTTCGTGTGCCCGACCGAGATTGCCGCGTTCGGCAAGCTCAACGACGAATTCGAAGACCGCGACGCGCAGGTTCTGGGCGTCTCGATCGACAGCGAGTTCGTGCACTTCAATTGGCGCGCGCAGCACGAGGACCTGAAGAAGCTGCCCTTCCCGATGCTCTCGGACATCAAGCGGGAGCTCAGCCTGGGCACCGGTGTGCTCAACGCCGAGGGCGTGGCCGACCGGGCGACCTTCCTCGTCGACCCGAACAACGAGATCCAGTTCGTTTCGGTCACCGCGGGTTCCGTGGGCCGCAACGTCGAAGAGGTGCTGCGCGTACTGGACGCCCTGCAGTCCGACGAACTGTGCGCCTGCAACTGGCGCAAGGGTGACCCGACGCTGGACGCCACCGAGCTGCTCAAGCAGTCGGCCTGATTCTCACCTCATCGCATAAGGTCGGATTAGGAGGCGAGATGAGCGTAGAAAACCTCAAAGAAGCGCTACCGGAGTACGCCAAGGATCTCAAGCTCAACCTGGGCTCGATCACCCGCACCACCGAGCTCAACGAGGAGCAACTGTGGGGCACGTTGCTGGCCAGCGCCGCAGCGACCCGGAACACGCAGGTCCTCACCGAGATTGGGGTTGAGGCGGCCGATATCCTGTCCGCCGAGGCATACAACGCGGCGCTGGGAGCCGCCTCGATCATGGGCATGAACAACGTGTTCTACCGTGGCCGCGGCTTCCTGGACGGCAAGTACGACGACCTGCGCGCGGGATTGCGGATGAACATCATCGCCAACCCCGGCGTGGAGAAGGTGAATTTTGAACTGTGGTCGTTCGCGGTGTCGTCGATCAACGGATGCCCGGATTGCGTGGCCGCCCACGAGCACACGCTGCGCGAAGCCGGTGTCAGCCGGGAAACCATCCAGGAGGCGTTGAAGGCCGCGGCGATCGTTTCCGGCGTGGCACAAGCGATCATCGCCTCCCAGACGCTGGCGACCGCCGGCTGATCGCGCCGCCGTGTCCAGTGCCGTGACGGGACCCGCCTGGGTCCGGCACGCCATCTGGTGGCAGGTCTACCCCCTGGGGTTCGTGGGAGCATTCCCCGCACCGCAGTCAAACGAGCCGCCGCAATCGGAGGAACACCGGTTGCGGCGGCTCGTCGACTGGTTGGACCATGCCGTCGAACTCGGCGCGTCCGGCATCGCGCTGGGACCCATCTTCGCCTCGCGCACACACGGTTACGACACCACCGACCACTACCGCATCGATCCCCGGCTGGGTGATGACGCCGACTTCGACCAGCTGGTGGCCGAGGCGCATCGCCGCGGCCTGCGCGTGTTGCTCGACGGCGTGTTCAATCACGTCGGGGAGGACTTCGCACGCTATCGCGCGGCGGCCGACGACGACGCGGCCGCGCGCTGGTTTCGCGGGCGTCCCGGCCGCTTCCACACCTTCGAGGGCCACTCCGGGCTGATCACCCTCAACCACGACAACCCCGAGGTCGCCGACTACACCGTCGACGTGATGGGGCACTGGTTGGGGCGCGGCGCCGACGGCTGGCGACTCGATGCGGCTTACGCCGTGCCGCAACACTTCTGGGCCTCGACGCTGCCGCGGGTGCGCGAGCGCTACCCGGACGCCTGGTTCGTCGGCGAACTCATCCACGGCGACTACGCCGCCGTCGTGCAGGCCGCCACCTTCGACTCGGCCACGCAATACGAGCTGTGGAAGGCGATCTGGAGCAGCCTCAACGACGGCAACTTCTTCGAACTCGATTGGGCGCTACAGCGCCACAACGACTTTCTGACCGGCTTCTCGCCGCTGACGTTCATCGGCAACCACGACGTCACCCGCATCGTCAGCCGGCTGGACACCACCGAGCACGTCGCCCACGCGCTGGTGCTGCTGTTGACCATCGGCGGTGTGCCCAGCGTGTACGCCGGCGACGAGCTCGGCTTCCGGGGTGTCAAGGAAGAACGGTACGGCGGCGACGACGCGGTGCGCCCCGAGTTCGGTTCTCCCCCAATGCAACTGGATGACTTCGGCGTCGATACTTGGCGGTTGCACCAGTATCTGATCGGGTTGCGTCGCCGCTACCCCTGGCTGCACGCGGCGTCCACCACCGCACGGTTGCTGGAAAACCGGCACTACGTGTACGAGACCCGCAACGGCGATGATGCGCTGTTGGTGGTGCTCAACATCGACGACGCGCCGCTGCGCGTTTCGTTGCCGAAGTTGGGTACGGCCCGCGCGCGGGTGATCGGCGGATCGGCGGCACCACCGCCCGACGTCGTCGACACCGTCGTAGTCGAGGCCCGGGGCTGGCGGATCCTGAGCCCGGCCTAGGGCCCGGTTTCAGGGTTTTGGCAGCCGCTCCAGGGTTAGCCGGTCCTGTTGGGCGTCGAAATACTTGTCGAGCACCGCGACGAAGTCCTGGTTGTCGTCGGTGGCGCGGGCGAACAGCGTCATCGACGAGCACAGTTTGAGGTCGTCCGGCGAGCCGAAAATCTGGCCGATCGAGCGTCCATGTACCGCGGTGACCAGCCGGGAGCACTCGCGCAACCGCGGCCCCAGCAGCTCATGGCGCAGGTATGCGCCGGCTTCCTCGAGCGAGGCGATGCCGAACCGGGCAGCCATGGCGCTGCCGCCCAGCCCGCGCAGTTGCGGGAAGACGAACCACATCCAGTGACTGCGTTTCCGGCCGGCCCGCAGCTCGTCAACGACGTCGCCGTACACCGGCTCCTGTGCGTCCACAAAACGTTTCAGATCGAAGGGGTCGCCTGCCGATTCCATATGACTACGGTTGCACATTATGGAATTCAAACGACGGGAGGCAGTGCAACGACGAGTGCCCAAAGTGCGCGACCTGGCGCCGCTGCTGCAATTCAAGCGGCCCCGTCTCAACGCGACCAGGCGCCGCCTCGACGCCGCCTACACCATCGAAGATCTGCGGGCCATCGCCAAACGCCGCACCCCCAAGGCGGCGTTCGACTACACCGACGGCGCCGCCGAGTACGAGCTGTCCATCCAACGTGCGCGACAAGCGTTCCGCGACATCGAATTTCATCCGACAATCCTGCGCGACGTCTCCCAAGTCACCGCCGGCTGGAACGTCCTGGGCCAACCGGTCGTGTTGCCATTCGCGATCGCGCCCACCGGTTTCACCCGCTTGATGCACACCGAGGGCGAGATCGCCGGCGCGCAAGCGGCGGCCCGGGCGGGCATCCCGTTTTCCCTGTCCACGCTGGGCACCTGCGCGATCGAAGATCTGGTCACCGCCGCCCCGCAGGGCCGAAAGTGGTTCCAGCTCTATATGTGGCGCGATCGCGAGCGCTCGATGGAGCTGGTGAAGCGCGCCGCCGCCGCGGGATTCGACACACTGCTGGCCACCGTCGACGTTCCCGTCTCCGGTGCGCGGCTGCGCGATAACCGCAACGGCATGACGATCCCGCCGACGCTGACGCTGCGCACCGCGCTCGACGTCCTGCCGCACCCGAAATGGTGGTTCGATCTGCTGACCACCGAGCCGCTGGCGTTCGCCTCGCTGGATCGCTGGCCGGGCACGGTTGCCGAATACCTCAGCACCATGTTCGATCCCAGCCTCACCTTCGACGACCTGGAGTGGATCAAGGCGCAGTGGCCCGGCAAGTTCGTCGTGAAAGGCATTCAGACACTCGAGGATGCGCGCGCCGTCGTCGACCGCGGCGTCGACGGCATCGTGTTGTCCAATCATGGCGGGCGCCAACTGGACCGGGCCCCGGTCCCCTTTCACCTGCTGCCCACGGTCGCGCGCGAACTCGGCAAACACACCGAGATCCTGGTCGACACCGGCATCATGTCCGGCGCCGACATCGTCGCCGCGATCGCGCTGGGGGCCCGCTGCACGCTAGTCGGGCGTGCCTACCTGTACGGCCTGATGGCCGGCGGCGAGGCGGGGGTGGGTCGCGCGATCGACATCCTTGCGAGCGGGATTCTGCGGACCATGGCACTACTCGGCGTCACCTGTCTGGAGGAGCTGACGCCCCAGCACGTCACGCAACTGAAGCGGCTGGGCCCCCTCGATTGGGCGACCTGACGCCGCCGTATCGCGGCTCATTGGTCGCGGAACGACTTCGGCCGGCTGCCAACGTTTTTCACGAATCGCGGGAGTCCTTGGCCGACACGAATGGCGCGAGCGTAACGCCGCTAGCTCGCGACGGTGATCCGGCGCGCCGTTACGGGTTCGGCTTTGCCCTTGAGGTCGAGCGTGACGACCTCGCCCCCGTCGACGGCAGCGATGCGCGCGACGCTCTCCGGCATGACGATCTCGCCCCCGGCCGCAACGCTTTGGAGCCGCGACGCGGTGTTCACGACGTCACCGATTGCGGTGAAGTCGCGGATCTCGCCCTCGCCGACGATCCCGACGTACGCGGGACCGACGTCCAAGCCGATGCCCACCTCGAGCCGTGGGCCCTTGGGTGAGCCGCGACTTTGCGTGCGTGCAATCGCGAAAGCGTCACTCACCATGGCATCGACGTACCGACCGTCGCGCGTGAGGGGCGGAAGGTAGAGGCCCATCACTTCGTCACCGATGAGCTTGTCGACGATCCCGTGCTGGACGATCACCTGCGTGAGCTCGGAGTAGAAGCGATTGAGGCGTTCGGCCATCTCGTCCGGTGGCAGCCTCTCGGCAAGGGCGGTGGAGTTGCGGACATCGGCGAAGAGCACCCCGATGGTCAGGGTCATGCCGCCCTGGGGCGCCGCCTCGAAACACACCTTGCACCACCGCGGATTCTTGCGCGACGGGCTCTTGTCCATCCGCCTCATCAGCCAGCCGCCGACGCCCGCGAACGGGTTGCCGCAGGCCTCGCACCGCGGGGCGGATGGCAGCTTCGACATGAGCCGAATCCCGCGCCGAATCTTGGCGTGGCCGAATAGTTCGAAGAAGTGCGCCCACTCCTCCTCGTTGGTTTGCGCACCCTCGGGGCGCGGCGGCGTACGCCTATTCGGCATCCCTCATTTTCGCACCGCATGCCCACCGGCGACAGCTCTCATCAGGTCTCTGTCGTGGTTCACCAGCACGCGCAGCCGTCCTCCCCGTCACCCCCGCCAAATGTCTCGGGAACAAACCGGCGCCCAGCTGGGTTTAGTCCATCAGACTCAACTTTTGGAGGATTTGATGGCTGAAGCCAAGTCGCTGCCGGTGCTGTTTGTCACCGACACCATCGTGCTGCCCGGAATGGTGGTGCCGATCGCGCTGGACGACGCCGCCCGCGCGGCGATCGACGCAGCTCAGGCAAGCGAATCGGGGCAGCTACTGATCGCCCCCCGGCTCGAGGACCGCTATCCCTCGCACGGCGTGATCGCCAAGATCCTGCAGGTCGGACGCATCGCCGGCGGCGGCACCGCGGCCGTTGTGCGCGGCGAGCGCAGGGCCCAGATCGGGGCGGGCGCGTCCGGACCCGGCGCGGCGCTGTGGGTCGAGGTGACCGAGGTCCCCGAGGCCGAGACGACCGACGAGATCAAGGCCATGACGGCGGAGTACAAGAAGCTGCTGCTGGCCATGCTGCAACGGCGCGAGGCCTGGGAGATCATCGACTACGTCAACAGGCTGACCGACCCGTCCGCGCTGGCGGACACCTCGGGTTACGCGTCCTACCTGACCAACGCGCAGAAGCGGCAGCTGCTGGAGACAGTCGATGTCGCCGAGCGGTTGCGCGTGCTGATCGATTGGACCAGCTCGCACTTGGCGGAGGTCGAGGTCAACGACAAGATCGCCGAGGACGTGCGCGAGGGCATGGAGAAGACGCAGAAGGAATTCCTGCTGCGCCAGCAACTGGCCGCCATCCGCAAGGAACTCGGCGAGGGTGAGCCCGACGGGCCCGACGACTACCGGGCCCGCGTGGAGGCCGCCGACCTGCCCGAGAAGGTGCGGGAGGCCGCGGTGCGCGAGGTCGGCAAGCTGGAACGGTCCAGCGATCAGAGCCCCGAAAGCGGCTGGATCCGCACCTGGCTGGACACCGTGCTCGACCTGCCTTGGAACGTCAAGAGCGAGGACTCGACGGACCTGGAGGCCGCGCGCGAGATCCTGGATGCCGACCACCACGGGCTGGACGACGTCAAGGACCGCATCGTCGAATACCTGGCCGTGCGTGCGCGTCGCGCGCAGCGCGGGCTGCAGGTGGTCGGCGGCCGCGGCTCCGGCGCAGTAATGGTGCTGGCCGGCCCTCCCGGTGTCGGTAAAACGTCGCTGGGCGAGAGCGTCGCCCGGGCGTTGGGCCGCAAGTTCGTTCGGGTCGCCCTGGGCGGTGTGCGCGACGAGGCCGAGATCCGCGGGCACCGGCGCACCTACGTCGGCGCGCTGCCAGGCCGCATCGTGCGCGCGATCGGCGAGGCGGGATCGATGAATCCCGTTGTGCTGCTGGACGAAATCGACAAGGTCGGCTCCGACTACCGCGGCGACCCGAGCGCGGCTTTGCTCGAGGTGCTGGACCCGGCTCAGAACCACACCTTCCGGGATCACTACCTGGATCTGGACCTGGATCTGTCCGACGTGGTGTTCCTGGCCACCGCCAACGTGATCGAGAACATCCCGTCGGCGCTGCTGGACCGCATGGAACTGGTCCAGATCGACGGCTATACGGAGGACGACAAGGTCGCCATCGCGCGTGACTACCTGCTGCCCCGGCAGCGGGAGCGCGCGGCGCTGACCGAGGACGAGGTCGCGGTGACCGACGAAGCGCTGCGCAAGATCGCCGCCGACTACACGCGCGAGCCGGGGGTGCGGCAGTTCGAGCGGCTGTTGGCCAAGGCGCTGCGCAAGGCGACCACCAAGCTGGCCTCCAAACCGCAACGGGACCCGACGCCGCTGTCCATCGACGAGCCGGATCTCGTTGACTACCTGGGTCGTCCGCGGTTCATGCCGGAATCCGCCGAACGCACGGCGGTGCCGGGCGTGGCCACCGGCCTGGCCGTGACGGGCCTGGGCGGCGACGTGCTCTACATTGAGGCCGGCGCCACCGACGGTGAGCCGGGTCTGCAGCTGACCGGTCAGCTGGGCGACGTGATGAAGGAGTCGGCGCAGATTGCGCTCTCCTACGTGCGTTCCCACGCGGCCGAGCTGGGTGTCGACCCCAAGGCGCTGGACCGGCGCATCCACGTGCACGTGCCCGCGGGTGCGGTACCCAAGGATGGTCCGTCGGCCGGTGTCACCATGGTCACCGCGCTGGTGTCGATGGCGACCGGACGGCAGGTTCGCTCCGACGTCGGGATGACCGGCGAGGTCACGCTGAACGGCCGGGTGCTGCCCATCGGTGGCGTCAAGCAGAAGCTGCTGGCGGCCCAACGTGCCGGGCTGTCAACGGTTTTCATCCCGGCGCGCAACGAGCCCGACCTGGATGATGTGCCGGCCGAGGTGCTCGACACGCTGGACGTGCGCCCTATGACCGACGTCGCCGAGATCGTGGCGCAGGCACTGGAACCGGCGGCGCAGGCCGCGACGGTGGCCGCCTGAGACGCCGGATGTTCAGCCGTTGCTGACGCGACGCACCGGGGAAGGCCGAGAGGTTTCGGCCTCCCCCGATTCCGGGTTGCGTCGGTAGGCCGGGTGCGAACTGCGACGGGCCGGGCACGCCGCTTCCGCCCGGGCAGCGCTGGATGCCGCCCGGCCAACCGGGCGACTACCCGGTCGTATTTCACCCGGACGTAAACCCGTGGGGCGTTTTCCTGCCCGGTGGCCAATTCGTCGCCTACGCGGCATAAATCGCACAACGAGAACGGCCGCCGCCGATGCGGCGGCCGTTCCCGTTGCGGCAGAATCGCAACGTATGAGTGACTTCGCGAATCTGAAACGGAAAGTCGTCCATCGCGTTCAGCGGCTGGTGGTCAACCCGGTGGGTCGTCAGTTGCCCATGACCATGCTGGAAACCACCGGCCGCAAGAGCGGACAGCCCCGGCGCACCGCGGTGGGCGGGCGCGTCGTGGACAACCAGTTCTGGATGGTCTCCGAGCACGGCGAGCACTCGGACTACGTCCGCAACATCAAAGCCAATCCCGCGGTCCGCGTCCGGGTCGGCGGTCGGTGGCGCAACGGCACCGCGCACCTGCTGCCCGACGACGACGCCATGCAGCGACTGGGCAACCTGCCGCGACTGAACAGCGCGGTGGTGCGCCTGATGGGCAGCGACCTGCTGACAATTCGCGTCGATCTGGACTGACGCGGCCACCCGTGTCGGTCCGCATTAGGGTCGTCACATGGCCTACGACGAAGACCTGGCCAATCGGATCCGCGAACTGGTGGGCACCGAATCGGGCGTCGAGGAAAAGCGCATGTTCGGCGGTCTGGCGTTTCTGATCAACGGCAACATGTCGGTGGCCGTCAGCGGGCAGGGCGGGCTGCTGGTGCGGGTGCCGCCGGAGGACACCGACAAGCTCGTCGAGCGTGCGCACGTCAGCCCGATGGTGATGGCCGGGCGGGAAGCCCGCGGCTGGTTGCGCGTTGCGGCCGACGGCGTGCAAACCAAACGCCAGCTTGAGAGTTGGGTCACCCGCGGAGTCGGTTACGCACGGAGCCTGCCGCCCAAATAGCGGGTCCCGTTTGTTCCCGCAGGGCGCGGGTACGTGAGTGCGTATGGACAAGCGGGTGCGACGACTGCTCGACGTTGCCGGCACGACCTATGCCGCGCAGGCATGTATCA
Organism: Mycolicibacterium vulneris; assembly: GCF_002104765.1. Taxonomy (GTDB): domain Bacteria; phylum Actinomycetota; class Actinomycetes; order Mycobacteriales; family Mycobacteriaceae; genus Mycobacterium; species Mycobacterium vulneris. Next base: position 136,992 of record NZ_NCXM01000008.1, read on the forward strand.
CGATGAGCGACAAGCCGATGCCGCTGTTCCAGCTGCTGGTGCTGTGCATCCTGGCCAGCAAGCCGATCGATGCGGGCATTGCCATGGCCGCCGCGCGTGAACTGTTCAAAGCCGGCCTGCGGACACCCGAAGCCGTACAGCAGGCAGACCGGCAGACCATGATCGCCGCGTTCGGACGCGCGCACTACGTGCGTTACGACGAGAGCTCGGCGACCCGGCTGGCCGATATGGCCGAGCGCGTCCGTGAGGACTACTCCGGTGATCTGCGGCGGCTGGCCGAGCGCAGCAAGCACGACCCCGTCGCGGCCAAGCGAATGCTCAAGCAATTCAAGGGGATCGGCGACACCGGTGCCGACATCTACCTTCGCGAAGTTCAGGACGTGTGGACGTGGGTGCGGCCGTACTTCGACGACCGCGCCACCGGCACCGCCAAGCAACTCGGCTTACCCGCCGAGCCGAAGCAACTGGGATCGCTTGCACCACACGATAATGCGCGGTTGGCCGCCGCGTTGGTCAGGGCGTCGCTGGACGACGATGTGCGTCAGCGGGTGACCGGCTGAGCGGCCCGTGACCATACGCATCGGTACCTCGGGGTGGTCGTACAACCACTGGGTGAACGTGCTGTACCCGACCGGAACGCCGTCGGGACGCCGGCTCGCCCGCTACGTCGAGGTGTTCGACACCGTCGAACTCAACGCGAGTTTCTACCGGTGGCCCCAGGATTCGACCTTCACCGGCTGGCGCCAGCAGTTGCCGGAGGGTTTCACCATGTCGGTCAAGGCGCACCGCGGCCTGACGCACTACCGCCGGCTGGCCTCACCCGAGCCGTGGATCGAGCGCTTCGAGCGTTGTTGGAATCTGCTGGGTGATCGGCACGGGGTGCTGCTCGTGCAGTTACACCCCGCGCAGCAGCGCGACGACGCGCGCCTGGATTCGTTCCTGGCCCGCGTGCCCGAATCGATCCGCGTCGCCGTCGAATTGCGTCACCGGTCGTGGAATGACCCCGCCGTGTTCGAGTTATTGGAACGCCGACGCGCCGCCTACGTGGTGATGAGCGGCCTCGGACTGGACTGCATCCCCCGGGCGACGACCGACCTGGTGTACATCCGGATGCACGGCCCGGATCCAGACGCCAACTATGCCGGCTCCTATTCCGACGAAGACCTACGGCGCTGGGCCGATCGCATCGCCCAATGGGACGGCGACGGGATAGACGTGTGGATGTATTTCAACAATGACCTGGGCGGGCATGCCGTCCGCAACGCGCTGGCCTTGCGCGACCTTTTGGGTTGAGCGCTCGCGAGTAGGCTGGAATCCTTCGAAAGAAGGGAGCGCCCATCATGGCCAGCCCGACCAGCTTCGTGATCGTCGGCGGTGGACTCGCGGCGGCCAAAGCCGTAGAAGCACTGCGCGACAACAACTTTGATGGTCACATCAAGGTGTTCGCCGAAGAGGAGCATCTACCCTACGAGCGGCCCCCGCTGTCGAAGGAGTATCTGGCCGGTAAGAAGTCGTTGACGGATTTCACCGTGCAGAACTCCGACTGGTACCGGGACAACAATGTCGACTTGCGGCTCAGCACCCGGGTGTCGGAGCTGGACGCCGCCGGCCACACCGTGCGTCTTGCCGACGGCACCATCGTGGGTTACGACAAGCTGCTGCTGGCGACCGGCTCGGCGTCGCGGCGTCCCCCGATACCGGGCTCGGATGCCAGCGGCATCCATTACCTACGCACCTATGATGAGGCGGTGGCATTGAATTCCGTTCTGACCGAGGGTGCGTCGCTGGCCGTCGTGGGCGCCGGATGGATCGGGCTGGAAGTGGCCGCCGCCGCGCGCCAGCGCGGCGTCGACGTCACCGTGGTCGAGGCGGCCAGCCAACCGCTGCTGGCCGCGCTGGGCGAAACCGTCGGCGAAGTGTTCGCCACCCTGCATCGCGCGCACGGTGTGGATCTGCGGCTCGAGACCCAGGTCGAGGAGATTACCCGGGCAGACGGAGCGGCGACCGGCTTGCGGACCCGCGACGGGGCGACGATCACGGCCGACGCCGTGCTGGTGGCCGTCGGCGCCAAGCCGAACACCGAACTCGCCGAACAGACCGGGCTGTCCATGGGCGACGGCGGGGTGCTCGTCGATGCCTCGTTGCGTACCAGCGACCCAGACATCTATGCCGTCGGCGACATCGCCGCGGCCCAACACCCGCTCTTCGGCACCCGGATCCGCACCGAGCACTGGGCCAACGCGCTCAAGCAGCCCGCGGTCGCGGTGGCCGGAATGCTGGGCACGCCGGGCGAATACGAGGAGCTACCATATTTCTTCACCGACCAATACGACCTCGGCATGGAATACGCCGGGTACGCCCCAGAATTCGAGCGGGTGGTCTTCCGCGGCGACGTCGCCGGCCGCGAGTTCGTGGCGTTCTGGCTCGACGGCGACGACCGGGTACTGGCCGGAATGAACGTCAATGTCTGGGACGTGCTCGACGACGTCAAAGCTCTGATCCGGGCCCAAACCCCGGTCAACGTAGACAAATTGCGCGATCCGCAGTCGCCGCTGGCCGACCTGCTCGGCTGACCGTCAGCCGGCGGTGCGCTCGGGGTCGGGGCCGTCAGCGCTGGGCGGCAACGGGACCCAGGCCCCGTCGATGACGTCGGGTGGGCACTGCACCTGCAACCGTTCCCGCTCGGTGCGGCGGCGCTTGATTCGCAGTCGCGCATCGCCGGGCAGGGTGACCAATTCGTTGCAGGTCAGGTAGTACACGTCGTCGACATCGTCGATCAGATCGGCCTCGACTCGCAGGGAACTCAAGGCGCGCAGCGTCATTCGGAGTTCGTGGGTGAACCGCATCGTGGTGTCATGGGCCAGCTCCCGGGAGCCGCGGGCACCGGCGGGACGCTCGCCCGGCGTCGGCGACGGTGCTGGCACTGCGGCAGCGGCAGCGGCGGCGATGAGCAACATCGTCGGGTCGTCGGCGAACGTCGCGCTGGCCAGCTCGGCCTCGCCCGGGCCGCGGTGCCCGATCCGCGCGACGGCGGCATCCACGACGGCCGCGGTCTTCGGCGACAACGCGCGAATGCTCGCGAGGTTGCCCTCCTGGGCCAGCGCACACAACGGCGGGTCGGCCCGCAGTGCGGCCGCCAACCCGGCGATCTCCGCGGCGACGAGGCCACTGTCGGTGATCATGCCCATCCCCGGCACGCTGCGGTGCGGCTGGCTGCGTACCGGCGTCGCGGCGCTTACGCCGGCGTCGATCAGCCACAGCGCGTTGAGGATCCAGCCTTGATGGATGCGGTCGCGCAACAGCCGGAGGCGAACTTCCAGTGCCGCCTCCGGCAGCAGCGCGAGTTGGCCGGCATCGAGGTGCTCCGCGGTCGCCGCGGCGCCGTAGGCGCGGGTGTCGGCCCGCAGATGGCGCAGCAGGGCCACCGAGCGTCCCGCGGCCACCGCCTTGGCGACCGAGCCGAGCGCTCCGCTCGCCAAGGCCGGCTCACCGAACGGCAGTGGGTCCCCGACATGGGGCCGGCCGACCAGGGCGTCGCGGGCGACGGCCTCGTGGTCCCAACCGGGCAACTGGGTGGCGGCGACCAGGTTGACGGAGACCCCGACGTAGGGGCGGTGGCCGAACACCGCGATGGCCCTACTGCCCCACTCCTCGCCGACCGCGTCGCCCAGCGCAAGCGCCTGACCCAGCACTCGGCTCGCGGCGCGCAGCCCGCTCAGCTGGACGTCGAGCGTTATCGGTGTGAGCGGTCCGGGCAGCGCCTGGTTGAGGGCGGAGCTGCTGAAGACCGGGAATCGCGGATCGATCTGGTCGTCGAACTCACCCTCGATGCCTTCCGGTGCCGCGCTGTGCGCGTCGTCGGCCGGCCGCCGGGAGTGTGCCAGCACCTCGACCGGGAGCGCGAGCCGTCCGCCGTGGTTGATCGCGCCGGCGCCATCGAGTCGGCGGCCCACGAGTCCCCGCGCGGTGTCGGCGACCGCGTCGAGCGCGTGCCAGCCGAACTTGAACGACCAATCCTCTTGCGCCGCCGAAGCATTCATTTCCGGAATCAGTTGCGACCAGCTGCGCACCCGGTGCAGCCGGGACCGCGGATCGGTGGCTCGCAACACCCGCCACGCAGTGATCAGATTGACGGTGTCCGGGCTGGCGAGATCCACCACACCGGTGCGGTCGGTGTTGAGCGCCAGCACCAGAAAACGCGTCAGGTCGTCGAGGTGCAGCACGCGCATGGGCTGGGCCGAGACCTTGGCGCGCAGCAGGGTGGCCACGGTACGGCACACCATCCAGTCGAGCTGGCGACCGACGGGTGGTGCGATGCGGACGATCACCGTGGGGCCCCAGCTCGAGGACACCAGGTCCTCGGCCAGCCGGTACAGCTCGGGCCGGCCGGCGGCCTGCGACACGAACAGCAGCCGGGAGCCGGCGCGGGCGGCCGCATCGGTCACCCGCGCGAGGCCGTCCATGTCCGCGCTGCCGGAAACGGACGGGTCGATGGGAGCCAGGTGGATCACCGCGTCCGCCTCGTCGGCCAGCTCCCGCAGGACCCGGTCGCGTAGCGGAGCGCAAACGAACTCGACGTTGCGGTCCAGGCACGGATGGGGAAGCTCAGCAATGCCGGTGACCATGTGCCCGGCAGCGATCAGCTGCCCAGCGACCAGCCGCCCGAGTGCGCCGGTGGCGTCGGTAACCAGGATGTGCACCTGGGCTCACCTCCCCCAACCCTCAGCACTCAACAATAGGCAGGTAGGCACGGGCTACGCGACCGTTTGGCCGGTAACGGTTCGGTGACCTGCCGTGATGCCGTACGCCAGGACTACCGCAGCGTCGCGCTGCCGTCCGCGGCGACGGCAACCTTGGCGCCACCGATATCTTCACGCACCGATGCCTGCGCCGCGGCGCGATCGGTGACCACGGCCAGCGCGCGCGACCCGTCGGCCGTACGCACGGCCAGAAAGGCCTTCTCGGGCTGGCCGTCGCGGTCGAACGGCGTCGTCCAGGCCTCGACCGTGCCGACGCCTTCCCACTCCACCACAGCGTCAGTCGTCGGCTTCCGATCGACGGCCGGTTGCGTGTCTTCCCAACGGAATTCGGCCGGCGGCTCGGTGCTGTAAACCCCGAAGCTGTGTTTGGTCAGGTAGCCGCCGTTGGCGGTGATCAGGCCGCGGCGGCCCGGATTGGCAACCAGCAACTCCGCCATGGTGGCAATCGAATGCATCACGTAGTTGCTCCACGGTCCGCCCGCGAACGTCAGCCCACCGGTGACCGTCAGCGGCCGGGCGGGATCGTCGGTGCTCAACCCGAGCTCGGCCGCGGCCACCTGAACCGCGGAGGGAAAGCACGAGTACAGGTCGACGTAATCGATGTCGTCGATGCCAAGGCCGGCCAGCTCCAGCGCCCGCGCACCGGCGATCCGGATCGCTGTCGACCGGTGCAGTTCGTGGCGCTCGGCGATGGACGCGGTGTCGTGGGCGTCGGTGCCCGCGTGCGGGTACACCCAGCGCTCGGCCGGGATCTTCAGCCGGGTCGCCTCCCCGACCGACGTCAGGACCAGGGCCGCGCCCTGGTCGACCATGTTGTTCGAGTTCATCAGCTTGGTGTAGGGCCAACTGATCATGCGGTTCTGCGGGCCCGCCTGGCTGATGTCGTCGGCGGTCGACGGTTTGCGGATCCAGGCGTTCGGGTTGTCCACCGCCACGGCGTTGAACCGTGCCCACAGCGCCCCGATGCGTTTGAGGTGATCGTCGATCGACTCGCCGTTCGCAATCCGAAGCGCCTCCTCAAACATCGGGTAGACGTAGGCTGGCCGGTCGAGGGAGATTCTGATCTCGGCCTCACCGGCCATCGCGACGTCGTCACCGCTGATCTCGGCCATCGGGACCGAGTGGTCCTGCTCGGTCCACACCAGCTTGCCGCCCTTGGCCCGCAGTCCCCGCCTGGTGCGCCAGGTTTCGGCGCCGGCCAGCAGCACGACCTTGGCGTGGCCGCGCTGGATATCCAGGCAGGCCTGGTTGACCAGCGACTGCGGCACGTTGCCGCCGACGGGGCTGTACAGCGTGCGGAAATCGGACGCGCCGATTCGCTGGCCGAGCAACAGGCCCGGGTCGCGGTACTGGGCCGACAGGATATTCACGATGCGGATCGAATCGACGGCCTCGATCACCGCGGCATCGGCGGCCTGCCGGGCCGCGGCCACCATCAGGTCCATCGGCTCGACCGAGCGGGTTTCCGGATCGAGCTCGTCGCGATGGTTGACCTGGCCGAAGCCGATCAACACCGGGGTCCTGGGGTCGACGCTCATGGGAACGAATTTAGCGTGGCTATGGATCCGCGTCGTCGGGCGGGACGGACAGGACGCCGTCGTCGATCAGCCGCTGGATGTCCGCGGGGTTCATTCCCAGCACGCTTCGGCAGATCTCGACGTTGTCCTGGCCGGGCAGCGGCGCCGGGGCCTGCCGGGCCGCCGGGATGTGGCGGTAGGGCGCCGGGCCCGTCTCGGCCGGCAACGGGCTGTCGATCAGCGGATGCGTCATGGGGCTGTATACGTTTCGCGCGATCAGCTGTGGGTCCTCGAGCACGTCCGGCGGGCGGTTCATCGGGCCGGCGGGCACCCCGGCCGACTGCAGCAGCTCGGCCGCCCGCAGCGGCGTGCGCGTGCGGGTCCAGCCGGAGACCAGCTCCACCAGCTCGTCGCGATGGTTCAGCCGCGCCTCGCCGGTGGCGAAGCGCGGATCGTCGGCCCACCCGGCATGGTCGAATACCCAAGCGGCGCGGCGCCATTCGTCGTCAGAACGGATCGAGATGACGCACCATTCGTCGTCGCCCGCGCAGGGGTAGACCGCATGCAGGCAAGTGTCCTCGCGGATCTGCGCGACACCCGCGGCCAGCGCGGCCTGGGTGACATACAGCGTGTCGAGCTGGTTGACCACGACTTCGGCCTGCGAGATGTGCACGTGTGCTCCCCGGCCGGCCCGGTTGCGGTGGATCAGCGCGGCCAGCGCGCCGATCGCCGTGACCCGCCCCACCACGTGGTCGGGAAAGACCGTCGTCGCGTCGTAAAACCCGTGCCTGCCCGTGTCGGCCTCGCCCTGCGCGCCGTCGGACGTCCAAAGCCGGGTGACCCCGGTGGTGGCGCGGACCAGCGGGCCGTAGCCCAATCGGGCGCTCCACGGACCCGTGTCGCCGAACGCGCTGCTTTCGGCCAGCACGATCCGCGGGTTGACGGCGCGCAGCTGATCGTAGGAAAAGCCCAGTGCCGTAAGGGTTCCCGGCTTGAAGTTGGCGAACACCGCGTCGGCCTCGGCCACCAGGCGGCCGAAGATCTTCTTGCCCTCGGCGCTGCGCAGGTCCAGTCCCAGTCCCCGGTTGTTGCGATGCGTCCAGGCGAACGACTCACTCATGGCGTCGCCGACCCGGGCCTGCCGCAATCCATCCGGGTAATCGACGCTTTCGACCTTGATGACATCGGCACCGAGGTCGGCGAACAACCGGCTCAGCTCACCACCGGCGACGATGATGCCCAGATCGAGGATCCGCAGCCCGGCAAAGGGATAGTCGCCGAGTCGGCCCGAGGACGACGGCACCACCGACGGATTGCCCCGCCAATACGGTTCGTCGTGGCCCGCGGCCGGCACCGGCGTGCGAAAACCCGCGCGCCTGCCGTCGACGACGAAATATCCGGTCGGCACGCTGGTGCGCACGCCGGGGACGAGTTCGGCGTCGGTGATGGCGCCCACCGCCTGAAAGTGTTCGGACCCCAGGATCTGTGCGGGCGTCAGCACCGCGGCGATCGGCACCCCGTTCGCCTGGCCGGCGGCCACCAGATCCTTCCTGGTCTGCCCGGCGAACAACTCCCGAATCAGCTCGCTGATCTGCGGCCAGGCCGCGAACCGCGCACCGATCGCGTCGTATTTCGGGTCCTGGAACTCCTCCGGTTCCCCCAGCCAGCGCCGCAGGCCCCGCCACTGCCGCGGCGCCATCACGCACAGCCGGACGTATCCGTCCTGGCACGGGTAGATCGGGTAGGCGTCCTGGTTCTTCGGCCGCCCCCGCCACCGCCCGCTGCGACGGACCCCGGCGGCGGCCTGACCGTGCGCGCCGAAGGCGGGATCGAGGGCCATGACGACGGCGTCGAACCAGGAGAAGTCGATGTAATCGCCTGTGCCGCAGCGTAATCGATTGTAATATGCCGCGAGCGCGGCCCACGCGGCCTGAACTGCGGCGGTCGCCGACGCGATACCGTCTGGCGGCAGCACGGGGGTGCCGGTGGTGGGACCGGAGCGCGACAACGCGCCACACATCGCGTACAACACCGGATCGGTGGCACGCCAGGACGACCGCGGACCCGTCGCACCGAAGTCGGTGATCGACAGCACCACCAGGTGCGGGTAGCGGCCCGCCAGCTCCTCGCCCGAGGTCCCGAACATGGCTCCGCGTTCGTCGGCGCCGGTGTCCACGACGATGTCGGCCTCGGCGGCCAGGTCCAGGAAGCGGTCGCAGTCGTCGTCGTCGAACGGGTCGAGCACCGCGCTGCGCTTGTTCGCGTTGTGCACCGCGAACGGAATACTGACTCCGCGCAGCGTGGGCAGCGCATCGCGTCCCAGACAACTGCCCGGCGGTTCCACCTTGAGGACGTCGGCGCCCAGGTCGGCGAACAGTCGGGTGACCGCGTCCGCGACGCCGCTCGACAAGTCGAGGACGCGCACGGCATCGAGCAACCCGTCGGCCATCTGGACACCGTACCTGCCTGGTCAGGCCGCTGCGCGGCGGGCGTTCCCGGTAGCGATCGTCCACCGAGGCGGCCAAAGTGCCGGGCGGGCAAGCTGATTCGGCGGGCGTGCCGTCGGCTGCGGCGCAAGGTTCAGCCGACGGTCGGCGTCGGCTATCGTCACAGGCCGATCCGCCCGACCCTGTCCGTCGTCTCATGGAGGCATCACTATGACCGCGCACCTGAGCTACGTGGAGGCCGTGGTGGTCGGCGCGTTCCAAGGCGTCACCGAGCTGTTCCCGGTCTCCAGCCTGGGGCACGCGGTGCTGGTGCCGGCGCTGGTCGGCGGGCGATGGGCCCAAGACCTCAGCGTGTCCGCCCCCAAGTCGCCGTACCTCGCGTTCATCGTGGGCCTGCATGTGGCCACCGCCGCCGCCCTGCTGGTGTTTTTCTGGCGCGACTGGGTGCGCATCCTGACGGGGTTCTTCACCTCGCTGCGCCATCGGCGGATTCAGACGCCCGACGAACGGCTCGCCTGGCTGATCGTGGCGGGCACCATCCCGGTGGGCCTGGCCGGCCTCTTGCTGGAACAGCTGTTCCGCACCACACTCGGCAAGCCCGTCCCCGCGGCGGCCTTCCTGTTGCTGAACGGCATCGCCCTGTATGCGGGCGAGGTGCTGCGCCGGCGCATCGCGCCCGCACCGGATGGGGCCGCGATGGCCGGCGGGGAACCCGAACACGGCGACGAGGCCTCCGACCACCGGCTCGCCCAACTCCCCCTGCCCCGCGGCGTGGTGATCGGTGCGGCGCAAATCCTCGCGTTGCTGCCCGGCATCAGCCGTTCGGGGATCACCATCGTGGCCGGACTGTGGCGCGGCTTGTCGCACGAAGACGCCGCCCGGTTCTCCTTTTTGCTTGCGACCCCGATCATCCTGGCGGCGGGCGTGTACAAGATCCCGGAACTCTTCGGGCCGCTCGGCGCCGGAATCGGCGGTCAGGTGCTGGCCGGCAGCGTCGCCTCCTTCGTGTGCGCCTATCTCGCGGTGCGTTTTCTGACACGGTATTTCGAGACCCGCACGCTGACGCCGTTCGCGATCTACTGCGCCCTGGCCGGTGGCGCCAGCCTGGTCTGGTTCGCCCTGAGCTGAGCCGGCAGGCGCCGGTCACCGGGGATTGTTGCGCCGGGCGACTTCGAGTGCTGTGCTTAGCCCGTTGTCTAGTTGACACCCGTCAAGAAACTGGAGGGGGCCGGAATGGCAGACACGGATTCGATTGGCCTGAAGCTCCAAGGCAAGGTCCGCGGCAAGGTCGTCGTGATCACCGGAGGCGCCCGGGGCATCGGGCTGGCCACCGCCACCGCGCTGCACAATCTAGGCGCCAAGGTCGCCATTGGCGACGTCGACGAGGTGCGGGTGAAGGAGTCGGGCGCCGACCTGGGCCTCGACGTCTACGGGAAGCTCGACGTCACCGATCCACACTCGTTCGCCGATTTCCTGGACGAGGTCGAGCGCCGGCTCGGCCCGATCGACGTGCTGATCAACAACGCCGGCATCATGCCCGTCGGCAAGATCGTCGACGAGCCGGACGCGGTCACCCGGCGGATCCTGGACATCAACGTCTACGGCGTGATCGTCGGCAGCAAACTGGCCGCCCGGCGCATGGCGCCGCGCGGCAAGGGGCACGTCATCAACGTCGCCTCGCTGGCCGGCGAACTCAACATTGTCGGGCTGGCCACCTACTGCGCCAGCAAGCACGCGGTGATCGGATTCACCGACTCGGCCCGGCTGGAGTACCACGACGCCGGCGTGAAGTTCTCGCTGGTGTTGCCGACGTTCGTCAACACCGAGTTGGTCGCCGGAACTCCCGGCATGAAGGGGTTCCGCAATGCCGAACCCACCGAGATCGCCGACGCGATCGTCAACCTGGTGGCCCACCCCAAGCCGCGGGTGCGGATCACCAAGGCGGCGGGCGCAATGGTGGTGTCCCAGAAAATCTGGCCGCGCCGAATCGCCGAGGCGCTCAACCGGATGCTGGGCGGTGATCACGTCTTCACCGACGACGTCGACGTCGCCAAGCGCCGCGCGTACGAGGCCCGCGCCCGCGGCGAAGAGTAATCGCGCACGAGCATTGTTCACCGAAGGCGCGGACAATCAGGCGGGTGAGCCTAGACACCCGAACCTCCGCGCCCACCGAATCTCCGCTCTCCGACGACGAACTCGCTCTGCTCGACAAGTACTGGCGCGCCGCCAATTATCTGTCGGTCGGGCAGATCTACCTCCTGGACAACCCGCTGCTCACCGAGCCGCTGGCCACCGAGCACGTCAAACCGCGGTTGCTGGGGCACTGGGGCACGACGCCCGGGCTCAACCTCGTCTACGCCCACCTGAACCGGATAATCCGCAACCGCGACGCCGACGTCATCTACGTGACCGGGCCGGGTCACGGCGGCCCCGGGCTGGTCGCCAACGCCTACCTGGAAGGCACCTACAGCGAGGTGTACACCGGCATCGAGGAGGACGCCGAAGGGCTGCGCAAGCTGTTCCGGCAGTTCTCCTTCCCCGGCGGCATCCCCAGCCACGTCGCGGCGCAGACGCCGGGATCCATCCACGAGGGCGGTGAGCTCGGCTATGCGCTGGTGCACGCCTACGGCGCGGCCCTGGACAACCCTTACCTGGTGGTGGCCTGCGTCGTCGGCGACGGCGAGGCCGAAACCGGACCGCTGGCCGCCAGCTGGCACTCCAACAAATTCCTCAACCCGGTGACCGACGGCGCCGTGCTGCCGATCCTGGCGCTCAACGGCTACAAGATCGCCAACCCGACGGTGCTGGCCCGCATCCCGCACGACGAGCTGGAATCGTTGTTGCGCGGCTACGGCTACCGGCCGATCACGGTCGCCGGCGACGACCCGGCGGACGTGCACCGGCAACTGGCCGCCGCGCTCGACGATGCCTTCGACGACATCGCGGCCATCCAGAGCGCGGCCCGCGGCGGCGGTGAGGCGCAGCGACCGGTGTGGCCGATGATCGTGCTGCGCACGCCCAAGGGCTGGACCGGACCCAAGGTGGTGGACGGCAAGAAGGTCGAGGGCACCTGGCGCTCGCATCAGGTGCCGCTGTCCGAGACGCACGACAATCCCGAGCACCGCGCCCAGCTGGAGGACTGGCTGCGCAGTTATGCGCCCGAGCAGCTTTTCGACGACAACGGCAGGCTGCGTGACGAATTGCGGGCGCTGGCCCCCAAAGGTGATCGGCGGATGAGCGCCAACCCGCACGCCAACGGCGGGCTGTTGCTGCACGATCTGGACCTGCCGGACTTTCGCGACTACGCCGTGCCTGTCGAGCGGCCGGCGGCGGCCACGCACGAGGCCACCCGGGTGCTGGGCACCTTCCTGCGCGACGTGATCGCCCGCAATCGGGACCGGTTCCGGCTGATGGGACCCGACGAGACGGCCTCCAATCGGCTCGACGCCGTCTTCGGGTCGACCGACAAGGTGTGGCTCTCGGAGGTCGAACCCGACGACGAGCATTTGGCGCCCGACGGCCGCGTGATGGAGGTGCTCTCCGAGCACCTGTGCCAGGGCTGGCTGGAGGGCTATCTGCTGACCGGGCGGCATGGGCTGTTCAACTGCTACGAAGCGTTCGTGCACATCGTCGACTCGATGCTCAATCAGCACGCGAAATGGCTTGCGACCAGCCGGGAATTGCCGTGGCGCCGGCCGATCGCGTCGCTCAACTATCTGCTCAGCTCGCACGTCTGGCGTCAGGACCACAACGGCGCGTCCCATCAGGACCCCGGCTTCATCGACCTCGTCGCCAACAAGCGACCGGAGCTGACCCGCGTCTACCTGCCGCCGGACGGCAACACGCTGCTTTCGGTGGCCGATCATTGCCTGCGCAGCCGGGACTACATCAACGTCATCGTCGCCGGCAAGCAGCCCGCGCTGGCCTACCTCGACATGGACGAGGCCATCGCGCACTGCACCCGCGGCCTGGGCATCTGGCCGTGGGCGAGCACGGCCACCGAGGAGCCCGACGTGGTGCTGGCCTGCGCCGGCGACATCCCCACGCTGGAGACGCTGGCCGCCGCCGACATCCTGCGCCGCGAGCTGCCGGAGCTGGGCGTCCGGGTGATCAACATCGTCGACCTGATGCGGCTGCAGCCGGATTCCGAGCACCCGCACGGGCTGCCGGACCGCGAGTTCGACGCGCTGTTCACCCGCGACAAGCCGGTCATCTTCGCCTACCACGGCTATCCCTGGCTGATCCACCGGCTCACCTACAGCCGCACCAACCACGCCCACCTGCATGTGCGCGGCTTCAAGGAGCGCGGCACCACGACAACGCCATTCGACATGGTGATGCTGAACGACCTGGACCGCTTCCACCTGGTCATGGACGTCATCGACCGAGTGGACGGGCTGGCCAGTCGCGCCGCCATGCTGCGCCAGCGGATGGTCGACGCCCGCCTCGCCGCGCGGATGTACACCCGCGAGTACGGCGAGGACGACCCGAAGATCGCCGGCTGGAACTGGGAGTCGGACTGGACGGCCGAGTGACGCGAGTAACCCGGTCGGTCCCACCGGCGCCGGTAAACTGATCGGATGCTTGACGCCACCGGGACAGCCGACATTCGCCCCGCGGTGGCCCAGCTCTCGGCGCTGCACCGATTCCGGATCCACCTCGACATTGCCGTCGTCGTCGTGGTGCTGGTGCTGACCAACCTGATCGCGCACTTCACCACCCCGTGGGCGAGCATCGCCACCGTCCCGGCCGCGGCCGTCGGGCTGGTCATTTTGATGCGTTGGCGGGGCCTGGGCTGGGCGGACCTCGGCCTGGGCCGCGAGCACTGGAAGCCGGGCATGGGTTATGCGCTGGCCGCCGTGGTGATCGTCGCGTCGGTGATCGCGCTGGGTGTGCTGCTGCCGGAGACCCGGCCGCTGTTCATGAACAACCGCTACGCCACGATCTCCGGGGCGATGATCGCCTCGATGGTCGTCATCCCGCTGCAGACCGTCATCCCCGAGGAGCTGGCTTTCCGGGGCGTCCTGCACGGCGCGCTCAACCGGGCCTGGGGCTTTCGCGGCGTCGCGCTCGCGGGTTCGCTGCTGTTCGGGCTGTGGCATGTCGCCACGTCGCTCGGGCTGACCAGCAGCAACGTCGGCTTCACCCGGCTGTTCGGCGGCGGAATCGTGGGCATGATGGCCGGGGTGACCGGGGCCGTGCTGGCGACCGGGGCCGCCGGATTCGTTTTCAGCTGGCTGCGCCGGCGCAGCGGCAGCTTGATCGCACCCATCGCGTTGCACTGGTCATTGAACGGGCTCGGCGCGCTCGCCGCCGCGCTGGTGTGGCACCTGTCCACCTGATGCCGGATCAGACCAGCAGCACCGCCGCACCGGCGATGCGGCCCGCACTCAGATCCGCCAGCGCCCGATCCGCTTGCCCGAGCGGATATTCCGGCGTCGTCACCTCGATGTGGTGCTTACCCGCGAAGTCCAGGAAGGCCCGCGCGTCCGCCCGCGTGTTGGACGTGACCGATCGGACCTGGCGTTCCTGGAACAGGTGACGCTGGTAGTTCAGGGGCGGGATGTCGGACAGGTGAATCCCGGCGATCGCCAGGGTGCCGCCGCGGTCCAGCGCTTCCAGCGCGGGCAGCACCAGATCGCCCACCGGGGCAAACAAAATCGCGGCATCCAGCGGCACCGGGGGCGGGTCGGCCGCGCCCTGCGCCGACGCCGCGCCGAGTTTCAACGCCAGTTCCTGCGCCTCGGATCCGCGAGTCATCACATGCACCTCGGCGCCTTGCGCCAGCGCCACCTGCGCCGTGATGTGCGCGCTGCCGCCGAAGCCGTAGAGGCCAAGCCGGCCACCGGGCGGCAGCTCGGCGCGCTGTAGCGAGCGGTAGCCGATGATGCCCGCACACAACAAGGGGGCCAGTTCGCTGTCGCTGTAGCCGCTCGGCAAGGGGTGGGCGAAAGCGGCCGGGACCGTGGCGAATTCGGCGTAGCCGCCGTCGGCGTCCCAGCCGGTGTAGCGGGAATCGGGGCAGAGGTTCTCGTCGCCGCGGCGGCAGTAATCGCACACGCCGCAGGTGTGGCGCAGCCAGGCGATGCCCACCCGGTCCCCCACCCGGAACTCATCGCCGGCCTGCTCACCCATCTTGATGACCTCGCCGACCACCTCGTGACCGGGAATGACCCGGTCACGGTGCACGGGCAGGTCGCCTTCGGTGACGTGCAGGTCGGTGCGGCAGACGCCGCAGGCGCGCACCGCCACCAGCAGTTCGGAGGGGCCGGGGTGTGGCACCTCGGCGGTGACCTGCTCCAGCGGGCTGGTGTTCATCGGCCCGGGCCGACGCACGCGCCAAGCGCGCATTGCCGTGGTGGTCACCGGTGGAGGCATCAATCCATCATGCCGCTAACCACCACGGCCGCAACGGGTTAAGCCGGTTACGTCCTCCTGCGCACCATTCCGACGACCCAAAGCAGAAGGAGGGCTCCGAGCAGCGCCGTGAAGAAGGTGAAGATAATGCCACCACCCGCGGTGTTGACGAAGAAGCTCAGGATGAAGCCGCCGATCAGCGCGCCGACAATTCCGATGACGATGTCCATCAGGATGCCGGCACCGCTGCCCCTGATGATCCGGCTGGCGATCGCGCCTGCCAGACCGCCGATGATGATGTAGCCGATCCAGCCGACGCTGGTCAGCGTCGAGGAGCGGGCCAGATATTCGGTAGCTGCCATGACGGTCATGAAAGTCTCCTTGCAATCGCTGGCAAAGCCCAGCTATTTGCTGGGCCGTCACTTCGGTATACCCAGTTTGGGTCACGAAATGAGTGCCGAAATGGAGACGGTTGACCAGTCGGTTTCAGGTCCGAGCGTGCCGGTCGAGCGGCGCGGTCAGGCCGAGAACGTCTGCTGCGGTGTGGGTGTGGGCGACGGGCTGACCTCGGAGGAGGCCGGCGCGCCACCGGGAACCGGCGCGGGCGCCCCGGGCGCCGGTGCCGGCGCGGCTGGAGCCGCGGGCGCCGGTGCAGGCGCGGCCGGAGCCGCGGGCGCCGGTGCCGGCGCGCCGGGAGCCGGCGCTGTGCCCGGTGCGCCCGGCGCCGCGGGGGCTCCTGGAGCCGCCGGCGGGGCCGCGGGGGGTGTCCACGCCTGGATCGACTCAGTGAGCGCCTTGGCCGCGCCCCGGTCCACCGGGTCGTTCGAGGTTCCGAGCCACACGACGAACCAGCGTTGGGCGGTCCCGCCGTTGGCGGAACCGATGACGCCCGTCCAGATCTGGCCGTTGGGCTTGGACGCATCGCTGAACTTGACTTCGTAGTACGACGCGCTGCCGGTGCTTCCGTTGCTCCCATTGAGCGGGGTGGTGTCCTGGTTGATCCGGGTGCCGGGATAGGGCATGAAGAACTCACCCATGTCCGAGCCCAACCGCACCGCCGCCTTGGCGTTATTGGCTTCCGCACTGGCATAGAGCTTTTGGTCCAGGCGGCCCATCACGATGCGGGTGTCGTTGGCGACCGCTGGCGGCTGGTCAGGCATCGGCGGAGGGCCGGTGACCTTGCTCAGCAGCGCCGATCCGTAGTCGAGGTGCGACGCGTCCGACTCCACCCAGCCGGCCGGCAGGACGTAGCTGAATCCCCCGACCGCGTTAGTGATCCGCCCGGCGTTCGGGTCAGCCGGCGGTGGCGGCGGCGCATTCGGGTCGACGGGGGGCGGCGGTGCCCCGTTCGGGTTGGCAGGCGGTGGTGGGACCGCATTGGGATCACCCGGTGCCGGTTGCCCATTGGGCGCCTGGGCCGCGGGTGGCGCGTTGGTCGCCGGCGCCCCCGGTGGGGCCGCGGCCGTGGTCGGCGGGACCGGGGTCGGCACCTCGGGATCGGCGCTGGAAGTCGCCGGCAACGCGATGGCGACTGCGCTGGCACCGGTCACCGTGGTGAGCGCCAGCGTCGTCCACAGTCCTTTGCGACGGGTCGAGGTCGGTTCCACCTGCTCCATGGCGACGAACCTACCGTGTTACCGCTGTGACGCAAGGATGCATTGCGGACTAATGCGGTGCGGATTTACCGATGTTGCCAATGTGCAATCTTTCGGGCGCAAGACGCCGCTCACCGCGCGGCGGGATACAGCGCCACCTCGTGGGCCTTGACCGAGAACCACACTCGATCCCCCGGCACCAATTGCAGCTCGGATGCGGCGTCGACGGTGATCTCCGCGGCGATTCCCGGTCCACCGTCGGGCTGCTGGACGGCGCGGACCCACACGGCCGCCCCACGGACATCCATCTCGGCCACGGTGACCTCAACGGTGTTGCGGGGGCTGCCGTGCGGGCGATCGCGATACACGGCCACGGCCGTGGGCGGGAATACCGCGATCGCATGCTGGTCCGGCGCGATCGGTTCGCCGCTCTCCGGTGGGGCCGCATGCCAGCGGTCGCCGGATGCCGCGCGCAGCGAGCCATCACGGTCGACGGTTCCGTTCACCAGGTTGATGCCCGCGATGCGGGCCGCGAAATGACTGCGGGGTGCGGTGAGAACCTTGGGCACCGGGCCGATTTCGGCGATCGTGCCGGATTCCAACACCAGGACGCGATCGGCCAGGGTGAACACGTCCAGCAGGTCGTGGGTGACCAGGATCGCCGCGCAGCCGGTGCGGG
The DNA here is from genome assembly GCF_002104765.1 of Mycolicibacterium vulneris. Taxonomy (GTDB): domain Bacteria; phylum Actinomycetota; class Actinomycetes; order Mycobacteriales; family Mycobacteriaceae; genus Mycobacterium; species Mycobacterium vulneris. The sequence continues at coordinate 154,347 of NZ_NCXM01000008.1, forward strand.
TGATGACCTTGCGCAACACCGCCCGGATCGCCGCGGCCGCGGCGACGTCGAGCCCGGCCAGCGGTTCGTCGAGCAGCAACACGTCGGGTTCGGCCGCCAGCGCCCGGGCGATCGCGACCCGCTGGGCCTGCCCGCCGGACAGCTGTCGCGGTTTCCGGTCGGCGAAGCGTTCGGCATCCACCTCGCGCAGCCAGCGCAGAGCGGTCGCCGCCCGGGCGGCGCGGGCCGGGCGCCACCTCGCGCGCCGACTGTGCGGTCCGAAAGCGACATTGGCGGCAACGCTCATGTGCGGGAACAGCAACGCGTCCTGCAGCAGCAGCCCGACCCGGCGGTCGTGCGTCGCCACATTTATCCCGGCCGAGGTGTCGGTCAAGACCCGGTCCCCCAGCCGTACCACCCCGTCGTCCGGACGAAGGAGCCCCGCGATGACATGCAGGACGGTGGATTTGCCCGCGCCGTTGGGGCCGAGCACCGCGAGCACCTCACCCGCGGACACGGAGAACTCCACGTCCACATGGCGATCCGCGACGGCCGCGCGCAGCTGCAATTCGCTCATGCCTGCCCGGTTCCGGTCAGCCGGCGAGTGCCCAGGCCCAAGACCACCAGGGCCGCCACCACCACCAACAGGATCGACAGCGCCACAGCGGCATTGGCGTCGGTCACGCGTTGCAGATAGATCTCCAGCGGCAGCGTGCGCGTCACCCCCTGGCGGGATCCGGCAAACGTCAGCGTGGCGCCGAATTCGCCCAGCGAGCGCGCGAAGGCCAGCACCGCCCCCGACACGACACCCGGCAACAGCAGCGGCAGGGTCACGCGCCACCAGACGACGTTCGGGCGCGCCCCCAGCGTCGCGGCCACCAGCTCGAAGTCGGCCCCGGCGGTGCGCGCGGCGCCCTCCAGGGAAATCACCAGAAACGGCAGTGAGACGAAGGTCTGGGCCAGCACCACGGCGGTGGTGCTGAACGCGATGCTGACACCGGCGGCTTCCAGGTACCGGCCGAGCAGCCCGAGCCGGCCGAACGCGTACAGCAACGCGATTCCGCCCACCACGGGCGGCAGCACCAGTGGCAGCAGGATCAGCGGCCGCAGCAACCGGATCACGCGCGCAGTGCTGCGCGCCAGCACCAGCGCCATCGGCACCCCGAGCGCGAGGCACAGCACCGTGCTGGCGGACGCGGTCTTCAGGCTCAGCAACAACGCCGTCCGCGACGACGAGCTGCTGATCAGCGACCCGAAATGCGGCCAGTCGACCTTGACCGCGATGGCCAGCAACGGCAGCACCACGAAAATGGTGCCCACCGCAGCGGGGACATACACCCAGCGGGGCAGATCCGTCGGCCGGTGCACGGCGCCGTCAGGGTTTCGCGAAGCCGGCCTGGGCCAGGATCTGCTGCCCGGTCGGCGAGGTCACCAGGCCGACGAACTTCTGCGCCTGCGCGGCCAGCGGCGCCTTCTTCAGCACACCGATGGGATAGACGTTCACCGCGCTCGCGGCCTCCGGGAAGTTCACGGTCGCGACCTTGCCGCCGGCCGACTTAGCGTCGGTGACGTAGACCAGCGCGGCGTCGGCCTGGCCGCTGGTGACCTTGTTGAGGGCGTCGGTCACGCTGAGTTCCTCGCTGACCGGGTTGAGGCGCACCCCGGTGCTGTCCTCGACGCGGTGGGTCGCCGCCCCGCACGGCACCGGCTGCTGGCAGGTCACTACGTCGAGGCCGGGCCGAGCCAGGTCGGCGAAGGAACCGATCTTCTTCGGGTTGCCCGGCGCGGTGACGATGACCAGGGTGTTGGACGCGAAGTTCGTCGGGTTGCCGTTCAGCAGGCCGGCCCTGCCGACGGTGTCCATTTGCGCGGTGTCGGCGGACGCGAAGACGTCGGCCGTCGCGCCCTGCGTCAGCTGCGTCGCCAGGTCGGAGGAGCCGGCGAACTCGAAGTCGACACCGACGCCCGGATCCTGGTCCTTGAACCGCTGGCTGATCTGGGTGAACGACGGCTTGAGCGACGCCGCGGCGAACACCATGACCTTGCCGCCGGATGTCGAGGAGGTCTGCGAAGAGGGCGACTTCGATCCGCACCCGATCAGGCCGGCCATCAGCACCGTCGAAACCACGGTGGCCAGGATCCCGATCCGACGCATGGATGCACCCTAGCCCGCCGATGATGCGGTCCGCTCGGTAGTTGAATCGCCGCAAGAAAGTGGCGGCCGAATAGTTACGCAAATGATCCGCGCGCCGCGCCGGCGAAAATTTCGCCGGCTAGCTACTGTCCAGTAACATATGTGGGACTGATGCCATAACGCGCGTGAACACGAGGAGGTCATGGCAGTGGAGGTGCTGGTTACCGGCGGAGACACGGACCTGGGGCGCACGGTGGCCGAGAGCTTCCGCGATGACGGCCACAAAGTGACCCTCGTGGGCGCAGCGAAGAGCGAACTCGAGATCGCCGCCAAGGAGCTCGAGGTCGAGGCGATCGTCTGCGACACCACCGACCCGGCCAGCCTCGAAGAGGCCCGTCCCCTCTTCCCGCACCATCTGGACACCATCGTCAACGTGCCGGCCCCCACCTGGGACGCCCGCGACCCGCGCACCTATTCGATCGCCGACACGGCCGGCGCCTGGCGCAATGCCCTTGACGCGACGGTGCTTTCGGCAGTGTTGACCGTGCAGGCCGTGGGTGACCACCTGCGTTCGGGCGGCTCCATCATCAGCCTGGTGCCCGAGAACCCGCCGGCGGGCAGCGCCGACGCCGCCATCAAGGCCACGCTGTCGAACTGGACCGCCGGGCAGGCGGGCATTTTCGGTACCCGCGGAATCACGGTCAACGTGGTGGCGAGTGGGCGCAGCGCCGAGGCCGGCTATGACGGGCTATCCCGCACCCCGGCGCCGGCGGCCGCGGAGGCCGCCCGGCTGGCGTTGTTCCTGACCACTTCGGCGGCGCGCCACATCACTGGCCAGACGCTGCACGTGAGTCACGGCGCGCTGGCTCGTTTCGCCTGAGGCGTAGCGCACACCCTTCTCCCGGGCCGGGCCGATCGCTACGGTAAATCCCGTGGCTATTCGACTCGGTCTGCAGATTCCCAACTTCTCCTACGGCACCGGGGTTGAGCAACTCTTCCCCACCGTCATCGCGCAGGCCCGCGAGGCCGAATCCGCCGGATTCGATTCGGTTTTCGTGATGGACCACTTCTACCAACTACCGATGTTGGGATCGCCGGATCAGCCGATGCTGGAGGCCTACACCGCCCTGGGGGCGCTGGCGACCGCGACCGAGCGGGTGCAGCTGGGCACCTTGGTGACCGGCAATTCGTACCGCAACCCGAGTCTGCTCGCGAAGACCATCACCACGCTCGACGTGGTGAGCCAGGGCCGGGCGATCCTGGGGATCGGCACCGGCTGGTTCCAGCTCGAGCACGATCAGCTCGGCTTCGAATTCGGCACCTTCACCGACAGATTCAACCGGCTCGACGAGGCCCTGCAGATCATCCTGCCGATGATCAAGGGCGAACGGGCCACCTTCTCGGGCAAGTGGTACCAAACCAGCGAGGCGTTCGCCAATCCCCGCTTCCGGGACCACATTCCATTGATGATCGGCGGCAGCGGCGAGAAGAAGACGATCCCGCTCGCCGCACGGCATTTCGACCACCTCAACGTGATCGCGGGTTTCGACGAGCTGCCGCGCAAGCTGGATGCGGTGCGGCGGGCCTGCGACGAGGTGGGCCGCGACCCCGCCACTCTGGAAACCAGCACGCTGACCACGGTGCTGATCGACGAAAACGCGAGCCTCGACCAGATTCCGGCCGAGATGACGCAGCGCATGGTGGTCGGCGCGCCGGATTCGGTCGCCGATCAGATCAAGGCCAAGGTGATCGACGCGGGCATCGACGGCGTGATCATCAACCTGCCCTTCTACACACCCGGCGTCATCGAGGCGGCCGGCGCGGCGCTACGTCCGCTCGTGGGGCTCTAGGGATTTCGGCGCCGCGGCGGGCCCGCCAGTCGCACATGATGAGTATCACGTTCGGCGACCAGCAGTGATACTGGCGATGTGTTTGATTACACATGTTGCCAGTTAGGTTTGCGGGTATCCGCCTGACTAGCGTGGTGGCTAATTACAGTCGCGCGTCCAGAAGCCCCCGTCAGGAGCAGCGGAAACATGAGCCCCCAGCCAGGTACCACAGCTGGACCGGAGCACCGTCACCAGGTCGTCATTATCGGCTCCGGGTTCGGCGGACTGAACGCGGCAAAGAAACTCAGGCACGCCAACGTCGACATCAAACTGATCGCCCGAACGACGCATCACCTCTTCCAGCCGCTGCTCTACCAATTGGCGACCGGCATTGTCTCCGAAGGCGATATCGCGCCGCCCACCCGCGTCGTGCTGCGCAGGCAGCGCAACGTTCAGGTGCTGCTCGGCGACGTCACCCACATCGATTTGGAGGGCAAATTCGTGGTGTCCGACTTGCTCGGGCACACCTACGACACCCCCTACGACAGCTTGATCATCGCCGCCGGCGCCGGCCAGTCGTATTTCGGCAACGACCATTTCGCCGAATTCGCGCCCGGCATGAAGTCGATCGACGACGCCCTCGAGGTGCGTGGACGCATCCTCAGCGCGTTCGAACAGGCCGAGCGGTCTCGCGATCCGGAACGGCGGGCCAAGTTGCTGACGTTCACGGTGATCGGGGCCGGCCCCACTGGTGTCGAAATGGCCGGGCAGATAGCGGAATTGGCGACCTACACGCTGAAGGGCTCCTTCCGCCACATCGACTCGACGAAGGCGCGGGTGATCCTGCTCGATGCCGCGCCCGCCGTGCTGCCGCCGTTCGGCGACAAGCTCGGTCAGCGTGCGGCGGCCCGGCTGGAGAAAATGGGCGTCGAGATCCAGCTGGGTGCGATGGTCACCGACGTCGACCGCAACGGCATCACCGTGAAGGATTCTGACGGCACCATCCGACGCATCGAGTCGGCCTGCAAGGTGTGGTCCGCCGGGGTGTCAGCCAGCCCGCTGGGCCGCGACCTGGCCGACCAGTCGTCGGTCGAACTGGACCGGGCCGGCCGCGTCAAGGTGCTGCCCGACCTGTCGGTCCCCGGCCACCCGAACGTGTTCGTCATCGGCGACCTGGCCGCCGTCGAAGGCGTGCCGGGAGTGGCGCAGGGCGCGATTCAGGGCGCCAAGTACGTCGCGAGCACCATCAAGGCCGAACTCGGCGGCGCCAACCCGGCCGACCGGGAGCCGTTCCAGTACTTCGACAAGGGCTCCATGGCGACGGTGTCGCGATTCTCCGCGGTGGCCAAGATCGGCCCGGTCGAGTTCAGCGGCCTGTTCGCCTGGTTCGCCTGGCTGGTGCTGCACCTGGTCTATCTGGTCGGGTTCAAGACCAAGATCAGCACGCTGCTGTCCTGGACGGTGACGTTCCTGAGTACCCGCCGCGGCCAGCTGACCATCACCGAGCAGCAGGCGTTCGCCCGGACCCGGCTCGAGCAGTTGGCGGTGGCGGCCGCGGAGGCCAAGCGGCCGGCGGCCAGGCGGGCCAGCTAGCCGATCGGCGCTGGCGCCTCCGATGATGCTGCCGGACAACGCAATTCATCGCGGCCCAAGCGAAGCTGATCAGCCCTCGCGAATCTCGAGATTCTGCAGCCGCACCTGACCGCGGGCGACGACCCGGTCGTCGCTGTCGGTGATGGTGACCAACCACAGTTGCTGGCTTCGGCCGCGGTGGATCGGCTCCACGGTGCCGTACACCATGCCCGAGCCGATGGAGCGCAAAAAGTCGGTGTTGTTGTTGACGCCCACCACGTTTCCACCGCCGCGGGTGGCCAGCCACGTGTAGGCGGCCACGCTGGCCATGCTCTCGATCATCGAGCAGTAAACGCCACCGTGAACCAAACCCATCGGCTGCAGCAGCTTGGGTGTCACCTCCAGCTGGGCGCGGGCCCCGTCGGGGCTGAGTTCGGTGAATTGCAGCCCGATCTCGCGGTCGAAGGGTGCGGCGAAGTCCGGCGGGAGGATCGTTTTCTGCGGCTCTGGCACGTCAATGTGTCTACACCATGGCCTCGGCACGCCCTCGCGGCGGATTCCGGCCCGGAAAACGGCTGAGCCCCGCGCCTCGAAGGCGCGGGGCTCGCCGATCGAGTAGACCGGGGGTCGCTGCAGCCCTCAGGACTCTCACACGGTCCGTTATCGCTCGACTCGATCAGCATAGGCAAGGCTGCCCTAACTTTGCAAGGGTATGTTCGTCTTGTGCGCGGCGGGGGCGCGGTGGCCGTGATTTGTCAGCCTTTCGTACGACCGTCGGTAGTAAGCCGGAGTACGCTTGATTCGACGCTCAGGAGATGAACGAACTATGGCCAAACTGACTCGGCTGGGGGACCTGGAACGGGCCGTCATGGACCATCTGTGGTCCACGCCCGAGCCTCAGACCGTTCGCCAAGTCCATGAGGCGTTGTCGGCGCAGCGTGACCTCGCCTACACCACGATCATGACCGTGCTGCAACGGCTGGCCAAGAAGAACCTGGTCTCCCAGATCCGCGACGACCGGGCGCACCGGTACGCACCGGTGCACGGTCGCGACGAGCTGGTCGCCGGACTCATGGTGGACGCGCTGGCCCAGGCTGAGGATTCCGGCGACCGTCAGGCCGCGCTGGTGCACTTCGTCGAACGCGTCGGCGCCGACGAGGCAGAGGCGCTGCGGCGCGCACTCGCCGAACTGGAAGCCAATCAACGCAATAACTCGCCATCTGCTGGCGCAGCACCGGAGGGCTGAGGGACACTAACTGTGTGTCCGCGCTGGCTTTCATCATTCTCGCGGTGCTACTGACCGGCCCGGTGCCGGCTATGTTGGCACGCGGGCGCTGGCCGCTGCGCGCTCCCCGCGCCGCTATGGTGCTCTGGCAAGCCGTCGCGCTGGCCGCGGTGCTGTCGGCGTTCAGCGCCGGTATCGCGATCGCCACCCGATTGCTGATGCCCGGCCGCGACGGGCGCCCCACGACCAGCATCGTCGGCGCCGCCGATCGCCTCGGCTGGCCGCTGTGGACGGTCTACATCAGTGTTTTTGCCCTGACCGTGCTGGTCGGCGCCCGGTTAATGGTCGCGGTGATCCGAGTGGCCATTGCCAACCGGAAAAGACGGGCACACCACCGCATGGTGGTCGACCTGGTCGGGGTCGGCCACGGCGCGGCGCTGTCCCAGCCCTGCGCCCGCACGCGCGATCTCCGCGTGCTCGACGTGCCGCAACCGCTCGCCTACTGCCTGCCCGGCGTGCGCAGCCGGGTGGTGGTCAGCGAGGGAACGCTGACCACGCTCGCCGACGCCGAGGTCGAGGCGATCCTCACCCACGAGCGCGCCCACCTGCGGGCGCGGCACGACTTGGTGCTGGAGGCCTTCACCGCGGTGCACGCGGCCTTCCCGCGGTTGGTCCGCAGTGCCAACGCGCTCGGCGCGGTCCAGCTTCTGGTCGAATTGCTCGCCGACGACGCGGCGGTCCGCGCCGCGGGTCGCGCTCCCCTGGCCCGGGCGCTGGTCGCGTGCGCATCGGGGCGGGCTCCGTCGGGCGCGCTCGCGGCAGGCGGCCCCAGCACGGTGGTCAGAGTGCGCCGGCTGGGGGGACGCGGCAACAGCCCGCTGCTGTCGGCGGCCGCATACCTGGCCGCGGCGGCGGTGTTCGTGGCGCCCACCGTCGCGCTGGCCGTCCCGTGGCTCACCGAGCTGGAACGCTTGTTCAACCTCTGACGCAGCCGAGGGCCGATCACCCCGGGCGCCCAACTGTTCGCTGTGCCACAGTGTCACCGAAAGCTTTTCGGAAAAGTTCTCCAAATTGAGAGGCGAAAACATGAGTTCGTCGGATGCCCATTCCAGTTCCACGACCGGCACCGCACAGATCGGCGTCACGGGCCTGGCCGTCATGGGCTCGAACCTCGCCCGCAACTTCGCCCACCACGGCTACACCGTGGCGCTGCACAACCGCTCGATCGCCAAAACCGATGCGCTGCTCAAAGAGCACGGCGACGAGGGCAACTTTGTCCGCTCCGAGACGATCGAAGAATTTCTGGACGCGCTGGAGAAACCTCGCCGGGTGATCATCATGGTCAAGGCGGGCGACCCCACCGACGCCGTCATCAACGAGCTCGCCGACGCCATGGAATCCGGCGACATCATCATCGACGGCGGCAACGCGCTCTACACCGACACCATCCGCCGCGAGAAGGCGATCCGCGAGCGCGGCCTGCACTTCGTCGGCGCGGGCATCTCCGGCGGTGAGGAGGGAGCGCTCAACGGCCCGTCGATCATGCCGGGCGGCCCGGCCGAGTCGTACAAATCGCTGGGCCCGCTGCTCGAGGAGATCTCCGCACACGTCGACGGCGTGCCGTGCTGCACCCATATCGGCCCCGACGGCGCCGGTCACTTCGTCAAGATGGTGCACAACGGCATCGAGTACTCCGACATGCAGCTGATCGGCGAGGCCTACCAGTTGTTGCGCGACGGCCTGGGCAAGACCGCTCCCGAGATCGCCGACGTGTTCGCCGAGTGGAACTCCGGCGACCTGGACAGCTTCCTGATCGAGATCACCGCGCAGGTGCTGCGCCAGACCGACGCCAAGACGGGCAAGCCGCTGGTCGACCTCATCCTCGACGAGGCCGAGCAGAAGGGCACGGGGCGCTGGACCGTGAAGTCGGCGCTCGATCTGGGTGTGCCGGTGACAGGTATCGCCGAGGCCGTGTTCGCCCGCGCGCTGTCCGGTTCGGTCGCACAGCGCAAGGCCACCACCGGGCTGGCCTCCGGTCAGCTGGGCGAGAAGCCAAGTGACGCAACCCAGTTCATCGACGACGTGAGCAAGGCGCTGTACGCCTCGAAGATCATCGCCTACGCGCAGGGCTTCAATCAGATCCAGGCGGGCAGCGCCGAGTACGACTGGGGCATCACGCCCGGCGACATGGCGACGATCTGGCGCGGCGGTTGCATCATCCGGGCGAAGTTCCTCAACCGGATCAAGGAGGCGTTCGACGAGAATCCCGACTTGCCGACCCTGATCGTCGCGCCCTACTTCCGCAGTGCCATCGAGGAATCCATCGACAGCTGGCGTCGCGTCGTGGTGAAGGCCACCGAACTCGGCATCCCGATCCCCGGCTTCGCCTCCGCGCTGTCCTATTACGACGCGCTGCGCACCGAGCGGCTGCCGGCGGCGCTCACCCAGGGCTTGCGGGACTTCTTCGGCGCGCACACCTACGGGCGCATCGATGACGACCCGGACAAGCGCTTCCACACACTGTGGAGCGGAGACCGCTCCGAAGTGCCCGCGTAGCCGGGTGACACCAGAGGGCGTGGAAGGGGGCTTGAGTTGGTGGGGCGACTGCGATGAGGTTTCTCGACGGGCATAGACCCGCATACGACCTAACGTACAACGACGTGTTCGTGATGCCGAACCGCTCGGAGGTCGCGTCGCGGTTTGACGTCGACCTGTCCACCGGTGACGGCTCGGGCACCACGATCCCGGTGGTCGTCGCCAACATGACCGCGGTGGCGGGCCGACGGATGGCCGAAACCGTCGCGCGCCGTGGCGGACTCGTCATCTTGCCGCAGGATCTGCCGATCACCGCGGTGCAGCAGACGGTCGAGTTCGTCAAGAGTCGCGACCTCGTTCTGGACACCCCGGTGGTGCTCGGGCCCGACGACTCGGTGTCCGACGCCACGGCCCTGATCCACAAGCGCGCGCACGGTGTCGCGGTGGTCGCCTTCGAGGGCCGTCCCCGGGGCCTGGTGAGCGAATCGTCGTGCCTGGGGGTGGATCGCTTCACCCGCGTGCGCGACGTCGCGATAACCGACTTCGTCACCGCCCCGGTGGGAACCGAGCCGCGCAAGGTCTTCGACCTGCTCGAGCAGTCGTCCATCGGTGTCGCGGTCGTGACAAACGCCGACGGCACGCTGGCCGGCGTGCTGACCCGCACCGGCGCCATCCGCGCGGGCCTCTACACCCCGGCCGTCGACGCGCGGGGCCGGCTGCGGATAGGCGCGGCCATCGGCATCAACGGGGACGTCGGGGACAAGGCGCGATCGCTGGTCGAGGCCGGCGTCGACCTGCTGGTCATCGATACGGCGCACGGACACCAGGTCAAGACGATCGAGGCGATCCGGACGGTCGCGGCGCTGCAGCTGGGCGTGCCGCTGGCGGCGGGCAACGTCGTCTCGGCGGAGGGCACCCGCGACCTGCTCGGCGCCGGGGCGAACATCGTCAAGGTGGGCGTCGGACCGGGCGCGATGTGCACCACCCGGATGATGACCGGCGTCGGCCGCCCGCAATTCTCCGCTGTCGTCGAATGTTCATCGGCAGCAAGGGAATTGGGCGGACATGTGTGGGCCGACGGCGGCGTCCGGCATCCTCGGGACGTGGCGCTGGCGCTGGCCGCCGGGGCGTCCAACGTGATGATCGGGTCGTGGTTCGCCGGCACGTACGAGTCGCCCGGCGACCTGATGCGCGACCGCGAGGAGCAGCCGTACAAAGAGAGCTACGGCATGGCCTCCAAACGGGCGGTGGTCGCGCGCAGCGGGGCGGACACCGCATTCGATCGGGCCCGCAAGGCGCTGTTCGAGGAAGGCATTTCGACGTCCCGGATGGGGCTGGATCCGGCCCGCGGCGGTGTCGAGGATCTGCTCGACCACATCACCTCGGGCGTGCGCAGCACCTGCACCTATGTCGGCGCGGCCAACCTGGCGCAGCTGTACGACCGGGTCGTGGTCGGCGTGCAGTCGACCGCCGGCTTCGCCGAGGGGCATCCGCTGCCGCAGGGCTGGTGACACGCGCCGGCTGGGCATCCCCTGTCCGAAGAGGAGCTGTTGAACTGCGACACGGTCGGCGACCTACAGGCCGCGATCGCCGCGAAACCTCGCGATAGTGAACTGGCCGCCGGGATGGCGCCCGACTACAGCGGCTCCGAATCCGTGATCGGCGCCTCCAGCGCGTAGAGCGCCATGCGCCGGTTCGTCGTGTCGTACTCGCCGAGGAACTTGCATCCGGCGTACTCGCACAGCCGGCGCGCGGTGGTGTTGCGGTGATCGGGGTCGAACATGATCCGCCGGCACCGCGGCTCCGCCGAGAAGACGCTGGCCACGATCCGGGGCAACAGCATCGGGCCCAGGCCGCGGTTCACCAGGTTCAGGTCGGCGATGGCGGCGTGCAGCCCCAGGTCGTAGGGCTCGGCGTCATAATAGCGGGATATCAGATCCTTTGCGCCCCAATAGAGTTCGAGGTAGGCGCGAGGTATGCCTCGCAAGCTGCCGAGCAACGGCAGCGAATACGTCCCGTCCAGCTGGGCGCTCAGGTGCTGGCGCCACCGGGTCGCCGGCCAGTCGTATTCCCACGCCTGCGCCAAATGCGGGCGGTTCATCCACTCGGTCACCATGTCCGCGTCCTCGAGCTGCGCCACGCGCATGCCGAACGGCGGATCGAGGCTGGGAACCGGTGGGCGGGGAATGCACGCCACCTCGTCGGGAATGTCGAAGCGTTCGCGCGGGAGGACCTGAATGGACGGCGTCTGAGCGTCGGGCATAGTGCGCAGAGCGTACCTGAGTAAGGTTAGCCATACTTTAGTTGGCCCGGGTCGGCGGCCGAATTCGAACGAGCGACCCCGTAGCCGGGGTTGGGCGGCGCCGTGCGGCCGCGGCCCGGGCTAGCATATGACAGCAAAGACGGACGCAACCGCGGCCGTCAGCCTCCAGGCAGCGAAAGGATCGACGTGCCGCAGGCACCCGTGCCAGCCATCGGCTTGCGGGCGCACGGGCCGTCAGCCGAATCGCCCGATGCGGAGCCTCCTTCCGCGCCGTCTCCGCTCATCAAGCCTGACCTCTCGGCCGGCCGGCGGCGTCGTTCATGAACGTCACCGTCACCGTGATCAGCGTTGTGGCGATCGCGGTGCTCATCTTCGGCAACGCCGTCTTTGTCGCCGCCGAGTTCTCGCTGACCACCCTGGACCGCAGTGCGGTCGAGGCCAACGCGCGTGGCGGCGGACGCCGCGATCGCTGGATCCGTTACGCGCACCACCGGCTGTCGTTTCAGCTGTCGGGCGCGCAGCTGGGTATCTCGATCACCACGCTGGCGGCCGGTTACCTGACCGATCCGATGGTGGAGGACTTGCCGCACCCGTGGCTGGATGCGATCGGCATACCCGACAAGGTCGGCGACGCAATCATGGCCTTCCTGGTGCTGGTGATCGTGACGTCGGTGTCGATGGTGTTCGGCGAGCTGGTTCCCAAGTACCTGGCGGTGGCGCGTCCGCTGTCGGCGGCCCGCGCCGTCGTGGGGGCCCAGCTGTTGTTCTCGCTGCTGCTGACCCCGGCGATCCGGCTGACCAACGGAGCGGCGAACTGGATCGTGCGCCGGCTCGGCGTCGAACCGGCCGAAGAGCTGCGCTCGGCACGGTCCCCGCAGGAGCTGTTGTCGCTGGTGCGTTCGTCGGCGCGCAGCGGTTCCCTGGACGCCGCGACGGCGGCCCTGGTGCGGCGCTCGTTGCAGTTCGGAGCCTTGAGCGCCGAGGAGCTGATGACGCCACGGTCCAAGATCGTGGCACTGCAGACCGATGACACGGTCGCCGACCTGGTGACCGCGGCCGCCGAGTCCGGCTTCTCCCGCTTCCCGATCGTCGACGGCGACCTCGACGAGACGGTCGGCATCGTGCACGTCAAGCAGGTGTTCGCCATCCCGCGGACCGAACGCGCCCGCACGCGGCTGATCACGGTGGCCCAACCGGTTCCGAAGGTGCCGTCAACCCTGGACGGCGACGCGGTGATGGCCGAGATCCGGGCCAACAACCTGCAAACCGCGCTGGTCGTCGACGAATACGGCGGCACCGCCGGGATGGTGACCGTCGAGGACCTGATCGAGGAAATCGTCGGCGACGTCCGCGACGAGCACGACGACGCGACTCCGGACGTGGTGCCCGCCGGCTCCGGCTGGCGGGTCTCGGGCCTGCTGCGCATCGACGAGGTGGCCGCCGCCACCGGCTTTCGGGCGCCCGAGGGCCCCTACGAGACCATCGGCGGGCTGGTGCTGCGCGAGATCGGTCACATCCCGGTGGCCGGCGACACGGTCAAGCTGCCCGCGCTGGACGCCGACGGCCTGCTGGACGCGGTGACGCGTTGGCAGGCCACGGTGATCCGGATGGATGGGCGCCGGATCGACCTGCTCGAGCTGATCGAACTGAGCAGTGCCGGTGATGTCCCCGCGACCGGGGCGCACCGATGAGCGACACCATGGGCCTGCTGGTGGCCTGCCTGTTGATCGGGGTGAACGCGTTCTTCGTCGGGGCGGAGTTCTCGCTGATCTCGGCGCGGCGCGACCGCCTCGAGGCGCTGGCCGAACAGGGGAAGGCGGCCGCGGTCACGGTCATCCGCGCCGGGGAGCAGCTGCCGGCCATGCTGGCGGGTGCCCAGTTGGGCGTCACGGCCGCGTCCCTGCTGCTCGGGCGGATCGGCGAGTCGGCCGTGTCCAATCTGCTGCGAACAGCGTTGGGGCTCACCGGAATTCACGCGACGCTGCTGCACACGTTGTCGTTCGCGATCGCGCTGGCCATCGTGGTGACGCTGCACGTGCTACTGGGCGAGATGGTGCCGAAGAACATCGCGCTGGCCGGACCGGAACGCACCGCGATGCTGCTCGTCCCGCCGTACCTGGCCTACGTGCGGGCCGCCCGGCCGTTCATCGTGTTCTACAACAAGTGCGCCAACCTGGTGGTGCGCGCGTTCGGCGTCGAACCCAAGGACGAGCTGGAGATCACAGTCTCCCCCGTCGAGCTCAACGAGATGATCGCCGAATCGGAGTCCGAGGGCTTGCTGGACCGCGAGGAACGCACCCGACTCACCCGGGCGCTGCAAATTCGCCACCGCGTGGTCGGTGACGTGGCGGTGCCCCTCGCCGGCGTGCACGCGATACCGGTCGCGGCGGCGGGCTCGGGCCCCACGGTCGGGGCGGTCGAGCAGGCCCTGGTCCAGACCGGATACTCGCGGTTCCCGGTGGCCAGCGTCGACGGCGCCTTCCTCGGATATCTGCACATCAAGGACGTGCTGACGCTCGGCGATGATCCGCAGACGGTGATCGATCTGGCCAGGGTGCGCCCGCTGCCGCGGCTGTCCCGGTCGCTGCCGCTGGCCGACGCCCTGTCCCGGATGCGCCGCAGTAACAGCCATTTGGCGTTGGTGACCGACGAAAGCGGGGCGGTGGTGGCCATGGTGGCCATGGAAGACCTGGTTGAAGACCTTGTCGGCACCATGCGCGACGCGTAACGGCACTGGCCGGCCGGGACGACTACGCGCAGCCCGTATGATCTTTGGCGGCTACCAGTTAAGAAAGTGCTGGAGGGCGAAGGACCGTTGGCACGCGGAACATGCGTTGCTGGAAACAGTTCCCGGTGCTCGCCGCAGCGTCGTTCTTGGAGCTGTCAGCGTGGCCTGACCTGCACCTGCCGGGTCGGGCGAATAACGCTGATCAGGCTGCGCTCGGTAGGCTGATGACATTGCCAATCCGGTCCGATGATGTTCCGGTGCGGCCCATGACGGAGGAGAATCATGACTGATCGCGTGTCGGCGGGGAACTTGCGCGTCGCCCGAGTGCTCTACGACTTCGTGAACAACGAGGCCTTGCCCGGCACCGACATCGACCCGGACAGCTTCTGGGCGGGCGTCGACAAGGTGGTCACCGACCTCACCCCCAAGAACCAGGACCTGCTGCGCCGGCGCGACGACCTGCAGGCCCAGATCGACAAGTGGCACCGGAGCCGCGTCATCGCGCCGCTCGACATCGACGAGTACCGCCAGTTCCTCACCGAAATCGGCTATCTGCTGCCCGAACCCGAGGACTTCACCATCACCACCTCCGGGGTGGACGACGAGATCACCACGACCGCCGGCCCGCAGCTGGTGGTGCCGGTGCTCAACGCGCGGTTCGCGCTCAACGCCGCCAACGCCCGGTGGGGCTCGCTGTACGACGCCCTGTACGGCACCGACGTCATCCCCGAGAGTGACGGCGCCGAGAAGGGCACCAGCTACAACAAGGTGCGCGGCGACAAGGTCATCGCCTACGCGCGCAAATTTCTGGACGAGGCCGTGCCGCTGGAATCCGGGTCGTGGGCCGACGCGACGGGCCTGTCCGTCGACGACGGACAGCTCAAGGTCGCGACCGCCGACGGCTCCGTCGGCCTGGCCGACCCGGAGAAGTTCGCCGGCTACACCGGCGAGCTCGGCTCCCCCAACTGGTCGGTGTTGCTGGTCAACCACGGCCTGCACATCGAGATCCTGATCGACCCGGAATCGCCGATCGGCAAGACCGATTCCGCGGGCATCAAGGACGTCGTCCTGGAATCGGCGATCACCACGATCATGGACTTCGAGGACTCGGTGGCCGCCGTCGACGCCGACGACAAGGTGCTCGGGTACCGCAACTGGCTCGGGCTGAACAAGGGCGATCTGTCCGAAGACGTCAAGAAGGACGGCAAGACCTTCACCCGGGTGCTCAACGAGGACCGCACCTACACCACACCCGACGGCGAGGGCGAACTGGTTCTGCCCGGCCGCAGCCTGCTGTTCGTCCGCAACGTCGGCCACCTGATGACCAACGATGCGATCGTGTGGAGCGAAGGCGACGAAGAAAAAGAGGTGTTCGAGGGCATCATGGATGCGCTGTTCACCGGCCTGACCGCGATCCACGGGCTCAAGACCGGTGACGCGAACGGCCCGCTGGCGAACAGCCGCACCGGGTCCATCTACATCGTCAAGCCCAAGATGCACGGACCAGACGAGGTCGCCTACACCTGCGAGCTGTTCAGCCGCGTCGAAGACGTCCTCGGCCTGCCCCAGGGCACCCTCAAGGTCGGCATCATGGACGAGGAGCGGCGCACCACTGTCAACCTCAAGGCCTGCATCAAGGCCGCGGCCGACCGGGTCGTGTTCATCAACACCGGCTTCCTGGACCGGACCGGCGACGAGATCCACACCTCAATGGAGGCCGGGCCGATGATCCGCAAGGGTGCGATGAAGAGCACTGCGTGGATCAAGGCCTACGAGGACGCCAACGTCGACATCGGCCTGGCGGCCGGCTTCAAGGGCAAGGCCCAGATCGGTAAGGGCATGTGGGCGATGACCGAGCTGATGGCCGACATGGTGGAGCAGAAAATCAATCAGCCGAAGGCGGGTGCGACCACCGCCTGGGTGCCCTCGCCGACGGCGGCCACCCTGCACGCGATGCACTACCACTACGTCGACGTGGGCGCCGTGCAGGAGGAGCTGGCCGGCAAGAAGCGCACCAAGATCGAGGAGTTGCTGACCATCCCGCTGGCCAAGGAGCTGGCCTGGGCTCCCGAGGAGATCCGCGAAGAGGTCGACAACAACTGCCAGTCCATCCTGGGCTACGTGGTGCGCTGGGTCGAGCAGGGCGTCGGCTGCTCGAAGGTGCCCGACATCCACGACGTGGCGCTGATGGAAGACCGTGCCACGCTGAGGATCTCGAGCCAGCTGCTGGCCAACTGGCTGCGCCACGGCGTGATCACCGAGGAGGACGTGCGGGCCAGCCTGGAGCGGATGGCCCCGCTGGTCGACGAGCAGAACGCCAAGGACGCGGCATACCTGCCGATGGCGCCGAACTTCGACGACAGCATCGCCTTCCTCGCCGCGCAGGATTTGATCCTGACCGGAACGCAGCAGCCCAACGGTTACACCGAGCCGATCCTGCATCGCCGTCGGCGTGAGGCCAAGGCACACGCTGCGCAGTCGAATTGAGCCTGCGCTCAAATCGGGTTCGAACGTGTAATAGTGCCGGCGATGACTAAAATCGGCGCCGAGTTAACGATGGATCGACGGAAAGGCCGCGGGCACTGCTATGGGTAGGCACAGTGCGCCCGACCCTGACGAGTTCCTCGACGAGCCGTCTCGACGTGACGTCGTCGACGAGCCAACTCAAGGTGATGAGGCGGGACGCCGCCACGGGGATGCCGGCGACGACAAGGAAGCCGACCTCTACTCGGACGAAGATGACTATCCCGGTGAGGGTGACCACTCGGACGAGGGTTACTACTCCGACGAACGTCGCCATCCCGACGACGGGCGATTCGCGGAGGACGACGAGGATCCCTACGCGGCCGAGGATTCGTTCGTAGACAGCACCGCCGACGACTACCCGGAGTTTCCGTCGCGGCAGACCGCCGCGCCGAGCCCGGAGCCACCGGCCCCGACGCCGTCGCTCTTCCGGGGCGGACATCGCGGGCTCGCCGATCGGCTGGGCGGTCACCGCAGCGAGGGCGGCCGTCGCGGCGTGAGCATCGGCGTGATCGTGGCGCTGGTCGCGGTCGTCGTCGTGGTGGGATCGGTGATCCTGTGGAGCTTCTTCGGTGACGCGCTGTCCAAGCGATCGCACACCGCGGCGGGCCGCTGCTCGGGCGGCCAGGAGACGGTAGCCGTCGTCGCAGACCCGTCGATCGCCGATTCCGTTGCGCAATTGGCGGAAAGCTACAACAAATCCGCCGGGCCGATCGGTGACCACTGCATGGTGGTGAGCGTCAAGCCGGCCAACTCCGACGCCGTGGTCAACGGCTTCATCGGCAAGTGGCCCGCGGAACTGGGCGGTCAGCCTGCGCTGTGGATTCCAGGCAGCTCGATCTCGGCCGCGCGGCTCGCCGGGGCGACGGCCCAGAAGACCGTCACCGAGAGCCATTCGCTGGTCACCTCGCCGGTGGTGCTGGCCATCCGCCCCCAACTCGCTCCGGCCCTGTCCAACCAGAATTGGGCGGCGCTGCCCGGGCTGCAAACCAACCCGAATGCGTTGGCCGGGTTGAACTTACCCGCGTGGGGCTCGCTGCGCCTTTCGCTGCCGATGAACGGCAACGGGGACGCATCGTTTCTGGCCGGCGAGGCGGTGGCGGCGGCGGCGGTACCGCCCGGCGCGCCGGCGACGCAGGGCACCGGGGCGGTGCGCAGCCTGCTGAGCGCGCAACCCAAGCTGGCCGACAACTCACTCAACGAGGCGATGAACACGCTGCTGAAGCCCGGCGACCCCGCGACCGCGCCCGTGCACGCGGTCGTCACCACCGAGCAGCAGCTGTTCCAGCGCGGCCAATCGTCGCCGGACGCCAAGGACGCCTTGGGGTTCTGGCTGCCGCCCGGCTCTGCCGCGGTGGCCGACTACCCCACCGTGCTGCTCAGCGGTTCGTGGCTCAGTCACGAACAGGCGTCGGCGGCCAGCGAGTTCTCGCGCTTCATGCACAAGTCAGACCAGCTGGCCAAGTTTGCGAAGGCCGGCTTCCGCGTCAACGGGGTCAAGCCGCCCAGCAGTCCGGTCACGAATTTCCCGGCGCTGCCGGCCGCGCTGTCCGTGGGTGATGAGCCGATGCGGGCCACCCTCGCCGAGGCGATGGCGAGCCCGTCGAGCGGACAGGCCACGACCATCATGCTCGACCAGTCGATGCCCGGCCAGGAAGCCGGAAAAACGCGGCTGGCCAACGTCGTCGGGGCGCTGCAGGACAAGATCAAGGCGCTGCCCGGCACCGCGGTGGTCGGGCTGTGGACGTTCGACGGCCACGAGGGCCGCTCGGAGGTGGCGAGCGGGCCGCTGTCCGACGCGGTCAACGGCCAGCCGCGTTCGGCGGCACTGGCCGCCGCGCTGGACAAGCAGTACTCGTCGGGCGGTGGCGCGGTGTCCTTCACCACGCTGCGGATGCTCTACCAGGACATGCAAACCAATTACCATGCGGGACAAACGAATTCGATCCTGTTGATCACTGCGGGACCGCACACCGACCAGTCCTTGGACGGACCGGGCCTGCAGGACTTCATCCGTAAGAGTGCCGATCCGGCCAAACCCATCGCGGTGAACGTCATCGATTTCGGCGCGGACCCGGACCGGGCGACCTGGGAAGCCGTGGCTCAGCTCAGCGGGGGTGGCTATCAGAACCTCGCGACATCGGCGTCCCCCGATCTCGCGTCGGCGATCAACGCCTTCCTGAGCTGACGGCGCGAGCCGCCGGTGAACTATCCGCCTACCTGACCGATGAGAACCTGATCGCCATGACCCGGGGCTACATCGCGACGTGGCTACGCCGATGGCAGGAACGCGGCGAACTGTCCGCCGATCTCGACGCCGACGTGGTCGGCGAAATGATCGGACGGCCGATCATCTCGCTGATCAGGACGCCGAAGTCGGTCATCCCGATCTACAACCTGAACCAGGCTCGCGACTTCGCCCGCCGCTACCTGGTGCCGCTGGTGTTACCAGCCCCCGCGACAGCGCCCGGCTGAGGCTCGGCCCGCGCGACTGTCAGGCGAACGCCTCCACCGGCGGGCACGAGCAGACCAGATTGCGGTCGCCGTAGGCACCGTCGATGCGACGCACCGGCGGCCACACCTTGGGCCGGAACTCCTTTCCCAGCGGATAAGCGGCCCGCTCCCGCGTGTACGGATGGCCCCAATCGCTGACCACCAGGCATTCGGCCGTATGTGGTGCGCCCCGCAGCGGGTTGTCGTCGACGGTCCACTCCCCCGCGCCCACCCGGTCGATCTCGCCGCGGATGGCGATCATGGCGTCACAGAACGCGTCGACTTCGGTCAGGGTCTCGCTCTCGGTGGGTTCCACCATCAGCGTGCCGGCCACCGGGAAACTCATGGTAGGCGCGTGAAAACCGTAGTCCGCCAAGCGCTTTGCCACATCGTCGACCGTGACGCCGGTGGACTTGGTGATGCCACGCAGGTCCAGGATGCACTCGTGGGCGACCATGCCGTTCTCGCCGGTATAGAGCACCGGGAAGTACTCGTCAAGGCGCCGGGCGATGTAGTTGGCCGACGCGATCGCGGTCAGCGATGCCGCGCGCAGGCCGTCGGCGCCCATCATCCTGATGTAGGCCCAGCTGATCGGCAGGATCGAGGCCGACCCGTAGGGCGCCGCGGACACCGGATGCCCCTGCGGCAGTTCGGGGGCGTGCGGGTGCCCCGGCAGGAACGGCGCCAGATGCGAGCGCACCGCCACCGGCCCGACACCGGGTCCGCCGCCGCCGTGCGGGATGCAGAACGTCTTGTGCAGGTTCAGGTGGCTGACGTCGCCGCCGAACTTGCCCGGCCGCGCCAGACCGACCAGCGCGTTGAGATTGGCGCCGTCGACGTACACCTGGCCGCCGGCGTCGTGCACGGCCGCACAGATCTCGGCGATGTCGTGCTCGTAGACGCCGTGCGTGGACGGATAGGTGATCATCAGCGTCGACAGCCGGTCGCTGTGCTCGCCGACCTTGGCCCGCAGGTCATCCAGATCCACGTCGCCGTTGGTGTGGCAGGCGACCACGACCACCCGCATCCCGGCCAGCGCCGCCGATGCCGCGTTGGTGCCGTGCGCACTGGACGGGATGAGGCAGATGTCGCGGTGCGGTTCCCCGCAGCTGGCGTGGTAGTCGTGAATGGCCAGCAGGCCGGCGTACTCGCCCTGCGACCCGGCGTTGGGTTGCAGGGAGACAGCGTCGTAGCCGGTGATCTGCACCAGCCAGGTCTCCAGGTCGGCGATCAGACGCCGCAGCCCGGGGGTGTCCGACGCCGGCGCGAACGGGTGCTGGCGGGCGAACTCCGGCCAGGTGATGGGTTCCATCTCCGCGGCGGCGTTCAGCTTCATGGTGCACGAGCCCAGCGGAATCATGCTGCGGTCCAAAGCAATATCTTTGTCGGCCAGCGCGCGCAGGTAGCGCATCATCGCGGTCTCGGTGCGGTACTGGGTGAACGCGGGATGGGTGAGGAACTCCGAGGTGCGGGTGATGATGCCGGTACCCGCACCCGCCTGCCCGGTGGCGTGCAGTCCGAAGGCCTCGAGCACAGCGGCGACGTGCTCGTCGGTGGTGACCTCGTCGCAGGCCACCGACACGTGGTCGTCGTCGACCCGCCAGAGGTTGATGCCGTGCGCCTTGGCCGCGGCGATCACCTCGGCGGCGCGTCCAGGCACCCGGGCCAGCACGGTGTCGAAGTACGCGTCGTGCACCAACGCATCGCCGAGGCCGGCGGCGATCGCCTCGGCGTGACCGTGCACCCGGCGCGCGATCGCGGTCAGCCCCTCGGCGCCGTGGTAGCTGGCGTACATCGCCGCCATCACGGCCAGCAGCACCTGCGCGGTACAGATATTGCTGGTCGCCTTGTCGCGGCGGATGTGCTGCTCGCGCGTCTGCAACGCCAGCCGGTAGGCCGGCGTCCCGTCCGCGTCCAGCGACACACCCACCAGCCGGCCCGGCAGCTGACGCGCGTGGTTTGCATGCACCGCCAGGTAGCCGGCGTGCGGCCCTCCGAATCCCATTGGCACACCGAATCTTTGGGTGGTGCCGAAGGCGACGTCGGCGCCGATCTCACCGGGCGGCGTGATCAGCGTCATGGCGAGCAGGTCGGCGCCGACGGCAACCAGCGCGCCCCGGTCGTGCGCCTGCTCCACCAGGCCCGTCCAGTCGGTGACCCGACCACTGGCCCCGGGCAGCTGGGCGATGACGCCGAAGAAGTCGCCGTCCGGCAGCCCGTCACGCAGGTCGGCGGTGACGATCTCGATGCCCAGCGGCTTGGCCCGGGTGGCCAGAATGGCCGCGGTCTGGGTGAAGACGTCGGCATCCACGGCCAGGCGGTTGGCCTCCCCGCGCGCAGCGCGGTGCATCAACGTCATTGCCTCGGCCGCCGCGGTGCCCTCGTCAAGCATCGAGGCGTTGGCGACCTCGAGGCCGGTCAGGTCGGCGACCATGGTCTGGAAATTCAGTAGCGCCTCGAGCCGGCCCTGGCTGATCTCGGGCTGGTACGGCGTGTAGGCCGTGTACCAGGCCGGGTTCTCCAGGATGTTGCGCAGCAACACCGGCGGCGTGAGCGTGTCGTAGTAGCCCTGTCCGATCATGGACACGGCCACCGTGTTGGCATCCGCCAATGACCGCAGCTCAGAAAGCGCCTCGGTCTCGGTGGCGGGCGGCGGCAGCTGGTCGAGACCGGGCGCGGTGCCACCGGCGGTCAGTCGGTCCAGGATGCCGGCCGGAAGCGCCTTGGCGGCCAGTTCATCGAGCGAGTCGACGCCGATGACGGCGAGCATGGCCGCGACGGCCTGGCCGTCCGGGCCGATGTGCCGAGCCGCGAAAGTGAGTTGATCGGACACTGGAAACTCCTGAGTAGGCGGGCGAAGTCTTATCAAGGCAGAGGACTAACGGCCCTCTCCCTCTGTCTTCACCCATTCGCCGGGCGCCTGAGAGATTCGGCGCCCGATGCTGCCTGAGCGCCTTTCCCCATCGGCGGGCGCAGACCACGGGGGTCCTCACCGCTTTCCAGAGGCATCATGATTTCGCGCGGTCCGGGTGCCTGAGAGGTTGACGGAGAGGTGTTGCTCCTTCGGCGCCCGTGGCTGGCAGCCACGGAACTCTCCCGCTCGAATGCGATGCGCAGCCCAGTTTACTCGGCCCCTCTGGGCGGAGTCGCGGGCGCGCCGCTCAGCCGATCTTGCGGTCGCGGTGCTTGCGCCGGGACGCCAGCTCGTCCTCGGGCTCGGCGATCGACTCGCCGCCGTCGGCCCGCTCGCCGGGGAAGTCCGCGATGACGCCGGTCAGCTCGCGCATGGCGCCCGACACGGCGATGCCGAAGACGCCCTGCCCGCCCTGCAGCAGGTCGACGACCTCTTCGGCCGACGTGCACTCGTAAACGGTGGTGCCGTCGGAGAACAGGGTGATGTTGGCCAGGTCCTGGACACCGCGCTGACGCAGGTGATCGACCGCGACGCGGATGTTGTGCAACGAGATCCCGGTGTCCAGCAACCGCTTCACGATCTTGAGGACCAGGATGTCCTTGAACGAGTAGAGCCGCTGGCTGCCGGAGCCGGCCGCGCTGCGGATCGACGGGACCACCAGCGAGGTGCGTGCCCAGTAGTCCAGCTGCCGGTACGTGATGCCCGCGATCTGGCAGGCGCTCGGACCGCGGTAGCCGACCAGCTCGTCGGGCACGGAGTCGTCCGGGAAAAGCCCCGGCTGCACGGGTGCACTGGCTACGGTGACGGGACGGTCACTGGCCGCCGGGCTACCGCTGTCGGCTAAGTTGAGCTGCTCTTGGCGTGGCTGCTCGCTCACGGTGGTTCCTCTCCGCGATCGCGCTCTCGTCGTTAGCTGCGTCTAAGGCTGCATTGCGTTGCAGCCACGTTCGCTCAGGCCCGAGTGCTAGTAGAGCTTACGCTTTCTGATAGCCGCCGCGCCTGTAGTCGCGATCAAAGTATGGCCGCCGCGGGGCCAAGTGGGCGGGCTATCCGCCAGCGTGTCGACATCACGGTGTGGTTTGAGATTGATCCGTGATGTCGCCATCCAGGCTAAACCAGCGGACCCGCCGTTCCCAAGCGCTGGTGGTAGCGGGTTTGCGCTAGGCCACACGGCCCGCTAGGTGGCCTTGAAATCGTCCGGGGACACGCTGTCGAGAAATTCTTTGAACTTCTCCACCTCGTCCTCCCGGACGGCGGTGCCACCTTCCTCGTCGCTCTCGTCGGGAATCAGCAGGCCGGCCTGGGCAAGCACGGCTTCCTCGACGTAGATCGGAACGCCGACCCGCAGCGCGATCGCCACCGAGTCCGAGGGCCGTGCCGACACGGTGATGTTGCGGTCGAACACCAGGTCAGCGTAGAAAGTGCCCTCTTGCAGATCGACGATCCGCACCTCTTTCAGCGAATGCCCAAGCGCGGCAATGACATCCCTGATCAGATCGTGCGTCAACGGGCGCGGGGGCTCAACGCCTTGCTGCTCGAGGGCGATGGCGGCGGCCTCCGACTGACCGATCCAGATCGGGAGGTAACGGTCACCGTTGGTTTCGCGCAGTAACAGCACCGGCTGGTTCTGCGGCTGCTCTACGCGAATGCCGACAACACGAACTTCACCCATTGTGTCTGCCCTCCGCATTAGTGGCGCCGGTCTGGATTGGTACCCGCCAGTGGACGGCGAGGTCAAAAAAATCCGCCCTGCTGCCGAAAACCAAGCTGTCGACCGAAGTCTAGTCCTCAGCGATCCAGAACGTCGCGAACGGCGGATTTGATCAACGACGTGTGCAACGTGATCGCCAGCGCCGCGACTTCGCGCGCCAAATCGTCTGCGCGATCGCGCGCACCGGCCTTGCCGGCTTTCACTACCGGCCCGGCGATTTGGGCGATCAGGTCCGATTGGCGATCGGCGGCCGAACGGAAGGCGCGCAGATGCCGCGGCTCGACACCGTAATCGGACAGCGCCCGCGCGCACTGCAGGATGACGACGGCGTGCTCGTCGAAAAAACCGGCGGGCCCGGTGGTGATCACTCCGGCCTTGAGCAGCGAGACCAGCAGGTCGTCCCCCACGCTCGCGCGGTTGAGCAGTTCTTCGCGACTCAGCCGCACGTGGGTGGGAGCCACCGCCGACGTGTCGGAGCCCGCGTCCGCCCCGGCGGCTTCCCCCGTGCCGGCCACGGACACCAGGCGCGGGACGGAATACGGACCCTTGACGGGCGGCAGCTCACCGTCGGGCTGGGCGTCCAGCTGTGCCCTGATGACCTTCAGCGGCAGGTAGTGATCACGTTGCGCGGTAAGGATGAACCGCAACCGCGCGCAGTCATAGGCGGTGAACCTTCGATACCCCGACGCGGCCCGCTGCGGCGTCACCAGCCCTTCGGCCTCCAAGAAGCGGATCTTGGAGATGGTGACATCGGGGAAGTCCGGCCTCAGCAGTTCCAGGACCGCCCCAATCGACATCCCGGCCAGTGCCGAGCTATCGGGTGCGCTCACTAGCCTGAAGATCCTCCATCCTCACCCTGCTTGGGTCCGGTCAGAAACACCAAGCGGAACTTGCCGATCTGCACTTCGTCACCGTTGGCAAGCACCGCGGAGTCCACGGGCTCACGATTGACGTAAGTGCCGTTGAGACTACCAACGTCGACCACGCTGAATTCGTTGTTTTCCAACCTGAATTCGGCGTGCCGGCGGCTGACGGTCACGTCGTCGAGGAAGATGTCGCTGTCGGGGTGCCGACCGGCGGACGTGGTGGGCTGGTCCAGCAAAAACCGCGAGCCCGCATTCGGTCCACGCTTGACGACCAGCAACGCCGAGCCGGCGGGGAGCCCTTCGACTCCGGATACCGCGCTCTCGGTTCCCGCCTGCGCGGGAGCGTCCAGCTCGTTGAGGAAGTCGGCACGGAAGACAGAAGTCGTCTCTACCGTGACTTCGTCCGAATTCTGGTCGTTGTCCATGTCCGTCACGCGCTGCTCCTCACTGGCTGCTGTGGCGTTGTCTGTCCGGGCCGCTCGGCCGGCTTGTGCACCAGGCTTGTTTGCCCGATATGCCGTTTACTGCCGTTTCGTACGTTCAAGAGTCTTTCACGTGTCTTTCAGCGATCTTCGAGAGACTTCAAAGGTCGATGTGTCGACGGTACCGCGCACCGGCCTGCAATGCGCCCACCACCTGACGATCCGAAACCTCGATTTCCCCGCACCCTGGCTGCACCGCGCGCTGGCCGCGCGGGGCTGCAGGGACATTAGCAATCGTCATTCGGTGAGCGTTCCGCGGTAGGCCTCCGCGTCGAGCAGCGAAGAGATGGCCGACTCCAATTCGCCGACGTCGGATACCTGCACATCCAGCAACCAACCGCCTCCGTACGGGTCGGAGTTCACCAGTTGCGGACTGCCGTCCAGATCGCTGTTGACCGCAGACACTTTGCCTGACACCGGGGCGTAGAGGTCCGATACCGATTTCGTCGATTCGACCTCACCGAAGGATTCGCCCGCGGTCAGTTCGGTGCCCACGTCGGGCAGCTGAACGAAAACGACATCACCCAACGCCGACTGCGCAAAATCGGTGATGCCCACGCGCACGGTGTCATCCCCACTTCGGCGAACCCATTCGTGTTCGGCGGTGTAGCGCAGATCGGGCGGGATATCGCTCACGGGTGATCCTGTTCTGTTCGGGTGGTGCTCACTTGACGGGCTGAGCGTATTGGTGCGGTTTTGGTTGCCGCAAGGTGGTGATGTCCACTCGGTCCGCCTGCTGAACGGACATTCGCGCACCCACGCGCTTGACGGCGTCCTGCGCGCCGCCGGGAATGTTCATGGCCGCGGCCAGGGTGGGTGGATCGCCAACCGCCAGAATCGAATACGTCGGCGACAGGGTTTTGGAGTCGATGGTCAGCGACCCAGGCATACCCACCACCCAGGTGTCGACACCTACCCGCACCGATTGGTGTGCGTCGTTGACTTCGATCGCCTCGGCGCCGGCGGCGCGCAACTCGTTGATCACGTCGAGCATCGCCTCGGGCGACACCCCGGGTCCGGGGTCCTCGATCGTGATGGTGACGCCGGGGCCGGTGGCGCCGACCGCCCCGACCAGAATGGACAGCGCCGCCAGCCTGGACTGCGCGGATTGGATGGCGGCCTGGTCGTTGTTCCCGGACGCCTGCAGCGAATTCAGCGTGTTCTGTAGCTCGTTCACCTCGGTGTTGAGCGTGCCTTCGCGCTGTCGCAACGAATCCAGCAGCACCAAAAGGTCTGCGGGGCGGGCCGTCTCCAGCGCGTCACCCGATTCGGTCTGGCGAACCTGGGTGACGATCGCCAGGCCCAGCAGCAGGCACAGCATGGCGGCCAGCGTCCCGAACGCCATCCGGGACCGACCGCCGCGCATCATGCCGGACAGCCCGGTGCGGTGCAGCGGGCCGATTTCCGGGCGGGGGCTCTTCGCGGCCAGTTCGTGACGGCCGCGCGGTGCGCCCTGTTCCGGCGTCGCATCGGCCCCGGGGCGCCCGGGCCCGGTTGGCTCGTCACCACTTTGGCCGCCGGCGGTGCGGTCTTCCGGATCGTGGCTCACGTTGACCTCACGTGGGTCATGGCGCCGCTCCTCCTCATCGCTTCGCTCTGCATCGTCGCCGGCGCGCGTCACGCCCCGAACAGCCTGCGGCGCAGGGCGGCGGCATTGCCGAAGATGCGGATGCCCAGCACGACGATGATGGCCGTGGACAACTGCGTACCCACGCCCAACTGGTCGCCGACGTAAACGATCAGGGCGGCCACGAAGACGTTGAACACGAAGGAGATGACGAAGACCTTCGGATCGAAAATCCGCTCCAGGTATGCACGTAACCCGCCGAACACCGCATCCAGCGCCGCGACCACCGCGATCGGCAGATAGGGCTGGACGACTTCGGGCACCGCGGGGTGAAAAACCAGGCCGAGCACGATGCCGATCGCCAGTGCTGCGATACCGATCATGCCTGGTTTCCCGTCCGCGTCTCACACAGGGGAATGTGTCTGTTCGGGACTTTTCTCACCGTGGCCCAATCTGCTTGGCAAACTTGACATCCCGCGTCGATCCGGCAGGGAGCGTCAGTCCGTCGGCGACGTCCACCGTAACCACGACGCCGTAGGAGATCTGCAGCAGCCTCAGTCGCTGCATGCCCGGGCTGTTGTCGAAGACATCGCGCATCGCGCGCGGCGGCCCGATCGCCAGCACCGTGTACGGACTGGCGGTCGGGTTGTTGTCGACCAGGATCGCGCCGCCGGCCTGCCGGATGGTGACGTTCGGCCCGATCCGCACGCCGCCGACGGAAATCGCCTCGGCACCGCTCGCCCACAACGAGTTGACCAGCAGCTGCAAATCGCGGTCCAGGATGATCTGCCGGCTGCCGCTGACCCGCTGCTTGGACACGTCGGAAAGGTTCGGGCTGGCACCGGGATCGGTCACGGTCACCTTCAGGCCGGGCCCGATGATCGCCGTGCTGGCCGCCGCCAGGCTGAGCGCGTCGAGGCGTTTCAGCAGCCGCTGCCCCTCGGCGTCTTCGGCCAGTGCGTGCCGCTGCACGTCGTCGACCCGCGTCGCCAGCTCGCTGCGGCGCTGGCTCAGCTTGCTCGCGGAGCCCTCCGTCGACCGCACATTGCCCAACAGGAGCTCCTGCTCGGACCGCACCCCGGGCGCCACCGAGCGAGCCTGGGCGACCGCGGCGGCGAAGACCGTCGCGATCAGCAGCGCCGCCAGCGCCTGCCAGAGCCAACCGAACACCCGCCGGCGTCCGCTGTGCGGCGCGTCGGCGGCGCCGCGCTTGGCCGCCGCCGCGGCATAGCCGGGGTCGAGGTGCTCGGACAACAGCGCGCGCAACAGCGACGGCACCGGGATGCGTTTGGGCCGCGACGCCACATGCGCGCCGTGACCGGCATTGGGGTCATAGCCACCGAGCAGGCGGTCGGCGTCAGCCATGGTCAGCCACCTTCGCCGCGGCCGACGGCCGAGAAGCGCGGTCGACCTTGGGCATGCGTCGCAGCACAAGAATCATCTGCACCGCATACTGCACGAACGCCCACAGGTAGGCATACATGCCCCAGATCAGGAAGGCCCACCCGCAGGCGCCGATCACGCGGCTCCACAGCGCGTCCCAGGTGCCCAGCAGCACCAACGGAAAACCGGACATCAGCGCGAACGTCGCGGCCTTGCCGATGTAGGTCACCGGCAGCGCCGACAGCCCGCGGCTCCACAGCAGCGGCAGCGTCGCCGCCAACAGTCCATCGCGCGCGAGCAGGACGATGACGAACCACCACGGCACGATTCCGCTGAACGCCAGCACGATGGGCACCGCGACCATGTAGAGGCGGTCGACCGCGGGGTCGAGCAGCACACCGAGCCGGGAGGACTGATTCAGTAGCCGGGCGATCTTGCCGTCAGCCCAGTCCGAGGCGCCGCTGAACATCAGAATCGCAACGGCCCACCCATTGGCGTGCACGACCAGCAGGGCGTAGACGAACACCGGGATCAGCGCCAGGCGCACAGCGCTGAGCACGTTGGGCACCGTCAGCACCCGGTTGGGTGGAAGCACCGGCTCCATGAGCCGTGACATTAGCCCAACGGCGAGTGCGCGGCTGGCCGCGCACTCGGGGTCAGCGGAAGACCCCGGGCAGGCTCAGGGTGGACAGCGTGTCGTCCGACAACGGGTTGTCGTTGACCATGTACGTCCACGTCGACGTCGGGCGCGCCAGCTTGGACAGGTCCAGCCCGGGCTCCTCTTCGAGCACGTTCGCGGTTTCGAACGTCTGCTGGGCCGCCTCGATCGCGTCCGCGGCCAGCGACGCGAACGCGTCAACCGCCAACCGGTGGAACTCGTCCAGCGGATTCTGCCGACCCAGCGCCCGCAGGTGGATGCTCTCGCGGATATCCGCCAGATACGCCAGATGGTCTGCCCAGCCGCGGTCCAGGTGATACAGCATGATCTGCCGGCAGATCGTCTCCAGGCGCTCTTCGGAGATTCCTTCGGTCTCGGCCAGCTCCTCGTAGCGCTTGGGCGCCAGCTCGGCGAGTTCCTCGCGCGCGGTTGCGTTGCGCAGCAACGTATTACGCCGATCGACGATGATGGCCCGCTGCTGGGCGATCAACTGGTTGTAGCGCCAGGTGTTCGCGTGCACGTCCAGCATGCGGCCCTCGGCCACGCGCTGGGCGTGGTCGAGCAGGCCCGCCGCCTTCGGGCTGACGATCTTGCCGTCCTCGTCGGTCTGGGTCGGCAGCTTGTTGTGGTCGAGGTTGGCGGCGACGACGTCGTCCTCCCAACTCGAGAAGAAGACGGACGACCCCGGGTCGCCCTGACGGCCGGCGCGGCCGCGCAGCTGGTTGTCCAGGCGCTGGGTGTGGTGCCGCCCGGTTCCGACAACGTGCAGCCCGCCCAGCTCGGCGACCCGGTCGTGGTCGGCTTCGTCGGACCCGCCGAGGCGGATGTCGGTGCCGCGCCCGGCCATCTGTGTGGAGACGGTGACCACGCCGAACTTGCCTGCCTCGGCGATCACCTGGGCTTCCTCGGCGTCATTTTTCGCGTTCAGCACCACCGCGGGCACGCCGCGGCGCAGCAGCCGCTCGTGCAGCTCCTCGGATTCGGCCACGTCGCGGGTGCCGACCAGCACCGGCTGCCCGGTCTCGTTCACCTCGGCGATGTGCGCGACGATCGCGTCGTTCTTGGCCGCGGCGGTGATGTACACCCGGTCCGACTCGTCTTCGCGAATGTTGGGCTCATTCGGCGGAATTGGTGAGACGCCGAGCTTGTAGAACTGGCGCAGCTGCTCGCCGGCGGCCAGCGCGGTGCCGGTCATGCCGCATACCGTCGCGTAGCGGTTGATCAGCGCCTGCACCGTGATGGTGTCCAGCACCTCGCCCGTTTCGGTGGTCTCGATGCCCTCCTTGGCCTCGACCGCGGCTTGCAGGCCGTCCGGCCAGCGCTGCAGCTGCGCGATGCGCCCGCGCGCGGCGTTGATCAGGTGCACCGCGTCGTCGCGGACGATGTAGTGCACGTCGCGCTGCAGCAGCACATGCGCGTGCAGCGCGACGTTGATCTCGGTCAGCGTGGTGACGACGTGTTCCTCGGAGTAGAGGTCGATGCCGCCGAGCGCCTTTTCGACCTTGCGGGCACCGACCTCGGTCAGGTGCACGTTGCGGCTGTCGGCGTCGGTGTCGTAATCGGTGCCGGCTTCCAGCTGGCCGGCCAGCTTGATGATCTCCAGCCGCGGCGTTTCGCGGTGCGTGGTTCCGGCCAGCACCAGCGGCACCAGCGCCTCGTCGACCAGCACCGAGTCGGCCTCGTCGATCAGGGCCACGTCGGGGTTGGGCGACACCAGGTCGGCGACGTCGGTCACCAGCTGGTCGCGCAGCACGTCGAAGCCGATCTCGTTGACCGAGGCGTAGGTGACGTCGCAGCCGTAGGCGGCCCGGCGTTCCTCGCTGGTGGACTCGGCGGTGATCCAGCCGACCGTCAGACCCATGGCCTCGATGACGGGGCCCATCCATTCCGCGTCGCGGCGGGCCAGGTAGTCGTTGATGGTCACGACGTGCACGTGCCGCCCGGCCAGGGCGTACCCGGCCGCGGCGATCGCGCCCGCGAGCGTCTTGCCCTCACCGGTGGCCATCTCGATGACGTCGCCGGCCAGCATGCGCAACGCGCCCAGGAGCTGCACATCGAACGGCCGCAGCCCACTGGCCCGCTCGCCCGCCTCGCGCGCGATGGCGAGGAACTGCGGGATGTCCTCGGAGTCCGCCAGGTCCTCGAGGTTGAGCAGCCCGGCCGCCTTGCGTAGCTGCTCGTCGGTCAGCCCGGACGCCTCGTCGTTGTACTCCGACGAGTCGGTGACCTGGGTGAGGGACCGGCTTCGGTCCTTTTCGGTGCTGGCGCCGAGCAGCTTCCAAAAGCGGCTGGTCAGCCGGCCGGGTTGAGCGCGGGTCGTCTTAGGCACAGGTCAACGGTACGCGGTGACTTTCCGCGCGGGCTCAAGCCAGTCGGCGACACTGCAGGCCGCGCGCGCTCAGGCGAGGTTCGAGCGGCGTGGGTACGCGACGTCGGGATCGGTGAGCACATTGACGACGGCGGGCAGCCCGCTGGCGAAGGCGCGTTCCAGCGCGGGCCGCAGTTCGCCGGGCGCCGAGACCAGCTCGCCGTGGCCGCCCAGAGCGCGCGCCACTTCGTCGTAACGCGTCCCCGGACGCAGCTCGGCTACCACCGAATAGCCGTAGAGAGCCTTCATCGGGTGGTGTTCGAGCCCCCAGATCCCGTTGTTGCCGATCACGGAGACGACGGGCACGTCGTGCCGGACCAGGGTGTCCCATTCCATGCCGCTGAAGCCGAACGCGCCGTCGCCCTGCAGCAGCACCACCTGACGGTCCGGGTGGGCCAGCTTGGCGGCCAGCGCGTAGCCGGGGCCCGATCCCAGGCAGCCGAAGGGGCCGCTGTCCAGCCAGCACCCCGGTTGATAGCTGTCGATCACCCGCCCCGCGTACGACCCGAAATCACCGGCGTCGATGACGATGATCGCGTCGCGATCGAGCATGGGTGCGAGCTCCGCGTACACCCGCATGGGGTGCAGCGGGCTGCGGTCGTCGGCCAGCTCCGCCCTCTCCTTGGCGCGCGATGCGGTCTCGGCGGTCCGGAGTTCGCCGATCCAGTCCCGGTGGTCGGTTCTCGTGGCGGGGGCCAAGGCGGCGAGGATCGTCAACAGGTCGCCGTAGAGCTCGGCCTGCACCGGCCGCGGATGGCGGCGCTCGGGCTCGACCCGGTCCGCCACGATGAGCTGCGTCTGCGCCCCGAACACCGCGCCGAAGCCGAGCCGGAAATCCATCGGCACACCGACGATCAGCGCAACGTCGGCCTCCCCCAACGCTTTTCCGCGAACCCGGGAGAATGCCAGCGGATGATCCGCGGGAACGGCGCCGCGGGCCATCCCGTTCATCAGCACCGGGATCTGAAGTTCCTCGGCAAGGCGCAGTAGGGCCGCTTCCCCGCGCCCCCACCAGACGTTG
The DNA here is from genome assembly GCF_002104765.1 of Mycolicibacterium vulneris. Taxonomy (GTDB): domain Bacteria; phylum Actinomycetota; class Actinomycetes; order Mycobacteriales; family Mycobacteriaceae; genus Mycobacterium; species Mycobacterium vulneris. The sequence goes on from NZ_NCXM01000008.1 coordinate 186,598, forward strand.
GTGCCCGCCATGATCACCGGCCGCTGCGCCGCGGACAGCAGCGCGGCGGCGCGGCCCAGCGCTTGGCCGTCGGGTGCCGGGCCCGGCGGCAGGTCGACGAGGGCGCCGGGTCGGCCGTCATCGTCGGACATGGAGAACGCGTGGTCCATCGGGAAGTCGACGAACCCCACGCCCGACGGCGCACCGACCGCCGCCCGCAGGGCGTCGTCGACGAGACGGCCGGCGTCGTCCGCCGACTGTGCGGTGGCGGCGAAGCGGGCCAGCGGCGCCACGAACGGCACGTGGTCGATCTCCTGCAGCGAGCCCATCCCCCAGCGCTGCGCCGGCGCCCGTCCGCCCAGCACTACCAGCGGCGACTGGTTCTGCTGCGCCGCCGCCATCGCGCTCATCCCGTTGGTGATGCCTGGCCCCGCCGTCAGCGCGGCCACACCCGGCGACCGGGTCACCTTCGACCACCCCTCGGCGGCGAACGTCGCCGTCTGCTCATGACGGGTGTCGATCAGCCGAATACCCTCGTCGCGGCACCCGTCGTAGATGGAGAACAGGTGGCCGCCGGATAGCGTGAAGACGGTGTCGACGCCGCTGGCCCGCAGGCGCCGCGCGACAAGTCGGCCGGCGTGCAATGTTTGTGCGGGGATGGCGTCGGTAGTCATGACCGCAGCCTAATCAGATCCGTCGGGTACCTTCGCCGGAGGATTTGAAGTTGAGGAGAGTCCGACCACCTCGAACTTAAGGAGACGTCGACGATGGGCCCGAAGCCGTTCAAGCCATCGATCAACTGGTCGGCGGCACCCATCGATTCCTTGCGGTGGGTCGCCATAGCCTGGGTGGTCAGCGCCATCTGCCTATTCGGGGTGCTGCTTGCATTCCGCTATCTCACTCCTTGGGGCCGCCAATTCTGGCGTATCACCCGCGGTTATTTCGTCGGGGCACACAGCATCCGCGTGTGGCTCATGCTGGGCGTGTTGCTCCTGTCGGTGCTGCTTTCGGTGCGGTTGATGGTGCTGCTCAGCTATCAGGGCAACGATCTCTATACGGCGGTACAGAAGGCGGTGCAGGGCATCGCGGCCGGCGATGACGCGGTCAAAGAATCGGGCATCCACGGCTTTTGGATGTCGATCGTGATTTTCAGCGTGCTGGCGACGCTGTATGTCATCCGCATCATGACGGACATTTACCTGACCCAGCGCTTCATCATCGCCTGGCGCGTGTGGCTGACCGGCCACCTTACCGACGACTGGCTCGACGGCAGGGCCTATTACCGGGACCTCTTCATCGACCAGACGATCGACAACCCCGATCAGCGCATCCAGCAGGATGTCGACATCTTCACCGCCAATGCCGGCGCCACCCCTAACACCCCAGCCAACGGTACTGGATCCACCTTGCTGTTCGGGGCCGTCAATGCGGTGGCCTCGGTGATCTCGTTCGCCGCGATCCTGTGGGACCTGTCCGGGAATCTGACCGTTTTTGGCGTTGACATTCCGCGCGCGATGTTCTGGACCGTTTTGGTCTACGTCCTGGTCGCCACGGTGGTGGCAATTTGGTTGGGGCGGCCTCTGATTCAGCTGAGCTTCAACAACGAGAAACTCAACGCCGCCTTCCGATATGCCCTGGTGCGCTTGCGCGACGCCGCCGAGGCGGTCGGCTTCTACCGCGGCGAACGGGTCGAACGTGCGCAGCTGTGGCGGCGGTTCACGCCGATCATCGACAACTACCGCAAGTTCGTACGCCGAACCATCATCTGGGGCGGATGGAACTTCTCGGTGTCGCAGGCAATTGTGCCGCTGCCGTGGGTGCTTCAGGCGCCGCGACTGTTCGCCGGCAAGATCGACTTCGGCGACGTCGGCCAGAGCGCGACCGCCTTCGGCAATATCCAGGACTCGCTGTCGTTCTTCCGCAACAACTACGACAACTTCGCGGGCTTCCGCGCCGCGATCATCCGGTTGCACGGGCTGGTTGATGCCAACAGCCGTGGCCGCGCGCTGCCAACGATTCTCGTCAAGCCCAGCGAGGAAGCTGCCGTTGAGCTTCGCGGTCTGGAAGTGCGCACGCCGCAGGGCGACCAGCTGGTCGACTCGCTGGACATCCAGCTCGACCAGGGCGACACCCTGGTGATCACCGGCCGCTCCGGGGCCGGCAAGACGACGCTGCTGCGCAGCCTGGCCGAACTGTGGCCGTACGCCTCGGGAACCCTGTGCCGCCCGGACGGCGACAACGCGACGATGTTCTTGTCACAGCTGCCGTATGTGCCGCTCGGCACCCTGCGCACCGTGGTGTGCTACCCGAATTCGCCGGACAACATTTCCGATAGCCAACTGCGCGACGTGCTCACCAAAGTGGCGCTGGCGCCACTGACCAACCGGCTGGACGAAGACCAGGACTGGGCCAAGGTGCTTTCCCCCGGCGAGCAGCAGCGGGTGGCCTTTGCGCGCATCCTGCTCACCAAGCCGAAGGCCGTCTTCCTCGACGAGGCCACCTCCGCGCTGGACGAAGGCCTGGAATTCGCGCTGTATCAGTTGGTTCGGTCCGAGCTGCCGGAGTGCGTCATGGTCAGCGTGAGCCACCGGCCCACCGTCGAGCAGCACCACGAGCAGCAGCTGCACCTGCTCGGCGGCGGCCCCTGGCAACTGGGCCCGGTCGAGAAGGAACCCGCGCAGGTCTAGCGCTCAGGCCCCCGGCCCGCCGGGCCGCGTGCGCTCCGGCGCTGTGTGGTGGCGCGCCTACGCTCCCCCGGCCCGCCGGGCCGCGTGCGCTCCGGCGCTGTGCGGTGGCGCGCCTACGCTCCCCCGGCCCGCCGGGCCGCGTGCGCTCCGGCGCGGCGCCCGAAGAACGACCCCTCGCCCAGCTGCGTCCCGCTGGCGTAGCCCTTGCCGTCCTGGGCGAGGTTGGACGCGCAGGCGCCCGCGGCGTACAAACCGGGCACCACGCTGCCGTCGGCCCGCTGCACCTCGCCGTCGACCGTCACCGCCAGGCCGCCGATGGTGAATCCCGAGTACATCGCCCGTCCCAGTGACAGGTCGAACACCGCCCAGGGGCCACTGTCCTGGGGCGCAAGGAATTCGGGCTGCTTGTGGAAATCGGGATCCTCGCCCGCGGCGGCGTGCTTGTTGTAGCGGTCCAGCGTGGCTGCCAGGTTGCCCTCCGGAATGCCAAGTGCCACTTCCATTTCCGCGATCGTCTCGTACCCGTCGAGGAACCGGATCAGCGGCATGGCCGGCATCTCTGTGTGCGCCTCGTCGACGATCAGGTAAGCCGTCTGCTCGGGCTGCTCCAGCACGAAAGCCGAAGTGCGCGAGTGATAAGAGTCCTCGGTGACGAACCGCTGGCCGTCCTTATTGACGATCACACCGGTCAGCAAAACCTCGGGCGGATAGGCCGCGGCGGTGATGAACAGCTCGTCCATGTTCTTGGTCGCGCCGCCCGCAGACACACCCATCCGGATGCCCAGCCCGTCGTCGTTGGGATTGCCCAGGATGTATGGCGCCACCATGCCGTGATGTTTGGTGCGCCGCTCCTGACCCAGCGCGGGTGTGTGCTCGGCGACCATCTCCGGGTTCATCGCGAATCCGCCGGCCGCGATGATGACAGACTTGGCCTTGATGGCACCGGTTTCGGTGAAATGCTTCCACGCGACGCCGACCACGGCACCGTCGTCGCCGGTGACCAAATTGGTGACCCCGGTCTCGTAGCGGATCTGCACGCCCAAGGCGTCGGCGCGCTTGAGCAGCAGGTCGACGACCATGCTGGCGCCGCCCAATTCGCCGGGCACCGGCACCGAATGCCCGCGCGGTGCCGGCCTGGCCTTCTCGCAGAAGGGCCACACCTTCTCATTGCCGGTGTAGCTCAGTCCCTCGGTACCCGGTGGGACGACGACTTTGCCCGGGTAATAGCTGCGCTCGAACTGGAAACCCAGGTCTTCCAGCCAATTGAAATGCTCGACGCTGCCCTCGCAATAGGCGCGGATCTTGTCGAGTTCGGGTTCACGCGACACCTCGACCAGATACTTGTACATCTCCTCGACTGAATCGTCTTGACCGGTTGCCTGCTGCACCGCGGTCCCGCCACCGAGGTAAAAGTGGCCCCCGGCAAGCGAAGTCGTGCCGCCCGCCGCGGCCGCACGTTCGAGTACCAGCACCCGGGCGCCGGCCGAGGCCGCGCTCACGGCGGCGCAGCCGCCGGCGATGCCGAACCCGATCACCACGACGTCGACGTCGTACGACCACGTGGTCACGCCGTCCGCACTGATTGTTGCCGGTATCTCGGTGCTCATTGGCGCCACTCCTCCTCATCGCTGCATTCCGCGTCGTCGCCGACGCGGCTCACCGCTGCTCCTGTTTGATGTAGTCGTAAAACGCCCTCATCTCGGGCGAAACGTACGCAAGCTCCACATACGGCACGCCCGCCTCCGGCGCTGATAGGTAAGCGAATTGGATGCCGCCGGGCATCACGCCTCGCTGCGCGACCGCGGCGCCCCGCTCGGCGGCCTCGGTCACCGCTGCCTCCAGTAGCTCGGGACTTTCGACCTCCATGCAGATGTGGTGCAAACCCGGCCCGCAGTCGGACAGAAAGTCACTATAGATGTTCTCGCCGCGGACCGGTTGGATCAGTTCCAACTGCATGTCGCCGAGGTAGCTCAACGAGATGCTGGCAAAGAAGTCGGCGGGCCGGCCATGGTAGCTGCACGCGTCCGGAGCAAAGTGCACATCGGGTATGCGCACCCACTTCCGCACATCTAACAGGCCGGTGAGGGCCGTTTCGGTGGCATCAAGGTCGGCGGTGACCCAGGCGATCTGCGTCGGCGATTGAACGGGAAGCGTCATCGCCTCGCAGAATAGTCCAGTCGCGGGGCCGCCAGAAAGGGCCCGAATACTTTGCCATGACGAGCCCTTCCGGCCGGCGAACAGCCGGGTGAACACGTTCTAATTCGTCACGCCCGCAGCCGCCGCGAGCTATCAATGCCGGGTCAGGACATCTACCAGCAGCCGCACCTGGGCATCGAAGACGGTCTCCGGGTCGGTCAGCGTATCGGCGCCGTACTGCCCGAACACCTCGAGGCTGATCGCACCCAGCACCCCGGCCCACAGCAAAAAGCACTTGGCGAGCACCTGGTCATCACCGGGGAACCCGAACTCGTGACGAATTCGCTCGAAGTCGGATGACATCGGTTGCGGGGCAAGATCATTCGTGAGCCGAATATCGCCGGTGGCGATTCCGGCCGCGACCGCGTCGAACAACGCCGCTACCACCCGGGTCCCCACCGCGACCGTGCGCTCGGGCGGCGCGTGATATCCGGGCACGGGACTGCCGTACAGCAGGGCCCAGCACGCCGGGTGTGCGACGGCCCAGCCCCGGGTCGCCCGCGCGATGGCGACGACGTCGTCGCTCCACAGGTCGCCGACCATGTCGCGGGCGCGATCCACGGCGTCAGCCAGGTCGGAGTAGGCGTCGACCAGCAGCAGGGTCAGCAGTTCGTCGCGGCTGGACACGTAGCGGTACACCGCCGAGGACACCATGCCCAGGTCGCGGGCTATCGCCCGCACCGACAGACCGGCCGCGCCACGCTCCGCCAGCTGGCGGTGACCGAGCTCGATGATGCGTGCCTCGATCTGCTCCCGCGATTCCTGGCGTTTGCCCACGCGGCCAGTCTGGCACAACCGAGAACACCGCTCTTGCTTTCCGCGGTGCGTTGTGGCAGCGTGTTCAAATCAGAGAGCACCGCTCTCAGAAGTTTGACCAGGATTCGCTGAGAGGCCGCACCATGTCCACCCGTTATGAAGAACCGAACCGGGTCGCCCGAGCCGCCAACGGGGTCATTCGCTGGCTCGCCGAGGCGGGAATCAGCATCGCCGGGACCCGGGCGCTGCGCGTGCGCGGCCGCAAAACCGGGAAGCAACGCGCGGTGGTGATCAACCTGCTGACCGTCGACGGCGTGGACTACCTGGTCTCGCCGCGCGGCAATACCCAGTGGGCGCGCAATGTCCGGGCGGCGTCCGTCGTCGAGGTGGGTCCCCGCTGGCACCGGCGACGCGTACGGCCCGACGAGGTCGACGACGCGGCCAAGCCCGACCTGCTGCAGCGCTACCTGACCAGATGGTATTGGCAGGTCAAGGGCTATGTCGCCGGGTTGACCCCGGACAGCACCGACGAGCAGTTCCGCGCCGCCGCACCCTCGATTCCGGTGTTCGCGCTGACCCCGGTGGGCTGACCGGCCCTAGTGCGCGTTGTCGCGTACTCCGAGGTCCTCGCGGACCTCCTCGGACGTGGCGCCCCACGACACCGCCGCCGGAAAGTCGCCCCACACGCTGTTGAAGATCCCGACGATCTGTCCGGGGCCGCCACTGGGCGCCAGATACACCGGTCCGCCCGAATCGCCGTTGTGGCTCTGCACGCCGTGCGACATGGTGAACCAACCGTTGTTCACGCTCTCCACCGTCCCGCAGGTTTCCCCGGTGATCACGCCGAAATGGCAGACCGGCTGCCCGGGCGCAAGCGTCAGGCCGGGATCGGAGACCAGCGGCCGGCCGCCCGGCAGGATGTTGTTCGCCATGACGCTGTTGTCCAGCACGATCGCTTCGTAGTCGTTGATCACCTGGCTCGTGGACACCGTGGTTCCGCTGGGGGTGTTGTCCCGGAACGCTGCCATCCGGCCGATGACGGCACCGCCGCGATCCGTCACCACACCGCTGCCCCCACCCCGGCAGTGTCCCGCGGTGAACGCGATTTTCAGGCCGGGATCGACGTACCCCAGCGTGCAGACACGGTTGTCCTGACGTATTTCCATGCCCGGATACACCACGACGTCGGCTTTAGCCGGCGCGGCCGGCACAAAGTAGGCCAGGGCCACGACCGTAGCCGACGCGGCGAACGTGCGCGTTGCCAGACGATGCACCATGAACTCCGATTCATCGGGCCGATACCGACGGGAGGGCGAGGTTACGGCGTAACCGTTCCTCCACGCTCAGCTTTTCGCGCCGGCCTGCGCAGATGTTACAGGGAGGTCACGGCCGGGGTGCCGGCCTCGGCGTGACGGGCCGCTCGCGGCAACCAGCCGGGCGGGCCGAACACGTAACCCAGCCGATCGCGCAGGCGCGTCGCCGATCGCCAGTCGCGGGCGATCGCGACGTATTCGCGGGTCTGCAACCTCCAGATGTTGAACGTGTCCACGCGCTTCGTGAGGCCGTAATGCGGCCGGAACAGCTCGGCCTGGAAGGTTCCGAAGAGCCGGTCCCAGACGATGAAGATGCCGCCATAGTTCTTGTCGAGGTAGACCTTGTCCATCCCGTGGTGCACCCGGTGATGCGACGGCGTGTTGAACAGGAACTCGAACGGCCGCGGCAGCTTGTCGATCCGCTCGGTGTGGATCCAGAACTGGTAGATCAGGTTCACGGAGAAGCTGAAGAACACCATCCACGGTGGAATTCCCAACAGCGGCAACGGGATCCACATCAAGATCTCGCCGCTGTTGTTCCACTTCTGGCGCAGCGCCGTGGCGAAGTTGTAGTACTCGCTGGAGTGATGGGCCTGGTGGGTCGCCCAGATCAATCGCACCCGGTGCGCGATCCGGTGATAGGCGTAATACAGCAGGTCCACTCCGAGAATCGCGACGACCCAGGTGTACCAATGCGTCGGCGACAGGTGCCAGGGCGCCACGTAGGCATAGATCGCGGCGTAGCCGAGCAGCGCCAGGGTCTTCCAGCCGGCCGTGGTGGCCACCGAAATCAGCCCCATCGAGATGCTCGCCACCGAATCGCGGGTCAGGTGCGCGCCCGACGCCGGCCGCGCCGTGTCGGCGGCCGCGACCGTGAGTTGTTCGAGCTTCCGGGCCGCGGTCCATTCGAGGGTCAACAACAGCAGGAAGAACGGGATGGCGACCAGCACCGGATCCCGCATCTGCGGAGGCAGGGCGGACAAGAAGCCTGACAGGGCGCTCACACAGGTAAGACTACGACGAGCGCGGCGGTGTCGGTCCGCCCTCAGCGACGATCGTCCGACTGCGCTTCGTCTCCGGCATACCACTGCACCGCGCGGACGCCGGGCAGCAGCGACAGTTCGGCCACCAGCCGCTCCAGGCGGGCCGGGGCGTCGCCGTTCATCAGCAGGTGGGCGGTCAGGGTGACCTCGTCGCCGTCCGGGTTACCGGTATGGATTCCGCGAAGCGTGATGTCGTTGCTGCCGGCGTGCTGAACTACCTGGGCCCGCGCGTACTTCTCGTGCTTCGGGCGGCACACCACCTGCACGAGGTAGGGCACCAGGCTCTCGTCCTCTTCGGCACTGTTGTCGCGGTCGATCAGCCGGCCCAGCGGGCGCCCCAGCAAGTGGATGCCGATGACGGTGCCGGTGCCGATCAGCGCGAACACCAGGTGCCCTGAAGCGGCCAGCACGCCGATCGCGGCCGAGCACCACAGGGTGGCGGCGGTGTTGAGGCCCCGGACGTTGACGCCCTCCCGCAAGATCACGCCACCGCCGAGGAACCCGATGCCGGACACGACATAGGAAGCGACCCGGGTGGGGCTGGTGTCGGAGGTGGCCGCGGCGTAGAGCACGAACAGTGTCGCGCCGCCGGCCACCAGTGCGTTGGTGCGTAGGCCTGCGCGCCGCGCCCGCCATTGCCGTTCCAGGCCGATGAGGGCGCCGCAGCCCACGCCGACGCCCAGCCGGAGCACGAAATCGAGAGCGCTCAGCGTCTCCACCGACACACTCCTTCCCCCTGGTTCCTTCTGGGTCTCACACTCGAGTATCCCCCGGCACTACCGGGATACGGCCGTGGTTCGGTGCCGGTTGGCGCACCTAATCAGGCTGAGGTGAACAACAGGTGGACCCGAGTCAAACCGGGCGCTCGGCGCCCACCCCGACGAAACCTGCGGGCAGCCAATCGGTTGCGCCGCAGCCACCTGACCCATGTGCCGGGTGATGCTGCGGGCCGACTACTGCCGGGTCGGGAGCTACCCCTTGTTAAGTTGCTGCGGGCAATAGTATTTCGCCGCGATCGCCAAGAACGAGGTTGCATGATCGTTGGTGAGTCCAGGGTTTTCGCTCTTCAATTCGTCGAGCATCTGAGGGCCGACCTCGCCGTTGTCCATGGACACACACACCGATTTGGCGAACTTGATCGCCGCCTCCGGGGTCGTATAGGTGATGCCCGCGCTACGCAGCGAGGCAAGGAAACCGGCCTCGTCGCCGTTGGGTGTTACCGGATCGCCCTGCGCCAGCGGGGCAAAAGCGATGGCGGCCGAGACGCCGACCCCCATCACCAGCAGCAGTCTCATGACTCGTGATTGTCGCATGTCGCCGTGAGATTCGCAGCATGCAGGTTTCGCCGCAGACATCTTGAACGCCAAGGCATTCGAACGCAAGGGGCCGATCAGCCGCTACCGACCCGGCGCCCACGCCACGCTATGCCTTGGAAAGTTGGTGGGGGCAGTAGAACTTCGCGGAAATCAGGGCGAAGTTCGATGCCATCTCCATGTCCATGCCCGGGTTATGGCTTTTCACGTCGTGGACCAGCTCCAGGCCCGACTCGCCGTTGTTCAAACACGAGCACACCGCTCTGCCGGCAGCGACGGCCGAACCAGCGTTGGCAAAGCTGAAGCCCGATTGCTGGAGCGCCGCGATGAAGCCTCCGTCGTCGCCGTCGGGGTCACGCGCCGGATCGGCGTAGGCCGGTGCGGCGAGGCCGATCATCGCGGAAACACCGAGTAGCGCCAGTAGTCGTTTCATCACTGATTACCCTTCCGTTGCGAACTCACACCGATTCGCCTTGTCTGTCAACCGAACTGGGCATCTGCGGGCAATACTTTTGACTTGTCGCCCTTCTTCAGATGCACCGCGTGGATGCCGGGTTTCTTGGCCAGTTGCTCGAGGAGCGTGTCAAGGTTCTCTTGGTCGACGTTGTGGTGCTGCACGGCTTCGGGCTTCTCCGAGATCTGCGCGACAAGACGTTTCAGCTGTTCCGGTGACTGTTTGTCCTTGAGGTCCTTGATCGGAGTCATCCGGCTACGCATGCCGGCACGCATCACGGTGGGTCCACCGGAGCCCAGCGCGCTGCCCAGCATCCCGGCCAGTCCCATCGAACTGAACAGACTCCCCGCGCCCAGCGCTGCCGCCGACACGACCTCGGTTCCGGCGTCCGAGAGGGCGGCGGCGACGGTCCTGATGGATGGGGTGGCGGTGGCCCAGCTCGGCGGGATCGACAGCTTGCCGACCAGCGTGCCGGCGTTTCCCATGCCGGCGATCGGGCTGATCGCGCTGTACAAGGTGCCGCGTCCAAAACCCAACGCCCCCAACCCGGCACCCAGTGCGTCTTTCGGCAACGCCCCATAAGCGACGGGTGGCGCGAACTTGAGCCACTGCGACAACGGGAAGTTGATCAACAACCCCATGTCGTTGAACTGCGTGGTCAGTCCCAGCGGCACCTTCACGGCGTTGTACATGCTGGTGTAGAAGCTGGCCCCGCCAGGGACGGTGTTGAACAGATTCGTCATGAATGTTTGGTAGATGTAGGCCAAGTTCGCCGGGACGGAGAAGGGCCCGCTGTAGGGCAAGGTGCTCGACGCCGAACTCACCGCGGCTGCTTGCATCGGTTCGGCGGCTTCATTGGTGGTCTTGGGCGCAGGGCTGAATTCCGTCAGATTGTTGGATGCGGTCGCCGACGAGGCGAAGTACGTGTCCATCGCGGTGGCGTCCTGGGCCCAAAACTCGCTGTATTCAGCCTCATTCGCGGCGATCGCCGACGCGTTCTGTCCGAACAGGTTGGTGGCCACCAGCTGCGCGAGCAGGGCCCGGTTCTCCGCGATGACCGCGGGCGGCACATGCGCGGCGAATGCCGTCTCGTAGGCGGCGGCCGCCTCGGTGGCCTGGGTCGCGGATTGTGCGGCCTGCGCGGCGGTTTGCTGCATCCAGGCCACATACGGGGCGGCCGCGCTCGCCATGGCAATCGACGAAGGACCCACCCAGGGCCCGGCCGTGAGGCTCGAGAGCACCGACGAGTACGACGTTGCGGTGGACTGTAATTCGGTGGCCAGGTTCTGCCAGGACGTCGCCGCGGCCACCAACGATCCGGCTCCTGGGCCGCTGTACATCCGGCCCGAGTTGAATTCCGGCGGAAAAGCTCCGTAAAACATCTCGCGTACCCCTTACCTGGCTGTCCGGGTCGACAGAGCTTGACTGCCATGCGATTTGGTCATCGCGGTCACTCCTCGATGCACGGGATCACGATGATGGTGGCCGCGGCCGGATCGGCTTCGGCGGCAACGCCGCCCAGCGAACCCGCCATCGAGGCGGCACCGCCGACCGGCCGGGTTGCGGCGGCTGCGACAGCGCGTCCGGCCAGGCTGGACAGGGCCATCTGGTTGAAGACGCCCTCCTCACCGGCTATCGCGGCAGGCACCGCCGCCATGTTGGTCGGGAACACCTGGGAGAGCGTTCTGATCGCGGGGGCGGCCTCCGTCCAGCCCTGCGGCACCGACAGGCCGCCCACCAGAGCGGCCTTGCCCATCGACCCCGAAGCCTGCCCGGCCCCGACCGCGGAGCTGAGCATCGGCTTGACGGCGTTGGCGCCACTATTCAGCGGAGCCAATGCCCCGGCGATGGCTTTCGGCCCAGCCAAATAGGCCGCCGCGCCCTGCCCGTTCTGGCCCCAGGCGTACGCCTGGCCAAAGGACAGGAACGGACCGCCGGGGATGGTGGCCCACGACTGCGGCGAGTAGACCCCGGTCATCACCGACCAGAACTCGTTCCAGTTTGTGATGAAACTCGGAGTGGTCAGCTCCGTCGTCGTGGTGCCCGCCGAGCCGGCGGTGCTGACGGCCTGTGCCGCCGGCTGCATCGTGGTGCTCAATTGGGACAGGTGGCTGACGGTGTTCGCGCTCGACTGCCCGGTGCTCTGGGCGACGGCGGCCGCTTGAGTCGGACCGGCCGAGTCGTTGGTGGTCTGAGGCGGCTCGGCGAACGGGGTCAGCGCAGCGGCGCTGGCCGACGACACCGTATACGCGTACATCGCGGCGGCATCCTGCGCCCACACCTCCATGTAGTGGGCTTCGGTGGCGGCGATCGCCGGGGTGTTCTGGCCGAGGACATTGGTGGCGATCAGGGTCGCGAGCAGCGAGCGGTTGGTGGCGATCACCGGAGGTGGAACCGTCGCCGCGAACGCGGCCTCGTAGGCGCCGGCCGCGAGTTTGGCCTGGGCGCCCGCCTGCTCGGCTTGCGCGCCGGTGGCGCGCATCCACGCCACATATGGAGCCGCCGCGGCCGCCATGGCGATGGACGAGGGGCCCGTCCACGGGCCCGTTGCAAGGGTCTCGATCGTCGAGTTGTATGACGCCGCAGCGCTTTGCAGCTCCGCGGCCAATTCGTCCCACGCCGCCGCCGCGGCCAACAGTGGCCCCGATCCCGCTCCGACGTATATCCGCCCCGAGTTGTATTCCGGCGGATAAGCCCCGAAATCCAACATCTAAAACCTCCGGTCCCTCTTCTGGCGGCCATGGTAGGCACGCTTTTGCGACCCCGGCATCGACGCAGTCGCAGCTCTAAGGGAATTCATCAAATTCGCTACCGGATACATGTGAAATTTCCATGTACTGCAGACAACAAAGCCATCCTGTTCCTAGCTCCGAATCGGCACCGAAATGGTGTGCGAACCACTAGTCAAGCAACGCTGGCGATAGTGGCCATCTTTTATTTCAGATGGCATTCCCGCTAGGTAAACACTTGTATAAAATATGTGCCCTCGTCACGGTGGACGCTGCGAGAACGACGCGTAACAGTGGTCTAGCGGTGGCATAGATCACCTGGTTGAGAGAGTTTTCCCAGCGCTTAAATGATGCAGCCGTGAATCCGTTGGCATAGCGGATTACGGTTCGGCATTCGGTTTCTTCACCGATCTATAAACTGCTCAGAGGCTCTCTTCATCGGGCATTAGCGCGAATTCTGATAACCTCCTACATCGTTCAGAGCCAGTAATGCGCATAAACCATGACTTGTCGAAGCAGCGGCCGAATATGTCGGCAGTACCACTGCCGGGCGTCATCACTGCCGCGCGTCGGTGCGCTAAGCGCATTTCGACATTACTACGAAATACAATTAAACCCACTCGGTCCGACTGCACTGTCGGTGCGGGCCATGCCGCTGCGCACGGACTGAACCTTCTGTCCGTGGGAGTCGGCCCGCGGGTAGATGACCTGGACGTTGCGACCCGAATCGCCGAACTGACCGTTGATCGTCATATCGTTCCCCTAACATTCACCAATACAGGTAGACGCGGCCAGTCTGCTCTGGCACTGATTAGCTACTGACAATTTCCTGTGGAGCCGTAACGGCCCCTCACAATGCTGTTTGTCGCAGAGTGAGTAGTTGCGCGGACCAACCCGCGGTTGCTGTGCGACACAATAAACAAATCGGGATTACGACGACGCGACCCACGCGGCGCGGCCCCGGCGCGCGGTGTGAACCGGCGGCGGGCGAACAAGCTGTCACCCGGGGCCGGAGCCCATATAGCGGCCGTCAGCTAGCTTTGGGGGTTTGTTCCGCCATCGCTGGTCGATAGACGGGCGGGGCAGTAAACAACGGCGGCTGCCTGGACGAACTCGGCGGCTTTACCCATCGTGAACGCCGGATTGAGCTCGTGCAGATCCTTGATGATGTCGGCCTCTGAGGTGCCCGAGCTGACCAAGTCGCACACCTTTTGGGCCGCCTTGATCGCGCGGTCGGGGTTCTGATAGGTAATACCAGCCTTGTTGAGGGCAGCGAGGAACGCGCCGTCATCGGAGTCGGCGTGCGCTGGTATTGCCATCCCGACTATGGCAACGGCGCCGGCCAGAATCGATAGGAACCTCATGTTGTGAGTTCTCTATCCCTAGCCGGCGGCCGGCGGGCGACCCATGATTCGGAGACGGAACCCGTACATCGGCTCAGAGAACTCGTCCTCATGCCCACCGGGGATACCCGCCAGGGGCACACCCGGCATGCCGACTGCCCCAGCCGCTTCCATCACCATCGGGGTGGCGGAGCCGAAGCCATGGTAGGCACCCAGGCCGACCTGACTCGTCGCCGCGACTGGCGTGATCGCCGCTCCGGTGGCGCCCCAGGCCGGCGGAACGGACAGGGCCCCAACGAGGCTCGCCTGCCCTACGCCCGCCACCGCTGCCGCGCCGGGCGCGGTCACCGACGCCAGGTTCGCGGTACCCCCAAGGCCGGCGGCCAGAACTCCCAGTCCCGACGTGGTCGAGTCGACCGCGTTCAAGGACGAGATGGAGTTCATATTGACCGCCGAATCGATGAACGACGTCGGGTTCAGCAGCCCGCTGGTGGTAAAGGCATTGGAGAAGTTGGCGACCGAGGCGTTGTTGAGGAAGCTTCCCAGCAGTGACCCGTTGCTCCCATCCAGGTAGTTCATCAACCCGGCAAGCCCGGTGGTGGAGGTATTCGTATTGGGCGCGAGGCCAAGCCACTCCAGCAGGCTCCCTCCCGAGGAGGTGCTCGAGCTGGTCGAGGCGCCCTTGGCGGCGTTGACGACTGCGGCGGTCTGTAGGGCTGTTCCCCCGCTGGTGGTGTCGGATTGCGGTTGTTGGAACGGCGTCATTTCGGTTGCCGCGCGCGAGGCGGCGCTGTAGCTGGTCATCGCGGAGGCGTCTTGAGCCCACATCTGGCCATACTGGGCCTCGTTGGCCGCGATCAACCCGGTGTTCTGGCCGAAAAGGTTGCTCGCCACCAAGTTCGTCAGCTGGGTGCGGTTGGCCGCGACGACGGCCGGGGGCACGGTCGCGGCAAACGCGGCCTCGTAGGCGGCTGCGGCCGCATTGGCCTGTGTGCCGGCCTGCTCGGCCTGTGCGGCGGTGGTGTTGAGCCACTCGACGAAAGGTGCGACCGCAGCCCACATCTTCGTCGAGGACGGTCCGAACCAGCCTTCGCCGGTAAGCGCTGCGATCACCGATTCATAACTGGTTGCAGCGGAACGCATTTCCGTAGAAATGGCATTCCACGCGGCCGCGGCGGCCAGCATAGATTCCGAGCCCGGGCCGGAATACATTCTGGCCGAGTTGATTTCCGGCGGCAATCCCACATAAAGCGACATGACATCTTCTCCAGAGTTCTCAGCCGGCGGCCGGCGGACGTGGCATGACGACGGGTCGGAACCCGTATTTGGGGATGGCGCGGCGCAGTCGCCTGCCGGGGCCGCCCATCGGCCCCGCGACGCCTCCGGGTCCGCCTGCCGCTGGGGCGGCCCCCGTGTCAGTGAGACCGGTGACGCCGGTGGCCTGCACGGCCGTTTGACCGGAGGCGACATTGGCCGCCGACGCCCAGCTCTGCGGCACCGACATCGACCCGACCAGATGCGCGTTGCCTACCCCGGCGGATGCGCCGCCGAGGCCGGCCGACCCTACTGTGTTCGATGCCAGGTCGGCAGTCGCGACGCCTTCGGCGTCGGCGGCGAAGTCCCCTAGGCCCCCCAGTGCGGTGGCGTGCTGCGCTGCCATGACGCCTTGGAGTGATGCGATGATGAATTGCGGGTTGAACGGGCCACCGGCGAGAGCACCGTTGACCACCGCGGTGCTGAAGAAGTTGCCATTCGTGAAGGTGCCGAAGGCCGAATTGTCCGAGCCGCTCAGCAGGCCCGCCAGATACGACGACACCGACCCTGGGGACGAGGAGGTGGAACCGCTGACTGCCGACGACAGGTTCGACTGCACGACACCGGCCGGCGTTTGAGCCACCTGAGCCACTGCGTTGGTTTGGCCGGCCACACCGTCGGCGTTGGTGATCGACTGCGGCGTGGCCAACGGCGTGAATTGTGCGGCCGCACTCGATGCAGTGGCGTACCCGTTCATCGCGGCCGCGTCCTGAGCCCACATTTCGGCATATTGCGCCTCGGTGGCGGCGATTGCCGGGGTGTTTTGACCGAAAATGTTGGTAGCAACCAGTATCGCCAATTGAGCGCGATTGGCCGCGACGACCGCCGGGGGCACTGTCATCGCAAACGCCGACTCGTACGCGGTCGCGGCGGCGAAGGCCTGACCGCCGACCTCCTCGGCCTGGGCGGCGGTGCCATCCAGCCAAGCCAGATAGGGTGCCGCAGCGGCCAACATCGACATCGATGAAGGACCCAGCCAACCCGAACCGGTCAGTTCGGTCACCGTCGATCCGTAAGAGGCTGCTGCGGAACGTAACTCGGCAGCCATTGTGTTCCAGGCGGCAGCTGCGGCCAACATCGGCCCCGATCCCGGGCCGGAATACATTCTGGTCGAGTTGATTTCCGGCGGCAGCGCCGCAAAGTCCAACATGGTCCGCTTTGGGGCTCAGCGGGCCGCGACGGCGTTGGCCGCCTCGGTGGCCGCATACGATCCGGCGCTGGTCTGCAAGGTGGTCACGAAGTTTTCGTGTATCGCCGCAGCTTGGGCACTCAGCGCCTGAAATGTCTGACCGTGCCGTGCGAACTGCGCCGCGGTCAGCAGTGACACCTCGTCGGCGGCGGCGGGGACCACTCCCGTCATCGGGACGGCCGTGGCCGAGTTCTGGGCGGTCAGGGTCGAACCAATCTCTTGCAGCCGACCGGCGGCAATGGCCAGCGATTCCGGCTGTGCGGTAACAAAGTTCATCACAAATCTCCCCACGAAGAGGTCGGCCTGCCAGAGATTCTGGCCAGCCGCGGGCGCGCGCCTACGCCACACGTCAGCGGGCGCGCGTGCTACGAAAATCGGCTAACTACAAGCCAATTCAGGAAAATACGATGCCGAGGTCGGATCGACGCGAAATGGTCAACGATCTGACATACGGACTGTCATTGAGACTAATTCGCTCTCACCTCCTCAAGGCCAGGGCACGCGGGGGTGCCACACGTTGCACAACGGGGAGGAACAACCAGGCGAAACAGCCGGTTGCGGCACCCCTCTCGTCAGAGCTTCGGCACTACACGGCGTATCCGGCCAACCAAAGCCGGAAGCCACTTGGGCTCAACCCTTAATCCGGGAGGAGCTGTCCTGACCCTGGGCGTCTTTCGACGTTCGAGGTCAGTGGCCTGTGTCCGTGCAGACGCCTCACCTAGCGAGGTGCTTGCATTGGCAATGGTGGCACTCGACCTGCGCTGAGTCAAGCTGACGTACAACGCATTCCCAGCGGTTCACCCCGCCGTCACCTGCAGTGCACCCGCGCGGGCCCCGGCGGGGAGGGCACGCGGACCCGGCAACGACGGTTTAGTCCGCCTTTTTCTCGGCGACCGCCGCGCTGAGGCCCTCGGCGAGATCCTCCTGGGTCAGTTCCTTGAAACGCAGCAGTTGCCGCTCGCTGAACTCGGTCACGTCGCTGGACAGCACCGCATCCAGGTCCTCGTCGTCCAGACGGAAACTGCGGTGATCGCGGGCCTTCTCCACCACGTTGCGCACGAAACCGGCGTTGCCGAGCGTATCGATCCCGCGAATGAGATCGCCTTCCTCCGAATAACTTTCGTCGAGATAGAACCTCGTGTACGACGGCAACAGCGCCTGCGCCGATTCGTCGGTAATGACGTCTTCGTTCTCCTGGCCCATCAACCGGGTCAGCGCCACCAGCTCGTCCGGGGTGTAGCTGAAGAATTCGATGACGGTCGAAAAGCGCCGCCGCAGACCCTGATTCACTTCGAGCATCTTGTCCATGGCCTTGGCGTAGCCGGCGCCGAAAACCACCAGCTCGTCGCGATGATTCTCCATGTACAACAGCAACGTATTGATGATCGCGTTGCCGTAGGGGTCGCCCTGCTGGTAGCCCTTCTCGTGCAGCGTGTGCATCTCATCGAAGAAGACCGCGCCGCCCAGGGCACCCTCCAGGAGCTCCTCGGTGTTCTTCTCCGCATCGGCCATGTAACGGCCCAGCAGCTTGGTGCGGCTGGTTTCCACCACCACGGGCTTGCGCAGCACGGTCAACCCGCACAGCTGCTTGCTGAAAGCCCTTGCCACGGAGGTCTTTCCGGTACCGGGCGGGCCGAGCAACAATGTGTGGCGCGACGTGACCGGCACCGGCAGTCCCATCTTGGCGCGCGCCAGGTTCACCTTGGTGGTCGACTTGATGAGCTTGATCTCACGCTTGGCGCGCTCCATGCCGAGCATGGCGTTGAGCTCGGCGTCGCCTTCGGCCAGGTACTTCGCCGCCTCTTCGGCGTGGCGGGCGGCCTCCGCCTCGGCCCGGCTCGGCGCACTGTCCGGATCCCACGGGTCGGTCCGGGCCTCGATCGTCTCCGGATCGGTCAGGATCAGGCGGAAGTTCGGGTTGTCCAGCGCTTCGCGGGCCGGCGTGAACTTCGGATCCCGCGAGTACACCCGGCGCAGCAGCTCGACGGCCTCGTCCTCGCGGCCCAGGTGCCGCAAGCACATGCCCTGGGTGTACAGGGCGATGTTGGCCGCGCCCGGCACCCGGTCGCCCTCGATGGCGTCCTGGCCCCGGCGCAACGCCTCCTCGAACACACCCAGTGAGGCAAGCGCCGTGGTGGCCATCGCCGCGCCGGCGGCCTTCAGTTCGGGCTGCCGCCAGGTCTTCCCCTCGGCGAACTGATTCAGCACATCGGGCCACCGAGCCGTGCGGAAATAGAGTACGCCGCGCACGTAGCTGACCAGTTCCTCATCGACCGGCTGACGGGGTTCGACGCCGTCGATCAGTTTCGCGGCTTCCTCGTAGCGCTTGGCTTCGGCGAGGACCGCGGCGTACGCACACGCCAACGTCTCCACGGTGGTGACGGCCAGCCGCAGGAACAACCCGTCGGAAACCTCGGGCCGGAACTGCAACTCGGTCACTCCGAGGCGGCGGGTCTCCCAACCGAACGTCCGGATCGAGGACCACGCACCGGACAGCACGTCGATGCTCTGCTCCCCCGCCAGGATCCGCGCCAGCCAGGCGTCGCACATTCCGGGGTCCAGGTTGGTCGCGGTGGTGAACATCTGCGACGCAACCTGCGGATTGTGGCTGGGCTGCAGCCCGTTGACCGAGACGCCCGAGGCCAGCAGGCCCGCGACCATCGCGTTACGGGCACTTTCAGCGGTTGAGTGCGACCTCGTCATTGCGCCACAGGTACGCCCGCCGAGCTCCCTCGCAGCTGGTCGACGGATAGCGCGAGGTCGTCATCGTCGGCGCGCAATGGACGGCTCGGCACGACCAGCAGTGGGCGCGCCGTCGGGGCGGGCAGGCTGGCTCGCACCGCGGCCAGCTGGCGTCCGGTGAGGCGGTTGAGGCCCGACGAGACGTTTCTGCGCAACCGCTTTTCGCTGTGGTACCGCACCCAGGCCGATACCTGCGGTCGGCCGCCGCGCGAGGTGAGCCGGACGGTCAGCACCGTTGCGACGGTCTCGTCCTCCCACAGCTCGTCCAGCTTGTCGGTGGTGATGTCGGACGGCGACAACCACAGGCTGGTGACGAACCCGTTGAAGTGCTTGAGGCGGCGCCAGCCGGGACGGCTCCAGGTCGGTTCCAGATCGGCCAGGACCGCACGGTCGACCTCGGCCAGTTCCGCCGCGGTCAGCGGCCGGGCCGCACAGGTCAGCCCGTCGAGATCCTGGGCGAGCCGTTCGGTGGCGGCCACCAAGGTCGACGCCAGCGAATCACGGGCCGCGACGGCGGCGACGTTGCGCTGCGGGTTCATCCGTAACACCAGCCAGGTGCGGCGAATGTACGTGGTGGGCTCGTCGTTGGCCACCTCCCACTCTTCGGGGCCCCAGTCGTCCAGCTTGGACAACTCGGCGGCGTTGCCGCCACGGCGGACCTTCACCGACACGATGTCGACGTGATCGAGGTGCACATCGAACTGGCGCAGGCCCGAAGCGACGGCCGACACCAGCAGGGTGGGCGCCGCGTGCCGGTGACGAAGGCGCGAAGCCGAGTCGTCGTCACCGCCGCTGATGGCGATCACCGTGACCAGCTGGCCGTCGTGCTGCCGCACGCCGACCTTGTCGTGCCCGTACTTGCGCTGGTAGTCGAGGGCCTGGGTGCAGCCCGCGGCGAGCGCGGAGCCCGGATCGGCGGACCAATCCCACAGCCACGTGGCCAGCCCCGACGTGACGGTGAGGCCGTGGTAGGTCACCAGCGACAGCAGCGTCACCAGCAGGGCCAGGGCGACTCCGACCCAGAACGCGATGCGATACGTGCCCTGCCAGGACTCGGGGCAGTGGCTGGCCACCACCATGATCAGGACGTCGACCAAAAACACGGTGGTCAGCCGCGGCCACGACAAAGACAACCCAAACCTGCGCTGACGCTTCATGAAAGCTGCTCCGCCCCTATTGCTCTTTCCGCGATCGCTTCATCAGCATCGCCGTACCGAAGACTCCGCCGCCGATGAGTAGGGCCCCGAGCAAGCCGCCGGCGGCCACCCACACTGGCACCATATCGCGGTGCGGCACGGGTTTCGGAATGTTCAGCGGTGCCGACAGTTGCTGCGGCGGTTTCACCGGACCGTCGGGTACATCCCAGGTCAGTGCCGCCACCGGGTCGACGACGCCGTGACCGACCTGGTTGTCCACGCCGCGCGCCGGCGCACGGGCGGTCCGGGTCAACCGGTTGATGACCTGATAGGCCGACAGCTGTGGGAACTTCGCCCGCACTAGTGCCGCAACGCCGGACACGATCGCCGCCGAGAAGCTGGTACCGGACGGAACCAGCAGCGTGTTGTCGGGTCCGTCGATCGCGTTGATCAGGCCGTCGTCCCGGGGCGACAGCCCGATGACGTCGGTTCCGGGTGCGGCGATCCCGACCCATGGCCCGGCCACGCTCGTCGACGCCTGGCCCTGATTGCCCTGGCTCAGCGGGCGGCCTTCGGTGTCGACCGCGCCGACCGTCAGGACGTAGTCGCTGAACCAGGACGGCGTCACGACCGTGGTGACGGCGTTCCAATTGCGAGGATCGTTGGGCTGCAACGGATCATGGGGCGGGTTCTGCTTGCAGTCCTTCTTGCTGGTGTCGCCGGCGGCGGCCACGATGACGGCGTTCTTGTCGACCGCCGCGTAACGCACCGCCGCGCCCAGCGAACGCTGGTCGATGATGTTGCGCGCACTCATGCAGGTCACATCGGAGATGTTGATGACCTGAGCACCCATGTTGGCGGCGTGCACGATCGCCCGCGCCATCGTCTGCACGTTGTCGATCTTGGCCGACGTCTGCGGATCCTCGTCACCGGTGTAGGCGTCCTTGAGGCCGAAGGCCTGGCTGGACTGCCGGATCGCGATGATGTCGACATCCGGGGCCACCCCGCTGAACGCGTCCGGACCGGCCGTCGGCGGCGGGGGCGGGTCGAGCGGGCGCGGGCCGCGCAGGTTGTCGACGTTGGCCACGTGCCCGCCACCGGCGTAGCCGGGGATGGTCACCGTGCCGCCGCCGTGGCTAAACGCCGGGGCTTGCCCATTGGGCGGCTGCCCGCCCTGCGGTGGTCCCGGTGGCGGGCCGGCGGGCGGCGGGGCCGCCGGTGCCGGGGGTGGTGCTCCGAAGGGACCCGGGGGCGGCGGCTGCTCCTGCGGCGTCGGCGGGACCATCGTGACGGTCTGAGGCAACGGTGACAGGGTCACCGTCTGCGGCGGTGGCGCTTTCGGCGGTGGCTCGGTGGTGGGGATGGTGACCGGCTTGCGGGGTGCCGCCGGCGGCACCCCGGCGCCGTTGGCCGGCGCCGCGCCGATCATCGACGCCACGATGGTGCCGTGCGCGTCGCAGTCGGACAGGCCGTCCCCGGACATGATGTAGTCACCGCCGGGAATCAGGTGCGGAAACCTGGGGTGCGGCGTCACCCCAGTGTCGATGACGGCCACCTTCACGCCGGCACCCCGACCGAACTGCCATGCCTCCTGCAGATTCAGCATGTCCATGTACTTGGGCTGCAGCCGGAAATCCGTCCCGGGCAGCACACCGACTTCGGTGCAGTACGAGTTCTGCTTCATCGGAGCCCCCGGTCCCGGCGTACCGTCCGGCGGGACCGCACCGGCGTCGATCGTCGGGGGCGAAATCGCGTACGCGGGCGGCAAGCCGGCTAAGCCGCCCGACGCGAGAAGCGTGGCGGCGATGGTCGCGGCGGACGCGCGACCACGCCACCCCTTGCCGTTAGCGATAGCGGATTGCTGCATAGACATTCATCAACCACAATGCCAGCGGGAAAATTGGCATCAGGCAGAGGTATTCAATCCACTCCACGAATTTGCGGAATAGCGGACTGTAGACAGTGTTTGGCACGACGGCCGCTGATGTCAGTCCCGCCGCGGGCAGCAGAACCAGGATCGCCGCGCTGATCGAGACCGCGAGGGGCGACTGCAGCACCAGCGCGTAGCGCAGCACCACCGCACCGACGATCAGCACCGCCGTCCCGGCCAGGGTGATCGCCTGCCAGCGGTCGACGTAGGAGCGGCCGCGCAGCATCAGGAATCCCGCGCTGAAGCCGGCCAGCAGGAGAGGCAGCCAGCGCTGTCCGGTGTGTGGATCCGACAGCGCGGTCAGGGAGACGATCATCAGCACGCCGAGACCGATCAGCAAACCCGACAGGAAGGAGCGGGCACGTTCGGCCTGGGTCAGCACGTCGCGGACCGAGGCGGGCCCCTCCAGGACCGGCGGGCCACCGTCGGAGCGCACCACCGTGGTGGGCAGGTCGGGCCGGGCCTCGAACACCCACCGGCTGGTCGCCGACGGGAAGACGGGCAGCCGAATGCCGGCCAGCCGCCGCGAGATCGCCGGCGCGCTCTGGTAGATCATGACGGACACCAGCACTACGCAGGTGAACAGCGTGACGGCGCTCGTCATCGCGACCATGCGCGCGAGCGCGGCCACCGACGCGATCAGGCTGACGGTGACGATGGCGGTGTAGATCGCCAGTCGGCGTCCGGTGAACCGGAGGGCGAGGATCGCCGCGATGGTGAGGACCCCGAAACCCAGTACCGCGTGCGGCGATCCGACGCCGCCGGGCGGTGCCGACGCCGCCGCGATCGTCAACGGCGCGAGGGTGCTCAACAGCATGGTGTCGGCGACGCGCCGTTCCTGCTGCGTGTGGGCCCGCATCAACAACAGAAGCGAAACACCCAGCGCCACGGCGCCGATCACGCCCGCGTACACGGTCGGAAGCCACGAGTTGTGGTGCCACCGCCACCAGCCGAGCAGGCCGGCCGCGGTCGTCACGCCGACGGCCACCATCGACGCACCGACCTGCACCGCGATGACGGGGTCGATGGCGGCGAAGCGCTTGCTGAGGTCCGCCGCGACGGCGGTGGAGATGTGCTCGATGACCTGCGAGCGGCGCTCGGTGTCCGGGATGAACCGGATCCACAACCGGTCGCCGTCGTAGACATCCTGCTCGCTCAGCGATTGGGTGGCCCGCAGCGGCGAACCATCCACCAGGCACAGCGCCCAGCGACCCCGGCCCGAGGCCTCCAGCGGCGTCTCACCGAGCTCGCGCAGTCTGCTGTTGACCACCTTCAGCAACGGTTCGGTCATCACCGAGACGGGGGCGTTGGCGTCCAGCAGGACGCCGATCTGGACACCCGCGCCGGCCATCACGCCGACGACGACTGCCTGAGGCTGCGAGATTCCCTCTACGTCAGGCTGTGGTACTTCAACTACCGCAGTCATCGCCCTGTACTCCCTATTGTGATCAAGGTGTGAGCCCGTGCCGCCAGTCGCGCGCGGGCGTGCGCTGGTGTACTCGTCGAGGTGCTGCGGCCCCCCGCAAAGTGCATTCCGACTAATTGGAATTCCATCTGCCTCGCCTTGCGATTAAGAGTTGTCGTTGACACCGGTTTGAGATTTGCTGATGTCTTGAGAGAAGTATGCCGTGCTCGCAGCTCAACCGCATGTTGAGTGCAAAGACATTGGTAAACTCTGCGTTTCGCGCGAATGTCAGACCCTGCTGTGTGTTTTCCACTCGCCATAGGGAAGTGTGTCCAGCACCGTTTTGACGCCCACCTGCACGAGCTGCGGGGTGGCGGGACAGATGGCCAGCCACGCCTCCCCCGAACCCGCGGTGCGGGCCTGCTGGTAAAGCGCGATGCGACCGCCGGAGCCGTCCTTGAGTGACAGCACCGACGCGCTCGGGCCCTTGGCGTCGTCCTGGTACTGGCGGGCATACACCGCGACCTCGGCGGCCGGGTCGGACAGCGCCTGACCCAGCGCGGCCACCGTCGCGGCGCTGATGCCCATCCGGCGCAGGTCTCCACCGGAAAACACGTTGAAGCCCGACTCCTGCCAGGACTTCGTCGCTTCCAGCATCTCCTCCAGCGGCACGTTGACGGCGTTGATCGCCGCGGGCTCGGCGTGGTGGATGGACTCAAGCGCGTCGATCACCAGGGAAGCGATCGAGGCACTGTCCGCGACGGCGACGTCGTCGACGGTGATCTCGCCGCCAACCCGGACCGCCGACACCCAGTGCTGGCCGCGCCGGGCCAGGACCACCCGGAACTCGTTGTCGGGGATGTCGCGCGAGCCCGGGGGCTGATTCTCGTCATCGAGGACGCCGTAGGCCAGCTTGCCTCGGGACAACAGGGCGACAACTTCGAGGTCGGGGGCGGCGAGCACTTTCATCCGCGCAGCCACATGCTCGTTCACCTGGTCATTCTCGACTATGCCTTGCTCGCGCATCACCGCCATTCCGGGATGCTCGTTGAGCCAGTCGCTCGAGTCGGTAGACACATATGGCCGGCAGCGCAGCTCCGGCGCGACGTGTCGGATGTCCAGCAACGCCTGGAGCATCCAGAAGCCGTCGACGTTGACAGTGATGTCGGTGCGGGTGCTCTGTTGGTCCATCAAATCCCCACTTGGTCCCTAGTTACCTCAAGCCAAACTGCACGGTAACCGCAGGACGCGGCAGCACACCGACGGGTGGTGTGCTGCCGCGCCTGAAGTTGCGGGTTAGGCCCAGGAGGACCCAACGGCGCTGTCGGTGCTGGCCATGTTGCTGCCCGCGGACTGGACCTTCTGCCCGTGGGAGTTGGCCTGCTCGTAGATGACCTGGAAGTTGCGACCCAACTGGGTGATGAACTCCTGGCACGCCACCGAACCCGCACCGCCCCAGAAGTCGCCGGCAGCAAGCACATCGCGAACGATGGCCTGGTGCTCGGCCTCCAAGTTGGCTGCCTGGGCGCGAATCAGCGCACCGTGGGCGTCTACATCGCCGAACTGGTAGTTAATGCTCATAACGGTGTCTCCTAATGTATTGGGATTTTACGCAGCAGCGGTTGCTGGCGCTAGCTGCCGAGGATCTGCTGCGAGGCCTGCTCTTGCTGCTCGTAGTTGTTCGCGTCGCGAATCAGTCCGTCGCGCACTCCGTGAAGCATGTTGACGATATTGCGGAAGGCCTGGTTGACCTGACCCATGGTGTCGTACGAGGTGGCCTGGGCCTGACCGCTCCAGCCCGAGCCGGCGATGTTCATCGACGACGACCACATCTTGCGAGCCTCGTCCTCAACGGTCTGGGCGTGCACCTCGAAGCGGCCCGCCATCGCCCGCATCTCGTGCGGGTCGGTCATAAAACGTGTTGCCATGTCGGCTGTTCTCCTTGCTACGTGGTTACTAGGTGATGTGGTGAAGACGGTGGCCGGATCGTTTACGCATTACGCAACCGCCGAGCCGAATGAATAGAAATGACCCCCCCTTCCCGTCAGCCGGCGGCCACCGGGCGCTGTCACGGTGAGACGGACGTCGAACCCGAACCGCGGCGTTTGAGTTGACGGAGTGCGTGTTCGATTTCGGGACGTTGCAAGAAGAGCCCAATGCTGCGGCCCCCATATCGTCCCCCGCGGGACGGTTGCGTTGGAACCCACTTCGGTGACGATCTGTCCGAGCGCCCGAACCGTCAGTCCGATCAGCCGGCGGCGGCTGCGTTGGCTGCCTCGGTGGCAGCGTACGAACCGGAGCTGGTGGACAGGGTGTTCACGAACGCCTCGTGGATGGCGGCAGCCTGGGCGCTCACCGCTTGGTACATCTGCGCGTGCGCGGCGAACTGAGCCGCGGTCAGGGCCGACACCTCGTCGGCAGCGGCGGGTACCACCCCCGTAGTCGGGGCTGCAGCGGCTGCGTTCTGGGCGCTCAAGGTCGACCCGATAGCCTGCAGATTCCCGGCCGCCGCGGCCAAAGCCTCCGGCTGTGTGGTCACGAACGACATATTGTTCCCTCCTAGTTGGATCCCGACCCTGCGAGACTAGATGACTGCGGTCCCCTAGGTCGTTGTGGAAGCCCCGTGTTTGCAATTGTTCATTTAGCGGTACGGCGAATTCACTTTTGGTAACTACACAGTAACAGCGCCTGACCTCGACTGCCGCCCCTTATAGCACCGTCATTGCAATCGCTGCCAGCCACCTCTCGAAAAAGTTGCTGGTCGCCGTCGGCTGGGATGCTGTAGCGGCATCGCCCGCCATGAAAAACCGAGTGCCGACGAACTCGTCGACTACTACTCCGGTGGCCTGCCGTGCGGACCTCCTTTCACATTTCAGCTGCTGGATCGTCCCGGCGTCTGCCAGAGACATATCCCGGAATCGACGGGAAAACTCGAGGCGCATCACGCCGCGAACACCGACCACTGCGGTGGTCATCACCGGTGTCGACACCTACGGGGCACCGCGCTCAGCCGGCGAAGGGTGGTCGGGCCATGACGGTGGGCCGGAAGCCGTACTTGGGCCCGGCGACTCCGTGGCCGGCCGCACT
>NZ_NCXM01000090.1 GCF_002104765.1 Mycolicibacterium vulneris
TGTACTGCCCAGGCAGGTTGATCAATCGCGTGATGGGTGGGACCTTGCCTATCGCTGAGTGTTGCCGGTGGTGATTGTAGGCGTGTAGCCAAGCTGGCAGGGCCGAGCGGCGAGTCAGCTCGTTGGGGTAATGCCTGGTGAAAGCCCATTCTTGGGACATGGTGCGGTGGAATCTTTCGATTTTGCCGTTGGTCTGGGGTCGGTAGGGCCTGGTCCGCTTATGGAGAATATGGAGCTCGGCGCAGGCGGTCTGCCAGGCGCGAGAGCGATAGCAGGAGCCGTTGTCGGACAAGACGCTTGCGACGATGACCCCGCGAGCTCCAAACCAGTTCACCGCGCGGCGCAGCACCGCAATGGCTGTTTGCGCCGTCTCGTCGTCGTGTATCTCGGCGTAAGCGACCCGGGAGTGGTCATCTATCACGGTATGCACAAAGGCATGTCCTAGGAGCACGTCACGGTATCGGCTGCGCGTCACAACCGGGGTTGCAGTGCGGTTCTTCTTGCCTTGAGCACGACCAACGAATCGCCAACCACCGCCGGTGGGTATGTTGCCGAGCTTTTTGACATCTACATGGACCAGTGCGCCGGGAAGATCGTGTTCGTATCGGCGGATCGGTTCGCCGGTGCGGATATCGATGTGCGACAAACGATTTAGCCGGCAGCGCACTAGCACCGCGTGTACCGTGGAGGCCGACATCGACAGCCTCGAGGCGATGGCGATCGGTGAGAGCCGGTGTCGCCACCGCAACTCCACAATCCGGCGCACCAGCGCCTGCGAGGTGCGGTTTGGGCTGTGATGCGGTCGGCTGGACCGATCGCTCATCCCAGCCGGCCCCATCGCCGCGTACCGCGATGCCCAGCGTTTGGCGGTCGGCCAGGACACATGGAAATGCTCGGCGGCCCGCACGATCGGCCAGCCTTCGTCAACGACACGGCGCGCGAGCAACAACCGCCCGCGCGGAGTCAAAACGGCATTAGCGTGGACCACGAAGGTCTCCTGTTCGTTGTGGGTGCAGTGGTAGCAGCTCCACTCCACGACAGGAGACCTTCACCCATCAACGACCGCTACAGCGTGTCGTCACACTTACTCAACCAACCTGCCTGGGCAGTACA
>NZ_NCXM01000091.1 GCF_002104765.1 Mycolicibacterium vulneris
TCACTTGTGTTTCAGTGGCCCCTGACCGCCGATTTTTGTCGGTGGGTGCGGCTAGTTTCGGGGTGTGAGTTCCAGTGATCAGCAGGATGTCGACGCGGTGTTCGACGCGCTCGATGCCGCCTGGGATCGAGCCTGCGCGCTGAACTTCGACGCGCTCAGCGCGCAGCAGCAGCTGGCGGTGTTGGTGCGCTGCGAAAAGCAGCGCCGGCGCATCCCGGCCGTCGAGCATCCGCTGATCAATTCCCTTGCCCGCCAAGCCCCCTGCCTAGAACTCGGCGGCACATTGGTCCATGCCCTCGCCGAGGCGACACTGATCAGCCGCACCGAAGCCTCCCGGCGCATCAAAGAGGCACGCGACCTGGGCCCGCGCCACGGCCTGACCGGCGAACCGATCCCACCCGCCCTGGCCGCCACCGCCGCGGCCCAACGCGAGGGCACACTGGGAGCCGCTCAGGTGGCCGTGATCCGCAAGTTCTACCACCGCCTGCCCGGCTGGGTGGACCTGGCCACCCGCGAGCAGGCCGAAGCCCAACTGGCAGAATTCGGAACCCAGTTTCGCCCCGAACAACTCGCCGACCTGGCGCGGGGAATGGCCGATGTGCTCAACCCCGATGGCACCTTCACCGACGAGGACCGGGCGCGTCAGCGTGGCCTGACGCTGGGTAACCAGCACGCCGACGGCATGTCGGCGCTGCGCGGCTGGCTGACCCCCGAAGCGCGCGCCACGCTGGAAGCCGTCTTGGCCAAACTCGCCGCCCCCGGCATGTGCAACCCGCTCGACGACATCCCCTGCGTGGACGGCGCACCCAGCCAGGAAGCCATCGAGCGCGACCCGCGATCGGCCGGCCACCGCAACCATGACGCACTCAACGCGGCACTGCGCGCGCTGCTGGCCTCCGGAGAACTGGGCCAGCACAACGGCTTACCCGCGTCCATCGTCGTCACCACGACGCTGGCCGAGCTGGAGTCGGCGGCCGGCCGGGGCCTGACCGGCGGCGGCACCATCCTGCCGATGAGCGACGTCATCCGGTTGGCCCGCCACGCCCACCACTATCTGGCGATCTTCGACAAGGACAAGGCGCTGGCGCT
>NZ_NCXM01000092.1 GCF_002104765.1 Mycolicibacterium vulneris
ATGATGTCGTTATGTCCTCGACTGCGTCGTCTCCGGTGGCGGTGAGCCCTGCCGAGCGAGTCGAGGAACTGTTCGACGAGCTGGCGGAGTTGGCGGGTCAGCGCAATGCGATTGATGGGCGCATTGTGGAGATCGTGGCCGAGCTGGATCGCGATGAGCTCTGCGGGGCCACGGGCGCACGGTCGGTGCCGGCGTTGGTGGCCTGGAAGCTGGGTTCGTCCTCGGCAAACGCTCATACGATCACCACCGTGGCGCGCCGATTGGCCGAGCTTCCCCGCTGCGCGGCCGGCATGCGGGAGGGCCGGCTGTCGCTGGATCAGGTTGGTGTGATCGCCGCACGCGCCGGCGAGGGTTCCGATGAGCATTACGCCCAGCTGGCGTCGGTTGCCACGGTTAACCAGCTGCGCGCCGCGGTCAAGCTGGAGCCGCGGCCCGAACCCGGTCCTCGGTCGCAACCACATCCCTCGATCACCAAGACCCACGGCGAGGAGTTCACCTGTTGGCGGATCACACTCCCACACCTGGATGCGGCGAAGGTCGATGCGGCGCTGTCGTCTCATCGTGAGGCGCTGATCGCCGAGTGGAAGCGGGATCACGGCGACGGCGCCAGCGATCAAGCACCGCCGTTGCCGAGCGCTGGTGAGGCGTTCATGCGCCTAGTCGAGGCCGGATGGGACGCCGAGGCCGCCCGCCGCCCCCACGGCCATCACACCACGGTGGTGGTGCACGTCGATGCCCAGCAGCGCACCGCCGGACTGCATCTGGGGCCGCTGCTGTCCGACGCCGAACGCCGCTACCTGACCTGTGATGCCACCTGTGAAGTGTGGTTCGAACGTGACGGGCAGCCCATCGGCGCCGGCCGCGCGACGCGGGTGATCAACCGGCGGCTGCGCCGCGCGCTCGAGCACCGCCATCGCATGTGCGCGGTTCCGGGTTGTGACGCCACCCGCGGTCTGCACGCCCACCACATCCGGCACTGGGAAGACGGCGGTGCTACCGAGTTGTTCAACCTGGTGCTGGTCTGCCCCTATCACCACCGGCTACACCACCGCGGCGTCATCACCATCACCGGA
>NZ_NCXM01000093.1 GCF_002104765.1 Mycolicibacterium vulneris
CGTATTTGGCGCGTGGTGCCGCCGACCTGGTGCCGACGGCGCAGCTGCTGGACACTTACAGCCCGGAAATCTATTGCACGCTGCACAATTACCACGACATCGTGCCCATCACCGGTGCCTCCGAGGGCGGCTTCAACGGTTATTCGTTGAACATGGACACCGAGGTCACCTCCGGACTGGGTCTGATCGCGAACCCACTGTCGCTCGCCGCCGTCGCGGCGCTCACGCTGGGGCTCGGCGCCACGGCCGGTCTGGTCGGCGGCGCGCCCAACCCCTACATCTATCCCGAGAACCTGCCGCGGGTGAACGCGCGCGGCGGACCCGGCGGCGCCCCGGGGTGCTGGCAGAAGGTCACCCGCGACCTGTGGCCCGCACCGGAGTTGGTGATGGACTCCGGCAACAGCCTTGCGCCGTACAACCACCTGGACACCGGATCGCCGTATGCGATCGAGTACGTCTGGGGCCGCCAGGTCGGCGACAACACCATCAACCCGTAGATCCCGCTTGGCGCGCGAAAGCTCTCCCGGCAACATCATTCGTTGGCCGACGTCAGCGGTCAACCGCCGCCAGCGGCAACGGTTATTTGAAAAATGATGTTGTGCGCCCGCCGATTTGACTGTTGCTTTGTTTGTGCCACGGCGGCGCGGTACATTTCATTGACTTATTGCATGTGTGTACAGTCAAGCGCTGGGTGGCGGCACCAAGATGAGGGGCAGGGTTGGCAACCGTGGGTCTGGACAACCACCCGTATAGGTGGCTGCCCCTGATGATCTTCGGGCCCCCGGCGTAGCGCCATGGATGGTTCACCCGTTCAAATCAACGACTCGCGCGAGCCGCCCTACAAGGCGATCACCTTCGTCGTGCTTGCGGTGCTCGCGGTGATCTTCACCCTGGTTTACATCCAGTTCCGCGGAGGTTTCACTCCCAAGACGGAGCTGACCATGTTGGCGTCGCGGGCCGGGTTGGTGATGGATCCGGGTTCGAAGGTGACTTATAACGGGGTGGAGATCGGCCGGGTGGGGTCGATTGCGGA
>NZ_NCXM01000094.1 GCF_002104765.1 Mycolicibacterium vulneris
GGGCGGCGGGGCCGGGGTGATGACCCGGCTCTGCGCGCCCGGAGGCATCCGGTCGCCCGGCGGAATGTTGAACGTCAACGCGGCGACCGGGTCCACCAACCCGTACCCGACCTTATTGTCAACTCCCGCAGGCGGATTGTGTGCCGACTGCACGATCCGGTTGATCACCTGATGCGCGCTGAGCTCTGGGAATTTCGCCCGCACCAGCGCCGCGACACCGCTGACGTAGGCCGCCGAGAAACTGGTTCCCCAGAACGGCATGTTCTTCTCGCCCGGCCGCGACGGCGGGTAGGCATTGACCGGGCCGCCGCCCTGGGGTGAGAGGCCCATGATGTGGGTCCCCGGAGCGGCCACACCGACCCAGGGTCCCGACATGCTCTTGTCGAGCGGGGCGCCGCTGGCGTCGACGGCGCCCACCGACAGGACGTAATCGGAAAACCACGACGGCGCCGAGACGATCTTGACCTGATGCCAGTCCCGGGGATCCGACGGGTCCAGCGGGTCATAAGCCGGGTTGTTATTGCAGCCGGCCTCGCCATCGTTACCCGCGGCCGCGACGATCACCGCGTCCTTCGCGATGGACGCGTACCACAGGGCCGCGCCCAGCGCTCGCTGATCGGCCGGCGACGCGGCGGGCAGGCACGAGGTGACCGAGATGTTGATCACCTTCGCCCCCATGTTCGCGGCGTGAACCACCGCTCGCGCAACCGAATTCAGCGTCCCGGCTTTGACCTTCTCATCGGAGTAGGGATCCCCCGGCGGCGGGTTGACCGGCTCGAAGGCTCGTGACGACTGCCGGATCGAGATGATGGTCGCGTGCGGAGCGACCCCCACCACCCCGTCGGGCGCTCCGGGGGGAAGCGGCGGCACTGCGGGTTCGTCCTCGGTCTGCGGATCGGCCGGCCCGTTCGACGCGGCCGTGGCCCCGCCGCCCTCCGGTGGCGGAGGAGGGGGCGGTGGTGGCGGCGGCAGAACCTGGGTG
>NZ_NCXM01000095.1 GCF_002104765.1 Mycolicibacterium vulneris
CGCAGATGCGCGCACTGCGTGGCATTTACACACCGCGGCTGGCGGCGGCCAGAGTGCGCCGATTTTCTTCACCATCGACGAGGACATCAATCGCGACACTTGGAATGACACTGCGCTGCCGTGGTTTCGCGGAATCAATTCGGTTCTCGGGGTTGCGCGCACTGGCGTCTACGGAGGCGTCCGGGTGTGCCAGTGGGCCGCGGCCGATGGCGTTGTCGGGTCTTCGAGCACACCCGGCCGCCGGTGGGTCTGGCAAACTAAAGCCTGGTCCGGCAGTCAGGTTCACCCCGCCGCTGTTCTCTATCAGCGCGTCGTGAGCACCGCGTCCAATCCCGGGCCGAAGGTCGGCGGACTCGAAGTGGACGTCAACGACGTCCTGGCCCCCGATTGCGGCCAGTGGAACCTCCACGCGGGTCGTGCAAGCGGCGATGTGCGATAGGTGTTGCTGCCACTTCCGGCAATACCAACGCGCCGGTCATGCTCATCGCAGCGTGCGCAGCGAGAGCGATCGTGGAATAAGTCGGTTGGCACTGACATCAAAAATGTTGTGGTGCAACATGTTTCGTGCCCATGAAAGCCAGTTTCGGGCTACGGCCTCCGCGGTACGCGGTTGCCGTTTACCGTCACCTCGACCTGGTCGGTCTTTGGGTTGTACTCGACCTTGCCGTGCTCGAAGGTCGACACGAGCAGATCGCCGACGGGGTTTACATCGCTGGTTGGGAAGCCCAGCGGACCTGCCCAACCATTATTTCAGGTGACCGCGGGCGTGCCAGCGCCTGGTCGTTCTCGGCGGTGATTGTGGCTCATAGTCGGAATCGAAGGCCATGCGCGTGGCCGGCGTCAGCAACTGGGGCACCGCCTGCGCGCGCAGCCAGCGA
>NZ_NCXM01000096.1 GCF_002104765.1 Mycolicibacterium vulneris
TGGCCGAACGCTGGGGTGAGGCCGGTGAGCTCGCCGGGATCGGCGGGACGGTGGAGTTCCGCACCGACGTCTTCGACGCGGCCAGCATTGAGGCGCTGAGCGAGCGGTTGCGGCGAGTGTTGGCGGCCATGACCGCCGATCCCAGCCGGCGGTTGTCGTCGGTGGATGTGCTCGATGCCGATGAGCACGGCCGCCTGGATCGGTGGGCCAACCGGGCGGTGTTGACCCGGCCCGCACCCACGCCGGTGTCGATTCCGAACCTGTGGGCCGCCCAAGTCACGCGTGCGCCCGAGGCGCCGGCGGTGACCTGCGACGGCCACTCGATGACCTACCGGGAGCTCGAGGAGGAGTCGAACCGGTTGGCGCATCTGTTGGCCGGCCTGGGCGCCGGCCCGGGAGAGTGTGTGGCGCTGCTGTTGCCGCGGTCGGCCAAGGCGGTCGTGGCGATCATGGCGGTCCTCAAAACCGGGGCGGCATATCTGGCGATCGACCCGGCTGTGCCGACGGCCCGGATCGAGTTCATGGTTGCCGATGCCGCACCGATCGCCGCGATCACCATCACTGGGCTCGCCGACCGGTTCGACGGGCGCGGCCTGCCGGTCATCGGTGTCGATGACCCTCGCATTCCCGGCTACCCGTGCACGGGCTTGCCGGCGCCGTGTCCGGACAATGTCGCCTACCTGATCTACACCTCGGGCACCACCGGTGTCCCCAAAGGGGTGGCCATACCCCACCACAACGTGACCCGGTTGCTGAGTGCACTAAACGCCGACCTGGAGCTGTCGCCCGGGCAGGTGTGGTCGCAGTGTCATTCGTTGGCCTTCGACTTTTCGGTGTGGGAGATCTTCGGTGCGCTGCTGCATGGCGGGCGGCT
>NZ_NCXM01000097.1 GCF_002104765.1 Mycolicibacterium vulneris
GCGGCGGTGACGGCCTGGCGGTAGGTGCGATCCACCAGGTCCCCGGAGGCGAACACCCCATCAATCGAGGTAGCCGTGGTGCGGCCCTGCACCAGCACATAACCGTCGGGGTCGGTCTCGAGCACGTCGCGCACCAACTCCGAGCGCGGGTCATGCCCAATCGCCACGAACACCCCGGTCACCGCCAACCGGGACACCTCACCGGTAACGGTGTCCCGCAGCCGCAAACCGGTCACGGTCTGCTCACCCTCGACCGCCTCGACCGCCTTATTGGTCAAGATGGTGATCTTGTCGTTGGCCCGGGCCCGGTCCAACATGATCCGCGAGGCCCGGAACTCACTCCGGCGGTGCACCAACGTCACACTGCGGGCAAACCGGGTCAAAAACGTGGCCTCCTCCATCGCCGAGTCCCCACCCCCGACCACCGCGATGTCCTGATCCCGGAAAAAGAACCCATCACAGGTCGCACACGAGCTCACCCCGCGGCCCAGCAACTCCCGCTCACCGGGCACCCCCAAATAACGGGCGGCCGCACCCATCGCCAAGATCACCGACCGCGCCCGCACCGTCTCACCCTCGGCGGTGGTCACCGCCTTGACCGGACCCTGCAACGACACCGATTCGACGTCTTCCATCCGCAGATCCGCCCCGAACCGCAACGCCTGCTCACGCATCTGATCCATCAACTCCGGACCCGTGATCCCGTCGCGAAACCCCGGGAAATTCTCCACCTCGGTCGTCGTCATCAACGCCCCACCAAACGACGTCCCCTCAAACACCACCGGCGTCAACTGCGCCCGCGCCGCATACAACGCCGCGGTATACCCAGCAGGACCCGAACCAATAACGATCACGTC
>NZ_NCXM01000098.1 GCF_002104765.1 Mycolicibacterium vulneris
CCCCGCTGGTGGCCGATCTGGGGGTGGCCTATGCCAGCCGGTGTGCGGGGCATGGCCCCGAGTGGGCGCCGTTGGCGGTGCAGTATGTCGATTACACGCTGTGGCAGCGCGCGCAGTTGGGTGATCTGGCCGATGCCGAGAGCCCGATCGCGGCGCAGTTGGCCTATTGGGAGCAGGCACTGGCCGGGCTGCCCGAGCAGCTGGCGTTGCCCACCGATCGGCCCTACCCGCCGGTGGCCGATTACCGCGGGGCCAGTGTGGCCGTGGACTGGCCCGCGCAGCTGCAGCAGCAGATTCGTCGGGTGGCCCGTGAGCACAACGCGACCAGTTTCATGGTGGTCCAGGCCGCGCTGGCGGTGTTGCTGGCCAAGCTCAGCGCCAGTCCTGATGTGGCAGTGGGATTCCCGATCGCCGGGCGCGGTGATCCCGCACTCGATGAACTGGTGGGCTTTTTCGTCAACACCGTGGTGCTGCGCGTCGAGATGGCCGGGGACCCCACGGTCGCTGAGTTACTGGCCCAGGTGCGGGGTCGCAGCCTGGCCGCCTACGAGCACCAGGACGTGCCCTTCGAGGTGCTAGTGGAGCGGCTCAACCCGACCCGATCGCTAACCCATCATCCGCTTGTCCAGGTGATGTTGGCCTGGCAGAACTTCGCCGGGGACCCGACCACCGGTTTCGCGCTCGGCGATGTGCAGGTCAGCCCGATGCCGATAGACACCCGCACCGCCCGGGTGGATTTGACATTCTCGTTGGCCGAACGCTGGGGTGAGGCCGGTGAGCTCGCCGGGATCGGCGGGACGGTGGAGTTCCGCACCGACGTCTTCGAC
>NZ_NCXM01000099.1 GCF_002104765.1 Mycolicibacterium vulneris
GCTATCGCGGGATGGGTTCACCGGGCATGGGCGGTATGCCGCTTTCGGGGCTAGGCGGCTTGATGGGCGGCGCCGGCGGTGGCGGGGGCGGGCTGAGCGGCTTGAGCGGGCTGGCGTCACTTCCGGCCTCGCTGATGGGGCACGGGATGGGTGGCCGCCGGTCGGCGCAATGGAGCGCGGCCGAACCCAGCGGACGTGAAGCGCTGGGCGCTGCCGGCGTGGATCGCGGCGCTATCCCGTTGTCGGAGGTCTCTTTTGAAGGCAAAGGCGTGTGGGCTAGTGGGCGCGGCGCGATGCGCCGCTACTTGGAAGAAGCGCTGGATCGCATGGGGATCACTGACCCGCGGGCTCGGGCGAACTGGATGGAAGGTATGACCACGATCGCCGACCATGAATCCAGTTATCGGGCCAACGCGATCAATTTGTCTGATACCAACGCGCATGGGGCCCGCCAGGTCGACGGGGGACCTTTGCATGCGACGCGGGGTCCGTGGCAGGTGATGGCGGATACGTTCGCCCGGTACCACCAGCCGGGTACCTCGAACCACATTTGGGATCCGGTGGCCAATGCGTGCGCGTCGATGAACTATCAGATGGCCCGCTACGGGGTCGCCCATGACGGGCATAACCAAAAGGCCAAAGTGGGGCAGGCCAACTGGAATATCCACCACGGCTACTAACTGGGTGTGTTTGGCTGTGGCCGGGGGGATTTGGCCGGGTTAATTTTGGTGGGTGAGTGTTGCGGCGTTTGTGGC
>NZ_NCXM01000009.1 GCF_002104765.1 Mycolicibacterium vulneris
AACTGTCAACCATCAACCGAAACACTGTCAGCCATCACCCGAAGACAAAATGTCAAGCATCAACCGAGGTCATACACTCTCTGACGTGCCCCCGGCAGGATTCGAACCTGCGACACCGGCTTTAGGAGAGCCGTGCTCTATCCCCTGAGCTACGGGGGCGGACGGGCCTGAGCTTACCGGCACGCCCGCCGGTAAATCGCCGCGGCGGTCAGCGCAGTTCGGCGATCACCTTCGAGAAGTTGTCGATGTTGTTGTCCTGCACGGTGAAGGACGACACACCGTACTTTTCGCGGTATGCGATCAGCGTGTCGGCGATCTCGCGGGGCGAACCGCTCAGCACCGAGGGCTGGGACAGGATCTGTTCGTCGGACAGGTCCGGCGAGTAAGCGCGGGTCAGCTTGAGGTCGGGCTCGGTCTCGCCGGCACGCGGCATCGCCGTGATGGCCAGGTTCAACTCGAGGGAGTCGAACCGGTCTCCCGCAGCCTTGCGGACGAAGTCCACGCGTTCGGCGAACGGGTCCTCGACATCGCGCACCTTGGAGCCGGTCAGCCCGATGATGTCGGCGTTGCGGGCGGCGATGGTCAGCACCCGGTCACCATTGCCGGCGATGATGAGCGGCGTCGACGGGTGGTGCTCTTTCAGGTACTTCGTCATGTGCTCGAGATAGTCGACCCGGGCGCCTGCGCTGGGATACGGGATCTCCGCGGCTTCGAACTCTTCCCGGACGTAACCGGTGCCAAGCCCGATCTCCAGGCGGCCGTCGCTGAGCAGATCCAGGCCTTGCATGTCCCGGCTGAGCAGGGCCGGCTTGTAGAACGCGGAGTTGAGCACATACATGCTCAGCCGCAGCGTCGTGGTGACCATCGCGACCGCGGTCAGCGTCGGGAACGGGGCCGCGGCACCCAAATGGTCGGGCACACAAAGAATGTCGAAGCCCGCGTCCTCAGCGCGCTTGGCCTTGTCGAGCAGTGCCTCGCGCGACTTGAAGAACCGCATGCTCATTCCGAAGCGAAAATCCTTGGCCACCAACATCTCCGTTCAACGATCCGACATTGACCAACTACGGGCGGCCTGCGCCAACCCCTCAATCAGGGCGCTGGTGACCGAGGACAAACCGTCATCACCCGGCAGCGGGCTGCGCGGGCTGATCCCCCTGACGCGGGCCGAGAGCTCCAGCTGGGTTCCGCCGTCCCGCACCCGGTTCACCGGGTTGCGCGGATGCAGGCCGCGCAATTCCGGCGGGATCTTGTCGAGGTCGGTGATCACCTGGTAGCCGGTGAGCTGAATGTGCTGGGTCAGGTGAGCGGCCAGCGCCCGGTTGCGGCCGCCGGCCAGCAGCTGGGTGCTGCGACCGTCGCGGCCGTACCCGTGCAGCGACACCGCGGCGTCGACATGGTCGAGGAACTCGGCGAGTCGCGGCGACTCGGCCGGGTCGAACAGGGCCGACGGCAGGTGATGCGGATAAGCGTCGGGATGGCGCACCACGTACACCGACGCGCCGGCGGCCTCGGCGGCACGTTCGGCGACCACGTCGGTCATCTCTTCCAGCCCGCCGCCATGGATCGCGAGAAAGCCGAACCGCGAACGTAATTGGCTGCTTTCGGTCACCCCGGGATCGCTCAGTAACGCCGCAAGTGACTGTGGCCCAGGGCCGGACGTCGACAACGATTTCGGGCGGGGCCAGCCGGCGGGATCCCAGCGGCGCAAGAAGTCGACCCAGCGTTGCGGCAACCCGTGCTGCGTGGCGCCGTCGATGATCTTGGGTAGGTAGCCCGGTCTGGGCGGGCCCGGCGTCACGCGGTGGTCGATGTAGACCCAGGCCGGCTCGGGTCCGTCATCGGTGTGCACGGTCATCTCGTCGCGCCGGTAGCGGACCGGCACCCCCTCGGCGCTGTCCAGCGTCGCCAGGTCACCGTCGGAGATCCGCCACACCACCCCGTACACCTGGTTGCCGGCGAGCGGCTCGACGGTGGCCACGCCGCGCTGATTGATCAGCCAGTCGTGATCGGCCAGCACGGCAGGCCGCGGATGCGCTGCGTCGGGGCAGCGTTGAGCCATCTGCCTGACGCATAGGTTCGACCCGTATGCGAAGTAAAGGTGCCGGAGGGCCGGCATTCAGCCCGTCACCGTCAGCCAGATGAGCACCACGTTAAGCAGACTAATCAATATGCCGACGGCCCAGCCGAGAATCGTCGTGATGCGGTGATTGGCGTCGCTGCCCATCAGCCCGCGATCGCTGGTCAGCTTGATCAAAGGCAGCACGGCAAAAGGTATTCCGAACGACAACACCACCTGCGACAGCACCAGTGCGCGGGTGGGGTCGAATCCCACCGCCAGGATCACCAGGGCGGGCACCAGGGTGATCACCCGCCGCAGCACCATCGGAACCGACCGGTGCAGCAATCCCTGCATGATCATGGCGCCCGCATAGGCGCCCACCGACGACGACGCCAGACCCGACGCGAGCAACCCGACCGCGAATAGCACCGCGATGGTCGCGCCCAGAGTGTTGTGAATCGCGGAGTAGGCGCCCTCGATGGAGGCGCTGACGTCACGGTGCTGCAGATTGACCGCGGCGATCACCAGCATCACGGCGTTCACCGTGCCGGCCACCGTCATCGCCAGCACGACGTCCCAGCGGGTGACGCGCAGCAGCAGGCGCCGGTGTGCCCCCTCGTCGGGATGCCCGTGCCGGTCCAGGACCAGGCCCGAATGCATGTAGACCGCGTGCGGCATCACGGTGGCGCCCAGGATGGCGGCCGCCAGCAGCACGCTTTCGGTGCCGTGGAACCGGGGCACCAATCCGCCGACCATCTCCTCAGGTGGGGCCGTCTTGACGAAGAAGCTTGCCGCGAACCCGACCGCGATGACCAGCAACAAGCCCGTGATGACCCGCTCGAAGATGATCTGCCCGCGCCGGTCCTGGATCCCCAGCAGCAGCAAGGCCACCAGGCCGGTGACCAGCCCGCCGGCCAGCAGCGGCAGGCTGAACAGAATGTGCAAGGCGATGGCCCCGCCGACGACCTCGGCCGCGTCGGTCGCGACGGCCACGAGTTCGGCTTGAGCCCAGTAGACCAACCGCGCCCCGCGGCCCATCCGCTTGCCGATCGTGGCGGGCAGGGAGCGTCCGGTGACCAGCCCCAGCTTCGCCGACAGGTACTGCACCAGGCCCGCCAGCACGTTGGCCACGACGATGACCCACAGCAGCAGGTAGCCGTACTGCGAGCCGGCGCTGACATTGGCGGCGACGTTTCCCGGGTCGACGTAGGCGATCGCAGCGACGAACGCGGGCCCGAGCAAATACCAGTTGCCCTTGAGCGAGCCCTGGGTGCGCTGCCCCAACGTGTCGACCTCGATTCACATCACCGAATAAGAAAGTGAGGTTAGTCGAACATCTCGGCGCGACCTGCAGCGGCTACGGCGTTTCCCGCCCTCGAGCCTCACTGCGGGAGGTAAAGCCCCTTGCCGGTGACCAGCGGCAGGTCCAGGGTTGTCACGATGCCGGGCTGGGCGGCCACCACCGCGGGGATCGCGTTGACGACGCGCATCGCGGTGGCCACCAGGCCGGCGTGGTTGTGATCGCCCTTGCGGCTGCACAGGCAGACGTCCATGGCATAAGACGGTTCGCCGGTGATCTCGATGCGGTAGGAACCGCCCTTCTGCGCGGGCTGCGGCCACTCCGGGCACAGGTCCTCGCGCAACCGGGTGACGTGTTCGAGGACGACGACGGGGTCGCCGTTGACCACGCCGAACACCTCGAAGCGCAACGCCGCGGCGGTGCCCTTGGCGATATGGCCCGAGGCGATGTCGAAATCCTCGGGCGCAGGCACCCGCACGTATTCCTGCGTCACCTCGTCGAGCGTGATGCCCAGGCCGGCCGCTATCTGCCGGATCACCGATCCCCACGCCAGGCTCAGCACACCGGGCTGCAGCAGCATCGGGATGTCGTCCATCGGCTTGCCGAATCCCATCACGTCGAACATGACCGCGGCGCTGTCATAGGTCGCGTAGTCGACGATCTCCATGCACCGGATCTGCTGGATGCTCTGGCAGGTACCCGCCAGCGCCAGCGGCAGCAGATCGTTGGCGAAGCCGGGATCAATACCGTTGACGTAGAGGCTTGAATTCCCTTCTTGCGCGGCGTCTTCCAGGGGCTTGATGAGCTCCTCGGGGATGACCTGCCATGGGTACTGCAAGAAGACCGGGCCGCTGCCGACGATGTTGATTCCCGCCGCCAGGACACGCCGGTAGTCCTCGAGCGCCTCAGGCAACCGGTTGTCGGCCAGTGCGTTGTACACCGCGCATTGCGGGCCGGTGGCCAGTACGGCATCCAGGTCGGTGCTGGCGAGCACACCGGTCGACTCGCTAAGCCCCGCAAGCTCCGCCGCGTCCTTCCCGGCCTTGGCGTCCGAGGACACCCAGACGCCCTTCAGGTCGAACTCCGGATTGGTGATGAGCGCGCGCAGGGCGTGGATACCGACGTTGCCGGTGCCCAATTGGACGACGGGGATGGGCATGACGTGCTCCTTAGCGGTCGGGGCTCACAGGTCCGGGACGGGGATGTCGAGGTTCGGGAAGGTCAGGCCGCCGTCCACCTCGAGCGTCTTGCCGGTCAAGAAATTTCCAGCTGGCGACGCCAAATACACTGCGGCAGCGGCAATATCGACCGGGTCGCCGAGGCGGCGCATGGGTGTCGCCTTCTCCATCGGCTCGCGCAATTCGTCGTTGGAGGCCACCACGTCCAGCGCCGAGGTCAGGATCGAGCCGGGTGCGATGGCGTTGACCCGGATGCGCGGGCACAGGTCCAGCGCGGACGACCGGGTGTAATGCGCCAGCGCGGCTTTTGCGGTGGCGTAGGCGGCGAAACCACGCCCGGCCAGCCGGCCCATGGTCGAGGTGATGTTGATGATGCTGCCGCCGCCGGAGTGCTCCAGCATCAGCGGCACCGCCGCGATGGTGAGCGCGTGAGCGGTAGCGACGTTGAAGGTGAATGCGTCCTTGAGGTCCTTGGTCGAGGTGGTCAGCAGCGTGTTGGGCATGGTGCCGCCGACGTTGTTGACGACGATGTCTAGTTTCCCGAATGCCTCGACGGCCTTGCCGGCCAGCTCCGCAGTGGACTCGGGGTGCGCCAGGTCGGCGGCCACGACGTGGGCCCGCCGCCCGACGGCCCGGACCTGTTCTGCGACGGCTTCTAGTTGAGACTCCGTGCGTGAGGAGATGAGGACATCGGCGCCCGCCTCGGCGAAGGCCAGCGCGATGGCCGCCCCGAGGCCGCGGCCCGCACCGGTGATGACGGCGACTTTGTCGTCGAGACGGAACCTGTCAAGGATCATGGCGGCCTCTCTTCATTTCGATGTCAGCCGACACGGTAGCAAGCCGCGCCGTCTCGGATCGGGCATTTCTGGAACAGGTTCTACTTTTGCACACGGGTGTGGCGATGCGGCCCGCAGCGCAGGCATACACGCGGCACCGGCCACCCACCTCTGCCGGGCGACCATTCGCCCGCCGTTAACCTTGGTGCTGTTAGCTGAACGGCGACGATCGTGTCTGGTCTTCACCGTGAGGAAGTAACTTGAGGCGCAACCGGTTTGGTGCCGCAATGGCTGTCCTGATGGCCGGTGGGCTGGCGTTGTCGGGGTGCGCGGGCAGCGAGACATGGGGGCGCGGGGCGACCCTGCCGGGCCACGTCGATTGCGGTGGAAAGAAGGCGCTGAAGGCCAGCGGATCGACCGCGCAGGCCAACGCGATAACCCGCTTCGTCAGCTCGTTCGAGCGGGCCTGCCCCGGCCAGACGCTGAACTACACCCCCAACGGTTCGGGTGCCGGCATTGGTGAATTCACAGGTAATCAAACCGATTTCGCAGGTTCAGACTCGCCGCTGGCCCCGATCGAATACTTCGCCGCCGAGGCGCGATGCGGTTCGCCGGCATGGAACCTGCCGGTGGTTTTCGGCCCGATCGCGATCACCTACAACGTCACG
The DNA here is from genome assembly GCF_002104765.1 of Mycolicibacterium vulneris. Classification (GTDB taxonomy): domain Bacteria; phylum Actinomycetota; class Actinomycetes; order Mycobacteriales; family Mycobacteriaceae; genus Mycobacterium; species Mycobacterium vulneris. The sequence goes on from NZ_NCXM01000009.1 coordinate 5,982, forward strand.
GGCGTCAACTCGCTGATCCTGGATGGCCCCACCACCGCCAAAATCTTCAAGGGCGCGATCACCGCCTGGAACGATCCCGCGATCCGGGCGCTGAACCCCGGCAGCCTGCTGCCCGCCGAGCCCATCCACGTCGCGTTTCGCAGCGACCAGTCCGGCACCACGGACAATTTTCAGAAATACCTGGACTCCGCGTCCGACGGCGTGTGGGACAGGGGCATCGGCAAGGCCTTCAACGGTGGGGTCGGCGAGGGCGCCGAGGGCAACGGCGGCACGTCGGCGGCCGTGAAAACGACCCAAGGGTCGATCAGCTACAACGAGTGGTCGTTCGCGTCGGCGCAGAACCTGGCGATCGCCAGGATCGTCACCTCGGCCGGCCCGGACCCGGTGTCGATCGATGCGGAGTCGGTCGGCAAGACGATCTCCGGCGCCACCCTGACCGGGCGGGGCAACGACTTGGTCGTCGACACCTTCTCGTTCTACAAGCCGACCCGGCCCGGCTCCTATCCCATCGTGCTGGCCACCTACGAGATCGTGTGCTCGAAATATCCCGATCCCCAGGTCGGCGCGGCGGTAAAGGCGTTCCTGCAGAACATCATTGGCGATGGACAGAACGGGTTGGCGGGCAACGGGTATATCCCGGTGCCCGCGTCATTCAAGTCGCGGCTGGCGGAGTCCATCAACGCCATCTCGTGATGTGAGACGGCGCGGGCGGGGCGCCGTGAAAGCCAACCGATTTTCTTTGCTGCCGGCGCGTGTCGAAGCGCTGTCGGGTACCGCCCGCGCCTACGTCGCCGTACGGTGCCACCGCGTTCAGCGATGAGCGCCGAACAATTTGCTCAACGTTCACCTTGTTACTGTTAGCTTCGTGGCTGCGAGACGGCTGGTCGGGCGCTACGGCTATCGACCGGCGGCGAGCCTGTTTCATCCCTACCGTAAGGAAGCGAATTGAAACTCAACCGATTCGGCGCCGTGCTGAGTGTCGTGAGCGCCGGCGCGCTGGCGTTGTCGGCATGCGGAAGCGACAACAACGGGACCGGCGCGAGCGCAACGAGCGGCTCCTCGTCGGGCAACGTGAGCTGCGGTGGAAAGAAGGCCCTCAAGGCCAGCGGCTCGACGGCTCAGGCCAACGCGATGACCCGGTTCGTCAACGCGTACGAGCAGGCCTGCCCCGGCCAGACGCTCAACTACACCGCCAACGGGTCGGGCGCGGGAATCAGCGAATTCAACGGTAAGCAAACAGATTTCGGTGGTTCGGACTCGCCGCTGGCGACCAGCGAATACGCCGCCGCGCAACAGCGATGCGGGTCGCCGGCATGGAACCTGCCGGTGGTCTTCGGCCCGATCGCCATCACCTACAACGTCGCGGGCCTCAATTCACTGAGCCTGGACGGCGCCACGGCCGCCAAGATCTTCAACGGTGCGATCACGACGTGGAACGACCCCGCGATCCAAGCGCTCAACCCGGGAGCCACCCTGCCGTCCGAGCCGATTCACGTCGTGTTCCGCAACGACGAATCCGGCACCACGGACAACTTCCAGAAGTACCTCGATGCCGCCTCCAACGGCGCGTGGGGCAAGGGCGCCGGCAAGACGTTCAAGGGCGGCGTCGGCGAGGGAGCAAAAGGCAACGACGGCACCTCGGCGGCGATCAAGGCGACCGAGGGCTCCGTCACCTACAACGAGTGGTCGTTTGCTCAGGCGCAGAAACTGAACACGGCCAAGATCATCACCTCGGCCGGCCCGGATGCGGTGTCGATCAGCGCCGACTCGGTGGGCAAGACGATTGCTGGAGCCAAGATCGTCGGCCAGGGCAACGACCTGGTGCTGGACACGCTGTCCTTCTATAAGCCGACCCAGGCCGGTTCCTACCCGATCGTGCTGGCCACCTACGAGATCGTCTGCTCGAAGTATCCCGACCCCCAGGTCGGTACGGCGGTCAAGGCGTTCCTGCAGAGCACCATCGGCGCCGGGCAGAACGGCCTGGCCGACAACGGCTACATCCCCATCCCTGACGCGTTCAAGTCGAGGTTGTCTGCTTCCATTAACGCCATCACATAACCTGAGGTGGTCTCGTGACACGAGGAACAGCAATCAGCCCATCGACCGCGGAGAAGCCGGCACTGACTGCGCTGAGCCAACACGTGGGGCGGCGGGCTGATCGACTGTTCAAGTTGGCGGCCGCCGCCGCCGGTTCGACGATCGTGGTCGCCATCCTGCTGATCGCGGTCTTCCTGTTGCTGCGCGCCATCCCGTCGTTGCGCGTCAACCACGCGAACTTCTTCACCAGCGCACAGTTCAGCACCACCGACCCGGGCAAGCTCGCCTTCGGCATCCGCGACCTGCTGATGGTCACGGTGCTGAGTTCGCTCACAGCGCTGGTGCTGGCGGTGCCGGTCGCGGTCGGGATCGCGGTGTTTCTCACCCAATATGCGCCCAGGCGGCTGGCTCGCCCGTTCGGGGCGATCGTCGACCTGCTGGCCGCGGTGCCCTCGATCATCTTCGGGCTGTGGGGGATCTTCGTGCTGGCTCCCAACATCGAGCCCGTCGCGGCGTTCCTCAACCGCAACCTGGGGTGGTTTTTCCTGTTCAAGCAGGGCAACGTGTCGCTGGCCGGCGGCGGCACCATCTTCACCGCGGGCATCGTGCTTTCGGCGATGATCCTGCCGATCGTCACGTCGGTCTCGCGGGAAGTGTTCCGCCAGACCCCGCACATCCAGATGGAAGCTGCGCAGGCGCTGGGTGCCACCAAGTGGGAGGTGGTGCGGATGACCGTGCTGCCGTTCGGCCGCAGCGGTGTGATCGCGGCGTCAATGCTGGGATTGGGCCGCGCGCTCGGCGAGACCGTGGCGGTGCTGATCATCTTGCGCTCCGCCGCTCGCCCGGGGAATTGGTCGCTGTTCGACGGCGGTTACACGTTCGCCTCGAAAATCGCCTCCGCGGCAGCCGAATTCAGTGAACCATTGCCCACCGGCGCCTATATCGCCGCGGGTTTCGCGCTGTTCGTCTTGACGTTCGTCGTCAACGCGCTCGCGCGCACCATCGCCGGCGGAAAGGTCAACGGATGACAGCCACGGTCGAAGCGTTCGACCGGCCGGTCAAAACCCAGGCGTTCCGGCCCGTCAGCATCCGCCGCCGGATCACGAACAACGCGGCGACGATATTCTTCGTCGCCTCCTTCGTCATCGCGCTGGTGCCGCTGGTCTGGGTGCTGTCGGTCGTGGTGGCCCGGGGTTGGTACGCGGTCACCCGGACCGGTTGGTGGACCCACTCGCTGCACGGGATCCTGCCGGAGCAGTTCGCCGGCGGCATCTATCACGCGCTCTACGGAACCGTGGTGCAGGCCGGGGTGGCCGCCCTCCTGTCCGTGCCGCTGGGGTTGATGACCGCGATCTTCCTGGTGGAGTACGGATCCGGGCGCCTGGTGCGGCTGACGACGTTCATGGTCGACGTGCTCGCGGGCGTGCCCTCGATCGTGGCGGCGCTGTTCATCTTCAGCCTCTGGATCGCCACCCTCGGCTTCCAGCAGAGTTCGTTCGCGGTGTCGCTGGCCCTGGTCCTGCTGATGCTGCCGGTGGTGGTGCGCTCCGGCGAGGAGATGCTGCGGCTGGTGCCCGACGACCTGCGCGAGGCCAGCTATGCGCTCGGCGTGTCCAAATGGAAGACCATCGTGCGGATCGTTTTACCGATCGCGACGCCCGGCATCGTGTCCGGAATCCTGTTGTCCGTCGCGCGGGTCATCGGCGAAACCGCGCCGGTGCTGGTGCTGGTCGGCTACAGCCGCTCGATCAACGTCGACATCTTCCAAGGCAACATGGCGTCACTGCCGCTGCTGATCTACACCGAGCTCACCAACCCCGAACACGCTGGCTTCCTGCGGATCTGGGGTGCGGCGCTGACCCTGATCATCATGGTCGCCGTCATCAACATCGTGGCGGCGCTGACCCGCTTCCTGGCCACCCGCAGACGCTGACCCGACAGCGGGTCAGGACTTCGACGACGCCTTCGAGGCCGCCTTCTTGGCCGGAGCCTTCTTGGCGGCGGTCTTCTTCGCGGGGGCCTTCTTCGCCGCGGCCTTCTTCGCGGGTGCCTTGCCGTTACCGGAACGCGCCTTCACGCTGGCCTCCAGCTTGGCGAGCAGATCCGAGACGTCCTCGGTCTCGTCCAGCTCCTTGGGCTGCTCCTCGGTGGTAAACGCTTCCCCGCCTTGGAGTTTGGCGTCGACCAGCTCTTGTAGCTGCTCCTGGTAGGTGTCGTGGTAGCGGTCGGGATTGAAATCCTCGGCCATCGACTCCACCACCTGACCGGCCATCTTGAGTTCGGCCGGCTTGATCTCGACCTTCTTGTCCAGAATGGGGAAGTCCGGATCGCGGATCTCATCGGGCCACAACAAGGTGTGGATCACCATCACGTCACGCTTGCCGAAGTCCTTGACGCGCAAGGCCGCCAGCCGAGTCTTGTTGCGCAGTGTGAAGTGGACGATCGCCATCCGATCCGTCTCGGCAAGCGTCTTGGCAAGCAGCACATAGGATTTCGACGACTTCGAGTCCGGCTCCAGGAAGTAGCTGCGGTCGAACAGCATCGGGTCCACCTCGCTGGCCGGAACGAACTCCAGCACTTCGATCTCGCGGCTGCGTTCCTCGGGCAGGGTGGCGATGTCGTCGTCGGTGATGATGACCATCTGACCGTCGTCGGATTCGTAAGCCCGGGCGATGTCACGGTATTCGACCGTCTCGCCGTCCACCTCGCAAACGCGTTGGTAGCGGATGCGGCCGTTGTCCTTGGCGTGCACCTGATGAAACTTGATGTCGTGGTCTTGGGTGGCGCTGTACACCTTGACCGGGACGTTCACCAGCCCGAACGCGATGGAACCCTTCCAGATGGAGCGCATGCAAGTCAGTATGCCCGTAGGGCCGCCGGCAAAACAGCACGGCAGGGCTACGACCTGGGATTGTCCGCCCGGGCTTTCGACTATCGGGGCATGCCCCTACTGATGCGAAGCCGCGTCCAGCGCGGCCCGATCCGGCAGGTCAGCTCCGGCGCGAGCGACCGTCAGCGCCGCGGACAGGCTCGCCGCCTCCAGCGCCGTCGTCAGCGCGTCCACCTTGATCCCATGTAAGTCGGCGCGACGGTCGCCGCCCAGCGATCCCGATTCCCACAGCGCGTCGAGCAGACCGGCCATGAACGAGTCACCGGCGCCGACCGTGTCGACCACGTGCACGGCGCGCGTCGGCACCCGGGCGACGCCCGTCGCGCAGAAGGCCACCGCGCCCCGGTCGGCCATCGTCACCGCCACGATGGCCGGACCCAAACGCAGCCACGTTTGCGCGATCTGCTCGGGCGGGTGAGCGGGGTCGATCCAGCGCAGGTCTTCCTCGCTGACCTTCACGATGTCGCTGCGCTCGATGAGGTGCTCGATGCGTTCGACGGCCAGTTCCCGGTCGGCGATCAGCGACGGCCGAACGTTGGGATCGAAGGTGACCGTGGCCGAGACTCGATACGTGTCGATCAGCGCCGCGACCGCCAGGCAGCCCGGATCCTGCACGGCGGCAATCGATCCGGTGTGGACGAAAAGCGGCGGGGCGACCGGCGGCGTTCCGGAGAGTCGCCAGTCCAGATCGAACACGTATTCGGCCGACCCGTCTTCGGCGATGGTTGACCGTGCGGTCGGCGTGCGCTGCGCGGTCCGGCTCTCCGAAACCAGTTGCACTCCTGCGGCTTCGACGTAGTCGACGATGCGCCGCCCGTACGGGTCGTCGGCGATCGCGGTCAGGAAGTCGACCTGGCGGCCCAGCCGACCGAGTCCGACGGCGACGTTGAGCGGACTGCCGCCGACATGCTCGTCGCTCCCGACGATATCGATCAGCGACTCACCGATCACCAGCCCGCGGATCATCGCACCAGGGCATCCAGTGTCGCGCGAGCTCCCTTGCTGTGCAACGAATCCAGGGCCCAGAGGTACGCCTCGACGAAGCGTGGCTGATGGGCCAGATCGCAGAACACCGCGGTGATCTCGATGAACACGGTGGGATTCTCGTGCTGCGACCTGGCGATCGGGATGAGCGAGTCCGCCAGCTGGTCCAACACCTCGTACGGGTTGCCCCACTCGTCGACCCCCTCGGCGTAGCGGGCCCAGCTCGCCACCACCGCTGCCGCCAGTCGGACCGGCCCGCCGTTGGCCAGGTTGTCGCAGATGACGGGATACAGAAATTTCGGGATGCGGTCCGACGAGTAGGCGCACACGCGCGCAACGGTGTCCCGCACGGCCGGGTTGGCAAACCGCTCGATCAGCGTGCGGCTGTACTCATGCAGGTCGATTCCCGGCACCGGCGGCAGCGTCGGAATAGCTTCGGATTCGAAGTAGGCACGCAGGAATTCGGCGAACAAAGGATCGCTCGCGGCCTCGTGGACGAACTTGAAGCCACAGAGATGGGCGAAGTAGGCCAGGCACTGATGTCCCGCGTTGAGCAGTCGCAGCTTCATCAGCTCGTACGGGCGCACATCGTCGACCAACAGCACGCCCGCTTGCTCCAGCGGCGGCCGACCGTCGGCGAAGGCGTCCTCGATGACCCAGGCGGTGAACGGCTCGGCCACCACCGGCCACCGGTCGTTGATGCCGAAGTCGCGTCGCACTTCCGCGGCCATCTCCAAAGTCGTTGCCGGGGTGATGCGATCGACCATCGAACTCGGGAACCGGGCGTGCTCCGCCACCCACTCGGCCAACTCGGGATCCATGTGTTCTGCGCTCGCGAGCACGGTGCGCCTGGCGACCTCACCGTTGTTCTCGATGTTGTCGCAGGAGACGATCGTCGGCGCGTTGATCCCGCGTTGGCGCCGTCGGGCGAGCGCCTCGGTGATCAAGGCGAAGGCGGGCCCATCGGGGTCGCGGTACCCACCTTCGGTGATGGTCAGTGAAATGATCCGGGTGGACGGGGCGGCAAGCACCTTCAACGCCGAATCCGGATCGTCCGGGGCGTAGCGGTAGTCGATGATCGAGCCGATCACCTGGGCATCGCGGCTGCCGTTGGGGTTTTCCAGGATCAGCGTGTACAGCCCGTCCTGGCCATTGAGGACGTCGCGCATGGTCCAGTCGGCAGGCATTACACCGACCCCGCAAATGCCCCACTCGCGCGCCAAACCTTGCTGCAGCAGCAGATTGATGTACGCGGCCTGATGGGCCCGGTGGAAGTGACCGGCGCCGATGTGCGCGATCCCGACGCTGACGCTGCCGCGGTCATACTTCGGCGCGTCGATCGGCAGCTCGGAGAGCGACGCATTGTTCAGATCGATCGCGTTGTTCAGGTTGATCGCGCTGGCCATCGTTGGCCACCTCCTCCCCGGGTCGCGGCCCGGATCGTTACTGCGAGGTCGATGTCCTACGGGAGTTGGGAACGTCCGGCCGGCACAGCCGACGGCAACAGGACATCAGCAAGAGCACGCCACGAATCGGTGATCGCGACTGCGCCGGCATCGATCAATTCTGCACGGCGGCAATCCCGTTCGTCGGGCAACACGAACATCAGGTTGCCGACGGTTGCGTACCCGGCCGCGACCGCGGACTTCACGCCGGCCACGGAATCTTCGATGGCCAGCCCCTGTTCGGGTGCGACGCCCAGTACCTGGCCGCAATGCAGATACACCGCCGGATCGGGTTTGCTTGTCGGCACTGGAAGAGAATCCTCCGCGCTGAAGGTCACCGCCTCCGGTAGCAGCGAGGCCAGACCGGTCGCGGTGAAGCAGGCACGCAGACGCTTGGTGGCGCTCGAGCTCACGGCCGCCAGTGCGTAGCGCGCCGCGAGGTCGCGCAACGGTTCGAGCACCCGCGGATCGGGGGTCAGGGTGACGGCCAGGTGTGCGGTGACCCGTTCACGCTCGTCGCGCACCCACCGCTCGAGCTCGTCGGCGCACAGCGCATGGCCGCTCGCCACGTCGGCGGCTGACGCGACCACCGCGGCGGTGCGGCCCTCGGCCAACGTCTGGTCGAGCGGAACCTCGCACTGCACCGCCAGGTCGAGAGCCGTGGTACGAAAGTTCTTCCCGACGGCGCGCTTACGCAACTCCTCGGAGCTGAGCGGGGCGGTCACGCCGAACCTGGCCAGGAAACGATTCGTCACCTCGGTCGAGGCGTCGAATGCCGGCCTCTCCGACCCGAATAGGTTGTCATCGGCGTCGCAGAGCAAGGTGGTGATCGGCGCCGGGTCGAATTCGCGCACGAAGGTCAAGCCCGCGGTCATCGTGCCACCAACTCCCGCTGGTCGTGGCGCAGCGCGTCACGCAGCGTGGGCAACACACCGCGCGCGTCGATATCCGCGATCATGTCGCCGAGGCGCTCCGCAAAAAGGGGGACCGCGCGCACCTCGGCGAACATTTCGTGCCCCAGCAGCGGATCGGGATTACTGCTTGCCATGTTGGCCAACCTAGCCACCGGTATCGCCTGCGAGTCTTCCAGGCGGAGCTTTCGTCCCTGGAGGTCATGGCCGCGCATGTAACGGGCCCATCCGGCGACCGCCAGCATCAGCAGGGTGTGTGGCCTGCCCTGCGCGATCGCCTCCTGCAGGGAGGGCAGCACGAACGTCGCGATCTTGCTTGTTCCCCGGCGGGCCAGCCGAGGCAGCTGGTCACTCATTCGGGGATTGCCGAGCCGGTCGAGCAACGTGCGCCGGTATTCGGGTGTGTTCATCCCGGGGACCGGGGGCAGCAGCGGCTGAATCTCGTCACGCAGCAGCTTCTCGACGAAATCGAAGATGATGCCGTCGCGCATCGCTTCGTCGGTGCGCCGGTAACCGGCCAGGATGGCCAAGCATGCCAGCGCGATATGGGTTCCGTTGAGCAGCCGGGTCTTGATCAGCTTGTGGTCGCTGACGTCGGCAACGAACTCGGCACCGACCTCGTGGAGCGGCGGCCGCCCGTTGCTGAAGGAATCCTCGATCACCCACTGGCAATACGGCTCGGTCACGACGGGCCATTTGTCGGCGACGCCGAACGTCTCCTCGACGAATTTGAGCTCCGCCTTCGAAGTTTGTGGGGTGATGCGATCGACCATGGTCGACGGGAACGCGACATGCGTGTCGATCCAGCGGGCAAGCCCGGGGTCCTTCAGAGCGGCGAACGACACCAGCGCGGTCCTAGCCGGCTGGGTGTCACCGGGGATGTTGTCGCAGCAGAGCACGGTGAACGGCGCGATGCCGGCGTGGCGACGCCGGTCCAAAGCTTCGGCCAGGTACCCCCACGCGGTGGCGTAGTTGCCGGACGCGACCAGGTCGGCGCGCACGTCGGGATCGTCGGCGTCGAACTCGTCGGTGACGGGATTCAGGAAGTACCCGTTGCCGGTGATGGTCAGGCTGACGATGCGGGTTTGGGGATCTGCGAGGGCGGCGCGGACGGCCGTCCCATCGTTCGGTGCGTAGTGCACGGAGCCGATCGAGCCGACGACGCGGGCGGTTTGGCGATCGTGTCCTTGCTGTACCACGGTGTACAGCCCGTCTTGCGGCGACAGCAGGTCTTTGACGTCCGGGGAGTGGAGGCTGACGCCGGTAACCCCCCAACGGTCGGAGATGCCCGCGCGGGCGAGATCGTCGAAGTAGACGGCCTGGTGCGCCCGATGGAAGTTGCCCGCACCGATGTGGACGACTCCGCGGCCGAGGGACGACCGGTCGTAGGTTGGAACGTCGATTCTCCGGGAATGCAGTCGTAGGGTCGCATCGCTGAGCGGGACGCCGCTGTTTCGACGCCACGGGGAGGGGATCACGTCAAACATTGAGTGTCTGTGCCCGGGCTCGGTCGCTAATCCAACACTTTCGTGGGTCATGTCACAAGGTCAATTGGTGATTGGACGATTAGCCGTGGTCAAAGCGGTTAACACGCGCGAAACGCGTAGTTTGACAACATGGCGCCGCGGCTGAAACTGACCAACGCAGAGAAGGTGCTGTACCCCGCCACCGGGACCACGAAGAGTGACATCTTCGACTACTACACGCGCATCGCCGAGGTGATGATTCCGCACATCGCCGGGCGGCCGGCCACGCGTAAGCGCTGGCCCAACGGTGTCGAGGCGGAGTCGTTTTTCGAGAAACAACTGGCCTCTTCGGCGCCCGACTGGCTGCCGCGCGCCAGCGTGACGCATCGATCCGGAACGACGACGTATCCGATCATCGACAGCGTCGAGGGTCTGGCCTGGATCGCCCAACAGGCCGCGCTGGAGGTCCACGTACCGCAGTGGCGCTTTGTCGCCGAGTGGACCCGTAGCCGGGCCGAGGAACTGAAACCCGGCCCGGCCACCCGCCTTGTGTTCGACCTCGACCCGGGTGAAGGCGTCACGATGGCCCAACTGGCCGAGGTGGCGCGCGCCGTCCGCGAACTGATCACCGCGATCGGGTTGACCACCTATCCGCTCACCAGTGGCAGCAAGGGCCTGCACCTTTACACGCCGCTGCAGGAGCCGGTGAGCAGTAAGGGCGCGACGGTGTTGGCCAAACGCGTTGCGCAACAACTGGAAAAAACGATGCCCACGCTGGTGACGTCGACCATGACGAAGAGCCTGCGGGCCGGAAAGATCTTTCTGGACTGGAGTCAGAACAACGGCGCCAAGACCACCATCGCGCCGTACTCGCTGCGCGGACGTGAACAACCCACCGTTGCGGCGCCGCGCACCTGGGAGGAACTCGACGACCCGTCGCTGCGCCAGCTGCGTTATGACGAAGTGCTGTACCGAGTCGCCCGCGACGGCGATCTGCTGGCACCCCTGGACGAGGATGCGCCGGTTTCCGATCGCCTGAGCAGATACCGCAGCATGCGCGATGCGTCGAAAACCCCCGAGCCGGTACCTGTCGCGAAACCGGCTATAGGACAAGGGAATAGCTTCGTCATCCAAGAACACCACGCCCGCCGGCTGCACTACGACTTCCGGCTGGAGCGGGACGGCGTGCTGGTGTCCTGGGCGGTGCCGAAGAACCTGCCCGAAACGACCTCGGTGAACCACCTGGCGGTCCACACCGAGGACCATCCGCTGGAATACGGCGGGTTCGAGGGCATCATCCCCAAAGGCGAGTATGGCGCCGGGAAGGTGATCATCTGGGATTCCGGAACCTACGAGGCCGAAAAGTTCAATGACTCCGCCGAAAAAGGGGAAGTCATCGTCAATCTGCACGGCGGCAAGATCTCCGGACGCTATGCACTAATTCAGACCAACGGCGACCAGTGGCTGGCGCACCGGATGAAGGATCAGAAGGTCTTCGACTTCGACACCATCGCCCCCATGCTGGCCACCCATGGTTCGGTGACGGCGCTGAAGGCGGGCCAGTGGGCGTTTGAAGGCAAATGGGATGGCTACCGGCTGTTGATCGAGGCCGACCACGGCGCCATCCGGGTACGGTCCCGGCGCGGCCGCGAAGTCACCGGCGAATACCCCGAACTACGCTCGCTCGCAGAAGATCTCGCGGAGCACCACGTGATCCTCGACGGTGAGGCCGTCGTCCTGGACTCCTCGGGTGTGCCCAACTTCCATGAGATGCAGAACCGCGGCCGGGGATCGCGCGTCGAATTCTGGGCGTTCGACGTGCTCTACCTCGACGGCCGCTCGCTGCTGCGGGCCAGGTACTCAGACCGGCGCAAGGTGCTGGAAATGCTGGGCGCCGGCAGCGATCTCATCGTTCCCGAACTGCTGCCCGGGGACGGCGCGCAGGCGCTCGAGCACTCCGGCAAGCGTGGCTGGGAGGGCGTGATCGCCAAGCGGCGCGACTCCACCTACCAGCCCGGCCGGCGCTCGTCGTCCTGGATCAAGGACAAGCATTGGAACACCCAGGAAGTCGTCATCGGCGGCTGGAAGGCGGGGGAAGGCGGACGCAGCAGCGGCATCGGCTCACTGCTGATGGGCATCCCGACCGCGGACGGCCTGCACTTCGCGGGCCGCGTCGGCACCGGGTTCACCGAACGCGACCTGACCAACCTGAAGAAGACGCTGGCACCGCTGCACACCGACGATTCCCCCTTCCACCCGCCGCTGCCCCGCAGCGAAACCCGGGGCGTCACGTACGTCGAGCCGGTTCTGGTCGGGGAGGTGCGCTACAGCGAGTGGACCCCGGATAACCGGCTACGCCAATCGAGTTGGCGGGGGCTACGGCCGGACAAGAAAGCAAGTGAGGTGGTACGCGAGTGAAATGGGTTACCTACCAAGGTGATGACGGCGAGCGCGTCGGGGTCCTCTCCGGCGACACCATCCACGCGCTGCCGGCGGGCGTGACGCTGCTCGACCTGATCGCGCGAGGCTCTGACGGACTGCGGCAAGCGGGGGAGGAGGCGCAGCGCTCCCCGGCGGCGTCGGTACCGCTCGCCGACGTCCGACTGCTGGCGCCCATCCCGCGCCCGCCGTCCATCCGGGATTCCCTGTGCTTCCTGGACCACATGCGCAACTGCCAAGCCGCGCTGGGCGCCGGACGGCTGCTCGCCGACAGCTGGTATCGCATTCCCGCGTTCTACTTCGCCTGTCCGTCAACCGTTTTAGGGCCCTACGACAATGCGCCGACAGCACCCGGTTCCGCTTGGCAGGACTTCGAATTGGAGATCGCCGCGGTGATCGGGGCCGGCGGCAGGGATCTCACCGTCGAGCAGGCCGAACAGGCGATCATCGGCTACACCATCTTCAACGACTGGTCCGCGCGCGACCTGCAGCAGATGGAAAGCCAACTGGGTATCGGACAGGGCAAGGGAAAGGACAGCGGTGTCACGCTGGGTCCCTACCTGGTGACCCCCGACGAACTCGAGCCGTACCGCCAGCCGTCCCATCCAGGCAGGCTGGACCTGCGGGTTACCGCCCTGGTCAACGACGCCATCATCGGTACGGGGTCGACGGCCCAGATGGACTGGACGTTCGGCGAAGTCATCTCCTACGCCTCGCGCGGCGTCACCCTCAACCCCGGCGACGTCATCGGCTCCGGAACGGTGCCCACCTGCACACTGGTCGAGCATCTCAATCCCGCTGCGCTGGAATCGTTTCCCGGCTGGCTACACGACGGCGACGTCGTCACGCTCCAGGTCCAGGGCTTGGGGGAGACCCGCCAGACCGTCCGCGCGAGCCGCGCGCCACACGCGTTGGCCGCGCGGCCCAACCCGGACGCCGCGCCCGCAGCGCCGCGGGTCAATCGGGCACCGGCCCGGGTGCCTTACACCCGCGGGCTGCATCAGGTCGCCGACCGGGTGTGGGCATGGACGCTGCCGGACGGGGGCTACGGGTGGAGCAACGCCGGGCTGATCGCCGGCGAGGACGCGTCCCTGTTGGTGGACACTCTGTTCGACCTGGCGCTGACCCGCGAGATGCTCACCGCGATGCGGCCCATCACCGGGTCCGCGCCCATCACCGACGCGTTGATCACCCACTCCAACGGCGACCACACCCACGGCAACCAACTGCTCGACGCGTCGGTGCGCATCATCGCCGCGCACGGAACCGCCGAGGAGATCGAGCACGGGATGGCGCCCGAGATGCTGGCCATGGTGCAAACCGCCAACCTCGGGCCGGTGGCGACCCCGTACACGCGAGAACGATTCGGGCACTTCGACTTCAGCAACATCACGCTGCGCAACGCCGACCAGACCTTCGAGCGCAACCTGTCCGTCGAGGTCGGCGGGCGGCGGATCGACATGCTGAATCTGGGTCCCGCGCACACCGCCGCCGACTCGGTGGTGCACGTGCCCGACGCGGGAGTGCTGTTCGCCGGCGACCTGCTGTTCATCGGCTGCACGCCCATCGTGTGGGCCGGTCCGATCGCCAACTGGGTCGCGGCGTGCGACACGATGATCGCGCTGGACGCGCCGACGGTGGTGCCCGGCCACGGCCCCGTCACCGATCCGGACGGAATCCGCGCGGTGCGTGGCTATCTCGTGCACGTCGCCGAACAGTCCGAGGACGCCTACCACCGGGGGTTGTCGTGGGCCGAGGCCGCCGACACCATCGACCTCGGCGAGTACGCCACGTGGCTGGACGCCGAGCGCGTCGTCGTCAACGTCTATCAGCGGTATCGCGAACTCGACCCGCAGACACCGCAATTGGAGGTCATGGCCCTGCTGGTGATGCAGGCCGAGTGGCTGGCCAAGCGGTCCGCGTGACGCCGGCGCGCCGGCTAGTGGCGCACCGCCCTGACGAAGCTGATCGTGGCTGCGGGAACCTGATGCTCGGCGGGGCCCAGTTCCGGTAAGCCCGCGGCGGAGAACAGATCCGTGAGCCGAAATGTGGTGGTATCCCACCCGTTTGCCGCCAGGTGCGCGGCGACGTCGGTGTGCTCGCCCGGGTAGGCCAAGCCCGCGATGTCCAAATCGAGGCCCTGCCGTCGCCACCCCTCGGTCATGAGCCGGGCCTGTTCCTGCCCCTCTGGCGTCGTCGGGGCGACGGTCCCGAAGTCGCCGGCGAACCGGCTGCCTTCGCTGGACAACGGAATGATGGCGTTCAGCAACCGAACTTCGGCGTCGGGCGGAAGGAATCCGATCAGCACTCCCTCGGCGAGCCAGGTCGTCGGCTGATCCGGGTCAAAGCCCGCCGCTTGCAACGCCGCCGGCCAGTCCTCACGCAAATCGATACCCACGGTGCGGAGTTCGGCGGTCGGGGCGGCGCCGATCTCGGCCAGCGTCGCCGTCTTGAACGCGATCACCTCCGGCTGATCGATCTCGTACACCGTCGTCCCGGCCGGCCATCGCAGCCGGTAGGCCCGCGAGTCCAGACCCGATGCCACGATCACCACCTGGCGCAACCCGGCCTGCCCGGCCGCGGCGAAATAGTCATCGTAAAACCGGGCCCGGGCCGCGAATGTGTCCACCATGCGCGAGAATCCGACACCCGTTTCCAGGTCCACCGAATCGAGTTCGCCGGCCGCCAGCCTGGTGAATACGTCCAGCCCGACGGCGCGTACCAGCGGCTCGGCGAACTCGTCGGTGATGACCGGCTGCGGGCGTCTGGTGGCCGCCGCCCGGGCCGCGGCCACCATGGTGGCGGTGGCGCCCACGCTGTTGGCCAGGTCCCAGGTGTCGCCTTCGGTTCGTGCCATGGCTGCTCCTTCGATGTGGTGGCAGAACCACGGTATGCCTCCTCGGTAAAGAGCGATGTGGCCTACGGTTCCCCTATGCCTGCAGTGACACTGGATCGTCCCGAAGACAACATCGCCCGCATTACCCTGAACCGGCCGGAGCGCCTCAACGCCATCGATGGCTCGTTGATCGACGGCGTCCACGAGGCCCTCGACGTGCTGGACAACGGTGAGTATCGGGTGGCGATCCTGACCGGTGCCGGACGCGGATTCTGCGCCGGCGCCGATCTGAGCGGCACCGGCCAGCCCTGGACTCAGCACAAGCCGACCACCCCGGCGTTCAAGGTCAACTACGACGCCCAGGTCCGGCTGGCCAACCTGTACACCCGGATCTACGAGATGGACATTCCGGTGATCGGCGCGGTGAATGGGGTCGCCGTCGGCGGTGGGCTGGCGTTCTCGTTGGTCTGCGATATCCGGGTCGCCTCCGAGCACGCGCGGTTCGGTTCGGTGTTCATCAAGGCGGGGTTCTCGTCGATGGACATGGGCACCAGCTACCTGCTGCCCAAGATCGTCGGCGCCGGAGTGGCGCGCGAACTCATGCTCACCGGTCGCATCATCGACGCGGCGGAGGCCTACCGCATCAAGCTGGTGCACGAGGTCGTCGCCGCCGATGAGCTGATGCCGGCCGCGCTCAAGCTGGCCCGCTCGATCGCCGAGAACAACGCATACGGCGTGTGGCAGACCAAGATTGGCCTCAACGCCGCACTGGACGCGCCGAGCCTGCGCCATGCCATCGAGATCGAGAACCGCACCCAGATCCTCAGCGGCTTCACGAACAACCCGGTCGAGGCCGCGCTGGCGCACCGGGAAAAGCGCGCCCCGAAATGGGATGTGCTGTAACGCTTCTGCTTGCGCCCGGCTGCGGCCGCGCTTGCGACCGCCGCTAAAGCTGATGGCGGCGGCCCGCTGCGCCCGGCTGCGGCCGCGCTTGCGACCGCCGCTAAAGCTGATGGCGGCGGCCCGCTGCGCCCGGCTGCGGCCGCGCTTGCGACCGCCGCTAAAGCTGATGGCGGCGGCCCGCTGCGCCCGGCTGCGGCCGCGCTTGCGACCGCCGCTAAAGCTGATGGCGGCGGCCCGCTGCGCCCGGCTGCGGCCGCGCTTGCGACCGCCGCTAAAGCTTCGCGATCACGTTCTCGGCGAACATCTCCAGGTTGCGGATCTTGCTGTCCAACGGCTCGGTGTCCTTGCCCTTGATGTAGGGAATGCGGAAGCCGACGATGACGTCGGTGACGCCCTTGTCCTCGAGCCGTTTGATGCCGTCGGCGGTGTAGGCGTCGGCCGAGATCACGTGGATCTCGAACGGCCCGGTCTTGCCGGCTTCTTCGCGGAACTTCTTGAGCTTGGCCAGCAGGTGGTCGAGTTCCTCGGGGTCGCCGCCGCCGTGCATCCAGCCGTCCAGGCGCGCCGCGCGCCGCAGCGCCGCGTCGGCGTGCCCGCCGATCAGAATTGGGACGGGTTTGGTGGGCGCCGGGGTCATCTTGGTCTTGGGGATGTCGTAGAACTCGCCGTGGAATTCGAAGTAGTCGCCGGTGGTGAGGCCCTGGATGATCTCGATGCATTCGTCCATCCGCTTGCCGCGCCTGGCGAACGGGACACCCAACAACTCGTAGTCCTCGGGCCACGGGCTGGTGCCGACGCCGAAGCCCACCCGGTTGTCGGTCATCGCGGCCAGCGACCCGATCTGCTTGGCCACCAACGCCGGTGGCCGGATGGGCAGCTTGAGCACGAAGAAGTTGAACCGCAGCCTCGTAGTCACCGCGCCCAAAGCCGAAGTGAGCACGAAGGTTTCGATGAACTCCTTACCGTCCAGGAATTCGCGGTTGCCGTCCGGGGTGTAGGGGTACTTCGAATCGGATTCGAAGGGGTAGGCGATGCTGTCGGCGATCGTCATGGCGTCGTAGCCTGCCGCCTCGGCTGCCTTGGCCAGCGGGATGTAGTACCTAAAGTCCGTCATCGCCTCTGCGTAGGTAAACCGCACGTCATCTGCCTTCCTGAAGGGGTCGTCAGTCGACATTAGAACGTGTTCTAGTTTCAGCACAACCGGCAAATCGGGGTGGCGACACCCGGGCCGCCGACCAGGGCAGGTTTTTGGGCTAGAGCTGGTTCTCGGGGCCGATGACCGCCCACACCGTCTTCCCGGACGAGGTGGGCGTGCTGCCCCATGCTCGGGACAGCGCGTCGACGATCGCCAGTCCGGACACGTCGATGCCCTTCTTCGGCGACGGCAGTCGTACCGCGGGCGTGTTGCTCGCATCCGACACCGCGATGGTCGCCGTGGCGCCCTGCGCCTCGATGCGCACCGCCGGAACGCTGGCGGTGTGTTCCAGCACGTTCTCCACGAACACGTTGACCACCACCAGCGCCACCGGAATGAGCTTGGACTGCGACCAGGTCGTGAGCCATTCGCGGACCAGGCGCCGGGACTCCCGCAGGCTGGTCAGGTCGGCGGGCAGTTGCACATCGGCGCGCCGCACCGGGCGGCGGCTGTTCTGGCTGAGCGTCTTCAGCGCGGCCTTCTCGCTCGCATAGACCGGCATGAAGTGGGTGACGCCGCTATTGGTGATCACATCGCGGACCGCCCGGTTGGTGCAGACCAGCACGATCGGAATGTGGGGGGAGCTGCCGAGCTGCCAGTATGCGCCCACGAAGGTCGCCCATGCCGATTCGGTGCGCACCTTGAGCCCGGAGACGTTGACGATCACGGCTGCGGCATCGTCCAGCGTGGCTTTGAGGATGCGTTCGCGAAGTGCGGTCGAGTTGACGGCATCAAGCTCGCCGTCGACGGTAAGAACGGCAACCGAGTCATCCGTCCGCATCGCAACGGCCACCGGGCTCATCCCAGCTCGGTCCTGGCGTCCGGTTCCATTTCCCCCTCCTCGCATCATGCCGGGCCGACTGCTTGAGTATCCGCTCTCGGCTGCAAAAGTCTACTTCGCGAACCAGCGGCCTCAATAGAGCCGGAAATCGCAGGCTGCGATTGGGATTCCCGTAAATCCATGCCGCAAGCCCGCAACGAAAGCACCATGCGCCCCCCTCCCACACCCGTCGGGAGTCGACCCCACCCCGACGCGCTATGGAGTCAAATGCCCAGCACGCGCTTCCAACGGGGTTACCACGCGGTGACCATCGCCAAACTTTTCGGTATGCCAGACCAACGGGTGGTTAACCAGCGCAAAGGCATCAGCCATCGCGCCGCGCGTCAGCCACGGCGCGCGGCGGAGCGCCCATCGGGCTCAGTGGTTGCTCAGCGCGTAGGGGGGAGCGCCCACTCCGGCGACCGAGTGCGTCCCCCACGGTGTCTGTTCGACGATGCGTGCCGGCGCGCTGCGCTCCCCGACCGTGAGCGTGCCTGTCCGTGATTGCTTGAGGACGTCGCCGGCCAGGGGTCCCGACGGAGAACCAAACACCGTTCCCTGCCAGTGGTAGCGGCCGTCGATCGGGTCCAGATGACCGGTCAGCCGGACCCGCACCGAGTGGTGGGCACCGGCGATTTCCAGCGTGGCGTCGCCGTCGTACGTGTCTTCACCGGCGGGCGCGCTGGCCGACAGATCGAAGGCGGATGCCACCGAGGGCGGCTCGGCCGGCCGCAGCTGGGCGCGCTCGTTGAACACCCGCTGGCTGCTGGCGCGCAACTCGATGCGGCCACTGGCCGTGCGCCCCATGACTTTCAGGCACGCGGCGACGTAACGCGCCTGCGCGTCCGGATCGGGACCGGTGACGAAGAAGTAATTGGGGAACCCGCGAATCGCCACCCCGCAGAACGGCTCCATGCCGTCGTGCCAGGCCTGCCGGATGGTCAGCCCTGCCGAGCCGACCAGGGTCTGGTCGGCGACGTCCTCGGGGATGAAGTAGCCGGTGCCGAAGATGATGGCGTCGACGCGGTGGACGGCTCCGTCGGCGGTGCGCACGCCCGATGCCGTCACCGCCTCGATCGCGGACCCGGCGATGGCGACCCGCGGGCGCGAGGCCGGCGTGCGGCGGCGCAGCCAGCGTGTGGCCCGGGTGGACCACGCCGGGATGTCGGCCACGACGCGACGCGGTGCGTGGGCGAACACGGTGACCGATGCCGCCGCCTGAGTCAACGGCCTGAGGAGGTGGGCGGCCGCGGAGTCGGTGCCTATTACCGCGATCTGCTTTCCGGACGGATCGAATCCGGGATCCCACGCCGCGGCGTGAAACGCCACTCCACCGAACTCGTCGCGTCCGGGGATGCCGGGCAGCCAGGGCCGCTGGACCGGATGGTGGGCGGCGACGACGACATCGGCCCGGATTTGGTCGCCCTCCGCCGTGGTCAACAGCCAGGTATCGGACTCATCGTCAAAGCGCGCGTCTCCGGTGGGCCGGTCCAGCCTCACCAGGTCGGTGAAACCGGCTGCCAGCAAGGCGGTTTGGGCGCTCTTGCCGCAGGCGCCCGCCCCGACGACGACGATGTGGCAGCAGCGCTCAGCATGGTCCGGCGGCTGCGTCACAGAAACCTGCTGCGCTTCCAGCCGCGGCGTGCGATCGAGCCCATCAGGCCGACCTCGGTCAAAAACGCCGCCAGTGGCGCGAATCCGGCAACCTGGATGTCGCGGCGGTGCGGGCTGGTGCGCGCGAGCTTGCGGGCCCGCTTGGGGTCGAGACCCGCCCGCGCATAGGGGACGGGATTGCTGAACAAGTAGTTGAAGAAGTAGCCGCCCAGGCCGTTGATGTTGGCCATGAACCAGCGGTTGAACCGGGGCATCTCGACCACGCGCTTGCGGGCACCGTCGCGCGCGAACTGGATGTGGCGCGCCTCCTCGGTAACGTGAATCCGCATGAGCCGCTGAATGATTGGTTGCAGCTCCGGATCGTCCATCATCTGTCGCTGCAGCGAGTCGAAGATCTCCTCACCGATCAGGGCGGCCACCCAGAGCATCGAGCCGCGCTGAAATGCCAGGGGCAGGCAGTTGATGATCATCCGGTGAAACAGTTTGGGGCGCACCGGTTTGGCGCCGATGCGTTCGATCGCCTTACCGAACATCACCATGTGGCGGGTCTCGTCGCCCAGTTCGGTCAGCTTGTAATGGGTCGACCTGCTGGTCGGGTCCTCGTGCAGGATCGTGCGCAGTAACGCCTGGTTGAGCATGTTCTCGAACCAGATCCCGGCCGACAGCGTGTTGACCAATTCCTGCCGGGACAGCTCGATCTGTTGTTCGCGGGTCATCTCGTCCCACATCGGCGTGCCGTAGAGCGACACCAGCCGGGGCGGCAGATAGAACTTGTCCGGGTCCAGCGGGGCGTCCCAGTCGATATCGACAACGGGTTCGTAGGACTTTTTGACCGAGCCCTTCAGCAATCGGTCCGAGAAGTCCTCACGACTCGGCCCACCTGGCTTCACCGGAGTAGTCATCGCTGGCGTCCCTCCATTGGGTGCTTCAGACGGTACCCATGGTACTGGGTACTTGCGGTCCCGGCTAGATGCTCGAGGTTGCGATTCGGCAATCTGACGGGCAACGAGCATCAGGAGGCGGCGTAGTGGGCCGGCACATTCACGTCATCGGCATCGGTGCCGGCGACCCCAATTACGTGACCGTGCAGGCGATCGAGGCGCTCAACGACACCCAGGTGTTCTTCGCGATGGACAAGGGCGAGCAGAAGAGCGACCTGGTGGCGCTGCGACGCGACATCTGCGACCGTTTCATCCGTGAGCCGGGCTACCGGTTCGTCGAGCTGCCCGATCCCAAGCGGGCCGATGACGCCGACTACCGGGACGCGGTTGCTGATTGGCACGCCGCCCGCGCGCAGATCTGGGCCGACGCCATCTCCGCCGAGCTGGGTCCGCACGGCGTCGGCGGTTTTTTGGCCTGGGGTGACCCGTCGCTCTACGACAGCACCCTGCGCATCCTCGACGCGGTGGCCGAACGGGTCGACTTCACGTTCGACGTCATCCCGGGCATCACCGCCGTGCAGGCGCTGACCGCCCGGCACCGCATCCCGCTCAACGAGGTCGGCGAACCCGTTCTGATCACCACCGGGCGGCAGCTGCGCACCCATGGGCCGGCCGCGGGATCCGCAATCGTGATGCTCGACGCCGAATGCTCGTTCCAGGTCTGCCCGCCCGACACGCGAATCTGGTGGGGCGCCTACCTGGGTACCGACGACGAACTGCTCATCGCGGGGACGATCGGCGAGGTGGGTCCCCGCATCGTTTCGCTGCGAGCCGAAGCCCGTGCCCGGCACGGCTGGATCATGGACACCTATTTGCTGCGACCGGCACACTGAAACCGTGCCCGAACTACCCGAGATCGAAGCGCTGGCCGACCACCTGCGGCGCTACGCCGCCGGCCTGACGATCGGGCGGGTCGACATCGCCGCCCTGTCCGTACTGAAGACCTTCGACCCGCCGATCAGCGCGCTGCACGGCCAGGCCGTGACCGGGGCCGAGCGGTGGGGCAAGTATTTGGGGCTGCGCACGGACAACCTTTTCCTGATCACCCATCTGTCGCGTGCGGGCTGGTTGCGGTGGTCGGACAAGCTTGCCGCGGCGCCGCTGCGGCCCGGCAAGGGCCCGATCGCGCTGCGGGTGCACCTGGGCACCCCCGGTGAGGCGCCGGGCTTCGATCTCACCGAGGCCGGCACACAGAAGCGGCTGGCGGTGTGGCTGGTCGACGACCCGGCCCGGGTCCCCGGGATCGCCGCGCTCGGCCCCGACGCGCTGGACCTGGACCTCGACGCGCTGGCCAACGTGCTGGCCGGCAACACCGGCCGGATCAAGACGGTCATCACCGACCAGAAGGTGATCGCCGGGATCGGCAACGCCTACAGCGACGAGATCCTGCACGTCGCGCGCATTTCGCCGTTCGCCACCGCCGGCAAGCTGTCCGACGCGCAGCTCGCCACGCTGCACGACGCGATGGTCTCGGTGCTCACCGATGCGGTGAGCCGGTCCGTCGGGCAGGGGGCGGCCACACTCAAGGGCGAGAAGCGCTCCGGATTGCGGGTGCACGCCCGCACCGGGCTGCCCTGCCCGGTATGCGGGGACACCGTGCGCGAAGTGTCGTTCGCGGACAAGTCTTTCCAGTACTGCCCGACGTGTCAGACCGGCGGCAAGATCCTGGCCGACCGGAGGATGTCGCGTTTGCTGAAGTAGTCGCCCGACCGGGAGTTGACACCTTGTCGATATGCTGCCCCGATGACTCGCCAGAAGATCCTCATTACCGGCGCCAGCTCGGGCCTGGGCGCCGGCATGGCGCGCGCCTTCGCCGCCAAGGGCCGCGACCTCGCGCTGTGCGCGCGTCGCACCGACCGGCTCGATGAGCTGAAAGCCGAGCTCTCGCAGAAGTATCCGGGCATTCAGATCGCGGTCGCCGCGCTGGACGTCAACGACCACGAGGCCGTTCCCAAGGTGTTCGCCGAACTCAGCGACGAACTGGGCGGCATCGACCGCATCGTCGTCAACGCCGGCATCGGCAAGGGCGCGAAACTGGGCTCCGGCAAGCTGTGGGCCAACAAGGCCACCATCGAGACCAACCTGGTCTCGGCGCTGGTCCAGATCGAGACCGCGCTGGAGATGTTCAACAAGAACGGGTCGGGCCACCTGGTGCTGATCTCGTCGGTACTCGGCAACAAGGGCGTACCCGGCGTCAAGGCGGCCTATGCGGCGAGCAAGGCCGGGGTGAGTTCGCTGGGCGAATCGCTGCGCGCCGAATACGCCAAGGGGCCCGTCAAGGTTTCGGTCATCGAACCGGGCTACATCGAATCGGAGATGACGGCCAAGTCCAACAGCACAATGTTGATGGTGGACAACGAAACCGGCGTCAACGCGCTCGTCGCGGCGATGGAACGGGAGCCCGGCCGCGCCGCGGTGCCGTGGTGGCCGTGGGCCCCGCTGGTGCAGTTGATGCGGGTGCTGCCGCCTCAGCTGACCAAGATGTTCGCCTGAGTCAGCTGGTTCGTCCGCGTTCGCTGCGATAGCGGCGCACCAGGGCATCGGTGGAGCTGTCCGACTGCGGCGCCGGTGAAGCGTCCGCGGTGATCACCGGAAGCAGCGCCTTGGCCTGGGTTTTGCCCAGCTCCACACCCCATTGGTCGAACGAGTCGATCCCCCAGATCACGCCCTCCGTGAAGACCTGATGCTCGTACAGCGCGATCAGCTGTCCCATGACCGAGGGGGTGATCCGGTTGGCCAGGATCGAGGTCGACGGCCGGTTACCGGGCATCACCTTGTGCGGCACGATGTTCGCGGGCGTGCCTTCGGCGGCGATCTCTTCGGCAGTCTTGCCGAAGGCCAGCACCTGGGTCTGGGCGAAGAAGTTGCTCATCAACAAGTCGTGCATGCTGCCGTCGCCCTCGGCGGTGGGCAGGTCGTCAGTGGGTTGGCTGAAGCCGATGAAGTCGGCGGGCACCAACCGGGTGCCCTGATGCAACAACTGGTAGAACGCGTGCTGCCCGTTGGTTCCCGGTTCGCCCCAGAAGATTTCACCGGTGTCCGTGGTGACCGGGCCGCCGTCCGCGCGGGTCGACTTGCCATTGGACTCCATGGTCAGCTGTTGCAGGTAGGCCGCAAAGCGCGCCAGGTCGTTGGAGTACGGCAGCACGGCGTGCGATTGCGCGCCCATGAAGTTGGAGTACCACAGGCCGATAAGCCCAAGCAGCACAGGCGCATTGGACTCCAGCGGTGCGGTCTTGAAATGCCTGTCGACGATGTGGAAGCCGGAAAGGAAGTCCGCGAAGGCTTCTCGGCCGATGACGGCCATCACCGACAGGCCGATCGCCGAACCCACCGAGTAGCGGCCGCCGACCCAATCCCAGAAAACGAACATGTTGTCGGTGTTGATGCCGAATTCGTCGACCAGACGTTTGTTGGTGGAGACGGCGACGAAGTGCTGCGACACCGCGGCGTCGCCGAGGGCATCGGTGGTCCACCGGCGTGCCGCGGTGGCGTTCGTCAGGGTTTCCAGCGTCGAGAACGTCTTCGACGCGACGATGAAAAGTGTTGTGGCCGGGTCTAGGTCGGCCAGGGTGGCGATCAAATCCGCCGGGTCGACGTTGGAGACGAACCGCGCCGAGATCCCCGCATTCGCGTAGTGGCGCAGCGCCTGATAGACCATCGCCGGGCCGAGGTCCGATCCACCGATGCCGATGTTGACCACCGTGCTGATTCGTTTCCCGGTGGCCCCCGTCCATTCACCGCTGCGCAACCGGTCGGTGAATTCGCCCATGGCGTCGAGCACCTCGTGCACCTCTTGGACAACGTTTTCGCCGTCGACGACCAGCTCGGCGTCCCGGGGCAGTCGCAGCGCGGTGTGCAGTACCGCGCGATCCTCCGAGGTGTTGATGTGCACGCCGGCGAACATCTGGTCGCGGCGCTCTTCGAGGTTGGCCGTCCGCGCCAGATCGACCAAGAGCCGCAGCGTTTCTCGCGTGATGCGGTGCTTGCTGTAATCGATGTAGAGGTCGCCGACTGAGACGGTCAGCTCGCGGCCGCGATCGGGATCGTCGTCGAAGAACTGCCGCAGATGGGTGTCGCCGATTTGTTCATGATGCCTACGCAAGGCGTCCCACTCCGGAGTGGCGGTGATGTCGGGGAGGATGTGCACGGAGGTCATGTTTCGACCCTATGGGCTCTGACGTGATGGAGCCAGGTGTAGCGGGAATCTGCGCCCGACGAATGAACCGCCGAGGTCAGTGGCCGAGCCGGCCCCTGCCCAACCGCAGCAGCAGTATCGCCAGGTCCTTGCCTTCGGGGCCGAGCTCGCTGTAGCGCTCGATGACCTTCATTTCGCGGCTGTGGACAAGCCGCGTTCCGCCGGACGCCATCCGGGCCCTGCCGATCGCTTGTGACACCTCGGTGCGCCGCTGCACCGCTGCGAGAATCGCGGCGTCGAGCCGGTCGATCTCCTGGCGCAACTCGTCTATGTCGGTGACCTCTTGGGTCGCCACCGTGTCGATGTCCATGTCGGCTGACTCCGCGTCGTCGTCGTGATGTGGGGTTTCTGGTCTCATGCAGTTTAGGGCCTCACAAAAGACGAGCCCCGAGTGCCGAAAGCGGACCACGGGGCTCTGCGGAAGCAGTTAGGCCACGTGCACCGCAAACCGGTACCGGTAGGGAAATCGGCGGCGCCACTCCTGAGTCGAGGAGCATCGCCGACACTGCACGTTGAGCACGAATCGAGTGTGCCACTAAAAACGGTAAACGCGCAAAAAACGATGTTTAAGCTGCACTTTTTGGACTCGGGTGCAATTGCCCCGCCGGGCAGAATCCGGGCCGCAAATTGCCTTCCGACACGCCGAATTCCCGGTAGTCCGAGTGACGCCGTCCCGGCCGTCCTGCCCACTAGCCTGGTCTGATGCCAGGGCGCTGCGCGTCAGTGGGCGGCGGTAAGTTTGGACTGACATGAGTGTGCACGCAACAGATGCCAAGCCGGCCTCCGAAGCAGATCAACTGCTCGAGGGCCTCAATCCGCAACAGCGCCAAGCGGTGGTGCATGAGGGTTCCCCACTGCTGATCGTCGCGGGTGCGGGTTCGGGGAAGACCGCGGTGTTGACCCGCCGCATCGCCTACCTGATCGCGGAACGCGGGGTCGGGGTCGGCCAGGTGCTGGCCATCACCTTCACCAACAAGGCCGCCGCCGAGATGCGCGAACGGGTGGTGCGGCTGGTGGGCAACCGGGCCCGCGCCATGTGGGTCTCCACCTTCCACTCGACCTGCGTGCGCATCCTGCGCAACCAGGCTTCCCTGATCGAGGGTCTCAACTCCAACTTCTCCATCTACGACGCCGACGACTCACGGCGCCTGTTGCAGATGATCGGGCGCGACATGGGGCTCGACATCAAGCGCTACTCGCCCCGGCTGCTGGCCAATGCCATTTCCAACCTGAAGAACGAGCTGATCGACCCCGCGCAGGCGGTGGGCAAGCTGACCGACGATTCCGACGAGTTGTCCCGAACGGTGGCCAGTGTCTACGGCGAATACCAGCGTCGGTTGCGGGCGGCCAACGCGCTGGACTTCGACGACCTGATCGGGGAAACCGTGGCGGTGCTGCGGGCCTTCCCGGAGATCGCCCAGCACTACCGGCGGCGGTTCCGGCACGTCCTCGTCGACGAGTACCAGGACACCAACCACGCGCAGTACGTGCTGGTGCGCGAACTGGCCGGCCGCGGCGGTTCAGCGAGGCCCGCCGGAGCTGGCCCGGGGGCCGGCGGAGGCGAGCCGAAGCTGGGACCGCCGAATCAGCCTGGCAGTGGCGAGGTATCCGACGAGGTGCCGCCCGCGGAATTGTGCGTTGTCGGCGACGCCGACCAGTCGATCTATGCGTTCCGCGGCGCCACGATCCGCAACATCGAGGACTTCGAGCGCGACTACCCCGACGCGACAACCATTCTGCTGGAACAGAATTACCGCTCGACGCAGAACATCCTGTCCGCGGCCAACTCGGTGATTGCCCGCAACTCAGGGCGCCGCGACAAGCGGCTGTGGACCGCCGAGGGTGCCGGTGAGCTGATCGTCGGTTACGTCGCCGACAACGAGCACGACGAGGCCCGTTTCGTCGCCGAGGAGATCGACGCGCTCGCCGAGAAGGGCGAGATCACCTACAACGACGTCGCCGTCTTCTACCGCACCAACAACTCCTCGCGGTCCTTTGAAGAGGTGTTCATCCGCGCCGGAATCCCCTACAAAGTCGTTGGGGGAGTGCGCTTTTACGAGCGCAAGGAGATCCGCGACATCGTCGCCTATCTGCGGGTGCTGGACAACCCCGGGGACGCGGTCAGCATGCGGCGCATCCTCAACACCCCGCGCCGGGGCATCGGCGATCGTGCCGAGGCGTGCGTGGCGGTGTACGCCGAGAACACCGGCGCCAGTTTCGCCGACGCGCTCGTGGCCGCGGCCGAAGGCAAAGTGCCGATGCTGAATTCGCGCGCGGAGAAGGCGATCGCCGGTTTCGTCGAGTTGTTGGACGAGCTGCGCGGCCGCCTCGACGACGATCTCGGAGATCTGGTCGAGTCGGTGCTCGAACGCACCGGATATCGCCGGGAACTCGAATCCTCCACCGATCCGCAGGAGCTCGCGCGTCTGGACAACCTCAACGAACTCGTCAGCGTGGCACACGAATTCAGCACCGACCGGGCCAACGCCGCGGCGTTGGGCGAGTCGCTGCAGACTCCCGAAGACGAAGACGTGCCGGACACCGGTGTGCTGGCGGAGTTCTTGGAGCGGGTTTCGCTGGTCTCCGACAGCGACGAGATCCCCGAGGACGGGGCCGGCATGGTCACCCTGATGACCCTGCACACCGCCAAGGGTCTGGAGTTTCCGGTGGTGTTCGTGACCGGCTGGGAGGACGGAATGTTCCCCCACATGCGGTCGCTGGACGATCCGGTCGAACTCTCCGAGGAGCGGCGGCTGGCCTATGTCGGGATCACTCGGGCGCGGCAACGGCTCTACGTGAGCAGGGCCATCGTCCGGTCTTCCTGGGGGCAGCCGATGCTCAACCCGGAATCGCGCTTCCTGCAAGAGATTCCGCAGGAGCTCATCGAATGGCGGCGCACGGCGCCGGCCCCGTCGTTCAGCGCGCCGGTAAGCGGCGCCGGCCGGTTCGGCACGCCGCGGGCGGCCCCGACCCGCTCGGGGATGAGCAAGCGGCCGCTATTGGTGCTCGCGGCCGGCGACCGGGTGACGCACGACAAGTACGGGCTGGGCCGGGTCGAGGAGGTCTCGGGCGTCGGCGAATCGGCGATGTCGCTGATCGACTTCGGCAGCGCCGGGCGGGTGAAGCTGATGCACAACCACGCCCCGATCAGCAAGCTCTAAGCGGCTGCGTTCGGCGAAGGTCAGGCGTCCAACCAGCGTTTGGTCTGCGGCAGCATCACCAGCACGACCGTGGCGATCGGCAATATCGGCAGCAGGTGGACGACCCACGCGACGCGGGCGCCGGCGATGAACACGCCGAGGTAAGTGAGGAACGCGACCAGCGCGCCGGCCATCAGAAGGTACCGGCTGATCGATCGGCGCTTCAACAGCAGGATCACGCCCGACACCGTGGTGCCGGCGAACACCAGGGCCAGAAAGGCGACCGCGATGCAGAACAGGCGGTCGGTTCGCCACCAACCGGCGATCAGGTCGGTGGCGACCACCGAGGTGGCCCAGCCGCTGACGATGCTCACCGCGCACGCGGCGACGGCCGTCCGATCGGTGGGCTCAAGGGCCGGCACCCCGGCATAGCCGGTGCGACCCGCACGGGAACCGGCCCGGTAGGGCGCCGATTGCGGGGCGAAGTGGGTGGTGGGGCTGTCCGGCGTGGTCGGGATGGGCCCGGTGGGCGCGCGCCGGATGATCCGTGTCCGTGACTCGGAGGGCGAATCGTGCTCGAGCGTGGGCTCGGGCGGACGCGGACCGGAAGTTTCGTCGTTCGGCGCGGTCACCTCAACCAGCGTAGTTGCCGACCATAAGACCACGCTTAGCGAGCCACGGCACGGGGTCGATCCGTTCGCTGCCACCCTGCAGCACCTCGAAATGCAGGTGCGGGCCGGTGGAATTACCCCGGTTGCCCATGGTGGCGATCTGGTCCCCGGCCATCACGCGCTCACCGACGCTGACCAGTGTGGTGTTGATGTGGCCGTAAAGCGTGACCGTGCCGTCGGCGTGACGCAGCTTGACCAGCATGCCGTAGCCGCTGGCCGGGCCGGAGTCGATGACGACGCCATCGGACACCGCGTAGATCGGTGTCCCGATCGAGTTGGCCAGGTCGATGCCGGCGTGCAGCACACCCCAGCGGTAGCCGAAGTTGGAGGTGAAGATGCCCTTGGTCGGCATCACGTAGAGCGGCTGCGACAACCGCGCCTCGCGCTGAGCGCGATCGTTGGCGAAGGCGACGCCCTTGGCCAGCTCCTGGTTGTGCAGCGCGGCGGTGGCCGCCGGCGCCGCGGCGATCACCTGGGGGCCGCGCACGGTGCTGCTGCCGCCGGCCCCGCCGGTGAGCGCGGACGCGTTGGCGGTCAGCACGGCGTCGGTCTTGGGGGTGTCGGCGTGGCTGGTTGCCGTGTGGGCGGCCGCGGCGGCGGCTCCGGCGGCCATCGCCGAGATCAGCAGCCGGCCCCGGGCCGCACTGGTCGGTTGCTTGCGGTGCTGCCCGCCGCGGCGTGCGACGCCGACGACGTCGGTGGTGGGCGAGCGCTCGAGACGCCGCTCGGTGCGCGGCTCGACGATCACCCGCGGCAGCACCTCGGTGACGGGCGCGGCCAGCCATACCGGGCGGACGTCGTCGGCCTCGTTCAGGTCGTCGAGCTCGGGCGCCAGCAGCACCTGAGCTTCGTTATCGAACGGTGAGTCGCTGCTGAAGTCCAAGTCGCCGAGATCACCGGCGTCGTCGCTGAACTCGAAGTCGTCGAAGTCAAACCCGTCAAGCGGAAGGATCTCGGTGACTTCGGTGCGATGCGGTGCGTCGGCCCATCGGGCGCCTGCGGCGCGGCCTACCCTCACGACGCCTTCAGTTACGGCAG
Source organism: Mycolicibacterium vulneris (assembly GCF_002104765.1). Taxonomy (GTDB): domain Bacteria; phylum Actinomycetota; class Actinomycetes; order Mycobacteriales; family Mycobacteriaceae; genus Mycobacterium; species Mycobacterium vulneris. The sequence goes on from NZ_NCXM01000009.1 coordinate 35,510, forward strand.
AAGGCCGGGCAAAAAGGTGTTGGGACAACCTGAAATGTCCTCGTATCGTGACCATAACGTTATCTGGACCCTAGGAAGGTATCCGCTAACGCGCCGGGCTGGCAACCTTGTTGGAAAATCCGGGCGGAATTGTGATTTGGATCACGCGCACGGTCAACCCCTTGACGGTGAGCTGTGCCACATCGGCGGACGCCGCGGTAAACGCCGTTTGAAGGGTGGATACAGTTCGTCCGTGCGAGTTGCCGACTGCGGCACCGCCCACCAAGAGGCCTAGTAGTTGAGTCGAGCGAAGACAGAGAGTCCATGGACCTTTTCGAGTATCAAGCAAAAGAATTGTTCGCCAAGCACAACGTACCGACTACGCCGGGACGCGTGACCGACACCGCCGAGGGCGCTCGTGAGATCGCCACCGAGATCGGTCGTCCGGTGATGGTCAAAGCGCAGGTGAAAGTCGGTGGCCGGGGCAAGGCGGGTGGTGTCAAGTACGCGGCGACGCCCGACGACGCCTACGAGCACGCCAAGAACATCCTCGGTCTCGACATCAAGGGACACGTCGTGAAGAAGCTGCTGGTCGCCGAGGCCAGCGACATCGCCGAGGAGTACTACATCTCCTTCCTGCTCGACCGCGCCAACCGCACCTACCTGGCCATGTGCTCGGTCGAGGGCGGCATGGAGATCGAAGAGGTGGCCGCCACCAAGCCCGAGCGGCTGGCCAAGGTTCCGGTGAACGCCGTCAAGGGTGTGGACCTGGCGACCGCGCGTTCCATCGCCGAGCAGGGCCACCTGCCCGCCGAGGTGCTCGACGCCGCCGCGATCACCATCAACAAGCTGTGGGAGGTCTTCGTCGCCGAGGACGCCACCCTGGTTGAGGTCAACCCGTTGGTGCGCGACCCACAGGACCAGATCCTGGCGCTGGACGGCAAGGTCACGCTGGACGCCAACGCCGACTTCCGTCAGCCCGGCCACGCCGAGTTCGAGGACCGCGACGCCACCGACCCGCTGGAGCTCAAGGCCAAGGAGCACGACCTCAACTACGTCAAGCTGGACGGCTCGGTCGGCATCATCGGTAACGGTGCGGGCCTGGTGATGTCGACGCTCGACGTCGTCGCCTACGCGGGCGAGAAGCACGGCGGGGTCAAGCCGGCCAACTTCCTCGACATCGGCGGCGGCGCGTCGGCCGAGGTGATGGCCGCGGGCCTCGACGTCATCCTGAACGACAAACAGGTCAAGAGCGTGTTCGTGAACGTGTTCGGGGGAATCACCTCCTGCGACGCGGTCGCCAACGGCATCGTGACCGCGCTGAACATGCTCGGCGACGAGGCGAACAAGCCGCTCGTGGTCCGGCTCGACGGCAACAACGTCGACGAAGGCCGGCGCATCCTGGCCCAAGCCAACCACCCGCTGGTGATCCAGGCCGAGACCATGGACGCCGGTGCCGACAAAGCCGCCGAGCTGGCGAACAAGTCCTAAGGAGAGATGACCCATGTCTATATTCCTGAACGCAGATTCCAAGGTCATCGTCCAGGGCATCACCGGTGGTGAGGGCACCAAGCACACCGCGCTCATGCTGAAGGCCGGCACCCAGGTGGTGGGCGGCGTGAACGCCCGCAAGGCCGGCACGACCGTGTCGCACGTGGACCCCGTCGGCAAGGAGGTCGAGCTCCCGGTCTTTGGCACCGTCGCGGAGGCGATGAAGGAGACCGGCGCCAACGTGTCGGTCGTCTTCGTGCCACCGAAGTTCGCCAAGGACGCGATCATCGAGGCCATCGACGCCGAGATCCCGCTGCTGGTCGTCATCACCGAGGGAATTCCGGTGCAGGACAGCGCCTATGCGTGGGCCTACAACGTCGACAAGGGGCAGAAGACGCGCATCATCGGGCCGAACTGCCCCGGCATCATCACCCCTGGCGAGGCGCTGGCCGGGATCACCCCGGCGAACATCAGCGGGCCCGGTCCGGTCGGCCTGGTCTCCAAGTCGGGCACCCTGACCTACCAGATGATGTACGAGCTGCGCGATTTCGGCTTCTCCACCTCGATCGGCATCGGCGGCGACCCGGTAATCGGCACCACCCACATCGACGCCATCGAGGCCTTCGAGAAGGACCCCGACACCAAGGTCATCGTGATGATCGGTGAGATCGGCGGTGACGCCGAGGAGCGTGCGGCCGACTACATCAAGGCCAACGTGTCCAAGCCGGTCGTCGGCTACGTCGCGGGATTCACCGCGCCGGAGGGCAAGACGATGGGCCACGCGGGCGCCATCGTGTCCGGCTCGTCGGGCACCGCGGCCGCCAAGAAGGAGGCCCTGGAGGCGGCCGGCGTCAAGGTGGGCAAGACCCCGTCGGAAACCGCGGCGCTGGCCCGGGAGATTTTGCAGAGCCTGTAGGGCCGACCCCGCGCGCGGGCCCCGGATTTGGCCGGGGCCCGGCCCTCGGTAGATAGTGGGTCTATGAATCTCGACCCGAACACCCCAGTCATCGTCGGGGTGGGGCAGTTCACCGAGCGCATCGAGGACTCCGGCTACCGCGGAATGTCGTCGGTGGAACTGGCGACCGCAGCGTCGCAGGCCGCTCTGCATGACACCGGGGCCGACGCCACCGCCGTCGCCGCGGCCATCGACACCGTCGCCGCGATCCGGCAGTTCGAGCTCTCCGGGCGCACACCCGCGCCGATGGGCAAGTCCAACAACTACCCGCGGTCGGTGGCCAAGCGCATCAGGGCCGCACCGGCCCGAGCGATTCTCGAGCCCATCGGCGGCCAGGGCCCCCAGCATCTGGTCACCGAGTTCGCCGGCGTCATCGCCTCGGGCGAGGCCGAGGTCGTGATGATCTTCGGCTCCGAAAACACGTCCAGCATCAGGTATTTCGCCGACCGGGATAAGCCGGACCATTCCGACACGGTCGAGGGTTCGCTCGAGGACCGGGGCTTCGGCTATGACGGCCTGTTCGACGACTACACCGTCGCGCACGGCCTGATCGGAGCGCCGGCCCAGTACGGGTTGCTGGAGAACGCGCGCCGCGCTCGGCTGGGCTTGAGCGTGGCCGACTACCGGCGCCAGATGGGCGAGCTGTTCGCCCCGTTCACCAAGGTGGCGGCGAAGAACCCGTTCGCGTCCTCCCCGGTGGAGCGCAGCGTCGACGAGCTCATCACCGTCACCGCGTCCAACCGGATGATCTGCGATCCGTATCCGAGGCTCCTGGTGGCCCGCGACCAGGTCAATCAGGGTGCGGCCGCGCTGCTGATGTCGGTGGGCGCCGCCCGCCGGCTCGGGGTGCACGAGGAACGCTGGGTGTTCCTGCACGGCCACGCCGACATGGTGGACCAACCGCTGCTAGACCGCCTCGACCTGACGCACAACTCGGCCTCGGTGCTGGCGGTTCGGGAGGCTCTCGCCGGGGCCGGCGTCGGCATCGATGACGTCTCGACCTTCGACCTCTACAGCTGCTTCCCGGTGCCGGTGTTCAACTTCTGCGACGGAATGGGTCTGGCCACTGACGATCCTCGCGGGCTGACGCTCACCGGCGGCCTGCCGTACTTCGGCGGACCCGGCAACAACTACTCACTGCACGGCATCGCCGAGACGGTCAGCGAAATGCGGGACCTCCCAGGCCAATTCGGCCTGGTCGCCGCCAACGGCGGGATCATGAGCAAGTACTCGGTCGGGGTGTACTCGACCACGCCGGTGAACTGGACGCCCGACCACAGCGCCGCACTGCGCGCCGAGGTCGCCGCTCGTCCCAAGGTGCCGGTGACCGTCAAGGCCGACGGTCCGGCGACCATCGAGACCTACACCGTGCGCTACGACTGGCCGGTGCACACCGGCATCATCATCGGCCGCCTCGACGACGACGGCAGCCGCTTCCTGGCCCTGAGCGAGGACCCCGAACTGGTCGGCCTGCTCACCGACGGCGAGCCACTCGGGGCTTCGATCGTGGTCCGGCCGACCGAGACGGACAACCGGGCCACGCTGGCCTGACTCCGCGTTCCTTGCGCGACACATAAACCACGCACACGACACGCCGTTGGCGGTCGCCGTGGTTTATGTCTCGCGACGACGATCGATGTCAGACCAGGGCGGCGAGTTTGCCGGCCAGCCGCTCGACGTAGGCGGCGACCTCGTCCTCGGACTTGTCCGGCAGCCCGAACAGCACCTCGGTCACCCCGAGCTCGGCCCACTTGGCGAGCTTCTCGGGCACCGGCTTGAAGTCCAGCGCCACGATCTGCGGGGCGCCGTCGCGGCCCGCGGCCGCCCAGGTGTCCTGAAGCAGCTTCACCGGCTCGTCGATGTTGAAGTCGCGTGGAGTGGTGATCCAGCCGTCGGCGCTGCGAGCGATCCACTTGAAGTTCTTCTCGGTGCCCGCCGCGCCCACCAGCACCGGGATGTGTGACTGCACCGGCTTGGGCCAGGCCCAGCTGGGACCGAACTTCACGAACTCGCCGTCGTACTGGGCTTCCTCTTCGGTCCACAGCGCCCGCATCGCCTCGAGGTATTCGCGCAGCATGGTGCGGCGCCGGCCCGGCGGCACGTTGTGGTCGGCGAGTTCGTCGGTGTTCCAGCCGAATCCGACGCCCAGGCTGACCCGTCCGCCTGACAGGTGGTCAAGGGTGGCAATACTTTTCGCCAGGGTGATCGGGTCGTGCTCGACCGGCAGGGCCACCGCGGTGGACAGCCGCACCCGCGAGGTGACCGCGCACGCGGCACCCAGACTTACCCATGGGTCTAGTGTCCGCATGTAGCGGTCGTCGGGCAGCGATTCGTCGCCCGTCGTGGGGTGAGCCGCCTCGCGCTTCACCGGAATGTGAGTGTGTTCTGGCACGTAGAAGGTCTGAAAGCCGTGGTCGTCGGCGAGCTTCGCGGCCTTCGCCGGGGAGATGCCACGATCGCTGGTAAAAAGCACAAGCCCGTAATCCATGCTGAGAATTAGAACGTGTTCTACCTCTGCTGAGCAAGCCGTTGTGACACGGACCGTCTCGCGGGGCCGCCGGCGTGGGCCGCACCGTCCAAGCCGGTGGCAGCGGCACGGGTTGCCGCACGTGCGCTAGCGTGGGTGATCGACCGCGTCGCTAACTCAGCGAGGCGCCTGGAAGCACAGCTTTGCACTGCAACCGTGGCGACCGCTAGGCAGTTCAAGGCACTGGAAGCAACAGGAGGAGCCATGACCTACTCTCCCGGAAGCCCGGGCTATCCACCGGCGCAACCCGGCGGCAGCTATGCGGGCACTACACCGTCCTTCGCCAAGGACGACGACGGAACGAGCAAGCTGCCGATCTACCTGAACATCGCGGTGGTTGTGCTGGGTCTGGCGGCGTACCTCCTGAACTTCGGACCTACCTTCACCATCGGCGCCGACCTCGGCCCGGGCATCGGTGGGCGCGCCGGCGACGCCGGCACCGCGGTGGTGGTTGCCGTGCTGGCCGCGCTGCTCGCCGGGCTGGGCCTGCTGCCGAAGACCAAGAATTACCCGGGAATCGTCGCGGTGATCGCGGTCCTCGGTGCGTTGCTGGCCATCACCGAGACGATCAACCTGCCCGCCGGGTTCGCGATCGGCTGGGCGATGTGGCCGCTGGTGGCGGCCGTCGTGCTGCAGGCGATCGCCGCTGTCGTCGTGGTCCTGCTGGAGTCCGGGGTGATCACCGCGCCGGCGCCGCGGCCCAAGTACGACCCCTACGCGCAGTACAACCAGTACGGGCAATACGGCCAGTACGGCCAGCAGCCCTACTACGGACAGCAGCCCGGCGGTCAGCAGCACGGGGGCCAGCAGCAGTCGCCGCAGGGATACGGGTCGCAGTACGGCGGCTATTCGCCGAGCGCGGCGCCCACCCAGAGCGGCGTTCCGACCGGCGGTTTCGGTGCTCAGCCGTCGCCGCAGTCGGGTTCCCAGCCGTCCGCGCAGCAGCACGGCCCGTCCACGCCGCCCACCGGCTTCCCCAGCTTCAGCCCGCCGCCGAACGTCGGCGGATCGGATGCCGGTTCGGCGACGACGAACTTCTCCGAGCAGGGTGGTGGCCAGCAGTTCGGCCAGGAGCAGCAGTCGGGGTCGTCACCGTCTGGGCCAGCGCCCGCCTAACCGTGCGCTGTCGCGCCTAGTCGGGGACGTGCCCCAGAGTGACACGGGTGGAGGACAACCGGGCAGCGGGCGCTCGCCAGGCACGTGACCTAGTCAGGGTCGCGTTCGCGCCGGCTGTGGTGGCGCTGGTCATCATCGCCGCGGTCACGCTGATCCAGTTGTTGATCGCCAACAGCGACATGACCGGCGCGCTGGGCGCCATCGCCAGCATGTGGCTGGGCGTGCACCAGGTCCCGGTTTCGATCGGTGGCCGCGAACTCGGTGTGATGCCGCTGCTGCCGGTCCTCCTGATGATCTGGGCGACCGCGCGCAGCACAGCGCGCGCCACCACGCCCCACTCGTCGTGGCTGGTCGTCCGCTGGGTCGTCGCCTCGGCGCTGGGCGGCCCGCTGCTGATGGCTGCGATCGCCCTGGCGGTCATCGACGACGCGTCCTCGGTGATCACCGAGCTGCAAACACCCAGCGCGCTGCGCGCGTTCCTGAGCGTGTTCGTGGTTCATGCCGCGGGCGCCGGTATCGGCGTGTGGTCCCGGGTGGGGCCGCGCGCGCTGGCAGCCGCGTCGCTGCCGTTCTGGCTCGGCGACTCCGTGCGCGCCGCATCCGCCGGTCTGCTGGCGTTGCTTGGGCTGTCCGGCCTGGTGGCGGCCGGGTCGCTGGTCGTGCACTGGTCGACCATGCAGGAGCTCTACGGCATCACCGATTCGATCTTCGGCGAGTTCAGCCTCACCTTGCTGTCAATGCTCTACGCGCCCAACGTGATTGTGGGCACCGCGGCGATGGCCGTCGGCGCCAGCGCGCATATCGGATTCGCGACTTTCAGTTCATTCACCGTGTTCGGTGGCGATATCCCGGCCCTGCCGGTGCTGGCCGCGGTCCCCAGGCCACCGTTAGGGCCGGTCTGGGTGGCGCTGCTGATCATCGGCGCGTCGTCCGGGGTGGCGGTCGGCCAGCAGTGCGCCCGGCGTGCGCTGCCGCTGCTCGCGGCCGCCGCCAAACTGTTGGTCGCCGCGGTCGGCGGGACGCTGGTGATGTCGTTGCTCGCTTACGCCGGCAGCGGCCAGCTGGGTAACTTCGGCCACGTCGGCGTGGACCAGGGCGCGTTGCTCGTCGGCGTCTTCTTCTGGTTCGCGGTCGTCGGCGGGATCACCGTGGTGATGAGCGGTGGGATCATGCGTCGTCCCCGACGGATCAAGCCCAGGCCCGCACCCGTGGCGGCTGTCGAGGAACCCGCGGACTTCGCGGGCGTTTTCGACGACGATCGGCTGGCCGATGACACGGAGGGGGAGGACGCCATCCCGGCGGATTCGTTCGACCCGGGCGGCGTGCCTCCGGACGATGTGGGCGACGCGCCTCCGGACGATGCGGTCGCCCATGCCGACTCCGCCGAACCCGACGCGCAGGCCGGTGGCGACGCGTCGCCCCCCGCCGAACCGGAGCGGGGCGTGTCCGAGCGAGATTCCGGGGATTAGGCGTTTTGTCCGCCGACTCCTCCTCACGTCGCTGCACGCCGCGCATCGTCGTCGGGCTAGGCTCGCCGATGTGGTCGAACCGCTCCATGTGCCCCCGAACGCACCGGCGCGGGTAGTGGTGCTGGCGTCGGGCACCGGGTCGCTGCTGAATTCACTGCTGACGTCCGCCGTCGCGGACTACCCGGCCCGGGTGGTCGCTGTCGGCGCCGACCGCGACTGCCTGGCCACCGAGATCGCCGCGGCCGCGTCCGTGCCCGCGTTCACCGTCCGGCTCGGCGATCATCCGGACCGCGACGCCTGGGACGCGGCCGTCACCGAGGCCACCGCCGCGCATTCACCCGACCTGGTGGTCTCCGCCGGCTTCATGAAAATCCTTGGACCGCAGTTTCTTTCGCGGTTCTACGGCCGCGTCATCAACACCCATCCGGCGTTGCTGCCGGCGTTTCCGGGCGCGCACGGGGTGGCCGACGCGTTGGCCTACGGTGTGAAGGTCACAGGCTGTACGGTGCACCTGGTAGACGCAGGGACGGACACCGGGCCGATTCTGGCGCAGGAATCCGTTCCGGTGCTCGACGGCGACACCGAAGAGACTCTGCATGAACGCATCAAGGTCACCGAACGCAAGCTCCTGGTGGACGTGGTGGCTGCGATCGCGACCGGCGGCCTGACCCTGGTCGGGAGAACAGCGACGATCGGACGAAAGGCGATGAACCGATGAGCACCGACGACTGGCGCGAAGACGCCAAACGGCCGATCCGGCGCGCCTTGATCAGCGTGTACGACAAGACCGGGCTGGTCGACCTCGCCCAGGGGCTGGCGGGCGCGGGCGTCGAAATCGTCTCGACCGGATCGACCGCAAAGGTCATTGCCGACAAAGGCATTCCGGTGACCCGGGTCGAGGAGCTGACCGGTTTTCCCGAAGTCCTCGACGGCCGCGTCAAGACGCTGCACCCGCGCGTGCACGCGGGACTGCTGGCGGACCTTCGCAAGCCCGAGCACGCCGCCGCACTCGAGGAACTCGGGATCGCGGGCTTCGAGCTCGTCGTCGTCAACCTGTATCCGTTCACCGAGACCGTCGACTCCGGGGCGAGCATCGACGAATGCGTCGAACAGATCGACATCGGCGGCCCGTCGATGGTGCGGGCCGCGGCGAAAAACCACCCCAGCGTGGCGGTGATCACCGACCCGCAGGGTTACGACGGAGTGCTCGCCGCGGTGCGCGAAGGCGGCTTTACCCTCGCCGAGCGCAAAAAGCTGGCCTCACTGGCGTTTCAGCACACCGCCGAGTACGACATCGCGGTCGCGAGCTGGATGGAGTCGACGCTGGCTCCCGAACACCCGCCGACGACCTTCCCGAAGTGGCTGGGCCGCAGCTGGCGTCGCTCGGCGATGCTGCGGTACGGCGAGAACCCGCACCAGCAGGCGGCGCTGTACAGCGACCCGGGCGCGTGGCCGGGACTGGCGCAGGCCGAGCAGCTGCACGGAAAAGAGATGTCCTACAACAACTTCACCGATGCGGACGCGGCCTGGCGGGCCGCCTTCGACCACGAGCAGACATGCGTGGCAATCATCAAGCACGCCAACCCATGTGGGATCGCCATCTCGTCGGCGTCGGTCGCGGACGCACACCGCAAGGCGCACGAGTGCGATCCGCTGAGCGCCTTCGGCGGGGTCATCGCGGCCAACACCGAAGTCAGCCTGGAGATGGCCGAGTACGTCAGCACCATCTTCACCGAGGTCATCGTCGCGCCCGCCTACGAGCCGGCCGCCCTGGAGGTGCTGACCCGCAAGAAGAACATCCGGGTGCTGGTGGGTTCGGAGCCGCTGAGCGGTGGCACCGAGCTGCGGCCGATCAGCGGCGGCCTGTTGGTGCAGCAGCGCGACGAGCTCGACGCACACGGCGACAACCCGGCGAACTGGACACTGGCCACCGGCTCACCCGCCGATCCGGCGACGCTGGCCGACCTGGTGTTCGCCTGGCGCGTCTGTCGCGCCGTGAAATCGAACGCGATCGTGATCGCCGGCGGCGGCGCCACCATCGGCGTCGGCATGGGTCAGGTGAACCGGGTCGACGCCGCGCGGCTGGCCGTCGAACGCGGCGGTGACCGGGTGCGCGGCGCGGTCGCGGCCTCGGACGCGTTCTTCCCGTTCCCCGACGGACTCGAGACGCTGACCGGCGCCGGCGTGAAGGCGATCGTGCACCCCGGGGGATCGGTGCGCGACGACGAGGTGACCGCGGCGGCCGCCAACGCCGGCATTTCGCTGTATCTCACCGGGGCGCGTCATTTCGCGCACTAGCCACGGTGTGCGCGGGCGACGCGGGTGTCAATAAGCGCGTAGTGAACGCCCTTGGCATGACTCGTCTGAGCGCGCGTCGTAGCGTGGAGTGGTGACGTCACCGAGCAACCTGCCCCGCACAGTCGGCGAACTGCGTGCCGCTGGTCATCGTGAACGCGGAGTCAAGCAGGAAATACGCGAAAATCTGCTGACCGCTTTGGCCGAAGGACCGGATAGCGCAGACATCTGGCCGGGCATTCTGGGATTCGACGACACCGTCTTGCCCCAGCTGGAGCGGGCGCTGATCGCGGGCCACGACTTCGTTCTGCTCGGCGAACGCGGTCAGGGCAAGACCCGGCTACTGCGTGCGCTGACCGGATTGCTCGACGAGTGGACGCCGGTGATCGCCGGAGCCGAACTAGGTGAGCACCCCTTCTCGCCGATCACGCCGGAGTCCATCCGCAAGGCCGTCACCCTGGGCGACGACCTGCCGATCGAATGGAAGCACCGCAGCGAGCGCTACACCGAAAAGCTCGCCACCCCGGACACCAGCGTCGCCGACCTGGTCGGCGACATCGACCCGATCAAGGTGGCCGAGGGCCGCAGCCTGGGAGACCCGGAGACCATCGCCTACGGCCTGATCCCGCGCGCGCACCGCGGCATCGTCGCGGTCAACGAGCTGCCCGACCTCGCCGAGCGCATCCAGGTGTCGATGCTCAACGTGATGGAGGAACGGGACATCCAGGTCCGCGGTTACACGCTGCGCCTCCCGCTGGACGTGTTGGTGGTCGCCAGCGCCAACCCCGAGGACTACACCAACCGGGGCCGCATCATCACCCCGCTCAAAGATCGTTTCGGCGCGGAGATCCGGACCCACTACCCGCTGGAGCTCGACGCGGAAGTCGGCGTGATCGCGCAGGAAGCGCACCTGTCGGCCCAGGTTCCCGACTACCTGATGCAGGTCATCGCGCGGTTCGCCCGCTACCTGCGGGAGTCCAACTCCGTCGATCAACGCTCCGGGGTGTCGGCACGGTTCGCGATTGCCGCCGCCGAGACCGTCGCCGCCGCCGCGCGGCATCGCGGTGCGGTGCTGGGGGAGACTGATCCGGTGGCCCGGGTGGTCGACCTGGGCACGGTGATCGACGTCCTGCGCGGCAAGCTGGAATTCGAATCCGGCGAGGAGGGCCGCGAGCAGGCCGTGCTCGAACACCTGCTGCGCCGCGCGACTGCGGACACCGCGTCGCGGGTGTTGGGCGGCATCGACGTCGGTTCGCTGGTGAGCGCGGTCGAGGGCGGTTCGGCGGTGACGACCGGCGAGCGGGTATCGGCCAAGGACGTGCTGGCCGCGGTCCCGAACCTGCCCGTGGTGGACAAGATCGCGGCCAAGCTCGGCGCGCAGTCGGAAGGCGAACGCGCCGCGGCGCTGGAACTGGCGCTTGAGGCCCTGTATCTGGCGAAGCGCATCGACAAGGTATCCGGGGAGGGTCAAACCGTCTATGGCTAAAGGGCATTCTTCGCGCTACTCGGCGTACACCGGCGGGCCCGACCCGCTGGCCCCGCCGGTGGATCTGCGCGAGGCGCTCGAACAGATCGGCCAGGATGTCATGGCCGGCACGTCGCCGCGCCGTGCGCTGTCGGAGCTGCTGCGCCGCGGCACCAAGAACATGCCCGGTGCCGACCGGCTGGCCGCCGAGGCCAACCGGCGGCGACGGGATTTGTTGCGGCGCAACAACTTAGACGGAACCCTTCAGGAGATCAAGAAACTTCTCGATGAGGCCGTGTTAGCCGAGCGCAAGGAGCTGGCCCGCGCGCTCGACGACGACGCCCGGTTCGGCGAACTGCAGCTGGACGCGCTGCCGTCGTCGCCGGCCAAGGCCGTCCAAGAACTCTCCGACTACAACTGGCGCAGTGGCGAGGCGCGCCAAAAGTACGACCAGATCAAGGATCTGCTCGGCCGCGAGATGCTCGACCAACGCTTCGCGGGCATGAAGCAGGCCCTGGAAGGGGCCACCGACGAGGATCGTCAGCGGGTCAACGACATGGTCAACGACCTCAACGACCTGCTGGACAAGCACGCCCGCGGTGAGGACACCCAGCAAGACTTCGAAGACTTCATGAACAAGCACGGCGAATTCTTCCCGGACAACCCGCAAAACGTCGATGAGTTGCTTGACTCCCTGGCCAAGCGCGCCGCCGCCGCGCAGCGCTTCCGGAACAGCCTGAGCGCCGAACAGCGCGCGGAGCTGGATGCCTTGGCGCAGCAGGCTTTTGGCTCGCCGTCGCTGATGCAGGCGCTGAACCGGCTCGATGCGCACCTGCAGGCGGCCCGGCCGGGGGAGGACTGGAGCGGGTCCGAGCAGTTCTCCGGTGACAACCCGTTCGGGATGGGGGAGGGCACCCAGGCGCTGTCCGACATCGCCGAGCTGGAGCAACTGGCCGAGCAGCTCTCGCAGAGCTATCCGGGCGCCACCATGGACGACGTCGACCTGGACGCGCTGGCGCGCCAGCTCGGTGACGAGGCGGCCGTCGACGCCCGAACGCTCGCCGAATTGGAACGCGCGCTGGTTAATCAGGGCTTCTTGGATCGCGGCTCCGACGGCCAGTGGCGGCTGTCGCCCAAGGCCATGCGCCGACTCGGCGAGACGGCGCTACGCGATGTGGCACAACAACTTTCCGGTCGCCGCGGGGAGCGCGACCATCGGCGCGCCGGAGCGGCCGGTGAACTCACCGGCGCCACCCGACCCTGGCAGTTCGGCGACACCGAGCCATGGAACATCTCCCGCACGTTGACCAATGCCGTTCTGCGCCAGTCGGGAACCGCCACCCTGGACGGCCCGGACGGGCGGTTGAAGATCACCGTCGACGACGTCGAGGTCTCCGAGACCGAGACGCGTACGCAGGCCGCGGTCGCGCTGCTGGTCGATACCTCGTTCTCCATGGTGATGGAGAATCGCTGGCTGCCCATGAAGCAGACGGCGCTGGCGCTGAACCACCTGGTGTGCACGCGCTTTCGCTCGGATGCCTTGCAGATCATCGCTTTTGGCCGATACGCACGGACGGTGACCGCCGCCGAGCTTACCGGCCTCGAGGGCGTCTACGAGCAGGGCACCAACCTGCATCACGCACTGGCGCTGGCCGGTCGCCATCTGCGCCGCCATCCCAACGCGCAGCCCGTGGTGCTGGTGGTGACCGACGGCGAGCCGACCGCGCACCTGGAGGATTTCGACGGCGACGGCACCACCGTGTTCTTCGACTATCCGCCGCATCCGCGGACCATCGCCCACACCGTGCGCGGCTTCGACGAGATGGCGCGGCTGGGCGCCCAGATCACCATTTTCCGGCTGGGCAGCGACCCGGGCCTGGCCCGGTTCATCGACCAGGTCGCCCGGCGGGTGGAGGGACGGGTCGTGGTGCCCGATCTCGACGGATTGGGGGCGGCCGTGGTCGGCGATTACCTGCGGTCTCGCCGTCGCTGACCGCCCCCCTTTGCAACCCCGGTCTTGGGGTAGGTGTGCCATGGACTGGGTACAGGCATTTGGAGAAGGAGGAGACCTATGAGCCAGGTTCCAACGATCGAACTCAATGACGGTGTGAGCATTCCGCAGCTGGGTTTCGGGGTGTTCCAGATCAAGCCCGACGAGACGGCGGCGGCGGTGAAGACGGCGCTCGAAATCGGATACCGCCACATCGATACGGCCGAAATGTACGGCAACGAAAAGGAAGTCGCGCAAGGCATTCGCGATGCGGGTCTCGACCGCGGCGATGTCTTCGTCACCAGCAAGCTCAACAACGGATTTCACAAGCCCGACGATGCGCGCCGCGCCTTCGACGAGACGCTGAAGAAGCTGGATTCCGACTACGTCGATTTGTTCCTGATCCACTGGCCGCTGCCCACCCTCTACGACGGCGACTTCGTCTCGACGTGGAAAGTGTTCGAGGAGTTCGCGCGCGACGGCCGCGCTCGCAGCATCGGTGTGTCCAATTTTCAAGTCGCACACCTGGATCGGCTCGCCAGCGAGACCGACACCGTCCCGTCGGTCAACCAGATCGAGGTGCATCCCTATTTCGGCAACGACGAAGTCCGGGCCTACGGGCGCGAGCATGGCATCGCCACCGAGGCGTGGGCGCCCATCGCGCAGGGCAGGGTGCTCGACGATCCGGTGATCAACCGCGTCGCTGAGGGCCGCGGTAAGACCGCCGCGCAGGTGGTGTTGCGCTGGCACATTCAGCGGGGCGACATCGTCTTCCCGAAATCGGTGACGCCGGAACGGGTCAAGGCCAACTTCGAGCTGTTCGACTTTGAGCTGGACGACTCCGACATGGACGCGATCTCCGCGCTGAACAAGGGTGAGTCGGGACGCAACGGCCCCAACCCCGACACGTTCGATTACGTGCCCGACTGAACCGTTCTGCTAGCCGCGCGGCCGGCGGGCCTTGCGGATGATGCCGACCCCGCCCCACAGCGAGAAGCCGCGAATGTGGACGGTCGGCGCGCCGGGCGTGCCCTTTCCGAGGACGGCGCGGTCGAAGTTGCCCATCACGCCGCGGCCGTGCACCTCGACGTTGACCTCGGGCGGCAGCAAAATGTTCTGCACACCCATAATCGACATCGCATGAATGTCGACCTCGGTCGAGGTGAAGTCCGCGTAGCGCAGATCGACCACCCCGCTGCCCCACAGGGTGAAGGTGGTGAGCTTCTTCGGGACGTTCCATCGGCCGCGGCGCTCGAAGCCGCTCATCAACGCCAGCAGCAGGGTCGACGGCGCCGGATTGGGCTTGCCGCCACGGCGGGGGCTGATCGGCGTCCCCGGCAGATCGGCCCGCAGCTGATCCAGTTCCTCGTACGTGGTCGCCGCATACGCCCTGGTCAAACGCTCCTCGTAATCGTTGAGCTGCAGGCGGCCCTGCTCGGCCGCATACGCAAGCAACTGCGCAATCTGGATGCGATCAGTGTCAGCCGCGCGCGACGGCTCGCCGCGCGTGTCCTCCGCATCCCGTTGCGTTGAGTTGCTCATCACCCACGAGCCTACGACGTCCAGGTTTTGCTGCAAGAGGATTGGCTAAACTGCAACCTTGCGCCGGCCCGCGCCGCGCCGCCGGCCGCCCGGCCGGGCACTTTGTTCGACATCTGGCTAACTCCTCGCTGGCTAACTCGTCCAGTTGGGAGGCCGCTTCTCCAGGAACGCCAGCATGCCTTCTTGCGCTTCGTCGGACACGAACAGCCGGGCCGATTCCTCGGCGAGCCGCTCGGCGTCGCGGTCGAACCCGTCCAGCACCGCGGCCGTGGTCAGTGCCTTAGAGGCCGCAAGGCCCTGCGGCGAACCGCGGCCGATGTCGGAGACCAGTTTGTCCACCGCGGCGTCGACGTCCTCGGCCGCCTCGGTGATCAATCCGATCTCGGCCGCCCGGCCGGCGTCGAACGTCTCGCCGGACAGGTAGTAACGCGCCGCGGCCCGCGCCGACAGTTTCGGCAGTAGCGTCAACGAGATGATCGCCGGGGCGACGCCGATCCGGGCCTCGGTCAGCGCGAAGGTGCTGCGCGGGCCGGCGACCGCGATATCGCAGGCACCCACCAGGCCGAATCCGCCGGCACGGACGTGCCCGTTGATCGCGGCGATCACCGGCAGCGGCGAGGAGACGATGGCCCGCATCAAGGCGGCCATCTCCCGGGCCCGCTCGACGGCCATGTCGTATGCCGATGGCGGCGACCCGCTCGGCCCGGCAGCGCCGCGCTCGCGATCGCCACGCGGGTCGCCGTCGCCGGCCTCGCTCAGATCCGCACCGGCACAAAAGGTGCCGCCGGTGTGGCCCAGCACCACCACCCGCACCGCCGGATCCGCCGAGGCGTCGCGCAGGCCCTGGTGCAGCTGGTTGACCAGCGTGGTGGACAGGGCGTTGCGGTTGTGCGGTGAGTTCAGCGTCAGCCGCGCGTGCGGGCCGCCCGTGTCGGCGGGTCCGGCGTATTCGACGAGCGTATCCATCAGTAGCTTCGGGGCAGGCCCAGCGATGTCTGCGCGACGAAGTTCAGCACCATCTCGCGGCTGACCGGAGCGATGCGGCCCAGCCGCGCCGAGGTCAGCATCGCGGCCACGCCGTACTCCTTGGTCAGCCCGTTGCCGCCCATCGACTGCACCGCCTGGTCCACCGACCGCGTGGCCGCCTCGGCCGCAGCGTATTTCGCCATGTTCGCGGCCTCGGCCGCGCCCATGTCGTTGCCCGAGTCGTACAGGGTGGCGGCCTTCTGCAGCATCAGCTTGGCCAGCTCGACCTCGATGTGGCACTGCGCCAACGGATGTGACAGGCCCTGGTGCGCGCCGATTGGCGTGCCCCACACCTGGCGGGTCTTGACGTAGTCGGCGGCCTTGCTGAGGGCGAACCGTCCCATCCCGACAGAGCTCGCCGCGCCCATGATGCGTTCGGGGTTGAGCCCGGCGAAAAGCTGTGCGATGGCGGCGTCTTCGGCGCCGACCAGCGCGTCGCTGGGCAGGCGAACGTCGTCGAGGAAGACCTGGAACTGGCGTTCGGGGCTGATCAGCTCCATTTCGATTGGCGTGTAGGTGAATCCGGGCGCGTCGGTGGGCACTACGAACAGCGCGGGGCGCAGCTTGCCGGTCTTGGCCTCTTCCGTGCGGGCCACCACGAGCACCGCCTGCGCCTGGTCGATGCCGGAGATGTAGACCTTCTGGCCCTTGAGGATCCAGTCGCTGCCGTCGCGGCGGGCGGTGGTGGTGATCTTGTGCGAGTTGGAGCCGGCGTCGGGCTCGGTGATGGCGAACGCCATCGTTAGCGTGCCGTCGGCGATGCCCGGGATCCAGCGCTTCTTCTGCTCCTCGGTGCCGAACTTGCTGATGATGGTGCCGTTGATGGCGGGCGAGACGACCATCAGCAGCAGCGCGCTACCCGCGGCCGCCATCTCCTCCATGACCAGTGACAGCTCGTACATTCCGGCGCCGCCACCGCCGTACTCCTCGGGCAGGTTCACTCCGAGGAAGCCGAGTTTGCCTGCTTCGGACCATAATTCGTCGGTGTGCTCGTGGGCGCGGGCCTTGCGCAGGTAGTACTCGCTGCCGTAGTTGGCTGCCCACGCCGCCACCGATTTGCGTAGGGCCTGACGCTCCTCGCTCTCGATGAAGCTGGTGTCGGTCATGCTTGATCCCCTTCTGATTGCGGCGCTTCCACTCTTGCCAGCACGGCGCCGACTTCGACTTGCTGACCGGTCTTGACGTTGAGTTCGGTGAGTACCCCGTCGACCGGGGCGACGATTGTGTGTTCCATCTTCATGGCTTCCAGCCAGATCAGGGGCTGGCCGGCGGTGACGGTGTCGCCGATCGCCGCGCCGAGCCGGATGACGCTGCCGGGCATAGGTGCCACCAGCGAGCCCTTTTCGACGGTCGAACCGGGCTCAGGGAAGCGCGGCAGCGCGATCAGGTTCACGGGTCCGCGTGCGGAATCGACGTAAACGTCGGAATCGCCCGTGTCGTAGCGCCGCACCGAGAAGCCGTGGTCGACGCCGTCGGCCCGCAGCACGACGTCCTCCGCGCTGGCCGACACCAGCTGCACCGATGGGTCGTCGGGGAGCGCCAATCCGGTTCTGCTGAACCGGTATTGAATTCGATGCTCGTCACCCCGGTCGTCGCGATAGGCCTTGACCTGATGGCCCGACGCCAGGTTGCGCCAGCCGCTGGGGACGGCGCCCAACACCGGGGCGGCGGCGCGGTTGTGCGCGGCGTCGGCGAGCGCGGCCGCGATGGCGGACAGGCGGGCCACCGCGGCGTCGCCGAGCGGCGCCGCCAGCCGCGCCAGGTCGTGGGTATCGAAAAACGCGGTGTCGGTGGCACCGTCGAGGAACGCCGGATGCCGCAGCACGTTCACCAGCAGATCGCGGTTGGTGCGCACCCCGTGCACCCGGGCGCGAGCCAGCGCGTCGGCGAGCACTAGCGCCGCCTGGCGGCGCGTCGGGGCGTAGGAGATGACCTTGGCCAGCATCGGATCGTAGTGAATCGAGACGGTGCACCCGTCGACGATGCCGGAATCCAGCCGGATTCCGGTCCGCTGTCCCAGTGAGCTGAACTCGGTCCGGACCGACGGCACATCGAACGCGTGCACCAGGCCGGCCTGCGGCCGCCAGTTCTTGGCGGGGTCCTCGGCGTAGAGCCGGGCCTCGATCGAATGTCCTTGGGCGGCGGGCGGTTGCACGTCGAGACGCGCGCCGTCGGCGACGGCGAGCTGGAGTTCGACGAGGTCGAGCCCGGTGGTCTCCTCGGTGACCGGGTGTTCGACCTGCAGCCGGGTGTTCATCTCCAGGAAGTAGAACTCGCCGTCGTCGTCGGCGAGGAACTCGACGGTCCCGGCTCCGGTGTACCCGATGGCTTCGGCGGCCAGCCTCGCCGCGTCGAACAGCTTGGCGCGCATGCCGGGTGTGCGCTCCACCAGCGGCGAGGGCGCCTCCTCGATGATCTTCTGGTGGCGGCGCTGAATCGAGCATTCGCGTTCGCCGACCGCCCACACCGTGCCGTGGGTGTCGGCCATCACCTGAACCTCGATGTGGTGCCCGGTGGGCAGATAGCGTTCGCAGAACACGGTCGGATCACCGAACGCGGACTGCGCCTCGCGGCTCGCCGCGGCGACTTCGCCCGCCAGAGCGGACAATTCGCGGACCACCCGCATGCCGCGGCCACCGCCCCCGGCGGAGGCCTTGACCAGCACCGGCAGCTGAACCTGGGTGACGGTTTCGGGGTCGAGCTCGTCGAGCACCGGCACCCCGGCCGCGGCCATCAGCTTCTTGGACTCGATCTTGGAGCCCATCGCGCGCACCGCGTCCACCGGCGGGCCGACCCACGTCAGGCCCGCGTCCTGGACGGCGGCTGCGAATTCGGCGTTCTCCGAGAGGAACCCGTAGCCGGGGTGTATCGCGTCGGCGCCCGCGGCGCGGGCGGCCGCGATGATGGCCGCGGCGTTGAGGTAGTCGTTGGACTTGTCCAGCCGCACCCTGGCGTCGGCCTCGGCGACGTGCGGCGCGCCGGCGTCGGGGTCGGTGTAGACGGCGACGGTGCCGAGGCCGAGCCGGCGGCAGGTGGCGAACACGCGCCGGGCGATCTCGCCCCGGTTGGCGACCAGAACTCGAGTGATCATGGGGCTCACATCCGGAAGACGCCGAAGTTCGACGTCCCCTTGATCGGGCCATTGGCGATGGCGGACAGACACATTCCCAATACGGTGCGGGTATCGCGCGGGTCGATCACCCCGTCGTCGTAGAGCATCCCGGACAGCACCAGCGGCAGCGACTCGGCTTCGATCTGGCCCTCGACCGCGGCCCGCATCGCCGCGTCGGCCTCCTCGTCGACCTGCTGGCCGCGCGCCTCGGCCGCCGCGCGAGCAACGATCGACAACACCCCCGACAGCTGGGCGCCACCCATCACCGCGGACTTGGAGGTCGGCCACGCGAACAGGAACCGCGGATCGTAGGCGCGGCCGCACATGCCGTAGTGGCCCGCGCCGTAGGACGCGCCGATCAGCAGCGAGATGTGCGGGACGGTCGAATTGGACACGGCGTTGATCATCATCGAGCCGTGCTTGATCATCCCGCCCTCTTCGTAGTCCTTGCCCACCATGTAGCCGGTGGTGTTGTGCAGGAACAACAGTGGCGTGTTGGAGCGGTTGGCCAGCTGGATGAACTGGGTGGCCTTCTGGGACTCCTCGCTGAACAGCACGCCGCGCGCGTTGGCCAGGATGCCGATCGGATAGCCGTGTAACTGGGCCCAGCCCGTCACCAACGACGACCCGTACAGCGGTTTGAATTCGTCGAATTCGGAGCCGTCGACGATGCGGGCGATCACTTCCCGCGGATCGAACGGGATGCGCAGATCCGCGGGCACGATGCCGATGAGTTCCTCGGTGTCGAACAGCGGCGCGGTGACCGGTTTGGGTTTCGGCCCCTGCTTGACCCAGTTCAGCCGGGCGACGACGCGGCGGCCGATTCGGATCGCGTCGAGTTCGTCGACGGCGAAGTAGTCGGCCAAACCCGAGACACGGGCGTGCATTTCGGCGCCGCCGAGCGATTCGTCGTCGGATTCCTCACCGGTGGCCATCTTCACCAGCGGGGGACCCGCGAGGAAGACCTTGGAACGTTCCTTGATCATCACCACGTGGTCGGACATGCCCGGAACGTAGGCGCCGCCCGCGGTGGAGTTGCCGAACACCAATGCGATGGTGGGGATCCCGGCCGCCGACAGCCGGGTCAGGTCGCGGAACATCCGCCCACCGGGAATGAAGATCTCCTTCTGCGTGGGCAGGTCCGCGCCGCCGGATTCCACCAGGGAGATGACCGGTAGCCGGTTCTCGAAGGCGATCTGGTTGGCCCGCAGGATCTTCTTCAGGGTCCACGGGTTGCTGGTGCCGCCTTTGACGGTCGGGTCGTTGGCGACGATCATGCATTCCACGCCTTCGACGACACCGATGCCGGTGACCGTGCTGGCGCCGACCTTGAAGGCGCTGCCCCACGCCGCGAGCGGACTGAGCTCCAGGAACGGCGAGTCCTGGTCGACGAGTAATTCGATGCGTTCGCGCGCCGTCAACTTGCCGCGATCATGATGGCGTTCAACGTATTTGGCCCCGCCGCCAGCCAGCGCATTGGCCAGCTCGGTGTCGATCTCCTCAAGTTTGGTGATCGCCGCCGTCGCCGCGTCGGTGAAGACGGGGGCCTCGGCGTCGAGGGTGGACTGCAGCACGGTCATGATTGGAATCCCAGCAGTTTGGCGGACAGTGCGGTGAGGATCTCGGTGGTCCCACCGCCGATGCCGAGGATTCTCATGTCCCGGTATTGGCGTTCCACCTCGGATTCGGCCATGTAACCCATGCCGCCGAACAGCTGGACGGCTTGGTTGGCCACCCACTCGCCGGCCTCGACGGCGGTGTTCTTGGCGAAGCACACCTGCGGGATCAGATTGGTCTCACCGGCGAGCTGCCGCTCCACCACGCTGCGCGAGTAGACCCGGGCGACGTCGATGCGACGGGCCATCTCGGCCAGCGTGTTCTGCACCGACTGCCGCGATATCAGCGGCCGGCCGAACGTTTCGCGATCGCGACACCATTGCACCGTCAGGTCCAGGCACCGCTGCGCGCTTGAATATGCTTGTGCGGCAAGGCCGATGCGCTCCGAGACGAAGGCCTGCGCGATCTGGGCGAAGCCGCTGTTCTCGGCGCCGACCAGGTTGGCCACCGGCACGCGGACGTCGGTATAGGACAGTTCGGCGGTGTCCGAGGACCGCCAGCCCATCTTGTCCAGCTTGCGGGTCACCTCGAAGCCCGGCGTGCCCTTCTCGACCACCAGCAGCGAAACCCCACCCGCGCCAGCGCCTCCGGTGCGCACCGCGGTGACCACGTAGTCGGCGCGGACCCCGGAGGTGATGTAGGTCTTGGCGCCGTTGACCAAGTAGTAGGCGTCGCCGTCGCTGCGGACAAGCTCAGCCGAGGTCCTCAGATGCCCGACGTCGGAACCGCCGCCGGGTTCGGTGATGGCCAGCGAACCGATCATCTCACCGGCCAGCGTCGGGCGGACGAACTCATCGATCAGCCGTTGATCGCCCGAGGCGATCATGTGCGGCACCGCGATGCCGCAGGTGAACAGCGACGCGAAGACACCGCCCGGCGCTCCGGCCTGATGCATCTCCTCGCAGATGATCACCGCGTCGGCGCCGTCGCCGCCACCGCCGCCGGCCGATTCGGGCAAGCCCGCTCCCAGCAGTCCGGCGGCCCCGGCGCTGCGGTGCAATTCGCGCGGCAGGTCGCCGGTGCGCTCCCACTCGTCGACGTGGGGCAGGATCTGGCGTTCTGCGAACGAGCGCACCGTCTTTCGCAGCTGTTCGCGCTCGGGCGTGGTCCAAAGATTCACAGCAGACTCTCCGGGATGTCGAGGTAGCGGCCGCGGAGCCATTCGCCCAGCCCCTTGGCCTGGGGATCGAATCGAGCCTGGTAGGCGACGCCCCGGCCGAGGATGCCGTCGATGACGAAGTTGACCGCCCGCAGGTTCGGCAGCAGGTGGCGGGTGACGTCGAAGTCCGCGGCCTCGGGCAGCAGCGCCTTGAGCAGCTCGACGGTCAAAGTGTTGGCCAGCCACCGCCATTGCTCGTCGGTGCGCACCCAGACCCCGACGTTCGCCGAGCCGCCCTTGTCGCCGCTGCGCGCCGCGGCGATGCGGCCCAGCGGCACCCGCCGGGTCGGGCCGGCCCGCAGCGGTTCCGGCAGCGGTGGCGTGTCGGCCGGGGATAGCTCCAAAGTGTCTGTGGCGCAGGGGATGTCGATACGGGATCCGTCGGCGTGTACCGCGACGTGTGGTACCTGATCGGCGGCGACGTATCCCGGGGTGAACACGCCGTAGACCTGGCCGTCGCCCGGCGGGGCCGTCACGTGAAATCCCGGATAGCTGGCCAACGCCAATTCGACAGCGGCGGAGGAGAATTGGCGCCCGACATTGGCGGGGTCGGGGTCGCGCACGACGCAGTGCAGCAGGGCGCTGGCGGCCTCTTCGGTGTCGGCGTCTGGGTGGTCGGTGCGGGCCAGCGACCATTGCAGTTCGGCGGGCTTGACGTTGAGCGCGGCGTCGAGTTGCCGGCGTATCAGCTCGGCCTTGGCCTCGATGTCCAGGCCGGTCAGCACGAAGGTCATCGAGTTGCGGAACCCGCCGATGCTGTTCATCGACACCTTGTAGGTGGGTGGCGGGGCTTCGCCGCGCACCCCGCTGATGCGCACCCGGTCGGGCCCGTCGGACGACAACTCGACGCTGTCCATCCGGGCGGTGACGTCGGGATTGGCGTAGCGCGCACCGGTGATCTCGTAGAGCAGTTGCGCGGTGACGGTGTCGACGCTGACCAGGCCGCCGGTGCCCGGGTGCTTGGTGATCACCGAGGATCCGTCGGCGCTGACCTCGGCCAGGGGGAAACCGGCGTGGGTGAGATCGGCGACCTCGGTGAAGAACGAGTAGTTGCCGCCGGTGGCCTGCACCCCGCACTCGATGACATGGCCGGCGACCACGGCGCCGGCGAGCCGGTCATAGTCGGTGCGGTCCCACCCGAAGTGTGCGGCGGCCGCCCCGACGATCACCGAGGCGTCGGTGACGCGGCCGGTGACGACCACGTCGGCGCCGGCCTCGAGGCAGTCGACGATTCCCCAGGCGCCCAGGTACGCGTTCGCGGTCAGCGGGCTGCCCAGGCCGAGCTCGGCGGCACGCGACAACAGGTCGTCGCCCTCCACGTGAGCGATCCGGGCGTCGATGCCCAGCCGCTCGGCCAGCGCGCGTATCGCGTCGGCCAGGCCGGCGGGGTTGAGGCCGCCGGCGTTGGCGACGATGCGGACCCCGCGGTCGCGAGCCTCGCCGAGGCAGTCCTCGAGCTGGGTCAGAAAGGTCTTGGCGTAGCCGCGCTCGGGGTGCTTCATCCGGTCGCGGCCCAGGATTAGCATGGTGAGTTCGGCCAGGTAATCGCCGGTGAGGTACTCGACGTCACCGCCGGTGAGCATCTCGCGCATGGCCGACAGCCGGTCGCCGTAGAACCCCGAACAGTTCGCGATCCGGACGGCGCCGGAACTGCCCAAGGCGCCGGAAGCGCCGGAAGCCGAGGCCATGCCTGTCCTCCATTCGGGGATTCACCGGTTCGGACCTACCAACCAACCGGTAGGTTAGCGGGTACCGTCGGTGTCACGTCAAGGATCCCACTTCGGAACAGGGTGCCCGCGGTGCGCCCGGTGGGCAGGGGATCGGCGCGCGGACGTCCATTTTGGCCACAGGCGGACCAGCGACTATCCTGATGTGCGATCGTCGCCCGTTCGGCCCACCGGCCACGCCGCGCGACATGCCGAACTGCAAGTCCCACTATTGAGGAGTTAGGCCCGACCATGGCCGTACCCAAGCGCAGAATGTCGCGCGCGAACACCCGTAGCCGGCGCGCGCAGTGGAAGGCCGAGAAGACCGAACTCGTCGGTGTGACGGTCGCAGGTCAGCGGCACAAAGTTCCCCGGCGGCTGCTCAAGGCGGCCCGCCTCGGTCTGATCGACCTCGACCGCCGCTAGCCCGATGGCGGCGGCCCGCTGCGCCCGGCTTCGCCGCGCTTGCGACCGCCGCTAGCCCGATGGCGGCGGCCCGCTGCGCCCGGCTTCGCCGCGCTTGCGACCGCCGCTAGCCCCTCCCGGCGCGCCTCTCAGGTCAGTCTCAGGCAGTGGGACGAAACTAGGGTCCGTGCGAATACTGGTCGTCGACGATGATCGCGCGGTGCGCGAGTCGCTGCGTAGGTCGTTGTCCTTCAACGGCTACTCCGTTGAGTTAGCCCATGACGGGGTCGAAGCCCTCGAACGGATCGCGAACGAGCGGCCCGATGCCCTTGTTCTGGATGTGATGATGCCGCGCCTGGACGGCCTCGAGGTATGCCGCCAGCTCCGCAGCACCGGCGACGACCTGCCCATCCTGGTGCTCACCGCGCGCGATTCGGTGTCGGAGCGGGTCGCCGGCCTGGATGCCGGCGCCGACGACTACCTGCCGAAGCCGTTCGCCCTGGAAGAGCTGTTGGCTCGGATGCGCGCTCTGCTGCGCCGCACCAAGCCGGAGGACGAGGACGCCGATTCGGTGGCGATGACGTTCTCTGACCTGACGCTGGACCCGGTCACCCGCGAGGTCACCCGCGGTCAGCGCCGGATCAGCCTGACCCGCACCGAATTCGCGCTGCTGGAAATGCTGATCGCCAATCCGCGCCGGGTGCTCACCCGCAGCCGCATCCTCGAGGAGGTCTGGGGATTCGATTTCCCCACCTCGGGCAACGCGCTGGAGGTCTACGTGGGCTATCTGCGGCGCAAGACCGAAGCTGATGGGGAGTCGCGGTTGATCCACACCGTGCGCGGTGTGGGTTACGTCCTTCGGGAGACGCCCCCGTGACGATGCGGGTCCCTCGATGATCCGGTTCCACCGGCCTCAACGCCCACCGATGCGCCCACCGTTGCGCGCAACGCCGTCCCTGTCGTTGCGGTGGCGGGTGATGCTGCTGGCCATGTCGATGGTGGCCATGGTCGTGGTGCTGATGGCCTTCGCCGTCTACGCCGTGATCTCGGCCGCGCTGTACAGCGACATCGACAACCAGCTGCAAAGCCGGGCGCAACTGCTTATCGCCAGCGGTTCACTGGCCGCCGACCCCGGCAAAGCCATCGAAGGCACTGCCTATTCCGACGTCAACGCGATGCTGGTGAACCCGGGCCACGCGATCTACACCGCCCAGCAGCCGGGTCAGACCCTGCCGGTCGGCTCGCCGGAAAAAGCGGTCATCCACGGTGACTTGTTCATGTCACGGCGCACCGCCGGCGACCAGCGAATCCTCGCGGTGCACCTGCAGAACGGCACCTCGCTGCTGATCTCCAAGAGCCTCAAGCCCACCGAGGCGGTGATGAACCGGCTGCGCTGGGTGCTGCTGATCGTCGGCGGCGTGGGTGTGGCGGTCGCCGCGGTGGCGGGCGGCATGGTCACCCGAGCCGGGCTACGCCCGGTGGCACGGCTGACCGAAGCGGCCGAGCGGGTGGCGCGCACCGATGACCTGAGACCCATTCCCGTGTTCGGTAGCGACGAACTGGCAAGGCTCACCGAGTCGTTCAACCTGATGCTGCGCGCGCTCGCCGAGTCCCGGGAGCGGCAGGCACGACTGGTCACCGACGCCGGGCACGAACTGCGCACCCCGCTGACGTCGCTGCGGACCAACGTCGAGCTGCTGATGGCCGCGATGGAACCGGGGGCGCCGCGTCTGCCCGAGCAGGAGATGGTCGACCTACGCACCGATGTCATGGCGCAGATCGAGGAATTGTCAACGCTGGTAGGCGATTTGGTGGACCTCACCCGCGATGACGCCGGCCAGGTGGTGCACGAACCCGTCGACATGTCCGAGGTCGTCGATCGCAGCCTGGAGCGAGTCAGGCGGCGGCGCAACGACATTCACTTCGACGTCGACGTGACGCCGTGGCAGATGTACGGCGACGCCGCCGGGTTGTCGCGTGCGGTCCTCAACCTGCTCGACAACGCCGCCAAGTGGAGCCCGCCCAGTGGGCACGTCGGTGTCACAATGCGCCAGCTCGACCCGTCGCACGCGGAGCTGGTGATCGCCGACTACGGCCCCGGCATTCCGCTCCAGGAGCGCCGGCTGGTGTTCGAGCGGTTCTACCGCTCGATGGCCGCACGCGCCATGCCTGGCTCAGGACTCGGGCTCGCCATTGTCAAAAAGGTCGTGCTCAACCACGGGGGACTGCTGCGCGTCGAGGACACCGTTCCGGGCGGTCAGCCCCCGGGCACGTCCTTCTATGTGCTGCTGCCCGGCCGGCCGCTGCCCGCCTCGACGTACGCCACGGCCGCCGACGATGCGGAAACCGGCCAGGTAGACGCCGCAACCGGCCCCACCCAAGCGGTGACCGACGACGAGGCGAACTCTCGGGAATCGGCGAACGTTATCTCAGTGGACTCTCAGTCCGCGCGGGCAAGGTAGGTCTGCGGCTACTGTTGAACCCAGCCGTCGACTTGCCGAAACACAGAGATAGAGGAAGAGCGACTTAGCGACATGACGAATGACCCGAGGTATTCGCCACCGCCGCAGCAGCCGGGATATCCCCCCGCGCCGAATCAGCCTGCGCACGTCCCGAGCCATGCGGGGTCCTCCGGCTATGCCCCGGGACGACAGCTGCCGTACAACCAGCAATATGACTGGCGCTATCGGTCGCAGCCCTCGTCGTCGCCGACGACGCAGTTCCGTCCGCCCTACGAGCCCTTCAGCAACACCGGGCAGGGTCGGATTCCCGGGGGCGCCGGCGCAGGCCCGATGCCGGGAGGCGCCGGCACGGGTCCCATGCCCGGCATGCTGCCCGGGATGCCCGTCCCGCCCGAACCCCAAAAGCGTTCTCGCACAGGCTTGTTGGTCGTCGGTGCATTAGCCATCGCCGTGGTGTCGGCCGGTATCGGCGGTGCCGCGGCGACGGCCGTCGAGCTCGGCACGCACGCGACCGGGAACGGCGGCGGGCGTGTCATCGGGGCGGCGCCCAGCGTCCCGGCCGCGAACATGCCGCCCGGCAGCGTCGAGGGGGTCGCCTCCAAGGTGGTGCCCAGCGTCGTGATGCTCGAGACCGACATAGGGCGCCAGTCCGAAGAGGGCTCCGGCATCATCCTGTCCACCGACGGGCTCATCCTGACGAACAACCACGTGATCGCCGCCGCGGCGGGACCGCCCAAGGGGCCCGGCGGCCCTCCGGGAGCTCCGCCGGCGGCTCCCGTGCCACCCGGCATCCCGGGTGGTCCCGGCGGCGCCGGTGCCGGTTCCCCGACGCCCAAGACGACGGTGACCTTCTCTGACGGTCGCACCGCACCGTTCACGGTGGTCGGCGCGGATCCCACCAGCGATATCGCCGTGATTCGCGTGCAGGGCATGTCCGGGCTCACCCCGATCTCGCTGGGCTCCTCGTCGGACCTTCGCGTCGGCCAGCCGGTCGTCGCGATCGGGTCGCCGTTGGGTCTGTCGGGCACGGTGACCACGGGCATCGTCAGCTCGCTGAACCGGCCGGTGTCCACCACCGGTGAGTCGGGCAACCAGAACACCGTGCTGGACGCGATTCAGACCGACGCCGCGATCAACCCCGGTAACTCCGGTGGTGCGCTGGTCAACATGAACGGCCAGCTGGTGGGCGTCAACTCGGCCATCGCCACGCTGGGCGCGGACTCGCCGGACGCGCAGAGCGGTTCGATCGGCCTGGGCTTCGCGATTCCGGTCGATCAGGCCAAGCGCATCGCCGATGAGCTGATCGCCACCGGCAAGGCGTCCCACGCCTCGCTCGGCGTGCAGGTGACCAACGACAAGGGCACCCCGGGCGCCAAGGTCGTCGACGTCGTCGCGGGCGGCGCGGCGGCCTCCGCCGGCGTCCCCAAGAACGTGGTCGTCACCAAGGTCGACGACCGGCCGATCAATAGCGCCGACGCGCTGGTCGCGGCTGTGCGGTCCAAGGCGCCCGGTGACAAGATCTCGCTGACGTTCCAGGATCCCGCTGGTGGCGGCAGCCGAACGTTGCCGGTCACCCTCGGGAAGGCGGATCAGTAGTGAAAGTGGACGAACCCTCGGCGACGGGATTGTCTGAGCTCGGATATACGGTTGCTCCCATGGAAACGGGTGCGGAATTAGTAGTTGGCCGGGCTTTGGTTGTGGTGGTCGACGATCGCACCGCTCACGGGGACGAGGACCACAGCGGTCCGCTGGTGACCGAGCTGCTGACCGAGGCCGGCTTCGTTGTCGACGGTGTGGTCGCGGTCGCCGCTGACGAGATCGAGATCCGCAACGCGCTGAACACCGCGGTGATCGGCGGGGTGGACCTGGTCGTCTCGGTCGGCGGGACGGGCGTCACGCCGCGCGACGTCACCCCGGAGGCCACCCGCGAGATCCTGGATCGCGAAATCCTCGGTATCGCAGAGGCTATCCGCGGGTCGGGCCTGTCGGCGGGCATCATCGATGCCGGATTGTCACGTGGTCTCGCCGGGGTGTCCGGCAGCACGCTGGTGGTCAACCTGGCCGGCTCCCGCTACGCCGTGCGCGACGGCATGGCGACGCTGAATCCGTTGGCGGCCCAGATCATCGGGCAATTGTCGAGCCTGGAGATCTGAACTCCGCGGCCGGGCGATCGCCGCGGAATCGGCTAACGGGCCACAACGAACCGCGCGGTGCGCAGCAAGCGGCGGGGCAACGGATACCAGCGGTCTGGATCGAGCCCGCAGTCCCGAAATGCGCTGGCGGGCAGTACGTCGGCAATCAGGCTGAGGTGGTACTGCAGCAGGGCGAACACGGCGTAGGGAAGAACCGGGTTCGCCTATCGAAAACCTCTCTGGGGCAAAGGCTTTGGTGATGATCATCGACCCCGAAGGGGAACTGGAGCCACCCAGGCATTGATCCGCCGGCTGTTCGACCTGACCAATGCCGAAGCCGACGTTGCGCTGCGCATGCTGCGCGGTGATGGTGTCAAACCCATCGCGGACGACCTGGAGCTATCGGCCGCGACCGTCAAGACTCGCTTGATTTCGATTCGGCTTCCGCGCGGGGTCCGTGCTCCGGCGGCGGTGTGGTGACCACGCTGCCGTGCTTGCCCGACGAATCGCCGTTGGTCTGGGCGAGCAGGTCGCGGATCTCCTTGAGCAGGACGACCTGCGCGTCGTCGGCCGGCTCGACCTCACCGCGCTTGCGCAGTGTGGTGTACGGCAGCACGACCAGGAAGTAGACCACCGCGGCGATGATCACGAAGTTGATGGCGGCCGACAGGACGTTGTTGAGATCGATGGCTTGGCCGCCCCCGATACCGATCCGCAGGATGCCGAAATTGGACTGCTGATTGACGCCGATGCGGTTGATCAACGGTTTGATGATGTTGTCGGTGAACTGCGTGACCAGGGCGGTGAACGCGGTACCGATGACCACCGCGGTGGATAGGTCGATGACGTTGCCCCGCGAGAGAAACTCCTTGAACCCTTTGAGCATTGGGGATGGCCTTTCTGGGACTGGACAGAGTTTGCTGTCGACACGCAGACGAACAACGGCCAGGCGCTCAGTGCAGGGTGAGCGTCACGGTCTGGCCCAGCGCCGACCCTGCCACCGTGTTCGCCACACGAGCCGGCAGCGCAACCAACACTACGCGGTCGCCGTCGGCGGTCTGAATCTTTTCTTTGGCCGACACCAGCACCACCACGGCGTCGGTGGCCAGCACCTTGGTGGCGGCGTGGGAGTTGTCCGGCCCACTGGTGGCCGGCGCGGCCAGCACGTCGACCACGTCACCGACCCGGACGAGGTCGATCAGGGCGGCGTCGGCCAAATGCAGCGGCACGATGCGGGCGCCCGGCCCGGCCGTCGACTCCGCCAACCGGCTGCCCAGTAGCCGGACGTCGGTGAGCACCTCGCCGCGTCGGGTCGGGCCGGCCAGCGTCGAACCCACTACCGCGCCCAGGTCAGCCCGTGCTCCGTCGGGAACGGTTGCGGTTAAACGCTTTTCGAGCCGGACATCGGCGGGAGTCAACGCGGCGCCGGGGCGCAGGTCATGCTCGGCCACCACTACTTGCGCATAATCACCGGCGGGGTTGGACCGCAGCGTCGCGATCCCGGCCAGCACCACCAGCCCGCCCGCGGCGACGCGGCGTGCCAGCACGGTGCGAGTCCAATCCGGGCGCAACCAGAGCGAGACCCGGCTGAATAGGCTTGGGTTCAGCGATGATTCGCCCACGCGGCAACGGTAGGCGTTACCCGGCGCCCGGGCTCACGCCCGGCGAGGCCGGTGTGGATAACCGTCAGTTGGCCGCGGCGGCGGTGGATGTCGTGGAGCTGCTGCTCGACTTGTCGCTCGAGTCGGAGCTGGACTTGTCGCTGGAGCCCGAGCCGTTGGATCCCGAGTCGCGCGACGAGGAGCCGTTGCTCGAACTCGACTTTTTGCCGGACTCGCGGCTGTCGGTGCGGTAGAAGCCGCTGCCCTTGAACACCACGCCGACGGAGTTGAAGCGCTTGCGCAGCCGCCCGGAGCAGCGTTTGCATGTGGTCAGCGCGTCGTCGGTGAAGGCCTGCACGACGTCGAAGCGATCGTCGCACTCGGTGCACTGATAGCTGTAAGTCGGCACAAAAACCTCCGGATGATTGCAAACCTGATTAGCACTCTAGCGTCTCAAGTGCTAGAACCGCCAGGTGACATGTCTCATTCCCCGATATGTCAGCGCCCATCGAGATCGATCAATCCCTGTCGCGGAGTGAGCGCATGGGTCATCGGAATGTCGTGGGGATCGGCCGGTACTTCGTCGAGCACTTCGGCGTCGCGGACGACCGCGATCAGCCGCGCGTGCGGATCGCGGCCGCCCAGCGAGCGGTCGTAGAAACCCCGGCCCCGGCCCAGCCGCACGCCGCGGCGGTCCACGGCCAGCGCCGGCACCAGCACCACGTCGGCTTGCACCAGGGCGGATGACGGCAGCCAGGGCTGCGGCGGTTCGAGCAGCCCCCACCGCCCGGTGGTCAGCGTGCCGGGCCGGTATTCGCCCCAGGACAACGGCAGCGGCGTGTTGTCGGCCGCGGTGCGCGCCACCGGCAGCAGCACTCGCCCGGTGCGCCGCAGCAACATGTCGAGCATCTCGATGGACCCCGGTTCGGTGCCCACCGGCACGTAGGCGCAGATCGTGCCGCCGCTGGTCACAATGCTTTCCAGGGCCTCCAGCCGCTCGCACACCTGCCGCGCCTCGGTGGCGCGAACGTCGTCGGCAACGTGGCGCCGGGCGGCGAGCAGCTGGTCGCGCAACGCGGCTTTGCTGGTGGTCGCCATGCGTCAACCATGGCAGCCCGGTCTTTGCCCGCGCCACATCGACTCGGCGAAGCGGATGCGGGTTATCGTGTGAACAATGTCAAGCCCAAACGTGGTGGTGCCACGCACTGCGGTCGTGCCCGCCGCGGGTCTCGGTACCCGCTTCTTGCCGGCGACCAAAACGGTCCCCAAGGAGCTGTTGCCGGTTGTCGATACGCCGGGCATAGAGCTGGTGGCCGCCGAGGCGGCTGAGGCCGGTGCCGAGCGCCTGGTGATCATCACCTCGGAGGGCAAGGACGGCGTCGTCGCGCACTTCGTCGAAGACCTGGTGCTGGAAAGCACGCTGGAGGAGCGCGGCAAGACGGCGATGCTCGACAAGGTCCGCCGCGCGCCGCAGCTGATCAAGGTCGAGTCCGTGGTGCAGAGCGAGCCGCTCGGTCTGGGGCATGCGATCGGCTGCGTGGAGTCGCGGCTGGCCGACGACGAGGACTCCATCGCGGTGTTGCTGCCCGACGACCTGGTGCTGCCGACCGGCGTGCTGGGCACGATGTCGAAGGTGCGTGCGCACTACGGCGGCACGGTGCTGTGCGCCATCGAGGTGACACCCGAAGAAGTCAGCGCCTACGGCGTTTTCGACGTCGAACCGATTCCCGACGACGACAATCCAGACGTGCTCAAGGTCAACGCCATGGTCGAGAAGCCGCGGGCCGAGGACGCGCCTTCGATGTTCGCCGCGGCCGGCCGTTACGTGCTCGACCGCGCCATCTTCGATGCGTTGCGCCGCATCGAGCGTGGGGCCGGCGGCGAAGTACAGCTCACCGACGGGATCGCGTTGCTGATCGCGGAGGGCCACCCGGTGCACGTGGTTGTGCATCGCGGATCTCGACACGACTTGGGAAATCCTGGCGGCTACCTCAAGGCTGCGGTTGACTTTGCATTGGATCGTGACGACTACGGCCCGGATTTGCGGCAGTGGTTGGTGGCGCGATTAGGTCTGGCCGAGCAGTAGCCGGACGCTGATCCGGCTGGCGGACGACGGCGGGCCGGCGGAACGCGTAGCGGTCCCGGGCGGGGATGCCCCGCCTGCGCAGTGAGCGGGTCGCCCTATGCGCGGCCCGACGGCAGAGAGGCGCGCTGTGCGTTCGGTGGAAGAGCAGCAGGCCCGGATCACGGCCGCCGCGGTGGCCCCGCGGCCGATACGTGTGGCGATCGCCGAGGCGCAGGGATTGTTGTGCGCCGAAGAAGTGGTGACCGAGCGCCCAATGCCCGGCTTCGACCAGGCCGCGATCGATGGCTATGCGGTGCGAAGCGTCGACGTACTCGGTGTCGGCGAGGTGGGCAGCGAGGGCCTGCCTGGGCCGTTCGAGGAGTCGGGCGAGTGCGACGGGCGCGAGGGTCTGGTGCTGCCGGTGATGGGCATGGTCGAGGCGGGGTCGCGCACCCCGAGCCGGTTGCAGCCGCGCCAGGCGGTGCGCGTGCAGACAGGGGCGCCGCTGCCGACCCTGGCCGACGCGGTCCTGCCGTTGCGGTGGACCGACGGTGGGACGCAGCGGGTGCGGATCCTGCGGGGTGCCCCGTCGGGCGCCTACGTGCGCCGCGCCGGCGACGACGTCCAGCCCGGTGACGTCGCGGTGCGGTCCGGGACGGTGATCGGCGCGGCGCAGGTCGGGCTGCTGGCCGCGGTAGGACGCGAACGGGTGCTGGTGCACCCGCGGCCCCGGGTGACGATCATGGCGCTGGGCGGCGAACTGGTCGACATCTCGCGTACCCCGGGCAACGGGCAGGTTTACGACGTCAACTCGTATGCGCTGGCGGCGGCGGCGCGCGATGCCGGGGCGGAGGTCAACCGCGTCGGGATCGTCAGCGGCGGGCTCCGCGAACTCCGCGAGATCGTCGAGGGCCAGATCAATCGCGCCGAGGTGATCGTGATCGCCGGCGCCGTCGGGGGCGCCGCGGCCGAGGCGGTGCGCCAGGTGCTCGCCGAGCTCGGCGAGATAGAGGTGGTGCGCGTCGCCATGCATCCGGGATCCATCCAGGGTTTCGGGCAGCTGGGCCGCGAGGGCGTGCCGACCTTCCTGCTGCCGGCCAACCCGGTCAGCGCGCTGGTGGTCTTCGAGGTGATGGTCCGGCCGCTGATCCGGCTGTCGCTGGGCAAGCGTCAGCCGATGCGCCGCATCGTGCAGGCGCGCACGCTGTCGCCCATCACGTCGGTGGCCGGACGCAAGGGCTTCCTGCGCGGCCAGCTGATGCGCGACCAGGAGAGCGGAGAGTATTTGGTGCAGGCGCTCGGCGGCGGCCCCGGCGCGTCGTCGCACCTGTTGGCCACCCTCGCCGAGGCGAACTGTCTGGTGGTGGTGCCGAGCGGCGCCGAGCAGATCCGCACCGGCGAGATCGTCGACGTCGCCTTTCTGGCTCAGCGCGGCTGAGCGAAAGAACTTCACACACGGTGAACCTGTTGCGCGCCAATTCCCGTCATCCAGGGTGGCCCATGAGCGTTGGGCCACTGCGGGTTCCGGCCGGCGTCGTGCGGTTGCGGGCGGTGCGGCTGCGCGATGGCGCGCAGTGGAGCCGGATCCGGTTGACCGATCGTGCGCATCTCGAACCGTGGGAGCCCAGTTCCGAGGGTGATTGGACGACCCGTCACGCGATGGCGGCCTGGCCGGCCCTGTGTTCCGGTTTGCGCGCCGAGGCGCGGCAGGGGCGGATGCTGCCCTACGTCATCGAGCTCGACGGCCACTTTTGCGGCCAGCTGACCATCGGCAATGTCACCCACGGCGCGCTGCGGTCGGCGTGGATCGGCTACTGGGTGCCGCGATCGGCCACCGGCGGCGGCGTGGCCACCGCGGCGCTGGCGCTGGGGCTGGATCACTGTTTCGGCCCGGTGATGTTGCACCGGGTCGAGGCGACCGTGCGTCCGGAAAACGCCGCGAGTCGGGCCGTGCTGGCCAAAGTCGGCTTCCGCCAGGAGGGCCTGCTGCAGCGCTACCTGGAAGTCGACAGGGCGTGGCGCGACCACCTGCTGATGGCCATCACCGTGGAAGAGGTGAGCGGATCGGTGGCATCGGCGCTGGTCCGCGCCGGTAACGCCAGCTGGGTGTGACCGCATCGCCGGCCGAGGCGCGGATTTCGCCGACCTTCACTCGGGGTCTCCGACGGCTCGCGGGGGAGACCGAATCGTTGCCGTTCTGGGACTGGCGCGACACGAGTGACTCGTGGTGCTTGTGAGAGGCAAATTACAGGTGTGTAATTGTCCTGGTCAGTACGACCCGGCCGCGTTGGCCACCAATGGGCTTCGCGGGGGATGGACACCGAAGAGAGCAGGTCATCATGCCAAGCATCCCGCAGTCATTGTTGTGGATATCGCTCGTGGTGCTGTGGCTGTTCGTCTTGGTGCCGATGCTCGTCAGCAAGCGCGACGCGGTGCGGCGCACCAGCGACGTGGCATTGGCGACCCGGGTGCTCAACGGCGGGGGCAACTCCCGGCTGATCAAGCGCAGCGGTCCGGCCGCCGGGCACCGCAGCGACCCCGACTGGACGCCACCGGAAGAGTCGGCCGACACCGACCTCGACGAGGAGCGCGACCTCTCCGAGGATGAAGACCGCGACCACGAGGCGGACGACGACGCCGACACCGACGAGCTGAGCCGTCGGCGCCCGGTCGTGATGAGAATGGCCGTCGCCGAGCCCACCGAGCCCGACTACCTCGACGTCGATGTGGTCGAGGATTCCCACGTACTTCCGGTGGGGGCCAGCGGTTCTGCCGCTGAGCCGGAGACGGCAGACATCGAGCCGATCGAAGAGGACGAGGCGGACACCGAGGCCGTCGCCGAACGCGACGACGAGGACGATTACGAGGACAGCTACGAGTACGTCGAGGACTCGTCCGGTCTGGAGCCCGCCGCCGAGGCTGCCGACGCCGACGAGGAGGCGCCGGCGCCGATGCCCCGCAACTCCTCGCGGCGGCGCCGGTTCGACAACAAGACCGCCGCCGCGGTCAGCGCCCGCAAGTACGCCTTCCGCAAGAAGGTCCTGATAGTGATGGCGGTCTTCCTGGTCGGCTCGGCCACCGCGGCCTTCAAGATCTCGCCGACCGCCTGGTGGGTGTGCGGCACCGCCACCGCGATCACCCTGATGTACCTGGGTTACCTGCGGCGCCAGACGCGCATCGAGGAAAAGGTGCGCAACCGCCGGATGAAGCGGATGGCGCGGGCGCGGCTGGGCGTGGAGAACGCCTACGACCGCGACTACGACGTGGTCCCGTCGCGGCTGCGACGCCCCGGCGCGGTGGTCCTGGAAATCGACGACGAGGACCCCGTCTTCGAGCACCTGGACTACGCGATGGCGATGCGGACATTCGGCTGGCCGCGGGACTTGCCGCGCGCCGTCGGCGAATAGTCCTGGCAGTTCGGTAGTTGGTGCCGCGGCTGGTAGCCTGCTAGCGGTCAGGGGCTATGGCGCAGTTGGTAGCGCGACTCGTTCGCATCGAGTAGGTCAGGGGTTCGATTCCCCTTAGCTCCACAGAGTTTGAGCAGGACACAGCGTTTAGCAGTTTGCTGGGCCACACTGTGGTCAACGTCGGGCGTACCCTGCCCGCATGGCGCTGTTGCCGTTGCCCACCCGCAGAACGGCAGTGCGTATACGTCGGTGCTGTTCCGGGTAGAGGCAAGCAGTCGTCGCTCTCGTTCGACGACCATGCCAAAACGGTCCGGTTCAAGGATCTGGTGAACCGAGTCGGCCCGATCAACGCTTTCGAGATCATTGCTGCGACGGAACGCAGCGGAGCGTGGTGTGGGATTGATCATGTGCACCGCGCTCAGCTGGCATTGGAGCAATGACAGGAGACTTGATCGACAATGTGCACAAGGCGCGACCATAGCGGGGTTCCCCGTCGGGAGATCACACCGCGCGACCGGCGCCTCGCGTGGCAACGGTTCTCAATTCTCCAGGCATAACCCGCTGGCTGTTCAGATCGGAGGAGAAGAGGATGGCTGACTTGACGGGCAAGGTGGCGATCGTGACGGGCGGCGGATCGGGTATTGGCGAGGCGGCGGCCATGGCGATGGCGAGGGCCGGAGCCGCCGTTGTTATCGGGAACCGGGGCGCCGCCGAGGGAGAGCGGGTGGTTCAGGCCATCCGACGGGGCGGGGGCCGGGCTGTCTTCCAACCGACCGATGTGAGCAGACCTCTCGATGCCAGGGCGTTGGTCGAGCGGACCGTCAGTGAATTTGGCCGTTTGGACATCGCCCACAACAACGCCGGGACGGAGGGCGAACAGGTCCCGCTACACGAGCAAGACATCGAGAAGGCAACCTTGCTGTTCGACGTGAATATCAAGGGAGTGTTCTACTGCATGAAGTACGAGATCGAGCAAATGCTCAAGACCGGTGGAGGGGCGATCGTGAACACGTCCTCGATCTTCGGATTGAACGGCTATCCCGGCTGGTCGTTGTACACCGCCACTAAGCATGCCGTCACCGGCATGACCAAAGCGGCGGCTCTGGACTACGCCAAGCAGAACATTCGGGTGAATGCGGTTGCGCCCGGACCGATTGAGACGGCTCTACTAGTGAAAGGGACAGGCGGCGACCCGCACAGCTATGCCGCTTTCGTACCGATGGGGCGAATCGGGCAGCCAGACGAGATCGCCGGCGCCGTGGTGTGGCTGCTGTCCGACGAAGCGAGTTACGTCACCGGCCACACGCTGCCCGTTGATGGTGGGGTCTGCGCGCAGTAAGCGCGTCCCGCCGGCGCGCGGCGTGCAGCACCGGGGGCCTATCGACACCCGTGCGGTCGAAGCGGTGCGTTCATCACCGGAGAGGCTCTGTTCGTCGGCGGCGGTGCGTCTATCGGCCATGCCCCGATACGACGGGTATAGCCAGGCCATCGCTTCACCGCAGTGAGCAGGGGCGCCCGGCCGTCACGGTGTCCACGCAGTTGCGTTGAGGAGCGGGGAAGGAGTGCTGATGACCGTATTGCGGGTGGCCATTGTCGGTGGTGGTCTGGGCGGACTGTCGGCGGCTTTGGCGCTGCGCGCATATGGGATGCAGGCACGGGTCTACGAGCAGGCCCACCAGCTCGGCGAGATTGGGGCCGGAATTGCGCTGTATCCCAACGGATTAAAGATCCTTGATCGGCTGGGCCTGCGCCAGCAGGTCAGCCGGATCGGCACGCCCTTGAGCGCTTTTTGTCTTTACGCGCCTGATGGGACGCTGGTTTCAGTTGAAAGATACGGCCGTGAGGCCACGCCACTGGGAATACACCACGGCGATCTGCAGCTTGTCCTTGCCGGGGCCTTACCCGACGATGTCGTGCACGCCGGATGGCGGTGCATCGATTTCGCGCAAAACGACGAGGTCGCAGCGGTGAGTTTCGACAATGGAGTCACTGTGGAGGCGGACGTCGTCATCGCCGCCGACGGCATTCATTCGGTTTTGCAACGTTATGTCGTCGAGCCCACCGAGCCGGTGTTCTCCGGCATGGTGGCCTACCGTGGCCTCATCCCGGGGGCACAGTTGCCGGACTGGCCCCACGATCTGGTGGCATGGGGAGGCGAGGGTAAACACCTCATGACCTACCCAGTACGTGCCGGTGAGCTGATCAACTATGTGGGCGTCGTTCCCGCTAACGAGCAGACGGGCGAAACCTCCTCCAACGCAGCGAGTCCCGCTGAGTTGACTGCGGAGTTTGCCGACTGGAACCCGCAAGTTCGCCGACTGGTTACTGCAGTTGACACAACATCGGTGTTCGGGCTTTATGACCGCGACCCGTTGCCGCGCTGGGTACTTGGCCGACTTGCCCTACTCGGTGATGCGGCCCATCCAATGCTGCCGCACATGGCACAAGGCACCAATCAGGCACTCGAAGACGCAATGGCGTTGGCCACCTTGCTGCGCGGCGCCACCGCTACCGATGTCCCGCAAGCCCTGCTGCGCTACCAGAGGCTGCGACTCGATCGCACTGCGCGAATTCAGCAGTACGCCCGCACAAACGGAATCCGAGAGGACTCCGCATTAGCGGTAAGCCTCGGCCATCCCTGGGTGGTGAACTACGACGTGGAGCGGGCGGCCCTGGACCTCTTAAGAACGTCTGAGTGACGATCAAGACGGCCGCGTGGGTGGAGATTGCCGACTGGCCATGGTGGGTCGCGGTGATGGTGGATCGCGTGACGTCTACGCGGCGACCAAGGCTGCCGTCCGGTGATTCGCCTTTCGGCGGCTTCGTTAAATGGCGTCGGGGAGGGGTGCAAATCTCTGACAGCGACCATCCGGACGGGCCAGAGGTCGCGGCAATTTTTGTGGGACGGCTAGCAAATCTACCGGGAATCATTTTCGGGCGAGTTTTGGCGCACTCCCAGCAAATAGCACCCCTGACCTGCAGTTATCACCTGTCAGAAATCTGACCAGCGGCAAGCTGACCTTTCGCAGCAAACCAGGTCAGGGCTCTAGCAAACTCGCAAACACCGCCTCTGCCAGTGAAAATGCCTCTGGCGCACCGTAACAGCGTCTACGCCGTAACCGTAGTTTGTTGCAAGGCAAACTGTACCCAGGGCACCACGGCTATGCACGCAGTATGCATATGCGCGGCGTAAGCGCCTGAACGTGCTCGTGGCCTTGAATAGCCCCAAGGTGTTCTCGTAGTCTCATAGGCCGCGCAAACCCGGTACTGCCAGGGTGAAATCGTGGCAGGGAACATGACTGGGGCCAGCTTTTAGATCCCGCATGCGGCCAAAGGGTGAATGTGTCCCAGCTCCTCGCTCTTCTCAACGCGAACAAGATCGGCGTCGTAGCGTGCCTGCAGGTTGATCCAGAACATGTCACTAAGGCCCAGGGCTCGCGACAGTCGCAGTCCAGTATCGGCGGTGATTCCGCGCCTGCCAGCAAGAATCTCACTCACGCGCGTCTGTGGTACGCCGATCTCCTTGGCGAGACGGTACGCGGAAATTTCCATCGGTCCGAGGAACTCCTCGGCGAGGATCTTGCCGGGGTGGGTTGGTGCAAAATCGGTCATCGTCCCATCTCCTCTGAGTGGTAATCGACGAGTTCAACGTCATCTGCGCCCCCGTTGCTCCATGTGAAGCAGATGCGGTACTGCTCATTAACGCGGATGCTGTGCTGCCCTTCCCGCGGTGGCTGAAGCTTCTCCAAGCGGTTTCCCGGAGGAACTCGTAGGTCGTTGATGTTCTCTGCGGCATCGAGGATCTGCATCTTCCGGCGAGCCGCCTTCGCCAGCTCCTTACTGATCCCCCTCGGACATCGCAGCTCCCAGAGCTTCTGAGTGTCGCCGTCGCTGAACGAGCGGATCACGTGCTCGATGCTAACGCTTTACGTTACTAACGTCAATCGAGACTATTTTAATTTCAAACCACCCAGTTTCAATAGTCGGGCCGCCCTCTAGCAGAGTAGGGGCGGCCCGACAACTATTCAGAGGCGGACCGCGGCGCTCCCGTTCCACACCGATTGCCGAGCGCAGCGGCGTAACTACCCTGAAAGCACACCCTGGCGTTCACCTGCTGAAGCAAGTTCGGGCGGGTTTCGCGGCACGACGCGCGTCCGTCTACCGCCGGGTCAGGCTCAACGCAAACCGCCATCGAGCCGGAGCTTGTTGAGGAGCGCCTGGCCGGGTTAGCGCGCGGTGGTCCGCTGACTTGGCCAACTCCTGGCTGGCGCGGCGCTCGACCAACAATGGAACGAAATCGCGCAGCTTGCTTTTGTTGAACCGCGCATAGGCGTGTTGGACGGCGCCGGCGACATGGTCATGCGGAAACTCCGCGTACTTTTGCATAAGACGACGCTCTACCGCATCGATCTGTGCCCGCTCTTCTTGAGGCACGCTCATAACCATACGGTCCACGAACCGGCGTTGGTACCGGTCTGATGCTTGCTAGTTGGTTTTCAGGTAACGCCGCTGTAGCCGGTCAATGTGAAGGTGTGCCTCTTTAATGTCGCGGCGCAGCTCAGCGGCTTCAAGGCTGTGCGCGTGCCCGGTCTTTCCTACCCGCGACATCCTGGCGTTCCAGCCAAGCTAGCCGTCTCGTCATCTCGACCAGTTGAACGCGCAACGCACGGATCAACTCCATTGCCTGGATGATCTGCCATCTGCTTACAGAGCCGTCATGGCCCCTCGGTCGCATGATCCCTCCGGCTGTCCCTTCAAGGTCAGCGGATTGTCGCTGCGCGTACGACATGGCTATCGCCATGCACCCAGAACCAAAACTCCGTTCAACGGAATGACAACCAGCAGTTGACTATTCAGCATCAACCTTTAGTCAGGGCCTGGGATCTGCCGCTTGATGAGCAGCAGCAAGTCCGGGAATTTGCGCGCAAATACAACACCGAAATCGATTCGGTGTATCTCAAGATACAAAGCAAGTGCCCCGTGACTGGCCCCACCAAGTACCTCAACAAGAAAGATGTCCAGACATTAATCAACGACCACTATGAACTCAGCAAAAGTGCTTTGAGGCGGCTGAATGCGATGACGATTGCGCAAGCACTGTACAGGTGAATTCCGTAAACTCCACTGAAACGATGATTAAGCAGGCCGGCGAAGTTTCACAATGGGGATTGGCACGTCGGGCTGGTACGCGATTTCGAACTCTTGGTAGTAGGCATTTCTCGGGCAACCAACGTAGCTTGGCCCTGTAAACGCCGAGGAAGTCTCGTTCGCATCGAGTAGGTCAGGGGTTCGATGCCCCTTAGCTCCACAGAGTTTGAGCACGCCACTTCGCTAGTCGGGCGAGGTAGTGCTGCGCCTCGGATGAAGCTGATTCCTCGTAAGCCACTCGTCGATGTAGCTCATGGTTATGGGCAGGCAAGTCCCGGAGAAGACCATGTGGTCAGCGTTCGGTATCTGGATGACGTCGGCGCGCTGATATTGAGCCGCTGTCTGGTGCAAAACCCCTGCGGGCACGATCAAGTCGCGCTCGCCGCCTATGACCAGTACGGGCGTGTTCACCGCGGCAGCGTCTACATGAGTGGTCTTGGAAATTTTGAGTGTCGCCAGGAGCATCTCGCATTGCGCGCGGCCCGAGTCGCAGACCAGGCCGTCGTAAATCTCGCGCGCGGTGTCCTCGGATTGGGTGTTGGCCACCCATTGGCGGAATCGCTCGTATGTGGGCGGAGGCACCGGCTTGGCCCAGGCGCGAGGCCGTAAGAACCACGGCATCGACATGCGCCTATTCGCAGGTGTCGAACCCGCGATGCCGGCGGCCGGGGCTGGACATGCCGCTATCAACCCGATGTGACGTGTGCGTGCGGCGACCAGTTGCGCAAGCAGGCCGCCCATCGAGTGGCCGACCAACAGTGGTGGCGTTTCGAGCGCACCGACGAATGCCGACAGGTCGCCGACGTAGTCCCGCAGGCTGAGGGACGCGATTTTGCTGGCACCCTCATGGATCGGCAGTTCGTGATGGCGCAGTGTCGGAGTGTGCGCGGTGAAGCCCCGTTCGTTGAAAGCGGCGCGGAGACCGGCCAGCTGTTCTCCGCGGGACCAGTTGCCATGGATCAGAACAACTTGCTGGGCCTCGGACATGCCCAAAGGATGGCACCTGCCGCCGCCGGATTGTCGAGATTGCTGCATTTGCCGGCGGGTCGACCCGCGCGCTGAAATTACTGTTGCCGTTGATGTCCTCTTAAGTTTCAAAGCGTTTGTCACGGCAGTGCTCGCGGCTTGCCCACCGTTCTGCGGCCCGTCCGGGTCATCAGCGCTGGCATGTGACACTGGTTCCGATGAGCCAGCTCAACGATGCCGTCCGCCGGTCCCTCTTGCGGCGCGGATTCGCCCTTGAATACGCGACGCTGGCGTGGAACGTGGTGGGCGTCGGCATCCTCGCGGTAGCGGCCATCCGGGCTAAATCGGTGGCACTGGCCGGTTTTGGCCTGGACTCGCTGATCGAAATCGCCGCCTCACTCGTCGTCGTTTGGGAACTCTCCGGAACCGGCGCGGTCCGCCGACGTTTTGCGTTGCGTCTCATCGGTGTCGGGTTCGCGGCGCTGGCACTCTACCTGCTGGTGCAGTCCACTTTCGTCCTGGTCGCTCAATATCGGCCCGAGCACTCGTCATTGGGCATCGCCTGGACGGCGATCACGGCCGCGGTCATGTTCGCGCTCGCGGCCGGCAAGGCCCGAACCGGCGCCGCGCTCGGCAATCCGGTGCTCACCACCGAAGGCCGGGTGACCCTAATCGACGGCGTGCTGGCCGCCGCGGTGCTCGGCGGTCTGTTGCTGAACAGCCTCATCGGCTGGTGGTGGGCCGACCCCCTCGCCGGCTACGTACTGTTTTTCTACGCGGTGTGCGAGGTCAAGGAGATCTTCTTCGACTCCGCACCCGAGGATCGCTGACGGCCTACGCGCTGTGGCGGTGCTGCTCTGTGGCGTTCCCTCGTGGGCGGGGTAGGCGTGGATCATCGCGGTGGTGAGCTTCGGCACCGCGTGAATCAGATCGTGTTCGGAGTCGTGGGCGATGCGGTGCGCGTCGGCCAGGCTCAGCGACGGGTCGACGTCGAGTTCGGCATCGGCATGCAGTCGATGGCCGATCCAGCGCATCCGCACACCGTGCACCGACAGCACCCCGGGCCTGGCCGCCAAGACGGCCTCGGCCGTGTCAACCAGTCGGGGGTCGACGCCATCGATCAGACGGCGGAACACGTCACGCAGGGCCGTGCGAAAAACGGCCAGGATGGCCAGCGCGATAACCAGGCCGATGATCGGGTCGGCCAGCGGAAACCCCAGTGCCACACGGGCTGCCCCGACGAGCACCGCCAGCGAGCTGTCGGCGGCGTCGTGCGACGGCTCGCCGGGTGCGCACCAGCCGGGCCATCCGCAGCTTGGCCAGGTGCTGGGAGACCGACGGTGCGGGCTTGTCCACCTTCTCGGCGAGCTCGTTGGCCGAAGACTCGCCCTCGGTCAGCGCATACAACACCCGGAGCCGGGTGGCGTCGCGCGTCTCGGGGCCGCCGGTACGACGGCCTAGCCGCTGACCGCTCACCGCTCGACGGCGGCGTGGGCGCGCACCGAGGGCGCGATCCAGTCCTCGAGGAACCGTCGCAGCTCCCGTCCGGTGCGCGGCGGACGGCCCGGGTCCACGATCAGTGACTGCACGGTGCGCAGCATGATCTCGACCAGCTCGTCGAGCCTGCCCTCGGCGAATCCCGCTGCGGCCCAATCGACGTCGAACCGCTGCAGGATCGACCGGCCGAACGAAATGGCCATGTCGGACGTGACGCCCGCGGTGAACGCGCTGGCCTTGCCGGGCTGGAAGACGAGGCCGAGGTACTTGTCGTGCGCGAGTTGCTCGAACGTGTAGGCGATGCCCTCGACCACCGCCTCAGTGGGATCCGTGATCGAACCCAGGTGCGCCGCAAGGCGATCCAAGAACCCGTCGACGGCGGACAGCGCCGTCGACCCCAGTAGCGCCTCGTGGGTGGGGAAGTACCGGTAGATCGTCTGCCGCGTCACGCCGAGCGTCGACGCGACCTCGGAGACGCTCACGGTTCCGCGCGCATCGATGGCACTGCGGGTCGCGCCCAGGATGCGTGCGACCGCCTCATCGTCATCGGCCGGGATGTCACCCGACCAGCCGTGCCGGCGCATGGCGTGATCGTCGCACACGCCGGCCGAAGGTCTTGACAATACAAACGATAGTGATTGTATGGTCCGAAGCA
Source organism: Mycolicibacterium vulneris (assembly GCF_002104765.1). Taxonomy (GTDB): domain Bacteria; phylum Actinomycetota; class Actinomycetes; order Mycobacteriales; family Mycobacteriaceae; genus Mycobacterium; species Mycobacterium vulneris. The sequence continues at coordinate 79,297 of NZ_NCXM01000009.1, forward strand.
TCGAGGTGAAGGAGACCAGGGTGACGACGATCGACAAGCCGGTGAGCGGCACCGACGAGACGCTGACGCGGCGGGGCCTGCGTCACGCGCGGGAAAAGACGACCGACCTGGCCGAACGTGAACTGCGGGTGCCGTTGCACTACTACCGCGATCCCAAGATCACCGAGATCGAAGAATCCCAGATTCTGCGCCGGGTGCCGCTGGCCATCGTCCCGTCGGCCCAGGTGCCCAATAAGAACGACTACGTCGTGCGTTCGGTGCTGGGTGACTCGCTGCTGGTCACCCGTGACCAGACCGGCGCCAGCCACGTCTTACTCAACTACTGCCGGCACCGCGGCGCGATGCCGGCCTGCGGCTCGGGCAACGCCTCGCGGTTCGTCTGCCCGTATCACGCCTGGACGTACCGCAACACCGGCGAGTTGTTCACCGTCCCGGGCAAGGCCGGCTTCGATTCGATGGACACCAAGGACTACGGCCTGGTGGAGCTGCCCTCCGAGGAGCGGCACGGGTTCATCTGGGCGGTGCTGACCGCCGACGCGACCATCGACCTCGACGCCCACCTCGGTGACTTCGGCACCGAACTGGCGCTGTGGAACTACGAGTCGTACGGCTACCACGCGCAACGCGAATTCACGTCCGAGGTGTCCTGGAAGGGCGCGCTGGAAGCCTTCGCCGAGGGCTATCACTTCCCGTACGTGCACGGCGAGAGCCTCATCGGGCAGAACACCCTGGCGAACACGATGGTCTACGACGAATTCGGCAAGCATCACCGCATCGGGTTTCCGTTCACCTGGATCACCAACGCGGACACCGACCCCACGGCGTCGCTGGACCCCTCGACGAACATGGGCGTGATCTATTGGGTGTATCCGAACCTCATCCTGGCCAACAGCCCGGTGGGCGTGGAGATCATCGACATGCTGCCCGCTGGTGAACCGACCCGGTGCACGGTCCGGCACAGCTGGATGGGACGCATCCCGGCCACCAACGACGAGATGAGAGCGGCCTACGACACGGTCTTCGAAGGCGTGCACGCGGCCGTGCGCGACGAGGACTTCGCCATGCTGCCCCAGTGCGGCGAGGGAGTCCGGCACGGCCAGCACGACCACATGATCATCGGACGCAACGAAATCGCCGTCCAGCACATGATCAAGGTGTTCGCGCAGGAACTGGGCGTGGCACTGGCCTGAACGGCGTCGTTGCTCCCGGTTGGGTAGCCGCACCCCAGCGCGGGTACTGATCCTCTGAACCGAAGACGGAGAGGACCCGATGGCGCACGACTACACCGACGACCTGCTGCAAGAACTCGTTGGAACCTACGGGCCGCCCGGCCAGGAGGGCGCGGTACGCGCCGTCTGCGCCCGCGAACTGCAACCCGTGGTCGACGACATGTGGACCGACGACGCAGGAAACTTGATCGGATATATCGCCGCCGACCCCTCGGCCGCCGGTGCCGGTGCGCACGACCACCGCCACCGGACGACGTCGGATCCCGGAACCGCAACGCGGGTGATGGCGCACATGGACGAAATATCCATGATCGTCAAGCGCGTGGAATTCGATGGCACACTGCATCTGACGCAGCTCGGGACAATGTATCCGGGCAACTTCGGCCTGGGCCCGGTCGCCGTCCTCGGTGACAACGAAACCCTCACCGCGGTACTGACTCTCGGCTCCGAGCACACCACCATCGAGAGCCCGAGGATCTGGGAGACCAAGCCCGATCAGGGCGACCGGGCGCTGGACTGGCAGCACGTCTACGTCTTCACCGGACGCAGCACCGAGGAGCTGAGCGCCGCGGGAGTGCACGCGGGCACTCGGGTGTGCGTGGAGCGCAGCAAGAGGGATCTGGTCGAGATCGGCGACTACGTCGGCGCTTACTTCCTCGACGACCGCGCCGCGGTGACTGCTCTGCTGCGGGCCGCGCGTGTGCTGCACGAGCGCGGGCAACGACCCGCCGACGACGTCTATATCGTGTTCACCACCAACGAAGAGATCGGTGGCGTGGGGGGTACCTACGCCAGCTCTCACCTACCTGGCGACCTCACCCTGGCCCTCGAAGTCGGCCCCACCGAACGCGAATACAACACCAGCGTCACCGGCGGTCCGATCATCGGTTACATGGACGCGTTGTGCATCTACGACAAGGAGGTCGCCGACCGGCTCCTGAAGATCGCCACGGATCTGGGGCTGTCGCCGCAGCCGGCCGCGCTGGGCGCCTTCGAATCCGATGCCTCGCACGCCAAGGCGTACGGGCTGACCGCCCGCGCCGGCCTGCTGTGCCTGCCCACGCTCAGCACCCACGGCTACGAGGTCATCGCCCGCCGTGCGCTCGACGACATGGCCGCGATCGTGGTCGATTTCGTGCTGCAGCGGAGTCAAAAGATCGCCTGAAAACGCGACGACCGCGCTAATCACCCTGTTAGGCTGGCGACGCTTCAGGACGCCGAACGATGGGATTAGCACGTGGCGGGCGTGGTCTCTCGAAATTCGCTGCCGGAACAAAGCGAATCCCCGTGACACGCCCACGAATTCGCGCACGAGCGCCGCTGCGGATCTCGTTCGCCGGAGGCGGCACCGACGTCCCGCCGTTCCCGACGACCGAAGGTGGCTGCGTCTTATCGGCGACCATCGATCGCTACGCCCAGGGATCGCTTGCGCCGCGTACCGATCGCCGGGTCAGCATCGAGTCGGTGGACTTCAAGACCACGCACGAGATGACGCTGGACAGCGAGATCCTCTGCGACGGCAGCCTCGACCTGATCAAGGCTGCGGTGCGCAGGTTCGGCCGCGACGGCACGGATGGCTACGACCTGGTGCTGCGTTCCAGCGCTCCACCGGGCTCCGGCCTGGGCTCGTCGTCGACGATGATGGTCGCGCTCACCGGCCTGCTAGCCGAGCACTACCGGGTGCCGATGGGCGAGTACGAGACCGCTCAGCTGGCGTGCGCTATCGAACGCGACGACCTGGGCATCGCGGGCGGCCTGCAGGACATGTACGCCGCGACATTCGGCGGCTTCAACTTCATCGAGTTCACCGACCGGGTGATCGTCAACCCCTTGCGGATCCGCGACGAGACCGCCTTCGAACTCGAGCTCAGCCTGCTGCTGTGCTACACGGGGATCACCCGCGACTCCGCGCGCGTGATCGAGGACCAAACCCGGCGCGCCACAACGGGTTCCGACGACACCCTGGCCGGGCTGCGGGCCCAGAAGGATCTGGCGATCGCGATGAAGGCCGCGCTGCTGACCGGCAAGCTGAACGACTTCGGCGCGCTGCTCGGCGAGGCCTGGAATCAGAAGAAACGCATGTCGCCCTACATCACCAACGAGCGCATCGACGACCTCTACGACCTCGCCCGGAAGAACGGCGCATGCCCAGCCACGACACCGGGCGAATCCAGGAGGCATGCCTGCACCTGGGCCACTCCATCTGCGAAATGGTCGAAGCGGCACTGTTTCCCAGGCCTTCCTGACAGCGACGATGGCCGCACCCGAGCTGCGCACCGTGCGCACCGTGTTCCTGGACCGCGACGGCACGATCAACGTCAAGGCCGCCGAGGGTGAATACATCCGAACACCCGCTGAGCTGGTGCTGTTGCCCGGCGCGGCAAGGGCGCTGGCCACGCTGAACGCCGCGGGACTGCGGACCGTGCTGGTGACCAACCAGCGCTGGTTGTCGGAAAAGGTCGCCGAGCCAGCAGATTTCGCCGCCACGCAGCGGCGCCTCGGCGAAATCCTGGCGCGCGAAGGTGCCCGGCTAGATGCCGCCTACCACTGTCCGCACGCGGCGAACAGCTGCGACTGTCGCAAGCCGCTGGAAGGCATGTTGGTGCGCGCGGCGCGCGAGCACGGTTTCGACCTGGCTGAGGCGGTCATGGTCGGCGACACCGACATCGACATGATGGCGGGCAGGGCGGCCGGAGTGGCGACCATCTTGCTCCGCCCGGGCGGCGGAGAAGCCGTCGACGCCGACTTCGTGGTCGACGACCTGTCCGCCGCGGTCGAATTGATTCTGAGCGCCCGAGCCGGCTAACTCTCGCTGCTCAGCGGGCCTCGACAGGTGGCGCGCGATGCGGCGACTTGCCCCGCATCCTTGCCGCAGCCGCAGCGGTGCTCATAACCTGGCAACATCCGACCGCATCCGGGGGGTTCGGCCCGGCACGGTAGACGACGGCAAGCAGGCGGGTAGGTCATGGCATCACCGCGACGCGCTGAGGGCTGTCTTGATGCTGCGGGCGGCGGTCTATAGCGGTGGCCGGACTGACCGGCGCCCGGGTGGACGAGCTGGCGACGATGGACATCTTCCAAGGCTGTCCCGCCGAAGACCTCGCGCCGCTGGCGGGCCGCCTGCAGCCACTGCGCGCCGCGGCCGGCCAGGTGCTGATGCGGCAGGGGGAGCAGGCCGTCTCGTTTCTGCTGATCTCGTCGGGTACCGCCGAGATCACCCACGTGGGTGACGACGGAGTGGTGATCGTCGAGCATGCGTCCCCGGGCATGATCGTCGGCGAGATCGCCCTGCTGCGTGACATTCCCCGGACCGCGACGGTGACCACCGCCGAACCGCTGACCGGTTGGATCGGTGACACCAGGGCCTTCGCCAGCTTGGTGCACATTCCCGGCATCACGCCGCGGCTGCTGCGCACCGTGCGCCAGCGTCTCGCCGCGTTCATCACGCCGATCCCGATCCGGGTGCGCGACGGCACTGTGCTGTTGCTGCGCCCGGTGCTGCCCGGCGACAGCGAGCGCACCGTGCACGGACACGTCTACTTCTCCAGCGACACCTTGTATCGACGCTTCATGACCCCGCGGCTTCCCACCCCGGCGCTGATGCACTACCTGTCGGAGGTCGACTACGTCGATCACTTCGTGTGGGTGGTCACCGACGGCAACGATCCGGTGGCCGACGCGCGCTTCGTGCGTGACGCGAACGACCCGACGGTCGCCGAGATCGCCTTCACCGTCGCCGACGCCTATCAGGGCCGCGGCATCGGCACCTTCCTGATCAGCGCGCTGTCCATCGCCGCCGAGGTCGACGGCGTCGAAAGGTTCTCCGTGCGAATGCTTTCCGACAACGGGCCGATGCGCGCGATCATGGACCGCTACGGCGCCGTCTGGCAGCGCGAAGACATCGGCGTCATCACCACCGTGATCGACGTGCCCCGCCCGCGCCACCTGCGGCGTGAGGAGGTCGAGCAGATCAAACGCGTGGCCCGGCAGGTGATCGCGGCGGTCGGCTGAGGCCGCGCGGGCGTGGGACGACGGGTGCGGTCGCGTGTTGTGTTATCAACTCCTCATGCGGCCGTTCTGGATTGGTCCGACGCTGGCTGCCGTGCTCACGGTGGTCATCGCCGCGTGCGGTCACTCACCGGCACATGCGCCGTCGGCCAAACCCACGAAATCCGCTCCACCCAGCGCCGTTGCCGTCAACCCCGCCAACATCAAACGGGTCGTTCGGGATCTGCCGCCCGGTTACGAGGTGACCACAGGAATCCCGAGCGCGGCCTCACCGAGGGTGATCTGGAGCCTGGGGGACGACCTGCAGGCCAAGCCGGCCAAGTGCGGGACGCTGGCCGATCCCGGGAATGGGCGCGACCAGTCGGCGCAGGGCGTGTCGGGATCGGGGAGCGGCGGCATCGTCGACGCGGTGGTGGTGGCTTTGCCTGAGCCGGTTGATTTCCCGGACGACCTGCTCACCTCGTGTCCGCAGTGGTCGGAGTCCGCCGGGCGCACCGTGGTGCACGTCCACCTCACCGACGCGCCGCACGTCGATGGTGCCGACACCGTCGGCATGGTGGCAGACGTGAAGTCCTCCGTCGAGTCGGGCACCGAAATAGATTCGCGCACCTACACATTCACCGCGTACCTAGGCAACTACTACGCGTTCACGACGCTGACCACCGATCCGGGTTCGGCGCTTCCGGTGCTGCCGCCGCAATTCGCCGCGGATCTGCTCGCCAAAACGGTGTCCACGTTGCGCAGTTGAGCTACCCGCTTGGGTAGATTGGCCACGATGTCCAAGATGTTGCTCGCGGTCGCGGCTGGCTGCGTCCTGGCCGGCTGCTCTTCGCCCACTCACTCGGCAAAGGTCGACATCAGCAAGGTCGTCGACGTGAAGTCCAACTTCGGACCCGAGTTCAAGGTCAGCGACATCAGCGAACGGGGAATCGATCCCAAGCTGCTGGCGGGCCGGAAACTGCCCGACGGGTTGACGTTCGACCCGGCGAACTGCGCGAAAGTGGCGGCCGGGCCGGACATGCCGGCGGACCTGCAGGGCAACATGTCCGCGGTCACTGCCGAGGGCCGCGGCAACCGGTTCGTGGTGATCGCGCTGGAGACCTCAAAAGCGTTGCCGTTCAACGATCCAGGGAAGGACTGCAACAAGGTGACCTTCACCGGGCCGCAGATGAGGGGCGGTGTTCAGGTGGTCGAGGTGCCGCAGATCGAGAGCACCCGCACGCTGGGCGTGCATCGGGTCATGCAGGCGCTGACACCCGGCGGTCCACGCACCGGTGAGCTGTACGACTATTCGGCCGCGTTCGGCGACTACCAGGTGATCGTCATCGCCAACCCCTTGGTGCTTCCCAATCAGCCCGTTGCGCCGGTGGACACCCAGCGGGCGCGCGACCTGCTCGTCAAAGCGGTGTCCGCGGTGCGCACCTGACGCTCGGCTCGATGGAGGCGATCGCTGCGCCCGGCTGTCGCCGCGCTTGCGACCGGGTCTAGCGCACGCCGCGCGGCCGGAACTGGATGCTCACCCGGGGGCCGACGGACGCCGTCGTCTTGGGCACCGCGTGCTCCCAGGTGCGTTGGCACGATCCGCCCATCACCAGCAGGTCGCCGTGCGCCTGCGGCAGCCGCAGCGACGGGCCGCCGCCGCGGCGCCGCATCGCGAACGAGCGGGTGGCGCCCAGGCTGACGATCGCCACCATGGTGTCCTCCGAGCTGCTGCGGCCGACGGTGTCGCCATGCCAGGCCACGCTGTCCGAGCCGTCGCGATAGCAGCACAACCCGACCGTGGTGAACGGCTCACCGAGCTCGCCCGCGTAGATGTCGTTGAGCCGGCGCCGCAGCCGGGCCAGCTCGGGATGCGGCGGCTCGCCCAGCGTGAGGTCGTGAAAGCTCACCAGCCGCGGCACGTCGACGACCCGGTCGTACATCTGCCGGCGCTCCTCGCGCCACGGCACCGTCGACAGCAGGGCGTCCAGCAGGTCATCGGCGTCGGTGAGCCAGCCGGCACGGATCTCGATGAACGCGCCGTCACCGAGTTGCCTGCGCTCGGTGTGCTGGAACAGGGAGCCTTGGACCGCGATCTCCACGCGACCGAGTTTATCGCACATCCGTTCGATCGCGCGGGGCGCGCGACGGGCGTGTGGCGGGACCTGGCGACGCCGCTACGGTTGACCTGTGGGTGTTGTTGAGCTGGGCACCAATTCCGAGGTCGGCGCGCTGCGCGTGGTCATCCTGCACCGCCCCGGGGCCGAGCTGCTCCGCCTCCATCCGCGCAACGTCGACCAGCTGCTATTCGACGGCCTGCCCTGGGTCGCCCGCGCGCAGGACGAGCATGACCAGTTCTCCGCGCTGCTGCGGTCCCGCGGCGTCGAGGTGCTGCTGTTGTCGGAGCTGCTCACCGAGGCGCTGACGCACAGCGGAGCCGCCAGAATGCAGGGCGTCGCGGCCGCCGTCGACGCACGGCGGCTCGGAGTGCCGTTGGCGCAGGAACTTTCGGGTTACCTGCGGGGGCTCGCGCCGGCCCGGCTGGCCCAGGTGCTGATGGCCGGGATGACGTTCAACGAGTTGCCGTCGGACACTCGGACCGACGTGTCGCTGGTGCTGCGCATGCACCACGGCGGCGATTTCGTCATCGACCCGTTGCCCAACCTGGTCTTCACCCGCGATTCGTCCATCTGGATCGGCCAGCGGGTGGTGATCCCGACGCTGGCGTTGCGCGCCCGCATCCGCGAGGCGTCGCTGACCGACCTCATCTACGCCCATCACCCGCGGTTCACCGGCGTGCGGCGTGCCTACGAGTCGCGCACCGCCCCCGTCGAGGGCGGTGATGTGCTGCTGCTGGCGCCCGGCGTGGTCGCCGTCGGGGTCGGCGAGCGGACCACTCCGGCCGGCGCGGAAGCGTTGGCCCGCAGCCTGTTTGACGACAACCTGGCGAACACGGTGCTCGCGGTGCCGATCGCTCAGCGGCGCGCCCAGATGCACCTGGACACGGTGTGCACGATGGTCGACACCGACACGGTGGTGATGTACGCCAACATCGTCGACTCGTTGTCGGCGTTCACCATTGCGCGCACACCCGACGGCGTCGCGATCAGCGACGAGGCCCCGTTCCTCGAGGCCGCAGCCAAGGCGATGGAGGTCGATAAGTTGCGGGTCATCGATACGGGGCTCGATCCCGTCGTCGCCGAGCGCGAGCAGTGGGACGACGGCAACAACACGCTGGCGCTCGCCCCCGGTGTGGTGGTCGCCTACGAGCGCAACGTGCAGACCAACATTCGCCTGCAGGACGCCGGCATCGAGGTGCTGACCATCGCCGGGTCCGAACTGGGCACCGGCCGCGGCGGGCCCCGGTGCATGTCGTGTCCGGTCGCCCGGGACCCGCTGCGGTAGCGACGCCAAGGCAAAAGCTAGCGCCAGCTGGGCAGCCAGATCTCCATGTTCCACGTCTGCTGCGAAATCGGCAGGCCGGTGAGCACCGGGAACAGCCACGCGAAGTTGGTCACCACCAAGGCCACGTAACAGGACACGGCGATCAACCCCAGCGTGCGCCGCTCCGAGTTCGCCTGCAGCCGTAGCCGCCCGGGCGGGGCGCCCGGGGTGTAGAGGATGTCGCCGCAGATCAGCGCGATGGCCATCACCAGGAACGGCGCCATGGTCGCCGCGTAGAAGAAGTACATCTGCCGATCGATGTCGGCGAACCAGGGCAGCCAGCCGGCGCAGTAGCCGACCAGTACCGCGGCGTAACGCCAGTCGCGCCGGACCAGTGTGCGCCACAACGCGAAAACCAGGACCGGCACGGCCAGCCACCACATCGCGGGGGTGCCCACCAGCATCTCGGCCTTGACGCAGGATTGGGCGCCGCATCCGGCGACATTCTGCTCGTCGATGGCATAGAGCACCGGCCGCAGCGACATCGGCCAGCTCCACGGTTTCGATTCCCAGGGGTGGTAGTTGCCGGCGGAATTCGTTAAGCCTGCATGGAATTGGAACGCCTTGGCCGTGTAGTGCCACAGCGATCGGATGGCGTCGGGCAGCGGCAGCACCGGATGCGGGCCGATCGTCTGGCCCACCTCATGCCGGTCGATGGCGGTCTCGGAGGCGAACCACGGTGCGTAGCTGGCCAGATACACCAGCACCGGCATGACGGCCAGCGCATACACGGTCGGGGCGAGGTCGCGCCGCAAGGTCCCCAGCCAGGGTCGCGTGACCTGGTACTGACGCCGCGCGGCCACGTCGAACGCCAGCGACATGGCTCCGAAGAACAGCACGAAGTACAGGCCGGACCACTTTGTGCCGCAAGCCAATCCGAGCAGGATCCCGGCGCCGAAGCGCCACCACCGCACGCCCAGCCGCGGGCCCCACACCGTGTCGGCGTTGCGGCCCTGCAGCAACGCGATGTGCATCCGTTGCCGAACCTGGTCGCGGTCGACGATCAGCGCGCCGAACGCCGCAACCACGAAGAACGTCAGGATGCCGTCGAGCAGGGCGGTCCGCGAGGCGACGAAGCTGACGCCGTCGCAGATCACCAAAACCCCGGCGATGGCGCCCACCAGCGTCGAGCGGCTGATCCGCCGGACGATCCGCATCACCAGCGCCACCATCACCACACCGAGCAGCGCGCCGGTGAACCGCCACCCGATGCCGCTGTAGCCGAAGATCGCCTCGCCGAGGGCGATCAGCTGCTTGCCGACCGGTGGGTGGACGACCAGGCCGAACCCGGGATTGTCCTCCACGCCGTGGTTGTGCAGCACCTGCCAGGCCTGCGGCGCGTAGTGCTTCTCGTCGAAGACGGGGGTGCCGCCGTCGGTGGGGGAGCCCAGGTTCAGGAACCGGGTCACCGCCGCCACCAGCGTGATCACCCCGGTCGCCACCCAGCCGCGGATTTGATCGGTCGGGCCGAAATCGGCCACCGGCACCAGCGGTCCGGGGCTGACGACGGGCACCACGCTCTCCTGCTCGGCACCCTCCATGGTCAAGGGGGATTCGCGGGGCGGGGCGGTCATCACGTCGATCGTAGGCTGTCGGTCATGACCACCGGCCGCCTGTTGCTGGGCGCGACCCCCCTGGGCCAGCCGTCGGACGCCTCCCCCCGCCTGCTGGATGCCCTGGCCCGAGCCGATGTGGTGGCCGCCGAGGACACCCGCCGGGTGCGCACCCTGGCCAAGGCCCTCGAGGTGCGGATCACCGGTCGGGTCATCAGCATGTTCGACCAGGTCGAGAACGCCCGGGCGGAGTCGGTGATTGAGGCGATCCGCGCGGGCGCGACGGTGCTGGTGGTCAGCGATGCCGGGATGCCGCTGATCAGCGACCCCGGCTACCGGCTGGTGACGGCCTGCGTGGAGGCCGGACTGCCGGTGGGATGCCTGCCGGGGCCGTCGGCGGTGACGACCGCGCTGGCCCTGTCCGGCCTGCCGGCCGAGAAGTTCTGCTTCGAGGGATTCGCGCCGCGCAAGAAGGCGGCGCGACGGACCTGGCTGGACTCACTGGCCGACGAGCGGCGCACCTGCGTGTTCTTCGAATCTCCGCGCCGGTTGTCCGCCTGCCTGCAGGACGCCGTCGAGCGGCTGGGCGGCTCACGCCGGGCGGCGGTCTGCCGGGAGCTGACCAAGGTGCACGAGGAGGTGGTGCGCGGGTCGCTCGACGAGCTGGCGGCGTGGGCGGCCGACGGCGTGCTCGGTGAGATCACCGTGGTGCTTGCCGGCGCCACCCCGAGTGCAGACCTGCCGTCGCTGGTCGTCGAGGTTGAGGAACTGGTCGCGGGCGGCACCCGCGTCAAGGACGCCTGCGGGGAGGTGGCCGCCGCCCACCCGGGGGTGCGTTCGCGCCAGCTCTACGACGCGGTGCTGCAGTCCCGGCGCGGCTGAGGCCGCGCGGTCAGCCGGCCCGGGCTCGCGGCGACGGACGGCAGCCCGACGATCGGGGATGCCTTGTGCAGGCATTCGGCCCACTCGGCGTCCGGGTCGGAGTCGGCGGTGATCCCGCCGCCGACGCCCAGCACGGCGGCGCCCGCGGCGTCGAATTCGACGGTGCGGATGGCGACGTTCAGCTCGCAGCCGGCCACGGGCGAGGCCAATCCCATTGTGCCGCAATATATTCCACGACGATTCGGCTCCCACTGCGAGAGCAGTTGGCGGGCACGGTGTTTGGGCGTCCCGGTGACCGAGGCCGGCGGGAAGGTGGCGTCCAGCAGCGCCGAAGTCGGCAAGTCGGTGGGGACCTGCGCGGACACCGTCGACACCAGGTGCCACACGCCGGGGGCCCGTCGCACCACCAGCAGCTCGGGCACGGTCACCGTGCCGACGATCGCGACTCGGCCGAGGTCGTTGCGGACCAGGTCGACGATCATGATGTTCTCGGCGACCTCTTTGGCCGACGCGCGCAGCGCCGCCGGCCAGGCATCCAGCGGCAGGGTGCCCTTGATCGGGCTGGACGTGACGACGGCACCGCGCCGCTGCAGGAAGAGCTCGGGGGACAGCGACGCCACCGCGCCCCAGGTGCCGGCGACGTAGGCCGCCCGGGCCGGGGAGGTGCGCTCGACGCCGTCGATGAAGAAGTCGAGCGGGGCGCCGGTGACCGTCCCGGTGAACTGCGTGCACACGCAGGCCTGGTAGACCTCGCCGGCGCGGATGGCCTCCAGGCAGGCCAGCACCCCGTCGCGATGCGCCGCCCGGTCGACGATGCCCCAATCGATGTGGCATTCGCGCGGCGCGGCCGCCGGTGCGGCCAGCGCGGTGGCGAGCCACTTCGGCATCGGCGCGCCGGAGAGGCTCTCGTACCACCAGTGCCCGTCGCGGTCGCGGCGCAGCACGCAGTCGGTCCAGCCGCCGGCGGCCTCGGGAATGCGGTTGGGCTGCGCGCCGGCGCCGGCGCCGGGGTCGGGGTAGGACCGGTAACCGATCCAGCCGCCGCCTACCGCGTGCGGCTCCGGTGTCCGCGACGCCTGGACCGCGAACGCGTCGTCGGCATGCACCGGGCGCACCGACAGGCTCGGCGCGATCACCGCCAGGGCGCCGAACCACTCGCCGGTCAGCGCGGCCGGCGGCGGCAGACCGAGCCGGCGGGTGGCGTCACCCACGGCGCGCAGCACCAGGGGTGCGGCGCCAAGATCGCCGAGCCGGTTGATTCGCACAGCCCTAGCTTGACAGAGCGGCGGCGTTTCGCACCCGCGGCGCCCGCCCGGGGGTCGGATGGTGGCGACCCGCTGCACCCGGCTACGCCGCGTTTGCGATCGCCACGGTCAGCCGCGGCTGATGTCGCGCGCGGTGGCCAGCGCGGCCAGTTTCTGCGGGTTGCGCATCACGTAGAAATTGGTGATCTTGCCCTCGGCGATCTCCAGCGTGATCACACCCTCGAGCTGTTCGCCGAGGTAGAGCAGGACCGCCGGGGCGCTGTTGCAGGTCACCATGTCCACCCGCATCGTGCCGAGGGCCGCGGCCCGGCGCATCAGGCCGGCGATCGCGCGGGCCACCTTCTCGGCGCCGACCACCGGCCGGCGGGCGGCGCTCACCACGCCGCCGCTGTCGGCCGTCCAGGTGGCGTCCGGGGCGAGCATCGTCATCAGCGCTTCCACGTCGCCGCTGGCCGCGGTGGCCAGGAACTGCGCGGTGATCTCGGCGTTGCGTTCGGGGTCCACCGAGTCGAAGCGCTTGCGCCGGGCCCGCACGTGTTCGCGCGCCCGGTGCGCAACCTGCCGCACGGTGGGCGCCGGCCTGCCCACCGCCTCGGCGATCTCGACGTAGTCGAACCCGAACACCTCGCGCAGCACGAACACCGCGCGCTCGTCTGGACTCAACGTCTCCAGCAACACCAGCATCGCCATCGAAATCGACTCCGCCAGGACGACGTCGGCCGAGGGATCCTGCGCGTCCAGCAGCAGCGGCTCGGGCAGCCACGGCCCCACGTAATCCTCGCGCCGGCGGGCACCGGCCCGCAGCGAGTTCAGCGCCTGGCGGGTGACCAGCTGGGCCAGGTACGACTTGGTGTCGCGCACCGTCGCCAAGTCGACCCCCGCCCACCGCAGATAGCTGTCCTGCAAGACGTCGTCGGCCTCGGTCGCCGAGCCCAGCATCTCGTAGGCGATGGTGAACAGCAGTGGCCGCAGCAGGGTGAACCGTTCGGCGTGCTCGCTGCCGGCCGGTGCCTGCGTCATGGCGCAACGACCTCCGCGTCGACCGGGGACTGCGCGGGCCGCTTGCCGCCCTTGATCCAGCGATACGAACCGGGCTTGGCCGCCTCCCGCCGGATCGACCACACCGTGCCCTTGCAGACCGCCTCCTTGAGCGAAGCCGCCGCCCGCCCACCGAGGAACATGTTCACCGGGGTGTCGTCCGTGCGCGCCATCTGGAAGGTGGCGTGCGCGCGGCCCAGGCTGACGCACTGCCCGACGAACGCCTGGCTCAGCGCCGCGGGGGCGTCGCCGGCGATGCGGGCGAGCACGGTGTTGGCGGCCTGGGCGCCCATCGGGCCTGCGGCCTGGCAGCTCATCCGCAACGGCTGGCCGGACGGCGCGGCGGCGTCACCCGCGGCCACGATGCGCTCGTCGTCGATGCTGGTGAGCGTCTCATCGGTGAGCAGCCGGCCCATCGGGTCGGTGTGCAGCCCGCTGCGCACGGCCAGGTCCGGCACGGCGAATCCGGCCGTCCAGATGGTCGCCGCGCTGGGCAGCGTCACGCCGTCGGTGAGCACTACTTCATTCCAGCGCACCTCGGCCACCGCCACGGACTCCAGCACGTTGATACCCAGGCGCCGCAGCCGCTTGGCCACCGAGCGCCGGCCCCTCTTGCTCAGCGACGGACCGAGCACCGGGCCGCAGACCAGGGTCACCGGGCGCCCGCTCTCGGCGAGCTCGGCGGCCGTCTCGATGCCGGTCAACCCGCCACCGACCACGGTGATGGCTGCGGGCAGCGGCAGATCGGTGAGCGCGTAGTGCAGCCGCTGCGCGCTTTCCAGGTCGGCCACCGAATGCGCGAATTCGGCGCAGCCGGGCACCGCGGCAGCCCCGGTCGCGGTGGCGCCGGTGCTCCCCACCGCGTAGATCAGGTAGTCATAGGTCAGCTCGGCGCCGGTGGCCAGCGCGACCCGGCGACCGGCGGTGTCGATGTGATCGACGGAGTCGACGATCAGCTGGATCCCCTCGCCGAGCAGACTCGCGTAGTCGGCGGTCGCCGTTCCGGTGTCGGCAACCAACTGGTGCAAGCGGATTCGCTCGACGAAGACCGACCGCGGGTTCACCACGATGATGTCGATGTCCGGGCGCTGCCGCAGATGGTTGGCCGCCAGTGTTCCGGCGTATCCGGCGCCGACAACGACGACATGGGTTCTTTGGGGGGCCTTCATGGCTGTCTCCTTTTCGTGAGGACCTGTGCCCTTGAGACACCGCAGACCCGCCGAGCGTGACACGCTCGCCCCCAATTGTGACCCGTCTCACGGAGACGGCCGTGGGGGCTACTTGACCTGCTGTTCAACCATTTTTGGAAAGAAACTGAAGCTGTTCACGTAGACGCCTCGAGGAGCCCAGTCGTTTACCCGGTTGCCCAGATTGGCTGGGTTTTGGTGCTGAGCGGGGTCGAACTCCTCTATCGGCAGCCACGCGTCACCGCGATCGAAGTAACCCGAGAAACCGAGCCCGTTCAAAAACTGGTTGATCTCGGCGACGGCGTCGGTGCGATGGCGTTCCTCGGCTTCCAGGAGAACCACTGGTCGATTACGCACGAGAGTCTTCGAGGCGCCACGCAAGACGGCCAGTTCATGACCCTCCACGTCGATCTTGATCATGCCGATGTCGTCCAGATGCAAGTCGTCGAGTCGTGTGACGGGCACGTCGATGCTCTGCACTTCGCTGCCATTTACGTCGCTTAGTGCATTCTTGCTGTCGATCGTGCTGCGGCCTGGCTCGGACGCGACCACGCGCATGGACGTCGTGCCGCGCTTATCCGACAGCGCGACCGCTTCCACCCGGGCCGCGGCGCCAACTGCCTTCAACATCGAGGCCAAATCGCGTGCCTGCGCCGGCCGGGGCTCGAACGCGATCACCGACAGTGAAGACCCCAACATTGCGATCGTGAACTCGCCGACATCTGCTCCGATGTCCAGCGAGATCCGGGCTGGGTCGCATAGGGAAGCCGCCAGCCGCACGTCGGGGCGGGATTCGCCGAGTCGTCGCAGGATGCGGTATTTGCGTCCCCAGAACAGGCGGGGTGCCAGTGTCTTTGCCGCAGGCGCGAGCCAACGTTTGGCCGAACGTGTGGCGGGCATCGTATGGTCTCCCGTGCGATTTGCTGGATCACCAGCGTAGTAGACGCTGCCCGTACGGTGGTTTGCGGCGCGCGGTGCTGAGGAGTCGCGCAGCAAGCATCGGGCTGCGCTGCGCCGCTCGTGCTACGCTGCGATACGCCAATTCGTGGCCTGCCTCCGGGGCCGGATAGACGCACAAGACAAACCCGCGAAATGTGGGGCCACTTCAGTGCGCATCGGTGTGCACGGGGAGAAGCAACCTTGACGATGACCATTTCTTCGAGCGGCCGCGCGCCGTTGAGGTCGGGCGCGATCTGACGCGGTGACCATGTTGTGCTCATTGAGGAAACGTGCGCTGGCCGCTGTCGTGTGCGCGGCGGTGGTGCTCAGCGGCTGCGGCGATAAGAGCGACCCCGGGCCGCTGTCGGCGATGGTCAGCCCAGCCATCCCGCCTACCGTGCAGGAGATACCCAACCCGCTGCGCGGCCAGTACGAGGAAATGCTGAATCCGCTATTCCCGCAAGGCAATTCGGCGCAGCAGCGATACTCCGCCTGGCCGGCGTCGTACGACGCCAGCCTGCGCGTCTCGTGGCGGCAGTTGCAGCCCGTCGACCCGCGCACGCTGCCCCCGGACGCACCTGATGACCGCAAGTTCGATTTCAGCGCCATCGACGACGCGCTGGCCAAGCTCGGCAGCCGCAACATGCGCCTGACCCTGGGCGTGTACGTCTACAAGTCCTGCTGCAACGACTCCTACGCCGACAACACCAACATCGCGATTCCGGATTGGCTGCGCCCGTCGGCCGCCAGCTATCCCGCGCCGCCGAACGGTTCCGCCCCGGGCGTGACCCAGGTGGTGCCGAACTTCAACGACCCCGACTACCTCAACGGCGTCGGCCAGCTGCTGGCCGCGCTCGGCCGCCGCTACGACGGTGACGAGCGCCTGTCCGTGTTCGAGTTCTCCGGGTACGGGGACTTCGGCCAGAACCAGCTCGCGTACGTGCGTGATTCGCTGAGTGCGCCGGGCCCCACCCCCGACGACAGCGTGGTGAAGCTGGGCTATTACAGCCAGTTCCGTGACCAGAGCATCACCAAGGCCTCCATCGCGCAGCTGGTCGCGGCCAACACCAACGCCTTCCCGCGCACCCAGCTGGTGGTGGCTCCGCAGAATCCGGAGATCGTCCGCCAGCTGTTCGCCGACGACGTCACCAAAAAGTTGGCGGCACCGGTCGGTATCCGCGCCGACTGCCTCGGGGTGCAGGCCCCCCTGCCGGAATGGGCCGAGGCCAACGACTCGTACTACGTGCGATCCAACGACGCGGTGGTCAACGCGATCAAGCAGCGGCTGATGACCGCGCTGGTGATCAGCCAGTGGTGCCGATTGCCGAGCGGAGCGGATGCCCGGTCGTATTACGAGAAGGGCCTGCACGACGTCATCCGGTATCACGTGTCGATGACGTCGAGCGCCGATTTCCCGGACCGCGATGCGACGTCGGCGATGGACCCCAAGCTGTTTCAGTTGTGGAGCCAGGCCAATATCTCTGCCGGCTACCGGTATTCGGTCGAGGCGCAGCCGGGATCGCAATCGATCCAGGGCAAGGTGGCGACGATCTCGGTCGACTGGACCAATTACGGCTCGGCGGCGGCCACCGAGCGCTGGGTGCCCGGCTACAAGCTGGTGGACTTCTCGGGCGCGGTGGTTCGCAGCCTGCCGGCGACCGTCAACCTCAAGACGTTGTTGCACGACGAATCCAGCCAGTCGCGTGAGGAGCCGGTGGCGGAGTCGGCCAGCGAGTCGGTGCACGTGGACGTCGCCGGACTGGCACCCGGTCACTACACGCTGCGCGCCTCGGTCGAATGGCAACAGCACATCCCGGGCGCCTCGCACGTGGTGAACTACGCCCCGATGGCGCTGGCGCGGGACGGCCGCGACGGCTCCGGGCTGTACCCGATTGCCACACTTGACATTCCGAGCGACGCGGCCTCAGCAAACGGTCAGTGATCCGTCGCTTCGCGGCGCCCGCCGGCACCTTGTCGTAAGTCCTGATCGACTGGGCCGTGCGTGATACCGTTTCCAGACGGATTTCGGCCGCGTCGCCGCGCGGTTCGAAGTTCGACCAGCAAACAACCGAGCGAACTATCGGACCCCTTCGATGGGTATTCGGAAGGGTCGCCGAGTGTGCCCGTATCGGAGGACCCGTGCCACGCAGCCTGGACCTGGTGGTCACCTCCGTCGCCACCCAGTTGATGGAGGCCACGGCGTCCACCGCGACCCGGGTCAGCGAAAAGGTTCTCGAGCAGCTCGTCGAGCAGTTCGATGTGGACGCCAGCTTCCTGCGCCACCACGCCCAGGACGCCCCGGCCTCGGTGCTGGTGGCCGAGTGGCCACGCCGCACCGATGGCGCCGATCCGGATCCGGTGGCCGATCTCGAGTCGGACGGCGCCGAGTCGGTGCTCGCCCAGTGCGAGCGCGACCGGAAGCCGGTGGTGACCCGGCCCGATCAGCCCAACGGCTGGATTCGCCGCTCGCTGAACCAGGGCAAGTCGCAGGTGTCGCCGTCGCTGGCCGTCGCGCCGCTGGTGTCCGGCGATGCGACCACCGGTGTGCTCGGGTTCGTCAAGTTCGGCGCCCGCAAGTGGAAGCAAGAGGAGATCAACACGCTCGAGGCGGTCGCCGCCCTGTTCGCTCAGCTGCAGGCCCGCATCGCCGCCGAGGAACGGCTCCGCTATCTCGCCGAACACGACGACCTGACCGGCGTCTACAACCGTCGAGCGCTGGTCGCGCATCTGACCGAACGGCTCGCGGCCGGCGGCCCCGGGCCCGTCGCGGTCTTCTACCTCGATCTCGACCGGCTCAAGCCGATCAACGATTACCTCGGCCACTCCGCGGGTGACTGGTTCATCAGGATGTTCGCGCAACGCATCGAGGAGTGCGCGGGAAGCCAGAGCATGATCGCCCGGGTGGGCGGCGACGAGTTCGTGGTCATCCCGCATGAGCCGATGTCCTCGGAGGACGCCGAGGCGTTCGCGCGGCGCCTGTCGGCGATGTTGTGCGACCGCCTCACCATCGGCGGCCACGTGATCAGCCGGACCGTCAGCATCGGGCTGGCGGTGGGCACGCCCGGCACCGACAACTGCGCCGACCTGCTCCGGCGAGCCGATGAGGCCGTGCTGACGGCCAAGCGCGCCGGCGGCAACCAGACCGCGGTGTCCACCGACGACATGTCGCTGAAACGCGCCTTCCGCAACGACATCGAGCTGCACCTGCAGGGCGACATCGAAAGCGAAGGTTTGATCCTGCACTACCTGCCCGAGGTCGACCTGTGGACCGGCGCCATCGTCGGCGCCGAGGCGCTGGTGCGGTGGCGGCATCCGGTGTGGGGACTGCTGTTGCCCGACGCGTTCATCGGTGTCGCCGAATCGACCAACCTGGCCGCGGAATTGGGCCGGTGGGTGATGCGCAGCGCCTGCGCCGAGTTCAGCGGGTGGCGGGCCAACGGCGTCGGGCAGGGCGCCATGCTGCGCATCAACGTCTCGCCCATTCAGCTGATCAGCCGCGGTTTCGTGGAAAGTGTCGCCGACACCATCGGCGAGTTCGGCATCGATGCCGAGTCGGTGTGCCTGGAGATCACCGAGCGCGCGGTGGTGCACGACATCGACACCACGCGAAAGACCTTGTCGGAGCTCAAGGAAGTGGGGGTGCAGATCGCCATCGACGACTTCGGCACCGGTTACGCCGTTCTGTCCCACCTGAAGTCCCTTCCGGTGGACATGCTCAAGATCGATGCCGGGTTCGTGCGTGACGTGGGCGCCAACGCCGGTGACCTGGCCATCGTCCGCGCGATCATCGGGCTGGCCGAGGCGTTCGGCCTGGAAGTGGTCGCCGAAGGCATCGAGACACCCGCTGCCGCAGTGACTTTGATGCAACACGGCTGCCACCGGGCGCAGGGCTTCCTGTTGTCGCGCCCGCTCCCCGGTGATGCGATGGAAGCGTTGCTGTCCGCGCGCTGGATGCCGATGCCGTTTCTGGCCGATCGCGAGTCATCGTCGCTGGGTTCGCTCTAACCTTAGACCATAATGGTCCGAAAAATTAGCAAGAGGGCAGTGGCCTTTGCGATGTTCGCGATATTGTTACTCAACGGATGTGGCGGTCAGCAGCAAACCGGTTCGTTGAGCGCGATAGTCAGCCCGGCCTTACCGTCTAACACCCAGGAGATCCCCAACCCGTTGCGCGGCCAGTACGAGGACCTCCTGCAACCGCTTTTCCCACAAGGCAATCCCGCACAACAGCGGTATCCGGCTTGGCCGGCGTCCTACGACGCCAGCCTGCGCCTCTCGTGGCGGCAGATACAGCCCACCGATCCGCGCACGTTGCCGCCCAATGCTCGTGACGATCTTAAGTTCGACTTCAGCGTGATCGACGATGCGCTGGCGAAATCGGCTGAGCGCAATATGCGGATGACGCTTCGCGTCTATGCCTACAACTCGTGCTGTGACACCACGTATCCGAACAACACCAACATCGGGGTGCCGGAATGGGTGCATGCCGTTCCTGGCACCACCACTAGCTTTCCCGGGTCGCCGAACGGCCCCGGAGCGGGGGTGACGCAGGTTGTGCCCAATTGGAACGACCCCAACTATCTGCATGCGTTCGAGCAGTTGCTGGGTGCGCTCGGTCGCCGCTATGACCGCGACGAGCGGCTCAGCGTGTTCGAGTTTTCCGGTTACGGGGATTTCAGCGAAAACCACATCGCGTATCTGCGCGACTCGTTAGGCGCGCCGGGTCCGGCGCCTGACGAGAGCATCACGAAACTGGGGTATTACAACCAGTTTCGGGACCAGAGCATCACCAAGGCGTCCATCGGCCGGCTCGTCGCAGCGAACGTAAGCGCCTTCCCCCATACACAATTGGTAACTGCACCGGACAATCCGGAGATCGTCCGGGAGTTGCTTGCCGACGACGTCACGAAGCAGCTGTCAGCGCCGGTAGGCATTCGCTCCGATTGCCTCGGGATGTACTCGCCGCTGCCGACGTGGGCCGAGTCCAACGACTCTCAGTACGTACGGTCCAACGACTCGGTCGTAACCGCGATCAAGCAACGGATGGCCTCAGCGCTCGTGATCACCGAGTGGTGCCAGTTGGACGCCGGAACCGACCCTCGGTCCTACTACGAAAAAGCGCTACACGACGTCGTCAGATATCACGTCGCGATGACGTCGAGCGTCAATTTCGCGGATCGAGACTCGAGTGTGGCGATGGACCCTAAGTTGTATCTGCTGTGGGCACAGGCCAATACCTCGGCCGGTTACCGGTACTCCGTCGAATCGCGGAAGGGATCGCAGTCGATAGAGGGCAAGGTGGCGAGCATCGTGGCGGTATGGACCAACTACGGCTCCGCGGCCACCGTCGAGAATTGGGTATCTGGCTACAAGCTGGTGGATTTCTCCGGAGCGGTGGTCCGTTCGCTTCCGGCGGCGGTCAACCTGAAAATGCTGGTATCCAGCGACACAAGCCAGTCGCGTGACCAGGCGGTGGCGACATCGGCCACGGAGACAATTCACGTCGATTTGAACGGGTTGGCGCCGGGGCACTACACGCTTCGCGCAACAGTGGAATGGCAACAGCACAAGCCGGATGCATCACACGTGGTGAATTATCCGCCCATGAACTTAGCGCGCGACGGCCGTGATAGCTCCGGGCTGTATTCTATTGCGACGCTTGACATCCCACGTGACACACTGATCCCTGCCAACGGTAAATGATGTGTCTCAGTCCATGCCGGCGAGCCTTCGAGTGTTGTGGCTGTCGCCGTGGATGCGGCCGTTGGCGCGGGTCCAGGCCGAAGCGCTGAATCGCCGGGGCGCCGACGTGATGCTGGTGACCTCCGATCTGCACCCGGAGTCCGGCGCCCCCCGCGATTACGAGTTGGTGCTCGATCCGCGGTTTCGCACGGCTGCAACCTGGCCCGCAAGCTTCGCGGCCTGGCACCGCGTCCGCGAGTTTCGGCCCCACGTCGTCATCGCCGAGCTGGTCCGCGACCCGCGTTGGATCGCGTTGGCCGGACGGGCTCCCCGCGTCCAGCTGGTGCACGACGACCAACCCCATGACCCCGCCGAAGAACGGCCCGCGTATGAGCGGGCCGTATTCGACCGTTGGGGCGCCCACTCGGCGGCGACCGTGACGTACAGTGATTACGTTGCAACCGCCGTCGCCACCCGGCGTGACGTCAGTGGGAGCAGGTTGCATGTGCTGCCCCTCACCAGCGATCTCGACCCGAAGTTACTTCCTCCGCTGGTCGGCCCCAACGGACGTCGTGACTTCGTGATGGTCGGCCGCCTCAACCCGTACAAGAACCTCGAGCGAGTACTCGAGGCATGGCAGCAGCACGTCATGGGCGGTGGCTGGCGCGGAGACGATCTGGTGTTCATCGGCGACGGGCCGCTTGAGGGACGAACCCTTCCTGAACACACCCGGTGGCTAGCCGGCAGGTACCGGTACTCCGACGTCGTCGCCACGATGGCCGCGGCGAAAGGTTCGATCGCCCACTATCGGCGCGCTTCGCAAAGCGGTGTTCAGGTGCTGTCGATGCAGCTTGGCGTCACACCGATCGTCTCCACCGCCGGTGGTCTGCCCGAGTATCAACCGCGAGGCTGCCCGGCGATCGGCGTTGACGACGTCGCCGGGCTCGCAGCCGCATTCGACCAGCTGGCCGATCCGTCCCTCGCCGCGCTTCACGGGGCCGCGGCGGCGCGACATTACGAGCAACGCTGCGCCGTCGAGCGCGTTGTGGATCCCTTGCTGGGAGTGCTTACCGAAGTGCTTGCAGATCGACGCTGACCGGGCAACCCGCGTCCGTTGGGCTGGCAACACGATCACGGCTGTAGAGCCAGGCCCGTGAGGAGCGGCTAGAGTTCCACAGTTGATGGCAAGACTGACCGAGCTCGTGCCGCCCACCACCCGCGCGACTATCAAGAACGTCGCAGCCAAACTGCTGTGCGCGGCGGGGGTACCGGCGTTGGCCCGGCTCCGACACCGCGACCGGCTCGCCATCGTGATGTTCCACGGTGTGGAAGACAAAGCGTTGTCGCCGGCCTGTTGGCATGTGCTCGACGCGGCGCTGTACCGCCGTCAATTGGCCTACCTGCGCAAGCACTTTCACGTTCTTCCGCTCGAGGAGGCCCTCGATTGCCTCGCCGCGGGGACGCTTCCGCCGCGCGCGGTGGCGATCACCTTCGACGACGGCACCCGCAACCTCGCCACGAACGCGGTTCCGGTGTTGCGCGCTCTGAAACTGCCCGCCGCGGTGTTTTTGGCAACGGGCCCGATGGGCAGCGGCGAAACCCTGTGGCCCGACCGGCTTTGGCTGGCGATCGCACGCACCACCGTAGACGAACTCGATATGGGCGCGCTGGGGCTGGGCGCTCGTTCGCTTGACGGTGAGGCCAACCGCGGCAAGGTGTACGCAGCTGCGGTTGAGCGGTTGAAAGACCTGCCCGACGCGCAACGAATCGCGGTATTGGATAACGTCCTCGACGCACTGGACTACCGCGACGGCGGCGACGCTGGCCCGTTCCGGATGCTGTCCTGGGACGAAGCGCGCGAGATCGTCAGTGATGGTCTGGTGACGCTTTACCCGCACACGGTGACCCACCCGATCCTCTCGCGCTGCAGCGACAACAAGGTCGCACAGGAGATCAACGAGTCGTGCGCGGTGTTGGAACGTGAGACAGGCCGAGCGCCAACAGTTTTCGCTTACCCTAACGGGCGGCTCCAGGACTTCGACGTCCGCGCCAAGGCCGTCCTGGTCGGTCACGGGGTGCGCTGGGCGTTGTCGACCGCGGCGGGATTCGCCGATCGTCGCTGCGACCCGATGGCGCTGCCGCGGTTGGCGGTGGGCGGCGATTCGTCATTCGACTATTTCCGGTTGATGGTCTCCGGCGGCCTGCCACACCGCTATGGCGGCAGCCGTGCGATGACCCGTGTGGGTTGAGCAGTCCGTGTCAGCGGGACGCAGCGATGAGCCACAAGTCGTGCAGTGCATCCCGCCATCGAACGACGTCGAAGGCGGCGGCGCGCGCGTAGGCGGCGGCGGCGAGGCGGCCGCGCAACCCGGCATCGACGATGAGGGACTGCATCGCCGCCGCCAGCTCGCCGGTGTCGCCGGGTTTGACCAGCACACCGTGGACCCCGTCAGTGACCACCTCCGGAATCGCGCCCACCGCAGTAGCTACCGGAACTACCCCGTTGGCCATCGCCTCCAGCACCGCCATCGGAAGCCCCTCGCTGTAGCTGGGCAACACGAAGATGGCCGATTCGGCCAGTAACTGGTCGCGGCGGGCGGAGCCGACCCAGCCGACGACGTCGATGATGTCGTCGAGCGCGTTGGCCCGGACGAACGCGCGCACCTGATCCACTTCTCCGTCACAGGCCAGCGTGAAGCGCAGATCGGTCTGGATTTCGTTGCGCAGCATGCCGATTGCGCGAACCAGATCGTAGCTTCCCTTGTTGGCGCCCAATCTGCCCAACGACACGATCCGCAGAGGCTGCCCAGTGCGCGGCGCCGGGGCGACGGCGGGCATCACCACCGGGTTGTAGAGGACCCGGGTGTTGGCTTCATCGAATCCGAGACTCGCGCAGGATTCTTTGACATGGGATTGTCCGAGCACCACCGAGTAGTCGGCGCGCAGCGCTGCGCGTACTGCCCGGCGCAGCAGCGGCGGCAGCTCGTCGAACCATGGGAAGAACTGCGTGCTATGGCCATGAATGATTGTCGGGACCCCGCATAGCCGCGCGACGAACAACGGTACAGACTTGCGAGCAATGCTGCCGCGCCATGAATAGTGAACATGCAGTACGTCGGCGAACCCGAACACCAGCAGCGCGCATGCCTTGAGGGCGCCCGAGATTGCCGTCCAAAGCCGCGTCGTAATGGAGGCGTCGACATAGGTGGGAATCAAGCGGACGCGGAATCGAGAATCGTTGTCCTCAGTCAACAACTGGATCACTGTCGCCATGCCACCGCGGCTGTTGGGACCGGCTGGCGCGTTCCCGATCGTCAGGACCCGGACGGGATGGCGAACCGGCTCCGATGGCGTCACCCGCCGGCCGCCGATGGCAAGTTGGCGGCCGCGGAGAGCAATTCGATCAAAACCGCGATCATCGACCTGACCCCGAGCTTGCGGCTGTGGATGTCTCGGAGCTCGTCCGCTGCCAGGGACAATGGGGCAGCCACGCGAAGCAGTAATAACTCAAACGGCCAGATTCTCTCTGCCTGGCATCTGCAGATACGTTTCGCGTACGGCGCGTATACGGATCAGGAACGCGAGGTTTCCGATCGTGTATCTCTTGAACAACCGCTTTGGTTCGTTCAGTAAGCGAAATACCCATTCCGCGTGGATCGCGCGCAACCACCATGGCGCCCTTTTTACTTTATTGCCGATAAAGTCGATAATGGCGCCGCCATTGATAAGTATCGGGTTATAGGTCGTATTCGCTTTAAGGTACGAAGCGACCAGCTCCTGTTTTGGCATCCCCATGCCCAGGAGGACTATTCTGGGTTTATAGCATTCGATTATTTCCAGATAGGACTTTTTGTCTTTGAATCCGTTTTCGCAAACGATCACGTCGTGCCCGCGCCGTTTGAGTGATTCCGCCGCCTCTGAGAGGTAAGGCTCCCGGGTGCCCAGGACGCCGAGAGTCTCGCCCTTCGCGTGATCTAGCAGTTGCGGTATGGCGTCGGTACCGTTCATGTTCACCCCGGCGTCGGCTTTGAGCGCCTTGAAAAGCAATTGCATACCGATGCCGTCGCGCAAGATAATGTCGGATTGCAGTATGGCATCGGCGAACTCTTCTTCCCGGCAGCAGAGGTTGAAGCCATGTGCATTCAGAAAAGAAATGATCTGCGTTGACTTCGACGCAAGGCACTTGCGGATCAACGCTTCTGCTTCTTCACCGTTCTTGACCGGTGTGATGTTATCGATGATCTTGTTAATTACTTTCGAGTCCATCTTTGTCCGTCCGCACTTGGGGCGGCCCGATCGTGCCGACCGCGCTGCCTCCATCGCGTAGCCGACTCGGGCAAGCGGACTGAACCACCCTGGGCCTGGCGAACCGCGTGCCCGATGTTCCCGTGAGGGAGGTCTGGTAGAAAGGCGAGATCAAACTGAACGCCCGCATGAAACGCGACAATACCTGGTGGATGCACGATTTGAAGACGAAAATGCGAATTGCGACGATTGGCCGGAGTCCGCGCGCCGACGGCCACGCAGCGTCACGTTCGGACGGCAACCACTGATTTGATCAATCCGGCGAATCGCTCGTGCCAGATGATCGATGACGGGAAGTATCGACGCATCTGCGAAATACCGATCAGCTCGATCTCATCGACTTGTTCCTGTGCTTCTTCGCGGGTGTGCGTCCGAATATGGCCACGATTCCAGCGCAGCGATATCTGGACGCGGGCCTCGTACGGCAGCCATTGCATGCCAGGAAAGAGCCAGTGCGGTTCGATCGGAAAATAACGGTACGGCGTCTGTATCCAATGCCGGTCGGCGAGGGCGTGGACATTGTCAGCCAGTCGTTGACGCTGTACGTGACCGCCCACATGTTCGAGCAGCGAATTGGAGAACACAAGGTCGAAGTGAGCACTCGCAACTGATTTCGGTGGATCGCACGCATCTCCCTGGATCGCCGTTATGTCCGGGGTCCACGACTCCAGCGATGCTCGGTTTACCGTTGTCACCGACTTGGGCCGCACGGATGCGAGCCGCCACGACTCCGGCGTTCCACCCAGGTCGAGCACTCGCATTTCCGAGAAAGAGGGAAAGGTATCGATCAGATGTCGCCAGCGCCGTGCGCGGGCGCGACCAGACAATGATCGTCTCGAATCGACGTCGGTCGCGGCGTCCCGCAGCCAGTCAGACATCCAGGTACACATCCACTCTTGAGGTCCAGCCCGCACCGCGCGGTGGGGATCTGCCACAACGCTCGGGTCACATGTGCCGTCCCGCCCACCAGGTGTTAGAAGGTTAACCGCTGGCGCGGAAATATCTGTGTCCCCGACTCGGTGCCGCCAAAACTCTCTTCCTGCCTTATGGCATCTTCCAGCAGCGCCGGCCGGAGGCGGACCGCCCATGCGCGGCTGAATCGCGGCCGGTCAGAATTCACTCGGGCATCGCTACGGACATCGGCTCGGCCGCCACGCCGCTCTCGACATTGCCTTCGCTGGGGTCCGCTCTGCTGGATTCGCCCGGCTGTCCACGTCCCACGTTGGCGAAACCCATCGCTAATCCCAGCAGCATGCCGAACACCACGGAGTCGGGGGTGTCTTCGATGTTTGGACCGACGATGGCTAAAACCAGGAAGCCGACGCTGACGGCGGCGCTGATCTTCGCGGGCTTCGCCGCGCAGCGCAACGCCCGGACGACCGGGGTTAGCGCAAATAGCGCGAAAGCTGCCATGCCCAGCGCGCCGGCTTTGACGAGCCACCAGAGATAGAAGTTGTGTGCGTAAGTGGTGCCCAGTAGCGCGGTGAATTGGTCAAACCCGAACGCGTCGTTCCCCGATCCCTCGTCCCCGAAGGGCAGGCGATAGGCGGCACCCATTCCGTGGCCGAACACAGGCGCTTTGGCAATGGCACGGGTGAGAGCGGCATTTTCGTCCAGCCTGTATTGCGTCGATTCGTCTACGGCGAGCGAGCTCGCCGTGACGCCGCCGAGCACCCGGTGAGTGAAGCCGGCGAACTGACCGCCTAGCCATGCCCCGACGCTCGAGTGCTGCAGCAGGAACAGCGCGACCGGCACCATCACGGCTAACAGCGCCGCGCTGCTGACAAAAAATGTCGCCGAGCGGAGCAGCGCTCGCCAGCCAGGGTTGGCGAAGAACGCAACGACGGCGGCCGCGGCGATCGCGATCAGCGTGCCGCGGGAGAAGGACAGCAGCGAAATGACCAGTGCGGGCGTGCCCATAGTGAAGTACGTCGCGAGCCTGACTCGGCCGAGGATCTGAGCGGCGACCAGGGCGGCGAGCACCGCGATGGCCGGCGCGGTGGTGGGGACGATCAAGCGAATGATCGAGCCGCCAAAGCTCGATTCGCCGATGGTCTCGAAACGGCCGGTCAGGCGCAAACCCGACGACGAACTCACCACCGCCATCGCCGCCGAAAACCACAGTGTCAGGATGAGCGTGCGCGCCGCTCCCTTAAGGTAGTCGCCGTGCACGATCAACAGTGCCAGCAGGTATCCGGCGACCATTTCGAATAGGGATGTCGCTTCGTGGAGTATTACCTCGGGGGCGTATCCGGCCGCGAACCCGATCCCGGTATACAACACGACGGTCAACACGAACATGCCCGGCAACCAGAAATCGGAGAACCGCGGCCTGACCAGCTGGATCAAATAGAAAATCGCCGATAACAGAGCAACGTGCCAGACGTAAATCGCTACCGGGCCAATGACTTTCCCGACATACAAACCGATGGGCAGCGCGCCGAACGTGTAAAACAATGCGATCCATGCCATTGCCTCTGGTCTGGCCCAGTAGACGACCAGGCCGAACATCATGCCCACTAGGACGACACCTACGTAGGGGTCACGCACCGATGCGACGCCGAAGGCGAAGCATCCAAAAAGAAAAAGCGACACGACCCCGGTGGCCAGCACCAAGCGATGGCGTTTCCGCAGGTAGTAGATCACGTTGAGCCGCGGAGTTTCGTTCGGTAGGTCCGGTAGGAAGCCTTGGCGTGCCGGGACAGGCGGGCGTCGGTCAGCACCGTGCCGATGATGCGGGCACCGGCCGCGTCCAGCTCGGTCAACGCGTCGGCGAGTTCTGCCTCGGTGGTGCGGCCTGCCCGGATGACCAACACGGTGGCGTGCGCAGCGCCGCTCAGCATGCTGGCATCGGCCGTCCCCAGCACCGGTGGCGCGTCGATCACCGTTCGGTCAAACTTAGCGGATAGCTCCCGCATCGCGTTCTCCAGCGCGTCCGGCAGATACGCGCTGCAGGGCAGGGTCCCACGGCGGGCGGCGCGCGGCGCAAGCACGAAGAGCTTGGCAATCGGTGTCGGCTTGACGACTTTGACCGCGGTTGCGGGGTTGGCCAGCGCGCTGGCAAGTCCTTCGCCCGATTCCACCTTCAGCAAACCGGCAATCACCGGTCGACGGGTATCGCCCTCGACGAGCAGAACGCCTTCGCCAGATTCGGCGGACGCCTTCGCCAGGTTCAGCGCCGTGGTCGTGGTTCCCTCGCCGCCGAACGGTGCCGTCAGCACCACCAGGCGTGCTCCGGGTCCGGCCGCTCTGAGTAGACGTGCCCGCAGACCTCGGACCGCATCATCGGATGAGACGTCGGTGCCGAATCGCGGTGCGGTGCCGCGGTTTCCCGGCAGCTCAGCCAATGTCGGCAGCTTGGAAAGCCGTTCCAGCTGCTGGCGATCTCGCACCGTGTGATCGGTGGCCTCGCGGGCCAACGCCACGCCCACTCCGAGGATCACCCCGGCCACCAGTCCCAGGGCCATGTTGCGTACGGGCACCGGACTCTTCGGATGACGTGGCACGGCGGCCGGCTCCACGACCGTCGCCCGGGCCAAGATCGTCTCGGGTTGCTGCGTTTGCACTGGCGGTGGGTCGTCGTTCTGCTGCGGGGGCGCTCCCTTCGGAGTTCCGCCGAGTGATCCGACGAGCGTGACGAATTCATCGGCCACCGCTTTGGTCAGTACGGCGCTGCGATTCGCGTCCGTGTCGGTGACGACGATCGTGAACAGCATTGATTTCGGCACGTACTGGACGCGAGTCTTGCCGGCTAGGGCGTCGGCACTGATCGGGAGGTCGTAATGTGCGACCGCACGCTGTGCCACGGCGCGTCCGCCGGCAATCGCCGCGTACGACGACAGCCGATCTTGCACGGCCTGCGTCCCGTAGTACAGCTGGGTTGGATCCGTCTGCCCAGGGAAGGAGATGAGCACGCTGGCCGACGACTCGTAGTTCCTCGTCTGAAACGCCGTGACAGCCGCGGCGCCGGCCAGACAAGCCAACAACGCAGCGGCGAACAGCTTCCAGCGAACTGTAATCGTCCGGGCGAAGGTGCGGAAATCCATCGAGTGATACCTCTCTATGCCCTACCCAGCCATTTGTTACCTATAGCGCGTTTGAATTGGTCGTCGCGTCTCATCGGCGATTCGCTGACTCGACTATGTTCTGCGGTGGCGGTACACAAGCACGCCGCCACCTGCAGCGGCAACCGCGGCCCAAGCGCCGGCGACCCACAGCATCCACGTGTGGTCGTCCTCGTGCTTCGGCGGTTGCGCAGCGATGTCGGTGGGCGGATTGGCCACGGTGATTGGTTCACTGCCCGGGACCGAGATGATCTGTCGTCCGTCCAACCCGAACCAGCGGCCCTGCTCAGCGGACAACCACCGCAGCAATTCATCGAGTTGCCCGGGCGCTCCGTTGGAGGTAGCGATCAGAAGCGAGCGATGACCGTCAAACGCGGTCTGCAGCGAACCGAAGTGGATCGATGGATCGAGGGCGAGCGTGATGGACTCGCCCCCGGCGTCCAAACCGTCGATCGTGATGCTGCCCTGCTCTGCGTTGAAGGGCAGCGCGATCGTCTGGACCGGCCAAGCTCCGGCAGAAATCAGGATTGCCGGGTCACGGCTGTCGATGGCCTGCTTGAGGCTGACCACCTTGGTCGCCAACGGCACCGCGCTCAGCTGTTGTAGGCCCACCATGATCTGGACTGCGCGCACGGTGTCGTTGAATGCGTCGTCGGTGATGCCGATTTGAATGCGTGGCATCAGTGACTGCGGAATGGACGGAAAGCCTTTCGGGATAGGCGGATTGGCTCGGCCAGTCTGGACCTCGGTCTTGGGGTCGATCTTCAGGGTTATCGGAAGGTACTCGCCGCAATGACCCGCATCCCCGGTGGTATGCACCTTGATCGAGAGGCTGGTGGAACGAGTCAGTGCCCGATCCGGAATGTCCACCCAGCGATCGATCGTGCCGTTTGCTTCGGCCGGCCATCTGTTAACCGTCTGCCCGGCGACCGAGGCGACCACTTCACCGCCGAAATTGTTTGGAAGGGGTGTGTGCGAGCCGATCAGGTGCACTCTGATGTGGTCGAGCGAATGACCCCATCGCGTCTGGTCCAGGCTGATTCCCACGTCAGGCCACAGATCCTCCGCGCTGAGTCCGGTCTGATTCAGTTGTTCAAGGGTGGTGGTGTCGCTGGCCAGCTTCTGCTTGTTCGGAAGCGGGCCGGCGCTCGTGGTAGGGCCGAGCGCGAATCGCAATGAGGGATCCGTAAGTAGGCGCGTTTGGTTGGTGAGCTCGTCACCAGGGCCCGAGATGAGCAGCGCGGGAACTCCTGCGTCGCCCTGCAGCGAAAGGCCCTTATCTGGGCCCTCTTTGATGATGATCTGCCGTTCCAAAGGTAGGGACGGGTCTACCACGGTGGCCCCGCGGTCGTAGAGGGCTTCGACGACCACTTGCGGATTCTGGCCGCTGTAGCGATCTTCCAGCGCCGCGGCCATTTGCACCGCCGCGTCGGATTCCTGCTGCGTAGGCTTGGGCGGCAGCCAGATGGTCAGCTTGCGGAGCACCGGGGGGAGGAAGTCGGCGACGGTCTTCGGTGCGACTTCCGCGCCGGCGAACGCAATTGATCCGTTGACAAGCCGTATCGGGGACAGGGGATCCCAGCAGTAATTCTCCAGCGGCAGTACCGTCGCCGTCAGGGTGAGACTAACCGACTTACCGGTGACCTTTGTTCCTGCAAGGGGAATCACCATCTGAGTCTGGTCCTTGGACGGTAACTCCATCCGGGTGATCGTGCGGTCGTCCTGTGTGACCGTAAGGTTGCCGAACCGTAGATTGACTGGGATTTCGAGCGTCGCGTTCAACGAGATTGGATTCAATCCCGCGGGGACCGCAAACGTCAGACCAGTGACGGAAAGTTCGCGGTGCGGATAGAACTCGATCGTGCTCTGTGCGCCCAGATTGGGCAGCGGAATGGTCGGAGCTTCGATGATGGCCCCGCCACCGCCGACCGGGTCCGCCGCCGCGGGCGGGGCCGCCAAGACCAGCAGCGCGATGACCCCGGCAAACGCTTTAAGCCGGTGCGAGCGGCTCCATTTCATCGCTGCATTGTAGCCAGTTGGACCACGCCCGTTCGGCCTCTCTTCAGGGCGTTGCGGGATAAAAAAGGCACGGGATCGTCGACGAGTGCCGTCGCCGGATCGATCCTCACCGTCACACCGTGTTTCCGCGCGCTGTCCCAGTATTTTTCGGCCCTGTGCACGCGGCTGGCGAACCTGCTTGTCGTTGATCTCAATTCCTCTCGAAAACTCGGTCGGCATAGGGCAAACCGTCTTAATATCGGTCGCTGACGACGAAAGTTTCGGTGTGTGCTCGATTTGGCACGGGCATGCCTAGCGGTCCGCGACGCTGAGCATCAGGCCTCCTCACCGTATTGCGTCAATCGCGTCGAGGTAGGCGTCAGTCATCGCTTCCACCGTGTAATGCTTACGCATGCGCTCGAAGCCACGCAGTCCAACCGAGGGCAGTGCGGTGGGATCCGCCAGGATCTCGGCCAAGCGATTTCGCCATTCCTGCACCGTCACCTGCTCGACGAGGAAGCCTGCCTTTCCGAATTCGAGCATTTCTGGGACTGCGCAGATCGCCGACGCGGCAACCGGTATCGCCCGGGCCATGGCCTCGAGAATTACCAAAGGGAACGCCTCGGAGCGGCTGGGCAGGCACAACAGATCAGCCTCGGCCAGCGCATGCCCGGGACCGGGGGACCAGCCACGCCAATGAACCCGGTCGCGTAACGCGGTGGGGGTCCGATCCTCGAGTTTCGCCCGGTCGGGACCGTCGCCGAATATCGATAGAGTCCATGAAAATTCCGTCAGGTCACCGAGCGCATCGACCAGGAGGTGGGGGTTCTTGTGCTCTACGATCCGCGAAAGCATCACCAAATGCACTGGAGCGCCGTCCTGGCGGATCCGCTGGCTGGGTTGGGCCTCCGTGGTGACGCCGTTGGGAGCCACGAAGTGTCGTCCAGTCAACCGATGGTGTGCGACGAGCATGTCCCAATGGCGTTGCGCCAGAACAATAAATCCATCTGCTCGGGACATTGCGGCGGCGAGCGGTCGCGAATAGATCGGTCGATCCTCGTCTGGCGGGGTGTGCGGAGCGACCAGCCAGCGCCGATCGCGGCCAGCGGCCCTCCACAGCGTGCCAAAACCCGTCTCCGTGTTGGTGTCGCCGCTGATCAATACCGCTGGGCCTAGGGGTAGATCGACGGTAGGCGCCCACCATGGTTGACGCACCACCCGCACGCTGTGCGGAATCTCCTCGATCAGCGGGCCGAACCGTTGCGCGCAGACGATGGTCACCGAGTGGCCGCGGTGAGCCAATTCTGCTGCCAGCAGCGCCTTCTGCCGCTCGGCTCCGCCGTACACCAGGCGGTTAGTGACGATCACGATCGCCGGCAGATTTTTACCTCGGCTTCGTCGTGCCGTCCGACGGGCAGCGCGCTTCGCGGGCTGCAGTCTGTCCAAAAGCGTTGTTCCAAAGAGATATATATCCCCATGGTGGACGCTGTTTTGATGCTCGAGTACGAGGGCGGCATTGGCGCGCAACAAGTCGGCAACACGACGGCGTTCGTCGGTCGAAAAGTCTCCATCGGGCACTGTGCCGACTTCGAGCGCACCGAAGTCAGCCACCGGATCAACTCGAGCGACGCCAAGTTCGTCGGCCAGCAAAGTGCGCCAGCCCGCCGCGCGGGCACGAATCTGCCAGTCGATGTCCCCGCCGTATCCGAAGAATTCCTCGTCGAAACCGCCGATGGAGTTCCAGGCGGCGCGGCTGATCGCCAGGCAGGCGCCGTCGAGATAGCCATCGACACCGCGTGATTCGACGGGTTGGTGCCTAAATCGGGGCGAAATCGGTGTCCGGCGTAGCGAACTCGAGTGCCCAGTGGCCGCCATCAGCGCACGCAACAGCGTGGGGCGGCGTGCTGCGACGTCCCACGCAGCCGGACCAGGCGGGGCCGCCTCGCCCCAGGCGCACGCCATCGGCGACACCGCTGCCACTGCAGGCCGGCGCAGCAATTCTCTCGTGCGTGTCAACGCTCCGCGCAGCTCAGCAGTGGGACTCAAGAGGAGCAGATCGGAGTCGCTTGGTGTGTGTGCCACCAACGCATTGAATGCCGTGCCGATGCCGACGGGTACCGGCCCTAGGACCCAATGGGCTGCCGGGTACCGGGCCGCAAGTTCATGACGACCGGGATAGCGTGCTCCGCTGTTCTCGTAGACAAAGACGGGCAGTTCAGGTAATTGCTTGGCGACGCTGGCCAAACACCTCTCGACCAGGTCATGGCTCTTGTCAGTCACGATCAGTACCGCAAGGGGGCGCTCGGTCGGCAACGTGGCTGTCCCACCGATCGGGCGTTTCAAGTATGCCCGGTCCCTTTCGCGGGTCATGCCGGCATCTTTTTGCGGGTGAGCGAGGTCAACATCGGCCAGCTGACGGGCCCGATCGCCATGTTGACGGCCAAGTAAACGACAGCGGCAACGCCCAGAACGAGAACCACTTGGTGGCCTGATAGCAACAGCACCGTCCCGGCGCTGGCGGCCGTCGGTACAAACACCCGGAACAGGAACCTCAGCGGCGTGCGGTAGCCGCATCGGCGTCGCAGCCACCAGCTGGAGCTCACCATGCTGAATATCTCCGTGCACACCAACGTGACACCGGTGCCCACAGCGCCGAACTTTCCGGCTAGAGCGAGATTCAGCGCGATGTTGAGAAGCAGTGTGAACAGCCACATCCGGAAGAAGAACTTCTGCTCGTGGGCAGCGAACAGGCCCTGACCGAGAGCGTCGGCGACACATCGCAGGGCTACCGCGACGAACAGCAAACTCAGCGTCATCGTCCCGCGTTCGACGAAAGCCCGGTCGCCGAAGAACTCGACCAGGGGGCCGGCTAGCAACGCACCGATCGCGGCCACTGGGACCACCAGGAAGTACATGAGTTCGACACTGCGCCGCAGGAAGCCGGCGAAAGCGCCGATATCACGGGAGAACAGCTCGGTGGTGGTCGATAGCGTCGACTTGAGGAAGAAGATTGACAGGACCTCGATGTTGAACGCGATCGTGTACGCCAGCCCATACACGCCTACCTCGGAATCGGTGCTCAGCAATGACAGGATCACGCCGTCCGCGCGCCAGTACACGATCGCGATCACCAGCACGCCCATCAGCGGCAGGCTTTCCCGCAACAGATCCAGCGCCTCTCGCGGTGCGAAGATCGGGCGCAGCGAGATGCGTTGGGCCGCCGCGGTTCCCTGTATCAGAAGTTGTACAGCCGGCGGGATGAGTTGGGCGACGGCGAACCATATGACCTCAGCTCGTGTGGCCACTAGATAAGCGACCATGGCCAAGGTGGCTAGCCGGCTGACGACGTCGGAGATGGCCACTGCGGAGAAGCGTACGGTGGCAACAAAGACCGGCTCGAACCGTTTGGTGACTGTCATCATCAGCAGCTGACCGGAGAGCACCACGAGCATTACCCGCACGTCGCGATCGTGGTAGATGAGGAGCCCGGAGATTGCCGCCGCAGCAGCCAGCGGCACGCAATACAGTAGTGACAGACCGCTATTGACGCGAACCAACCGCTCGAGGCCTTCCGGGTCGGACGTGACACGGCGCACAATGACGGTTCCAACGCCGAGATCTGTCAGGCTGAGCCACATCCCGATGAAGACGACCGCGATGGTGAATTGGCCATAGAGGCCGGGACCCAGGTACCGGGCCGTCATCGCCACGGAAACGACCGAAGCCAGCATCCCAAATGCCCGGCAGGTCAGCTGGATAGCGTAGGCGTGGGCGATCTGCGACAGCGGGACCGACCGCGGGCCCGCAACGTCGGCCAACGGGTTTGTCATAGGCGTTTCATCAGTAGGCCCCGGCGCCTGCCAGGACGGCCTTGAGCGTTTTGGCGACGATCATGAGATCACCTGCCATGGACCAGTTATCGACATAAGACAGATCCAACCGGACCGACTCTTCCCACGAAAGATCTGAACGGCCGCTCACTTGCCACAGTCCGGTGACGCCCGGCTTCACCAGAAGCCGGCGCTTAGCATCAAAATCGTAGTTCTCTACCTCGCGCCGCAGCGGTGGCCGTGGTCCGACGACACTCATGTCCTGCTTCAGCACA
Organism: Mycolicibacterium vulneris; assembly: GCF_002104765.1. Lineage (GTDB taxonomy): Bacteria > Actinomycetota > Actinomycetes > Mycobacteriales > Mycobacteriaceae > Mycobacterium > Mycobacterium vulneris. Next base: position 114,975 of record NZ_NCXM01000009.1, read on the forward strand.
TTGATGAATTGCGGCAACTCGTCAATGCTGAACTTGCGCAGCACTGTCCCGACGGGTGTGACGCGAGGATCCCGACGAATCTTGAAAAGCATGCCCCCAGCGCTCTCATTATGAGATAGCAGGCGCGCGACTTGCGTGTCCGCGCCGTCCACCATGGTGCGGAATTTGAGCATCGTGAAGGGCTTGCCCTCGAGTCCAATGCGTTCGGCCCGGTAAAACACCGGCCCTTTGCTTGTCAGCTTGATTGCGATGGCGCATACGATCATGATCGGCGTTGCCGCGATGAGTGCGGCCAGTGAGAAACAGAAATCGAAGGCCCGTTTCTGAAAGCGGTTGGTCCCTTCATATTGGGGTTTCTCTACGTGCAGCAGCGGGAAGCCTGCGTACGGCCGCAGGGCTAACCGTGCGTTAGCGACATCCATTACCCCGGGCGACACTGCAAGGTCGATGTCTATGGTTTCCAACTGCCACATCAACTCTCGGATCCCGCGCTCGCCGAAGTGTTCGGTCCGAGCTACTGCTACAGTGTCCGCACCGCAGCCCACGGCCGCAGCCGCCGCACAGCTGTCGTCACCGAGAATCGGAATCGCCTGGCCGTGAACCTTCAGTGCCTCGCCGCGTGGCGGTCCATATCCCGGAATACAGGCACCAACCACGACGTAGCCGTCTTCCGGGTTACGGGTCAGTTCATCCGCCAGATGTAAGACGCTGGACCGGTCACCGATTGTCAGTACCTTCGTTTGGTATTCGCCCTGCGCTCGTTTCCGGCCGACGTACCTGCGCCACATGTTGCGGCTTGTCAGCAATCCCATCGTGCCGACGGGAAGAGCGACCGCCAAGTAACCCCGGGCCAGATCGATCTTGGCGAGCAGTGTGATCATCGCGATGAATCCGAATGTCTGGAACGACGCGTGCGCGATGCGGCGGTACTCGTCGATTCCCGCTCCGATGATTCGCGTTGACCGTGTTTGGAATATCGCGAGCGACGATAGCCAAAGCGCCGCGAACAGCACCGAGAACATCGTCATCACTCCGCCGGCGTAACCGGACGCGGATGGCGAACTCCCGAACCGGGCAAACTGCGCCAGCATCACCGATCCGGACACGATTGCCGTGTCGGTGATGCGCACTCCGTCCGCATACTTCGCCTGCCAGCGGCGGGGGCTGCGACCGCCGGTCCTTGGCAACGAGAGGGAGGCTGTTGGCGCGCTCCCGGTCGGGCGGCCTTGCAAGACGATTATGCTGGGCCGTTCTTTTAGTGGTGCGACCGCTCGTCCGTGCTGCATCGCATCCCGGATGGCGTGGCTCATTCGCTGAAGTGGACAAGCTGGCAGGGCGGTGACATACGCGCCGGGATAACCGATGGGTCATAGGTTGACGATTTGGCCAACAGTCGGTCTACGTCCATCATCACCGCGACTGCGCCGCGGGTGCAGCGGATTAGCTTGGCCTCGGCGTGCGGCGGCGCCTGACGGTGCAAGCCTCGCACCGTCCCTCGGGTGTGGGTAAAGGCGATGTTCGTCTGCACGACATCCGCGATCAGCCCAATGTCGGCAAATTCTTCGGCGCAGAAGGACTGTGAGACGAAGCCGCGATGATCGCAGCTGGGCTCGATGTCGATGATCGTCACTCCTGCGACAGTCGTGGGCGTGTACTTCACTTATGTCTCCTTTCAGAGCAGAAGGTCGTAGGGACGCGGTTGGTTTTGATGGTGCGCATGCCGCAGCTGCCGCAACTTGAGTGGCTATCCGTAACCGGCGGCCGGCGGCTGCGCCATGACGGTGGGGATCAGGCCATAGCGCGGACCCGGGGTGGCCCCCGCTCCATTCGTTGCCGCCCGCAAGGGCACTCCGCCCAACATGCTTGGTGGTGCAGCCGAGACACCACCTGCAGCGCCGTTGGGCAGGGACGAAAGGACACCGCCTAACGGTGACGGTGGAATCACGCTCGTCCATGCCGGCGGCACCGCCAACGGCCCCAGTGCGCTAGCCGAACCCATGCTGGCCAGCACGCCGCTCCCCGAGCCTCCCAGCGCGGTGGCTCCCGACGCGGCCTCGGCTGCGCCCGCCGCGGCAGCCGCTCCGAGGTCAGCGCCGACAGAGCCCGCGGCGAGCCCCATGGACTGGCCGCTCTGTGCGATCCCCAGGACGCTGGCCATCGCGTACAGCGGGGTGGGCGCCGCCATCATCCAGATGCCGGCTATGTTGCTGAGATTGGAGATCGACCCCGAATCAAACACTCCCGAGGCAGCGTCTCCGAGAACACTTGTTGACCCGACTCCCGTCGGCGTTGAAAACGCTTGCAGTGTCGAGGGAATGCTCTCCACCAGCCCCTTCAGTCCCGCTTGCTGTCCAGTCGAGATTCCGGTGGCTTTGGCGACCGCGGCCTGCTGGGCCATGCCGCTCTCGTTGGTCACGTGTGGTGCCGGGTTGAACTCGGTCACCGAGCACGCGGCGGCCGAGCCGGCGGCGTACTCATACATCGCCGCGGCGTCCTGCGCCCACATCTCGCCGTACTCCACTTCGGTGGCCGCGATCGCCGCCGCGTTCTGGCCGAAGAAGTTGGTCGCGACCAGCACCGCGAGCTGGGAACGGTTGGCGGCGACCGCTGGTGGCGGGACGGTCATCGCGAAGGCGGCTTCGTAGACCTCGACGGCGAGCCTGGCCTGACCGGCCGATTCTGCGGCCCGCGCGGCGGCGCCGGCCGTCCACGCCATGTAGGGGGCGAAGGCGGAGGCCATCGCCAAAGACGACGGGCCCATCCAGCGCTGGGTGGTCAAGCCCGCGATCACGGTGCGGTAGCAGCTGGACGCGGCGTGCAGTTCGGCGGCCAAACCGTCCCAGGCCACTGCGGCGGCGGTCAGTGACAGCGGGCCGGGGCCGGCGTACATCCTCAAGGAGTTGATCTCCGGGGGAAGCGCTCCGAAATCGATCATTTCAGACCGCGGCCGTCAGGCGGGCCGAGGCGGCGGTGGCGGCGGAGGAGGTGCTGCTGACCAAAGATGCGCCGATAAACCGCAGGTCAGCCGTGGTCTGGCGGTCGTATAAGACCTGTGACCAGCGGTTCGCCGTGACGAACGACATGTGCTTCCCCTTATGCGGTGCAGACGGCCGAGACGATGTTTAGGCGGTTTCCAAACTGACGATCTGACAATAGCCTATAAAACATACTAATGGTTTGACAAGAACGTGTGATCTAGACCTCAGGTATTTACGCGGGCGTCAACCGGGACAGCCGTATGACTGCTAACCTCAGAAGCGGACTGGATATCTTCGAGCGACGCGGGTGCGTGTTCGCTCCCAACCCTTGAAGAACCGAGGTAGTTGTGCCCTGCTTATGCAAGGCGTTTGTCGACGTGACGGCGGGTGACGCTGCCCGCGACGTCAGCCTCGGCCTGGACCTTTGCGTCAAGACTCCTGCCGCGGGGAATCCGAGTTCTCGATTGCGATGACGACCCACTCGACTGATGGACGAGCCGATGCGACCCGGCAACAGATACTGCGGGCCGCGTCTCATCAGTTCGCCCGACGCCCGTACCACGACGTCGGCCTCGACGACATCCTCGCCGAGGCCGAACTGACCAAGGGCGCGATGTACTTCCACTTCAAGTCGAAGCACGCGTTGGCGGTCGCGATCATCGACGGCCAGACCGAGGCCGGCGCCGAAGCCGTGCAAGAACTGCTGTCGCGCGGTCTCTCGGGCCTCGAGACCCTGATCGACTTCTCCTATCTGATCGCCATCAAGGACATCAAGACCGACGTCGTCAGGTCAGGACTGAACCTGATGGAGTCGGTCGGCCTGGCGGACGGGCTGCAGGAGAAGTTGTTCGATCAGTGGATAAAAGCGCTGGCCAGGGTCGCCGAGCGGGCCAAGACCGAGGGCGACATCAACGACGAGTGCGACCCGCAGGACATCGGCCGCTTGATGGTCTCGCTGCACATGGGCCTGCGGAAGACCAGCAATCTGGACGAACCGGAGCGATTCCTGCGCGACCTGGAAAAGTGCTGGTCTCTGCTCCTGACCGGGGTCCTGCAGCCGGACCGCACCGAATACTTCCGCCAATTCCTCAGGCGGCGTGCGGCGCTCGCCATCAACGCCAGTTCCGCGGATGTCGACTAGTGGCGGAAACGCCGGGGGGTTGCACAGGGGGATCGCCGTGGTGGCGGCTGATACTGTGGGCCGTCTTGCGAGCAAGGTGAAATCAGATGAGCGATCTGCGCATCCGATGAGACTCCGGAGGTGCGTGCACAATGGCGCGCCAAGTTCGCTCTGAAGCCACTCGCCGAAAAATCCTCGATTCCGCGATCGAAGTTTTCGGTGACGTCGGGTACGCCGCTGCTGGATGGAGCACCATCATCGAGCGCACGGGAATGACCAAGGGTGCTCTCTATCACCACTTCGATTCAAAAGAATCGTTGGCGTCGAACATCATCGAGGAAGGCTCGGACACACTTCTCGGCGCTTTCCGCAACGTGTGTGGGGCGTCGTCGCCGGGGCTGGAGAATCTGCTGCACGGCACATTCACGATTGTCGAGGTGTTGAGCTCGGACAGAATGGCCCGCGCGGCTGCGCAATTGGCCACGGCATTGACCGGATTTAACGGGGCGGCGTCGCGCTTCTTCGCCAATCTGATGTTGGAGACGGCGCAAGAGGCACGCCGCGCAATCAAGGAGGGCGACCTCCGCGGCGAAATCGATCCCGACGTGCTCAGTGCGTCGATCATCGGCACCATTTTCGGAGCCCGGTTGGTGGCCAACGCCATATCCAGCCACGGCAGAATCGGCGACATCATCGGCGACCCCACCGCGCGCCTGCATCAGATATGGAAGCTGCTGCTGCCCGGCGTCGTCTCGGAAGCGTCGCTGCCTTACTTCGAGCAATTCCTGCACCGCGAAGGAATGCGCCACGCGGCGGCCAGGGCTGCCCGCGACCAAGCCGCAGCGCAATCGGAAACCGAATAGCGCCCGAAGGTCGGGGTGGCTGATCTCGAAGAGGCGGCGCCAGATACCTTTTCGCGGTCGCGACGATTCCGTTATTGGGGTTGAAGCGCTTTCAACAATGCATACTGTTCCGGTGACGTACCGGAAATCTCTCCGCCGAGTATTTGCACTGGCCGGTATCGTCGGATTCTTGGTGATGAATGCCCCGGCATCGTGGCCGTGCCCGCCGATCACCGTCAGCGCGGTCGGGCCCCGCGACAAGCCGGCCAAGCTCACGCTGGACCCCGTGTTGCGGTTCGCCTCTCTCCGAACGGTTTTCAACCGCGGCCGGTCGCTGCTGGTCGCGACGTCCAACGGAGCGCCCGGACAGCTCGACAAGCTGATCAGGTGGTGTCCGGCCAAGACCCGGTGACCGTCGATCACCCGCCGCTGGCCGCCGGTGCGGCCGCCGCGTGGTCCGGAGCACGTTCCGACCTCGACTGGCTGTGGTGGTTCGGCGCCGGCTGGGTCGCCGTGGCCATCGTCGGTGCCGGGGTGATCCTGTGGCGCGTGAGACGCGAATCATGGCGGCGTCAATGGGGTTTGACGCCTGAAGGCACGAGTCAGGAGCGCGCTGATGCGCCCGGCCGTCAAGAACATCGCGGCCCGATTACCGTGCGCCGCCGGGGTTCCTGCGCTGGCGCGGCGACGGCACCGCGACGTGCTCGCCATCGTCATGTTCCATGGCGTCGAGGACCACCCGCTGTCGCCGCCGCGCGCACTGGCGATCACGTTCGACGACGGCACCCGCAACCTCGCGACACACGCGCTGCCGGTGCTGCGCGAGCTGAACCTGTCCGCGGTGGTGTTCCCCGCGACGGGCCCGATCGGCACCGGCGCGACCTTGTGGCCCGACTGGCTGTAGCTGGCGATCGCCCGCAGTACTGCCCCCGAAGTCGATTTGGCGCACTGGGACTGGGGACGCGCTCGCTCGGAGACAGCGCCAAACGTGGCGCTGTCTCCGCGGGAGATGGCCGCCGATCCTCCGGTGACGCTGTATCCGCACACGGTCACCCACCCCATCCTCGCGCGGTGCGGCGACGACAAAGCCGAGCAGGAGATCGCCGATTCCTGCGCGGCGCTGGAACGCGAGACCGGGCTGGCGCCAACAATTTTCGCCTACCCGAACGGCCGGCCTCAGGATTTCGACGCCCGAGCCATGGACGCGTTGCGCCGCCGTGGGGTGCGCTGGGCATTGTCCACCGCGCCGGGATTCGCCGATCGCCGCTGCGACCCGCTGGCATTGCCACGGTTGGCGGTGGGCAGCAATTCCTCGTTCGACTACTTCCGGCTCATGGTCTGCGGCGGCCTGCCGCGCCGGCGCGCGACGGCCGTTGCCACGCGCCGCTGAGGGGTTGGTACAGCTAGCGCGCTTCTTCCCAGAGCTGCTCGGTCAGATCCTGAAACGCCGCAAGGGCGAACTGGTCGTCCACCCGGCGCACGGCGGACTTGCTCATCAGCGCGCGCACAACCGAACCGTCCTTGTGCACCAACTCGACGACCTCGTTCGCCAGGGCATGAACGGTTGCCAACAGCGATTCCGAGGCCGGTGCGTGATGGAAGATCTGCTCGAATCGCAGGGACGTGGCCTCCTCGGGGTCGTAGCCCACCATGTCGGCAAATGCGGTGTTGGCGAATAAAATACTGCCGTCATCGCCGATGGCCAGCACGGGAACCGGCATCCGCTCCAGCACAACCAATGCGGGTAGCCCCTTCAAGGTCGTCATCGGCGATTGGCTCTGCTGCCTATTCTGGCGTCGTTCCACACCGAAGATTATGGTCCATACCCGAAGTTATGTTGGACGCTTTACTCCAACGGGGCAGAGAAGTGCTCGCGGTTGGCGCTGGACGCGCTTAGGTATTCACCCGACTGTCCGAGTTTTCGACCATGGGTCACTCGACTTCACGGTTCTGCTCACTCGACTCCGGTGTGGGATGCGCGTCTCGTTCGCATCACCGCACTTTGAGCGTTCCGCTCACTCGACTTCGGAAACCCGCTGGTAGCGGGGGAACACGGCCGCGGGCGCCGGCAGCGCGGTGCCGGGAGCCAGCCTTGTGCCGACGGCGGCAAACGCTCGCTGCTCTGACGGCTGGCCGAGCAGGTCCAGCAGCTTGCCGGCCGATTCGGGCATGACGGGCTGCACCAGAAGCGCGGCGATGCGGACCGCCTCGCAGGTGACGTACAAGACGGTGCGGAATCGTTCCTGATCGGCCGGGGAATCGCTCTTGCGCAACACCCACGGCTGCTGCGCCGAGAAGTACTTATTGGCCTCGCCGAGCATCAGCCAGATCGCTTCCAGCGCCAGATGCATCGCCTGCGAGTCGAAGCTGGCCCGCACCCGTTCCAGCAAACCGTCGGCCGTGGCAAGCAACTCGGTGTCGGCGGCAATCAGCTCACCGGGTTCGGGGACGACCCCATCGAGGTTCTTGGCGATCATCGACAACGACCGTTGGGCCAGGTTGCCCAGCTCGTTGGCCAGATCGGAGTTGATCCGGGTGACGATGGCGTCTTCGCTGAAGCTGCCGTCCTGGCCGAACGGCACTTCGCGCAGCAGGAAATAGCGCACCTGGTCAACCCCGAACGTGTCGATCAGGTTGATCGGGTCGACCACGTTGCCCACCGACTTGCTCATCTTCTCGCCGCGGTTGAGCAGGAACCCGTGCGCGAAAACCCTGCGCGGCAGCTCGATTCCGGCCGACATCAGAAACGCGGGCCAGTACACGGTGTGGAATCGGATGATGTCCTTGCCGATCATGTGCAGGTCGGCCGGCCAGTAGCGCCGGAACGGCTCGGATTCGGTGTCCGGGTAGCCGACCCCGGTCAGGTAGTTGGTCAGCGCGTCGACCCAGACGTACATCACGTGGTCGGGATGTTCGGGCACCTGCACGCCCCAGTCGAACGAGGTGCGCGAGACGGACAGGTCGCGCAGCCCGCCCGAGACGAAGCTGACCACCTCGTTGCGCCGCACGTCGGGCGCGATGAAGTCCGGGTTCGCCTCGTAGTGGGCCAGCAGCTTGTCGGTGTAGGCCGAGAGCCGGAAGAAGTAGGTCTGCTCCTCGGTCCAGGTCACCGGCGCGCCCGTCTCCACGGCCAGCCGGGTCCCGTCCTCGAGAAGTTTGGTCTCCGATTCGACGAAGAACCGCTCGTCGCGCACCGAGTACCAGCCCGAGTAGGTGTCCAGGTAGATGTCACCGGCCGCCGACATCCGGCGCCAGATCTCCTTGGACGCCTCGTGGTGGTCGGGATCGGTGGTGCGGATGAACCGGTCGAAGGAGATGTTCAACCGCTCCTGCAGCCGCTGGAACACATCGGAGTTGCGCCGGGCCAGCTCGGGCGTCGGGATGCCCTCGGCCGCCGCCGTTTCGACCATCTTGAGGCCGTGCTCGTCGGTGCCGGTCAGAAACCGCACATCGAACCCGTCGAGCCGCTTGAACCGGGCGATCGCGTCGGTCGCGATGTACTCGTACGCGTGACCGATGTGCGGATCGCCATTGGGGTAGGTGATCGCGGTGGTGACGTAATAGGGCCTCATCGCCCCCAACCTTATTTGGGGGCGACTTATTGTGTGCGCGTGAGTTCCAAACGCCGGCCGCCGCCGGCACCCGAGCCGTTGAGCCCGCTCGTCGATGCGCACACCCACCTGGATGCGTGTGGTGCCGCCGACGCCGAGGGCGTGCGGGCCATCGTGGACCGCGCCGCGGCGGTCGGGGTGGGGGCGGTCGTCACTATCGCCGACGACCTGGACTCGGCGCGCTGGGTCACCCGCGCCGCCGAGTGGGACCCGCGGGTCTATGCCGCGGTGGCCCTGCACCCGACCCGCGCCGGCGCGCTCGACGACGCCGCTCGCGCCGAAATCGAGCGACTGGTGGCCCACCCCAGGGTGGTGGCCGTCGGCGAGACCGGCCTGGACCTGTATTGGCCCGGCCGCCTGGACGGCTGCGCCGAGCCGGCCGTGCAGCGGGAGGCGTTCGCCTGGCACATCGACCTGGCGAAGCGGTGTGGAAAACCGCTGATGATCCACAACCGCGACGCCGACGAAGAAGTGCTCGACGTGCTGGCGGCCGAGGGCGCCCCGGACGCCGTGATCTTCCACTGCTTTTCCTCGGATGCCGCCATGGCCCGTCGCTGCGTGGACGCCGGATGGCTGCTGAGCCTGTCCGGCACCGCGAGCTTCCGCAACGCGCACGCCCTGCGCGAAGCCGTCCCCTTGATACCGCCGGAGCAACTACTGGTGGAGACCGACGCGCCATTCTTGACGCCGCATCCGTATAGGGGGGCGGCGAATGAGCCCTATTGCCTTCCTTATACTGTTCGGGCGATCGCCGAACTGGTGGATCGTCGCCCGGAAGAGCTGGCCGAGATAACAACGGGCAATGCTGCGCGGGTGTACGGATTGGTCACAGTGTGACGTAAACGACCAGGCGATTCGTTGATTTTCGCCGCGTCGGAGTTGCCCAACAGTGACCGGTTCGTTACCGTCTTGTGATCGAACGGTGGGGCCTTATGGGCCCTTAATTTGTGACTTGCTGCTGAATGATTGGGTTGTTGAGGGTTGGGTAGCGCGCGTTGAGTGTATTGACAAAACTTCATCAGTCCCCGTCGCCGATGTTGCGGTTTGTAGTCGGAGGGCTGCTGGTAGTCCTGGCATTCGCGGGCGGATACGCGGTCTCGGTGTGCAAGACGGTGACGCTGACCGTCGACGGGGTCGGCATGCAGGTGACCACCATGAAATCCCGGGTGATCGACGTCGTCGAGGAAAACGGCTTCGGCATCGACGAGCGCGATGACCTGTATCCCGCCGGTGATGTCGCGGTGCACGACGCCGGCAAGATCGTGTTGCGGCGCAGCCGTCCGCTGCAGATCTCGCTGGACGGCCATGACACCAAGCAGGTGTGGACCACCGCATCGACCGTCGACGAGGCGCTGGCCCAGCTGGCGATGACCGACACCGCCCCGGCCGCGGCCAACCGCGGCAGCCGCGTTCCGCTGGCCGGAATGGCGTTGCCCGTCGTCAGCGCCAAGACCGTCCGCATCAACGACGCCGGTGCGATCCGCAATGTGCACCTGGCGGCGCCCAACGTCGCCGGCCTGCTGAGCGCCGCCGGCGCGCCGCTGCTCGACAGCGACCAGGTGGTGCCCGCCGCGACGGCGCCGATCGTCGACGGGATGGAAGTCCAGGTGACCCGCAACCGGATCCAGCAGGTGACGGAACGGATCCCGTTGCCCCCCAACGCCCGACGCATCGAAGATGCGGGCATGAACATGAGCCGCCAGGTCGTGGAGGATCCGGGCAGCCCGGGCACGCAGGACGTCACCTTCTCGGTGGCCACCGTCAACGGCGTCGAGACCGGCCGGCTACCGATCGCCAACACGGTGATCACGCCCGCCCGCGACTCCGTGGTCCGCATCGGCACCAAGCCCGGCACCGAGGTGCCTCCGATCAGCGACGGTTCCATCTGGGACGCGATCGCGGGCTGTGAGGCCGGCGGAAACTGGGCGATCAACACCGGCAACGGGTATTACGGGGGTGTGCAGTTCGACCAGGGCACGTGGGAGCGCAACGGTGGTTTGCGGTTCGCCTCCCGCGCCGACCTCGCCACCCGCGAGGAGCAGATCACCGTCGCCGAGGTGACCCGTGAGCGCCAGGGTTGGGGTGCGTGGCCAGTGTGCAGCGGAAGAGCTGGTGCACGCTGACCATCCGGCTACTCGGGCGTACCGAGATCAGGCGGCTGGCCAAAGAACTTGATTTTCGGCCACGGAAATCCCTCGGCCAAAACTTCGTCCACGACGCCAATACGGTGCGCCGGATAGTCTCGACCTCCGGGGTGAGCCGGTCTGACCACGTCCTGGAAGTCGGGCCCGGTCTCGGGTCGCTCACCCTGGCGTTGCTCGACCGCGGCTCGCCCGTCACCGCCGTCGAAATCGACCCGGTACTGGCCGAGCGTCTGCCCCAGACCGTCGCCGAGCACTCCACCAGCGAAAGCCGGCGCCTAACCGTGATCAACCGCGACGTCTTGACCCTGCGCCGCGACGAGCTGGCCGTGCAGCCGACCGCCGTGGTCGCCAACCTGCCGTACAACGTCGCCGTCCCGGCGCTGCTGCATCTGCTTGCCGAGTTCCCGTCCATTCACACCGTGACGGTGATGGTGCAGGCCGAGGTCGCCGAGCGCCTGGCCGCCGAGCCGGGCGGCAAGGAGTACGGCGTGCCCAGCGTCAAGGTGCGCTTCTTCGGCCGAATTCGTCGTTGCGGCACGGTGTCGCCGACGGTGTTCTGGCCGATTCCGCGGGTCTACTCCGGGCTGGTGCGCATCGACCGCTACGCGACCTCGCCGTGGCCCGCCGACGAGGCGTTCCGTCGCGAGGTGTTCGCACTGGTCGACATCGCGTTCGGGCAGCGGCGCAAGACCTGCCGCAACGCATTCGTGGACTGGGCCGGCTCGGGCAACGAGTCGGCGGATCGGTTGCTGGCCGCCAGCATTGACCCCGCCCGCCGCGGTGAGACGCTGTCGATCGACGACTTCGTGCGGTTGTTGCAGCGATCCGCCGACCGCCCCCACAGCGCCGCCGAGACGACTCCGCACAGCGCCGAGCAGGGGGCGTCGGCCGGCTGACGGCGGACCTTCGGGGCGCCGTTGCGTGTGGTTAGCTCTCAGCAGCGATAGTCTGCTGCGGTGTCAGCGTCTGACGGCAACACCGCCGCGGCTTGGGTGCCCACCGGGTCGGTCACCGTTCGGGTCCCCGGAAAAGTCAACCTCTACCTGGCGGTCGGCGACCGCCGCGAGGACGGCTATCACGAGCTGAACACGATCTTTCAGGCCGTGTCGCTGCTCGACGAGGTGACCGTCCGCAATGCGGATGTGCTCTCGCTCGAGATCGTCGGCGAGGGCGCCGAGAAGCTGCCCACCGACGAACGCAATCTCGCCTGGCAGGCCGCCGAGCTGATGGCCGAACACGTCGGCCGGGCGCCGGACGTGTCGATCATGGTCGACAAGTCGATTCCGGTGGCCGGCGGGATGGCCGGCGGCAGCGCGGACGCGGCGGCCGTGCTGGTCGCGATGAACTCGCTGTGGGAACTCAACGTGCCGCGCCGCGATCTGCGCGCGCTGGCCGCCCGGTTGGGCAGCGACGTCCCGTTCGCGCTGCACGGCGGAACCGCGCTGGGCACGGGCCGCGGCGAGGAGTTGGCGACGGTGTTGTCCCGCAACACCTTCCATTGGGTGCTGGCGTTCGCCGACAGTGAGCTGCTGACGCCGGCCGTCTTCGCCGAACTGGACCGGCTGCGCGAGGTGGGGGACCCGCCCCGGCTGCCCGCTCCCGGGCCGGTGCTGGCCGCCCTGGCCGCCGGCGATGCCGAGCAGCTGGCGCCGCTGTTGGGCAACGAGATGCAGGCGGCCGCGGTGAGCCTGCACCCCGCCCTGCGACGGACGTTGCGCGCCGGCGTGGAGGCCGGGGCGCTGGCGGGGATCGTGTCCGGGTCGGGCCCGACGTGTGCCTTCCTGTGCTCTTCGGCGGCCGCCGCGGTCGACGTCGGCACCGAGGTGTCGGGGGCGGGTGTGTGCCGCACGGTGCGGGTCGCCAGCGGGCCGGTGGTGGGCGCGCGGGTGGTCCCCACGCCGACCGAGGTGTGAAAATTTTCCCAATTCGCGCATTGGTTTGGCGCCACCCTAAGGGGAGTTTAAGATAATCCGCGGTGACGGGAAGCGTTGAGCAAGATCACTTATGTCCATCGTCCGCCGGGCATTCCGGCGGGCGATTAATGCATCGGGCCCGGCCAGGTTTCTCCGGCCCGATTCGTGCTCATCGGGTGATCGAGCGCCGCCGCACTGCGGCGGGTGCGGACGCATCACCGATCCGAGACCTAACCGCCGCCCAACTGTGTTTGCGTGCTTGCGGCGAAGAGTTACCCGGCGGGCGGAACATGAGATTCCGGGCATTGGGACGAGGGCTGGAACCCAGGAGGTTTTTGTGAGCAGGTTTACCGAGAAGATGTACCGCAATGCCCGGTCCGTGACGACGGGCATGGTCACCGGTGAACCCCACGAACCGGTCCGCCACACCTGGGGCGAGGTCCACGAGCGCGCGCGCCGCATCGCGGGTGGCCTGGCCGCCGCGGGCATCGGGCCCGACGACGCGGTGGGCGTGCTCGCCGGCTATCCGGTGGAGATCGCGCCGACGGCGCAGGGCCTGTGGATGCGCGGGGCCAGCCTGACCATGCTGCATCAGCCGACGCCGCGCACGGACCTGGCCGTGTGGGCCGAGGACACCATGAACGTCATCGGCATGATCGAGGCGAAGGCCGTCGTCGTCTCCGAGCCGTTCCTGGTGGCCATCCCGGTGCTCGAGGAGAAGGGCATCAAGGTCGTCACGGTCGCCGACCTGCTCGCGGCGGAGCCCGTCGAGCCCGTCGAGGTCGGCGAGGATGCGCTCGCGTTGATGCAGCTGACCAGCGGCTCGACCGGATCTCCCAAGGCGGTGCAGATCACCCACCGCAACATCCATTCCAACGCCGAGGCGATGTTCATCGGCGCCCAATACGACGTCACCAAGGACGTCATGGTCAGCTGGCTGCCCTGCTTCCACGACATGGGCATGGTCGGCTTCCTCACCATCCCGATGTACTTCGGCGCCGAGCTGGTAAAGGTCACGCCGATGGACTTCCTGCGCGACACGCTGCTGTGGGCCAAGCTCATCGACAAGTACAAGGGCACCATGACCGCGGCGCCCAACTTCGCCTACGCGCTGCTGGCCAAGCGGCTGCGCCGCAACGCCAAGGCCGGCGACTTCGACCTGTCGACCCTGCGCTTCGCCCTGTCCGGTGCCGAGCCCGTCGAGCCCGCCGACGTCGAGGACCTGCTCGACGCCGGAAAACCGTTCGGCCTGAACCCCTCGGCGATCCTGCCGGCCTACGGCATGGCCGAGACCACGCTGGCCGTGTCGTTCTCGGAGTGCAACGCCGGCCTGGTGGTCGACGAGGTGGACGCGGACCTGCTGGCCGCCCTGCGCCGCGCCGTACCCGCAACCAAGGGCAACACCCGCAGGCTGGCCACGCTCGGCCCGCTGCTGCGCGACCTCGAGGCGCGCATCATCGACGAGAACGGCGACGTGATGCCCGCCCGCGGCGTCGGTGTCATCGAGCTGCGCGGTGAGTCGCTGACGCCGGGCTACCTCACCATGGGCGGCTTCATCTCGGCCCAGGACGAGAACGGCTGGTACGACACCGGCGACCTCGGCTACCTCACCGAAGAGGGTCACGTGGTGGTCTGCGGCCGCGTCAAGGACGTCATCATCATGGCGGGCCGCAACATCTATCCCACCGACATCGAGCGCGCCGCCTGCCGCGTCGAGGGGGTGCGGCCCGGTTGCGCCGTCGCGGTCCGGCTGGACGCCGGCCACTCTCGCGAGACGTTCGCGGTGGCCGTGGAGTCCAACGCCTTCCAAGATCAGGCCGAGGTACGTCGCATCGAGCACCAGGTCGCCCGAGAGGTCGTGGCCGAGGTCGACGTGCGGCCGCGCAACGTGGTGGTGCTCGGTCCGGGGACCATCCCGAAGACGCCGTCGGGCAAGCTGCGCCGGTCGACGTCCGTCAGCCTGGTCACCTAGTCCGGGCCGGCGGGGCTACCAGGCGTGGACGCTGTTCTGCGCGGGCTCTAGCCCCAGTTCGATCAGCAACTCGGTCGCGTCCGCGGCTTGCTCGCAGATGGTGGGAACCTCGGCGCGCTCGGCGGCGTTGAAGGCCTCCAGCACAAACGCTGCCGGATCCTTGCGTCCCGGGGGACGGCCGATCCCGATGCGAACCCGTTGAAAGTCCTTGCTGCCCAAGGCATTAGCAACTGAACGCAGGCCGTTGTGGCCGCCTTCGCCGCCACCGATCTTGAGCCGGATACGCCCGAAGTCCAAGTCGAGATCGTCGTGGATGACGATGACGTCGCCCGGTGTCACCGAGTAGAACTTCGCCAACGGGCCGACCTGACGGCCGGATTCGTTCATGTAGCAGCGCGGCTTGGCCACCACCACCGAGCGCCCGGCGAGCCGGCCGCTGACGATCTCGGCGCCGGAACGCTTGTGCGCCTTGAACTTCGAACCCATCCGCGCCGCCAGCAGGTCGGCGACCATGAACCCGACGTTGTGCCGGGTCCGGGCGTAGTTGTCTCCGGGATTGCCCAGGCCGACGACCAGCAACGGCTCGGCCACGTTGTGATCCGCCTACTCGGACTCGGCCTCGGCGGCCTCTTCTTCGCCGGCCTCGGCTTCTTCTTCGCCTTCGGCCGCTGCGGCCTCCTCGGTGACCTCGCCGGCGCCCTCTTCGGCGAGTTCCTCGGCCGTCGGCGCGGTGACCACGTTGACCACCAGGGTGTCCGGGTCGGAGATCAGGGTGACGCCCTTGGGCAGCGTGATCTGTCCGGCGGAGAACTGGGTGCCGGGCTCGGCGCCCTCAACCGACACCGTCAGCTGCTCGGGAATCGACAAGGCGTCGGCCTCGATCTCGATGGCGCTGGCGTCCTGGGTCACCAGGGTGCCCGGCACGGCCTCGCCCTCGATGAGGACGCGGACCTCGACGACCACCTTTTCGCCGCGGCGCACGACCAACAGATCGGCGTGCTGGATGGTGCGGCGGATGGGGTGGATGTCCAGCGACTTGGTCAGGGCCAGCTGCTCCTTGCCCTCGATGTCGAGGCTCAGCACCGCGTTCGTGCCCGCGTGCCGCAGCACCGCGGCGAAGTCATGGCCGGGCAGTTCCAGGTGCTGCGGGTCGGTGCCGTGGCCGTAGAGGACGGCCGGGATCTTGCCGGCGCGGCGGGCTCGCCGGGACGCACCCTTGCCGGTCTCGCCGCGGACCGCGACCTTCAACTGGTTGAGTGCTTGCTTGGCCATCGTGTCGCTCCTGTGTGCTCGCTCGTGTTTCGGGGCACGGCCAGGATCGCGACGATTCGTCGGTCTCCGTCGATAACGGTGCTGGCCAACCAGCCACCCTCGCCGTGACGCCCGGCCAGGTTAGCGCATCCGCACCTCAGAGGGGAAATTCGGAGAGCAGGCGCCGGGCCCGGGTGGCACCCCGTTGTCGCTCGAAGGCGGGCAAACGTCTATTGGTCGGCCGGGAGACTGACGTGGCGGACGCGACCGATGAGGCTCAGCGGCTCAGAGCGGGAACCTGGTCTTCGTGAGTTGCTCGGACAGCGACCAGAGCGCCGCCGCCGTGGCCGAATCCCGGGCACGCCGGCTGCGCCCGACCGGTTGGGTTCGGCCCATCTGGCCGAATCGGGGCCCGACGAAGGTGTCCCCGGGCAAATTCTGGGACGCCGCGTACAGCGTTTGCCGGGCGCCGAAATCGGCGTCGGTGGCGACCACCCGGGTGACCGCCGACATCAGCGCGTCACCCAGCTTGCGGCCGGAGGCGCCCTGCAGGTTGGTGTGCGAGTAGCCGGGGTGGGCCGCGAGCGCCCGCAGCGGGGAACCGGCCGCGACGAGCCGGCGCTGCAGCTCGCTGGTGAACAGCAGGTTGGCGAGCTTGGACTGGCTGTAGGCCAGCCACGGCGAATACCGCCGGTTCTGCCAATTCAGGTCGTCGAGGTTGATGCTTCCGGGCCAGTGCGCCATCGACGACACGGTCACTACCCGGTCGGTCAGCTTGGGCAGCAACAGGTTCGTCAGCGCGAAGTGCCCGAGATGGTTGGTGCCGATCTGGGTCTCGAAGCCGTCGACCGTCAGTGCGAAGGGCGCGGCCATGATGCCGGCGTTGTTGATCAGCACGTCGGCCTTGCTCACCCCGTCGGCGAACCGGCGCACCGACGACAGGTCCTGCAGGTCGAGCTCTCGCACCTCGACCTGGCCGGCCATCTGGCGGGCTGCCGTCTCGCCCTTGCGGATGTTGCGGACGGCCATGATGATCGTGGCCCCTCGTCGCGCCAGCTCGCGGGCGGTCACGGCGCCCAACCCGCTGTTGGCACCGGTGATGATGACGGTCCGTTCGGCGAACGACGGTAGATCTGCGGCGGTCCAGCCAGTCATGGCTGACAACACTAATCGCGACGCGCGCCGGAGCGCCCAGTGCCCGGCGTCGAATGCCGGCGGCAGGGTGCCGCTACTTCGCCGCGACGACGAATCCGTGGATGATCGCGTCGATGTCGCTCGACTGCGCGGCCGCCTGATTGGCGAAGCCGGTGATGGTCAGCTGCACGAGATAACGCTGGTGTGCGGGCGATGATCCGGTCGCAATGACGATGCGGTTCCAGCTGTGCAGCCGCATGCCACCGTCGAGGTCGTAGCTGCCCTGGATCATCGACGAGGGAAAGCCGTTGTAGGGCGCGCCCGAGGCGTCCAGTTGCTTGAAGTTCTCGAACAATTGCGCATCGTCGTTTCCGTGCTTGATCACCTGGGCCGGATCGAAGTCACCATTCAACTTGAAGACCACCAGCCGCGCCGTCGGGAACTTGCCGCCCTGCGAGATGATCAGCGTCTGGGGACTGATGTTCGGGCTGGTGAACGGCGACCAGCCCGGGGGTGTCGGGATCGACACCGTCAGGTCGGGCAACGATCCCGGTGCCACCGGCTCTCCGGTCACCCCGATGCTTTGCAGATACTGCGACAGGGGGACCGGCTTCTCCGCCGGCTTGGTGGTCGTGGTCGTCGGGGTCTTCGACAGGATCGATTGGTAATCAGGCGGTTTCGGTGCACAGCCGCTCGCGGAGAAGGCCACCGCAACCATCGCGGCAGCGGCCACGAGGCGGCCGAGCCGGTTCACAGAATCTCGCGGACCGCGTCGATCGGGCGGCCCAGCCGAGTGCCCTTCGGCGTGATGACGAAGGGTCGTTCGATGAGGATGGGGTGTTCGACCATGGCGTCGAGCAACTGATCATCGGTCGCGTCCGCGAGATTGAGCTCCTCGTACAGCGACTCGCGCTTGCGGGTCGCGGTGCGCACGCCGATGCCCGCGTCGCGGATCATCTTCACCAGCTCCGCCCGGGTCGGCGGGGTCTTCAGGTACTCGACCACGGTGGGCTCGAAGCCGTTGTCACGCAACAGGTCCAGCGTCTTGCGGGAAGTGCTGCAGCGTGGGTTGTGGAAGATAACGGCGTCGTCTGGCTTAACCGCCATCTAGGCGTCTCCGTCGAAAAGCCCGGTGACCGAACCGTTTTCGAAGACGGCGCGGATGGTGCTGGCCAGCAGCGGCGCGATGGACAGGACCGTCAGCTGCGGGAAACGCTTCTCCTCGCCGATCGGAAGCGTGTTCGTCACGATCACTTCCCGGGCGCCGCAGGCGGCCAGCCGCTCGGCGGCCGGATCGGAGAGCACCCCGTGGGTGGCCGCGATGATCACGTCACCGGCGCCCTCGTCGCGCAGTAGCTTCACCGCTCCGGCGATGGTGCCGCCCGTGTCGATCATGTCGTCGATCAGCACGCAGGTGCGTCCGGCCACCTCGCCGACGACGCGGTTGGACACCACCTGGTTGGGCACCCGCGGGTCGCGGGTCTTGTGGATGAACGCCAGCGGGACCCCGCCCAGCGAGTCGGCCCATTTCTCCGCGATGCGCACCCGGCCGGAGTCGGGCGAGACGACCACCATGTTGCCGTCGGGGTAGTTGTCGCGGATGTAGCCGGTCAGCAGGTTCTGCCCGCGCATGTGGTCGACCGGCCCGTCGAAGAAGCCCTGGATCTGGTCGGTGTGCAGGTCGACGGTGACAATCCGGTCGGCGCCCGCGGTCTTGAGCAGGTCGGCGACCAGCCGAGCCGAGATCGGCTCGCGGCCGCGGTGCTTCTTGTCCTGCCGGGCGTACGGGTAGAACGGCATGACCGCGGTGATCCGCTTGGCGCTGCCCCGCTTGAGGGCGTCGATCATGATCAGCTGTTCCATCAGCCAGTTGTTCACCGGGTCCGGGGCCGACTGCAGGACGAAGGCGTCGCATCCGCGCACCGATTCGTGGAATCGCACGAAGATCTCGCCGTTGGCGAACTCCCGCGCGGTCTGTGCGGTGACGTGGACGTCGAGCTCCTTGGCCACCTGCTCGGCCAGCTCCGGATGCGCACGGCCGGAGAAGAGCATCAAGTTTTTGCGGTTGTCGGTCCAGTCGTGGCTCAACGCACTGCCCTCGCCAAATCGGGGTGGGGGATGGAAGGCCCCATCGTACGAAGCGAATCGTACGGAAATGTGGCCGGGTTGCCAGGTAGCACATTCACGGTGTCTATTCGGCTTTTGGTGTGGAGCCCTCCGCAGGACTCTGACCAGCGGCTTTCTCGGCGGCCTCGGCCGCTTGCGCGGCCGCGCTGCCCGGGCGCTTGCGGTGCACCCAGCCTTCGATATTGCGCTGTGGACCCGCGGATACCGCCAGCGTTCCGGGCGGGACGTCGTTGCGCACCACCGTGCCCGCGCCGGTGTAGGCGCCGTCACCGACGGTCACCGGCGCCACGAACATGGTGTCCGAGCCGGTGCGCACGTGCGAGCCGATGGTGGTCCGCCGTTTGCTTTCGCCGTCGTAGTTGACGAACACGCTGGACGCGCCGATGTTGCTGTGTTCGCCGATGTCGGCGTCCCCGACATAGGTCAGGTGCGGCACCTTGGAGCCGGTGCCGATGGTGGCGTTCTTGGTCTCGACGAACGCGCCGAGCTTGCCGTCGTCGCCCAGCACGGTGCCGGGCCGCAGGTAGGTGAACGGCCCGACGGTCGCTCCGGCGCCGATCGACGACGCGGTGCCGTGGGTGCGGACCACCGAGGCGCCGTCACCGACGCTGACGTCGGTCAGGGTGGTGTCCGGGCCGACGACGCAGTGGCCGCCGACCTGCGTGCGGCCCAGCAACTGCGTCCCCGGCTGGACGACGGTGTCGCGACCGATGCTGACGTCGACGTCGATCCAGGTGGTGGCGGGGTCGACGATGGTGACGCCGGCCATCTGGTGGGCCGCGATGATGCGGCGGTTGAGTTCGGCGCCCAGCTGCGCGAGTTGGACGCGGTTGTTGACGCCGGCGACCAGCGCGCTGTCGTCGACGTGGCGGGCGTGGATGGCCAGGCCGTCACCGCGCAGGATGGCGATGACGTCGGTGAGGTAGAGCTCCTGCTGGGCGTTGTTGGAGCTCAACCGGTTCAGCGCCGAGCGCAGCGCCGCGGTGTCGAAGGCGTAGACGCCGGCGTTGACCTCACGGATCTCGCGTTGCGAGGGCGTGGCGTCGGCGTGTTCCACGATCGCCATGACCTCGTTGTCCTGGGTGCGCAGGATGCGGCCATAGCCGCTGGGGTCGCTCACGGTCGTGGTCAGCACCGTGACCGCGGCCGGCGCCGCGTTGTGGGAGGCGATCAGGTCGGCCAGGGTGTCGGCGTCCAGCAACGGGGTGTCGCCCGAGGTGACGACGACGACCCCGGCGTAGTCGTCGGGCAGCGCGGACAGGCCACACAGCACGGCATCGCCGGTGCCGCGGGGCCGGTCCTGCAGCGCGACGTCGATGGGACGTCCCAGCGCGTCGGCCCAGTCGGCCACCAGCGGTGCGATCCGTTCGTGGTCGTGGCCGAGAACGACGGCCAGGTGCTGAGGAACCACCTTGGTGATCGCGTGCAGGAGATGGGACAGCATGCTGCGTCCACCGATGTTGTGCAGGACTTTCGGGGTGTCCGACCGCATCCGGGTGCCCGGCCCGGCCGCTAGCACCAGGACCGCGGTATCACCAGGAGACGACATCGACCCTCCTCTTGGGTTCGTCCCGCGCGGGCTGCGCGCGGAAGCGCCGACACGCCGTCAAGCGTGTCACTTCAGCTGCGGTGTAGGCAAAAAAACGATGGGATATCGGAACCGGCAATCGAAGCTCCGTCGCCAGGACTCGAACCTGAACTATCTGAACCAAAATCAGAGGTGCTGCCGATTACACCACGACGGATCGCTAACCCATGGCGAGCGGCGGTTGAGACCTACCGCGCCATCAAGACTTTAGTCTGACGACGATGCGGGCCGCTTGTCGGCTGTTGACCGATACGCTGAACAACGTGGCCGTGCTGGACAAGGAACCGGACAAGGAGGGGCGGGCGCCGCGCGCGCGGATGACCGGCACCGAGCGCCGCCAACAGCTGGTCGGCATCGCGCGCACGCTGTTCGCCGAACGCGGGTACGAAGGCACCTCGATCGAGGAGATCGCCCTGCGCGCCAACGTGTCCAAACCGGTCGTCTACGAGCATTTCGGCGGCAAGGAAGGCCTGTACGCCGTCGTCGTCGACCGCGAGATGTCGGCGCTGCTCGACGGCATCACCTCGTCGCTGACCAACAACCGGTCCCGGGTGCGCGTCGAGCGGGTCGCCCTGGCGCTGCTCACCTACGTCGAAGAGCGCACCGACGGCTTCCGGATTATGATCCGCGACTCGCCGGCTGCCATCAGCTCGGGCACCTACTCCAGCCTGCTCAACGACGCCGTCAACCAGGTCAGCTCCATCCTGGCCGGCGACTTCTCCCGTCGCGGGCTGGATCCGGGGCTGGCGCCGCTGTACGCGCAGGCGCTCGTCGGCTCGGTGTCGATGACGGCGCAATGGTGGCTCGACACCCGCGAGCCCAAGAAGGAAGTGGTGGCCGCGCACCTGGTCAACCTGATGTGGAACGGGCTGACCCACCTCGAGGCCGACCCCCGGCTGCAGGACGAGTAGCCGGCCAACCCGATGGTGGCGACCCGCTGCGCCCGGCTACGCCGCGCTTGCGATCGCCACGAGCTAGCCGCAATCGCGGGCCAGCAGATCGGTGACGGTCTCCCGGCGAACCAGTTCGCGGGCCCGCCCGTCCTTGACGGCCACCAGCGCGGGGCGCCCGACCATGTTGTAGTTCGACGCCATGCTGTGGTGGTAGGCGCCGGTGCAGGCCACCGCCAGCAGGTCGCCGGGGTGCAAGTCCGCCGGAAGGTCGACGTCGCGGGCGATCTCATCGCCCGCCTCGCAATGCCGGCCCACGACGGTGACCCGCTGCTTGAGTCCCATCGAATGCCGGTTGGCCAGCGCGGCCGTGTATTGCGCGCCGTACAGCGACACCCGCGGGTTGTCGCTCATGCCGCCGTCGACCGCGACGAAGGTGCGTCCGCCCGGCTGGGTCTTGATCGAGCACACCCGATACAGCGTCACCCCGGCCCGGCCGCAGATGGCCCGGCCCGGTTCCACCACGATCTGCGGCCGCGGGAAATGCTCGGCGGCGCAGGCCTCATCGAGGACGTTCTCGATGACGTCGGCCAGTTCCTCGAGATTCAGCTCGCGATCGCCGGGGACGTAGGGGATGGCGTGCCCGCCGCCGATGTTCAGCTCGGTGAGTATGACGCCGTGCCGGGCACGGATATCGGCCATCGCGGCGATCAACCGGCGGATCGCCTCGCCGTACAGGGCCGGGTCGGCGACCTGCGAGCCGATGTGGCAGTGCAGGCCGACGAGGTCGAGAATCGGGTGCGACAGCACGCGCTGGGCCGCGACGTCGGCGCGGTCGCCTTGAAGCGTGAACCCGAACTTCTGGTCGCTGACGCCGGTGGTGACGGCGCGGTGTCCGTGAATGTCGATGTCGGGGGTCACCCGGATGAGCACGGGTTGGCGCCGTTGCGCCAGGCCGGCGAGGTAGGCGATCTCCATGCCGGAATCCAGCACGATGCGCCCGACGCCGACGCGCACCGCTTGGCGCAGCTCCTCGGGCGATTTCGCGTTGCCGTGCATGACGATGCGCGTCGGGTCGACACCACCGGCAAGGGCGACGGCCAGCTCGCCGCCGGAGCAGACGTCGATCCCGAGGCCCTCTTCGCTTGCCCAGCGGGCCACCGCGGTGCTCAATAGCGACTTTCCCGCGTAGACCACCTCGACGCCGCGCAGCGTCTTGCGGTAGCGGCGGGCGCGATGCCGGAAGTCGGTTTCGTCGATGACGTAGGCCGGGGTGTGAAACTCGTCGGCGATATCGGCCAGTGGTACACCGCCGACGCACAGCATGCCCTCCTCGTCGGGGTGGGCGGTGATCGGCCAGATGGCGGGATCGAAACGCCGGGAAGTCGCGTGACCGAGCGACGGCAGGATGTCCAGCAATGTCATGAATCCAACCTGCACCCGCGGGTATTCGGGTGGTGCCGTTCTTACGATCCCTTGACGGCGGCGACCTCAATATTGACGTGGTTCGGTGTGTCCGGCCCTGTCACTGAGGGCCCCTAGAATGGAATTCATCATGACCGCACCGGGGGCTGCTCGCCCAGAAACCCCGATCGCGGGGCTCGTTGAATTGGCGCTCACCGCGCCGACCTTCCAGCAGTTGATCGACAGCGCGGCCGCTTCGCCTGCCGAGTTGAGCCTGGTGGGTCCAGCCAGCGCACGGCTATTCGTCGCCTGTGCGCTGGCGCGGTTGGGTCCTCTGCTGGTAGTCACCGCGACCGGGCGCGAAGCCGACGACCTGACCGCTGAACTGCGCGGGGTCTTCGGCGATTCCGTCGCGGTCTTTCCGTCGTGGGAAACGCTGCCGCACGAGCGCCTTTCGCCCGGCGTCGACACCGTCGGCGCCCGGTTGACGGTGCTGCGCCGGCTGGCCCATCCCGACGATGCCCGGCTGGGTCCGCCCCTGCAGGTGGTGGTGACCGCGGTGCGTTCGCTGTTGCAGCCGATGACGCCGCAGCTGGGCCTCGTGGAGCCGGTCACGCTGAAGGTCGGGACGGAGATCGAATTCGAGGGCGTGATCACCCGGCTCGCCGAGCTGGCCTACACCCGGGTCGACATGGTCGGCCGGCGCGGCGAATTCGCCGTGCGCGGAGGCATTCTCGACGTTTTCCCGCCGACCGCCGAGCACCCGGTGCGCATCGAGTTCTGGGGCGACGAGGTCAGCGAGATGCGGATGTTCTCGGTCGCCGATCAGCGCTCGATCCCGGAGATCGAGGTCGACACCCTGATCGCGGTGGCCTGCCGCGAACTGCTGCTGACCGATGAGGTGCGGGAGCGCGCCGCCGAGCTGGCCGCCCGGCACCGGACCACCGAACCCGCCATCACCGGCAGCGTCACCGACATGCTGGCCAAGATCGGCGAGGGGATCGCGGTCGACGGCATGGAGGCTCTGCTGCCGGTGCTCCGGCCCGGCGAGCATGTGCTGCTGACCGACCAATTGGCCGAGCGCACACCGGTGTTGATCTGCGATCCGGAGAAGGTACGCACCCGGGCCGCCGACCTGATCAAGACCGGCAGCGAGTTCCTCGAAGCGTCGTGGTCGGTCGCCGCGTTGGGTACCGACGCCCCGGTCGACGTCGCGCAGTTCGGTGGGTCGGGGTTCGCCGAACTCGACGAGGTGCGGGCCGCGGCGGCCCGCGCCGGGCACCCGTGGTGGACATTGAGCCAGCTGTCCGACGAGTCGGCCGTGGAACTCGATATCCGCTCGGCGCCGTCGGCCCGGGGACATCAGCACGACATCGACGGCATCTTCGCGATGCTGCGCGCGCACGTCAGCACCGGCGGTTACGCCGTCGTCGTCGCACCCGGCACCGGCACCGCGCATCGCGTGGTCGAGCGGCTGGCCGAATGCGACACCCCGGCCGCCATGCTCGAATCGGGTGCCGCACCCAAGGCCGGCGTGGTCGGTGTGCTCAAGGGGCCGCTGCACGACGGCGTCATCATCCCCGGCGCCACGTTGGTGGTGATCACCGAGACCGACCTGACCGGCAGCCGGGTGACGGCCGTCGAGGGCAAGCGGCTGGCGGCCAAGCGGCGCAATACCGTTGACCCGTTGGCGCTCACCGCCGGTGATCTGGTGGTGCACGATCAGCACGGCATCGGCCGGTTCGTGGAGATGGTCGAGCGCACCGTCGGCGGCGCCCGCCGCGAGTACCTGGTGCTCGAATACGCGTCGAGCAAGAACCGTGGTGGTGCGGCAAAAAACACAGACAAGCTGTATGTGCCGATGGATTCGCTGGATCAGCTGTCGCGGTACGTCGGCGGGCAGGCGCCCGCGCTGAGCAAGCTGGGCGGCAGTGACTGGACCAACACCAAGACCAAGGCCCGCCGCGCGGTGCGCGAGATCGCCGGCGAGCTGGTGTCGCTGTACGCCAAGCGGCAGGCCAGCCCCGGACACGCGTTCGGGCCGGACACGCCCTGGCAGGCCGAGATGGAAGACGCGTTCGGCTACACCGAGACCGTGGACCAGCTCACCGCGATCACCGAAGTCAAGGGCGATATGGAAAAGCCGATCCCGATGGACAGGGTGATCTGCGGCGACGTCGGCTACGGCAAGACCGAGATCGCGGTGCGGGCGGCGTTCAAGGCGGTCCAGGACGGCAAGCAGGTCGCCGTGCTGGTCCCCACCACGCTGCTGGCCGACCAGCATCTGCAGACCTTCACCGACCGGATGACCGGGTTCCCAGTGACCGTCAAGGGTCTGTCCCGGTTCACCGACGGCGCGGAATCCAAGGCCGTGATCGAGGGCCTCGCCGACGGGTCGGTGGACGTGGTGATCGGCACGCACCGGCTGCTACAGACCGGGGTGCGCTGGAAGGACCTCGGCCTGGTGGTGGTCGACGAGGAGCAGCGGTTCGGCGTCGAGCACAAGGAGCACATCAAGTCGCTGCGCACTCACGTCGACGTGCTGACCATGAGCGCGACCCCCATCCCGCGCACGCTGGAGATGAGCCTGGCCGGAATCCGGGAGATGTCGACGATCCTGACGCCGCCCGAGGAGCGGTATCCCGTGCTGACCTACGTCGGTCCGCACGATGACAAGCAGATCGCGGCCGCCCTGCGACGCGAGCTGCTCCGCGACGGACAGGTCTTCTACGTGCACAACCGGGTCAGCTCGATCGACCGGACGGCGGCCCGGATCCGGGAGCTGGTGCCCGAGGCGCGGGTGGTCGTCGCGCACGGGCAGATGCCCGAGGAACGGCTGGAACGCACGGTCCAGGGATTCTGGAACCGCGAATACGACATCCTGGTGTGCACCACGATCGTGGAGACCGGGCTGGACATCTCCAACGCGAACACGCTGATCGTCGAGCGCGCCGACACCTTCGGCCTGTCGCAGCTGCACCAGCTGCGCGGACGGGTCGGCCGCAGCCGGGAGCGCGGCTACGCGTACTTCCTGTATCCGCCGCACTCGCCGCTGACCGAGACGGCCTACGACCGGCTGGCCACCATCGCGCAGAACAACGAGCTGGGCGCGGGCATGGCGGTCGCGATGAAGGACCTCGAAATCCGCGGTGCCGGCAACGTGTTGGGCGTCGAGCAGTCCGGGCACGTCGCCGGGGTCGGTTTCGACCTGTATGTCCGGCTGGTGGGCGAGGCGGTGGAGGCCTACCGGGCGGCCGCCGACGGCAAGACCGTCACGACGGCCGAGGAGCCCAAGGACGTGCGGATCGACCTTCCGGTCGACGCACACCTGCCGCCGGACTACATCGCCAGTGACCGGCTGCGCCTGGAGGGATACCGGCGGCTGGCCGCGGCGGCCTCCGACGGTGAGATCGACGCCGTGGTGGAAGAACTCATCGACCGGTACGGGGCGCTGCCCGAACCGGCCCTGCGGCTGGTGGCGGTGGCGCGGCTGCGGCTGCTGTGCCGCACCGCCGGCATCACCGAGGTGTCGGCGGCGTCGGCGTCGACCGTGCGGCTCTCGCCGATGACGCTGCCGGACTCGGCTCAGGTGCGGCTCAAGCGGATGTACCCGGCCGCGAGCTACCGCGCCACGACGTCCACCGTGCAGGTTCCGATACCGCGGGCCGGCGGGGTGGGCGCACCGCGACTGCGCGATCTCGAGCTGGTGCAGATGGTCGCCAACCTGGTGACGGCACTGCAGGGCAAACCGCAGACCGACATTGGTATAACGAGTGAACTACCTGCGTCTATGGCAAGTGAGGAGCGACAGGCGTGATCCGCGCCCGCGACGATGCGGTGGGGGTACCGCCCGCTTGCGGGGGACGAAGCGATGAGGAGGGGCGCCTGTGATCGTCGTCTTGTTCGACCCCCGCCGGCCCTCGCTGGTGCCCATTGAAGCCATCGAGCACCTCAGCGGCGAGGTGCAGTACACCGAGGAGATGCCCGTCGCGGTGCCGTGGTCGCTGTCCGCGGCGCGCCCGGTGCACTCCGGCGAGGACGCCCCGGTGTTGCTCTCGTCGGACCCCGACCACCCCGCCGTCGTCGCGCGGTTGGCGGCCGGGGCCCGGCTGATCGCGGCGCCCGACACGCCGCGCGGTGAACGGTTGGTCGATGCCGTGGCGATGATGGACAAGCTGCGCACCGCCGGGCCGTGGGAGAGCGAGCAAACCCATGATTCGCTGCGCAGGTTTCTGCTGGAGGAGACCTACGAGCTGCTGGACGCGGTCGGCAGCGGCAATGCCGACCAGTTGCGTGAAGAGCTCGGCGACGTGCTGCTGCAGGTGCTGTTCCACGCCCGCATCGCCGAGGATGCGTCGCAGTTCCCCTTCACCATCGACGACGTCGCCGCCACCCTGATGCGCAAACTGGGCAACCGGGTGCCGGGAGTGCTTGCCGGGCAATCGATTTCGCTCGAAGAGCAGTTGGCCCAGTGGGAAGAGCGCAAGGCGGCCGAGAAGCCGCGCAAATCGGTGATGGACGACGTGCACACCGGGCAGCCCGCATTGGCGCTGGCGCAGAAGGTCATTGCGCGTGCCCGCAAAGCGGGCCTGCCCGCGGACCTGATTCCTGAAGCGGTCACCTCGATCTCGGTGTCGGCCGACGTCGATGCCGAAAGTGCCCTGCGCAGCGCCGTTCTGGAATTCGTGGAGGCGGTCCGCGGAGTCGAGCGGGTGATCGCGGCGGCGCGCCGAGGCACCGGTGTTCCCGAGGAGTTCGACGTCGCGCCGCTCGGCGAGATCTCCGAGGAGGAGTGGCGCGGGCACTGGCCGACCGAGGAGCCTGCGGTCGACGATCGGGAGTCGGCGCCCGAGACCGACGGCGAGGTCGACGTGTCCGTCGATGT
Organism: Mycolicibacterium vulneris; assembly: GCF_002104765.1. Classification (GTDB taxonomy): domain Bacteria; phylum Actinomycetota; class Actinomycetes; order Mycobacteriales; family Mycobacteriaceae; genus Mycobacterium; species Mycobacterium vulneris. The sequence continues at coordinate 142,834 of NZ_NCXM01000009.1, forward strand.
GGTCGAGGAAGAATCCACCGCGGACGCCACGGTCGACGACGCCTGACGGGCCGGCGACTCCCGTACCGCGGCGCCGCGGCGCACTAATTCGCACTTTCGGCGATTGAGTCGGAGCGATCACCGGAATGTTTGCCGCTTTTGTCATCGGCCGCTCGGTACTATCGCGGATGAGGTTGCGAATCCCCGTGGTCGGCGAAGGTCTGACTGCGCTAGCCGAGGCGACGAGCAGCTAACCGAGAATTAGCTGAAACCGACGATAGGTCGGGGCGCCGAGGCCCGAGGCAACCGGGTAGTTCCCGAACGCATGGGACGATGGTGTGGCGGAAGTTGGTGCAGGCGAGTGTGGGGAGCTCAGGAAAGCATGGTGTCGCCGAGGCGTTGGATGCGCGCGGCCGCCGTGATCGGCGCGACCGCGATCGTGCTGGCCTCTAGCTGTACCTGGCAGCTCAGCCTGTTCATCCCCGACGGCGTCCCGCCACCGGCCGGGGATGCCGTGCCGGCGGTAGACACCCATGCCAGCGGCCGGCCCGCGGATCAGTTGCGGGAGTGGGCCCAACAGCGGTCGGCGGGGCTGGAGATCCCGGTTATCGCGCTCGAGGCCTACGCCTACGCGGCCCGGGTCGCCGAAGTCGAAAACCCGAAATGCCACATCGCGTGGACGACCCTGGCCGGCATCGGCCAGGTCGAAAGCCACCACGGCACCTACCGCGGTGCGCGGCTGGCCCCCAACGGCGATGTGAGCCCCCCGATTCGGGGTGTCCGCCTCGACGGCAGTGGCGGCACCCTGCGCATCGTCGACACCGAGGAATCCGTCACTGACGGAGACGGCGTGACGCGCGCCATGGGGCCGATGCAGTTCATCCCGGAGACGTGGCGGCTCTATGGTGTCGACGCTCACAATGACGGCCGGGTCAGCCCGGACAATATCGATGACGCCGCGCTCGCGGCGGCCGGCTATCTGTGTTGGCGCGGAAAGGATCTCGGAACGCCGCGCGGGTGGATCACCGCGCTGCGCGCCTACAACAATTCCGGTGTCTACGCCCGGGCGGTCCGCGATTGGGCGACCGCTTACGCGAAGGGCCACCCGCTGTAGCAGGATGTATCGCTGACCGGAAAAAGCACGCACCGGCGACGACGCAAGGAGAACTCAGTGCCGATTATCGAGCAGGTGGGGGCCCGCGAGATCCTCGATTCCCGCGGTAACCCGACAGTCGAGGTCGAGATAGCCCTGATCGACGGGACGTTTGCCCGCGCGGCGGTGCCGTCCGGCGCGTCGACGGGCGAGCACGAGGCCGTCGAGCTGCGCGACGGTGGCGAGCGTTACGGCGGCAAGGGCGTGCGGAAAGCGGTGCAGGCCGTGCTGGACGAGATCGGTCCGGCGGTGATCGGGCTGAACGCCGACGATCAGCGGCTGGTGGACCAGGCGCTGCTGGATCTGGACGGCACCCCCGACAAGTCGAGGCTGGGCGGCAACGCGATCCTGGGCGTGTCGCTGGCCGTGGCCAAGGCCGCCGCCGATTCCGCCGAGCTGCCGCTGTTCCGCTACCTCGGCGGCCCGAACGCGCACATCCTGCCGGTGCCGATGATGAACATCCTCAACGGCGGCGCGCACGCCGACACCGCCGTCGATATCCAGGAGTTCATGGTGGCGCCGATCGGTGCGCCCAGCTTCGCCGAGGCGTTGCGCTGGGGCGCCGAGGTGTACCACGCGCTGAAGTCGGTGCTGAAGAAGGAGGGCCTGAGCACCGGCCTGGGCGACGAGGGCGGTTTCGCCCCCGACGTCGCGGGCACCGTCGCGGCCCTGGACCTGATCAGCCGGGCCATCGAGTCGGTCGGTTTCAAGCTCGGCTCCGACGTGGCGCTCGCGCTCGACGCGGCGGCCACCGAGTTCTTCACCGACGGGACCGGCTACAAGTTCGAGGGCGCCACCCGCACCGCCGAACAGATGGCGGACTTCTACGCCGGGCTGCTCGGCTCGTATCCGCTGGTGTCGATCGAAGACCCGCTGTCAGAAGACGATTGGGACGGCTGGGTGACCCTGACCGCGTCGATCGGTGACCGGGTGCAGTTGGTCGGCGACGACATCTTCGTCACCAATCCCGAGCGCCTGGAAGAGGGCATCGACAAGGGGGTGGCAAACGCGTTGCTGGTCAAGGTGAATCAGATCGGCACGCTGACCGAGACCCTGGACGCCGTCGCGCTCGCCCACCACAGCGGCTATCGCACGATGATTAGCCACCGCAGCGGCGAGACCGAGGACACCACGATCGCCGACCTGGCAGTGGCCGTCGGCAGTGGGCAGATCAAGACCGGTGCACCGGCCCGCAGCGAGCGCGTCGCCAAGTACAACCAGTTGCTGCGGATCGAGGAGGCGCTCGGTGACGCCGCGCGCTACGCCGGCGACCTGGCTTTTCCGCGGTACGCCGTGGAGGCGAAATAGCTTGACGTTCAACGGCTGACATGGCTGACGCGAAACGCCCCGATTCGAAACGGCGCTCCCCGGCATCCCGCCCGGGGAAGGCCGGCGATTCGGGTCGGGGCCGCCGCACGCCCAAGCCGTCCTCCAAGCCGTCTTCGCGGACGTCACCCACGGCGAACCAGTCCGGCCGGACCGCCACGCGAACGCAGCAAGAGCATGTCGTCGAGCCCATCACACGCAAGGCCGCCGAATCGGTGGAGCAGCGCTCCGAGCAGCGGCTGGGTTTCACCGCGCGCCGCGCGGCGGTGCTGGCCGCGGTGATCTGCGTGCTGACGTTGACCATCGCCGGACCGGTGCGCACCTACTTCGCGCAGCGCACCGAGATGAACCAGCTGGCCGCCAGCGAAGCGGCGCTGCGCCGCCAGGTCGCGGACCTAGAGCAGCGCAAGGCCAAACTCGGTGACCCGGCCTACATCGCGGCGCAGGCGCGCGAGCGGCTCGGCTTCGTCAAGCCCGGCGACATCCCGTTCCAGGTTCAGCTTCCGCCGTCGGCGGCCGAGCCCGCGCAGCCGGGATCACCGTCAGCGAAGCCAGCCAACGGTGACCCCTGGTACACGTCGCTGTGGCACACCATCGCCGACACCCCGCACCTGCCGCCGGCCAAAGCGCCTGCGCCCGAAGCCCCGCCGGCCGAACCGGGATCACCCGGCCCGGTGCCCGCACCGAATCCCGCGGGTTCCGGTGGCTGATCATGCCGACCTGGAAGCGGTGGCGGGCCAGCTCGGGCGTGAGCCGCGCGGGGTACTCGCAATCGCCTACCGGTGTCCCAATGGTGAACCCGGTGTGGTGAAGACAGCGCCGAAACTGCCTGACGGCACGCCGTTTCCGACGCTCTACTACCTGACCCATCCGGCCTTGACGGCCGCCGCCAGCAGACTGGAGACCACGGGGCTGATGCGTGAGATGACCGAAAGGCTGGGCCAGGACCCGGAATTGGCGGCCGCCTACCGGCGCGCCCACGAGTCGTATCTGGCCGAACGGGACGCGATCGAACCGCTGGGCACCACGTTCTCCGGCGGCGGAATGCCCGACCGGGTCAAGTGTCTGCACGTGCTGATCGCCCATTCGCTGGCCAAGGGCCCCGGCGTGAACCCCTTCGGCGACGAGGCGCTGGCGATCCTGGCCGCCGAGCCCGCCATGGCCGGCATCTTGGCGGCAGGCCAATGGTGAACGGCAGGCTCGCGGGAATCGACTGCGGTACCAACTCAATCCGATTGCTGATCGCCGACTTTGACGGCGGCCGGCTGCGCGACGTGCACCGGGAGACGCGGATCGTGCGGCTGGGTCAGGGTGTCGACGCGACCGGTGAGTTCGCGGCGGACGCGATCGCCCGCACCCGCGCGGCGCTCACCGATTACGCGGCCCTGATCGAAGAGCATGGCGCGCAGCGGGTGCGGATGGTGGCCACGTCGGCCGCCCGCGATGTCGCCAACCGCGACGCGTTTTTTGCGATGACGGCCGAGGTGTTGGGCGCGGTGCTGCCCGGGACGGTTGCCGAGGTGATCACCGGCGCCGAAGAGGCCGAGCTCTCGTTCCGGGGAGCGGTTGGCGAGTTGGACAGTGCGGCTGGCCCTTTCGTCGTCGTCGACCTGGGTGGCGGCTCTACGGAAATCGTGGTCGGCAGCGACGCGGTGACGGCCAGCTACTCGGCCGACATCGGCTGCGTGCGGCTGACCGAACGCTGCCTGCATTCGGACCCGCCGACGCCCGAGGAGGTGGCGGCGGCCCGGCAGGTGGTGCGTGAACGACTCGAGGTCGCGCTGGGCGTGGTGCCCGTGGAGGGGGCGAAGACCTGGGTCGGACTGGCCGGGACGATGACCACGCTGTCGGCGCTGGCCCACAACATGACGACATATGACTCCGCGGCCATTCATCTTTCGCGTGTCGCCGGCGATGACCTGCTGTCGGTGTGCGAGCGGCTGATCGGCATGACGCGGGCCGAGCGCGCAGCGCTGCCGCCGATGCACGAGGGCCGGGCCGACGTGATCGGCGGGGGCGCGATCGTCGTTGAGGAGCTGGCGCGCGAGCTGCGCGCCCGTGCGGGGATCGACGAGTTGACCGTCAGCGAGCACGACATCCTGGACGGCATCGTGCTGTCGATCGCGGGTTGAGTGTGCATCCAGGGGTTTGAGTCTGCGATGAGGGCGGAGATTTAGCCGTATTCATGCCATGAGAGCACACTCGACGCGAACGGGCGGCTCACACCTCGAATCGATAACCCATGCCCGACTCGGTCAGCAGATGTTTGGGGTGCGACGGGTCGTCTTCGAGTTTGCGACGCAGCTGCGCGAGATACACACGCAGGTAATGAGTTTCGGTGGCATACGCCGGGCCCCACACCTCCTTGAGGAGCTCCTCGCGGCCCACCAACTTGCCGCGATTGCGGACCAGGACTTCGAGCATCCCCCATTCGGTCGGGGTGAGGTGGACTTCGCTGCCGTTCTTGGTGGCCTTCTTTGCGGCCAGGTCCACCGTGAACGACTCCGTTTCGATGACCGGTTGCTCGAGCTCGGAGGCAGCGGTGTTGCGCCGGACGGCGGCGCGCAGCCGCGCCAAGAACTCATCCATCCCAAAAGGTTTGGTGACGTAATCGTCGGCGCCCGCGTCCAGTGCCTCCACCTTGTCCGACGAATCGGTGCGGGCGGACAACACGATCACCGGTGCGGTGAGCCAGCCGCGTAGGCCGGCCAGCACGTCGATGCCGGAAATGTCGGGCAGGCCGAGGTCGAGTATCACCACGTCAGGCTTGTGCTCGGCGGCGGCGCGCAACGCGCCGCCCCCGCTCGACGCGGTCACCACCTCGTAGCCGCGCACGGACAGGTTGATACGCAGCGCACGCAGGATCTGGGGTTCGTCGTCGACCACCAGGACTCGAGTCACTGCACGCCCATCGATTGCGGCGCAGCCAGGTCCACGATCACGGTCAGTCCGCCGCCCGGTGTGTCGGTGGCCGTGATCGTCCCTCCCATCGCCTCGACGAAGCCCCGCGCGACTGACATCCCCAGGCCGACGCCAATGGTGTTGTCGTGATCATCGAGCCGCTGAAAGGCGGCGAAAACCTGGTCCTCGGTTCCGTGCGGAATTCCGGGGCCCTCGTCGATGACGTTGGTCAGGACGCGATCGCCCACTCGCCCTGCGTTGACGCGAACCACGCAGTCAGGCGCGTATCGCAGCGCATTGTCGATCAGGTTGGCAAGGACGCGTTCCAGTAACCCGGCGTCGGCCATCACGATCGCGTCGCCCACGTCGACCTTGACCCGATCGATAGCCGACCGATTGAAGCCGGTGGCGCCCTTCCCGATGCTGACCAGCGCGCGTTGCACGGTTTCCTCGAGGTACACCCGGCTCATATCCGGGTGGATCACGCCTGCGGCCAGCCGGGACGAATCGAGCAGATTTCCGACCAACGCGGTCAGCTGGTCGATCGACTCCTCGATGGTGGCCAGCAGTTCCGCGGTGTCGGCGGGGGAGAAGGCGACGTCTTCGGCGCGCAGGCTGGACACCGCGACTTTGGCCGCGGCCAGCGGTGTGCGCAGGTCATGACTGACCGCGGAAAGCAGGGAGCGCCGCAGCTCGTCGGCGCGCACGATCGCCTCGGTCCGGCTCGCCTCTTCGGCGAGCTCGCGTTGTCTGATCAAACCCGCGGCCTGCCTGGCCACCGCGCCCAGTACTCGCCGGTCACGCGCGAAGAGCTTCCGGCCGGCGAGCAACATCCAGAACTCGTTGTCGCCGACTTCGATAGCGGTGTCGGCAAAATCGACGATGACACACGGATCTCTGCCGACGCTCGCGATGACGTCGCTCTTCTGGCCGTTGGCGCGCTGTTCCTCGCTGGGTTCGCGCAGCATCGTGACCGCCCGCTGGGCGTAGGTCTCTCGCACGCGTTCCAGCAGCGTCTCGAGATCGGCACCACGCAGCACCGAACCCGCGAACAGGGTGAGCAGCTCGGCCTCTTGGGAGGCGAGTCGCGCTTCCCAGGCCCGTTTGGCCGCGAAATCGACCAGGACCGCGACTGCGACCGCGATAAGCAACAGCACCAATTCGGTGATGGCGCTGCTGGGTTCATCGATGTTGAAGCTGTGTCGCGGGGGGATCAAGTAGTAGTTGAGCAACAGCCCGGACAGCACCGCCGAAAGTGCGGCGGGCGCAATACCTCCCAGTAGTCCGACCAACAACACCCCGACGAAGAACAATGCGCTCTCGCCTGCGGTATCCAGATACCGGTCCAGCAGCGTGACGTTGGTCGCGCAGATGACCGAGGGGACGATGACGGCAGCCAACCAGGACGCGATCCGTTGCCCCCGGCGCGACAGTGTCACCGCGCTTCGGGCGCGTTTGGCTTCCTGCTCATGGGTGACGATGTGGACATCGATCTTCCCAGACCGCTCGACGACGGTCTGTTCGATGCCCTCGTCGAAGATGCGTGCCAACCGCGACCGGCGGGAGGTCCCGATGACCAACTGGGTGGCGTTGATCTCGCGGGCGAAATCGAGCAGGGCCGTGGGTATGTCGTCGCCGACCACCGTGTGCATCGAGGCGTCGAGGCTGTTCGCGAGCTCGCGGATCCTGTTCATCCGCGTTTCCGATAGCCCGGCCAGCCCGTCACCGCGGATGACGTGCACCACCATCAGCTCTGCGCTGGACTTCGACGCGATCCGCGATGCCCGCCGTATCAGCGTCTCGGAACCCGCACCGCCGGCGACCGCCACCACGACTCGCTCGCGCGCCTCCCACACGTCGGTGATCTTGTTCTCCGCGCGATACTTCGCCAGCGCGGTGTCGACCTGATCGGCGAGCCACAGCAACGCCAATTCCCTGAGCGCGGTGAGGTTTCCGGGTCGGAAGTAGTTGGACAGCGCCGCATCGATGCGTTCCGGCGCGTAAATGTTGCCATGGGATAGCCTGCGGCGCAGCGCTTCCGGTGTGATGTCGATGAGCTCGACCTGTGCCGCCTGCCGCACAACAGAGTCGGGTATCGTTTCTTTCTGCTCAATGCCGGTGATCTGGGCGACAACGTCGTTGAGGCTCTCGAGGTGCTGGACGTTGACGGTGGAGATCACCGTGATCCCAGCGTCGAGCAATTCCTCGACGTCCTGCCATCGCTTGGCGTTCTTACTGCCCGGCGTGTTGGTATGGGCGAGCTCGTCGACCAGGACCACCTGCGGCCGACGTGCCAACACGGCCGGCACGTCGACCTCGGCGAAACTGGCACCACGGTATTTGAGGTACCGCGGCGGGATCACCTCGATGCCTTGAATCAGCTCAGCGGTCTTCCGGCGCCCGTGCGTCTCGATGACCGCGGCCACCACGTCCGTGCCGCGCTCCAGGCGTCGATGCGCTTCGCCGAGCATCGAATAGGTCTTGCCTACACCCGGCGCCGCGCCGAGGTAGATGCGCAGCTCCCCGCGTTTCGGATGATCGTTGCGGCCCCTCACCTGAACCATCATCCCCCACGGCGCTAGCTCGTGAACGGATACTTGCTGTCGAGTTGCAAGTTTAATTGCAGCACGTTGACGCTCGGTTCACCGAAGAACCCGAGGCCACGGCCGTGACTGTTCTGCGCTACCACCTCACGGATCTGATCTGGGCTGACGTGACGCACCTTGGCCACCCGGCCCACCTGGATAGCGGCGTAGGCGGGGGAGATGTTCGGGTCCAGGCCGCTACCGCCGGCGGTGACCGCGTCGGCCGGTACCACGGGGTCAGCCGGTGCGGCGCCGCGGACGGGCACGATCTGGCCGATCGAGTAGTCCACGCCGTATTTGGCGCATTCGACGCGTACTCCCTCGTAGAGCGCGAGGAATGGCGCGGCCACCGATTCGCACGGTTCGTTGACGCTGACCACCCGGGTGGGATGGGTGACGTTTCCACGCGTGTCGCGGGGACCGATGACCGACAGCGCCGCTCCGACACCGCCGCCGGTGCAGAACGGACGTGATCCGTTCACGCCTTCGAGCTTGCCCACCGCGGCGCTGCGCGAGCATACCGTCGTCAGCAGGCTCGGCTTGAAGCCCGCATCCGACGCGGACTTTCCGGCCGTCAGTTGCGAAGGGTCGGCCGGTGTGTCGACGATGCTCTCCGGCCCGAGGTTGCTGCCGCCTGAGGCCATCGGGTCGTAGCCATTTCCGGCGCTCGACGGACGACTCTGGAAATACTGGGGCAGCGCGTTGCCGTCCTTATCGGTGAACAGCTGACCGATCAGTCTGCTGCCGACGGGCTTGCCGTTGGCGGTCAGGATCGACCCCTCGGCTTTGTCGTGCAGACCAGGGAGCTGCGCGGCCAGCCAGATGAGCAGCGGGTAGGCCAGACCGGTGATGACGGTCAGCACCAGCAGGGTGCGCAGCGCCGCCCAGTGCATGCGAACGAAACTGGAAAACGTCATGTCAGGACATCCCCGGGATGAATTGAACGATCAGGTCAATCGACTTGATTCCGATGAACGGGGCGACGATGCCGCCGAGGCCATAGATGTAGAGGTTGCGGCTCAACAGCTTTGACGCGCTGCTTGGCGTATACCGCACGCCGCGCAGCGAAAGCGGGATCAGCATGACGATGACGATCGCGTTGAAGATGACCGCGGACAGGATTGCCGACTGCGGGCTGTGCAACCGCATGACGTTGATCAGGTCTAAACCTGGGAACAGTGCCACGAACATCGCCGGGATGATCGCGAAGTACTTCGCGATGTCGTTGGCGATGGAGAAAGTGGTCAACGCGCCGCGGGTGATCAGCAGCTGCTTGCCGATCTCGACGATCTCGATGAGCTTGGTGGGATCGGAGTCGAGGTCGACCATGTTGCCGGCCTCTTTGGCGGCCGATGTGCCGGTGTTCATCGCCACCCCCACGTCGGCTTGAGCCAAAGCGGGTGCGTCATTGGTGCCGTCGCCGGTCATCGCGACCAGTTTGCCGCCCTCTTGCTCGCGCCTGATCAGCGTGAGCTTGTCCTCCGGCGTGGCCTCGGCCAAGAAATCGTCGACACCGGCCTCATCGGCAATCGCCCTGGCGGTCAACGGGTTATCGCCGGTGATCATCACCGTACGGATGCCCATCTTGCGCATCTCGTCGAATCGCTCACGCATGCCCTGCTTGACGACGTCCTTGAGGTGGATGACGCCCAGGACCGCCGCCTCATCGTTGACGCTCTCCCCGACGACCAGCGGGGTGCCGCCGCCGGCGGAGATGCCGTCGACGATCTCGCCAAGCTGGCCCGGAACCTTTCCGCCTTGGCTGCGAACCCATTCCGCGACCGAGCTGGCCGCTCCCTTGCGCAGCTGGTGCCCGTCGAGGTCGACACCCGACATCCGGGTGGCGGCCGAGAAGGCGACCCAGTGGGCTTGCGAGAGTTCACCGGGTGTGCGGGCCCGCAACCCGAAGTGCCGCTTGGCGTATACGACGATCGAACGACCTTCGGGTGTCTCGTCGGCGAGGCTGGACAGCTGCGCGGCGTCGGCCAGTTGACCGGGGGTCACTCCGTCCAGGGGGACGAAGGCGGCGGCCTGCCGGTTGCCGAGCGTGATGGTGCCGGTCTTGTCCAGCAGCAGTGTGTTCACGTCGCCGGCGGCTTCCACCGCGCGCCCGGACATGGCGAGCACGTTGCGCTGCACCAGCCGGTCCATGCCGGCGATGCCGATCGCCGACAGCAGCGCACCGATAGTGGTCGGAATCAGACACACCAGCAGAGCCACCATCACGATGCCTGTGACACCGTTTGCGTTGAGCGCCTGGCTATCCGGGACGCCTGGGTTGTTCATCTTGGAGTAGATCGCCAGCGGCTGCAGGGTTGCCACGGCGAAGACGAAGATGATGGTCAACGCGGCCAGCAGGATGTTCAGCGCGATCTCGTTCGGGGTTTTCTGGCGGTTGGCGCCCTCGACGAGCGCGATCATCCGGTCAATGAAGCTCTCCCCGGGCTTCTGGGTGATCTGCACGACGATGCGGTCGCTCAGCACGGTGGTGCCACCAGTGACCGCGGAACGGTCGCCGCCGGACTCGCGGATCACCGGTGCCGACTCCCCGGTGATCGCCGATTCGTCCACCGAGGCAATGCCTTCCACGACGTCACCGTCCCCCGGGATTCCCTGCCCCGCCTCGACCACGACGATGTTGCCCTGCTGTAACTGCGGCGCGGCGACCGCTTCCTCGACGGCGGTGGCGCCGGGCGCCCAGTCCTTGAGCCGCCGGGCCATGGTCTGGGTCTTGGCCCGGCGCAACGTTTCGGCCTGGGCCTTGCCACGGCCTTCGGCCACCGCCTCGGCGAGGTTCGCGAACAGCACGGTCAGCCAGAGCCAAATCACGGTCAACCACGCGAACCACGTCGGGCTGGTGATCGCCAGCACTGTGCTCCAGGCGGCGCCGATTTCGACGATGAACATCACCGGGTTGCGCCACAGGGTGCGCGGGTCGAGCTTGCGCAGCGCATCCGGTGTCGATCTCAAGAGCACCTTCGGATCCAGCAAGCCGCCATGGACCCGTTTGGAGCTGGGGTGGTTCGCCGGCTCTTCCTGCTCGGCCCGGTTGATCGCGGTCGCGGTCATCAGTGGATTCCTTCAGCGAGAGGCCCGAGCGCGAGCATGGGCAGGAAAGTGAGGGCGACGACGATCAACGTGACGCCGGCGACCATTCCGACGAACTGCGGCCGATGGGTCGGCAGGGTGCCCGCCGAGTCCGGCGTGCTGCCCTGGTTGGCCAGCGAGCCGGCCAATGCGAGCACGAGCACGATGGGCAGGAATCGGCCGAATGCCATGGCCAGGCCGAGGGCGGTGTTGTACCAGTCGGTGTTGGCGCTCAATCCGGCGAAGGCCGAGCCGTTGTTGTTGGCCGCGGAGGTGAATGCGTAGAGAATCTCCGAAAGCCCGTGCGGGCCGCTGTTGGCCATGCCGGCCCGTTCGCCCGGCAGAGCCATCGCGATCGCGGTGCCGGTCAGCACGATCAGCGGCGTGACCAGGAAATAGCTTGCGGCCAGCTTGATCTCGCGCGGGTTGATCTTCTTGCCCAGATATTCAGGGGTTCGCCCGACCATCAACCCCGCGACGAAGACGGTGATCACCGCAAGCACGAGCATGCCGTACAGGCCCGACCCGGTACCGCCGGGGGCAACCTCGCCAAGTTGCATGTTGAACATGGCGATCATGCCGCCGAGGCTGGTGAGCGAGTCGTGGACCGAGTCGACGGCACCGGTGGAGGTGAGCGTTGTCGAGTCGGCGAACACCGCCGAGTTGGCGGTGCCGAACCGCTGCTCGACTCCCTCCATCGCCGAGCCGATCGCGATCGGGACCGTGCCGTGATGCTGCAACTGGAACCACAACATGAACGTCACGCTGGTCGCGTACAACGTCGCCATGACCGAGGCGATCGCGAAGCCCTGCTTCGTGCTGCCCACCATGCGGCCGAAGGTGCGCGGCAGCGAGAAGCTGATCGCCAGCAGCAGGAAGATCTCCAGCCAGTTGGTCCACGCGGTCGGGTTCTCAAACGGGTGGGCTGAGTTCGCGTTGTAGAAGCCGCCGCCGTTGGTGCCCAGCTCCTTGATGACCTCCTGGCTGGCCACCGGGCCGCCGGTGATGGTCTGCCGGGTGCCGGCGACGGTGTCGACAATCTGGTCATGCAAGTGGAAATTCTGGATCGCCCCGCCGGCCACCAGCAGGATCGCGCCGACGATCGCGATGGGCAGCAGAATGCGCAGCGTTCCGCGCACCAGGTCGACCCAGAAGTTGCCCAGCTCGCCGGTGCGCCGGCGAGCGAAGCCGCGCACCAGCGCGATCGCCACTGATATGCCGACGGCGGCCGAGGCAAAGTTCTGTACCGCCAGCCCGGCCATTTGTACGAGATGACCCTGTGTCGTTTCGCCGGAGTACGCCTGCCAGTTGGTGTTGGTGACGAAGCTGACGGCGGTGTTCCAGGCCAGCCCGGGGGTCATCTTTGTGGCCGGATCATGCAGATGCAGCGGTAACTTCCCCTGCACCAGCTGAAACACGAACAGGAAAAGGATGCTGACCGAAGAGAACGCCAAGGTGCTTCGGGCGTAGGCGCCCCACGTTTGCTCCGAGCGTGGGTCGACACCGATCAGCCGATAGACCACCCGCTCGACGGAAGAGTCCTTCTCCGAGCTGTACACGCGAAACATGTAGTCACCCAAAGGCACATGCACCACTACCAGCGCCAGAACCAGTACGGCGAGGAAAATGATCCCCGCTGTTGCTGTGCTCACTAAAACCCCTCCGGGAACAGCAGCGCGCCAGCGAGATACAGCGCGATGAGGATGGAAAGCACCAAACCGACGATATTTTCGTAGCTCATAGCCGTTCGACCAACTTCTGGGCCAGGCCGAGTACGGCGAACACCGCCACTGTCAGCACGATGTAGACCACCACGCCCATCTTGTCTCCGTTCCGCGCAGATGACCTGCGTACGAAAAGACCTCATCGAGGTCAGCAGCAATGCAGTCCTCGGAGGCAGGATCAGCTTGAAATTAGCTGGGCCCGCTCCGCACGGGTCTTGGGTTGACGTTTTCCTAACGAGGTCGCGGATCACCTTTACGCTTTGTTAACGCCCTCCGTCGAGCCCCGCCGGTTGCCCGCGCTGAGTCGTTTCTCGCCCCGTCCGGTGCCAGAGGATCAACCGCATCTCGAATCAGCCAGTGCGACTGAGGAAGTGGGGTTCCACCAGGCATCTGGTCGACAGCCATAATGGCGCTCCGGGGAAAGGCGGCTTCGATGTCGAGGCGATAAGGCTGCGTAAAATTCGGCGCAATTAACGTAAGAGTGGTGTTTGGGTGGTCGCGGGCGCCATTGAACCGGCGTAATGCTGAGCCATGCGAACCGCCCGGCACCCAGATATTCAACTCGGCGTCACTGAACCGCCCCCGGCGCAGCCGCCGGCTCCGTGGTGGTGGACGCGGCTGATCGACGGCGCGCACCCCTGGGGTTCGTTCGATGCCGGGGTCGGCCGACACGGTGTGCGGCGCTACTGGTTGGTCGTCTATCCGCCCGGAGCCAGCACCGCCGAGCGACGGTTGGCTCGGCTATGGCGGGGCTGGCCGCTGACGGGTGCCGCGTTGGGCGTGGTCGCGTTGATGTTGCTGGGCAACGCGGAAGCCCCGCCCACGACGGTGCTGGCGATGGTGGTGGCCGCCTACGTCGGCGTCGGTGCCCTGCTGTTCATGCGAGTCGGACACGGCCGTGTGAACGTCAGGTCCATGCCGGTCATCCTCGCACCAGGAACCGCCGATGACGATGAGCGGCGCAAGTACGGCGAATGGCAGATCCTCGTCCACATTCTCACCGCGGCCGACGGTATGTTGACGACCGGTGCGATCTCCCCGGCGGAGTACAAAGCCACCTGGCGACATGCTTATCATCGCCTGGAATCGATTTAGCCTGTCTGACAAGATGTCTCAGGCACCAGAGATCGCACTGCGGCCGTGGCTTCGCTAACCGTCCAGGGGCTCCGCTGCGGGCGGTTACCCGGCTAGTCGGCGTGTGGGACCGGGTTTTCGATCCTCGGCAGACGGACCAGGAAAACCGTTCTGCCCGGGGCGGATTCGGCGGTGACCGAACCATGATGGGCCTTGACGATCGAACTGACGATGGCCAGACCCAGCCCATTGCCCGTGCCGTTGGATCTCGACTTATCGGCCCGAACGAACCGTTCGAACAACTTGGGCAACAGCTCCGCGTCAATGCCCGGACCGTCGTCGGTGACGGTCAGTTCCGCGTAGGGCGCCCCGGGACCGTCACGGCGGCAGGTGATTCCGGTCGTCACCGTGACCCCTGGCGGGGTGTGCACGCGGGCGTTGCTGAGCAGATTGCTAACCAGTTGATGTAACCGGGCGTGATCGCCGCGCACCCATACCGGCTCGTCGGGCAGATCTTTGACCCAGTGATGTGTCGATGCCGCCACGGTCGTGTCGTTCACCGCATTGCCGACCACCTCGGCCAGGTCGACGTCCTCGGACTGCAGGTCTTGCCCTTCGCCCAGGCGGGAGAGCAGCAGCAACTCGTCGACGAGCGAAGCCATCCGTCGGGCCTCGGACTCGATTCGGGCCAACGCGTATTCGGTGGTCGGCGGGAGCGCCGAACTGTCCTGGCGGGTGAGCTCCGCGTAGCCCTGAATGGCAGCGAGCGGTGTGCGCAATTCGTGGCTGGCGTCAGTGATGAACTGGCGCTGCCGTAGATCCGAGTCGACCCGATGCGCCAGCGCACTGTCGACGTTGTCCAGCAAGCGGTTCAGCGTGTGCCCGACGATCCCGACCTCGTTTTGCGGGTTGGTGTCCTGCGGTGGCACCCGGACGCTGATCCGGTGGTCGTCGTCGGTGAGCGGCATGGCTGCGACACCGGCGGCGATCGCCGCCAGCCGGCGCAGCGGACGGAGCGTGTAGCCGACTACCCATATGGTGAGCCCGGCGGTGATCACCAACGCCGCCGCGGTGAGCACGATGGTGGTGAGCTGTTTGCGGGCGATGATCCGGTCGGCGAGGTTCTGCGACACCCCGACGACCAGGACGTCGGACCCGGCGACGGTGCTGTCGACGCGGTAAGGCCCCAGCCTGCCGAGGATTTCGGTGCGGGGCGGCCCGTCACTCCATGTCTGCGCTTGCAGGTCGCGGACGACGTCGGCCGGCGCGGGCTTGGGTTCGTCTTCGGAGAAAACCGCCGACGCGATCACGGTGCCGTTGTGCAGCACGGCGATCAGGTTTCCGGGCGTCTGCCCGGTGAACTCCAGCATCGCCTGTGCGATCGGCGGGGTGCCGGGGTGCGGCGAAACATGTTCGCCGTTGCGGTATTTGGTGTACTGGTGGCTCAATGCGTCCAGGGACTCGGCGACATCGGCATCGCTCATGGCGTTGACATAGCCGCGCAGGCTCAGCACCGAGACGATCCCGACGGTCACCAGCACCACGCTGACCACGGCCAGCACACCCAACAGCAGTTGACGGCGTAGCGAATGGGGGAACCACCGCGGAAACCCCCCGAATGTGGTGTCCAGGTCTCGGGTCATTCCGCAGGCCGCAGCATGTACCCCACACCGCGGACGGTATGAATCATCGGTTCCCGGCCCGAGTCGATCTTCTTTCTCAGATAGGAGATGTAGAGATCCACGATGCTGGTGCGGCCGGCGAAGTCGTAATTCCAGACACGGTCCAGGATCTCGGTGCGGCTCAGCGCACGGCGGGGATTGCGCATGAGAAAGCGCAGCAATTCGAACTCGGTGGAGGACAGCGATATCGGGTCGCCATCGCGGGTGACTTCCCGGCTGGCGCTGTCGACCTTGAGGTCGCCGACCTTAAGGGTTTCTGCCGTCGGCGTGGGCTGCTGGCCGGAGCGGCGGAGCAACCCACGCAGCCGGGCGACAAGCTCCTCGAGGCTGAACGGCTTGGTCATGTAGTCGTCGGCGCCCGCGGTCAGGCCGGTGACGCGGTCCATCACCGAGTCGCGCGCGGTGAGGAAGAGCGTGGGGGTGTAGGCGTCGGATTGGCGAATGCGTTCCAGGATCCGCAATCCGTCCACGTCGGGAAGCATGATGTCGAGGACGAGGACGTCGGGACTGACCCGATCGAACTTGGCCATGGCCTCGCGCCCGTTGTGGGCGATGTCGACAACCCAGCCTTCGTAGTGCAGCGCCATCTTCACCAGATTGGTCAGCGCGGGCTCGTCGTCGACCAGCAAAACCCTGATGGGTGACCCGTCGGCGCGGTAGATCCTGGGCAGCTGCCCCAGGATGGCTTGGCGTGGGCGCTGCGCGCCTGAGTATCCCGACATTGCGGTCATGCTCCTGCATTCTGGCAAGCCACACACGGGAGTGTCACGGAGTTCATAGAATTCTCAAATGTAGGCCTGTTTGCCAGATCGCACCTGGCGGCACTCAAATATGTGTTTTCTATGTGCGCGTGTGTCACCTTGAGATCAATCGAACTTCGAAAAATACTGGAATGCAGAGTCGTTGGTTTGACGGACGCGATCCGGTACCTGGTCATGGTCGCTAAACCAACGGTGCCAGAATTGATTTCATCTAAATCGCAAGAGCTGCGGTGTAGCGAATGTCGTCGATTGTTCAAAACATGAGTACGACGGCAAGCGACGATGGTGTCCCGATCATCATAACTTTCAGTCACATCGTGTTACGAATAGTGGGTCATTGACGTGTTTTTCGTGACGCAGCCCGTCTGCGCGAAGTCCCAGACATTGAGCGCGGTGCCGACCCGGACCGGTGGCGATGCCCCGACGTGCACGACGGTGGCCATCGCGGATACGGCGCATCGTGTCCACGTAGGCATCGCGTTCCGGGCCGCCCAACAGCCGTCGACCGGTGGAGCCAAAGGTTGGCCCTTACCCGCCGGTGCTGCATCGGCCGCGCACCACGCGGGACCGCACGGGCTGCCGGGCGTCATGCGGCGACTGCGTCGCCGTGGGCCGGCGCCGTTCGTCGTATCCGGCCGGCCCAGCAAACTTTTCTAGGATTAAGGAAGGCAATGGATTTCGGCGCGTTGCCCCCGGAAGTCAACTCCGGGCGGATGTATCTGGGGCCGGGCCCCGCGACGCTACTGGCCGCCGCGGCGGCATGGGACGCCCTGGCCGCTGAACTGGGCGCCGCCGCGGGCGGCTACGAATCGGTGGTCACGATCCTGACGAACGAGTGGCTGGGCCCGACATCGATGTCGATGGCGGCCGTGGTCGCGCCCTACGTGCTGTGGATGCGGGCCATTGCCGAGCAGTGCGAGCAGGCGGGCATCCAGGCCGCGGCCGCCACGGCCGCCTACGAAACCGCGTACGCGATGACGGTGCCGCCTCCGCTCATCGCAACCAACCGTGCTCAGCTCATGGCGTTGATCGCGACCAACTTTGTCGGGCAGAACACCCCCGCGATCATGGCCGCCGAGGCTCAGTACGGCGAGATGTGGGCCCAGGACGCCGCCGCGATGTACAGCTACGCGGCCGCGTCGGCCGCTGCCTCGACCTTCAGCGCGTTCACGTCGCCACCGCAGACGACGAACCCGGGTGGGGCGGCGGGCCAGGCCGGCGCCGTCGCCCAGGCGACCGCCACGCAGGCCGGCGGCCACGTCCAGACCGCTTCGGCGCACGCGATGTCCTCGGTGCCGCAAGCGCTGCAGGGTCTCGCGACCCCGGGATCGTCGTCGAGCGGCACCGGCCTGTCGTCGGCGGCGATGGGCACCGGGGCGTCACTGGGATCGTCGGGGGCTTCCACGCCACTCGGTGCGCTGTCGAGCCTGACCGGCACGAGCAAAGGTGCCGGCAAGGGCGCAAGCACCGGGCTGGGGGCCGTGCAGGGCGTCAGCTCTGCTCTCGGTGGTGCGGCGGGATCCGGTGACACGGCCGGCCTGGCGTCGGACGCAATCGGCCTGGGTTCCGACTTTGCCGGCCTGGGCGCCGATGGTGCCGGATTGGGCGGCGACGGCGCCGGGGTCGGTATGGACGTCTACGGCTTGGGACTCGACATGGAGGGCGCGGGTTCGATCATCGGCGCCGAAGGGGGCGTGGCCCCGGGCTTGGGGAACCTGGGCAACCTGGGCGCACTGGGAAACCTCGGGCCGATCGGCGGCCTCGGCGCCACCACATCGGCGAGTGTGGGCCAAGCGTCCGCGCTCGGAACGCTGTCGGTGCCGCCGACCTGGGCCGAGACGGTGTCGTCCGTCGCGCCGCTGCCGGCTTTCGATGCTCCGGTAGCGGGATCGGTGGGCGCGGTGCCGTCGCCGGCAACCGGAACGGGCATATCCAAGTTGCCGCTGGGCGCGATGGTCGGCCGTGAGTCCGACGGCGCAGTTCACCGCATCGGCTTGCGCCCCTCGCTGTTTCCTCGTTCGCCGGTGGCCGGATAGTCCAGGCCGGCAACAAATCGGGCTTGCGCCGTTGCGGCCCAAGCCCACTCGTCTACCAAAAACGAGGCCGCACGCCATCTGGCGTGCGGCCCCGCTGTCGAGACGAGGTGTCAGGCCCAGCTGGACCCGACGGCGCTGTCGGTGCTGGCCATGTTGCTGCCCGCGGACTGGACCTTCTGCCCGTGGGAGTTGGCCTGCTCGTAGATGACCTGGAAGTTGCGACCCAACTGGGTGATGAACTCCTGGCATGCCACCGAACCCGCACCGCCCCAGAAGTCGCCGGCAGCAAGCACATCGCGAACGATGGCCTGGTGCTCGGCCTCCAAGTTGGCTGCCTGGGCGCGAATCAGCGCACCGTGGGCGTCCACGTCGCCGAACTGGTAATTGATGCTCATTTGCTTGGCTCCTTAAAAGTGTTGGGCTGCAGCCGCTTCGACTGCTAGCTGCCGAGGATCTGCTGCGAGGCCTGCTCTTGCTGCTCGTAGTTGTTCGCGTCGCGGATCAGTCCGTCGCGCACTCCGTGGAGCATGTTGACGATATTGCGGAAGGCCTGGTTGACCTGACCCATGGTGTCGTACGAGGTGGCCTGGGCCTGACCGCTCCAGCCCGAGCCGGCGATGTTCATCGACGACGACCACATCTTGCGAGCCTCGTCCTCAACGGTCTGGGCGTGCACCTCGAAGCGGCCCGCCATCGCCCGCATCTCGTGCGGGTCGGTCATGAAACGTGTTGCCATGTCGGCTATCTCCTATCTTGAAGCTTCAGTTCGCCGAAGTCGTAACAGTTGTAATTGATGCAGTGGTGGCCGCGTTGTGAAGAGACTGCGGCGCGCCGATTAATTGCTCGCCTCAAATGGGTGACATGTACCCCCTTTTCCCATATCAGCGGTCCTTGTCAGACGACGACCTGCTTGGGCATGACGATCGGCTTGAAGCCGTACCGCGGGCCGGACCCGTAGGCGCCGGCACCCTTTGCCGCCCCCGCCATTCCGGGCATGCCGGGCATCGCGGTGACGGGCTCGGCCGCCTCGGAGGCGACCGTCCAGCCGGAGCCCTCGAGTGGTGCGGTCGCCGAGGCCAACTGCGTCGCCGGCGCGGCCGCGGACCAACCGGGGGGCACCGACAGACGGCCGACCATGGACGCCTCCCCGGTGGCCGCCGAGGCGGCCGCGCCCAGGCCGGCTCCCGGCGTCACCGAGCGCACCATGGTGCCTTCGGTGATGCCCGCGACACCGTCGGGCGCCACGTCGCCGACGGCGATGGCCGGCACGGCACCGAGGGTGTGACCCAGCGACACCGCCGTCGGGATCGTGTTCATGACGAACCAGGCCGCGGTGTTGACGGCGCCGTTGATGCCGTTGAACACGGCGGGCGTGCCGATGAAGTTGTCGATCGAGCCCAGAATTCCAGGGAACGTGTTCGCCCCCCAGGGAGGACTGGGAATCAAATCCGCCGCATTGGAGACGGGGCTGAATAGCGCCTGGGCTGTGCCGCCCGTCGAGTCCGCGCCGAGGGCGGCGTTGTCCACGACCGAGGCGGCCGCCGGATCGGTGGTCGACGTCAACGGCGTCACCGGGGTCAGCACCCCGGCCGCCGCCGAGGCCGCCTGGTACGCGGCCATGGCGGCGGCGTCCTGCGCCCAATACTCGGCGTACAGGGTGTCCAACGCCACGATCGCGGGGGTGTTCTGGCCCAGCACATTGCTCGCGACGAGCGCCGCCTGGGTGGCTCTGTTCGTGGCGATCACCGGCGGCGGCACCACCGCAGCGAAAACCGCCTCGAACGCCGCCGCCGACGCCGTGGCCTGGGCGCTCGCCTGCTCGAGCGTCGAGGCCGTCTCGGTCAGATAGGTGACGATGGGCTGGGCCGCCGTGGCCGCCGCCGCCGATCCGCCGCCCGTCCACTGCTCGCTGGTCAGCAACGAGATGATCGACTCCCACTGGGTGGCCGTGGTGCTCACCTCGGCCGCCAGGTTGGCATAGGCGGTCGCGGCCGCCATCAGGGGCGCGGCGCCCGCACCGGAGTAGATGAGCGAGGAGGTGATCTCCGGGGGTATTGCTGCAAAACTCAGAACCATTTTGTGTCCCGCTCCTTTTGTCTGTTCGAATTCGACGTTTGACTGTGACCGCGGGTTAGACCGCGGTCGGCTTCGGCATGACGATCGGCTTGACGCCGTAGCGCGGCGCGCCGAAGCCGGCGCTGCTGCGGCCGGCCGAGGCCATTCCGGGCATGCCGGGGACAACGGTCCCGGCGCCGGCCTGCGGCGCGGCGGCGGTCCAGCCCGCCGTTTGGATCGCGCTGACGGGCGTGACGACCGGGGCGGGTGCACCGGCCCAGCTCGGCGGCACCGCCAGGTTGCTGACCATGGTCGCGGAGCCCATCGAGGCCACCGGCATTGCGCCCATGCCGACCATGCCGCCGGCCGCAACGCCGGTGGCTCCGAGCCCGGGCGAGGCGGCGACGTCCGCGGCCAATCCGGCGCCGGCGGCATCGCCGGACGTGTCGAGCAGACCACCACCGGCCAGCCCCAGCAGGTCGGACGCGGCCGAGGACCAGTTGCCGCCACCGATGTTCAAGATGTTGGCACCGTTACTCGACAGGCCGAACAACCCGCCGAGCATGTTCGGGTTGGTGCCGTTGCCGGTGCTGCCGAGCAGGTATGCAAGCCAGTCGAGGGGAGTGCCCCCCGAAGAAGTGCTCGCAGGCGTGTCGAGCGGCCCAGCCGTCACGTTCGACAGCACGGCCTGGCTCGCGTTGACCGCCTCGGTGTCGCCGTAGCTGTTGGAGCTGATGCCCAGGGTTTGCGCATACTGTTCCAGCTGCGCCTGCGCTTGGGCGGCGATCGTCTGGTACGTGGTGCCGTAGGTCGAGAAAATGGCCGCCTGCTGGGCCGAGACCGGATCGGCCGCCGCGGGAGCGATCACGGTGGTAGCCGACGCGGCGCCGGCGTTCTGCGCTGCCAGGTTGGTGTTGATCCCGCTGAGCAGCTGCTCCGCGGCTAACATTTCTTCGGTTTGTGTTGTCAGAAATGACATCCGTTGCTCCTAGTGTTGGAACCGGCCGACCCCCTACGGTGAGTCGGCCTGTGTGTTCACGTCACGTCCCCTGTGCGTAGGCAAAGGCTAACGACTCACGGACTCCACGTTCCCGTCGAAAAGGCACACGTGACAGCCGTTTACGGCTTCTTAACGCCGAGTGTCATAGTTTTAACAAGCCCCTGTCGGTCGACACCGCGACGTCACCTGAACGCCGAGGCCATCTGAAGATATCGCGCGGGGCGCGGGGATAATAGTCCACCGCCGTCCGCGCCGCACATTAGACATCTGGCTAATTACGGACGGGTGGCCGCGCCCGCGGGTGGTCGCCCCGCGCCGAGCCCGCGATGGCCCGATCGGCGACGGGAGACGGAGCCCAGAATCCCCAGCGCCGCTTGGAGTTCGGCCGTGGCGGGACGTTGCGGCCGCGCTTAATTGACGCGGATCACGGGTCCGGCGACGCTCGGCCGGGGCCGATATCGCGCAAACCGGCATGGCATGGTCATCCCGGACCGCCGGTGGCTGCTCCCTACATCAGGTAGCAAACCCGCGAGCCGCTGGAAGGGGCCAGGGGATCTTGCTCTGGAACTTTGCGCGGCCAGTGGCCGTCGCAGCACCCGATGATGGTGCCACTGCCGCCGTTGGCGGCCCTACAATTTGCTGCGGTTTTGCGGGCAGTACGCCGCAACCGCCGCGCCCACGATGATGTTGGCGCCGCCGCTGCTCAACCCGAGCGACTTCTTCACATCGCCGATGGTCTGGGCCGCGGTGTCCCCGCCGTCGAAGTCCGTGCACACGGCATGCCCCACATTGATCATCGATTGATCGGCGCCATCCGCCCAGCTGAGGCCGCGCAACCGCAACGTTTGCAGGTACTGGTCATCCGCCGCGTCGGCGCTCGCGATCGGCGCGGCGACGATGCCAACGACACCAGCCACAACGACAGCGACCGGGCCGGCCAAACGTGCCGCGTTTCTCACTCGTCGACTCCTCCGTGGCAGTTGTGCGTGCAGGACCGAATCCTAATTGTGTCCGGCAAATCTGTCTCGACGTGTTAACCAGCGGTTTCTCGACGCCGCGATAGCGGAGGCTTGTAAGTTTGTCGCGACCACCAAGACATGTCAGGACGACCGACCCGTCGCAAAGGAGCCAGCGCCGAAGTGACCGAGGATCCGCGCGGTGACGGCGTTTCCCGCCAATACGATCGGTGGGAATACCCACCCCCGGTGGCCGACCTCGCGGCGTGGAGCGAAACCCACTGGGACTGGGTCGATCCGTTCTGGGCCCACCGGGTGCTGTGGCCGGACCGCCAATACAAACCGGACCTCGACATCCTCATCGCGGGTTGCGGCACCTATCAGGCCGCCCTTTTCGCCTTCAAGAACCCCGGCGCCACGGTGCTGGGTATCGACGTCAGCCAGAATGCCCTGAACCACCAGAGGCGGCTGAAAGACAAGCACGGCCTGGCGAATTTGGAGCTGCAGCTGCTGCCGATCGAAGAGGTCTCGGCGCTCGGGCGCGACTTCGACCTCATCGTCTCCACCGGCGTGCTGCACCACTTGGCGGATCCGCTGGCCGGGCTGACGGCGCTGGGCGAATGCCTGCGCAGCGACGGGGTCCTGGCCGTCATGCTTTACGCGAAGTACGGCCGGATCGGCGTCGACATGCTCGAATCGGTGTTTCGCGACCTCAACCTGTCGCAGGATGAAGCGTCGGTTGAACTGGTCAAAGAGGCCCTCGCGGCGCTACCGGCCGACCATCCGGTGCGCAGCTATCTGAAAGCGGCGCGCGACCTTGTCTCCGACGGCGCCTTGGTCGACACGTTCCTGCACAGTCGCGCGCGAAGCTACACCGTGGCGGAATGCCTGGACCTGGTCGCTGCGGCCGGACTCGCGTTCCAGGGTTGGTTGCAGAAGTCGCCGTATCACCCGCACGACATGCTCGCACCGGTAAGTGGCTTCCAATCGGCGTTGAACCGATTGCCCGACGCCGAACTGTGGTCCGTGATGGAACGCCTGCAGCCGACCAACGCCACCCATTTCTTTCTGGCTTGCCGGCCGGAACGCCCCGCGGAGCACTACGCGATAGATTTCTCGTCGCCGGCTTCACTCGGCTACGTTCCGCTGCTGCGCACGGCGTGCCTGTTGTCCGGTGACGAGATCCATTGGCCGGGTGGGAAGCAGAAGCTCAACCCGGCCCAGCTGCCCTTCGTCCAGCACGTCGACGGCCACCGCACCATCGCAAAGATCATCGAATGTGTGGCACACGCCGGTGGCATCGCCGATGAGCACAGGGTCCTGCTGCAAGATTTCGGGCACAAGCTGTTCCAAGGTCTTTGGCGCCTGGACTTTCTGGCGATGGCGCTGAACACCGACCCCACCGGGTAGCTGGACCACCGTCGGCTACATTCGCGACCGGGCCCCCATAGCCCAATTGGCAGAGGCAGCGGACTTAAAATCCGTCAAGTGTCGGTTCGAGTCCGACTGGGGGCACTGCGTGGAACCTGCCGTCGGCCTGCGACGACGGCAGGTGATGGCGCAGGGGAGTTAGACGTGGACGGCGGCTGGCGCACCGTGGGGCGCACGCCGGCACCGGTTGGCCACGTCGCGTTTGGCGAAGCTGAGCGCCGGACCTGCGATCGGCACCGTCTTGCGGCAGCGGAGCCGGCCGCCACCAACTACCAGGCGAATCATATTGCGATCACGGCTTTTTCGCCGTCCGTGCTGGTGATCGAGCTGATGTTAGTCCTGCCGATCAGACGCCGGACGCTGACGACGTTGTTGCGGCATCCGCGCTCGAGGAATTCGCCGAAGGAGTCAATTGTGGTTCGGCCAGCCAGCCGTAGCCGACACCGGTCGCTTTCGCGCCCGAGTTGCCGCCGCTATGCGGGCGGCCACGTCGTAGGCCACTATTTGCACAGAAGCGCCCGGAATGCGGCTGATGAGTCGGGCCATCTTATCGGCGGTGCGGTCGTGCAGCAGCCGGCCGACCAGCGGATTGTATTCCCTGCGCGGCAACAGCACGGTGACCTTGGCGTCCGGATGGTCTGCGACCGTCTGCCGGACCAGCTGCTCTGCGACCAGGCTGAGCCGGTGGTCCGGGCAATCGACCATCTGCAGCCGGGTGCCGTGCTCAAACCGGCTCCAGTATTCCTGCAGCCGCGCCGCCCGGCTCGGGTCCAACACGAAATGCACGACCGTCAGGTCATCGGCATGCAGGCTTTGCGCGTAACGCATCGCTTCGATTTCGGCGAGGTCGATCGAATCCACAAAGAGGAACACACGATGCCGCGGATACCTGGCCCACTCCGGTCGTTCCGCGAGCGACATCTGCAGAACCGAGGCTTCGGCCCGATACTTTCGGTTCAGCCGAATGAGGATGAATACCAGGACCGGAAAGACCACGACGACCAGCCAGGCGCCCTCGGTGAACTTTGCCACCGCGAAAATACCCACGACGAGTGTCGACAAAATACCCGCGGACAGGTTGACCATCAGCTTGTAGCGCCAGCCACGCTCGCGATTGCCGAGGTGGTATTTAGCCATGCCGTAGCCCGCCATGGCAAAAGCACTGAACACGCCCATCGCAAAGAGTGGTACCAGCGCGTTGACCGATCCGCCCGTCGCCATCAGCAGCGCCAACGCCAGTGCGGTCAGCGCGATGATGGCGTTGGAGAACACCAGCCGGTGGCCGCGTTTCATCAGCGGCCGTGGCAGAAAACTGTCTGCAGCAACGAAATTCGATAATGCGGGAAAGCCGTTGAAGCTGGTGTTGGCGCCGTTGTACAAGATCGCTGCGCTGGACGCCTGCAAGAAAAAGTACGCGATGTTCCCGAGTATGCCGTTGCCGAAAACTGCCCGGCCGATCTCGGAGAGCATGGACGGGTAGCCGGCCTCGAACGGTGTGGCGTGGGTGGCGAAGGCGAGCCATGCGACACCGGCCAACAGAAATCCGAGCAGCCAGGCCATGATCGTGAGGACCCGACGCGCATTAGGTCCCTCAGGAGCACGAAAGAGGTTGACTGTGTTGGAAATTGCCTCCACTCCGGTCAGCGATGAGCCGCCGTTGGCAAAGGCCCGCAATATCACCAGCACTGTCGCGCCCATGATCAGGCCATTGCCATGCTGGACCGGCACCGCGCCGACCAGATGGTGTGGATCGTAAGTGGGAAGACTCCCGAAGATTTCCCGGACGGTGCCGGCCACGATCGTCAAGGTGAGCATGAACACGAAGGCATAGGTTGGAACCGCAAACGTCCGGCCCGCCTCGCGCAGTCCGCGCAGATTCGCGAAAGCGAAAACAAGCACGGCAGCCACGCTGATGTGCAAGCTGTATGGACCCAGGAAGGGTATCGCCGAGACCACGGCTACCGTACCGGCCGCGCACTGGATTGCGACCGTGACGACGTAGTCGATCAGTAACGCCGCAGCGGCGACTTGGGCCACTCGGGGACCGAAGTTCTCCCGCGCGACGATGTACGAGCCACCGGCCCGGGTATAGACCTTGACCACCTGGCGATACGACATGGCCACCAGTGCCAGGATCACCAGAATGACACCGGTGATCGGCAACAGCAGAACGAACGAGGCCATGCCGGCCGCAGGCAGCAGTTCGACCATGATCTGCTCGGGGCCGTAGGCGGTCGACGAAATCGCATCCGGTGAAAGTGCGCCCAGTGCAACGGTGTTCGACAACTTCTCGTGTTCGAGATCCGCAGTGACCTTGGGCTTGCCCAGAAAGATCCGCTTGTACCGGTCGGCGAGAGACGGCGCGATCGTCTGGCGCTCGGCCAAGTCGGTCATGATCAATGTCTAACTGATCTGTTGACCGGGGGGATTGTTTCTTAACGGGATCTTGATGACCCACACTTGACGCGGCTCGATGACACCGTCGGTCCCCGAGACGGGACGGACCAACGTTTTGTCCCAGCCGCCGACGGGCCCGCAAACCGTCATCCATACACTGACCCAGCATGGGCATGCTGTTCGGCCTCGCGCCGTGGATCGTGTATTGGGTACTCGTTGGTAACGTTCCGTTCGCCGCGGCCGTGCTGGTCGCATTGGCGATCGCCGCCGCCAGCCTGGGCCTGAGCGGCGCGGTGGGCAGGAAGTGGCAGTTCTTCGATTTTGCTTCCGTCGCAGCGCTTTTGATTCTCGCCGTGCTGGCCTTCACGCTCAGCGATTCGTTCCTCGAGCGGTGGATACTGCCGCTGAGCAACGCCGGGATCTTCCTGGTGACACTGATCGGGATGCTGGTCGGCAAGCCCTTCGTGGCCGAATTCGCCGCGGCGGAACAAGCCGCCGACGTCGTCAAAACCGAGCTGTTCGGCCGGGTCGTCAAGTTCCTGAGCTGGCTGTGGATCGCGACGTTCGCCGGGATGACGGTGTCGTCGGTGATCCCGTCGATCCTGGAAGGTCCCGCCGGGCCCGCCGCCGCCCTGATGCTGGACACGAAGACCCCACTGTCGTTTCTCTGCTACTGGATCATTCCCTTCGGGTTGCTGGGGCTCGCGGCGGTCGCGTCGCGACTGCTGCCCGACCGGATGCTGGTCGGCATCGACGACGTCGCGCGGGAAACCTCGTTCGTCGCCTACGACGAAGCCACCATCGACGAGCTCTACTTTTTGGCCCAGGAACACGCCAACCGCGAGGTCGGCCCCGGCAAGGAGGCGTACGCCGTCAAGGTCGGCGGGATGGGAACCCCGTTGACCGGAGACGAGTCCCGCAAGTCGTGGCCCTCGACCTATAAGGTGCGCGACAAGCGGCACTGAGCCCGCAGCGCGATTCGGCTACGTTGGTTCTCGGCGGAGCGGCCCAGGACCTGCCGCAGCGCTCCGCATCCGGGTGGCGGGGCAATGCCCACCGGAGCGGAGAAAGGGAGTCGCGATGAACGCACCCAGCGCAGACGCCATCCGCGCAGAAACCATCACCATCACCGGCCACGGCGGCGACGAGATCGAGGCCTACCAGGCCGTCCCGCTCGCGCAGGCCTCGCGCGGCGGTGTCGTGTGGATCCACCACATGCCCGGGTACGACCGGGAGACCAAGGAGTTCGTCCGCCGGCTCGCTGTGAGCGGCTACAACGCCGTGGCGCCGAACCTCTACTCCCGCGAAGCTCCGGGTGCCACGCCCGATGACGCGGCCGCCGCGGCGCGCGCCGCCGGCGGGGTGCCCGACGAACGATTGGTCGGCGACGTCGCGGGCGCGGTGGAGCACCTGCGCGAGTTGGACGGCGCCAACGGCAAGTTCGGTGTCATCGGGCACTGCTCGGGCGGACGGCACGCGTACCTGGCAGCGTGCTCGCTGCCGTTCGATGCGGCGGTGGACTGTTACGGGGCCTTCATCGTCGAGGATCCGCCCGAGGGCATGCCCAAGGCCATGAAGCCGATCCTGGACCTGGCCGCCAACCTCAGCTGTCCGCTGCTGGGCCTGTTCGGGCTCGATGACCGGTTTCCGGCGCCCGCCGCGGTGGCCACCCTGGACGCCGAGCTCAACAAGCTGGACAAGCCGCACGAGTTCCACTCCTACGAGGGCGCGGGCCATTCGTTCTTCTCCGTCGACCGCCCGGCGTACCGGCCGGAGGCCGCGGTGGACGGCTGGCGGCGCATTGACGAGTTCTTCGCCACCTACCTGAAGGGCTAGGCATCTCCCATGTGCACCTATCTCACCGAACATGTTGAGATCGACGGCAGCGGCAAAGGCGCGACGGGATGGTTCGGCGCCAACCGCGCGACGGTGTATGTCGACCACCCCGTCCACGCGCCCTACGGCCACACCGTCAACATCGACGTGATCAACCCGCAGCTCGGCCCGTCGGCGCGGGTGGCCCTGGAACTGACCGAGGAAAGCGCGCTGGCGCTGGCCGACGCCATCCGCAAGGCCATCGGTCATGCCCCGGCCGGACTGGCCTCCAAGGACCAGTAGGTCAGCGATGACCGCCGGCACCGGCTACCCACAGATGGCCGCCTCGCGCGGCAGGATCGAACCCGCCCCGCGGCGGGTCCGTGGTTATCTCGGCGACGCGCTGGTCTTCGACACCACCGCCGCCCGGTACGTGTGGGAAGCTCCGTACTACCCGCAGTACTACATCCCGCTCGACGACGTCCATTCCGAGTTCCTGCGCGACGAAAACCACGCCCAGAAGGTGCAATTCGGCGCGTCGCGGCTCTACTCCCTGGTGGGTGTGGGCCAGACGCATGAGTCCGCCGCGCGGGTATTCGACGCCGACGGGGACGGCCCGCTGGCCGGAACAGTGCGGTTCGAGTGGAACACGTTGCGCTGGTTCGAAGAAGACGAGCCGATCTACGGCCACCCGCGCAATCCGTATTCGCGGGTCGACGCCCTGCGCTCGCATCGGCACGTCCGCATCGAGCTCGATGGAATTGTCTTGGCCGACACAACAACTCCTGTTTTGCTGTTCGAAACAGGCTTACCGACAAGGTATTACATCGATCCGACCGACGTCGCCTTTGAGCACCTGGAATCCAGCCCCACGCAAACGTTGTGTCCGTACAAGGGGGTTACGTCAGGTTATTGGTCGGTGCGCGTGGGTGACGCCGTGCACGAGGACCTGGCATGGACCTACCACTATCCGCTTCCCGCGGTCGGTCAGATTGCCGGTCTAATCGCTTTCTACAATGAGAAACTCGACATCACCGTCGACGGGGTTGGGTTGGCGAGGCCGCAGACGCAGTTCAGCTAGCCTCACAGCAATCCGAAATAAATTCTTAAAATCGCGCTCACACAGGCGAAACATTGCCATTCGACGCTTCACCCGTCGACGGCGTCACTTCTCACCGCAGCTGATTCTCGAAGGCCTACCGGCCCGAATTGGGGTGTGTCTGAACCATGTTGCCTTATCCAGATTGGGTGAATCCCGGAGACAACGCCTGGCAGTTGGTGGCGGCAACTCTGGTCGGCCTGATGAGCATTCCTGGCATCGCCGTCCTATACGGCGGAATCGTGCAGAGAAAGTGGGCCGTCAACACCATGTTGATGGCCTTCACCGGGTTCTCTTTGGTGCTCGTCGTGTGGGTGCTCTGGGGTTTCAAGATGGGCTTCGGCGAACCGCTGAAACTCGGGCCGGGCATCCTGCAGTCGGCGGTCGGGAAACCCAGAACCATCCTGAGTAGCAACAACCAGCAGATCGCGTATATCCCGCTGCTGGACGGCACCATGCCGTCTTTCCGGTTCTCGGAGACCACGCTGGCGTACTTCCAGTTCGTCTTCGCCGCTATCACGCCGCTACTTTTTCTCGGCAGCGTGATCGGGCGGATGAGCTTCAAGGTCTGGCTGATCTTCGTGCCGCTGTGGTCGACGTTCGCCTATTCAGTCAATGCTTTTCTGTTGTGGGGCGGCGGCTGGTGGTCACACGCGGGTGCCCTCGATTACAGCGGCGGCTACGTGATTCACCTCGCCGCCGGGACTTCCGGATTCGTCGCCGCTGCGGTGATAGGGCCGAGGCTGGCGCGTGACCGGGAACGTGCGGTGCCGAACAACCTGCCCCTGGCCGCGGTCGGTGCCGGCGTTTTGTGGTTGGGCTGGAACGGCTTCAACGGGGGTGACCCGTATTTTTCGGGTGCCGACGCGTCACTGGCGGTGATCAACACCAATCTCGCCACTGCAGTCGCATTACTCACCTGGGTGATCTGGGACCTCGTCGGGAGCAAGCAACGTAAACCCACATTCCTGGGCGCTGTGAACGGGATGATCAGCGGCCTGGTCGCCATCACGCCCGCGGCTGGCTTTGTCAACAGCTTCGGTGCGATGATCATCGGCGCCGTCGCCTCGTCCCTGGTATGGATGTCGTGGAATTGGCTTGGTAAGACAAGGCTTTTCAAGAAGGTGGACGACACGCTCGGTGTGTTTCACACACACGGTGTGGCCGGATTGGCCGGCGGGTTGTTGGTCGGTGTGCTCGCCGATCCGCACATTGTCGAATACCTGGGCGGCAGCACCGGTCAGGACGTGACCTTCGCCGGTTGGCTGTACGGTCACCATCCCAAACAGATATTGATCCAGGCCGGTGCTGCGGCCACGGTCATCGTCTGGGATGCGCTGATCACGTTTGTCATCCTGAAAGTTCTTGGTCTCTTTATGAAATTGCGGTTGCCCGACGACGTTTTGGAAACCGGCGACCTCGGTGCCCACGACGAAGAGGCTTACCCCGACGAAACACTCGTCACGGCTCGGCGGCTCGAGCCGTCCTCTGCATCACGCAGTGACGCGATGGCTTCCAAACCCGCTGAGCCGGTGGATGATTGAGAATGCGACATCATGAAGCTGATAACCGCGATCATCCAGCCCTTCGCCCTCGATGACGTCAAGCATGCCGTGGAGTCCGCAGGTGTGCTGGGTTTGACCGTCACCGAAGTCCAGGGGTATGGCAGGCAGCGGGGGCATACCGAGGTCTACCGCGGAGCCGAATACGCGGTGGATTTCGTGCCGAAGGTCCGGGTCGAGGTACTGATCGACGACGAATTCGTCGACCGGGTCACGGGGGCGATCATCGGCGCGGCTCGAACCGGGAAGATCGGTGACGGCAAGGTGTGGGTGTCTCCGGTGGAAGCGCTTGTCCGCATCCGGACAGGGGAACGCGACCACAACGCGCTGTGATCCAAAGCATTCCGCGCGCGATACGGCTACGATTCCGGCGCACCACATCGGTAGCCCGCCCGATGTGTGTGATCTATCCCTCGCCGGGCGTAAAACCTGAGAATTCCTTACTTCTTCGCCCGAAAACGCGGCTCACGTGGGCCGTTAGCGGCACGGGCGAAATCCGCCGGAAGCGGGTTTGCCTGACGTTCGCCACGGGTAAGCGACTGCGATACAGCGTGATTGGAATCCTGAGCAGAACCTGAGTGCGGGGAGTGACGTAGCTAACGTCGAGCATCTCGAACTGCGGTGGAGCGATTTTTGGCCAGTAGACTACCGAAAACCAGTCTCGTCAGCGCCTTTCGGTGCTGAAAGCCGGTGGATCCGGAGGCCAAATCGTCGCACACGTACCGGCGGCTTCGCCACAACGCCCACCAGAGCCGACAAACAGCAAAGGCGGTGCCAGCGTGAATGATGTGAACGGCCCTAAGGCCGCGCACGACGATCGAGATGCCCGAATCTTCGAGCTTGACGCCACCTCGGTGGTGCGAGTCCCGTTGCACAACGGTCCGATCAGCGATATCGACATCAGTCCGGACGGACGCCGGCTGGTCGCAACGAACTACGGCCGCAACATGGTTTCGGTCATCGACGCCAACACGTGTCGTGTCTCGAGCACCGTCAACGGGCTCGCCGAACCGTTCGCGGTCACCATGAGCAGTGCGGACTCCAACTATGCCTACGTCAGCATCGCGACCGCCGGCTACGACGCCATCGAGGTCATCGACGTCGTCACGAACTGGCGTATCGCCACACACAAGCTGGCGAACAGCGTCAGCGACCTGACGGTGAGCCCGGACGGCAAATTCCTTTACACCAGCCGGAACGCGGTTTGCGGCGCCGATGTGGCGGTGCTGGACACCACCACTGGCGAACTCGAGGTCATCGACCTGGCGACCGTGCCGGGCGCCACCACCGAATGCGTGCGGATCAGCGCCGACGGACGCCGGCTGTACGTAGGCATGAACGCCCCGACCGGCGGCAGTCTCGCCATGATCGAAACCCGGCCGCGGTCCGACAATCGGCGGGGGGGCGGCCGGTCGCGCATCGTCGGCGTCGTCGACCTCGGTCTGCCCCTTCGCGATGTGGCGCTGAGCGACGACGGCGGCACGGCCTATGTGGCTAGCTGCGATCCGGTCGCGGGGGCGGTGCTCGACGTGATCGACACCCGGGTCAACAAAATCGTCGGCACCCACAAGATCCCGGAGATCACCGGCCCGCTCACGCGGATGAAGCTCAGCCGCGACGGCGCGCGGGCCTACCTGGTCAGCGACGACCGCATCACGGTGCTGAGCACCCGCCAGCAGGACGTCGTCGGCGAGGTCACGGTGTCCAAGCACCCGTCGTGCGTGGTGGAGAGCCCCGACGGCACCCATCTCTACGTTGCCGACTACTCCGGCGTGGTCACCGCGGCGCGCATCGCCCCGACCGCGCCATCGCAGGCCCACGGCGGCGCAAGCGACCGCGACCTGTCGGTCGCCGGCTGGCTGCCCGAGCTGCCGGAGTGGGAGTTCGCCCTGGCGTAAGCGACGGGGCACCCAAAGCGGCCCCGGCCGAACGGGATCCACGCGATCGACCGTCAGTCTCCTCGGGTGCTGACACTCTCGCTGAATTCAGGCTTAGGGTGGGAGGCGGCCGACGGCACAGGTGTTGCCCCGAGACTAAGGCGGTAGATCAGTGGACGGCACGATGCAGGACTATCCGTTGACCATCACCGCCATCATGCGTCACGGCTGCACCGTGCACGGGGAACGCACCGTCACGACCGCCACCGGGGATGGCTACCGGCGCACGACCTACCGGGAGCTGGGCCGGCAGGCCGCGCAACTGGCGAATGGCCTGCGCCGGCTCGGCGTCAGCGGTGACCAGCGGGTGGGCACGTTCATGTGGAACAACACCGAGCACCTCACCGCATACCTCGCCTTGCCGTCGATGGGCGCCGTCCTGCATACCCTCAACATCCGGCTGTTCCCCGAGCAGATCGCCTTCGTCGCCAACGAGGCCGAAGACCGGGTGGTGCTGGTCGACGCCTCACTGGTCAAATTGCTGGCACCCGTGCTGCCCGAGCTCGAGACCGTGCACACCGTGATCGTGGTCGGCGACGACACCGAGCCGCTGCAGGGCGCCGGCAAGACCGTGCTGCGCTACGCCGACCTCCTCGACGGCGAGTCCACCGAGTTCGACTGGCCGCGCATCGACGAGAACTCCGCGGCCGCGATGTGCTACACCAGCGGCACCACCGGCAACCCGAAAGGCGTTGTCTACAGCCACCGTTCGAGCTTCCTGCACACGATGGGGGCGTGTACCACCAACGGCATCGGCGTCGGGGCCACCGACTGCGTGCTGCCCATCGTGCCGATGTTCCACGCCAATGCCTGGGGGCTGCCGTACGCGGCGCTGATGGCCGGCGCCGACCTGGTGTTGCCCGATTGCCACCTCGACCCTCGCTCTCTGGTCGCGATGGTCGAGGACCTCAAGCCCACCGTGACCGGCGCGGTGCCGACCATCTGGAACGGCGTCCTGCATCACCTCGAGGACGACCCCGACCACGACATGTCGTCGCTGCGGTTGGTGGTCTGCGGCGGCTCGGCCGTCCCGGTGTCGCTGATGCGCACCTTCGAGGAGAAGCACGACGTACAGATCCGGCAGCTGTGGGGCATGACGGAGACGTCGCCGCTGGCCACCATGGCGTGGCCGCCGCCGGGCACACCGGAGGACCAGCACTGGGCCTTCCGCGGCACGCAGGGTCAGCCGGTCTGCGGGGTGGAGATGCGCATCGTCGACGACGACGGTCAGGTGCTGCCCAACGACGGCGAGGCCGTCGGCGAGGTCGAGGTCCGCGGACCGTGGATCGCCGGCTCCTACTACCTGGGCCGCGACAAATCGAAGTTCGATTCCGGCTGGCTGCGCACCGGCGACGTGGGCCGCATCGACGAGCGCGGGTTCGTCACCCTGACCGACCGAGCCAAGGACGTCATCAAATCCGGTGGGGAATGGATCTCCTCGGTCGAGTTGGAGAACTTCTTGATCGGGCACCCGGATGTGGTCGAGGCCGCCGTGGTCGGCGTTCCGGACGAGCGCTGGGAGGAGCGGCCGCTCGCGGTGATCGTGGCCAAGCAGGGCACAGC
Source organism: Mycolicibacterium vulneris (assembly GCF_002104765.1). Taxonomy (GTDB): domain Bacteria; phylum Actinomycetota; class Actinomycetes; order Mycobacteriales; family Mycobacteriaceae; genus Mycobacterium; species Mycobacterium vulneris. Next base: position 176,957 of record NZ_NCXM01000009.1, read on the forward strand.
GGTGAGCCCCGAACAGATGCGAAACTTCCTCGCCGACAAGGTCGTTCGGTGGTGGCTGCCCGAACGGTGGACCTTCGTCGACGAGATCCCGCGCACCAGCGTAGGCAAGTACGACAAGAAAACCATCCGGTCGCGATACGCCGAGGGCGAATACCAGGTGATCGAGGCGCGCTGAGCTGAAAGGCGTTACACCAGTGGCACATTCACTCGTCGTCGATCAATCCGTGGTGACCCCGGTCGCTGTCCAGGACGCATTTCACCGGACGCTGCCCATTCCGCTCCCGACGCTTTTCCACCGCTGGTATGGGCCGTTCCCGCCGATCAGGGAAGTGTGCGAGCAGACCGGCGCCTGGGACGCGGCGGGTCAAACCCGTGTCGTGCACCTGGCCGGCGGGGCCAGCATGCGCGAGGAACTGACCAGCGTCGACCCGCCGCGGTCGTTCGGCTACCGGCTTTCGGAGGTCACCGGCCCGATGGCGCTGCTGGTCGACCACGTCCTCGGCGAATGGATCTTCGCTCCGGCCGGGGGCGGCACCGAGATCACCTGGCGCTGGGACATCCGCCCACGCTCCGCGCTGACGGCCTGGGCCCTGCCGGTGCTGGGCACGATGTGGAAGGGCTACGCGCGCCGGGCGCTGCACGACCTGTCGGCCGTGCTGACGGGCTGACCCGCGACCGCTGGCGTGGGGGAGCCATGTGCCGACTCTTTGGCCTGCACGCCGGGACACACGCGTGCACCGCGACCTTCTGGCTGCTGGATGCGCCGGACAGCCTGGCTCAACAGAGCAGGAGAAACCCGGACGGCACCGGGCTGGGTGTCTTCGACGAACACGGCCAACCGCACCTGTACAAGGAGCCGATAGCGGCCTGGCGAGACGCCAAATTCGCGACCGAGGCGCACCGGGTGACCGGCAGGACCGTCATCGCCCATGTCCGCTATGCGACCACCGGCTCGCTCGACATCCACAACACCCACCCGTTCCTGCAGGACGGGCGGATCTTCGCGCACAACGGCGTCCTCGAAGGACTCGACATCCTCGACGAGCGGCTGCGTGAGGTCGGCACCGACGACTTGGTGTTGGGCGACACCGACTCCGAGCGGGTCTTCGCGTTGATCACCGCCGCGATCCGTGGCCGCGACGGCAACATCACCGCCGGCCTCACCGACGCCATGCAATGGCTTGCCGAGTATGTTCCTATCTACGCCGTCAACGTGCTGCTGAGCACGGCCACCGACATGTGGGCGCTGCGATACCCGGAAACCCATCAGCTCTACATTCTGGATCGGTCCGACGATGCGGCCTCGCATGATTCCGAATTCGACTTGTGCACCAAGCGGATTCACGCCCGATCGGAGCATCTGTGTGTGCGGTCGTCGGTGGTGTTCGCCACTGAGGTGATGGACGACGAGCCACGCTGGCGGCTGCTGCCGGCGGGTGAACTCTTCCACGTCGATGCAGATCTGCAAATCCACCGCAGCATGATCCTGCCGGACCCGCCCAAACATCTGCTGCGTCGCGAGGACCTGAGCTCGCCGGTGGAGGAGTCGCAGCACGCCCTGCCGAACACCCGGCAACTGGCCTGACCCGGGCTGGCAAGGTAGACGACGTGACAACCAAACGCGCCTTGGTGCTGGCCGGCGGGGGGATAGCGGGAATCGCCTGGGAGACAGGTGTTCTGCGGGGCATCGCCGACGAGTCGCCGGCCGTGGCCCGGCTGCTGACCGAGTCGGACGTGCTGGTCGGGACCTCGGCGGGCTCCGCCGTCGCCGCCCAGCTGAGCAGCGGCCACACCCTGGACGAGCTGTTTGACCGGCAGGTCTCCGAGTCGTCGGCCGAGATCGATTCCGGGGTCGACATCGAGACCATCACCGAGCTGTTCCTGACGGCCCTGGGTGAGCCGTATGAGGGCACGCTGGACAGGACCCGGCAACAGATGCAGCGCATCGGTGCCGTGGCGCTGGCTACCAAAACCGTTCCCGCGCCGGTGCGCCGCGACGTCATCGCGCGGCGCTTGCCGTCGCACCACTGGCCTGATTCCGAGTTGCGGCTCACCGCGATCGACGTCGAAACCGGCGAATTGACCGTCTTCGACCGCGACTCGGGCGTCGACCTGGTCGACGCCGTCGCGGCCAGCTGCGCGGTGCCCGGGGCGTGGCCGCCGGTGACGATCGCGGGCCGCCACTACATGGACGGCGGGGTCGCCAGCTCGGTCAACCTCGTGGTGGCCGCCGACTGCGCGACGGCGGTGGTGCTGGTGCCCTCGGGTGTCGATGCGCCGTCGCCGTTCGGTGCCGGGCCGGCCGCCGAGGTCTCGGCGTTTCCCGGCGCGGCGTTTGCCGTCTTCGCCGACGCCGATTCGCTGACCGCCTTCGGGCCCAATGCGCTGGACCCGGGCTGCCGCATCCCATCGGCCCTGGCCGGACGCGAGCAGGGCCGCCGCGAAGCCGCGGCCCTCGCCCGCTTCCTGGGGCTGTGACAGCGGTTGGCGTGCAAGCGATTTGAGCGCGGCTCAGCGCTCGATCGCGGGCGGGGCGTCCTGGTCGTCCTCGACTTCCAGGGCGTCCAGCGCCTCGTCCGCCAGCGCGCGGCCGGCGGCGATCACCTCCACCGCCCGGTGGAATTCCAGGGCCCGGCACGTCGAGCGCGGGATCTCGATGTGCAGGTCGGGTGGGTAGACCGCCAGGGTGTGGCGGGCCAGGGCGGCCTGGGCGATGTCGATGGTCCGGTTCATCACCTCGAAGCTGCCCAGTTTGGGGACGTCGGGTTCCACGCCGGCCAGTTCGCCGATGCCGTCAACCGGCTGCTCGCCCTCCTGGGTGTCCGCCCAGCTGTCCGGCTCGCCGGCCGGTCCGCCCAGCCTGCTCAGCACCGCCCGCGCCGTCGGCCGATCGAGCAGCGACCGGGCGGCGGCCGTGTCGAGCAGCGCGGAGGTGCTGCGCACCATGCGGGTCAGCCACTCGACGGTGGCACCCGGCTCCGGTTCGCGGTTGCTGACCGCCTCGCTGCCGGACAGGCTCACCGCGATGGTCAGGTGGGCGTTGACCGCGGCGAGCGGGGCCAGCGGCAGCGGATCCAGGATGCCGCCGTCGGCGAGCAGCCGCCCGTCGACCGCGTGGGGGGCGATCACGCCGGGAATCGCGATGGACGCCCGGATCGCCTCGTCGAGGGGGCCGCGCTGAAACCACACGGACTTGCCCGCCAGCAGGTCGGTCGCCACCGCGGTGTACGGGACGGGCAGTTCTTCGATGACGACCGGGCCCAGGATGTCGCGCACCGCGTCCAGGATCTTGCCGGCCCGCATCACGCCGGCCGCGCTGATGGACGGGTCCAGCAGCCGCAGGATGGTGCGCTGGGTCAGCGACTTCGCCCAGTCGGCGAACTCGCCGAGCCGGCCGGCCGCCTGCAGGCCGCCGACCAGGGCGCCCATCGACGAGCCGGAGATGCCGACGATGTCGTAGCCACGCGCCACCAGGGCATCGATCACCCCGATGTGGGCGTAGCCGCGGGCGCCACCGCTGCCGAGGGCGAGTGCCACCCGGGTCGGTTCTGATCGACGCGGAAGTTCGTCAGGCACCCCTACATTTTGCGCGGAGGCGCTCGGCCAGCGGGCGGCGCGGGCACTTTTTTCAGCCGTGATCCCAATTACGCGGCGGCCAGAAATTGCCAGGACTCGGCGCTACCCGCAATCGTCGTTGGCCGCCGCCCGCGCGGCGACGATCACGGCGGCCTGGCGGGCCGGCGTCAGCTTCGACCACGGCGCGTTCCAGCTGCCCGCGGTGCCCGCCGGGGACGCCTGAACCATCGACAGATACGGCTCGAACAGCGACGTATCCGTCTTGGGCTGGGCGTCCATCCACTCTTTCGCGGCGTGACAGGCCTGGTAGTACTCCTCTTCGGTCGAGTCCGCGGGGACGTCGACCCTGGTCGTCACGCCGGCGGGGGACACGCCCACGGAGCCCGCGGGCGCCGAACCCGGGCCGTTGGCGCCGCCGGATTGCCGCGCCGACGGCGACGAGGGGGCACCGCTGTGGGCGCCGTGCGAGCACCCCGTGACCGCCAGGATGACGGCCGCGGCAACAACCGCGCCCCACCGCCGGGACCGATCACCGCGCCAGCGCACGGTCTCAATCTATGCAACACTGGCGGCCGTGATGGAGCGCTTCGGATTTTGCGAGTGTTGTCGGCCGTAACACGCCGCCGCTTGTCCTGTCCATTTCGCGTGAAAGCTCCCGTAAATGTCTGTGCCCGTCGTCACCGCGGCTGCCCCGCGCCCGCAAGCCCTCTCCGCCCCGTCCGCCGGCCCGACCCGGCTGCGAGTGCCTGATCTGCTCTACGCCACCGACCAGGCCGCCGACGATGTGCTCAGCGGGCGGTGCGACCACCTGTTGCCCGCGGGCGGCATACCCGAGTCGCGGCGCTGGTTCACCCGCATCCACGGCGACGAGGAACTCGACGTCTGGCTGATCAGCTGGGTGCCCGGCCAGCCGACCGAGCTGCACGACCATGGCGGGTCGCTGGGCGCGCTGACCGTCATTTCCGGATCCCTGAACGAATTCCGTTGGGACGGAAGGGCTTTGCGACGCCGTCGGCTGGACGCCGGCGATCAGGCCGGATTCCCGTTGGGCTGGGTGCACGACGTGGTCTGGGCACCGCGGCCGGTCACCGTGCCCGTTTCGCTGCCGGTCGCGGCGGCGCCGAGCGCCGCCGCCGCGCCGGTGCAGCCGACCCTGAGCGTGCATGCCTACTCGCCACCCCTGACGGCGATGTCGTACTACGAGATCACCGAGCAGAAGACGTTGCGCCGCGAACGCACCGAACTGACCGACCAGCCGGAAGGATCGCCATGAGCCGCATCGACGTCGTCTTGAGATCCGCCCGGCGCCGGTATCGCCGCCTGCCCGCCGTCGAGGTGCCCGACGCGCTGCGGCGCGGCGCGGTGCTGGTCGACATCCGGCCGCAGGCCCAGCGCTTCCGCGAGGGCGAGGTGCCCGGGGCGCTGGTTATCGAACGCAACGTCCTGGAGTGGCGCTGCGATCCCACCAGCGAGGCCAGGCTGCCCGAGGCTGTCGGCGACGACGTCGAATGGGTGATCCTGTGTTCGGAGGGCTACACGTCCAGCCTGGCGGCGGCCGCGCTGCTGGACATCGGGTTACACCGGGCCACCGACGTCATCGGCGGCTATCACGCGCTGGCCGGCGCCGGTGTGCTGAGCGAGCTGGCCGGGGGCCGGGTCGATCCGGTGTTCGCCGATACCGGCGGCACCGCGCGCCGCTGGCTCTAAGTCGTCTAGTCGGAGTGCAGCAGCGGACGCAGTTTCGCGGTCTTGTCGGGCGTCCAGCCGGGCGGTTGCAGCACCGCCGCCCAGCCGTCGGCGACGTCGGCGACGTAGTGGTGGCCGTGCCCGTCGGGTACGTCCACCGCCACCGCCATGTCGGCCGACACCTGCAGGAACGTAACGACCGGAATCCAGCGCGTCTGCGGCAGGACGTCATAGCCGCGCGGCTCCTTCAGCCAGTCGGGCTTGCTGAACAACAGGTCCGGCGTCCACCACGCGATGGGGTCCGACGCGTGCTGCAGGTACACTACCCGCGGGTGATCCCAAGGCGCGTTGGGACGCGTCAAATCCTTTGCGCGCGCGACGAATCGGACATAACGACCGTCCTGGTAGATCGGTAACCACTCCGGCGATCCGGCGTCACGCGTCGACGTCAGATCGGTCCAGATGGTGTTCTTGAAGGTCGGTCCGCTGAACAACGCCCCGTCGGTGCGCGCCAGCACGTTGTTCAGGCTCAAGAACGGTGCCTCGCCGCCGAACGATCCCAGGCTCTCGCCGAACACGACGAGCTTGGGCCGCTGGGCTTCGGGCATCTGGCGGATCAACTTGTCGACAGCCTCGAAGAGCGCTTGCCCGGCGTGCCGGGCGTTCTCCTTGTCCACCAGGAACGACAGCCAGCTCGGCAGGAACGAATACTGCATGCTCACGATCGCGGTGTTGCCGTTGTACATGTATTCCAGCGCCGAGGCTTCCGCCTCGTTGATCCAGCCGGTGCCGGTGGTGGTGCCCACCGCGACGACGGCGCGCTGCAGCCCGCCGGTGCGCTGCAACTCCTGCGCCGCCAGCTCCGCGGCCGCCGTGATGCCCTTGGACGAATCCAGTCCGGCGTAGGCCCGGATCGGCTCGGTGGCCGGTGCCCCGTTGAAGGAGGTCAGATCGGCGATCTTCGGACCGCCCTCGACGAAGATGCGGCCCTCGCGGCCCAGCGACTCCCACGACACCAGCGACTCCGGACCACCCGATCGCAGCGGGGTTTTCGGGGGAGGGGTGTCGGGATTCATCTCCTTGTTGGCCGAGGCGAAGGTGTGGTTCATGGTGCGCATCGCGAACTTGAGCACGACGCCGTTGAGCAGGGTGATGGTCAGGACCACCAGGGTGACCACCACGATGGTTGCCGAGAGCCGAAACGGCACGAACCGGTCCACCTGACCGACCAGGAATTTGACCAGCCAGCGGGTGAATTGACCCAGCTCGACCACCGTGAACAACACCACCAGGGACAGCACCACGGCCAGCGGGTAGTCGTACCACCTCAGGTGCTCCACGCCCATCAGGTCGCGCACGTCGTCCTGCCACACGTGGAGCCAGATCGCCATGAGTACCTGGCCCACCAAGCTGATCGGGATCAGCACCTTCCATGCCCAGCGTGGTGGTGGCGGGCTGTGATCCTTCTCGCGCATGAACCGCACCAGCCAGACCGAAAAGACGCCCAGCCCATAGCCGATGGCGCCGGACAGCCCGCTGACCAGGCCCTGGAACAACGGGCCGCGGGGCAGCAGCGATGGTGTCAGCGAAAGCCAGATGAAGATCACGCCGACCGCGGTGCCGGTGAACGTGTAATGCCGCACCCACCAAGGCTTTTCGGTCCAGGGGAGGGTGGGGGCCGAGCGCCCGGCCCGCGGCGCGGGTGTCGGTCGCGGTGCGGCGTCCGGCTCGGGAGCCGCGGATTGCCCGACGGCGTCCGCCGGCTCTTGGTCTGCCTCGGTGGGTGTCGCGGAAACCGGTTCGCTCATGCAAGCGTCCTAGCGGTGGGTGAAGTTCGGCGGGCGCTTCTCGACGAAGGCCGCCATCCCTTCGGACTGATCGTCGGTCGCGAAAGTCGAGTGAAAGAGCCTGCGCTCGTAAAGAAGTCCCTCGGTCAGGGTGGACTCGAACGCACGGTTGACGGCCTCTTTGGCCATCCGGGCCGCCGAGCGCGACATCTGCGAGATGGTGGTCGCGACGGCCTTCGCCTCGGTCAGTAGGTCGTCGGCCGGTACCACGCGCGAGACCAGGCCGCTTCGTTCGGCTTCCTCGGCGCCGATGGTGCGGCCGGTCAGGATGAGGTCCATCGCCTTGGCCTTGCCGATGGCTCGGGTCAGCCGCTGCGAGCCGCCCATGCCGGGCAGCACGCCGAGTTTGATCTCGGGCTGGCCGAATTTCGCTGTGTCGGCGGCGATCAGCACATCGCACATCATCGCGAGCTCGCAGCCACCGCCCAGCGCGTGCCCGGCCACCGCGGCGATCGTCGGGGTGCGGACCGCGGCCAGCTTGCTCCACGGGGCGAAGAAGTCGGCGCCGAAGGCCTCGGCGAAGGTCAGCCCGGCCATCTCCTTGATGTCGGCGCCGGCGGCGAATGCCTTGGCCGAGCCGGTGATGATGATCGCCCCGATGCCGGGGTCGTCATCGAAATCGGCTGCCGCGCTAGTGACTTCGTTCATCACCTGAGTGTTCAGGGCGTTGAGGGCCTTCGGCCGGTTCAGGGTGATGATGCCGACACGCTCTTCGCGCTCGACGAGGATGGTCTCGTAATTCGTGTCTGTCATCCAAACCACCTTTCTAGAAACTCAAGTCGTCGTCGACCGGCGCGAAATACGCCTCGACGTCGGCCGCGGTAACCGCGGACAGCTGCGCCGGCGACCATTGCGGATTGCGATCCTTGTCGATCAGCTGGGCGCGGATGCCCTCCACCAGATCGTGCGAGCGCAGCGACCCGGACGACACCCGATAGTCCTGCACCAGAACATCTTTCAGTGTCGAGAGCTTGGCGGCACGGCGCACCGCCTCCAGGGTCACCGACAGTGCGATCGGGGAACGGGTGGCGATCAGGTCGGCGGCGTCGTCGGCCGGACCCGCGTCGTGTCCGCGCAGGGCGGCGACGATGTCCGCGACGGTGTCGCCGGCATAGCATTCGTCGATCCAGTTGCGTTGCGCGGCAAGTTCACTGGCCGGCGGGTCGGTCGCGTACTTGGCGAGTGCGCCCTCCACGCCGTCGGAGACCACCGCGCGGCGGAACGCCTCGACGTCGCCGTGCGGGACGTAGTGGTCGGCGAAACCCATGGCGATGGCGTCGGCTCCGGAGAACGGCGCCCCGGTCAGCGCGGCGTGCAGACCCAGCCCGCCGGGAGCGCGGGACAGCAGGTAGACACCGCCGACGTCGGGGATGAAGCCGATGCCGACCTCGGGCATGGCGATCTTGGAGGTATCGGTGACCACCCGAGTGTTCGCGTGCGCGCTGACGCCGACGCCTCCGCCCATCACGATGCCGTCCATCAACGCCACGTACGGCTTGGAGAACTCGGCGATCTGCGCGTTGAGCAGATACTCGTCGCGCCAGAAGCGCCGCGCCTCGACTCCGTCCTTGCGCGCGCTGTGATAGATCGAGACCACGTCGCCGCCGGCGCACAGTCCGCGTTCGCCGGCGCCGGACAGCACCACCGCGCGCACCGCGTCGTCGCCCGCCCAGTCGGTGAGGATGGCGGTCAGCGCGTCGACCATCGGCTGATTCAGCGAGTTGATCGCCTTGGGCCGGTTGAGCGTGATCAGGCCGACGCTGCCCTCGACTTCGGTCAGAACCTCATCGGATTCGTCGGTCACGCCCTCGCCTCCCTTGAGCCGGTCCAGGCCGGTCCAGCCTCGAGGAGAAATCTAGATCGTCACGACCGGCGCGGTGCCCGCGGGTAAGGGTTATCTTTAACGCGACGACAACTGCGGAGGCTGCGCACACGGGAAAATGCCCAGGTCCGCTGGGAACCAGGGTGCAACGCCGATCGTTGAGATTGTGTTCGCACAGCTCGAAGCCAATTAGAGAGGATCCGACGGTGCGGGAGACAAGCAACCCGGTATTTCGTTCGCTGCCTAAGCAGAGGGGCGGATACGCGCAATTCGGCACTGGCGCGCCCCCGATGCAGGGCTATGGAGCCGACCCCTACGCGGCTCCCTACCAGGCCCCGTATCAGGAGGCCAAAGCTTCGCGTCCGCTGACCATCGACGACGTCGTCACCAAGACCGGCATCACGCTGGCCGTGCTGGCGCTGTCCGCCGTGGTCTCCTACTTCCTGGTCGCCCGCGACGTCGCGCTGGCCATGCCGCTGGCCCTGGTCGGCGGGCTGGGCGGCCTGGTCCTGGTGCTGGTGGCCACCTTCGGCCGCAAGCAGGACAACCCGGGCATCGTGTTGAGTTACGCGGTGCTCGAGGGTCTGGTCCTGGGCGCCATCTCGTTCGTCTTCGCCAACTTCTCGGTGTCGAACGCCAACGCCGGGGCGCTGATCGGTGAGGCGGTGCTGGGCACCTTCGGTGTGTTCTTCGGCATGCTCGTCGTCTACAAGACCGGAGCCATCCGGGTGACGCCCAAGTTCACCCGCATGCTGGTCGCCGCGATGTTCGGCGTGCTGGCCCTGATGCTCGGCAACTTCGTGTTGGCGATGTTCCACGTCAACGGCGGCACCGGCCTTGGCCTGCGCAGCGGCGGCACGGTGGCGATCATCTTCTCGCTGGTGTGCATCGCGATCGCGGCGTTCAGCTTCCTGATCGACTTCGACGCGGCCGACCAGATGGTCCGCGCCGGCGCGCCGGAGAAGGCGGCATGGGGCATCGCGCTCGGCCTGACCGTGACGCTGGTCTGGCTGTACATCGAGATCCTGCGTCTGCTGAGTTATCTGCAGAACGACTAGCTCTGCCACAGAGAAAAAACCGGTACGCCCGTTGGCGTGCCGGTTTTTTCGTATAGCGGTTGTGAGCTGACGGCGTTGAGTGTGAGCTGAGGGCGGGTGTACACGGCGTGTCGCCGCCGCCGTTTCACACTCGACGCGCCGGGCGTCACGCTCGAGCGGCCTAGTTCAGCCGCTCGATCACCATCGCCATGCCCTGGCCGCCGCCGACGCACATGGTCTCCAGACCGAAGGTCTTGTCGTGCGTCTGCAGGTTGTTGAGCAGCGTGGTGGCGATGCGTGCGCCGGTCATGCCGAAGGGGTGGCCCAGCGCGATCGCCCCGCCGGACACGTTCAGCTTGTCCTCGTCGATGCCCAGCTCGCGCGCTGAGCCCAGCACCTGGACGGCGAACGCCTCGTTGATCTCGAACAGGTCGATGTCGCTGACCGACAGTTTGGCGCGCGCCAGCGCCTTCTTGGTCGCCTCGATCGGGCCCAGGCCCATGATCTCCGGGGACAGGCCGCTGACCCCGGTGGAGACGATGCGCGCCAGCGGCGTCAGGCCCAGTTCCTTGGCCTTGGTGTCGCTGGTGATCACCACCGCGGCGGCGCCGTCGTTGAGCGGGCACGCGTTGCCCGCGGTCACCGTGCCGTTGGGCCGGAACACCGGCTTGAGCTGGCTGATCTTCTCGTAGGTGGTGCCGGGACGCGGGCCGTCGTCGGTGCTCACGGTGGTGCCGTCGGGCAGGGTCACCGGGGTGATTTCGCGTTCGAAGAACCCGCTCTTGATCGCTTCCTCGGCGCGGTTCTGGCTGCGCACCCCCCAGTGGTCCTGGTCCTCGCGGCTGATGCCGGTCAGCAGCGCAACGTTTTCGGCCGTCTGGCCCATCGCGATGTAGATGTCGGGGATGTTGTCGTCGGCGCGGGGGTCGTGCCACTCCTCGGCGCCCTCGGCCGCGGCGGCCGACCGCTCCTGGGCCTCACCGAACAGCGAGTTCTTGGTGTCCGGCCACGAGTCGGCGCTGCCCTTGGCGAAGCGGGACACGGTCTCCACACCCGCGGAGATGAAGGCGTCACCCTCACCGGCCTTGATCGCGTGGAACGCCATCCGCGAGGTCTGCAGCGACGACGAGCAGTACCGGTTGACGGTGGTGCCCGGCAGGAAGTCGAAGCCGAGCTCGACGGCGATGACCCGGGCCAGGTTGTAGCCGGATTCGCCGGCGGGCTGGCCGCAGCCCAGGATCAGGTCGTCGATCTGGTGCGGGTTCAGGGCGGGCACCTTGTCGAGCGCGGCGCGCACGATCTGGACGGTCAGGTCGTCGGGGCGCATGTTGACCAGCGACCCCTTCATCGCGCGGCCGATCGGCGAGCGAGCAGTTGAGACAATGACGGCTTCAGGCATGGTGGTTCCCTTCAGATCCCTGCAGATCCCACAGATGGGGCTGGCTCGCTTCACCTTCGGGCGGTAGGTCCACCCCGACGGGCGAGAACAAATCTAGTCGCTGCCGACCTCGGGGCACGACGACGGGGCAGGTCCGGGCGCCGGACGCCGCCACAGCCGCGACATCACGCTGGTGCGGGTGTGCTGCTGACCGAGCACCGGCGTCGCCGCCGGCACCGGCGAACTCACCGGCGGACGCTCCACCTCCTCGCCCAGCGCGTCGCAGAGGGCGAGCAGCAGCGCGTCGGCCGCCAGCGCATAGGCCGGTGCCGAGGGGTGGAAGCCGTCGGCGGAGAACATGGCGTCGGGGGTGGCGCGGAATTGCGGCGCCATCAGCTGCGCCAACGGCACCGGCACAGCACCGGCCGATCTGATCGCTGCGGTCTGCGCGCGGGCCAGCTGCAGGCACCGCTCGTGCGCCAATGACCGCAACGGTTGGGGAATGGCGCTGATGAACCCGAGATCCGGGCAGGTGCCGACGATCACCACCGCGCCCCGGGCGCGCAACTTGCGGACGCTCAACCCCAGCCGCTGCGCCGACTGGCTGATGCCGTTCAGCGCGGTCACGTCGTTGGCGCCGACCATGATCACCGCGATGTCGGGCGGCGGGCCGGCCACGAACATCGCGTCGACCTGACCGCACACGCCCTTGGAGGTGGCGCCCACGATCGCCTTGGTGCTCAACCGGATTCGTTTGCCCGTCTGCTCGGCGAGGCCGCGGGCGATGCGTACCCCGGGCACTTCGTCGGCGTTCATGCAGCCGTATCCGGCGGCGGTCGAGTCACCGAAGATCATCAGGTGCTGGTCGACCGCCATGCCGCGATGCCACCGTTCCACCGGGCCGCCGCCGCGCACGTACACGCCGTCCGCACGGGGCGGGATGTCCCAGGACTTGGGGATGATGGTGCGCGCGTGGGAGGCCTGGCCGACCAACAGACTGCGTGCCCCCAGGTAGGCGGTTCCTGTTGAGGCCAGCGCGCCCGCTGTGGCCAGGGCGATCGCCGAACGGCGTGGCACCCGCATGGTCACGCAATCAAGTTTAAAGCCGCTGCGAGTTTCGCGGGGGTTGCTGGAAAACGAACTGATTACGGTGCGAAGCAAAACTGGTATCGAATCAGCTATTTCATACGTTGTACTAAGCAACGCCTGTCAAGCTGATGTCAAGGGGTCGGCTGAGCACTTTGGCAAACGGCTGAACCAAGACGCTCGGTCGCCTCGTCACATGCTGTATCGCACTACAACGACGTAGGAAGTGTTGAGCATGACTGCACCTAGCAAGGAATCGGGGTCATCGGCAACTACCGTTCGGCCCCATGACGTCCTGAGAGCGCGTCGAGCCCAGTCGCGCAAATTCGCCATCAGCGACGGGGCACCCGTCGAGGTCCTGGAATCCGGGCCCAGCGTCGCCGCGCGACTGGCGAACCTCACCTCGCGTCTGACCATCCGGCCGATCCTGTCGGTCGGCAGCCATGTCCCCAACCTGCCCTGGCCCTGGGGTCTCATCGACCTCACCGCCCGGGTGCTGATCCCGGCGTCGGCCACCGTACGCGAGACCGTGAAGCTGCCCCATGCGTCGGCGCAGCTGGTCCGCGCGCCCGGGGTGCTGCCCGCCGACGGCAGCCGCCGCGTGATCGTCTACCTGCACGGCGGCGCCTTTCTGACTTGTGGGGCGAACTCGCACGGCCGGCTCGTCGAAGCCCTGTCCAAGTTCGCCGATTCGCCCATCCTGGTGGTCAATTACCGTCTGCTGCCGAAGAATTCGGTCGGGATGGCGCTCGAGGACTGTCACGACGCGTATCGATGGCTGCGCCGGCGCGGGTACGAACCCGACCAGATCGTGCTGGCCGGCGACTCCGCGGGCGGCTACCTGGCGCTCACGTTGGCCCAGCGCCTGCAGGACGAGGGTGAGGAGCCCGCTGCGCTGGTGGCGATCTCGCCCCTGCTGCAGCTGGCCAAAGAACCTAAGCAGGCCCACCCCAACATCGAGACGGATGCGATGTTCACGGCCGGGGCGTTCGATGCGCTCGCCGAGCTGGTGGCCGGGGCGGCCCGGAAGAACATCGTCGACGGGAAGCCCGAAGAGATCTACGAGCCGCTGGATCACATCAAGCCGGGCCTGCCGCGCACGCTGATCCACGTGTCGGGCTCCGAGGTGCTGTTGCACGACGCGCGGCTTGCGGCGAGCAGCCTGGCCGCGGTGGGCGTGCCGGCCGAGGTGCGGGTGTGGCCCGGGCAGATCCACGACTTTCAGCTGGCCGCGCCGATGGTCCCCGAGGCCATGCGCTCGCTGCGGCAGATCGGCGACTACATCCGCGAGGCCACCGGCTAGACACGCAAACCGCGCGGAGAGTAGTTGTGCGCGGTGCGAAACCGCCTGAGACGATGAACGCATGCGGATCGCGCAGCACATCAGTGACCTCATCGGCGGCACACCGCTGGTGCGTCTGAATTCCGTCGTCCCCGACGGTGCCGGCCTCGTGGCGGCCAAGGTCGAATACCTCAATCCCGGTGGAAGCTCGAAGGACCGGATCGCGGTGAAGATGATCGACGCCGCCGAGGCAAGCGGGCAGCTGCGGCCCGGCGGCACCATCGTCGAGCCCACCTCGGGCAACACCGGCGTCGGGCTGGCCCTCGTCGCCCAGCACCGCGGCTACAAGTGCGTGTTCGTCTGCCCCGACAAGGTCAGCGAGGACAAGCGCAACGTGCTGATGGCCTACGGCGCCGAGGTCGTGGTGTGCCCGACCGCCGTGCCGCCCGAGCACCCGGACAGCTATTACAGCGTCTCCGACCGGCTGGTCACCGAGATCGACGGCGCATGGAAGCCCGACCAGTACGCCAACCCGGAAGGCCCGGCCAGCCACTACGCCACCACCGGCCCGGAGATCTGGGCCGACACCGACGGCAAGGTCACCCACTTCGTCGCGGGCATCGGCACCGGCGGAACGATCACCGGCGCCGGCCGCTACCTCAAAGAGGTGTCCAACGGCGCGGTGCGCATCATCGGCGCCGATCCCGAGGGGTCGGTGTACTCCGGCGGCACCGGCCGGCCCTATCTGGTGGAGGGCGTCGGTGAGGACTTCTGGCCGCAGGCCTACGACCGCACGGTGCCCGACGAGATCATCGCCGTCTCCGACTCCGACTCGTTCGACATGACCCGGCGGTTGGCCCGCGAGGAAGCGATGCTGGTCGGCGGTTCGTGCGGCATGGCGGTGGTCGCCGCGCTCAAGGTCGCCGAGCAGGCCGGCCCCGATTCGATCGTGGTGGTGCTGCTGCCCGACGGCGGACGCGGCTACATGTCGAAGATCTTCAACGACGCCTGGATGTCGTCGTACGGGTTCCTGCGCAGCCGCCTCGACGGCTCCACCGAACAGTCCAGGGTCGGCGACGTGCTGCGCCGCAAGTCCGGGGAGCTGCCCGACCTGGTGCACACCCACCCGTCCGAGACCGTGCGCGACGCGATCGGCATCCTGCGTGAGTACGGGGTGTCGCAGATGCCGGTGGTCGGCGCCGAGCCGCCGGTGATGGCGGGGGAGGTCGCCGGCAGCGTCTCCGAGCGCGAACTGCTGTCGGCCGTCTTCGAGGGCCGGGCGAAATTGGCCGACGCGGTCGCGCTGCACATGAGCCCGCCGCTGCCGATGATCGGCGCCGGGGAGTCGGTCAGCGCGGCCGGCAAGGCGCTGCGCGATTGGGACGCGCTGATGGTGGTCGAGGAAGGCAAACCGGTGGGCGTGATCACCCGCTACGACTTGCTGGGTTTCCTCTCCGATGGACCTCGGGGGTTGCCCGGGCGCCGCTAGTTCGCGGCCCCGCGCGTCTCGCCGGGGCGCGACGCGCTCGGGTACTGTTTCGGCTGTCCCAGCTAGGGGTCCAGCTGACCCGGAGTGAAGGTTGCCCATGACCGATCAACCGCCGCCCGGCGGCGCTTACCCGCCACCTCCCTCGTCGCCCGGGCCCTCGGGTGGTCAACAGCCGCCTCCGCAGGCGCCCGCGGGGTCCTATCCGCCGCCCCCGCCACCGCCGCCCGGCGGGTCGTACCCGCCGGGCGGCGGTGGCGGGGGCGGCGGATAGG